>JAJYTF010000023.1 GCA_021793155.1 Pseudomonadota bacterium | reverse complement strand
GAAGGTTAAAAGGAGGGGTGCAAGCTCCGAATTGAAGCCCCGGTAAACGGCGGCCGTAACTATAACGGTCCTAAGGTAGCGAAATTCCTTGTCGGGTAAGTTCCGACCTGCACGAATGGCGTAACGACTTCCCCGCTGTCTCCAACATCGACTCAGCGAAATTGAATTCCCCGTGAAGATGCGGGGTACCCGCGGCTAGACGGAAAGACCCCGTGCACCTTTACTACAGCTTTGCAGTGGTACTAGGGAATGGATGTGTAGGATAGGTGGGAGCCTATGAAGCGCAGGCGCCAGCTTGCGTGGAGGCAACCTTGAAATACCACCCTTCTGTTTCCTGGTATCTAACCGCGGCCCGTGAACCCGGGTCCGGGACCCTGCATGGCGGGTAGTTTGACTGGGGCGGTCGCCTCCCAAAGAGTAACGGAGGCGCGCGATGGTGAGCTCAAGCTGGTCGGAAATCAGCTGTCGAGTGCAATGGCATAAGCTCGCCTGACTGCGAGACTGACAAGTCGAGCAGAGACGAAAGTCGGTCATAGTGATCCGGTGGTCCCGCGTGGAAGGGCCATCGCTCAACGGATAAAAGGTACGCCGGGGATAACAGGCTGATCTCCCCCAAGAGTCCACATCGACGGGGAGGTTTGGCACCTCGATGTCGGCTCATCACATCCTGGGGCTGGAGCAGGTCCCAAGGGTTCGGCTGTTCGCCGATTAAAGTGGTACGTGAGCTGGGTTTAGAACGTCGTGAGACAGTTCGGTCCCTATCTACCGTGGGTGTCGGAAACTTGAGAGGACCTGTCCCTAGTACGAGAGGACCGGGATGGACGCACCTCTGGTGTACCGGTTGTCGCGCCAGCGGCACCGCCGGGTAGCTAAGTGCGGACGAGATAACCGCTGAAAGCATCTAAGCGGGAAGCTCCCCTCAAAACCAGGTTTCCCTTGAGAGCCGTGGAAGACCACCACGTTGATAGGCCGGGTGTGGAAGCGCGGCAACGCGTGAAGCTAACCGGTACTAATCGCTCGATCGGCTTGATCGCTCATCCGCAGCGGTAAGTCCAATCCATCGACACATCAAACTACAAAAACCATCAGAAAAACCTAGGGGAACCTTTGACGACCTGGTGATCATAGCGAGGGGCCTGCACCCGATCCCATCCCGAACTCGGCCGTGAAAACCCTCCGCGCCAATGGTACTGTGCCTCAAGGCACGGGAGAGTAGGTCGTCGCCAGGTCTTCAAAGGTTCCCACATCACTTTGTCTCAAAAATCCTACCCGTTCTGCCGCGGGGTGGAGCAGCCCGGTAGCTCGTCAGGCTCATAACCTGAAGGCCGCAGGTTCAAATCCTGCCCCCGCAACCAAAATTCGATAGAAATATCAAACAATTAGCCGCCCCATAAGGGCGGCTTTTTGCGTTTGGATAATCGCCATGGACGCACCATGGACGCAAGAGGGAAGGAAATTCCGCGCAAGATCGTCGCCGCGCGGAGCTTTCGCATGGTAAGCGGGACGTTTCCCCCACATTGATCGGCGCGCCGGCATTGGGCTGAATGGCCTCCTTTGGGAGGCCTGTCGTGGATCGTTACCCAACTAATTTGCCAATTATTGAGCAAAGCAAGGCGCGGAGTGAGGTGCTGCACGGCCCGGAGCGGCGCCGACGCTGGACCGCGGATGAGAAAGCTCGGATTGTCGCCGAGAGCCTGGCGCCGGATGCCGTGGCCAGTGCGGTCGCGCGGCGCCACGGCATCCATCCGAACCAGCTTTACGGCTGGCGGCGCGAGGTGCGGGAGGCGACGGCGCCGACGGAGTTTGTCGCGGTCACGGTCGCTGCGGAGCCGATCACCAAGAAGTCCCCCGTGAACGAGCGAGGCGAGGTCAGAGCCCACCCGGAACTCTATTCCGATATGGACGCCAACGTCGTTCATCCGCGCGGTGTCTGGCCGGGCGACGAGGAGGTGCGCGAGATGATGATCTTCGGCAGCCGAACCGAGATGACGATCTCGCTTCTCCTCTATCCCAATGACGCGCCGCCCCGGCGGTGGGGGAGCAACGATGACGAACTCAGGGAGTGGGATATCTACGATCAGTTCATGGCGCGAGGATAAATTGCTGCGATCGACGTTAGGAACGAAACCTTGACCAAAGGGCTTCGTTAGTAAAGAGTTCGTTCTTAACGGCAAGTGCATGGAACGATCTCGTTCTTAGCTACAGCGCGGCTGCCGTCGTGGGAAAGGATTATGGTCGAGCGAATCACAGGAAGATACGAGCGGGTCACCGTTGGCGGTGAGGAGGTGTCGGCCTTCATCCCGGCGCCGCTGCCACCGGCCGCCCCTCCCCTGGTCGTTGACGGCAAGCTCGCCGATCGGCTACGCCACGCGGAACACGCCTTGGCCCGGCTTGAGCTTGCCGGCGAGATGGTGCCGTCACTGGACTGGTTCATTTACGCTTTCGTGCGCAAGGAAGCAGTGCTGTCTTCGCAGATCGAGGGCACCCAGGCCACCCTGGTCGATCTTCTGACCTTCGAGGCAGAGGACCAGGCGGCCCCCACGGCCGATGTCGAGGAGGTGTGCAACCACCTTGACGCGCTTGCCTACGCCCGCGAGCAAATGGCGGCCGTCCAGGGATTGCCGCTGTCGATGCGGTTGCTGTGCGAAACGCATCTCCGGCTGATGGCCGGCGTTCGCGGCGCCACCAAGCAGCCGGGGGAGATCCGACGCAGCCAGAACTGGATCGGCGGCAGCCGGCCGGGCAACGCCGTGTTCGTCCCTCCGCCACCGCAAGCGCTGTCCGAACTGCTTACCGGCCTGGAAAAGTATCTCCACGCCGACGACGAACTGCCCAAGGTGGTGCGTGCCGGCCTCGCCCATGTGCAGTTTGAGACGATTCATCCGTTTCTCGATGGCAACGGCAGGATCGGCCGGCTGCTCGTCACCCTGCTGCTGGAGGATTGGGGGCTCCTCGCCAAACCGCTGCTCTATCTCAGCCTGTTTTTCAAACGGCATCAGGCTGAATATTACCGCCGCCTCGATGCCGTGCGCACGGCCGGCGATTGGGAGGGATGGCTCGACTTCTTCCTCGACGGCGTCGCCACCATTGCCGGCGAGGCGGTGGCATCGGCCCGCGACCTGTTCGCGGTGGTCGGCGCCGACCGCGCCCGCGTCCTGGAAAGCGGCACCACCTCTGTCGCCGCACTGCGTCTGTTCGAAGCACTGCCCCGCCATCCGATCATCACCGTCGCCTCGGTAATGAAGCTGATCGACACCAGCAAGCCGACGGCGACACGGGCCATCGAGGCATTGGTCGATGTCGGCATCCTCGCCGAGACGACCGGCCGCCGACGCGATCGGTCCTTCTCCTACCGCGCTTATCTTGATCGGCTGCGCGTCGGCACGGAGCTTGCCCCATGACCCACACTGTAACCGTACGCCGTAGCTTGTGATTACCCACAAGTGATTGAATCATCTGACGGTTCTTTGAATGGAATTCTTGAGTCGCAAGAATCTGTTATGATTCTGTGAAGAGCACCTGGGTTGTCTGATGAGGTGCTCTATGCCAGCTGGAAGTGGGGGTTCGCTGCCCGATTGCGGCCATTGGTCGGAGAACGAAGTGGATGCTGGGGCCTTTAAGGACGCCCGTCTTGGCCGCCGGTGTGGCGAACTTTTGCGCTGCTTGAGCGACCGGATGGGCGGGACTATCCCGCTGGCATGTCAGGACTGGGCGAGCACGAAAGCAGTGTATAGGTTTTTCGCCAATCCCCGGGTCGAGGAGGGCGAGATCCTGAGCGGCCACTTCGAGGCGACGAAGGCGCGCTACGCGGCGAGCGACGGCCCGATCCTGCTGCTTCAGGACACCACCGAATTCACCTATCAGCGCCGCAACCCGCATGATGTCGGCTTTACCAAGAGCGTGAACAGCGGCCGGGATGCGAACGACCGCCTCCGCCATCACGCCGTTTGTGGAATCCTGATGCATTCCAGCTTGGTGGTGACGGAGGGCGGGCTACCCCTCGGTCTGGCGGCAGTGAAGTTTTGGAATCGCGAGAAGTTCCGGGGCACCGCCCAACTCAAGCGCAAGATCAATCCAACGTGGGTACCACGTCTGCCCACCGATCGGCAAGCAGAAGCACTACCCGTCTCTCGACTTGACCGTCATCCATGCCGTGGAAATCGGTGCACCCCACGGCCGCAAGCCGATCTTATGGAAGCTGATCACCGATCTGAGCGTGCGGTCCTTCGACGAGGCTATCGAGAAGATCAATTGGTATGCCATGAGATGGAAGATCGAACTCTTCCACAAGATACTCAAATCCGGCTGCCGGGCCGAAGATGCGAAACTGCGCACCGCCGACCGCCTCGCCAATCTCGTCGCCCTGTTCTGCATTGTCAGCTGGCGGGTGCTCTGGACAAGCATGGTCGCGCGCGCCCATCCCGAAGCAGATCCAACAACGGCACTGACCAGCACCGAAATCGCCATCCTAGACCGGCTCGTCGCCGACACAGGCAATCGCGGCGCAAAACGGGGCACCCTTCTGCTCTATCTCACGAAGCTCGCGCGTCTGGGAGGATATCTCGCCAGAGCCTCCGACCCACCACCAGGCAACACCGTCGTCTGGCACGGATTACGCCGCCTCGCCGACATCCAACTGGGGACCGAAATACACCACGATCTCATTTGTGGGTAATCGCAAGGGACACCGGAGGATTACTCACGAGGTGCTGGCCAAGCGATTGGTTCGGCTATGTGCTAAGCGCTCTCCGGTCGGCAATATTGCGCGTTCGTGCGTTTCGTTGATGACATCGGCCGCGGCTACGTAGAAGGCGATGGCAGCGGTGATCAACCCAGCATAACCGCCCGCCATCTTCAGCCAGGCGATTCCGGAGAATTCAGCGGCGGCGAGCAAGCCAAAGGTAATCCACAGGGCAAGGAAAATCCCCTGGACGGCAGCGCTGAGAGCCAGGCTGCCGATCCACATGTAAAGGGTGAAGACGCCCCACAGGATCAGCCACCAGCCGACGAAATGGGCCGGTACATTGGTGACAAAGAATTTCTCGAACAGTGCGAAGCTCCACCAGAAGGCCCCATATGAACAGAAGGCGACGACACCGAAGGTGTTGCCACGCGGCATTTCCATAAGGCCGGCGGCAAATTGGGCCGTGCCACCGAAAGCGAAGGCACTGGCAAGAACCAACGGTACGGCGTCGCCGTTGAACCAGCCGGCGTTGACCATGCTCAACATCCAGGTCGTGAGGGCAAAGCCAGTCAGGCCGAGCGGTGCGGGATTGGCGAGTTTCATGGCAGCTGCCTTTCTTGGGATTGTCATGCTTATACGGACTTCAACAGGGAGCCCTAGCGACACGATCTCGGGAAGTATGGGTTCAGCAGCGACGCGAACGGGCGAACTGGCGCAATATTCGGGTAGGGAGGGGCTATCTTTTCGGCGCCCCCTGCGATGCCTATCCAAAATTGGTTGCGGCCCCCGCAATCCAACTTTTAACGCAATAGGCCGACTGCTCCGGAGACCGTCGGACGGTCTTCACTGCCGCCAGGAAACGGCGGTTTCCGGCATTATCGCGGCCTCTTCGGCAATTCGGCGCTGGCGCCGCTCCTCGGCTTTTGCAAGGCGAAGCTCTTCCGCCGCCTGTTCGGCCACTGCGATTTCGTCGATGCCTTCTTGATCGAGGAAGTACATGAGCAGCGGCATGTTGGCGCGCCACTCGACCTCGTTGGCGCCCTTGTTGCGCACGAATTCGCGAAGAAACGTCAGGGACATCCGGCGGAAATTGTAATAGCAGAGGACGGCCATCAATTCGCCGTGCCGTGGAGGCAAACGCTCCAGAATTTCCAGAAGACGATCGCGGAATGCTCCGTAGCGCGCCCGGTCCTGATAGATCCGACGGTCCATTTCCTGCTCGTACAGCTGACGGAGCGGGGTCCACTGGATTTCGAGCGTATTGCGCTCAAGATCATAGAGGAATGACGCGAACAGGCTGGCGAGAGTGGTGGATATGGGGGGCAGTATGTAGGGAACCTGGTCATCCGGGCGTGACGCCAGCGCGTGAGCCAAGCGAGTCGCTAACGTTTCCCCGGCTGCCTTTCGGGAATCGTCGCTTTTCGCTTTTTGCGGCCGGCGGAGCCGTTCCGTTTCCTCGACAGCGTTCGTCCAGGTGTTCAGCCAGATAGTGCGGAACAGGTTGTCCTCGTCTCGGGAAAGGAGTGTCCAGAAGTCCACCGGAGAGACTGTCGACCAGACTCTCTTCTCGCCGAAGACGCTGACCGGGCGTGACGTCATCATTGCCGGTACGATCAGGCTGCGGATTGCCTGTTCCAGCCGCCTGCCGAAATCGGGAGAGCAGATGAAAAGACGAAATGGCTGACGGTCGAGACGCGGATTGTGGCGCTGAAAGAATGTGATTACTGCGCTCACACGCATCCAGATTGCTTCTGACAACAGGTCCCGGAAGTCGTCGCATTGGTCTTTCGGCTGGGGCGCCGGGATCACCAGTACGTCGGTCGGACGGTCCAGCGGCATTTCGTCTTCGTCGAGTTCGCTGCCGGCATGCGCTTCCGCCTCAGCAATTTCGTTCAACTCGACGACCACTCGGGCCAACAGCATGGAGATGAGCTTCTTGGCAAAGTCCCTTAGCGTCTGGTGAGCATCGGGGGCCGCCCCCATCAATTTGAAGAAGTTCTCGACCTGCTCCAGCGTTTTGGCGCGATAGGCTTCATCCTGCTCGCTCGACAGCAGCAGCAGGACGATGTCCCTCGTCCGCCGGGCCAGTGCCTCCCCGGCGGGGGCGAGATCGACAGCGGTGCAGAGCCTGACATAGAGGTCCTCCCGCGCGTTATCGGTAAATGGCCGTTCCATCGCCCAGTTCGCTCTGCCTACCGGTCCTTTTCGGATAGGTGTTCCGCAGCTTGTTGATTGGAGTCAGGATAGCCGTATCTGGCCCCGACCGAAAGATGGAACGGCCACCCCGCGGCAAGGCCGAAAGACCTCATGGGCTAGCCGGCGCAGGCGCGCCGGCGCGATTTGTTGCCCCTCAGTCTGGGCCCGACTCCGTCTGTGAGCGAGAGGCTCCGTTGTTCTGCCCTGCATTTCCCGACGGAGCGGCGGTGGGGCCCGCCTTGCTGCCGGCCTTGCCCTGGACGCCGGTTTCGTCCTGGTTTCGCTTTTCCGCCTGTTGTTCGCCGTTTTCCTGGGCCCGGCCCGAAGGTGTAACCGTGGGGCCGGATTTGTTGCCTGCCTGGCCGGGGACACCCGGTTTGGACAGTCCGGCTGCACCGGGCTGGGTGGGTTCGGCGGTCGGCGGTTGGTTGGTTTGCTGGGCGCGGACTCCGTGAATCGCGGCCAGAAAAGTTACGGCGGCAATGCCGCTGATAAGCTTATTCATGGCGTTTCCCCGTTTGCTCGAACGAAAAAAGGATTCGCAGGGCAGCTGCCGATCAGGTCGGTTGCGCATGGGTAAGACACCGTGGCTTTCCCGATGTTCCCGGCTGCTGTTGTTCAACTCCGCCTGATGGGAGATCTGTCGGCTTCGTCCGACGATGGCGTAACGGATCTTGTCTGTGTCCGGGTGCCTGTCGCGCAGCCGATTCTGTGGAATGATAAAAAGTATTGTCACGATGGTGGGTCCTTGCATATACAAGGTAGTTGTGATGTGCACCCAAAGCGAAGCTCTTTGGGCTGGTGGCAGGCAAGTCGGGCGGAGCCGAGGGCCTTTGTGAAACAAGGCCCGTGCGCTGCAGTTTGCCAAGAGGTTCTGCGGGAACGCACATGCAAGCGATCGCGCTGACTCCATCTGCAATTACGTAGTATATCAGGCTTTTTGTATGCGTGTGTGTGTAGTATCAAGGAATCCCTTGGTTAGAAAAGGGATTTCGTATTATTTCGAGTTGGCATCTTCGGGGCAGGTGGATATTTCCTCTGTTCCAGACCTTGAGCAATTACAGTCAGATGACACCTTGGTTGCGCTCGACGCCAATGATCTGAATACATTCAGGCATGAGCCCGTCGATAAGCTCGTGGTATTTTATGATGATCACTCCGTCGCGGCCGCCGTCAAGATTGCCAAGGACGTGCGCGCCGTGCTGCGCGCCGACGGCGAGGTGTCGAAGATTGTCGCCGCCCTTGGGTTGGTCCTTGCCGGGCAACGATATTTGTGCCCCGATCTCTTTGCCGAACGTT
Organism: Pseudomonadota bacterium; assembly: GCA_021793155.1. Taxonomy (GTDB): domain Bacteria; phylum Pseudomonadota; class Alphaproteobacteria; order Rhodospirillales; family Magnetospirillaceae; genus DUZF01. The sequence continues at coordinate 69,443 of JAJYTF010000023.1, read as the reverse complement.
GCGCGGTGTGCCGATCTGGCCCATTTCCTAGCGATCAAAAACTGACAGGCCGAGAACGGCAGATCGCTGCATTGCTGCAACAAGGTAAGACTTATAAGCAGATTGCGATGGCGCTTAAAATTTCACCGATAACGGTCAAAGTCCATGTGCATAACCTGTTCAGGAAATTATCGATTAACAGGAGAGCGCAACTGGCGCAATTGCCCTGCGTCGCTTAGCGCATTGCCATCTGATCATTTTTCAAGCCTGGTGGATCCTCCCGTGTCGTGGAGAACGTTGTGTCGTGGTGCCTTTCTATTCTTGTCCTATTGATCGCCCCTATGTCTGCGCGATCATAGGTGGAATACTCTAATCAGAAAAATCTTAGTAAGTGTCTGGCGTGTGTATCTCGCGCGGCGGAATATTGCCCCTGAGGTAGAACGGGTGTATTCTTTGTAAACTCTGTGCGTTTGTGCACGGCTACTCCGGGCCTGTTCAACATGTTGAGTGTGAAGTGGACGGGGACAGTAGGGTGGGCATCTGCCTGCCCGCTCTGCGGCGCAGCCGGTAGCAAGCGCCACCTTCTCGAGATGTGCCCCGAGCAGGGATTGCAGCAAAGTGCCGGCACCGATCGGGTCATCATCCTTCAATGCCCAGCCTGTGAGCTTCGGTATTGTGAGCCATTGGTCTCGGTGGACTATTCCGAGGTGGACCATGACGGTCTCAAGTTCTATCTCGATCAAGGGGCCGGCATCGATGTCATGTTGGAGCTGCTGTCTCTTGTCGATGGGCGCTCCATCCATTCCTATCTGGAGATAGGCTGCAGTTTTGGCTTCGTGATGGAGTATGCCCGCAGCATTCTCGGCTGGGAGGTTCGGGGCTTCGACCCGGGTGTAATCGCCGCTACGGGCAAGACCGTCTTGGGCCTGCCGATCGAAAACACGTATTTCGACGTGAGCGATGGCCACGAAGGCGACGTTGATCTGATCTATTGCTCCGAGGTGATCGAACATATCGGCAGGCCTCAGGAATTCATGGGGCTCATTCGCCGTGCGCTGCGCCCTGAGGGCCTATTGTTGATGACGACGCCGAATGGTGATGCCCTGACTGCTGGCGCGGTGAGGGAGACATTGTTGCCGATTCTCAGCCCCGGGCATCATCTCGTCTTCTACAATGCCGCATCTCTTGAGATGCTATTGCGGCAGAACGGCTTCGGCTATGTCCGTATAGTCGAGAATGCCACACAGCTCCGAATTGCCGCGTCTCGCATCCCCTTCACAGGTGAATCGAATCATTTCACGCGCGATCGTTACCGACATTTTCTCAATGCGTCGGTCGCCAAATATGGCACCGACAACGTTATTGCCGTGGGCTTTCTGTATCGCCTGCTGAAGGAGCTGGTCAATTCCGGGCGCTATGACGAGGCCGGCCGACCCTACGCCCAACTGTGCCGGATATTTGCTCATCAATACGGAGTGGATATCGACGCCCTCGACGAGTTTCCCTTTCCACCCCCGAGAGGTGTCAGCCTCGGCGAGTTCGGGCGGCGCTGGCCCTTCAATCTGTGCGGGGTATGGTATTTTCGCGGGCTCATTCAGTTCCTCGGCGAGGGAGCGCCGCGGCAGGCAGCGCCTACTTTCGCGGCGGCCTTCCGCTTTGGTGCGGCGTTGCGTGCCTTGCTTGTCGACATGGGCACGGAGGACGTCGAGACGGCCGTGCTATGCCGTGAAGCCGAGTTAGCCCGTCTCGGCGCGTTGGCGCAATCGGATCGCCCCCGGGCGCTGGAGGCGTTCCGCGAAATCGCGGAGAACCGGGGCGGGCTTGACCCTGCCAGCCTCGCCTCGCACGCGGCCCGGGCGCGCAAACGACTATTCACCGATTTGGTCAATCTCGGCGACTACGTTGCTGCAGGGCAGCTCGTCGAAGCGAATCGGCCGCCTTTTGACGGTCCTCTCGATACAGAGACCCTTCCGGTGGCCCTTGCCTGGGGCATTTATCAGCTTAACCATAGGTCGGACTTTGCTGGGGCATGTGCGGTATTTTCCGAAATTGGCGACGCCGCTCGCAATAGCCCCCAAAGCGAACGTTTTTATTGGGACGGGCGGTTCCACCAGGGCCTCGCCTGCAAATATCTTGGCGATTTGGCGACGGCGAAAGCAATTTGGGCCGAACTGTCTCATCCATCACCCGATTCGCCGGCAGTTCCGTTGGATTACGCGCTTCGCGCGCCGGAGCTGATTGACCGGCATTCTGCTCCGCCGCACTCATAGGCTGTGCCTCCTGTCGACTGCTGTGCGGACATTGCTGAGGATAACCGATCATGCGTCCATCCTTGATCAGTGGATCATTATCGTTAGTCCACCAGATGGCCAAGACGGCCTTCATGTACACAGCCGCGGCGGGAAGTTTCTTTCTGGGGCATCGGTCACAAATCATCGCGCAATACGATGGCGAGCGACCGCTGGAGGAAGCCAAGCGGCTGGCCATCTTTGTTCATTTTGACCGTCGCGGAAAAGTTCACGACTTCGTCGTATATTATCTGCAAGCTTTGCGCTCAGCTGGGTTCGATCTGGTTTTTGTCAGCAATTCGCCAAGACTGGAATCCAGTGCCGTGGAGCGGCTGCGCCCTCTTTGCACGGTCATTCTGCGGAGGCGCAACCGTGGCTATGATTTCGGCGCCTATAAGGATGCATTGTCGTTTGTCGGAGATCTGTCCAGGCTGGACGAGGTGATTTTGGCCAATGATAGTGTGTACGGGCCGTTGACCGATCTTCGGTCCGTTCTCTTGCGGTGCGACCAGACTAAAGCCGCAGTCTGGGGGGGGACCGATAGTTGGGATAACCGCTACCATTTGCAAAGTTATTTCCTATTATTTAAAAAGGAGGCATTGGCGCATCCGGCGTTTGCGGAATTTTGGAGAGATGTCCGCTACGTCCCATCAAAAGAATGGGTCATCCGGAAATACGAGATCGGCCTGACCCAGGCGATGGTGCGCAATGGCTTGCGGTGCAAGGCGCTTTTTTCTTACCGACAGGCGGCCAGTGCGTTGACAAGGGCCGTCCTCAAAGACGGACTTTTGAGCCGCAAAGATTTGCCTGAGCGCCATCGCCGATATATCTCCGATTTGTTCGTTGCGATCGAGAGAGGTGTGCCGCTAAATGTGACACACTGTTTTTGGGACTATTTGATTACTGAACTCGGTTGCCCTTTCATTAAGCGGGAGCTTATCCTCCTTAATCCGGCACGGGTCCCCTTCGTGAACCAGTGGGAGACCGTATTGCGCACCGCAACGCGCTATGATCCCGATCTCATCCTGCGGCATCTTGAAATGCAGGCGCGCGGCCGCGCCAATTAAGGCTCGTGGTGGTTCAGTGCTTGACACCGGCTTTTGTCAGGCGATGTCCGGACCTGGTGATGGGCGGATTTCCAAACAGTTTGACAGTTACCAGAAGTAATCGGGTGATTAGTATATCTTAACCGGTTTGCTGCGCTTGACGGTATCAACCACAGGGCGTAGCATCATAAAACTTTATTCAAATACGCTCGAATGTCGCGGGGGATGGTGTAGGAAAGCGTGAGCTATAGCCTACGGGGTGTGCGTCGCTTTGAGATAGTTTCTCGGTAGATTTCTATCTTGCATAAGAACTCCTTCTCAGGAGGGCGGTATGGTCACAGTACCCGGTGGCGGTAGTGCCAATACCACTGGCCTAAACACCTCGACGCAGACAGTTCTAGGCAACGCTATTCAATCGCTGATCACCAATAACCCCGGCCTGTCCGACGCCACAGTGCTTACCAGCACTGTCACGGGTGGGGCGATCGCGACGACGGTCGGCGGTAATGCACTCTTAGAGTTGAGTGTGTCCCCGACGGCTCCCGGTTCCCTCGATCTTAGCAGCGTGACGGGTGGCGGAACGGCCCTGGTGACGCTGAATAGCGCAGCCCCAATGACGATCCTAGGGGGGGCGGGCGTCAATTCCGTAATCGCCCTTAACGACGCCAACAACGTCGTTAACACTGGCGGTGGCAATACGACTATCCTCGGCGGCTCGGGCAACAATTTGTTCGGCACGCCCACCTCCGGCGGTGGAAACACGCTGATCGTCACAGGGACCGGTAACAGCACGGTGGTTGCCGCCGCGGGCTCCAATACCGTGGTCGCAGGTGGGCAGACCCTGATCGGTCTGGGCAGTGGCGACAATGTGGTCAATGCCACCGGCGCTCAGGCGACCATCTTTGGCGGCTCGGGCCATTCCACCGTGTTCGCCGGGACCAATTCCACCATCGTCGGCGGTACGGGTGCTCAGACGGTCGTGGGCGGCAGCGGCTCGGTGATCTTCGCCGGGAGCGGCGGCGGCAATCTTCTGGCCGCGGGCGGCGGGAACGAAACCCTTTCGGGTGCGATTTCCGGTACGGGCAACAATACGTTTGTCGGTGGATCCGGAAACACTCTGATCGGCGGGGGTGCCGGTAACGACACCATCATCGGCGGTACGGGCAACACCACGGCCTTCGGCGGCGCCGGCGGCGACATGTTTGCCTTCTTTGCCGGCGGTGCGACGGGGGGCGGTGTCACGACCATCGGTGACTTCACTGCCGAGGATAAGCTTACCGTGCAAGGCTATGGCATGACCGTTGCCCAGGTTCTGGCGCACGCCACGGTTTCCGGAGGCAGCACGACGATCAGTCTGCCTGACGGAACCAAAATCATCCTGGCTGGTGTAACCAACCTGACGGCCAGCAATTTGGTATAGGGCGCGTTCAACGCCGGAGCTCCGGGGTGCTGCCGCAGGCAGCATCTCGGGTCGGGCTCCGTCGTCCGTCGGCGGGTGAACAGGATGAACGAATTCGCGGAAAGAATGAATTCTGGGGCAGCGGACGATTCGTCTTTCGCGGCTTTAGTAGCTGTTGCCTGTCATCACGGCGTGCACCTTTCGCTCGACCAGATTCACCATGATTATGCGTCGAATGGCGGCGCGGTTCCTTCATCGTTATTGATCCAGTTGGCCGAGCGTAACGGCCTGAAGGCCCGCCGGGCGACGATGCGCTGGCAGCATCTGGCGAAGCTCGGTCGGGCTCTGCCCGCCATCCTGCGAATGAATAATGGGACTTCCCTGATTCTGCTTGGCTTTCAATCCCAGGGCCCGGTGGGTATAGCCCTGTTGCGAGATCCATTGGATCCCGCCGAGGCCATTGTCGGAGTCGACGAGCCGCGTTTGGCCGCGGCTTGGAATGGCGAGGTGATCCTGATCCGGCGCCGGTACAACCTGATCGACGCGGAACGCCCCTTTGGCCTGTTGTCCCTGGTCGGCGAGGTGCTGAAGGAACACCGGATCTTTCGCGATGTCGGCGTCGCGGCATTGGTCTTGTCCATGTTTTCGTTGGCGCCGCCACTGCTTTACATGATCATCGTCGACCGCATCCTGGTTCATCAGCGGATGTCCACACTGGCCGTGCTGGGGGCGGGCATCCTGTTCGTCTTGGTCTTCGACACGCTGTTCGGTTTTCTCAAGCGCTATCTTCTGGCCATCGGCACAGCGCGTATCGACGCGCGGCTGTGCCTTTATATCTTTGACCGGATGATCGGGCTGCCGATGGATTTCTTCGAGCGGACGCCGACAGGGCAGGTGATATTCAAGCTGAACGAAATCTGGCGCATACGGCAATTCCTGACCGGGCCGCTGTTTGGCGCCGCTCTTGAGTCCCTCAATCTGGTGGTGCTGATTCCCGTTCTTTTCGTCCTTAGCCCGACACTTACCTTCATCACCTTGGGTATCGGCGCCTTGATGTTCATCACGGTCCTTGTATACATCCGGCCGCTTGGGTTGGCCTACGGCCGCGTGGTGAAGGCGGAGATCGCCAAGAACACGCTGCTGGTGGAGACGATCCACGGCATCCGCACGGTCAAGTCCCTCGCCATCGAAGAGCCGAAGCGCCAGTTGTGGGACGCCCATGTCGCCGAGGCGGTCCGTGCCAACACCGCTTTGCAGCTGCTGTCGAATCAGCCTCAAACGATCATTCAACCGTTGCAGAAGGCCGTTTTTGCTGTCGTTCTGGTGGTGGGCTCCTATCTGGCGATCGGTGAGGGGGCAACCGTTTACGCCGGGACTTTGGTCGCCTTCGGAATGATCGCCGCACGCGTGGCGGCGCCTCTCGTGCAGATTGCCGGCTTGATGCAGGAATTTCAGGAAGTGCGCGGCGCGATAGGCGAGGTCGCCTCGGTAGTCAACAACGAGCCGGAGCAGATCCCTGGATTTCACGGCGCCCGCCCGAACATCGAAGGGAATATCCGCTTTTCCCATGTGCGCTTTCGCTATCCCGGCGCGGCGACCTATGCGCTGAAGGATATTTCATTTGAGCTGAGTAAGGGGGGCATGCTCGGCATCATGGGGCGCAGTGGTTCGGGCAAGACGACGGTGACGCGGCTGCTGCAAGGCCTGAGCAGAGATTACGAGGGTCTGATCAAGGTCGACGGTATCGATTTGCGCGACATCGACATCAAGCACCTGCGCTCGCGCGTCGGCGTGGTGTTGCAGGACAATTTTCTGTTCCAGGGTACGATCCGGGAAAACATCACCGCCGGGTATCAGGGAGCCAGTCTGGAACAGGTGATTCGGGCCGCGCGCCTCGCCGGCGCGGAAGAGTTCATCGAACGCCTGCCCAAGGGATACGAGACGACACTCGCCGAAGGGTCGAGCAACCTTTCGGGCGGCCAGCGCCAACGCCTGGCCATCGCTCGGGCTCTCTTGGGCGACCCCTCGATGCTGATTCTCGACGAGGCGACCAGTTCGCTCGACCCTGAAAGTGAGAGCATCGTCAATGGAAACCTGCAGCGCATAGCTGACGGCCGCAGCATGATTGTCATTTCCCACCGCTTGGCGTCTCTGGTGCATTGCGATCAGATCCTGGTGCTCGAGCAGGGCGAATTGAACGACGCCGGAGCTCACGCCGAACTGCTGGGTCGTTGCGAAATCTATCGTCATCTATGGACGCAGCAGAACCGCCACATCATTGTTGGAGCAGCCTATGAACGTCCCGATCTGGCGGCGTCGGCCGCACTCTGACGCCCAGGCCGAGCAGGCAATCAACGATTTCCAATCCGAGACCGCGGCCATTACCGGGGCCGCCGATCCGCTGATGGCCCGCCTGGTGCTGCATGCGTCGGCCGCCATGCTGGTCGTGGCCATCCTGTTGGCTTCGGTGCTCAAGATCGAGAGGGTCGTCACCGGCAACGGCCGAGTGGTGTCGGAAATACCAAAGCTGCTGGTTCAGCCGCTGGATACCTCTATCGTTCGCGGCATCCCTGTACGCGAAGGGCAGGTGGTGCGGCGCGGCGACGTGCTGGCGACCCTGGACCCCACCTTCCAGGCCGCCGATGTCGGTGCCCTGCGCGCTCAGGCTGCGCGGCTGAAAGCCGTGATCGCCCGGTTGGACGCAGAGCAAAAGGGCCAGCCCTTCGTCGCCTCGGGGGATAATTCGAATGCGGCGCTTCAACTGTCCATCTGGCAATCACGGCAAGCTGAATACAGCGCCAGGTTGATGAGCTTCAAGCAGAAGATCGATGCGGATCAGGCGACGATTCTGCGCGCGCAGCAGGACGTCGGCCATTATCGGTCGCGCCTCGGGTTGACCAGCGAAGTCGAGAGCATGCGTAAGGAGTTGGAGCTCAAGAGAATCGGAAGCCGGCTGAACTCTCTGCTTGCCTCGGATGCACGGGTTGAAGTGGCGCGCAACCTGTCGGAGGCGCAAAACACCGTGTTGACCGCGACCCACGACATGGAGGCTGAGCGGGCCGAGCGCGAAGTCTACGTTCAGCAGTGGAAAAGCGAAATCACCAAGGATCTAGTCACTCACCGCGGAGAATACGAGCAGGTTCTGCAAGACTTGGCCAAGGCCGAGCGGCGCCAGGACATGGTCGAACTGCGGGCGGTGAGCGACGGAATAGTGCTTGAGGTCGGCAGATTTTCCATCGGTTCGGTCGTGCAACCGGGCGATCAGGTAATGACCCTGGTGCCCATCGGAAGCAACCTTTCTATTGATGCCGACATTGATGCTGCCGACCAGGGTTTCGTTGTCTCCGGACAAAAGGTCAATATCAAATTCGCGGCCTACCAATTCATCGATCATGGCATGGCGCACGGTGTGGTACGCGGCATCAGTGCGGATTCATTTGCGCCGCAGGACAGCAAGGCGGAAAGCCCCAAGCGGTTCTACCGCGCCCGGATCGATTTGACCGACCTCGCCCTACGTGGCGTGCCCAAGGATTTCCGGCTCGTGCCGGGGATGACTCTTGTCGCTGACGTCGTCGTCGGGCGGCGGACCATCATGGCTTATATCCTGGAGGGGGCTTTGCGGAACATGTCGGAAGGTATGCGCGAGCCGTGATCGGCAGCGGCAATTGAATTGAATAAACAAACAGAACGGTGAATGGAAAAGACGGTATACGTCGTTGTGATGATAAATCAAAGTGTCGGGATGCTCAGGGGAATTATAAATGAAAAAAGAGCTAAAGCCGCACGAATATTTTAATGCACCGCGTCGACTGTTTGGCCGGCTTCGGTCTGGCGCAACTGACCCCACCGATTGGTATCGGCAGGGCGAGCGGGCTCGCGAGCGCGGCGACCTGACGGCGGCCGTCCTTGCCTGGCGGCGGGCCGCTGATGGCGGTCACGGCGAAGCGCAAATGCGCCTGGGCGCCGCCCTCGAAAAGGGTGAGGGCGTGTTACGTAACCCCGTCGACGCCGTAACCTGGTACCGTAAGGCGGCTGAACAAGGGCTGGCCCAAGCGCAGGCGAGCTTGGCGCAGATTTATGCCGTGGGCTGCGAAGGGCCGGTGGATGGGGTTCCGTCGGCCGCCGTGGACGCGCTCTTTCCCAATGGGCTGGCCATTCCGCAGGATTTTTCGGAGGCGGCTCGGTGGGCCGAGGTGGCAGCTCAGCAGGGCATTGTCGCGGCGCAGTCCTTGCTTGGCTATCTCTACGCCACCGGGTTGGCGGACGGCGTGCCGGACCCCGCGCATGCGTTTCATTGGTATGGCCAGGCGGCCAGCCAGGGCGATGCCACGGGACAGTTGGGAATGGGGCTGCTGCTGGCCGGCGGTTCCCTTGGCTCGCCGGATCCGCAGACGGCCTTGGCCTGTTTTCACGCCGCCGCCAGCCAAGGCAACGCCCCTGCCATGTTTTTTTTGGGGGTGATGTACGGGCAGGGGCTGGGCACCGAGGCGGATGCCGAGGCGGCTGCGACCTGGTTCGAAGAGGCGGCTGAAGCCGGCGTTGTTGGGGCGCAGCGCGCCTTAGGCGCGCTCCTGCTGATGGGCCAGGGCCGGCCGAAAAACCTGCTTACAGCCGAAACCTGGTTGCGCAAGGCGGCGCTGCACGGCGACGTGGGCGCCATGCTGCTGCTGGGCCGCCTGCACAGCGGCGACGACGGCCTCAGGCCAAACTTGCAGGAGGCTGCGACGTGGTACCGCGAGGCGGCCGAGAAGGGTAGCGTCGAAGCGCAAAAAACCCTGGGTGAGATGTACGTGGCAGGGGCGGGTGTCGGGCCCGACCTGACGGAGGCGGCGCAATGGTTCGAGAGGGCGGCCGCTCAGGGCGATCTGCAGGCCCAGGTACAATTGGGTACCTTTTATGTCGGGGGCCATGGAGTGGAGCAAAATTCCTTGCGGGCATTCGAACTTTTTCATGGGGCCGCCGAACGGGGCGACGTGTCGGCCATTTATAACATTGGCGTGTTGCACAACCTTGGATTGGGTGTTGAGCGTAGCGATGAAAAGGCCGTCGCCGCGTATCGCCGCGCCGCTGACGAGGGGAGCGTTGCGGCACAATTCCGGCTTTCGGTTGCATACGCTACGGGCGATCTGGTGACTCAGGACTATAGCCAGGCGGCTCATTGGGCTCGCCGGGCGGCGGAACGAGGCCATGTCGGCGCGCAGGCTAATCTCGGGCGTTTTCTGATGCAAGGTTGTGGCGTGCCGCAAGATCTCGCCGAGGCCGAGATCTGGTTGCAGCGGGCTGCCGAATGCAATGTCCGGGAGGCAATGACGGCAATGGGAGAGTTGTTCGCCGGGTTTTGGGGAGGGAAGCCCGATCGGAGGCGGGCGCTGCAATGGCTTCTCCGTGCCGCTGAGGCGGGGGATCTGCGGGCGAAGGACACGCTGTCTGGTTGGCAGGGATTGGAGGACTCGTGATGTCAAATATCTATATGTAAATGTACATTTAAAAATGCGTTTTATAACGTTAAAACATGCAAAAAATGGCTAGACATTGTATAGTGATTCGACTATAGGTATATATATCCCTGTATAACGGGATTGCATATTTGTATAGTTATCGTGCCGACGAAATGTTGTTGGCTAGAATACGTTATGATATTTGCAATTCTCCAGGCGAATGGCGGGCGGAATGCTGTCTTGTTCCAGCGCCCATCCTTTTTTCGATCGCCACGGCCAGGACGTCGTGGGCGCAGTCAGTGTCGATCATGCGGTCCTCAGCCAATGTCGGCCCGTGCAGGACGGCGTGGTTCTTGCCCATCTGTTCCTGTCCGGATGGGCGGTCAGCCCTGACGGCGTAATCCAGATCGCCGTGGAGCGCGGCGACGGCGTCTTGATCGTCGGAGCCTATGGCCACCCGCGGCCGCATGTCGCTCAGGCCATCCGCCAATTGCCCAACGGCGATCGGTGCGGGTTCATTGCGGTGGTGCCGGATTTTCGCCTGGACTTATCGAATCCCCATGCCGGCATTAACATCCGTACTCGGGCGGGCCGATCTTTCAGGGTCATCCACCAACTGGCCGCTGCGCTTGCGGCCGCCACCACCCCCGACGGGCGAGCTCTGGCGTTGGTCAGCCCGCCGGCTTTGCCCTCCGGGGGGCGTCCAACCGATGACAGGTATCGCCTATACGTTGACAAAGCCCACCTCGGCAGCGATGGCAGTCTGGCAATCGAGGGATGGGCAACTGGTTCGCGCGGCGACGCGGTAGTCGCGGTGTTTTTCGACGGCGAAATGGTTGGCGAGGCGAATCTCGACCGCGAGCGCCCTGACGTTGCAACGGTTTTTCCCCAGTTGGTGGCGACCGGCCATCTCGGCTTCCTTTTCAAGGCCAATATCGCGGCGTCACTGCGGGGGAGCCATCTGGTAACCGTGAGAGCGATGGACGGTGCAGACCGGGCGTGCGAAGTTTCATTGAGCCTGAAGGCTGTCGAGCCGTCGCCGTTTCTGCCGGATGCGGCGGCCAAGACAATTTTCTCACCAGAAATCCGAGACGATGCCATCCGGTTGTTTATTGATGCGCCGGTGTTACAGGCTGGCTCCGGTGCCATATCTGTCTCCCGCCCATTCACGCTGGAGGGATGGGCTCTGGCGCGGCATGGCGTAGCCGGCGTTGATGTGTTCATTGACGATCTGGCGATCGGCCAGGCTGCGTACGGGTTGCAGCGCAAAGACGTCGAAAAGGAATATGCCGATAGCGGAGGCGCCCTGGAAAGCGGCTTTGCCATGCGGGTTCCAACCAAAGGGCTGAGCGACGGAGAGCATATCCTGCGCGTCATGGTTCGTGACCGCGCAGGCGGTAGTCGTGATCTGACGGTCATTCTTGATGTCAATCTGGCCGAACCGGAATGCGGCCCTGGCCGTCTGCGCCGGAAGATGCCCCATGCCGAGGTAAGCCTTGCTTTGGCCGTCCTCGACCGGGCGCGGCGGGCTGCTCGCTATTGCCTCCTGATGCGCCTGAGGAGCGCCTCCGATCTTGAGGCGGCCCGCTTGACCATCGGCTCGCTCCAGGCACAAGGCCTACCGGCTTGGCATCTCACCGTCGTAGCGCCGCCTGGCATCTCGGCATCGATGGTTACCGCCGCCTTGGCCGGCGATCGTCGTCTTTTGGGTGAACGAATGCGCGTCGTCGGTCCTCGAGCGATCGGCGCGCTGGCGGACATCCTGGCATGGCATCCGGTTGCCGGTCCCAAGCGTCGCGGACAGGGGCAGGAACGGAGTTTCTTCGGCATGCTTTCACCGGGCGATGAATTGTCCTGCGACGCTGTCTTGGAACTGGCCATGGCGACGGTCGCGGACGCCGAGGCCGATTTCTTCTATGCGGACGAGCGCCGGATCAGTCCTGCCTCAGACCGGATGGAGGCGTTTTTCAAGCCGCAATGGTCGCCCGACCTGTTGCTGTCGACCAACTATATCGGGCGGCTGTGGTGTGTGGCAGAGGACCTGCTGGCGACCAGCGGCGCGACTTTGCCGCAATTGTTGGAACAAGGCGAATATGACCTGGTGCTGCGTCTGACCGAGAGGGCCAAGGGTATCCGCCACGTCGCCAAAGTTCTTTGTCAGCGCGGTGCCGGAGACCTCGATGAGCCGGAGAAGGAGCAACGGGCTCTGGAAGCGGCTCTTGGCCGGCAAGGCGGCAAAGCAATTGTGCAGCGTAGCTGTCTTCCCGGGATCTATCGGGTTCAGCCGGAAGTCACCGGCGAACCCCTGGTGTCGATCATTATTCCCACGGCCGGGGCGCGCGGGCTGATCCGCAACTGCCTGGAAACGATCCGTCGCCGCTCGACCTATCGTCACACCGAGATTGTCTGTGTCGATCACATCCCTGAGGGCCACGCGGCGCTGAAGCAGTGGTTGCGGGCCAATGCCGAGACGGTGATCGCCGTGGACGGCCCGTTCAATTGGTCTCGCTTCAATAATCTGGGGGCGCGGAGCGCGCATGGAGATTTCCTGCTCTTCCTCAACGACGATGTCGAGATCGAGCAAGCCGATTGGATCGAGGGGCTGATCGCCCAAGCGCAGCGGCCGGCCGTCGGCGTGGTCGGGCCCTTGCTGCTTTATCCCGACCGCAAGATCCAACATGCGGGTATGTTTCTGTCGAAGCGAGGCGTCGCACGCCATGCATTCCGCTTTGCGGGGGAGTCCGCCCCCGGCTATTTCGGTCTGGCGATGACTCAGCGCAATGTCATTTGCGTCACCGGGGCGTGCATGATGGTACGGCGTGAAGCCTTCCAGGCCCTTGGTGGCTTCGACGAAGCCTATCGGATCGTTAATAACGATCTCGATTATTGTCTCAGATCGGTCGAGAGCGGGCGACGCGTCGTCTTTACGCCCCATGTCAAGCTGATACATCATGAACTCGCCAGCCGCGACGGACTTGGCGACGAATACGACGCCGGCCGTTTTATGGCGCGGTGGAAAAAACTGTTTCACACGGGCGACCCTTATTTTCATCCGCATTTGTCAATTGACGATGACGATATGGTGCCTGAGCCCGAGCCGCTTCAGACCGTCTTCGCCGGACATCCGATTGCCGACAAGGCGTGCATTCGCCGTATTCTCGTGGTCAAGCTCGATCACATTGGCGATCTGGTGACGGCCCTTCCGGCCATAAGGCGCCTCAAGACGCATTTTCCCGATGCTTCGATTTCCGTTCTGGCGGCGGAGAGTTCATTGGCTATTGCCAACGGGCAACCATTCATCGATCAAGTCATTCCGTTCAACTTCTTTTTTGCCCGCTCTGCAATGGGGCGCCGGCCAATGGAGGAAGTGGATCTGGAGGCACTGCGGAAGCGTCTGGCGCCGCACAGATTCGATTTGGCCATCGATTTGCGCAAGATAGGCGATACCAGGCAAATCCTCCGGTACACCGGCGCCCGATGGCTGGCTGGCTTCGATCACGACAATGCCAATCCATGGCTGGACGTAGCGCTGGAATGGGAGGCCGACCGCCCGTTGGCGGTCAAACGTTCCCATGTGGCCACAGACCTGATGAATCTCGTAGACGCCGTGGCCAACGCTTGTGAAGCCCGCCCGGAGATGAAGGCGATGGATCGCGAGGAGGCGCGGCGGGACGTCATCGCTGTACTGGGTGACGAAGGGCGTGCCCTGTTCCGCGGCTCCGTGATTTGCGTCCATCCCGGGGCGGGCAATGAGATGAAGCAGTGGCCTGCGAAGCATTTCTCTGACCTGATCGAGCTTCTGCTGACGGATGATGCCGTCCACGTCGCCTTGATCGGCAGCCCGGAAGATGCGCAAATTGCCGAGATAATCCTCGAGAATCTCGACCGGCGAAGAACGTGGAACCTGGTCGGTCGATTTGCTCTTGGCCAACTCCCGTCACTGTTCGCTCTTTGCGCGCTCTACATTGGCAACGACAGCGGGCCAAAACATCTGGCAGCAAGCCTTGGGACGCCGACGGTCGGGATTCACTCGGGGGTGGTCGCCACCGAGGAGTGGGGGCCCATCGGCCCGTGTGCAGTCGCATTGCGACGGAACCTGTCATGCGCGCCTTGTTACCACAGCCGCCTGGAGGAATGTCCGCGCGCATTGACATGCCTTGAGGGTATATCGCCGGGCTTTGTTCACGAGAACTGCCGGAGACTGCTTACCCTGTCATAGGAACCAGTGAAGACGAGGTCGGAAATGACGCGATCAACGCAGACGGCAACGGAGTCAGGGGCCCTGGTGGAGAGGCATGTTGGAGCCGCTGCGACGAACGGGTCCGTTGGGGTTTCTGCCCGCTTCTCGGGTGATACCAAGGCGGAGGATGGCTGCCAATCGGATTATGTTGGTCATATCGACAGCGTTGGCCCGACCGAAATTACCGGGTGGGTAAAAAAACTTTCCGATAAGACCGAAAAAGTGATCGTGTCCATATTGCTCGATGGTGGACTTATCGGAACTGCAATCGGCGATCAGCGAAGAGAAGATCTCGACGGGTGCGACTTAGGTCATTGTGCGTTCCGTTTTGACATGCCGGCAGCCGTTCCGACGGTCCGTTTTGCTGATCTGCGCGCTGTCTGTCCAGACGGTTGCGTCTTGCCGAGATCTGAAAGTTTTCAGCTCACCACCTCGCTGAGCGGCGAAATTGAGAAAGTGACGGGCCGCCATTTGGAAGGATGGGCGATAGATTCACGAACGCCTGATGCGCCGGTCCAATTGGAACTGGTGGTCGACGGCGAAGCGGTTGCACGCTGTCTTGCCGATCGTCCTCGCAAAGGCGGAGGCGCGCGGCATGAGGGCGGCCGTCACGGTTTTTGCGCCGAATTGCCGAGCAAGCTCGCGGACGGTATGGAAAAAATTGTTCATGTCCGATTCGTCGGCCATGATGGCGAAGTCGAGGGAAGCCCCACGGTCGTTACGGTTGCGGCCGCGCCCGATACCCGCTTTGCGGCCAAAGATCCGGCGCAACGGAATATTGGGCGGGTCGACGTCATGGAAGGGGATTGGATTCAGGGGTGGGCGCTTGGTCCAGACCCGGAGACCCGCGCGCTTGTGGAAATTGTAGTCGACGGTCATGTTGCGACTGGCGGCAAAGCAAATCTCAGTCGCAAGGACATTGCCAAAGCATATGGGGCATGCGAATTCTGCGGATTTGCGATAAAGACGCCGGCAATACTTCTTGACGGCTTCGAACACCAGGTGGAAGTGCGGCTCGCCCATACTGGGGCAACACTGCGCAACGGCTCTGTGACAATGAAGCGCGGGAAGTACGCAGGCCACATTGAAAAGGTCAGTTCACGCGAAATTCTGGGGTGGGTCGGAACACGCGGGTCGGCTCCGTCCCATAAACTGCGTGTGGCGGCGACCATTGACGGCAAAGCTATCGCTATGTCAACGCTGACCAGCCCGCGTCCGGACGTTGTCGCCGCCGGCCTTGTTGAACATGCATTTGCCTTTGGATTGGAATTCGATCCCCCGTTGACAGGAAAATCGGCCGTGCATGTCACGCTTGTCGGCACCGGCTACGAACTCCACGGGTCGCCGTTGGAAATCGTTGCATCAAATGAAAAAGCGAAGGTGGTCGGTAATCTTGACAGTGTGCTTCGCACCGAAATTACTGGATGGGCATTTGATCTGAATGCACCAAATCAAGTAATAGAGCTTGATCTTCTTGTCGATGGCAAGATGATTGGGAGGTTCGAGACCAAGGCCTATCGAGGAGATGTTCAACGGCATTATCCAACTGCGGGCAACTGCGGGTTCAAGGTGTTTACGCCGCAAGTGTTGTGCGACGGTGGCGAGCACAACGTCCAGATCCGGGTCGTTAAGACCGGAGAGATCTTGAACAATAGTGCGATGGACGTGCAATTCCGTCGTGCCGGAAACCTCGCTACGGACGCGCCAGCGACCGCGCTGGATGATTTGTTCCGAGATTATTCTCTCGTGAGTAAACCTCGGCTCGCGCCAGTGCAAATAAAACACTGCACGTTGTCGGTGATTATACTTAATCGAAATGGCGCTGATATATTGCCCTATCTCTTTAGGTCATTCGAGCGTTGGTGTTCTATGACCAATTGCGAGATCATCTTGGTCGATCATGCTTCGTCGGATGGCAGCCGTTCCATCGTCGACCATTGGGCAGAGCGTTTGCCGATTGTTAGAATGTATCTCGATCATAACGGTTCATTCTCTGTATCAAACAATCGTGCCGCCGAGGCCGCTAACGGAAAATATCTGCTGTTCCTTAATAATGATATTATATTTATCCAAGACATAATGTCGCAAATGCTTTCAATTATCGAGCAAACGGATATTGGCGTTGTCGGCTGTAAGCTGCTTGACGTGATCGAGAGGCATTCGGAAACGGAGATTCCGCCCATTCAACACCTCGGAGTTCGCTTTTGTCCTGCTGGGGATGGGCGGGGGTATAGCCCGTATGATGAGAAGTTCACGGCGTATACGGCTCCGCGGGCTTATGCCCTCGAGGATACCGCGTGTACGACAGGCGCGGTGATGCTGGTGCGACGGGACGAATTTCTGGGCGTTGGCGGATTCAGCGAAGGCTACTTCTATGGGTTCGAAGACGTCGACCTTTGCCTGAAATACCGGCAGCAGCTTGGTAAGCGCGTGGTGACGGCCAATCATCTGGTTGCCATGCATCACCGCGGCTACACTCGTCTGACGGGGCGGGAGGCCGGCGTGACGGGGCGGCTTGCGCAGAACCGCCAGCAGCTCGAAGAGCGGTTCGGCTATGCGATCAAGCATCTGTTCCGCCGCAGCAAGATTGCGCGTGATCGCATCTATTCCGTAGAGCCGCTGCGTATCGCTTTCGCAGTCACGGAATACGGGCCTATGGCTAAGGCCGGCGATTATTTCACGGCTTTGGAATTAGCGCGCGAACTTGGCAAGGTGCCCGGAGTGGAACCTGTTTTCCTCGCCGAGGATGAGAATTGGTTCGAGCTCTTGGATACCGACGTCTTGATCGTCATGCGACACGATTACGACCTGACGTCCATCCTGCACGCTCGAACGGATCTCCTGCGGGTTGCCTGGATGCGCAATCATTTCGAGGATTGGAGCGAGCAGGAGTGGTTCCGGCAATTCGATGTCTATCTCTCGTCCTCGGCGACGTTCGCCAAGCATCTTCTTGAACAATTCAATATAGTCGCCCATCTGTTTCCGATCGCGACGAATGTCGACAGTTTCGCGGCGGGGCAACGCGATTCCACTCTGGCGTCAGACTACTGCTTTAACGGTTCGTTGTGGGGAGGTGGGCGCGATGTGGAAGCCGCCCTGGAACCGGAAAAGCTGCCCTTCCGCTTGGCTCTGTTCGGCGCCGGCTGGGAATCCCACGAGCGGTTGAGGCGCTTCGGCCGTGGGCAGTTGTCCTATTCCCGAATGCCCGACGTTTATGCATCGACGTCCCTGGTCATCGATGACGCGAATTCGAGTGCTCGCAAATGGGGTTCGGCGAATTCGCGGGTTTTCGACGCGATCGCCGCCGGGCGGCTCGTTCTAACCAACTCGGCGGCGGCTTCGCTCGATACTTTTGACGGCATGCTTCCCGTCTGGTCCGGCAAAGCCGACTTGACGGAAAAGCTGCGCCACTATCTGGAACATCCGGACGAGCGTGAGGAATTGGCCGGGCGCCTACAAGCTTTGGTTCGCCAGCAGCACACATACCAGCAGCGGGCGGCAGCCCTGATGGACATACTCGTCGATCACTTGGAAGAGACGTTCCGCATTGCCATCAAGATTCCGGTGCCCAATGCGCGGGAGCGCCATGCTTGGGGTGATTGGCATTTCGCCAATGGGCTGGCGCGTTATCTCCGAGCCGGCGGCCATCGTGTCCGGATCGATATGCTCTCCGAGTGGAAACAAAAAAGCGGAATGGATGACGTAATCATCGTTCTTAGGGGGCTGTCCAGTTATGACCCCCAGCCGGACTGCATCAATTTGATGTGGTTGATCAGCCATCCTGACCGCGTGGCCTTGAGCGAGATGCAAGGCTACGACCACGTTTTCGTGGCCTCCACCTCCTATGCGCAGCATTTGATCGAACAAGAGGTCGATGCGTCGCCGCTGCTCCAGTGCACCGATCCGCAAATATTCCACCCGGACCCGTTGCCGGCGGGTGAGGGGCCGGCCAAGCACCTTTTCGTCGGCAATTCGCGCCGGCAAAAGCGGCGGATCGTCGAGGACGCAATCGCCGGCGGTATCCCGCTGTCGATATTCGGCCGTGAGTGGGAAGGACTGGTGACGCCTCATGCCGTCAAGGGCGAGTATATTCCGAATGACCAATTGCGGCGCCATTATTCGGCGGCCGAGATCGTCTACAACGACCATTGGGACAGCATGGGGCGGCACGGATTTCTCTCGAACCGCCTGTTCGACGCAGGAGCCTGTGGAGCTTTCGTCATTTCCGATCGGGCGCGAGGCCTGGAAGATGTCTTCGCGGACACCGTGCCTACTTACAGCGATTGTGCCGACCTTTCCGCGAAAGTGGCCTATTTCGAAGCCCATCCGGAAGAACGCCGCAAGCGGGCTGACCGGCTGCGGGAAATCGTTCTGGCCGGCCACACCTTCGCCCATCGTGCCGAAGATATCGTGTCCCGCATCCGACAGATCCACCTGAAAAAACTTCGTGGGCCAACGGACGCGCGACTCAGTCCACGACACGTCCCGGCCAAGAATGAGGTGGTCATTCAGGGATGAAATACTGTCCAAATGGGACCGCGACTCGTTGGTCGCCGTCTGGACGAAATGACATTGGCTTAGGCGGAGTAAAACGCGATGTCGGCGCCAAGCGCAAGTGAACCGATTGACGGGACGGAGATTGAACGAGCATTGAATTTTGGTTCCCTCGACGACGCCGTTCAAGCGTTTGAACGATTGGCGGCATCGACGGCCGACTTGTCCGTGCCGGCCACATGCGGCGGCCTGGTCAACCGCGTGGTTGCCTTGGCAGTCTGTGCTCGCGACAGCGGTGACACACAGTATGCTCTGAAGATGATGTTGCGGCTGTGGAAAGTCATCAAGGAGCGGAACCTCTGCCTTGAAATACTTGTAATTCTGGTGCTGATGATTCGTGACAGCGAGCAATCATTACAGTTTATCACGACGGTTCCCGTGCAATTGCAATCTGATAAACATATTCGACTTTTGATCGGTGCTGCGCAGGAGCAGGCGGGGAATATCTATGGTTTGTCTGACGCGCTCAGCGCCATCTCTCAAGATGATGTTTCCCAGGTGCCAACTTTTAGAATTCTACGTTTTCAATTAATATTGTCACTGACCCGGCGGGTTTGCCAATTAGTGGCGCAACTCGGTGTCATTGTTGCTTCCGGCGAAATCGTCAAGGGTACCAACCTAATTTCTCAGCAAATATACGGCCACGTTTCAGACCATATTCTACGAGGACATTACCTGCCAGAGATGGTCGAGGGATTCCTGCGGGAGTCGGTGTTCACAGTTTCGCCACTGGTGTCGCCGTCAGTGCTGTGCGCCATCATTGCCGATGGTATCGACGAATATGAGCCCGAGGTCCAGGCGATCGCAATGCGGTTCCTGGTTTCATTCCGCGATATCGAACGGGCGACGGCTTGTGGCAGGCGTCTGCTCGCGACACCGATTGTGAGCAATCCGGACTTCATCAAAAGCCTGTTTCATCTCGGCGACATCACTGGCGACCACCAATGGCGAAAACATGGCGAGGCCTTGTCGCGCGCCATCGACGAATCGAATGCCGCGCAGGGCGCCTCCTGGCACCAGAAACGCGCCCGTCAGCAGTTTCACGAAATTACTGCCCGTCGCCTCAAGCATGAAGGGGCGCCAGACCTTGCCTTCGTGGAAGCGGGTGTTTTGCCTTCAACCCGGACGAGTTTGCCGGCAGCGACGGCGGCGCCTCATTTGTTTATTGGTTTTTTTGGCCAACTTCGGTTTCCGCACATCGTTTTGCCTTGCTTGCGGAGCTACCTTGAGAATGATCTTCAAGGGTTTCGACAGGCTGGCGGCCTCGTCAGCGTCGGAATGGCCACCTGGAATGTCGCCGGCCAACGGAGATTCAATGATTGGGATGGCGCTGGCTTTATTTTTCCGCACCTTCCCCCGGAAATAACCAATATAATTATGAGGTATCCCGTTAATAAGATCAATGATGTCAAGTGTCTTTTGCCAAATACGGCCGATAAAGTCATCGAACAGGCCCTCTCTGTGGAGGGGATAAACGTAGATGTGTTAAGAAATATTTGCGATGACGCGCTATTGACCAGTATAGAGAGTGACGAATTTTATGTGAAACATGCTGGGGCCGTCATTTCAGCGCGTTGCGGCGGCGATCGCAATCTTGTCAATCAGGGGCGGATGTGGAATCGAATCGGGGCGCTCCGCAATCTCGTCGCGGAAGCTGAGATACGGCGTGAAGCGCCGGTCACGCATGGACTCTTGATACGGCCAGATCTGCGGCTGCAGAGCGGGTCCATTTGCTCTCTTCTCACGAAGTCGCTCGACCGCGAACCCAATTGGCTATTCGCCGATCATGACGCTCATGCGGCCTTCATCGAGGGGCTCGGCGACCGCTACATCCTTGCCGATCGGGTCGCTTTGGATCGTGTGCTCGATGGCGAACGACTGCTGCTTGCCGCCGCGAACAAAGACGGCGTCGATCAGAGTTATGCCCTGCGTTTTGGTGCGCATCAATTTCTCAATACTCTGCTCTTCGAGCACGGCACACAAGTTACCGCAATAAGTCGCGACCAGATCCGGTTCGACCTGTATCGCGGGGAGATGTCGATCGACGATCTCCGTGACGAACTGGTCGCCGATCGTGACAGAACGACGAACCTGTCGCTGAAGGAGGGGCTGACCGCCTTGTTGAAATGAGGCTCCGAGTTGAGGCGGCGCGTGAGAATCGCTGCATGAAAATTCGGCTCAAACAAGGTGATTCATCGAGAAAAATGACGAGTAAAAGAACAATTTTCTGGAGAAAAAACAACCGAAGGTGTATAAATAACCTCTTTGTCGCCCACAGAAGCCCGCGCGACCGATTGGCATGGTGCCGGATCGGCCTGACGGCGTGGAGGAATGAGGGCCGAAAATGAATCTGTTGGCGCATCGTGGCTTTTGGCGCGATCCGGCCGAGAAGAACGGTCGAGCCGCCTTTGAACGAGCCCTTTCCGAAGGGTACGGCATCGAGACCGACGTTCGCGACATGAATGGAACCGTCGTGATTAGTCACGAGCCGCCCGGTCACGCCGGGATGACACTGGACGCCCTGCTGGAACTCTATATCACCTCAAAGGCGCGCTCGTGCCTCGCGCTCAACGTCAAGGCCGACGGATTGCAGGATCTGATCCGCGACAGGCTACGGGATTTCGGCATCGCGAACTATTTTCTCTTCGACATGTCGGTGCCCGATCTGCTGCGATATTTCGACAATGGCCTCAAGGTCTATACGCGGCGCAGCGAATACGAATTTGCATCGCTTCTGGACGAGAAGGCGGCGGGTATCTGGCTTGATGCCTTCATCAAGCCCTTCGTCAACCCAACCTTACTTGACCATTGTCTTTGCGATGGGCGAAGTGTTGCCCTCGTTTCTCCCGAACTTCATGGCAAAACCCATGCAGAGGCGTGGGAACAGTGGCGCAAGGTGATTCGTAAGCATGCCGGCCGCTTCGTCAGCGTCAGTTTATGTACCGATATTCCTGATGAGGCTGCGGATTTCTTTTCCGGCTGTTAATGCAGGAGGGTCTGCCATGATCAAGGCGGTACTGTTCGATATGGATGGTGTACTTATCGATGCCAAGGATTGGCACTACGAAGCCTTGAACAAGGCGCTCGATATTTTTGGAATGGCGATTGACCGTGATACGCATCTTGCGAGCTATGATGGTTTGCCGACCAGGACCAAGCTCAATATCTTGACGAAGAGTCGCGGGTGCCCGGTCAAGCTGCACGGGTTTCTCAATCAACTCAAGCAGATGTATACAATGGAGCTTGCCTATGCGCGCTGCCGCCCGGTATTCCAGCATCGCAAGGCTGTAAATCGTCTGAAGGACGAGGGTTATAAGCTTGCTGTCTGCTCGAATTCAATTCGCCAAACGATCGTCTTGATGATGGAGTTGGCTCAGTTAAAGGAAAATATGGACCTGCTCGTCTCAAATGAAGATGTGTCCAGGCCAAAGCCAGATCCGGAGATGTATCAAAAGGCGATTCGATATTTCAATATCGATCCGACAGAGGCCCTTATTTTAGAGGATAACGACAATGGCGTTCAGGCCGCGAGGGCCAGCGGTGCCCACGTATTGGTGGTCGGCACACCGGATGATGTAACCTATGAGCGCATTCGGACCGCCATCGATGCGGCATCCATTTCTGCTGACCAAAGGTGAACGCGATGCAGATATTAGTCCCAATCGCCGGTTCGTCGCCATTCTTCAGGCCTGAAGACTATCAGTTCCCCAAGCCGC
The DNA here is from genome assembly GCA_021793155.1 of Pseudomonadota bacterium. Taxonomy (GTDB): domain Bacteria; phylum Pseudomonadota; class Alphaproteobacteria; order Rhodospirillales; family Magnetospirillaceae; genus DUZF01. Next base: position 46,783 of record JAJYTF010000023.1, on the reverse strand, counting down.
TGATCGAGGTTTGTGGAAAACCGATGATTCAGAGAGTTGTAGAAAATCTGGCCTCGGCGACCGACGAGCCGAAATTCATCTTCGTTGCCCGCCGTGGCGACGTCGCCCGGTTTTCGTTGTCCAGTACGCTCGATCTTCTTGCCGAAGGATGCAAAGTCGTATCGCTGCGCAATCCGTGTCATGGAGCAATGTGTTCTTGTCTGATGGCGGTTGATGAAATAGACGAAGATGCGCCTATGATCATCGCTAACGGCGATCAGGTCATTGAAAACAATATTCGGTCGGCGATCGAATATTTTGAAGCGATGTGCGCGGATGCCGGGGTGATCGTCTTCGACAGCATTCATCCGCGTTGGTCCTACGTGAAGCGCGAGGCCGATGGCCGCGTGTTGCAGGCGGCAGAAAAGCAAGTGATCAGCCGCGATGCCGTGGCCGGATTTTACTATTTCAGGAAGGCGGCGTATTTTATTGAAACCGCTAAGAAATGCATCATCGCCAATGCGAGCGTGGATGGGCAGTTCTATATATCTGCGTCTCTCAACGAAATGATCCTGGATGGGCGCAATGTGCAATCCTTTGCGATAGAAGGCGATCATTATCACAGCTTCTATTCACCGGCAAAAATCCAGGAATTCGAGGAAAGAGCCAACAAGCTCCGAGCCAAGGCTCTGATTCAGAGCGGTTCCGTCGGGCCTATTCGTGTGGTGATTCCGGCTGCCGGCGAGGGCAGTCGGTTCAGGGCGGCAGGTTATGACAAGCCGAAGCCGTTCATCGATGTGCGCGGCAAGCCAATGATCGCGCATGTGATCGAAAATGTGCGCCCACGGACAGGCGAGGTGCATGTGCTGTTGCGCAGGGACCATATAACCGCAGCACCGGCGATGGCGAGTGATTTGCGGTCCAGGGGCTTTGGCGTCCACGAAGTCGAGAGGTTGACCGAAGGCACGGCCTGTACACTCCTGTTGGAGCGGCAGTTGTTTGACGATGATGTCCCTTTGTTGATCGCCAATGCGGACCAGCTCGTCGATTTCTCGGTCGACGATTACGTCAATGACTGTATCGAACGCCGTCTCGACGGTTCCATCCTTGTCTTCCATGACAGTTTCCGAGATCCAAAATGGTCATTCGCCCGAATCGGAAAGGATGGGTTCGTTCGCGAGGTTGCCGAAAAAAAACCAATTTCAGATCTTGCGACTGTTGGAATATATTTATTCCACCGCGGTTCTGCATTTGTTGATGCGGCAATCGATATGATTGTTAGGAATGATCGAGTCAATAACGAATTCTATACGTGCCCGGTATATAACTACATGATAAAGCATGGTGCCAGAATCGGCGTTTACGAAATCGGCGAGAAGTGCATGCATGGCCTTGGCACACCTGGCGATCTCGAATCCTACTTAGCCGATCGGTGCCATGCCTGATTCGGCCTATGCCGACATGTCAGGGGCGCCATGAAAATCATAGTCCCGCTCGCCGGGCCGGACTTCGATCGGGCGGACGGATCAGTCAAGGCCGAGTTGGCCATTGACGGACAAGCGCTTTTGCGCAAGGCCCTGGAAAGTCGCATTTGGTGGCGCCGCGGCGACGCATGCGATGCGGAGATTGTCTTCATCCTGCGCCAGACCAGTCAGAGTTTGCGCTTTTGTCGCGATGTCCTGTCGTCCTGGTACCCGCAGGCGTCGACGGTCCTCCTTTCATCATGCACCGCAGGCGCGGCTTTTTCGGCGCTTGCCGGCTTGTCGCTGGTCGCCGACAGTGATGAGCCGATATGTGTCGATCTCGCCGATATCCTGTATGCCTCGGAATGCGATCCGTGCGGCGACTTTATTCGACGACCGGATCTTGGCGGCGTAGCGTTGGCATTCAGTTCCGACAAGCCGGTCTACAGCTACCTTGCCGTGGGGCAAGATGGCCAGGTAAGTCTCGCTGCCGAGAAAAAGGTCATTTCGAGGCACGCATCGGCAGGAACCTATTGGTTCAGAAATCCATCCGTATTGCTGCGGGCAATTGTCCATTCGCTTGACAATCGAGCCGAGCAGACGCATGCGGGTCGCTTCTTCGTATGTCCACTATTCAACGGTGTCATAGCAAACGGCTTCGCCGTGAGTATTTCTCGGGTTAATGACGTCATCGATATCAAGGAGAGCCTCGAGGGGTGATCTGTAATGGCTACTCTCGGATCCGAGCCGATACAAGCGTCAAGTTGCCATCCCGAGCAAGCCGAAAGCTTTACGCGCGAAGCAGACCAACCGCTTCTCCCGAATTGGGCTTGGTGCCGACGGTGGTGCCGCGTGCGATTTGCATTAACGGTCGTTTTCGTTGCTCTGGTGGGCTCACCGGCACTGGCAGAGGTGGCGCCTGCTCCGGGCCGGCACCTGGCAGGCGAATATGTCAGCCTCAGCCAGCATCCTCGCGTCTTCACGACCCAAGCCGAGCTTGGTGAGCTTGCGGCACGGATCGGTTCAGCCGGCAGCTATTCGGCGCAGCGCTTCGGGCAACTAACCAGCCAAATCATGCGGGATCTTGCCGCACGTAATGATTGGGGGGCGACCTATTCCGGCTGCAATATAAAGACGTATCTTTATGCGTTTTCTTACGAGCCGCAAGATGGCGGCTATTTGCGAACGCTTCAGTCCGATTTGCAGCTCGCGCCCTCCGTGACGCCGCCAGCCGGCGCGGCAGTTGTCGCGTCGCGACTTGCTCTTTATGCCGCGTTGGTCAAGGCTGGGGCGCCTGTGACAATGAACGCCCCGGATGTCGGCAAGGTGGTCGCGCTTGCTAAACGGATTCTAGTAGCCTGGGGCACCCGGGGATTCCGGGACGGGCATGAGGGCATTCTTTCATCCTCGGCCCAGTTTTGCCTGGATAATGGGAAGATTGATGAGTTCAGTCGAACGCAGGTCGGTTTGCAAATATCGCGCGGCATCATCTATTCGGTTCAGGCCGAGGATCTTCTCATCTATCTAGAGGCTCTGGATCGCACCGAGACGCAGCGGCTCGACGAATTCCATCGGGCGATGTACCGGCTGGTGCGCAATGCCCTGAACTACAATTTTGCCGAGCATGGTGGCTGGGCCTGTGACTGCTATAGCAACCATGCCGCCAGTGAACTTACGGCCCTTCTGGCGGTGGCTCGTCTTGTCGACGATATATCATCCTTCAATGCCGCGCTTTATGGCGGAGAGGGCGCGGATGCCGTGACGCTGCCATGGACGGGCTATTTTGAGCGAGTCATCTACGGCAAGGCAGCGGTGCCGAATGAATGCTATGTAAACACCGGAGGCGACGGGCTTTCGAGCCGGCCCTTCTTTCAGACTGCTACGGTCGTGGCGGGTGAGATTGATGATCGCTACCGCAACGGAAATCCGCTCCAAGGGATTGGCTATCCGATGGCGAGTTTGGAACGCTTGTTCGACACCGCTGAGCTCTTGCGGATAGCCGGCTACGACCCTTATGGATACCGCGGCGCCCATGGCCAATCCATCGAGGAGGCGACCGAATTCTATGCCTGCTACGCCAACCGGGCTGGCTTCGGGAAGGTGATTACCGCGGAAAATGCCGGCGATTGCCGCAACCCGGCGCAGTATGTCGGCAAGATTGTAAGCGGGGTCGATCGGCTCGTGATGATCGGTGCTTTTCGTTTTCCTACAAACGCCGCGATTTTGCAGGCTGAGCAATCAGCCAAGAGAGCCGGGTCGACCGGCCCATTCGCGCTCGATGCCATTCTTTTCGGACGATGGCGCGACTGATGGGGACTCAAATGGAAGCGACGCCGTCGGCTGCGTGCGCTGCCGCTACGGTACGCCGCTGCCGATTGATGAGTGACGATTCCACTTCTCGAACGACCCGGCGCGGATCGGCGCCGATCATCACGGCCTCGACCAGCGCCAGTTGCCGTGGGAGGGCAATGCTGTGCAAGTCAAAGCGCTCAACCACGGTGCGCCTGGCGTTGTCACGGATCTTTTGCATCCGGTCAGGGTGAGTCAGAACCGCGTCAATGCGGTCGCATAGGCCGGTTCGGTCGAAGAAATCGACCAGCAGCCCATTATGCCCATGGCGGACCACCTCGATCACCGGCGGCGTCGCCGACGCAATCACCAGGCAACCGGTGGACATGGCTTCCAGCATCGACCATGAAAGGACGAATGGATACGTCAGGTAAACATGCGCCGAGGACAGGCGCAAGAGATCGATGAAAGTGTCGTGGGGCACTCGGCCCAAGAAATGGAGGCGGTTTATATCCAGTTCCGAGCCGACTTCGTCCAGCATCATCTGCCGAAAGGTGGTGCCGGCGGGGGCCGGCGGGCCATAACTGGTCTCGTCGCCGCCCAGGATGATGATGTGCGCCTTTGGACGCCGGCGCATGATCTCGGGCAATGCCCTCATGAACATATGGAACCCGCGATAAGGCTCGAGATTGCGGGCGACGAAGGTGACGACCTCGTCGGCCCGGGTGAACGGGCGCTCGACGTTCGGAATCCGCACGGTTACCTCGGCCGGCGAGGCGACCGCGGTGTCGATACCTTCGTGCAGCACGCTGATGCGGCGCCGTAGGCGCGGCGGGTATAGCGAGGCTTGCCAGCGTGTGGCGGTGTGCCCCCAATCGGCACTATCGAAGGCCAGTTGATTGATGGCGTTCTTCAGTCGCAATCGTGGCGGGTCGTCGATCGTGGCTGGCATGATCGGATCAAACCCGACATCACTTCCCGTGGGACAATAATAGAATTCGAAATAGGCCAGAACCGGCACCTCCGGCCATATCTCCTTCACGAACAGCGTTTCTCCCCAGCCGCTGTGGCCGATGACGATGTCAGGGCGAAAGCCCTGGGCTTTCAACCCGCGACAGACCTCATGCACCGATTGCCCCCAGATGACCGCCCGCTCCAAATCGGTCACATAGTGATGAACCCCGGGGGTGACTGAGCGGATGGGGACGTAGAATATGCTCTCCACCCCATGGATTCGGTTGTCGTTGGGCTGTGAAATGAAAACCACCCGATTTTCGGGCTCGGCGGCCAGATGAATTGCCAAATGCTGATATTGGCCAGGGAAATTGTGATGAATGAACAAGTAGTTCATTGCAGACCCCTGTCAATCGATAAGGCCATGTTCACCTGCGGGTGACGCAGAAGGACATTACCCGTCATTCGCTAGTGGTCCGCCCCAGACGCTTGGTCCCCAAGCGCCTGGATCAGGCGGCCCACCAACCAATTGAATTGTGGTGAAAATTCGACGGCTGGTGGCGGTACCATCCGTCGGATTTTCACCACTAGGCTTGGGCCGAAGGAACTCAACTCGCCGCGGAGATCCCTCTGATCGCTCGGAACGGCTCTCGGTATCCGCGCCCGTCCGCCGGCTGCCTTCCTGAAAGTTACAGCCTTTGAACTAGATGGCTTTTCGGGACGAAGGACAACAGAAGGCCTTCCAGCGGCGCGCCCAATACGTCGGAGCGGCAGGGGGCACCGTTCCGGCATGGGCCGGACCGGCTCCCGCCGATGAATACGCCCTCGTACAGGCAATCAAAATGTTCCGCCGCGTCGCCGCGCAGGCGTGCGGCGAATCCGAGCAACGGCATTCCTTGGCCGCGCGTGCCGCACAAGGTACCGCCACTGGACCATGGTGTTTCGACGCCGCTGGCGCTCAGCCCTTTGTATTCGATGTCCTCGGCCGTCAAACCTTCGATCGGCAATACGCCGAACGCTTCTACCCAGCGATTTGTGCCACGAGCGCCCGCCCAGGTTCCGGCGGGGAAGGTTTGATCGCCTTCCAACTGGATGTGCGCCACCACGTCTGCCTTGGGTGGGACAGCAGCCGGGACCGCTTCCTCGGCGGCCGATGGCGATGCGTCGACCCGGGTGACCTCTATTTCCAGGCTGTCACTGCCCGCCAATGCGTTCTTGTACGACGTCAGCAGCACCGAAGCGTCCCTTGTGATCTTGAGCAGAATAGTGTCCGCCACCTTGGTCAGCCAGCCACCCGGGTGGCTTGACAGGATTTCCACGGCATCCGGAGACACACCGTCCGGGGGCACCACCAACTGCACCGCGGGCAAGGGAAGGCGGCCCGGCGCGGCCGGTTGGCCGCCGCGCCTGACGGTAACGGCGTAGAATCCGGGAGGAAGGCTCACAGCCTGTGTCGTGGCGGAAATCTGCGATGCGACCGAGGCGGAGGAAGGGAGCATGAGTCTATCCTTCATGCGGTCAGAGAAACATTTCTCATGACATATATCTACCACAGATTGTTGCAAAATATCCATAAGAGTATTGTTGATTTCGTCTGCCTGCATGCCCGTTGGCAGCGTCCAGCCGCCTCCGGAAGCGCGGATCCGTTCCGCCTGCGCACCAAGGTTGAAGGCAACCACGGGCAATCCGCTGCGCCACGCCACCGATAGGGCATAGCACCAGGTTTCAGGACATATCGAGGGAAGGAAGGCGATCTGGGCCTGTTGGGCGCGAACCAGGTCTGCCGCTTCGGCCTCGTCGTAGCGACCGGTAATGAAAACCCGGCCGGTGGCGAACAGAAGGCCATCGTCACAGGTATACCCGACGACGACGAAGTCCAGAGGCAGATCGCGGGCCGCGGCATCGCGGGCGCAGGCCAGCAGGATGTCATATCCCTTGTGCGGCCCGATGGCGCCGATGACGCAGACTTTGGCCTGCTTGCGGGCGGTTGGGGCCGTCTTGGGCGGCACTACCGAATCCCATGGCTCGACGAAGGGCGTCAAGTCCGGAAAATAGCGCCGCAGTCGTATTGCCACGTCCTGGCTGGGAGCTACCACGCGCTCGGCGCCGGCCAGGAGCCGGGCGGAGCGCCGACGCAATTCGGCAACACTGATATCGGCGGCTCCGTCCTCCGCTCCCAGGGTCAGGGCACAATATTCGCACGACTCGATGTCTGGTTCGCCACAGTAGCGGGCACTGATACCGATCAGGACGAGTTGCGGGCAAATCCAGTGGTAGTCATGCACCACCACCTCGTACGGGACATCCAGCCGCTGCGGCAGGGTGAGCACGGACGCATCGTGGTGGAGACTGTGATGGATCTCGATCGCAACGACCCGCGACCGGCGCAACAGGGCAACCAGATCATCCATCTCGTCAGGCGTATCGAAGACCAAGTCGCGGAGTTCCGGCCGCTGCCGATCGATGAGGCGGCAGCGCCTGCGTTCGGTATGGTCGCCCGTGGCCGCTGGGACAACGGCAACGACCCGGTGGCCGCTTTCGGTCAGGAGGCGAACGCGTTCATTCACATGGGCACTGACGCCGCCGTCAAGATCGAGGGTGATGATCAGGGTGGTTGGCCGCGGGTCGCTAGGGTGCCACTGCGACAGGTCGAGCCGGCGGCGCGATTCAGCCAGCGGGTCGGCGGCGTGGAAGCGGGAGATCAGCGCCTGATAGCCGGGGTGCAGCCGTTCCAGTACGCGGATGTTGCGTTCTTGCAGAAGGCGCCCTTGCCGGCCGAACGACTGGCCGCCGACATGTGCGACATAGACATCCGCGGCGGCGTAGTGACGCCATCCCAGGTGGCGCGCACGCATACAGAAATCATTCTCTTCGCCGTAGCCTCGGCCAAACAGCTCTTCGCGAAAATCGCCGGTCTCGGCCAAGCAGGCGCGACGGATATACATGCAGAAGCCGACAGCGGTCGGGAGTTCAACGCGGCGGCCGGCGTTGACACGGCGCGCAACGCGGTCCACCGCCGCGCATCTGGCCGCTGATGGACGTATCTCGGCGTCGGTCTCTCCATGGCTGAGAGTCCCAGGTGTCGGATATGCGCAGATCGAGGCATAGTTGGATAGCGGCGTCACTGTTCCGGTATCGGGGCTCGCGTAAGCGGCCGCCTGCAGCCGCTTAAGCCAGTCGCCGAACACCAGGGTATCGGCGTTGAGCAACACCACATCGCGGTCGGGATGCAGCGCCATTCCGAGGTTTGCCGACGCCGGGAAGCCGAGGTTGGTTGAATTGCGCAACAGCGTAAACCGGCCGGATTCATTCAGGTGGTCGAGCGCGGCGGACAGCAGGAGATCCGGCGTGGCATCGTCGACCACCACCAATGTGGCTCCGGTTCCCCGCAGGGTCACCCGCAGCCTGTCCAGGCAAGCCAACGTATCCTCGCGCCCGCCATAGACGGGAACGATAACGTCGACGGTCCGCTGCCGGCTCTCCGGCGCGATTGCCGGGTGCAGCTTCGTTCCGCAGTCCACCCAGCGGACGGGACTGCCGGCTAAGGGGTGATGCTGCGGGCCGGCGGTCACCTCGATCAGGCCGGGGGCAAGGTCTTTATCGGTCAAGTCGAACGAGAATGTCCGGCGCCATTCACCATGCTGGTTCCGCAGGTCGACGGGGGGGCAAACCCATCGCCCGGCACCATCGATAAGGCGAAGCTCAAGCGGAAAATCCGGGAGATCGAAGCAGGACACCCAGCCGGATACCCGCGACCCTTCGATCTCGGCAACGCCTTCGATGACCAGTGCCTGCGACAAGGGGAGGGCGCTGCCGAGCAGCGGCTGGCCCTCGATCTCGAAGGACAGCGGTCCGCTGGCCGCGCTGTCTAATAGAACAGTGAAAGCCGTCGTGGCGCTTGTCGAGCGGTCGGCGTGGTACTGGTCGATGAAACGCGACACAGAGGTGGCAATGAACGGAGCGGCCCCGTCCGATGCTGGGCGGAGGATCACCTCGGCTTCTGCCGGCAGATCAAAACGCAGCGCGCCGATCAGCAGACCGCCGCCGCCATGGCCAACCCAGCCCGGCCGTTGTTGGGCCGCGGCGATCACCCCCGCAAGACCGCTGAGGGCGCAGTTTGGCGTTACCAAGTGTCGGTGCAGTAGGTCTTGGACTAGGGCGCAGGCTTCTGCCTGTTGGCCGTTCTGCCAGCGCGCCAGCGCCAGCGCAACGCTTTCGGCCAAGCTGCGGGGGGGGGCATTTTCCGGGCGGGTGGCAAGCACGGTCAACGCCGCGGCTGCGTCGCCGGCGGACAGCAGCAACGACGCCTGGAATTCGCGGAATCGTTCGTCATTGGTCATGATCCGTCCGGCCCGGTCGAGCCAGCGATGCATTTCATCCCTGCGTCCACGGCCTAGCGCAATGCGGGCCATGGCGATGACGGCGGCGGCATGGTTTTCGGGATCGCGCGCGCCAAGCGCCAGTTGTCGGCGAGCCAGGGCTTCGGCCTCCGTCCATCGCTGCGCGGTCAAGAATTCCTCGAGCCTGATCAGGGCGCCGTAGGGGTCAGTCCGCCGCATGTCCGTCATCCGTCCCACTGATAAGGGTGTCGGCCAGCAAGCCGGTGGCGGCCTGGTCTACAGCCTGTACCGAAGCGACCGCCCATAGCGACCAACAGCCATCCGACCGAACGGTTACCGAGGCAAAACCCGCCTCGCGCAAAGCTCGCTCCAGGCTGGCGGCGGTGAAGCCGCAGCGATGAGCCATGTAAAGGTTTCCCGCTGCCAGTGCCGGGCGGAATCCGTAAAGAATGTCGAAGGGAAATATTGGTCCAGCCGGCGATATATAAGCCATTTCAAATAGCCGATCAGCCAGAATCCATTCCGCGATACGGCGCAGGTCGGGCAGGGTTATGACGACGAATCCTTGTGGTGTGAGCACGCGTGTGAATTCCGCCAGCGCCAGTGGAACCTCGTGAGGGTAGAGGTGCTCGATGTTGTGGGAGGATAGAACGGCATCGAAGGAACTCGGCGGGATCACTCCCATATCGGTCATGGATGCCAGAACGTCGGGACCGACACCGGCATCAATGTCGAGGCGGACCTCCTGCCATGGCGGGGCGTTGAATGGCGGCGGCAGCCGGTCCGGCTTCTTCGGGCCGCAGCCGACATGCAAGACTCTCAGCGGGCGCTCGTTCATTTTTGGCCCTTTACGGAAAACGACCGCGGTCTGCCACTCTGCCGTGATCCAGCCGCAGGTATTGCCGGCAGAACTGCCTGGCTTGTTCCTCGATATGAGTAACCAGGATCAACGTCATGCCGTTTTGTTGCATCTGGCGGATTCGTTGATAGCATTTTTGAACAAAGTCAGCGTCGCCGACGGTTAAGAATTCGTCTGCAAGAAGGATATCTGGTTCAATGTATGCAGAAACTGAAAATCCCAGGCGAAGATACATTCCTGAAGAATATGTTCGGACTGGAACGTCAATAAATCTTCCAAGTTCTGAGAATTCTACGATTGCGTCATAGCGTGAGCGAATTTCCGCATTGCTCAATCCATAAAGGCTTCCGTTCAGGAAGATGTTTTCCTGTCCCGTCAAATCCGGGTGAAACCCGACGCCCAGTTCGATGATTGGTGCGATACGCCCCCGGGTCATGACTCTTCCCGTTGTCGGCTTCAGTACGCCTGCCAGGATTTGCAGCAAGGTGCTTTTGCCTGACCCGTTGTGGCCAAGCAAAGCCAGCGAATCGCCACGGTCGAGCGAGAACGATACCTCGGTCAGAGCATCGAATTTTTCCACGTGTGTCCGCCAGCGTTCGCTGAGGATGCCGACGAATTGGCGTTTCAATCCGACGGCACAGTGGTGGTTGAGGCCGAACGTCTTTCCCACATTGCTGACTTCGATGACGGTCGGGTTCATATGCGTTCTATGACTTTGTGAACTTGGCGTGTGAAGATCAGGAGGCCGCCGCCCAAGGTTCCGGCCCCCAGTAGCAGGCATAGGGCTGTCGTCTCCAGACTTGGCCAGGACCCGTCGTGTAGAATGGCTTCGAATGAAAAGAAAAAGGGGGCCAGCGGGTTGGCCGACAACAAGGGGCGGATTTGGGGTGGCAACGTGCTGGGAGCCCAAATGATTGGTGTCAACCAGAACAACAGTGGTAACAGTACGTCGACGATATGTCGGAGATCTCGGAATAGGGCATGAATGACTGAGAAGACAAGGGCGATCCCAAAACAAAAAGCAACATACGCTGGCCAGATGATTAGGTAGCCAAGCATGGCAGCGGATGGGTGCCCGCCAAGAAACATATATAGCATGCAATAAATAATAAATGCAGCGGCCCAGAATGTAATGTTTGTCAATATTCCGGAAATCGGGATAATCAATCGTGGGAAATATATCTTTTTCAAGAGATTTGAATTCACTGTAAGCCACTCGCAACCCATTAATACGACCTGGCTGAACAATGACCAATGAAGCATGCCTGTTGCCAAATATAAAACAAATCTGTCTTGCCTGGTTGGGAATATCCATGTAAATACGACAAGATATGTTAGTGTTGTTAAGAGAGGGTTTCCAAGTGACCACGCGAATCCTAGCGCTGCTCCCATGTATCGCACTTTTATTTCTTTTGAGACGAGGTTGAAAACAAGGTCTCGCCAGCCAGGATTTAGATGGAAGACTGACATCGAGATGCGCCTTAACAAAAGATCCCCGTCGATCCGAGCCATCCTGCTCGAGAAGGTAGAGGATGAGAGCACACTGTCTAACTTCAGCATACTCCGGAACAGATCCTGATGCCACGGATCAACCAGGGGAAGAATGACATTGTGGTGCGAGACGCGCGGGAATTGACATTCCCGTCTTGGTCCGTGATAATTCCCGTCTCGGTTCACGATAATCGCAACACTTACGCCTGACCGCGGCAAGGGGGTTGACGTGAAGGGAATCGTACTTGCCGGGGGGGCTGGAACTCGACTTTATCCGGTGACGCGGGCGGTGAGCAAGCAACTCCTGCCGGTCTACGACAAGCCAATGATTTATTATCCGCTCAGCACCTTAATGCTGGCGGGCATCCGCGACATCTTGATCATCACCACATCGTACGACCGCAATGCCTTCCGGCAAGTCCTTGGTGATGGCAGGCAGTGGGGTATATCGCTGTCCTATGCGGTTCAACCGTCGCCGGATGGTCTGGCCCAGGCATTCATTATCGGGCGTGATTTCATCGGGGACGACTCGGTGGCTCTGGTCCTCGGAGACAATATCTTCTATGGCCATGGTTTTGCCGAGACGTTGCGCGAGGCGGCGCTAATTGAGACCGGCGCGCGGGTTTTCGCCTATGGAGTGCACGATCCGGAACGCTATGGCGTGGTCAATCTGGATGTCAATGGCCGCCCGGTGGATATCGAGGAAAAGCCGAAGATGCCGAAATCGCGCTGGGCGGTAACCGGACTTTATTTCTATGACAATGAAGTTGTCGAAATTGCCCGACAAGTGCGGCCTTCGGCCCGTGGCGAGTTGGAAATCACCAGCGTCAATGCGGCATATCTGGCCGCCGGCAAGCTTTCGGTTGCGCTGCTGGGACGGGGCTACTGCTGGTTCGATACGGGAACCCATGCATCCCTGCTGCAGGCGGCCGAATTCGTGCGCGCCGTCGCCGACCGGCAAAACCAACAGATCGCCTGCCTGGAAGAAATAGCCTTTCGCCACGGATGGATCAGTGTTGAAGATGTTCGACGCATGGGCGAAGAATTATCGAAGAATGCCTATGGCCAATATCTTCTCGCGTTGATCGCTGAGCTGCCAGTCCCGAAAAAGGGCGCCGGACGACTCGATATGCATCATCACCATTCTCTTCTTTCGGGTGGAACTGCTGCCGAGTCGACCGCGCACGGTCACTGACTTTCCTTTTCCTGGATATTCAGCAAGGACCCGTATTCGAACCACATCGTGGGTGACAATCGCGGCAGGATTCATGGCTCTGCGTGAGTCGAGGCGCTGATCGCACGCCTTGCCGCCGAACACCGTCCGGAGACGAGCGCTCGTCACCGACAAATTTCTTTCCCACATCGCGGAATCCTCGGACGTCGCACTGCCTTGCCGTTAGGCAGTCTTTGTGGGGGTAAACCGCATACTCGGGCCGCGAACGGCTTAATCCGCGATCTGAAATAGGTTAATACGATTCGTCGCATGTCGTATTGTTATGTGTGGATAGTTGTATGCAAAAATATACCTGTACAAAAACAAATCCATAAGGGATGCTTCTGCCCGGGCGTGGGACGATGTATGCGTAGCACAAATACATCGTGTGCATTGGGTGCGGGAATCGGCCATTCTTGATCGACTATTCTGTTATCGCAGGATAGATCCCGTTGGATGCCAAGTATCATTACTCCACTCCGCGCCGGGCCGATGTTTCGTAGCCGGCCGCAAAGAGGCGCGATGGATAATGTCCCCGGCCGTGTCGGTTGGACGCCCGGGAGCCTTGGGCGACTGCCAATCCATCGATCGAGTAGTGAGTAATCCGCCGTTGCGCGCGTCGTAACTGCCACAAAAAGAGGCTGTGTATGAGTAATGACGTTTCTGCGGTAGTTGATATCACCATTGGCTCCGAGCAGGCATCCGGAGTACTTATCGCCCCTGACGAAGTGCTGACCGTGGCGCATATCATTTCCTCCATCGGGGCGACGGCGAGCATAACGCTCTCCACTGGTGCCGTGCTGGCGGGAGTGGCGACGCACGCAGCGGAGGCACCGGCCGGGGCCACCGAGATCATTGGGACGATTCCCAACGACTACGCCGTGATCCACCTCAACACCACGGCGCCAACCTGGATGCCATTGACGCTCGGCGTAACGGATGGAATGGCGGCTACCAAGATCGGTTACCCAGGAACGGTGATTGCGGGACAGACTATCGCGACCGGCCATCAGGCTTCCACAGCGGTCACCATGCAGACGACACAGATACCAGGTTTAGTCGTGGATGATCATCCTCAAGCGGCCGGGTCGAGCGGCAGTGCGATCGTCAGCAATGGCGGAGTCGTGGCTATCGCCTCAGGGGCCGACTCCACATATGCATATGATGTGCAAATGACTCCATCCACGATTTCCAACATCGCAACCTGGATGGCGACGGACCATATGGTCGGCAGCCATTCGGCGGCGGCCGGGAATGCAGATGCCGCCTATGTCGCGCAGTTGGTTGGTCTCATCCAGGGCCTGCCCCACGGCGTATAATAGCATGCTGCAATGTATCGCGCTCATCGCAGCTTGGCTGGTGCGATGAGCGCCCGCGCTGCCGCCGGTCCCGTCTTCCGTCAGGCGGTGCGCAACCCCTCCAGGAAGCGCCGGACCTCGTCTTCCAATGCGGCGATCCGGGTGCCCATGCCTTTGCTCGCCGCCAACACCTCGGCGGCCGTCGTGCTGGACTGTCCGGCGTGGTTGGCCAGGCCGGCGCTGTCTTCGCTGATGGTGCCGGTCGCGCGGGAGACTTGGGCCACATTGCGGGCGATCTCGCGGGTGGCCGCGCTCTGCTCTTCGACGGCGCCGGCGATCCCGGAGGCTATTCCATTCATCTCGCCGATCACCGTTTCGATTTCCCTCACGCCGTCCACCGCCTGACGGGTCATGGTTTGGATCTGCTGGATCTGGCCGCCGATCTCGTCGGTCGCCTTGGCTGTCTGGTTGGCCAGCGCCTTCACTTCGCCGGCCACGACGGCAAAGCCTTTTCCGGCTTCGCCGGCGCGTGCAGCCTCGATGGTGGCGTTCAACGCCAGCAGATTGGTCTGGCTGGCGATGCCGTTGATCAATGTCAGGATTTCGCCGATCTTATCACTGACCGCGGCCAGGCCGCTGATGGCGGTGCTCGTCTGTCCCGCCTTGGCGACCGCCTCTGCGGCGATGGAGGTCGACTGGGCCGTCTGGCGGCCGATTTCGTGGATCGAACTGGACAGCTCCTCGCTGGCCGAGGCCACCGTGGCGATGCCTTGCGAGGCTTCGGCCACCGCGGCCGCCATCGATTGGCTTTGCCGAGAGGCCTCTTCGGCGGCTTCTCCCATCGCCCGGGATGCTGCGTCCAGTTGGCCGGTCGCCGCGCCGACCCCGGTCAGGCTGTCTCTCACCCTCTCCTCGAAGGCCCGGCAGAGCCGGTCGATATGCGCCGCTCTCTCACTGATTCGGCGCTGTTCCTCGGCCCGTTGCCGTTGTGCATCGAGAGCGGCCCGGCCGTTGTCCGCCAAAGTCACCAGCGCTTGGCGCATGCGGCCGAACTCATCCTCGGTGGTGATCTCGAGGAGATGTGCATCATAGTCCTGGCGCGCGAAATGCCCGATCGCTTCGGTCAGCTTGGCCACCGGGCGGCTGACCCGGCGCCATACCGTCACCTGGCCGTGGATGACGACAGCGGCGACCACCAACAGAAGGATGCCCATTACCAGCAGGGAACGCTCGGCCGCGCCGAGGCGATGCTCGGCACGCGCCACGACCTGTTGCAAGGCCGTCGACCCGACTGCGTTTATGAGAATTACCTCGTGGGTTGCCGTTTCCAGGAATTGCGCCGCCGTCGTTTCCGTCGGACGGCCTTCGGCCAGGGTTTGAATCAGCGCCGCGCGGGCGTTCATGCCGTCTTGGAAAACCTTGCCGTCGGCTGCGCGCACCGCCTGTGTCACCTGTTGGGGCACTTTGTCCCAGGCAACCATTTGTTTGATGTTCTCCCACGATGCCATCATGGCGGCGCCATTGCGGGCCAGCGTGATCTGCTGGTCGACCGACAGCTGCCGGTCGCCGCTCAACACCTTGCCCATCATCAGGATGGTTTTGCCGTTGCTTTCGCGGACCGCCAGCACGGCGTCCTTTATTGCCAGAAGCTGGTCGATGATGCCGTCCTCGCCTTTGACCGAGCCTTCCAACTGCTGGGACAGCGCCGTTAAGGCATTCAGCAAGGCGGCGCTTGCGGCGTCGAAGGCCAAATCGGCCGGCCGTTCGCTTTTCGGCAAGCGGATGGCGGCCTCGGCCCGCGGCAGCATTGCCGCGATCGCCGCCTCGCTGTCGCGCAACGTGGCGATCGGCTTGGCGAATGCCGGATCGTCAATCGGCGCCAAGGCGGCCATCACGCCAGGGAACTCCGTGGTCAGGAGTTCCTTGTCGTGGGCCACCCGCGTGGCCAGATCGGGGGATGCCGGATGCTCTGCCGCCAAGGCGCTCAGCGTATCGCCGCGGACATACCGGCCGATGCCGTAGACGTCGAGCAGACGCTCGCTGGCCTTGGCCATCTGGGCGATCTTGCGGCCATCCCTGACGTCCACCGCCGCATTCACCAGCGAAACCACGCAGAATACGGCGAGCAGAGCGCCCATGCTGCCAACCATCAAGCCGAGCAAGGTGCGCACGGACATGCGATTAAAGATGCGGAACTGGATCGTCATCCCCCCCCCCTTGACGTTTCCGTCAGCCTAGTGCTGAGAATCTGACGAATGGTCCCGTCACCATCTGTCAGAGTCTTACAATAATTCAATCAGTTAGTGGGCTGCCTTATCCAGACGCTTGGAAGCCAGGCGGCTGGGGCGGACCACTGGTGCTTTGCCCTCAACGGAAGCGTATGACGAAAATGTGAATGTCGTATATGAACAGATGTTAATGCCATATGGGGATGCCTCTACGAAAGCAGAGGTTGCGGCCTGCCTGGCCGGCCCATTCCGACCAGCGGTTATATCGGGTACTATAGACCGAAGGTCGGGCTGCCGGCCTTGCTCGGCGCAAGGGCAATCGGTAGGGGCGTGAAATGTCTTTGCGGCAAGGCGGTGGGTTCCGGGCAGTCGCAGGGAGCAGGAAAATGGTTTCGAGCAAATCAGTCCGTGCGGTCGCACTCGTTCTGGCTCTGGGCGGCATTCTCTCTGCCTGTTCCGTCGTCGATTTTCTGGAGAAGTGCAGATCCAGCGACTGTGCCGGCGATGCCAAGATTCAGGCGGCGGTGGAGGCCCAGGTCGCTGCCCATCCGAACCTGAGGCCGGATTATCTCTACATCCAGACAATCGATCACGTGGTCTACCTGAACGGACTGGTCGACACTGAGTTCGAGCGCCGCCAGCTCGTCTCGCTTGCCGAAAAGGTGCCGGGAGTCGAGCAGGTCATCGACAAGCTCGGCATCATGGACAATAGCGAACGCTGAGGCGAGGGAAACCCGGGTTAAGTCTCCAGCGGTCTTTTACCCTCGGTCAGCCGGGTGAATTCCCGGGTGAATTCCGGCCGCGTCCGTTCATCGTCGGCAAAGGCCACATGCAGGTTGCCGTGCTGCTTGCTTTTCACCACAGCGGGAATTTCGGGGGTGATACCGGCGATTTTCAGGGCGATACGCTCGCCGCTGGTTGCCTTGGTTTCACCCACCGCGACATTCGCCCCGCCCAGCGAGAAATCGTTCAGGTGCCCCGCGACGGTTTGGCCGTCGATGGTTACCTGGCATTCGTTTTCGACCGGGTAGCGGGGAGTCATGCGACGGTCGATGTCCTTGGTCCGCCGCACCGTGCGGATCAGTACCGTCTCCAAAGCGTCCATGGCGCCAGCGACTTCCGATGACATGGCGCTCACTTCACTGGCCCGCTGTCCGGTGGAATTGGCCTCGGCTGAGACTTGGGCGATGCGCTTTGTCACCGCGGTGGCGGCCTCGCTGGTCTCCTGAACGCTGCGGGTGATGGCCGAGGTCGCCGCGCTTTGCTGCTGGATGGCGGAGGCAATCGAAGTGGAAATGGAATCGACGTCGCCGATGGCTTTCGTAATGGTTCCCATCGCTTCGACCGCGCCATTGGTGCGGGCCTGTATCTCGATGATCTGCCGTGTGATCTCGTCGGTCGACTTGGCGGTCTGGGCGGCGAGATTCTTCACTTCGGTGGCGACGACGGCGAACCCTTTGCCCGCTTCGCCAGCCCGAGCGGCTTCGATCGTGGCGTTGAGGGCGAGAAGATTGGTCTGGGCGGCGATCGCCTGAATCAGTTGAGCGACCTCGTCGATGCGTACTACCGATTCCGAAAGCTGTCCGATGGTGACGTTGGCGCTCTCGACCGCCGCCACTGCCTGATGGGTTACCGTCGTCGCCGTCGAGACCTGGTCTTCGATCAGGGTGATCGATCCCAGCAACTGCTCCGACGCGGCCGACACCGTCTGGGCGTTGGCCAAGGCCTTGTCCGCGGCGGTGACCACGTCTTCCGCACTGCGTGTCACGGCGTTGGCCGAGTCTACCATGCTGTCGGCGTTTCCGGCCATCTGGCGGGTCTGGTCGGCGACCTTCTCCACCGCGGCGCGCGTCTCGCGCTCTACTGCTTCGGCCATCCGCTGCAGCGCGGCCAGCTTCTCCCGCTGCCCCTGCTGCCGCTCCTCTTCCTGGGCGGCGCGCAGACGCTGACTCTCGATGGCGTTGTCCTTGAAGATCTGCAGCGCCCGGGCCATTTCGCCGACTTCGTCGCGGCGCGCGCGGCTTGGAATGTCGACCCCGAGTTCGCCGTCGGCCAGGCTGTCGGTGACGTTGACGATCTCGCGCAGCGCCGGGACCGTGGATAAGATCAGCCAGATGACGATGGTGCTGGCGACGACGATGCCGGCAAGGCCCCAGAGCAAGGCTCCTCCGATTGAATCAGGGCTGTAGCGTTCGAGAGTTCGAAGGTAGGCGATGAAAAACAGCCAGACCAAGCCGATGGGTGGCAGGAAGGCGATCAATATCTTGAGGCCGATGCCGTGAAGAAAGACTTTAATAAGTCGAATTATCGAGAGACCCATTCCGGTACCCTGTTTATTCGCGCGCCCGCGCGAA
Organism: Pseudomonadota bacterium; assembly: GCA_021793155.1. Classification (GTDB taxonomy): domain Bacteria; phylum Pseudomonadota; class Alphaproteobacteria; order Rhodospirillales; family Magnetospirillaceae; genus DUZF01. The sequence goes on along the minus strand of JAJYTF010000023.1, from coordinate 28,315 downwards.
GGATCATAGCCTGAAATCTTGTATGGATAAAGGAACGGATAGGCTGGGCAATATAGGGTGGGAGAGATGCCTCGGCCGCATCGGGCACAGGCAAGTCGAATCTGGAGAATCATTGACGGCCTCGTTTCCAACACAGCGACGAAAGCTGGAAATCTAAGGTAATAAAATAAAATTTATTATTAATGCTACCTATGGTTACTGCTCATCTATCGGACGTTGAACGGCAGGGCGAACGTAAGTTGTGCCTGACTGACACCCGGCGGTGGTGGCGGAAAGGGTGCTGCGTCGTGCACCGCTTCGATAGCGGCTCGATCGACTGGTTCCAGGCCGCTCGACCGGGTGATTTCCGCGGCCAGCAAACCCCCGTCGGTCGCCAGCGAGAAGGTGACGATGGCGGTGCCTGGCGAACGGAGCCGTCGTGGTTCCCGCTGTTCGATGTGCAACCAGATCGCTTTTGCGTAAGACCGCAGCGCGTCGTCGGCCGAGCGTGCGGAGTCTGCCGATGGTTGTGCCGGGACGGCCGGCGCGGCTGCGGGCCAGGCGGTCGGCCTGCCGTCCGCCTGGCCCTGGGGGGCTTCCGCTGATGTTTCGGGCCGAGCGGCGGCTGTCGTGACGGGGGTCGTCGCTGGTGCCGGTACCGGCGACGCGCTGACCGGTATGGGCGTGCGGCGCACTGGTCTTTCTGGTTGCGTCGGTGTCGGCTGCTTCGCGATTTCCGGATCGGCCGCCTTGGCGGGGAAGGCGAAATCCGTGTCCGGTTTCGGCACTGACATTGCCTCTGGTTCGAGGAAGACCAGTTCCCTGGCCACGAAAGAGGGCGGGAGGTCGTTGTGCTGGGGCGGGGCCGGCGTCCGCAAGATCCACAGCAGGGCGACCAAGTGCGCGGCGAAAGATAGCGCGGCGCACCAGCCGAAGGACGGCCATCCGAGGGAAGCGGTCTTCCCTCGGCCGTGCCCGAGTTCCGGTGGCGGGTGAACGCACATCAGAACGTGACGGTCATGCCCGCGTTGACGGATCGTCCGGGGGCTGGCAATGGACCCAAAGGCCCGCGAAAGTCGGCTTGTTTCCAGTCGCCGAAGTCGACGCCACCAAGCGGCAAGTAGTACTGCTTGTCGAAAAGGTTATCGATTTCCAGCGTCACCTGGATGTTGTCCCAGCGATAGCCGGTGCGCAGATTGACCACGGCGTAGCCCGGTGTCATCGGCTCTTCCCGCAACGGATCGACGAAGGCCTTGGTGTCAACCATCTGCAGGTCGATGGCGCTGACCCAGCGGCCGATGTCGTGCTGCAGCGTCAGCAGGCCGTTCAGCGGCGTCAGGTGGTAAAGGTTGTCGCCGTTATTGATCTGTTGGCCGCGCACCCAGCCGACGACGCCTTTCAACCGGACGCGGCCATACTCGGAGCTGTCCCACAGGCCGAGGCTGCCGGAAAGGTCGACGCCGTAGAGTTGGGCGTCATGATTGGCGAAGCGGAGAAGGGCGAAGGGGACCGGGGAGCTGCGGACGGTGACGAGGCCCAGGCTGTCCACGTTGATGTAGTCCTGAACATATGTGTAGTAGGGGGTAATCTTGACTTCCCAATTTTTGCGTCCATCGTCGTGCCATCCGGTCGACGCGCTGATGGTGTTGGCGATTTCCGGCTTCAGGGCCAAGTTGCCCACATAACCGTTGGCGTCGCCGAACCAGTTGACCATGCTGCTTGCCATCGCTCCGGTGGACCAGGCATAGCGTTCGTAGAGATTGGGAGATCGGGTCTTGCGGGCGTAGCCGATCTCCTCGGTGTTCATGGCATTCGGCTCGTAGCGGGCCAGGGCGGTGAGGTCGAGATTGACGTCCGTCCTGGCATGGTCCTGGGCATTGAATGCGGCCGCGTCGATCCCGTAATGCGCCATCATGTTGTTGGAATAGCCCTGCACGTCGCCGGTATCCATCCACACGGTGTCGTTGCGGGCGCCGAGTAACGTGGTCCAGTGGGGCGACCACTTGGACTCCCACTCGGCATAAGTGCCCAGATCGTCGCGGCGGCCCTCGTTGATGTTGAGGAAGGTGTTGGGGCTCATCATGCCGTTGGGTGTCGCCGAGGTCGGCGGCCACCAGTCATTGAGCCGGAAGCGATGGAGTTCGTTGCCGATGGTCAGTGTGTCGGTGGGTGACAGCGTGACGGCCGCCTTCACCGAATACCCCATATCGGTGCCGTCCGTATTCATCGGCATGCCCGGATTGGCGCCACCCTTTTCCGAGAGAAAATTCATTGCGTGCTTGGTGTTCTGCCAATATGCCCGCGCCTCGACGAGGCCCCAATCGAACTCGTCGGTGTATGCGGCATTGAGGAAGCGGCCATGATTGCTGGTCAGGTCCATGCGCTGGTTGGGAAAGCCTTCATAGGGAATGAACTGCTGGCCGCCCTGCAGCGTAAGCAGGGCGGCATCGTGGCGGACAGCCAGCCTGGCCGCGTGGTTTTCGCTGGCGTAAAGAGTCGAGGCGATGCGGTCGCCGTCACCGTCGTGATAGTCCCGGGCGCGTACGGCCGCACCCGTATAGGCCAGGCTGACGTCCTGGGTGGCCGCTTCGGCGGCGACCGAGCCGCCGATGGCGCGATCGTTGCTGCGGAAGAAGGTCGACAGACTGCCGCCGGTGTACAGGGCTTCACCGGACGTGGCGAAGATCGGCGGAGCGCTTCGTACTGAAACAGTGCCGCCGATGCTGTCGCCGCCGAGGCTGACCGGGGTGATACCGGCCGTCACATCCATGCTGTCGACCTGGGCTGGATCCATGTACGACATGGCGGGGTTCATGTGATTCGGGCATGCCGAAAGGATCGTCATCCCGTCGACCAGCACCCGGTTGCGATCGTCCGCCATGCCGTGGATCACTGGCAGGCTCGACACCCCGCCGCCCGAAGCCAGCCCGACGCCGGGGATGCCGGTCAGCAGCGCTGCGGTATCGCTGGTGGTGCTTCGCCTGGCTGGGATGTCCTCGACCGCTGCCCCGTTGCCCAGCGTATCGGCGGGGACGGACAGCGGCGGCAACAAGATGGCTGATTGGGCTTGAGCCACGGCGGGCAAGGCGAAGGCGGCAACCGCCAGCCATGACGCACCCGTCATGGCCCGATAACGGAACAGGTTGTGCATGATGATTGTCTTCCAGATGCTGCGAGGCCCTGCGACCCGGCGCGCCAGGGCGCGCGGCGGCCCCCCTTTTCAGAGTCCGAGACTGGGCCGCCGCGTGGATGGCCGCGCGGTCGGCCAATGACAGGTCAGGAAGGCAGCAGGGAAGGAGGAGCCCGAGGGAAGGCGCTCGTGGCAAACCGCGCAGGGGGCGGCAGTGAAAGTTCGCCGGCAAGGACCGGCCGCACATTGGCCCATCGCGGCGCCGTATCGCCCGCGACCGTGGTCATGGGCGCCTCGACATTGCCGTGCAGCAGGGGCAGGCAGAACGCGCACAGCGCACCGTGCTCGCCGCCGTGTTGGACGGGTTGGCCGTTGGCATCGACCACGACCATGCCGTCGGCGGTGCAAAGCTGGATCCTGCCTTCGGCAAACAGGACGGCGTCGCTGGGGCGAATCGGCAATGCGCCGGCGGCGGCCAAGTTGAAGGCCACCAGGAATATGCCGAGCCAGGAAGCTACCGCCCGCCGCAGGATCCCCAGGGATCTTGCGGTGGAGGTATCATAGCGTCTTCGGCGAATATCCCCACGCATCGTACAGGAACTATTCCTTCCGATGTGCCTGGTGTCAACGCCAAGTCGATTTTGACTAAATATTATTTCTCCTCGAGACGGGCCTCGACTGAGCGCTGCTTCGCCACCAGGCTGGTCACCCGTCGAGTTCGGGATAGTGTCGGAAAATTCCGTCCTCGTTGAAAGGGATGCGGCGTTCGCTGCGGAGATATTCCCTGATCCGAGGGCGCTCGGCGACTGCGTCATGCAGGGCCACTACATGGGGGCATTTGGCCAGGCTGCGCGCCGCCGCCCGCGGAAAGGCGTAGCGGAGCCCCTCGACCAGTTGGAACAGGGAAAGGTCGGCATAGGTGACGTTGCGGCCGACCAGGCAGGCATCACTGTCCGGATTTGCTGCGAGCACAGCCTCGAACCATTCGAGGAACCGGGGAATCCGGTGTTTGCGGAAATGTTCCGCGCGGCGGGCGGCTTCGGGCCGCTGGTCCTCATAGTAGAGAGCAGCGGAAAGCGGATGGTGGGTGTCGTGTGCCTCGGCCACCGCATCGGCGATGGTCAATTGCAGTTGCAGGGTCCACATCCGGCCCGCCTGGTCGGCGGGCGCCAAGTCCAGGCGGTCGCCCAGATACATCAGGATGGCAGCCGTCTGGCCGATCACCAGCGGACCGTCCTTGAGGGCGGGAAGGGCGAAGGGTGGGCGTGCGACGGCGCCATGCTGCGGCAACGGGAACGGGAGGGCGGCTTCGCCCGCCGCTCCGGCGCCCATGCGGGCGACGTCGATGTAGTCGGCACCCGCATCCTCCAGCGCCAGGCGGACGAATTCGCCGCGCCCCTGGATCGCCGGCCAATAATAGAGTTCATAGGCCATTGCCCTGCCTCCATTGGTGGTTTTCGTAACACAATGAAACCCATATGACATTCTTCCGCCATGATCCCCATCGATAATCATTCTTCGTGCGGCATTGCGCCATTTGTGCAGGTCGCGACGATTGGGAAAACGCACATCATGATGTTGAGGAAAGGTTTTTTTCGTTTGGTTTTGCCGGCGCTTACCGTTCTTTGCGGCGGTTCGGCCTTGATGGTGCCGGTGATGCCCGCTTTCGCCGACCCCCACGACCATTATCATGAATTCCGCGAGCACGACGTTCACCGCTTCGGGCACCGTGACCTGGAACTCTGGCGCGCCGGCATTTGGCGTCACGAATGGCACAACGGCCGGCTCGGTTGGTGGTGGCTTGCCGGCGGCGTCTGGTATTTCTACGAAAAGCCCGTCTATCCCTATCCCTTGGTGGTTTCGCCGATGGCATTCGTCGAACCGGTCGCCCCGGTGGTCGTCGCGCCAGCGGCCCCGGTGGTGGTCCAGCCGGTGCCGGCCGCTCCGCCGCCAGCCGCCCCACCGGCTGCCCAGGCGCAAGTTTGGTACTATTGCGATAGCCCCACCGGATATTATCCTTACGTCGCCAGTTGCAGCACGCCGTATCGGCCAGTGCCCGCCCGGCCCCAGTGAAGGAGATCGAGATGAAGCAATTGAAGGCCGTCGCCCTGGGAATATCGGCGGTCGTCCTGCTTGAAGGTTGTGCCGCTATGCCGATGGGGCCGACCGTGCAGGTCATGCCTGCGCCCAACAAGCCGTTCGAAGTCTTTGTGGCCGATCAGACCATATGCAAGAGCTACGCCGAGCACCAGGTGAGCGGCCAGGCCGAGGCGGCCAACGAGCGGGCCATCGGCGGGACATTGATCGGCTCGGCGCTGGGTGCCGGATTGGGGGCCGCCCTTGGCGGCGGCCGCGGCGCCGGTGTCGGCGCGGCGGCGGGCGGCTTGATGGGCACCGCGGTTGGCGGCAGCAACTCGCAGCACGCGCAGGGTTCGATCCAGGAGCAATACGACAACGCCTATGCCCAATGCATGTACGCCAAGGGCAACCAGGTCGCCCAGCCCGTGCAACCGCAGCCGCCGGTGGTGGTGGTGCCGGGGGCCGCGGTGGTTTATCCCACCGCACCGGCACCCTATTACGCTCCGCCTTCGGTGTATTCGGGCTCGCCGCCGGCAACCGGCTATGCTCCGCCGCCCGCCCCTGGCGGTTACTCCCAGCCGCCAGCCGGGGGCTACGCTCCTCCGCCCGGCGCGTATTCTGCACCACCCCCGCCGCCCGGCACGGCAGCGCCTCCGCCGCCCGCACCGATGGCATCGCCGTCGGGCGGTACCGCTCCGGGGGTGCCGGTGCCCGGCGTCGGCGTCGGACAATAATACCATGGTGCGGTGATCGGAACCGATCATCGCACCCTCAGCCGGGTCGGTTTCTCCGAAACCCTTGGCTATGCGTCAACAATGGCGCGGGACCTCAACGTACCAGCCAAGTCTCGATGAGTCATGCGTAGGGCCGCCCTCGGGCGGCCCTACCGTTCATGGCGGGGAGGGATGTGTCACGACTGCGTGCGCAACTTCGCCATCAGGATGACATCGATCCACTGACCGTCGGCGTAGACGGCGCGCTTCAACAGGCCCTCTCTCTCGAAGCCGGCGGTTTCGTACACGGCGACGGCCGGCTTGTTGCCGTCGAATACCGCGAGACCCAGGCGCTGGAGGTTGAGGTGGCTCCAGCAATAGTCGACGGTCAGCCGCAGCGCCTCGGACCCATAGCCCTGGCCGCGATTGCCGGCGTCGCCGATACGCATGCCGATATCGGCCGAGCGGTTGACGCTGTGGATGTTGACGATCTGTACATAGCCGATGATGCCGGGCAGGCCGGTCTTGCGGATGGCGAACACCACCTTGCTGGCGTCTCGGCCGATATTGTCGCACCAGTCCTTGTGGCTCGACCAGTCGGCAGGGCGGTAGGGCCCGTTCAGCCGCGCGGCGTCGACGTCGTTGGCCCAACGGAACAGATGGGCATGGTCTTCAGGGATGATACCGGTCAGGGACACCAACTTGCCAGCAATCATTCCGCTGCGCTCTCCGGCGATATGTCGGTTCGTTTCATCATTTGAAATCTATCAGGGTTACGTGTCGTGCAAATGACCGCTTTGAAACGAAATGTTTCAGGAAGCAGGATTGCTCATTGGTCGGAACACATTACTCGGCGTAAGCAGTGTTGTCTTCCGACTAAAAATTTAATTATTTTGCCCGATCGGCGGTTGATCTTGCGGTTCGAATAGTACACCTGTCGAACATGCCCCTGTCTGGACGCAGAGGGTTCTCAAATCTTCGGCCAGCTGGCGGAGCACCGACTCCCAATGCCCCGGCGATACCTGTCGGTAAAGGCGCGCCGTCGGATACCAGGGGGAGTCTTCCCGCTCTTCCAGCCAGCGCCAGCATCCGTCGAAGCGCGACAGGATCCACACCGGCTTGCCCAGGGCGCCGGCCAGATGGGCCACCGAGGTGTCGACAGAGATCACCAGGTCCAGATTGGCGATCAGGGCCGCGGTGTCGGCGAAATCGGTCACCAGGTCCATGCCGTCGAACAGAACCATGCCGCCCGGCGGGGTTCGGGCCTCGGCGGCGGGATCTCCTTTCTGCAGGCTGACCAGGGTCAGGCCGGCGATACCCGCCAATTCGGCGAACTGGTCGAGGTGCAGGCTGCGCCGCCGGTCGAGCAGATGGGCGTCGCGGTCATGCGGCCGCGGATCGCCCGCCCAGGCGAGCCCCACCTTCAGACCGGAAAGGCGCGCCAGGCGGCCGCGCCACAGGGCAATGTCGGCCGGCGCGGCCGACAGATAGGGCACGCGGTTGGGGATGCCATCGAGTCCCAGGCCGATCGCCGCGGGCACGCTCATCAGCGGCAAATGCAGGTCAAAGGCGGGTGGCGGAGCTTCGTTGGAAACGACCTCGGCTACGCCGGGCAGCGATGCCATCAGCCTGACCAGCGACGGATAGACCCGGAGCACCACCTGTCCGCCGCGCGCCGCGGCGACTTCGGCGAAGCGGGAGAATTGCAGGGCGTCGCCCAGCCCCTGTTCGGCATAAAGCAGCAGCCTGCGCCCGCCCAGCGGAGCGCCGTCCCACTCGGGCTGCGAGAAGGCAAGATGGCGAAAGGGGTTCTGTGGGGTCTTCCGGCGCCATTCATATTCCAGCCAGCCGGCGCGGAAATCGCCTCGTTTCAGCAGGACGGCAGAGTGGTTGAAATGGATTTCGGCGTCATCCGGGCGGCAGCCGAGGCCATGGCGGAAGGCGCGGTCGGCGGCCTCGAGCCGTCCGTCCGCCTTCAAGGCGTTGCCGAGGTTGTTATAGGCGGCGGCTGCGGCGGGCTGGTAGGCGACAGCCTGGCAGCAGGCGGCGATGGCGGCAGTGGTTTCGCCGCGATCGATGAGCGCGCCGCTGAGATTGGTGCAGGCGTCGGCGAAGTCGGGACGCTGGGCGATGGCCCGTCGGAAGGCGGCTATGGCGGAATCGACCCGATCGCATTCCATCAGGGCGTTGCCCAGATTGTTCTCTGCTTCCGGGTTGGCCGGCCGGATAGCCAACGCGCGACGAACCGCAAGAATCCCTTCGTTGGGCCGTCCGTCCTCGACCAGGGCCGCTCCGAGATTGTTGTAGGGCTCGGCCTGGTCGGGGGCGAGGATGATGGCGCGGCGAAAAGAGGGAAATGCCTCAACGCGGTGCCCGCAGTGATTCAGGCAGTTTCCCAGGTTATTGTGGCTCTCGGCGTTGTCGGGCAGCATTGAGATGGACCGCCGGATGACGGCGGCCGCCTCGCGATGGTGGCCCAGTTCCATCAGGACCATGCCGAGGCCGTTGGAGCCCGCGGCGGACTGGGGTTGCACCGCGACGGCGCGACGATAGGCGGCCTGGGCAGCCTGCATGTCGCCGAGAGCCTGCAGCGCCATGCCCAGATTGACCAGGGGCGCCGGTTCTTGCGGACAAAGACGGATGATCCGGCGATAGCCGGCAATCGCTGCGGCAACCCGGCCGGCCATGTGGTCGGCTACGGCCTCGGCGAACAGCTGGCCGATTTCCGCCGGAGCGGCCGCCGTTTCGATCCCGTGCTTCGCCGTTCGGCCTTTCTTCACCATCAGCGCGCTATTTCCTTGGTGCTCATGGCCAGAGATTACACCCGGCGGCGGCGCGTTATTCAATATTGTGTCCTGCCGTTCGATCAGGTTATCACCCGTTGGGGGGCGGGAGATGCAGGCGAAAGTCCGATCGGGCAGAACCAAGCGCAGGGAGAATCCTGCTCGCCGCTTGCACCGCTGGCGCAAACGGGGCGCTGCGGCATGGCGAGGATGGCAGGCGCTGCCGCCCGCATGGCGCGCCGTGGCGGTTATGGCCGTGGCCCTGCTGTTGTTCTCGGCGACCAATATCGCCTATCAGGTGATCCACAAACCGACCGAGATGTTCTTTCCGGTCGACGCTGCGCTCAACAAACGGCCGGCCGAAACCTGGAATGAGTACGGGCCGCTGTTCCGCAAGTATTCCACGGTCACCATGACCCCCGACCTGTTGGCCGCCCTGGCCCAGGTCGAAGGCGCCGGCAACCCGGTGGCCCGCACTTATTGGCGCTGGCGGCTGACCTGGCATCCCTTCGCCATCTACCAGCCGGCCTCGAGCGCCGTCGGCATGTTCCAGATGACCGATCCGGCCTTCGCCGATGCCCGGCGCTATTGCGTCAGGAATCACGTCGTGGTCGCCGACGGTTGCTGGTTCAGCGGCCTTTACAGCCGCATCCTTCCCGGTCACGCCATCGAACTGGCGACCGTATACCTGGAACGGAACGTCGACGCCATTCTGTCACGCCTGCATGGTCGGCCGGTCTCGTTGCAGCAGCGACAGGACCTTGCCACCATCGTCCATCTGTGTGGTGCCGGCCCGGCTGAAACCTTTGTGCGCAATCACTTCCACGCGGGCCCGGACGTCCGCTGCGGCGATCATGGGGCGGCGGTGTACCTGGCCAAGGTGAACGAATACAAACGTCAGTTCCAGCGCCTGGCCGCCGAGTGAGTAACTGTTGGGGCAAAGCCCTGGGTGGAAAATTGCTCCTCTGCCGGTAGATGGTTCGAGACGCCGCCCCCGGCGGCTCCTCACCATGAGGAAAATCAATAGCTTGCCCTCATCCTTCGTGAGTCTGCCCGGGGTTTTGCCCGAGCGACCGGAGTGGAAGTCGAGCTACCGCAAGAGCCCCATCCGCCGCAGCATTTCGGCTTCCGCCTGGTATTCGTCGCGGCGCCGCAGGTCGGCTGCGGCGGCGGCATCCAGGAAGACGGTGACGTCCGGATGAAGTTGCAGGGCCGATGCGGGCACAATGGCGGTCACCGGGCCTTCCACGGCGGCGGCGACGGCCGCCGCCTTGTTTGCGCCGCTGGCCAGCAACAGTATGCGCCGAGCGGCGAGGATGGTGCCGATGCCTTGCGTGACGGCCGCTTCCGGCATGTCGGCTGGCGAGGAAAAGTTCCCTTCATTGGCCCGGCGGGTGGCGGCGGTCAGACGGACCAAGCGGGTCCGCCCCGCCAGGCTCGATCCCGGTTCGTTGAAGCCGATGTGGCCGTTGCCGCCGATCCCGAGGATCTGCAAGTCGATGCCCCCGGCGTGGGCGATGGTTCGTTCGTAGCCGGCGCAGGCGGCGGCGACATCGGCGTCCGGCCGGACATCCGGCCAATGGAGGCGTGCCGGCGGCAGGTCCACACGGGCCGCAAGATGCTCTTCGATGCCGTGGCGAAAGCTTGCCGGATGGCCCGCAGGCAGACCGAAATATTCGTCGAGTCCGAACGCAGTGACGGCTGAGAAATCGAGCCCCTGGTCGTGGTGGCAACCCAGTTCCCGGTACAGTCCGAGGGGGGTGGCCCCGGCGGCCAGCCCGAGGACCGTCTGCGGATTGTCGGCAACGACGTTGGCGACGAAGGTGCCGGCTTGGTGGCTCAGCACGGCCGCGTCGGAACAGATGAAGATTCGCATTTCGGCTCTATGGCGATGAACCCTTCGGAAGCATTTGGAAGGAAAAACTCTACGTGGTCAACCGGAGTGCCAACGCGAATGCCGTCTGCTACACTCACCCCTGAATAGAATATCGTGGCTAAGATGATCCGATGAGTGACAAGATTTCTCATTCTCCGAGCGATGAGGACTTGGCCGTCGCCGAGGCTAATAAACGTATTGTCAACTATGGGCTGGTTGCCTTATTGATACTCATTCTCGGCTTCATGGGCTGGGGGTTTCTGCAACTTGTCCTGCTGATCCTGCGGAGTTGAGAGACGGTTTGCGCGCTGTTTCCTCGTTTGATTTCCAGTCTCTCGAAGACACTGTCGTCGCGCTGGCGGTGGCTTTCGTACTGGGTACGCTGATCGGCCTCGAACGCCAATACCGACAGCGCACCGCCGGCCTTCGCACCAATGTCCTCGTCGCCGTAGGGGCTGCCGCCTTTGCCGACATGGGCTTGCACCTGCTGGGCAGCGAGGGTGCCACCCGGATCATATCCTACATCGTTTCGGGTATCGGTTTCCTCGGCGCCGGCGTCATCATGAAGGAAGGCGAGCATGTCCGCGGCCTCAACACCGCCGCGACCCTGTGGTGTTCTGCCGCAGTGGGGGCGTTCTCGGGTTCCGGGCTGGCGGCCGAGGCGGTCGTCCTGGCGGCCACGGTGCTGGCCGGCAATACTTTGCTGCGGCCGCTGGTCAATTACATCAATCGCAAGCCGATCGACGAGCGGGTCACCGAGGCCTGCTATCGCGTCCATGTGGTCACGCCTTCAAGCCAGGTCGCCGATACGAGGGAACTGCTGTTCAGTGAGTTGGAGCGGGCCAACTATCCCATCCGGGCCATCGAGACTCTTTCGGAAACCGAGGACCAGGTCGAGCTGGCGGCGGTGCTGGTACCCAGCACCGCCGAACCAGCCGAACTCGATGCCGTCGTGGCCGCCCTGGAAGCCTGCGAAGGTGTCGACAGCGCCACCTGGACGGTGAGCACAATCGGGTAAACGAGGGTCGGACTCAACTCCAGGGTAACAATTTCTTCCAGTTCCTCGGTACGTATTCGAGGCCTTTGTTGAACACCGGGGTCGCCTTGGCAATGGCGCTGACGTAATGCCGCACATAGGTTTTCGTGGCGTAGGATTTGGAATCCACCCAACAAAACTGCAGGCTCATTCGCTGGCTCTTCTGCGGCAGAAAGCCATGCCATGATTTATCGGAGACCTTGAACATGCACATCTTGCCGAATTCCGGCGGGTATTCGAAAGCATAGTCCTCGCGGTCATCGCTGCGCAGGATGCGCAGGCGTCCCCGTTCGTAGGGATATTCGCGGGTGAAGCCAAGAAGCACGGTAAAGATCTTGTGCCTGGAATCGGGGTGCGCATAGCCCTCGTTGTAATGGCCGGTGGTATTTCCCATCATCACGATCGTGGGGTGGCCCCTTGAAAGGTCGATGTCGAATTTCCGCTCGACCAGCTTGCGGAAGCGAGGGTTCAGCAGATCCTTCAGGACTGAGTCGAATTTCGGTCCATAGCGGAGGTTGGGGATGCCGTATGTGCCGCGATGGGGAATCACAGGGGCGTCGGCCAGGATTTCCTCTCGCCTGCTCAACGGAATCGCTTGATCGACATAACAGAAATCGTAGGGATCATGGCGGACATCGGCGGCGGCGATGGCGCTCTCGTCCAGCATGTTGAATGGGGCGTCATTGTCCAACATAACCTTACCTCCTTCAGGACGGAGCGAAATACGGCTCGTCTCGCGGGGGGAAGCGCTCTCATATTGGAAATAATCTAAAAAGCACCCGTGTGCAGAGCGTTTATTCCCTGCTGCACGCCGTAGATATTTTTATTAGTAGAGATCTATAGCACGATATTCACTGGCCGCCAAATGCCGCCATACTGTTCGCGGGCGCGCGTCAATCTCGACGCGGCCAAGCCGGACCGGATAACCGCGGGTGTTAATGCCGGGCTGGCAGCCAAGACTGGTTAATCACCTTACCGTGGCTGCGACTGCGGTTCTACGCCGCGCCCACCTTGCCGACGCCGAACACCCGCTTGACCTTCTTGATGCGGCCGGACATACGGTGGCGCGCTTCCTCGTTGTTCCGCACCGATGCATCCTGGCAGTAGTTCAACATCATGTAGCGCCGCGTGCCGACGAAGGGCTTGTGGCCGTGCCACGAGTTGGGGGTGACTTTGAAGCATACCAGCGTGCCGCCATGCGGCGGGACTTCACCGACATAGTCCTCGATGTCGGTGGGCGAACGCAGCAGGCGCAAGCGGCCGCCGTCGGCCTCCCACGGCTCGTTCAGGTAAAGCAGGACGGTCGCCAGCTTGAACTTCGAGTCCGAATGGATACGGCCGTCCTTGGCCTGGGCGCAGGCGCGGACGGTGACCATGGTCGGGCGACCGGTCAGGTCGACCTGCAGCTTCTCGCCGACAATCTGGCGCAGCTCCGGCCCGCGCAGGATGTCGAGCAGTCTGGCGAATGATGTGCCGTATTCCGCCGCTTCGGGCAGGAACAAGCCGGCCATGTCGAGCTTGGGAAAATCCCGGATCGCTTCGGCCAGATCGTCCTCGGACAGGACCCCCTGGGCCATGAAATAGGGGAAGGGGTCGGTGTTGACGGGAGCCGAACGTAAAACGTCGAAATTGAAATTCATGGTCGCCAATCCGAAATTGCGGTGGCTCAACTGTGTGAAGAAAAATCCTCCGTCCTGCAACAACTAAGTTGTTATCTTTGTCCTCCGGACGAGGGGCCCGTTTTCAGGTCGCGCAGGAATTCCGCATCGGGCGACAGAACCAGGGTTGGGCCCGCGCCGGCAAGCGCCTGGCGATAGGTCTGCAGCGAGCGGTAAAGGCGATAGAACTGGGGGTCCTTGCCGAAGGCCTCCGCCAGCACCTGGTTGGCCTCGGCATCGGCATCGCCGTGGGTGATCTTGCTCTGGCGCTCGGCTTCCGACAGGATGACGGTACGGTCGCGGTCGGCCTTGGCCTGGATCTCCTGCGCCCATTCTGACCCCTGCGCCCGCAGTTCCTTGGCCTCGCGCTGGCGTTCCGACTTCATCCGGTCATAGACCGCCTGGCTGGTTTCATAGGGCAGGTCGGCGCGATGAAGGCGTACCTCGGCCACCGCAATGCCCAGTGACTGCGCCTTCTCCGCCACTTCGTTCTGGATGTTCTCCACGATCTGAGTGCGTTGCTCGGACAATAGCGCCCGGAGCGGCACCCGGCCCAGTTCACGGCGGAGCGACGAGCTGACCAGCTGGGTCAGCTGGGCCCGCGCCTGCTGGACCGTCCGTACGGTTTGGTAGAACCGCAAGGGGTCGGCGATGCGGAAGCGGGTATAGGTCTGGACCTCCAGCCGCTTCTGGTCACCCAGGATGACCTGTTCGATGGACGGTTCGAGCGGCAGAAGGCGGGTCTCGTAGTAGATGACGTTGTCGACCAGCGGCATCTTCATCTTGAGACCTGGCGCGGTGACCACGCCCATCGGCGCACCGAGGCGCACCAACAGCGCTTGCTGGGTTTCGTCCACCGTGTAAAGGGAGGCGGAAAGCAGCCACCACGCCGCGACGAAGACGGACAGGCCGATGATCAGGGCTTTGCGCTTCATTTGCCGGCTCCCTGGGCGACGGGTTTTTCCTTTTGATCGGGCAGCGGCATATAGGGGACCACTCCCGAAACGCCTTTTCCCGAGGAATCGATGATGACCTTGCTCGCCTTCTTCAGAACCTCGTCCATGCTCTCCAGGTAGAGCCGCCACGCGGTGACATCCTTGGCCCGGACATAGCTCTGATAGACCGCTAGGAAGCTCTTGGCGTCGCCTTGGGCGAGATTGACCACCTGAGCCTTGTACGCTTCCGCCTCTTGCGTGATCCGACCGGCCTCGCCGCGGGCACGCGGTATGATGTCGTTGGCGTAGGCTTGCGCCTCGTTGCGGGCGCGCTCCTGGTCGGCACGGGCCCGCTGGACGTCGTTGAAGGCATCGATGACGGCGGCGGGGGGGTCGATGCGTTGCAATTGCACCTGGGTGATCAGGACGCCAGCCTGTTCCTGGTCAAGGAGGTTCTGCAGCAGTTCCTTGGTCTGGTCAGCGATCTGCTGGCGCTTGTCGGACAGGGCGGCCTGGATCGGGGTGCGGCTGATAACCTCGCGCAGGGCGCTTTCCGCCGCCACCTTCACCGCCAACTGCGGGTCATAGACCTTGAACAGGTATTGGCCGGCATTCTTGATCCGCCAGAACACGGCGCAGTCGGCTTCGACGATATTCTCGTCGCCGGTCAGCATCTGCTTGTCGCGGGTTCCAGCGCTGCCCAGTTGCCCCGACGCTTCGACGTTGCCCAGTTGCAGCTGGTTGATCTCGGTAACCTTTGGGAAGATTACCGTGTCGATGGGGTAGGGGAGATGGAAATGCAGTCCGGGCTCGGTGGTGTCGACCCATTTGCCGAAATGCATCACGACGCCCTGCTCGTCGGGTTGGACCTTGTAGATGCCGGTCAGGAGCCAGGCGACCGCCAGCAGACTGGCGATGAGGACAAGTCCTTTGCGGCTGAAGCCGGGAATGTGCGTGACGCGATGGAACTTGTCCTTGGCCAAGCGAATGATGTCGTCGAGGTCCAAGCCCTCGTCCAGGGGGGAGCCTTCGCCTCCGAGAGGATTCCAAGACATGCGTGCTCAGCCTTCCAGAATGGTTGTAGGGTCTTGGCGCAGAACCGCCGCCACAGGCAGCCAGGCCATCACCGCGGCTTCCAGCCGGTCGATCGCCACAGGCTTTTGCAGGCAGGCGTCCATGCCCGCCTCGATGCATTTCCGGGTGATTGCATCGCCGCCCAGATAGCCGACCATGCCGATGATCGGCAAGCGGCGATCCGACACCTGCTCGGCCGCTCGGATCCGGGTGGCCAGCTGGTAGCCGTCGATCTCGGGCATGTCGAGGTCGGTGATCAGCAGGCCATACCGCCGCTCGGCCAGCATGTCGAGGGCCCTCCGCCCGTCGACGGCGACGTCGACGACGCAGCCCATCTGGATCAGGGCGCGTTTGAGAGCGCCCTGATCAAGGGGGTTGTCCTCTGCCACCAGCACCAGCGCACCGGCCGCCAGAGCCTCCTGGTAACTGGGTTGCCCATAGCTGGGGGGCATATGCGTCGAGGCAGCCGGCGCCGCTCCCGGCGAGGTGGCGGCCGGCAGTGACTGGTTGGCCGGCTTGCGGCCAAGCTTCCCCGCCAGCACCGCCACGGAACCGCTCAGGGCGGGGTGGCCCGCCGGAGCAAGCGCGCGCTTCGGCTCGTTTTCGATGATTCGGCTCTCCATCAGCACGAACAGGGCGCCGAGCACAGGCATGGCCGCGATCAGCGCCGGGGCTTGGGTGTTGACCCAGTCGGCGATGCTGGGATCGGATACTGCGATGTCGCCGGCGATCCAGCCCAACAGCCCGCCGCCGGCGGTGATCAGGATCGGGTAGCGCTTGAGCAGCGCCGCGACGAACAGGCTGCCGTACATCAGCAAAGGGATGCTGAGCAGCAGGCCGAGGGCGAGAAAGACAATACTGCCTTTGGCCACCGCGGCGAGCGCCACCACATTGTCGAGGCTCATCACCAGGTCGGCGAGGACGACCAGGATGACAGCGGACCACATCTCAAGCGTCTGCGGGGCGAATCCGGCCGCATTGCCGACCTTTTGCTCAAGCTGGTGCTCGTCTTCCGCGACCATCAGCTTGATGCCGATGACCAGCAGGGCGAAGGCGCCGATCAGCTTTAGGAAGGGGACGTCCAGCAAATAACTCACCACGGTGGTGAGGTACACCCGCAGCACTATGGCGGCGGCGGTGCCGATCAGCACCGCCATGCGCATCTGTCTGGGCGGCAGCGTGCGGCAGGCCAGGGCAATGACCACCGCGTTGTCGCCGCTCAACAGCAAGTCGATGAGGAAGACCTTGAGCGATGTGCCCAAAAAGACGAAGTCGCCGTCAAACCCCATCGTGAATAGCCCTTGGACGAGAGTCGTTGAACATTGTCTATAGCAAGGTCTGGATGCCGCCGAATATGCCGAGCGCGGACACAAGGGCCGCGACGGCGACCATCAGCCGGAGATACCATCCGCGCAGGCGGCATGGCTCGGGTAACGCTCTGGCTGCCAGCGCCACGAGCAAACCGATCACCAGCGGCATCAGGAAGGCGTTCAGCACCTGGGCCGCGACGGTCAGCCAAATCAAATCAGGCACCATCCACACCAGGGCGGCGGCTCCGACCACGCCAACCGCATAAATGCCATAGAACCACCCGGCCTCGAAAGGTCGATATTCCAGCGATCGGCGGTAACCGCTGACTTCGCCGGCCCCCCAGGCCAGCGCCAGCGACGAGACGATCGCCGCCACCAGCGACGCGCCCAGTACGCCCACGCTGAAGACAAGGCGTCCCGTTTGTTCTCCCAGAAGGGGGGTCAACGCCTTGCTGATCTCGCCGACACTGGAAAGGCTTGCTGGAATATTGCCGGAGCCGAAGACCGTCGCTGCTGCGATCAGCACCGCGGCGGTCAGGCATTGGGTGAGGGCGGCGCCGATACCGGTGTCCCAACGGGCGTGCTTGAGGTCCTCGGGCAGCAGCTTCTTATCGACTGTGGCGGACTGCTGGTAGAAAATCATCCAGGGGTTGAAGGTTGCGCCGATGATCGCGGCGACGAGATACATGAAATCCTTGTTTCCGACCGGCAGGTCTGTTGCGGCTTTGGTCAAGGTCGCAAGGCTCGGATGCGCCGCCCAAATGACAGCGAAAAAGGCGAGTTCGAACAGTCCGATGACCAGTGCCGTCCGCTCGACCCGCCGGTACGAGCCGGTGCCGACGACCATCAGCAGGGCCCCGGT
This sequence comes from Pseudomonadota bacterium, assembly GCA_021793155.1. GTDB lineage: Bacteria > Pseudomonadota > Alphaproteobacteria > Rhodospirillales > Magnetospirillaceae > DUZF01. The sequence goes on along the minus strand of JAJYTF010000023.1, from coordinate 10,880 downwards.
GGAGAGCGGCAAGGTCAGGCTGCGAGGCAGACCGTACAGTTCGCCGATGCCGGCGACGGCGGTGAATTCGGTGATCAACGAACCCAGGGTCGCCACGACCAAACCTGTGGCCGACAGCATGGCCCAGCCCACACCGAACTGTTCGCGGATCAGCTCTCCATGGCCTCGGCCGGTAAAGATACCCAGCCGCACCGTCAGTTCCTGGACCATGTAAAGCAGCGGAATGAGCAGCAGCAGCAGCGGCAGCAGCCTGTAGCCCCACTGGGCCCCGCCCTGGGCCGCCGTAACGACGTTGCCCGCATCCGTATCGGCCAGCATGACGAGCAATCCTGGTCCCCACATGGCAATGAACCGCAGGGGGGACAGAATCTTCATTTTGGACCTTGCTTCCGCATCCATGCCGCGGGTTCCTTCCGATGGGCGCAAGCCTGCGGGCCTCGACCGACAAGGGCCCGTTCGGCGGTTGCGCGTCAACTTACCATTTGGAAGGAAACGCCTTTGGCGGCCGGAGGTTTGGGATTGACAACGGGCAGCCAAATGGGCTGTTTCAGGCGGCGATGCACGGTCAAAAGGCGAACACCCAAGATCCACCGAACAGGCGGATGGCTCTGGCACCGGTCGAAGGCTGGGCGCTGCTGGTGGTCCTCGGCATGGCCGCGGCGCGCCTGTTCGTCGCCGGGTCGGCGCTGCTTTCGGCCGACGAGGCCTATTACTGGCAGTGGACCAGGCCACTGCAACTTTCATACTACGACCACCCCGCGATGGTCGCCTACTGGATCTGGGCGGGCACTCGCCTGCTGGGCGAGACGGCGCTCGGCGTGCGCGTCACCGCCGTGGCCTCCTCGCTCGTCGTGTCGGTTCTGGTGTGGGACGCGGCCCGCCTGGCGTTCCGCTCCCGGCGGGCCGGCGCGCTGGCCGCATTGTGGCTGAACTGCACTGTTCTGTTCGGTTCTGCGGGGGTGGTGATCACCCCCGATTCCCCTTTGCTGCTGTTCTGGGCCCTGATGTTGTGGTCTCTGCTGCGCCTGATCCGCGGCGGCGGTCCGGTCTATCTCTATGCCGCCGGAGCAGCCCTTGGGCTGGGCGCCATCAGCAAGTACACCATGGCCCTGATAGTACCGGGAGTCCTGGCGACCTTCCTGCTGTTCCGACCGCTGCGCCCATGGCTGCTGCGCCGGCATACCTGGCTGGCGATCCTGCTGGCAGCCGCCTGCACGACGCCGCTCATGCTGTGGAACCTGCAGAACGGCTTTGCCTCGTTCCACAAGCAGCTCGGCCATGCCTTCGATAGCGGAACGCCGGCACCGATGAAAAATCTGTTGGCCTATCTGGGCACGCAGATCGGGCTGGTGACGCCGGTCCTTTTCCTGTTCTGCCTGTGGGGAATGGCTTGGGCCTTGTGGGCGGGGTGGCGGCGGCGGCGGCCGGAATGGTTCCTGCTGGGGGCGACCTCGCTGCCCGTCCTGGCGTTCTTCCTCGATCATACGCTGAGCGGGGTTGTCCAGCCGCACTGGTCCGGCCCGGCATATCTCGGCGGCGTGATGGCGGCAGCCGGCGCCTGGATCGACCGGGACGACCGGCCGCGATGGGCGCGCCTTGGCAGTGTCGCCGCACCGCTGCTGGGCGCGACGATGACCACCTTCGTGTTTTTCCAGGCGGCGACGGCACTGCTGCCCATTCCGGTGAAGATCGACGCCTTGAAGCGGCTGGGCGGGTGGGACGAACTGGCCGCCGCGGTGGAGGAGGAGCGCCGGGCTCATCCGGGCGCTTTTCTGCTGACCGAGACCCATCAGCCGACCGGCGCGGTGTCGTTCTATTTGCCCGATCACGCGCCGGTCTTCGTGCAGGGACCGATCCGGCCCTCCTATTACACCTCGGCCGAGGTGGCGGCGCTGAAGGGCGCCGACGGCATCCTGATCACCCGAACCAAACCGCTGCCCCCCGGCCCGCTTGAACCAAGCGCCGAGGGGCTCGTCCCCTATTTCGACAAGGTGACGTTGCTGAAGCGGGTGACCCTCCATTGGGGAGGGCGGCCGGCCGACGTCTACAGCCTGTATCTGGCCGAGCACTACCGCGGCGGCCTTCTGACCATGGGCGACGGCTATCCCGGCGCCCCGGATAGCCCTTGATGAGTACGGCGAGGCATTACGACATGCGGGTTAGACCAGATACCGGCCTCGCCATTTTGGCGATCCTTGCCCCGTTGCTGCAGGCCTATTCTCCCCCGATCATCGTCCCTATCCTGGTGGTGGCGGCCCTGGCCAGCGCGCTTCACCTGCGGCGGCGGGTCTTTCATTGGCACGCCCAGCCGGCACCATGGTTGGTCGGGTGGTTCGCGCTGCTGATGGCATACGCGCTGACCACCTCGTTATGGGCGGTGGAGCCTAAGCTGAGCACGACCACGGGGGTGATGACTCTCGGGGTGTTCCTGTGCGGCCTGGTCATGCTCGACGCCGCCTTTGCCCTGGACGATACCGCCAAGGCCCGCTTCGGCACGGTACTGCTTGCCGGGTTCGCCCTGTGCCTGGCGAACCTGGAATTCAATCTGCAAACCGGCGGATTTGTCAGGACCTGGCTGCAACTGGTGTTGAAGCCGGTGATCGGGCCGCAACGGCCGTTGGCAATGCCGGTATCCTTCGACACCACCATGACTCTGGCCGCGCTGATGGTCTGGCCGGCCCTGATGGTCTGCGTCCGGCGGTTCGGCTGGGCGGCTGCGGCGGCCCTCTATGTTCTGGGGTTCCTGGTGTTGCGGCAGGGTGGAAGCCTGAGTTCGATCATCGCCTACGGATTCGGCGGTGTAGTCTTCCTGGCGGCTCGTCTGCTGCCGAAATTCATGGCGGTCGCTTCGGCTCTGGGTCTGGCCTCCTGGGTTCTTGTCTCCCCGCTCGTCCTGCGCCCCGGCCTGACCGATCTCCTCTCCTCGAGCGTTGCGCAGTGGGCCTCCTGGCGCCTCCGATCGTTCGAGCACCGGCGGATCATCTGGGACTTCGTCATCCGACGGATTGGCGACCGGCCGCTGTTCGGCTGGGGTCTCGGCAACGCACGGGCGGTTCCCGGGGCGCATACCCAGATTTCACCCGGAGTGGAACTGCTGCCGCTGCATCCGCACAACGCGGCCTTGCAGCTCTGGCTCGAACTGGGCTCGGTCGGGGCCTTGCTGGGGGCGGCGTTCTTTGTGCTGCTGGTCCGGAGTATTTACCGCGCGTTGCCCGACCGCACCGACTTCGCCTTGGCACTGGCGTTGCTTGCGGCGGCGGTCGTCAACGGCATGGTCAGTTACAACCTATGGCATGCCTGGTGGCTGGCATTCATCATTGTGGCCGGTTGTTTCGCCGTCGCGGTTTCGCGCCGCTCCGGCGCGGCAGATGCGGCGCTGGCGTCGGTGCGAACGTGACGCCAGAGCTATCCCGTTCGTCGTAATCAGCTTACCGTTTGGAAGGATTCGGCATCGGGACGCGGCAGGACGACCCTGGCCAGCAGGCCGGGCGTGGCGTCCTCGAGGACCAACTGGCCGCTGTGCAGGGACACCACCGCGGCGACGAGGGACAAGCCGAGGCCGTTGCCCGGCGCGCTTCGGCTTTCGTCAAGGCGGTAGAAGCGCTTGAGCACGGCCGTCCGCTTGCCGGCCGGAATACCGGGACCGTCGTCCCGCACCAGCACGGCGACCTCGCCTTCGTCCTGCGCCGTGCTCAGTCGGACTGTGGCGCCATCGCCGGCATATTTCAAGGCGTTGTCCACCAGATTGGCCAGGGCCCCGGCCAGCAGGTCCCGGTCGCCGAGGGCGGTCGGGGCGTCTCTGATATCGGCGCTCAAGGTGATGCCTCTTGTTTCCGCCACGGCGTCGTAAAGCTCGACGATGTCGGTGATCAGCGGGCCGAGCTCCACCGGGGCGAAGCATTGGCGGCGGGTTCCCGATTCCGCCTCGGCAATTCGCAGCAGCTTGTCGAACACGACGATCAGTTCGTCGATCCCGCCGATGGCGGAATGTGCTGCGTCGGCTAACTGGGACGGCGAGCGACCAGGGCGCAACGCCTCATCGAGGCGGCCCCGAATGCGACCGAGCGGTGTCCTGAGATCATGGGCGATGGCATTGGAGACATGAGTTACGCCTTCCATCAGATGCTGGATCCGATCCAGCATGCCATTGATGTCATGGGTGAGGCGGGAGAACTCGTCCTCCAATTCTGCGACCGGAATGCGCTGGCTGAGGTCGCCGGCCTCGATCTGCTTTGCCGTCCGCCGGATCGTCGAGACCCGTCGTTCGACCGCGCGGCGGAATAGGAAGGCTCCGCCGATGGCGAGTTGGGCGGCAAAGGCACCGCCGGTGCCGAGCGCCGACCACACTAGGTGTTCGATGTCCAGAAGGTCCTGCATGTCGCGTCCGACCACCAGCAGAGAGCCGTCGGGCATGCGGCGGACCAGCAGACGGCTGACCGACTGGCGGCCGGCCCGGACGACCGTTCGGGTGGCCAGGCGGTTGACCGGCGTCGCGGCTTCTGGCCAGGACGACAGATTTCCGATGATGGGGCTGCCATCCGCCGCCTCCAACAGGTAGACCTCGGTGTCGGTGTCGATGCCGTCCTCGAGGGCTTCCCGGATTTCCTTGCGGACATCTCGCTGGCTGCCGGCTTCGGCTTCCTGGACCAGGTGGTTGGAGATGTTGCGGAGTTTCGCGTCGATGCCGCGCGACAGCACCCCGACCGTGCCGAAATAGAAAATGGTCGACACCAGGACCAGCGTGCCGACCATCATCACGCCATAGCCCAGCGCCAGGCGAACGGTGACGGGGCCCAGCAGCCGGCGGATTTTATTCATTGGCTTCATCAACGCCGAATATATAACCGATACCGCGCAAGGTGCGCAGCAGCGGGCGTTCAAAGCCCTTGTCGATTTTCTGGCGCAGTCGGCTGAGCTGGACATCGATCACGCCGGTCTGCGGATCGAAATGGTAGTCCCAGACGGCTTGCAGAAGCATTGTGCGGGTCACCACCTGGCCCTGGTGGCGCATCAGGTACTCGAGCAGGCGGAACTCGCGCGGCTGCAAAGGGATCGCCGTGCCCCCCCGTTGCACCTTGCGGCTCCGGAGGTCGAGCTTCAGGTCCCCCGCCACCAATTCGACGGCTTCCTCGCGCAGCGCCGAACGGCGCAGCAGGGCCTCGATGCGCGCCAGCAGTTCGGGAAAGGCGAAAGGCTTGGTCAAGTAGTCGTCGCCACCACCGCGCAGGCCTCGCACCCGTTCATCGAGGTTGGCCAAGGCGCTCAGGATCAACACGGGGGTGTTCTTGCCGAGATCGCGCAAGGTTTTGACGATGGCGAGGCCGTCGATCTTGCCGGGGAGCATGCGGTCGAGGATGATCAGGTCCCAGGTTTCGTTGGTGGCCAGATAAAGACCGTCGGCTCCGTCAGGGCAGGCGACGGCGGCGTAGCCGGCCTCGCGCAATCCGCCGCACACATAGGCAGCCGTTTCGGCTTCATCCTCGATCACCAGACAACGCAATGCGGATTTTCCTCTGCGGCCCACACCATCAGCGTTCCCTTAACATGACCAGCCGAATGTTAACAGCCCGACAATCGGAAGGGGAATGTTCGTCGGGAAATGGGCAATCTTCGCCCGAAAAATCCCCCGAGATGAAGTCTGCTCGTCAGCAGCTAAAGCACAATTTAGCAATGTCCGCCAATGCGCCCGCAGACGAAGGCCGACAGGGTGATCATATGGCCCATCATTATGTAATTCCACTGCCGAACGAGGCCTTGCCTCAGGAATGCCGCAGTTTGGGCGGCGCGTGCAATCCGCTGATGGACGGTCTTGGCGATCGGTGGTCCACAACCGAGTGTCGGATTACCGCATCCGGCTCATCGACCAATCGAGGTTGATTGTCGGTGCCGCCTACCAGATCAAAGGCAGCCTGACCATCCTGCCTTGCAGGACAAGCTGATCGTGACCACCCGCTTGGCGTTCTGAACGCCAAATGCGGCAGACGGGTCTTCCAGATCCCTCACCTCGCCCGGGCTGACAAGATCAAGACACTCGCAGAGCCGCTCTAATCCTTGGCGGGATGGTAGACCAGGATTGAGGTGCAGTTCGCCGTCATGCGGCCCCTGGGCCAGCTGATTCAGGGCAATAGGTCATAAACAAGATGACGCAACCGCGGGGTGCGCACCGCAATTGCGTCATCCAGTAGGATGTGGATCCTACATTACCGGTCCGATAGCGAGCGTGCGGGCGGCACGCTACCCGTCGGTACCGGAAAGGCGAAAGCGCTGGAGCATGATCCGAGCGGGCCGGATCATGCTCCAGGCCAGCGTCACTGCGCGGCCAGATACTGGCTGACCGCCGCAGCTTCCTCGTTGGTCATCTTCTGAACGTTGGCGTGCATCGTCTCGTTGTAGCGCATTCCATTACGGAAGGCGCGCAACTGCTGATACAGGTAGTCGGGCTGCTGCCCGGCCAGACGGGGGATGCTGTCATTGCCCTGAGCCTGCTCGCCATGGCAGCTGGCGCAGACCGGGATGTCGCGCTTGTCATCGCCATTGAAGAAGATTTGCTTACCCTGAGCCACGAGCTTGGCATCAGTCGGAGCGATAGCTGCCCCCGGCTTGCGGCTGGCGTAATATTCGGCGATCTGCCCGATCTGGTCGTCGCTCAGCGGCTTAGCGATACCCCACATATAGGCCCGGGCATGCGGATCGCCGCGCGAATGGTCGCGGAAGGACTCCAACTGGGTTTTGATATAAGCCGCGGTCTGCCCGGCAAGGCGGGGGAAGAGCGGCGACTGGCTGTCGCCATCGGGGCCGTGGCATTTGGAGCAGACATCGCTGACCAGCGGCGGGGCGGTGGTGGCGGCAGAGGCAGAGGCGGCACCACTGACGACAAGGGCCAGCGCGAAGGCGGAAAGGATTGTGATCTTCACGGTAGTCCTCCTATCAGAATGCGGTCCACATGCCGATCATCAGCGTGTTGTTGTCAGACGCTGAACGTCTCAGGCCAGTGTTCATGTCAGTGAAGCTCGATCCGCCCATGACCTCGTTATAGATGTTATACTGCACCATAAATTTGGTGTTCAGCCATGGCATGTAGTCAACTTCGAGTGTTTCGAACTGGGTGTGGGGCGAGCCGTTGAGCGAGCCCATGCCACCGGCACCGCCAACAGTATAGGCCAGCGCGTCCCGGCTGCCGTTCTGGTCGACGAAGCCGATCGAGCCGCCGAACTTGCGCTGATACCAGTAGCTGCCGACCAATTCGATCCAGTCGAGGCTGTCATGGCCGTTGCTGTTGGCCGTGCCGATGTTGGCTGCGTTGATGTCCTGGCTCTCATGCCAATAGTTGCCGGTCAATTCAAAGATGTGGTTGCCGGTGATGTGCTGGTACTGCGCATCGACGCCGAGGTCGGTGTAGGAATTGGCGGCGCCCTGCGAGAAACCGAGGCCTTGTCCAATGAAGTTCTCGACCTTCATGAACATGCCGGTGGTGCCAACCTGGAACGAATTGTCGCCAATATCCTTTTCATACGCGGCACGCCAATAGGGGGCACCGTTCTGGATGGCGGGATTGTTGGCAACTTCCGCCGCATCCACGGCGCCGGAGCCGGGGAACACAGTCTTGTAGACCGAGGTTTCGAGATAGACCGAGTCATTGTAGAAGACATAGGCGCCGACGCCACCGGATGTCTGCCCAAGACCCATGATCTGGGGCTGGGCTGAGCCGGCCCAGAAACGGGCTCCGGAATACTGGGCGGGCTTAATGAAGGGGAATGCCCAGCCACCAGGATTATTTTCCCACACATCCTGGACGCCGGGGTTGTTGTTCAATGAGACGCCCCACACCCATTGGTTGTCGCTAGTGTGGTCTGAGTAGCGGATGTCGGTGTTGTCGATGCTCAGATGATCGGACGCTCCTTCATAGGTGACCTGGGCATAGGCGCCGAGATGGTCGGAGATGCGGCCGGCGTAGAACAGGGACAGCTGGCGCGGGAACAGGACATCGCCGTTCTGAATCTTGCCCTGACCGGCCTTGTCGGCTGGGGCGCCGTTCCAGAAGGTGTCGGTCGCCTCGATCATCACCGAGATCGGCGGCAGATCGGCCAGCGACAGCGTGCTTTCCTTCTTCTCGTTGACGTCCGATACCCCCGGCCCGGTGGTCAGGGTATAGCCGTTCAGCTTGAACCGCCGCCCGAATGGGGTCAACTGCGGGAACACCGTGTGGCAGGCTTCACAGGCAAGCCCCGTTTGCCGGGCGTAGCTGGGAACGGCGTGGGCGGTCGACGGCGCCATGAGCGCCGCGGCTCCGGCCACCATGGCCAGAGATGAGACCGTGCGCAGTGACGCGACTTTTCCCCTGCCGCGCCGGCTGTTAACAATGAACATGCTTTAGCCCCTCCTAATATCTTAAACCGACGGATGACTGGCGTGAGCATGGGTATACAGTTGATTAACGTCAATTTTCTATGGCGCATAATCGTTGTGCAAAAACGCATCGAAAATAGCCGATGGTGAAAGTCGAATATTTGATGGCGTTAACGCCTTTGGCGAAGGAAGTGTACTATTGCCTTCGGTGAGGGGGCGGGCGAAACTTGACCGTAAGATAGGCCTGTGAGATGAAAAAGTCCCCGGACCACAGACTGATCCAATGTTGGCGTCACGACCGGGTGGGGATCATCGGAGCCGCCGCGCCGAATCGCCGAAGTCCATTTTCGGCCGACGAATGAGGGGAACTGACAATGAAATCGATTGCCGCCTTGTCTCTGGCGATCCTCCTGACGCTGGTTGCCGGCTGCGCGGACCGGGCGCCAGAAGGCAATGATCCGCGCGCCGCGGAGTTCAAGAGCCGGCAGGCGCCACCGCCCCGCGCCGCCCGCGTTTATGTGCTGCCGACGGTGTCGAAGGGTCTGTTCGGCGACCTTGATGGTAAGGAAACGATCTTCATCTTCCCCGACGCCAGCGAACAGGGGACGAAGCTGGGGGCAACCGACAAGTCTCGCTTCGTCGCCTTCGACATCGGGCCAGGTCGCTACGACCTGTTAGCAAAGGCCGCCGATCCGCTGGCACGGGTGACCGAACCATTCACCTTTGACGCAGGGAAAACCTATTACCTGCGTCCCTCGTTCTTCCGCTCTGCAGCGGAGCTGTCATCGAGCGGCCAAAAGGCCGGGATGACGTTCGACAGGTTGGCTGCCGCCGACGGTGCCCAAGCGGTAGCTTCGCTCGACATGGCGCAGATCAGCCAAGAGGGGGGCACCTTCCTGGCCCAGACTTTTGCGCGTCCCGCCGTTGTCGCCCCGGCGCCTGTCGCCAGCCCGCCGGCAGGCGCCGCGATGCCGGCAGCGCCACCGGCGACGGCCGGCAGCAGCGCGTTCTCGACGGTCGAACGCAAGCTGAGGGAACTGAAGGCATTGCGTGACGAGGGGTTGATCACTCCGGACCAGTACGCGGCGAAGCAGAAAGTCATCCTAGAGTCTTATTAGGTCCGTCAAAACCCCTCGCCGGGCGGGGTCATCCGGCCCCTTGGCCGCCGCCTCAATGGTGGCTTGGCTGGCCGGTTTCCTTGTTCCAGCGCCCGTTAAGGGCGCGGTCAAGGGGCCGGGCCCCGCCCGGCGAGGGGCAAAACCAAGGCCTAATACCAAGTCCCGTTAAGTGCGACTCACGACGGGGATTCCCAAGACGGACTGAATATGAGTCACTCTGGCAAACGATGGGAGGTTTGCCATGGCAGCGGCGGTTCAGGTTCGAGAGGATTTCACGGCGCAGCAATTGCGTGAATTGGCCCGTGGTTCGCGATGCGCGGACCAGACCCGCTGCCTTCTGTCCCTGGCGGAAATTTATGACGGGCGATCCCGCACTGAGGCCGCTCGGATCGGCGGCGTAGGTTTGCAGACGCTGCGGGATTGGGTCTTGGCGTTCAATGCCGAAGGGCCGTCAGGGCTGCTGAATGGCAAGGCTCCCGGCAATCCCCCGATCCTCAATGCGACCCAGCGCCAGGCTCTGGCCGATATGGTGGACGCGGGTCCGATCCCAGCGGTTCACGGCGTCGTGCGCTGGCGCCTGGTGGATTTGATGCAGTGGCTGTTCGAGGAATTCCGGCTGTCGATCAGCAAGCAGACGCTGAGCCGCGAAATGCGGGCCATGGGGTTCCGCAAGCTCTCGGCGCGGCCTCGCCACCACGCACAGGACACCGAGGCGCAGGAGGCGTTTAAAAAAACTTCCCCGCCCGCCTGGACGAGATCGCCGCCCATGAAGCGGCAGGCAAATCGATAGAGATTTGGTGGCAGGATGAAGCCCGCGTCGGCCAGAAAAACAAGATCACGCGGCGCTGGGCGCGGCGCGGAACGCGGCCCGCAGCTCCGCACGACCAGCGGACCAAGTCGGCCTATCTGTTCGGCGCCATCTGTCCGGCCGAGGGCAAGGGAGCCGGTCTCGTCCTGCCGTTCTGCAACACCAGGGCGATGGCCCTGCACTTGGCCGAAATCTCGCCCCTGGCGCCCATGCCATCGTCCTGCTCGATCAGGCCGGGTGGCATCTCTCCGACGATCTGCCGATCCCCGGCAACATCACTCTCCTGCCTCTTCCGCCCAAGTGCCCGGAATTGAATCCGGTCGAGAACGTCTGGCAGTTCATCCGTGAAAACTGGCTATCCAACCCCGTCTTCCAGTCCTACGACAACATTGTCGACCACTGCTGTCATGCCTGGAACAAGCTCATCGACCAGCCTTGGACCATCATGTCCATCGGCCTTCGTCAGTGGGCGCATGGGTTCTAGAGCGTCGAGCTTGAATCCTGAATCGAAAAGGGATTCCCATCGGACTCGAAAAATGATTCAACCTCTTTGGAGGTGGATCATGGGCAAGGGACTTTCATCAGATCTTCGGGAACGGGTTTACGGC
>JAJYTF010000022.1 GCA_021793155.1 Pseudomonadota bacterium | reverse complement strand
CCCCAGTCTCAGCCAGAACCTTCGTGATCGCGGCCGTCAGCGAGGTCTTGCCGTGGTCAACGTGACCGATCGTGCCGACGTTGCAATGCGGCTTCGTCCGCTCAAACTTTGCCTTCGCCATTTTTCAAACCCGTCTAGTTCAATACCGCGTTTCAATACACATTCGGCACAATGGAGCGGGTGATGGGAATCGAACCCACACAACCAGCTTGGAAGGCTGGGGCTCTACCATTGAGCTACACCCGCCGAATAGGCCACTTGCGCGGCCGTCTTCGAATTCGGTCCGCCGAACCGCTGCCTTTGGATGCAGCATGGGAAATGGTGGAGGGGGTAGGATTCGAACCTACGTAGACGTTCGTCGGCAGATTTACAGTCTGCTGCCATTGACCGCTCGGCCACCCCTCCCCAATCGCCACGGCACCCCGGTGCGACGGGAGAACGGAACTAAGAGGATTTGGATGCTATTGTCAATCTCAAAAGAGAGGGTAAAACACGGGAAACGTCCCAGGGCCACAGGAGGAGCAGCATGAACCGACCACGTTCGTCCTCGTCATCTCTTCGATCGAGCCCCGACGGCGGCCGTCAGGCCCGATCCGGGCGCGAGGAAAGGCGCGCCATGCCCAGAGCGGCCCGCGGCGGTGGGCCTGGAACCGGAAGTCTTTGGCTGTGGGGTGTTCACCCGGTGCTGGCCGCCCTGGCCAACCCGGCACGCCGAAGCCTGCGGCTACTCCTTACCGCCGAGGCGCTGAAGAACCACGGCCGGGAGATCGACATGGTGGCTCGGTCGCACCCCATGCCGCAGGCCGAAACCATCGAACGGACCGACCTCGATGCGCTTCTGCCCATGGGCGCGGTGCACCAGGGCATCGCTCTCGCGGTCGAGGCGCTGCCTGCCGTCCAGATCGCCGACTTGCTGGCGGCAGCGAAAGACCGGCCGAACGCCGTGGTGCTGGTGCTCGACCAGGTCACCGACCCACATAACGTCGGAGCGGTCATCCGGTCGGCTGCGGCGTTCGGCGCCCTGGGCCTGGTGGTCCAGGACCGCCATACCCCCGAGGAGACCGGGACCATGGCGAAAGCTGCCTCGGGCGCCCTCGAACGCATGCCGCTGGTCCGCGTGACCAATCTGGTGCGCGCACTCGAGGAACTGAAGGCCGGCGGATTCTGGATCGCCGGACTGGCCGCCGATGCACCGAAGACCCTCGCCGCCACGCAATTGAGCGGCCATATCGCGCTGGCGCTGGGCAGCGAGGGCGAAGGCCTGCGGCGTCTTACCCGGGAAGCCTGCGACCATCTGGTGAAGCTGCCGCAGACAGGCCTGGTGGAGAGCCTGAACGTCAGCAACGCCGCGGCGGTCGCCCTGTACGAACTGGTCAGGCGCTGATTTCTCCGTCTTCCAATGCCCTTTGGCCCGGGCCAGGATGCCAGCCGCTGCGACGGCTTGTCATCCTGAGCCCACGCGCCTGGCGCGCAAGCATTGAAGTTCGTCGGCAAACCCGATGGGGCCGCACGGATATGAGAATTGCAGGTTAGAGGCTTGCACGGGCGAGGAGTGCACTCTAACTTGGCGACCATCGATCACGGGGACCGATGCCGGTTTAGCTCAGTTGGTAGAGCAACCGCCTTGTAAGCGGTAGGTCGCGTGTTCGAGTCACGCAACCGGCACCATATTTTTCAAGGGGTTGGCCAGTGGCCGGCCCCTTTTTCATGTCGCAGCGTGTCGCATCGTGTACCGTTGAATATCAACGAGATGTGGTCAATAGCGGCAATTCCTTGCGACATGACCGCGACATGGAATCGCGGTTTGTTCTCATCCAGTGCCAGGATTTCGCGCCGGGTACGGTCCCGTCCCGTTGCGTCCAATGGGCGACTTCAATTGCATTGCGCCCGACGAATTTCTAGTATGGCGGCGATGGTTCCTCGCGCCGCCAATGGCGGCCGAGGTGAAAAGGGAACACGGTGCAGCTTCCGCATGAGGCTTAATCCGTGGCTGCCCCCGCAACTGTAAGCGGTTAGGTTTCGGCGCGAAGACGCCACTGGCCGTGGCCCCAACGTCCACCGGGGGGCCACACCGAGGCCGGGAAGGCTAAGCCGAAGTACGACGGACCCGCGAGCCAGGAGACCTGCCATCACTGTTGCGTGCGCGACGCTTTCCCGAGGCGGGGTGTCCTCGGGTAGTCAGATCGTGCCGCTCGTTTGGTCAAAGGTGGACCTATGCATATTATGGAAGGATATCTCCCTGCCACACATTGCGCGGGGTGGTTTGCCGCCTCCGCCCCCTTCATGGTGGGCGGTGCGGTGCGATTGAGGCGCATCGTCGCCGAACGGCCGCAGTCGAAAATGACCCTGGCCGCCGCTGGCGCTTTCACCTTCGTTTTGTCGGCGCTGAAGATGCCCAGCGTCACCGGCTCCTGCTCCCATCCCACGGGCACCGGCCTGGGGGCCGTGGTGTTCGGCCCCGGCGTGATGGCGGTGCTGGGCACCATCGTCCTGCTGTTCCAGGCGCTGCTGCTTGCCCACGGTGGCCTGACCACTCTCGGGGCCAACGTGTTCTCCATGGCCATTGTCGGTCCCTGGGTAAGTTGGGCGGTGTGGCGACTGGCCGGCAAGCTGGGGGCCTCCATCGCCGTGGCCGTGTTCCTCGCCGCCGCGCTTGGCGACCTCGCCACCTACGCCACCACCTCGGTACAGTTGGCCTTGGCCTACCCTGATCCGGCGTCGGGCATCGTCGGCGCCGTCCTCAAATTCGGTGGCATCTATGCCGTAACCCAGGTGCCCCTCGCCATCGCCGAGGGTCTGCTGACCGTCGTGGTGATGAACGCCTTGTCGGGACGCGCCGGCAAGGCCGATGAAATCCGTGTGCTGTCGGGGGAGGAGCAGTGATGGCCGTTTCCCGCTCTTTCTGGCTGATTGCCGCAACCGTCGCCATCGTCGCGGCGCCACTGGTCTTGCCTGGCCTGGGCGGCGAGTTCAAGGGGTCGGACGATCTTGGTACCGACGCCATCACCGAGGCGCGACCTGGTTACCAGCCATGGTTTCAGCCGTTGTGGAAGCCGCCCAGCGACGAAGTGGAGAGCCTTCTCTTCTCGGTGCAGGCCGCCTTGGGCGCCGGTTTCATTGGCTACATGATCGGCCGGCGGCATTCCGCACGGCGCGAAAATGTCGCCGGTCGATAGGGTCGCTCACCTCAACCGCTGGCGCCATCGCTCCCTGATCGAAAAGGCCATGCTGGCCTTGGGCATGCTGATACTCGCCGTCCTGCTGCCGCCCTTTCCGGCGGCAGCGGTGATCGCGGTGATCATGACGGCTGCCGCTTTGCTAGGAGCGAGGGTGCCGGTGAGCGTCTGGCTGGCTTGTGCGGCCGGGCCGTTGGGGTTCCTGCTGAGTGGCGCGATATCCTTGGTGGTGCAGATCGATGCCAACGGACTTGCTCTTGCTCCGGGTGGGTTAACAGCAGCGGCTGGATTGGTGGCGCGTTCCGTCGCCGCGTTGACCTGCCTCCTCTTCCTGGCGCTGACGACGCCGGCTACCGATCTGGTGGCGGGTCTGCGTCGCTGCGGCTTGCCGGCCGAGATTGCGGAAATGGCGTTGCTGACGTACCGCTTCCTGTTCCTCCTAGCGGATACGGCCATGAGCATGGATGCCGCCCAAGCTGCACGGCTGGGTCACGTTGGTGCCCGGCGGCGACTTTCTTCGCTGGGAAGCCTCATCGCCAATCTGCTGCCCCGCGCTATTGACCGGGCGCGGCGATTGGAAATCGGACTGGCGGCACGCGGCTGGGAAGGGGAAATGCGGGTGTTGACCGAAACCCGGCCGATTTCAATCGCTGGCGTAACGCTGGTCCTGGCGTTGGAGGCCGGAACCGCCGCCTTGGGAGTTGTGATGTCATGAGCCTGCTACAAGCCCAAGGGCTGACCTACGCCTATCCCGGTGGCGTTTCCGCGTTGTCCGGCCTTGATCTGGTGATCGAGCCCGGCCGCCGGCTGGCCATCCTCGGTCCCAACGGAGCCGGCAAGACCACCTTGCTGCTGCACCTCAACGGCACCTTGCGTCCTACGGCCGGACGGATGCTTATCGACGGCAAGGCGGCTGGCTATAGCCGCTCCGAGTTGTCGACCTGGCGCCGCCGGGTCGGCTTGGTTCTTCAGGATGCCGATGACCAACTGTTCGCCGCATCGGTTGCCGAGGACGTGTCGTTCGGACCGCTCAATCTGGGCCTGAGCAAGGACGAGGCCCGGCAACGGGTCGCGGAAGCGTTGGCGGCACTCCGTATCACCGACTTGGCGCAGCGCCCGCCGCATATGCTGTCTTTCGGCCAGAAGAAGCGGGTGGCCATCGCCGGAGCCGTGGCGATGCATCCCGATGTGTTGCTGCTCGACGAGCCGACCGCCGGGCTCGATCATCACAGCCTGGTCCATCTGCTGGCCGTACTGGAAAGACTCCAGGCCAGTGGAACGACATTGGTCTTCACTACCCATGACGTGGACTTTGCGTATCAATTTGCCGACGACGTGGCGTTGTTCGACGAAGGCCGCATCTTTGTCCAGGGACCGGCTGCCGAGGTCTTGGCCAACGAAAGCCTGATGAAAGCCGCCCGGCTGACCTCGCCGCTGGTGTTACAGATCGGATTGAGAGCCAGACTTGCCGGGTTGTTGACGGAGGCCGACACCCTTCCGAAAACACGGACGGATGCTTTGGTGCTGTTTGATCGGTTGACCAATTGAACAGCGCCACCCCATCAGAATGTCAACGTCGTGCGCAGACCGAAAACCGTCGCGTCGGGAATTGTCACATTCGCTTTGGCGGTGGGCAGAGGATTGGCCGCTCCGAATGCCGGATGGATGACATATTGCAGGTCTGGTTGCAGTGTCCACCATGGGGCCATCGTGACGGTGTAGTTGACCTCAATAAACGCCTCGTAGTCCCGCACCGGCAGCTTGGCGTCGCGGTCTGCGGCGCGGGCCGCCTGACCAACTCCCGCGTAACCGAAGCCAACCGACGCAATGTCGTTTTCGCGGCCGGGCAATGGCCCCTTGAGCCCCAGGCCGCCATCCGCGTACCAAGTGACCAGATTGACCGACTGATCAGGCGCCATCCCGGTCCGCAGGAACAGACTCAGGGCCTGGGAGGCGTCACACTGTCTGGTCGGCCACAAGGTAGGCCGCCTGTTCGCCCGCATGCCGTTGCGGGGTACCGCCGAACAGGGCCAATGACTGGCCGTTGGCATTGAGGTGCAGGTCGTCGAAGCGGGCGGTGTCGTACCAGCCGCCCAGCTTCACCATCAAGGGCAGGCCGGTGGCGTCCTTGGCCTGGTTCACCAGGTATTGCAACTCGCTGATGACCATTGCGTCTCCGCTCACCCGGAATTGGATTCCGGTTCGGTCGACGCTGGCCGGCTGATGACTGAACACGGCGGTCAGCCAGGTGACATTCTCGGACGGCGCAACGGCCAGACGGACACCGGGAGCGCCAAGGGGATATCCGGGTCCCAGGGTCAGGTTCTGGTCGTTGGGTTGGCCCGCCGGCAAATTGGCGAAGCCGAGCGCCGGCCAGCCGAAAGTACTGTTGAGCAGGTTCGCGGCGGTCGGACTGACCAGGAACTCGTCATCGACCGAGAGCTGTCCCGCGCGCACCGACAAGGCACCGTCAAATCCGGTCTGCTGTGCCCACAGGGTCCACAGTCGGGTGTAACGCTGATTGCGGCCGGGCAGTTCGACATTACTGACATCCAGGGCATTGCCGACATTGTTGAACCCGGCGCCGCGCCCAACGACCGAGATGGCGCCCAAATGGGCCGTCAGGCCCTCCGGCCCGCCCAACTTGGCGCCATCGAGGTCGGTCGTCAGAAGGAATTGGTTCTCGGCGGCGACGCCACGGCGTATGCCACCGCTTACGGTGCCGAAGACCTCGGAAATGCTGCGCAGACCCAGCGCTACCCCATCGTCGACCAAATCGGTGCGCGCGCCACCCCAATCGCCCGTCAGCGTGTCCCTGTCCCAGAAGCCGGGCGCCTCAGTCGCCGGCTCATCATCGGCCGCCAATGCGGGAAACGCCGCGACAATGGACCACACGGCGGCTCCGACAACGGCCGCTATTTGGCCAGGTTTGCGCAGGCTCGTGTTCCTCGACATGCCCATTTCCCCCTTGTGTCAGAAATTCCCCTCGGGCCGAGCGCCAGCCCTCGGCGGCCACGCGATCCGTGGCCACCTGCCCAAGACAAAACGAGATTGAAAGCCCGGTTACACGGTCACTTCGATTTCGTCGTAACGCTTGATCCGGTAGACGATGACCGACAAGAGCCAGCTAAAGATGAAGACTCCGACGATGACGATACCCAGGACGCCGAAGTTGTCATTGAGACTGCCGATGGCTTCCCACACCGGCCCTTCCATGCCCAGCTTGTCGGCCAGTAGCCCGAGGGCTTCGACGCCGCCGACCAGCACGGCCACCAATACGGAAACAAAGGTGATGGTCATGTTGTAGTAGAGCTTGCGGATGGGTTTGACGAATGCCCACTGGTACGCGCCCAACATCAGGTTGCTATCGAGAGTGTCGACCAGGGACATGCCGGCGGTGAACAGGGCGGGAAAGACCAGGATGGACCAAATCGACAGCCCCTTGGATGCCTCGGCCGCCGAAATACCCAACAATCCGACCTCGGTGGCCGTGTCGAACCCCAAGCCGAACAGCAACCCCAGGGGATACATATGCCAGCTTCGTTCGATCAGTCGAAACAGCCGGCGGAAGAACCGCCCGAGCAGGCCGCGATTGGCCAGCAGCAGGTCAATGTCTTCATCGACATAGCTCCCGCCTCTCTTGACCGACTGGAAGGTGCGGTAGATGCCGACCAAGACAATGACGTTGGCACAGGCGATGGCGAAGAGGAAAAGGGCGGACACGCTGGTACCGATCACGCCCCCCACTTCTTTGAAGTCACTGAACCTGGTTTGCAGCGCGGCAGCCGTCGCAGCAATTGCCACCGAAAGGCTCACGACGACCGTGGAGTGCCCAAGCGAAAAGAAGAAGCCGACGCCGGTCGGCCGCTGGCCTTCCTGCATGAGCTTCCGCGTCACGTTGTCGATGGCCGCGATGTGATCGGCGTCGACCGCATGGCGAAGCCCGAACGTGTAGGCCAGAAAGGCAGTGCCCAGGAGGACGGGAAAGTCGTGGAAGGCTATAAGCGCCCATGCCCACGCTGCTAAGTTCGCGGCCCCAAGGACCACGTAAAGGCTGATCAGCCTGCGGCGCAGACTCGAACGACCAACTTCCCCCGACTGCGACGACATGGCCCCCTCCTCATCGTATGACGAATTGGTAAAAACTTCATACGATCGATTTGCGCTGTCAACTGGAATCAACGGCCGCTATGGTTCATCTGAACTCAGGAGTGGTAATGGCTGTGTCCGGATGGCCGGGGCAACCGCCCATCTGAAGAATGCCGTGCCAAGCACCAGCAGGCAGGCCGCAACGGACAGGCCGCGAACCAGGGCGAGGCCGAGACCGCCTGCGAGGGCGAAGGAAGGCAAGTCAGGGAGCGACGACAAAGCTGAAGCTACCCTGTGTCTTATGCGTGTCGACCGAGACCGCATGCCAGGTCACGGTATACGCGGCACCAGCTCAAGGCCCGTCTGGCGCTCGACCGCTTCGGCCAGCGGCACGATATCGAGGCATCCGAGGCGGTAGATGTTCAGCGCCTCGACCATTGCGGCCAACGCTTCGCCTGCGGTGGCCGGCTGGCGTCTAATAATCTCAGCCGCGATCCCTTCAAGGCGTTCTTGCTTGGGCATCCGATTTGCCGTTCCAAGAGGCTATGCGCTCGCGGGCGCGTTTGACACTTGCCCTTCCCCTGGCGCTGGCCGCAAGCGCCGGGAAGACGGCCTCCAGCACCCAGACCCAGAACTCACGGTGGCGCTCGCGCCGGAGAACCGGCTGGGAGACATCATTCACCCCGATGGGCGGTTCGGATTTCAAGTGGGTCATGAGGCCTCCGCGAAAGCCTTGGACAGCCAAGTAAGATTAATATCGTACATACATGGCTATTTATAGAACTTCTATCCGTTGTCCGCCCGGCCGTCAACCGCCAGCATCGCAGGCGTGGATACGAAGCAACTTTTTGGGCTACGGCTTCAGACCCTCCGCAAGGAACGTGGCCTGAGCCAAGAGCGTCTTGCAGAACTAATCGACCGGTCGAAGGATGCCGTGTCGAAGATGGAGCGCGGCATCAATTTGCCCGCCTTCGATACAGTTCTACGACTTGCCGAACATCTTGGGGTGTCTATGGCCGATCTTGTCGCCGGCATCGAGGCGGCCGACGTGACACCTGAATGGACGGAGCATCAAGCCAGGCTTGCAGCCATCGCACGCGACATGGACGCCCGCACCTTGGGCGTGCTCGTCGATCAGGCCGAAGCCCTGCGGCGGCTGGTGCCGGCGGGGCCAGCAACAAGGCGCAGCGGCAAGAACCGCTAACGGCTACCCAGCCCGTTCATTGATATTTTTGTAGCGGATAGGTTGGCTAAATGGCGTCGGCCAACCAATGACCATTCTGATACCGCAACCGGTGCGTTTCGCCCTTCGCCGTCAACTCATAGCGCCACGGCTGCCCACACCGTTGAGCAAGACGCGCGAAAAATGCCAACCCCGCATCCACACCTTAATTAAGGCATAGTTACAAAGGCACCGCGCGAGACAGCCTCCACGTTAACGCAAATAATGGCGAATTTTCTTGGGGCATACCGGCACCCACCCCCGGTCTTTTTCACTTTTTTCATGGACACAACGCGATTTGTCATATGCGTTATTTATACACCATGACATCTCAAGTCGTTTCGTGTATCGTACGACACACAGCGAGAAGGAATCGAACGGAACGTGACATTTCGGCAAACCACCGTTTGAGAGAACGTAACAGCATGGCGAAGAACCGATCCATCGCATACCTGCGGGTCTCCACCCAACGGCAAGGCGCATCCGGGCTTGGCCTGGAAGCGCAGCGGACGGCAGTGATGACCTATCTGAACGGTGCCGGCGCG
This sequence comes from Pseudomonadota bacterium, assembly GCA_021793155.1. Lineage (GTDB taxonomy): Bacteria > Pseudomonadota > Alphaproteobacteria > Rhodospirillales > Magnetospirillaceae > DUZF01. The sequence continues at coordinate 69,505 of JAJYTF010000022.1, read as the reverse complement.
GAGCTGTTGGCCGAATACGTCGAGGTCGAGAGCGGCAAGCGTAATGACCGGCCGGAGTTGGCCAAGGCGCTCAAGTCATGCCGGCTGATGAACGCTACCCTGGTCATCGCCAAAATAGACCGCCTAGCCCGCAACGCCGCCTTCCTGTTGTCGCTCATAGACGCGGGCGTGGATTTCGTCGCGGCCGACATGCCTAACGCCAACCGACTGACGGTCGGCGTCATGGCCATGGTGGCGGAGGATGAGGCGGAGCGGATCAGCGCCCGCACCAAAGCTGCCCTGGCCGCCGCAAAGGCCCGAGGCGTCGTCCTGGGCAACCCCAACCTCCAGCCGGGGACCGCCACCTCAGCGGCCATTGCACGGGCGGCAAGAAGCACCGCAACGACGGCGAAGGCCGCCGAGTACGCCGAGGTCATCGTCGATCTACAACACCAAGGCCACCAGTCCCTACGGGATCTGGCCGAGGGACTGAACGCCCGAGGCTTCCCAGCGCCACGGGGCGGCACATGGCAAGCGACGACGGTGAAGCGGCTGCTGGCTCGCCTTCCGACTCCCGACTGAGGATCGGCACGAAAACGCGGACATTATCTCGCAATGCAGGCGCGGTACCTGGATACCATTGCACACCCGCCATTACCGAATTATCGGGAATCGCGCAGGACATTACCCGCGGGGCATTACCTGCGCAGGACATTACTCGCGCCCAACATCATCGGGAAAGGAATCGGCCAGATGCACCCCATTCTTGGGGAGCGTGCCGGGATGGAGATTTCAGGAAGGGACACCGCGCCCATTCCGGGCTTGGCGTTGCATTGTTGTCACATGCGCCGCGTAACCGACCGAGAGCGAGCCCTACCGGCGTAGCCTCGGGCTTGTCGGTCTCACGCGACCGCATAAGACAACATAGCATGCGCCAAGGGTAGCTGTCAATGGCCATGGGGTTTATTTTTGCAGTTTTTTATACCCCGCATACGCATTTTAATTACGTACAACGTGACCGCGCAAACCCAGCACGCAGACAGAAAAAAGGCCCGCCAGGGTTACCGGGCGAGCCTTCAAGTTTTTTCGGCTGTTGATGGTCTTGAGAATATCGCGCCTGTCACTCGCCAGCCTTGGCGGTCGGGCCGGCGCCATCGAGCAGGCGCTGAAGGGCGGCGGCTGGAACGAGGAGCCGGCGGCCGATGCGAATACTCGGGATGTAGCCTTTGCGCACCCCCTCATAGGTTGCACCTCTTGAGAGGCCGAGCTTTTCGGCCACCTCGTCTACCGTATGCGTCAGAGTCTTGGTCATAGTGACACCTCGTGTCGCGGAATGCTGGACATATCGCCAGAATGGTGTGAATATACTCCATTACACCCCATATAGCAACCACACTGGTGCTATCGGGACCCGTACGATGGAGTTTGGCGATGGGCAGGAGACCAAGTAGCGAAACCATGCGGCAGTCCGCGCTGCGGCTGCCCAATGATCTGCATGAAAAGTTGGTGGCTGCCGGCGGCAGTCGCGGGATGGGCGAAGAAATTCGCAGGCGGTTGGAGGCATCGTTCGATGCCGAGCCAAAGCTAAAGACGACTGATAGGAGGACAGGTGAACTCCTTGAGGCAATTGCTCATCTTGCCGACACCATCGCGCTGGATGCTGAATGGCATGCCGACCGCTTCGCCTTCGAGGTGTTCCGTACCGCCGTTGACACCATCCTGGCACATTACCAGCCCGAAGGTGAGCCGGAGGTCAACGCGGCACAGGTCCACGTCTTCTTCGGCATCGGCGACAAGCCGGAGACGGTCGGCCGCACCTTGGCAGCGACGGTGATTCGCGACATGCCTAAATTCAAGGCCAAGAGGTGAGGCAATGGCCACCATTCGCAAACGAACATGGACAGCGCGCGGCGTCGAGAAATCGGCTTGGGTCGTTGACTATTTTGACCAGCACGGCAAACGCCGCCTCAAGACCTTCGACACCAGGAAGGCCGCAGACAAATGGGCCAAGGCGGCGCTGTTCGAGGTGGAGCAAGGCACGCACACCCCCGACAGTTCATCGGTCACCGTTGAGCGGGCGTTCACCATGCTGATTATGGCGCTTAAGGCCGAAGGATCGGCACCGAGCACGATCAGCAACCACGAAGTCTACTACAAGAACCACGTCGCGCCATTCCTCGGCAGCCGGCTGCTCACGCGGATCGGTCCCGCCGATGTACAGGACTATATCGACCAGCTTCGCGCTGAGGGACGCACGGCCGATACCATCCGCCGCGCGAAGAACGTCCTCGGTGCCCTGCTGGACGAGGCAATGCGCCAACGCAAGGTATCGTCGAATGCGGTTCGCTCATTGCGTCCACGGCGCCGCGCTCGGCGGGCGCTGATCAACGACGAGCGGTCGGTGAACATCCCGGAGCGGGAGGACGTACGCCGCATGATCGACGCGGCGACACCGGCAGACAAGTGTTGGCTGATCGCCCGCCGAAAGGACAACCACGGGGATTACCACACCGTCGAAGTGGTCGAGGCGCCCTACCCCGCCGGACGCGTCAAAAGGCTTCGGGAGCTGAAACGACGCCACGCCGACCAGCCGGGCGTCGAGTTCGATCTGTTCTACCCGCCGCCCTGGCTGCGGCCGATGCTCGTCACGCTGGCCTTCTCCGGCCTGCGTATTGGCGAAGCGCGCGGCCTGGCCTGGGCACATCTCGACGGCGGGTACCTGAAGGTGTGCCGCGCGGCAGACCGCTTTAACAACCTGGGCCAGGTTAAGACCGTGGCCGGGGTGCGGCGGGTTCCCATCGGCCCCTATCTGGTCAACACCCTGGCGGCGTGGATGTCCGCCTGCCCAGAGAGCGAGTTGGACTTAGTTTTCCCGTCCGAGACGGGTTCCCTGCTGAGCTATGCAAACGCGGTCAACCGGGGCTTCTACCCGCTGCAAATCGTGCTGGGCATGGTCGACAGCACCGGCAGGCCGCTTTACACCCCCCACAAGCTGCGCCACTTCGCCGTGTCGCTGTGGATCGACCAGGGCGCCAATCCGAAGCAGGTATCCGAATGGGTTGGGCACGAGTCGGTCAGCTTCACGCTCGATCTGTACGCCAGTCTGTTCAAGGCGCGGGCGGAGGATCGAAGCTTCAGCGAAGCGGCCGAAAAGACCGTATTCGGCCAATGCGACAAGGTTGCGACATGAACGGCGGCAGAACTGGAAATAGCGCAAAATATCAATATACTACCCCAAATTCGCAACCGCCTTGTAAGCGGTAGGTCGCGGGTTCAAATCCTGCAACCGGCACCATACCTTGCCGCGATCGGAGACCGAAGGTTCCTCGCCATGGCGCTGCTCCTCAACCTCCTTTGGCTGATCTTCGGTGGCCTGGCCGCTGCCGTGGGCTGGGCCTTCGCCGCGCTGCTGATGGCCATCACCATCATCGGATTGCCTTGGGCGCCCGCTGCCCTGCGCATTGCCCTTTATACCCTTCTGCCGTTCGGCCAGACCGTCGTCGAGAGCAATCCCGGCCCGGTCAGCGTCCTCGGCAACATCGTCTGGTTCATCCTGGCCGGCTGGTGGCTGGCGCTGGGTCACATCGTACTGGCGGTGCTGCTGGGGGTGACGATCATTGGCCTGCCGTTCGCCTGGGCCCATCTGAAACTGGCGGGACTGAGCCTTGCCCCAGTCGGCAAGACCATCGTACCGGTCTGAACGGCCAAGCCCGGCAAGCGGCCGCCTAATCCGAGCCCGCGGGCCGGCCGCGCAAGTTCTTGACCGCCGAGCGCCGGGTCTTTGATTCCAGGCGGCGTTGGCGTGAGCCGAGGGTCGGTCTGGTTGGCCGGCGGATCACCGGTACCACCGATGCCTCGCGGATCAACGCGACGAGCCTCTCCAGCGCATCCTCGCGGTTGCGCTCCTGGGCACGGAAGCGCTGCGCCGAAATCACCAGCACGCCATCCTGGGTCAGGCGGCGGCCGGAAAGCCGTTCGAGGCGCTGGCGGACAGCTTCGGGCAACGAAGGCGAGCGGCGGACATCGAAGCGCAATTGCACGGCCGAAGCCACCTTGTTGACGTTCTGCCCTCCGGGCCCCGAGGCGCGGATGAAGGTGAATTGCAGTTCGCTCTCGTCGATGACGATATGGCGGGTAACCTGAATCATAGGGCGAGAGTAACGCCGAAATGGCGCTGATGCGAGGCCAGAGGACGGACCAGATCGGTGGCCTCCTACACGGAATGTCCGGCAGTGACGAAATCGGGCGATGCGCGCCGAGCGTCCGAATCCCACATCCTTATGCGACTCCCTGTGATTGGCCGTTCATCGGGGCGGAAGGTGGCGTTCGAGGTCGTTCGAACATGGACCTTGCTTGCGGTCATGCTCTTCCTGGGCAGCCTGGTGCACGAAGATGGCGCGATCCTGGCTGGCGGCTATCTGGTGGTCGACGAGCATCTGCCCGCGGCCGTGGCGGTGCTCAGTCTATTCGGTGGCGTGGTGCTGGGCGACTGTGCGATCTATGGCCTGGGGCGGTTGGCCCGGCACAGCGAACGACTGGGCAGACTGCTGGAGCGCGTGGGCGGCGTGCGGGCCGGGCCGTGGCTGTCGAAACGGCTGTTCTGGGTGGTGGCCGGTTGCCGGCTGACTCCCGCGGTGTTGTTCCCCACTTTCACCGCCATCGGCTGGGCCGGCGTGCCGTTCCGCCGCTTCTTCGTCGCGGTGGTGGTGTCGGCCTGCCTGTATGTGCCAGCCATGCTGGTGGCAGTCCTGGTGTTCGGCAACGCCCTGGAAATCCGCCTGAGGATCTGGGGCTGGCCGGTGATGGCGGCTGGAATGGCAGCTGTATGGCTGCTGCGCCGCCGCGCCGGCTCGCTGGTCGAACCGGTACCGCGGATGGCGGCGGCCGACGACATTGCCGTCCATCGGGGCATGCCGCCGCTCAAACCCGACGTCGTCCGCGTCGCTCTGGCCGAGAAGATCAGCCCGCCCCTCTTCTATCTGCCGCTGGTCCTCCAATGGCTGTGGCTGGGCTTGCGCCACGGCTGTCAGACCCTTCCCACCGTCGCCAACCCGTCGATGGAGGCGGGCGGCCTGCTGGGTGAATCCAAGTTCGCCTGCCTGCGGCTGGTCGGCCCGCGGCAGGCCCATTGGGTGGCGCGCTCGGCCTGTGTTACGAGAATCGCCGGCGCGGCCGGTCTGAGGGAAACCCGTCGGCGGATCCTGGGTGCCATGGAGGAGATGGGCTTGGATTGGCCGGTGATAGCCAAGCCGGACATCGGATGGCGCGGTATCGGCGTCCAGCGAGTCGACGACGAGGGTGCCATCGAGCGCTACCTGGCCGGCTTCCCCGTCGGACACCGGCTGGTGGTCCAGGAATATGTCGCGATGGACGGCGAAGCGGCGGCCTTCTACGTCCGCCGCCCCGGCGAACCCAATGGGCGGATCTTCTCGTTGACTTTCCGCTACTACCCCTTTGTCATCGGCGACGGAAAATCCACCCTGCGCGAACTGATCCTGGCCAACCCGCGGACCCGCTGGAAGGCGGCGATTCACCTCAGGAGCCATTCCCTGCAATTGGAGCGGGTTCCATCCGCATCGGAATGTGTGCGTCTCGCCACCATCGGCAGCAACAGGGTGGGTGGTCTATATATCGATGGCCGGACCTGGGTGACCCCGGCGATGACCGAGCGGTTCGAGGCCATCGTTCGCAGCATGCCGGAGTTCTGGTTTGGACGCTTCGATCTCCGTTTCGAGACGGTCGATCGCCTGCAGGCGGGCGAAGGCTTCCTGATCGTCGAGATCAACGGTGCGGGGTCGGAGGCCGTGCACATCTGGGATCCCAATCTTAGGCTTTTCGACGTTTTCGGCACCTTGTTCCGCCAGCAGGCATTGATGTTCGCCATCGCCGAAGGCAATCGTCGTCGCGGCTTTATGCCGCTTTCGGTACGGGAACTCGTGGCCTTCCAACAGCGCCAGCAGCGTCTGCTCAAGCGCTACCCCGCCTCCAATTGACGCCGCCGTCGGCCGGGCGGCCGGCCCTGAAATCCGGCCGCCCTTCCCCGGATCAGCGCTCGACCGTCATGGCGATCCCCATGCCGCCGCCGATGCACAATGTGGCCAGCCCTTTCTTTGCGTCGCGACGAGCCATTTCATGGAGCAGACTCACCAGGATGCGGGCGCCCGAGGCGCCAATGGGGTGGCCCAGCGCAATGGCGCCGCCGTTGACGTTGACCTTGGCTAAATCCCAACCAAGCTCGCGATTCACCGCGATGGCCTGGGCGGCAAAGGCCTCGTTCGCCTCGACAAGGTCGATGTCGGCCGGTGTCCATCCCGCCTTCTTCAATGCCGCCTTGGCGGCTGGAATCGGTCCGGTGCCCATGATTGCCGGATCTACGCCGGCCTGCGCCCAGGAAACGATGCGGGCAAGGGGTTTCAAGCCCCGCCGGGCAGCTTCCTTGGCGGTGGTCAGCACGACGGCGGCGGCGCCGTCGTTGATGCCCGAAGCGTTGCCGGCAGTGACCGTTCCTTCCTTGTTGAAGGCGGGCTTCAGCTTGGCCAAGGCGTCCATGGTTGTCCCATGCCGCGGATATTCGTCAACCTTCACCACCTCGTCGCCTTTGCGGCTGCGGATGGTGACCGGCACGATCTCTTCATCGAAGCGGCCTGCCTTCTGAGCGGCCTCGGCCTTCTGCTGCGAGGCCAGGGCGAACTCGTCCTGTTCGGCGCGGCTGAGCTGCCATTTCTGCGCCACGTTCTCGGCGGTCACCCCCATATGATAGCCGTGGAAGGCATCCATCAGGCCATCGCGCAACATGGTGTCGACCAGTTCGGTGCTGCCCATCTTGGTGCCCGAGCGGAGATAGACCGCATGCGGTGCGTTGGTCATGCTCTCCTGGCCGCCGGCCACGACGAAACCGCCGTTGTCCTCGGCTAGCAGCGCCTGCATACCCAGGGCGACGGAACGCAGGCCCGAGCCGCAGAGCTGGTTGACGGTCCAGGCCGGTGCTTCCTGCGGCACGCCGGCCGCAATGGAGGCTTGGCGGGCGCCGTTCTGGCCGATGCCGGCCGTCAGGATCTGGCCCATGATCACTTCTGAGACATCCGAGGCGCTGACCCCGGCCCGCGCAATAGCCGCCCGAATCACCTCCTCCCCCAGCTTGATGGAGGAGAGGGAAGCGAAGCTGCCGTTGAAGCTGCCGACGGCGGTGCGCGCCGCCGAGACGATTACGACATCAGTCATGGAAACCTTCCTGAATTTGCTGCGGTGCGGCATATGCTACGGCGGATAGCTCAGCTGGACAAGGCGATCAGCGGTTGAAACCCGATCTTGCACCGCAAGACGCCGGCCGATGACGGTGGGGCCGCCGACACTATATTTAGATTTAGACAAGCAGTTCGGAGTAGGCGGCAGTATGGACGCTTGGAAAGGCGCGGCCCTGTTATTGGTCGGGCACGGCTCGTCGCGACGGCCGGAGGGGCGCGCGGCGACAGTTCGCCTGGCCGAAGAGATCCGCCGGCGCAACCTGTTCGCCGAAGTGCGCGAATGCTTCTGGAAGGAGCCACCGTTCCCGTCCCTCGACCTGGTAACGGCGCCGCTGGTCTATGTGATGCCGAATTTCGCGGCCGAAGGCACCTTCGCCCGCCGGCTTATCCCGAAGAGACTGGGCTTGGCTGGGCGCCTGACCGATCTGTCCGGACGGCGGGTGATCTATTGCGACCCGGTCGGCAGCCATCCTGGTGTCGCCGCCCTGCTGCAAAGCCGGGCCGAGGCACTTTGCCGGAGCGGCGGAATTGCCCCGGAAACCACTGCGCTGCTGGTGATCGCCCACGGCTCGCGCAGCGGCGGTGCCGGCCAAGCGCCGGAAGCGGTGGCCGCTGCCTTGCGGGCCATAGGCCGCTTCGCCGAAGTCGCCACGGCCTATATCGAGCAGGAGCCGCGGGTCGCCGAGTGGCCCAAGCTGGTACGGGCGCCATCGGTGGTGGCCGCACCGCTGCTGATTTCCGACGGAATGCATGCCAGCGAGGACCTTCCGCCGCTGTTCGGGCTGTCGACACCGTTCGGCGGCCCCGTCGCCTTCGGCGGCCGGACGGTCTGGCTGATGGGAGGCCTGGGCAGCGACCCCGAGGTGGCGGCGATGGTCCTCGACCTGGTCCGCGCCGCCGACGCCATGCTGGCCAAGACGCTGATCGGGCAATGAGGCACCGGCCTGGTAGCGGACCGAACCTCCTTGCTGACGCCTGTCTGCCAAGGCAGGATGGCGGAGACATCGAGGAGCCCCAAAATTGAAATTCGCCATCCTCGTCAACGAGGGTCCATTCGGCCATCAGGCCACGGCATCGGCCTTGTCCTTCGCGCAGGCGGTGCTCACCGGCGGACACGAGCTGGTGCGGGTCTTCTTCTATATGGACGGCGTCTACAACGCCAATCGCCTGGCCTCGCCGCCGGCCGGGGAATGCAGCACGGCTCGCGCCTGGTCGGAGCTTGCCGCCGAGAGCAGGGTCGATCTGGTGGTGTGTATCGCCGCCGGCATGGCGCGCGGAGTGCGGGAGGCCAACCTGGCTCCCGGCTTCCGCATCTCCGGCCTGGGACAAATGGTGGAAGCGGCCGTACTGGCGGATCGCCTGGTCACCTTCGGAGCCTGAACTCACATGCGCCGCAAAACGTTCCTCTTCGTCAGCCGCAAGGCGCCCTACGGCGCCGGCCAGGCCGGAGAAGCGCTCGAGGCGGCGCTCATCGCCGCGTCCCTGGGTCAGGAAGTCCATCTCGCCTATCTCGACGACGGGGTATTCCAGTTGCTGCGCGGCCAGCGGCCCGAAGCCCTGGGCACGAAAGATTTCACCGCATCGCTCGTTGAACTCGGCGAATACGATATCGACCATGTCTGGGTCGAGCGGCAGTCTTTGGCCGAACGCGGCCTGACCGAGGCCGACCTGCTGGTGCCGGCGACCCTGCTCGACCGTGGCGAGATGGCCGAAATCATGGCCGGCATGGACGTCGTCGTCAGCGCGTGAGGATGTTCATGGGCCCGCTCCACACCGTCAACAAGTCCCCCTTCGCCAGTACGGCTCTGGAAAGCTGCCTGGCCCGCCTGACCGAGGGGGCCGCCGTTCTGCTGATCGAGGATGGCGTCTACGCCGCCCTTGCCGCCGGCGCCGCGGCCGATCGGCTGGCCGAAGCGGCGAACCGCCACCCCGTCTATGTCCTCGGCCCCGATCTGGCGGCCCGCGGCCTGGCGGAAGCCTCGCTGCTCGACGGCGTCAGGGTAATCGACTACCTTGGCTTCGTCGACTTGGCGACCCGCCATTCGGCCGTCCAGTCCTGGTTCTGAGAGGCGCCCCCGATGAATGAACCCCACGCGAGCGAAGCGGCCCCGAGTGAGCATCCGTTTGCGCAATATGTGCGCATCCTCGGCAAAGGCCCGCGGTTAAGCCGGGCGCTGACCATCGACGAAGCGCGTACCGCCGCGGCCATGGTTTTCCGCGACGAGGTCGAGCCCGTTCAGCTGGGTGCGTTCCTGTGCCTGCTGCGGGTCCGCACCGAGACACCCGAGGAAGTCGCCGGCTTCGCCCTGGCCATCCGGGACAGCCTGCAGCGCCCGGCAGACTTGCCACCGGTCGATGTCGACTGGCCCTCTTATGCCGGCAAGGCTCGCCGCCTGCCGCTGTTCATCCTGGCGGCCCTGCTGCTTGCCGGCAGTGGGGTGAGGATCTTCATGCACGGCACGGAAGGGCACACCGCCGGCCGCCTCTACACCCGAGAGACGCTGGCCGCCTTGGGCGTTCCGGCCGCCAGCTCGCCGGCCGAAGCGGCAGGGCAGCTGGCGGCGTACAATTTCACCTATGCGCCGATGGAACTGCTGAACCCCAAGCTGAACGAGATTTTCGGCCTGAAATCCCTCTTGGGCCTGCGCTCGCCGCTGCATACGGTGGTTCGCAACGTCAATCCCTTCGATGCCCGCGCCGCGCTGATCAGTGTCTTCCACCCGAACTATCGGGCCGTGCATCGCGACGCAGCCAAGCTCATGGGAATGCACAGCGTAGCCTGCTTCAAGGGTGACGGCGGCGAGGTCGAACGACGGCCCGACAAGCCCTGCCTGGTGGACGGCCTGCTGGCCGGCACCGAATTCTCGGAAGAATGGGCGCCGTTGCTGTCCGGTGGGCCGGAGAGCCCGAATGGCATGGATCCGGCGTTTCTCGGCGCCCTGTGGCGCGGCACCGTCGCGGACTCCTTCGCCGAAGCAACGATCGTTGGCACCGCCGCCGTGGCGTTGCGCCAGTTGGGCCGGGCGAAGACCGTCGACGAAGCGGAAAGATTGGCCCGGCAGCTCTGGGGCGAGCGCCGGCGAGACCGCCTGGTCGCATGAATTTTACTTGAAAGAACGGCCGATCTCCCCCATCTGGGCACCCTGTGTGCCCTTTACTGCATGACTGCCCGGCGCGTATAGATGCGGCTTCACCGCTTGCACAGATTTTGGCTGGGACACTGGTGACAGGAACCCGATGATCCGTATTCAGCACCTGACCCACGTCTATCCGGGCACCCGGAAATCCCCCCCTCGCACCGCCATATCCGACCTCTCGCTGACCATCGGCGAGGGCGAATTCTGCATCCTCTCGGGGCCCAACGGCAGCGGCAAGTCGACGCTGTTCCGCATCCTGTGCGGGATGACCCTGCCGTCGTCCGGCAGCATCTGCATCGCCGGCAGCGACCTGCTGAAGGAGCCCGCCATAGCCCGCGCGCAGATGGCGGTGGTGTTCCAGAGCCCGGCCGTGGACAAGCATCTGACGGTGAGGGAAAACCTTCGCCTGCACGCCGACCTTTACGGCCTGAAGGGCCGCGACTTGGCCGAACGCCTTGACGAGGCACTGGGCTGGACCGACCTCAAGGACCGTTTGCCCGACAAGGTGGATACGTTGTCAGGAGGCTTGGCCCGACAGGTCGAATTGGCAAAATGCCTGCTCACCCGCCCGAAAATCCTGCTGCTGGACGAACCGACCACCGGCCTCGATCCGAGCAGCCGGCGAAATTTCGTCACGGCCCTGCACAGCATTCAACGCGGCCGCAAGATGACGGTGCTGATGACCAGCCATATCTTCTCGGAAGCCGAGGATGCGGACCGGGTTGCAATCATGAAGGGGGGACAGCTGCTGGCCCTGGACAGCCCCCAGACGCTGAGGGCCGGGTTGGGCCGCGAAATGGTGGTGGTGCAAAGCCGCAACCCCCTGGGCCTGGAAGCCCGCATTCATGCCGACCTGCACTTGCGGACACGGCGCCATGGCGAGGAGATCCGCCTTGAAGAGACCGACAACGGCGCCGGCTTGCCCATCCTCGAAGAACTGCTGACCCGCTATCGGGCTGACATCGACAGCATCGCCATCAAGCAGCCAGCCCTTGAAGACGTTTTCATCCATCTGACCGGCAAGACGGCGCAGGAGGTCGAAAGCGAGCAACTGGAGATAGCTACCCCATGATTCGTGTTGTTTTCGCTCTGGCCAAGCGTGAATTCGTCCGCTTTATCCGTCAGCCACAGCGGGTGATCGGCACCGTAGCCCAGCCAATCTTATTTTGGCTGTTCCTGGGCTCCGGCTTCAGTTCCTCGTTCCGCGCCCCCGGCATGGAGAACGTGAGCTACCTCGAATATTTCTACCCTGGCGTCATGCTGATGATGATGCTGTTTGCCAGCATCTTCTCTTCCATTACCATCATTGAGGACAGGGATGCCGGATTCCTGCAGAGCGTCCTGGTGGCGCCGGTATCTCGCATGGCCATCGTGCTGGGCAAGGTGCTCGGCGGTACTGCCATCGCCATGGTGCAGACACTGATCTTTACCCTCGCCGCTCCGTTCCTCGGCCTGCATCTGGGCTTAGGCTCGCTGGCCCTGCTGATCGCCGCCTATGTCCTGACCAGCGTCGGGTTCGCCGCCATGGGATTCTTCTTCGCCTGGAGCATGCGGTCCTCGGCCGGATTTCATGCCATCATGATGGTGTTCCTGATGCCGTTGTGGATGCTGTCCGGTGCCCTGTTCCCCATCGAACGCGCTCCTGGCTGGCTGCACGTGCTCATGACGTTGAACCCGGTCGCCCATGCGCTGGTGCTGATGCGCAGCCCGTTCTACAAGACGCCCGACGCGCTTTTCCTCGACCAACGCTATCTGATCGCCCTGGCCGTGACGGTCGCCTGGGCCGCAGTCTGCCTTCTGGGCTCGATGGCCCGGGTCGAGAAGCGCGAGAGAGGCTTGGCCTCCCAACCATAAGGAACTATATCCTTAATTTCTCCATATGATATTCAACTTAAAGGACATTTTACCAAAACCACATTGCGCCTAATGGCAATCTGAGGTATGCGTAAGACTCCTACGAGAGGCGCAAAAACAGAATAGCTGAAGCGCCCGCTCACGACGATGAGCCCTCGCATAAGAGGGACGCAAAGCAGGGAGTCCACATGTCTCAACTCAGCCAATTCGCCATCGATCCGGCAACACAACCGGCGGCGGCAGCAGCGCCCAAGTTAGGCAATCCAGCGGTAGTCGGTTTGGCCGGATTCGGTATGACCACTTTGCTGCTGCAGTTTCACAACCTCGGATGGGCCGGCGTTGGCCCGGTCATTTGGCTCGGTTTCTTCTTTGGTGGCATGGCACAGCTGATCGCCGGCTACCAGGAACAGAAGATGGGCAACAATTTCGGCTTTTCAGCCTTTGTGTCCTATGGCGCCTTCTGGATTTCGCTGGCGGCCATCCTGGTGGCGAAGAACTACAACCTGTTCCCCGTCAGCGGCACCGACGTCGGTTGGTTCCTGGTGGGCTGGACGCTGTACACGGCCATTCTGTGGATCGGCTCGTTCAAGATCAGCAAGGCAATGCTGTTCACCTTTACCACCTTGTTGGTGGGCTTCATCCTCCTCGACCTCGAGCATTTCGGAGCCGGCGAGGAAATGGGCAAGCTCGCAGGCTGGGACCTGATCGCTTGCGCTCTCGGCGCCTGGTACATGATGGCCAGCGCTATCTATAAGGACTTGTTCGGAAAAGACGTACTTCCAGTGGGCACGCCTTTGGCGTGACCGTTCCTTGTGCGCCGCCCGTCTTTGACGGGCGGCGCGTTCTTATCGTTATCGGCGCATATTTACGTCGATGACCACGGCAATGAACAAACCGACCAGATAGATCATCGACTCGAAGAAGTTCTTCCTTGCCCGAGCCCGGCTCGGCTCAGCCAGCAGCCGCCCGTTGGTCCACAGGAAATGGCCGCCAAAGGCCAGCGCCCCGCCCCCGTAGATCCAGCCCAGACAACCGAACGCCACAGGCAACAGGGACGAACCCACCAGCAACAGGCTGTTGAGCATGATCACCCGCGCAGTGGCCCTGTCTCCCTTAACCACCGGCAGCATGGGCACGCCAGCTTTGGCATAGTCGTCCTTCAGGACGATGGCCAGGCTCCAAAAATGGCTGGGTGTCCACAGGAACAATGTGATGGAGAGGAGAAACGGCAACAGCCACCGGCCCGGATCGACCGCCGCCCCGCCCGCCAACACGGCGAAGCTGCCCGCAGCACCGCCGATGACGATGTTGAGCCAGGTCCTGCGCTTCAGCCATACGGTATAGACGATCGCGTAGAAAAAGGCGCCGAGAAACAGGTGAAGGGCTACCACCGGGTTGAAGTAGTGCGTCGCCAGACCGCAGCCGGCGGCCAGCAGGAGCCCGGCCAGCCAGAGCACATGTTCCGGGCGCGAGGCCTGTCCGCTCGCCAGCGGCCGTCGACAGGTCCGTTGCATCAGCCGGTCGATGTCGCGATCGTAGAAATGATTGAACACTGACGAGCTGGCCGACCCCAGCAGCATGGCGAGCGCCAGCACGGCCATCTGGGCGGGATTCACTCGATCGGCGACGGCCACGTAGCCCATCACCGCCATCAGGGCGACCATCACCCCAATGCGCAATTTCATGAGTTCGACATAGGATCGAATCGTCATTTCTCGCCGTTGCCTCCCGGTTCGCGGTTTCTTATCGCGGCGGCGAAGCGGTCAGACGGCGAAGAGCGTGCCATACGAACAAGGCGCCGCCGATCACCGCCACCGTCGCTCCCACCCCCGTCATCGTCATGCCGGTCAGCTTGACCACGCTGTCCAGCCCTTGGGCCTCGCCCGCCACCTTGCGCCCCACTCCGGCGGTACCGGCGATAAACATGCCGGCGGTAAACAGCGCCTGGCCGCCACCGTAGAGCCAGAACTGCAGGCGGACAGCCCTGCCGTTCTCTCCACCTCGCAGCAGCACCGGCAGCAGGATCGCGAAGAACAGGCCCATGAAGGCCAGATTCACGCCGCCGATCACCGCATGGTAATGAGCCGGCGTTCGCGTATCAGCGCCGTCGGCGAAGAAACCCAGGGCACCGCCCAGACCGAACAGACCAAGCGACAAGACAAGACCGAGAAGGGCCGGAGACCGCCAATTGCGGGGTCCGCGCAGGATGTCCCGCAAGACCGCGGCACCGACGATCGCCGGTGGCAGCGGCAATCCGATCCAGTAGAGCCTGGTAAAGGCGTGGCGAAGCGCCTCGCCTGTCGTTTCGTGCAAGGCGTAAAGCACCGGCCCCGGCAGCGCGGCCGCCACCAGGAGCGCACAGACGGCGCGCCATCCGCTGGGGGGCAGCGAGGGGCGCTCGAAAGCCTGCTCGGACAGCATTTGCCAGGCGGTCAGCAACAGCGCCGTGTGGACGAACTGCAGCAGATGGCCGCCGCCCCAGAACAGCTGCTCGTCATAGGCCCCCAGCGTCGCCCCGGCCGGCAGCCGCAACCAGGCCAGTCCGAAGCAGACCAGGGCAAGCAGGTAGACCACCCCGGCCGATCCCACCCCCATCGCCAGGGCGCCACCCCACACCGGCGGACGCAGCAGCAGATGCAGAACGGGCAGCGACACGCCCAGGGCCAGCAGCCCCAGCCCGCCATAGAAGAACGGGTGAACGAGAACGGGAACATAGTTGTTCAGCGAAGCTTCGCCCTGATTGGTCAGGGTCGGCACGAGCAGAAGCATTGCCCCGGAGGTGGCAAGGGCCAGACCGGCCAGGCTCGTCTTGCTGCCTGGCCGCGCCGCCGCCGCCAGCCCCCCCAGCATCGCCAGATACCAGACGACGAAGGCGAAGACCACATGGGCGACAAGGGCCTTGCGGAAGAAGGTCTGCCACGGCCAGGGCAGCCAGTCCTGGACTACCGGAGTGCGGGCCAGCGCCAGGAGCAGCGCCAACCCTCCCGCCACCGCCAGAGAACCGACAGCCAGCAGCAGCCATCCGGACAGGGCGCGACGCGCCGCGGCGTCGAGGCCGACCGGCGGCAAACCTGGCGGAAGTTCGAGGGTGTCGCGCATCACGCCTCCACCCGATAGACGTGGTAAAGCAGCACATAGACGGCAATCCCGGTCACCGACACATACAGCCAGACCGGAAACGTCCACCGGGCCAGACCGCGATGCCGGTCGAACAGTCCCAGCCGCGCACGGCGAAAAGTGATCACCACCATGGGCGCCGCCACGACCGCCATGGTCACATGCGAGGCAAGCATGGCGAAATAGATGGGACGGATCAGCCCTTGCCCGCGAAATGCGAACAATGGAGTGGTGACATGGTGCAGCAGGTAGGCGACGAGGAACAATCCCGATGTCACCACCGCGGCCGTCATGACTCCGCGGTGGGCCTGTCTGCGCCCTTGCCGGATCAGCGCAAACCCGATCAGCAGCAGGATCGCCGCGGCTGCATTCAGGGCCGCAGTAACATGCGGCAAGATGGCGGCCATCGTCTTAGAATCCACCGGACCAGCGCAAGGCAATGGCCACGTAGAGCAATGCGGCAACCACTCCGAGGATCGCCCCCAGGCGGCGGTTTCTTCGGCTGAAGGCGCTGGACTTCCCCTGACGGATGAGCATGGACGGGCCTCGCTTGTTCGACCTCGATATCCAACGGTTATCTGGGGAGCGGCGAGCGGCGGTAAAAGGCCAGCCAGGGTCAGAAGCTGACGGATGGGTCCCACACCATCCATCAGCTTCTGACCACAATTCAATTAGTTGGTGGGGAGCCTTATCCAGACGCTTGGAAACCAAGCGTCTGGGGCGGACCACTGAAAGCCCAATGCGAAAAGTCGGAGTTCGGGCGATGTATTCCCGCTAATACGAATTATTCTCAAATAGACCTTCCTCTTGGCTAGCCCGCAAGGCAAACTTGGGGAAGGCTGGAGTATTGTCTCACCCGAGAGACAGGGGAGGATCGACCATGATCACGGACAGTCTTTCCGGATTGACCTTTCGACGTGAAGCCGTACGGCGCATCGCCATCGAGGACGCCAGCCTCTGGCTGGCCGCCGGTTGGGGCGACTTCCGCCGAGCCCCCATATTGTCGCTGGCGTATGGCGGCATTTTCGTCATCGCCGGCTACCTGATCGTCCTTGGTCTGAACAGTCTCGGTTTGGGCAGCCTGGTGCCAGTAGCGATCGCCGCATTTTTCCTGGTCGCCCCTCTCCTGGCGGTCGGGCTCTACGATGTCAGTCGACGGATCGAGCGTGGCGACGCGGTGAGCTTCGAACACGCGCTGCGGGCATTCAATCGCAATCCCCGAGGCCTGGGCGCCATGGGATTGGTATTGATGCTGAGCGTAGCCGCCTGGATGCAGGTGGCCCTACTGATCTTCATGCTGTTCTTTCACGCATCGCCGCCGCCGCTGGAAAATTTCGTCTACGGCATGATCACTTCGCCCGCATTCCTGCCCTTCCTGATGGTTGGCACGGCGGCGGGTGCCGTCATCGCCATCGTGGTATTCGCCATCTCGGTGGTGTCGATCCCCATGCTGCTCGACCACGACATGTCGGCCAGCCTGGCCATGACCACCAGCGTCGCGGCGTTCCGCGAAAATTGGCGGGTGCTCTCGGGCTGGGCGGCGACCATCGTCCTGCTGATCGGGATCGGTTTCGCCACCGCCTTCATCGGCCTGGCTGTCACTCTGCCCTTGCTCGCCTTCGCCAGCTGGCACGCCTATCGGGACATCGTCGAGTAATTCCCGAGCCTCATCCCGTCTTGCGGATGCGGTAGCGGAAGACGCCCTCGGCGTCTTCCGCCCATTCCACCAGCTCCAAGCCGGGTTGCCGGCAGAACGCCTGAAAATCGGAGACGGAGCTGGGATCCGTCGCCAGCACGGTAAGCTCGCCCCCGGGCGGCACGCCGTTCAGCATCTTCTTGGCCCGCAGCACGGGCAGCGGGCAGATCAGGCCGCGGGCATCTAGGCTGATTTCGGACATCCTGGGCCGACCTTCGGTTCTTTCCGGACTGTCTGAACTCTACAAAAGAAAACGGCGGTCCGTCGAGACCGCCGCAAGCCACCCGGCTGGCTGCCGGAGGGTCAGTCCTGGACCGTCAGGTTTACGGCCGAGACTCGGCCACGGTCGCCGCGCGCCAACTCGTAGCCCACCTTCTGCCCTTCGCTGAGGGAGTGCATACCGGCTCGCTCTACCGCCGAGACGTGCACGAACACATCCTTACCGCCGTCGTCAGGCATAATGAAGCCGTAGCCCTTGGTTGGGTTGAACCATTTGACCGTTCCAGTAGCCATTGCGATCTCCAGTCTTCAGCGCATTGAACAGAGCGTTCCGCCAGCCCTCGTCGGCCCGCCACCGGTTGACCCCCGGTACGGCTTATCCCACCTTGCCGCCGTGCTAACCCAGCGGAACGGCGCTCATGTGGGGGCGACTTCCATCCCCCTCAAGGCGCGGCGGCGCCTCTCCCTCGCAATCGACGAAAATTGGGCCACCGTCTTCCCTGTTGAGGGATGCACCAAGGAGTCCGCTCATCCCGCTGGGCCTTTACGGCCCAGTCTCGACAAGGCATTCTCCTTTGATGAGACGTCACTCCGCTATCGCCGCCACAATCCTGGCCCTAGTGCTGTCGTCGCTTATGGCATCACCGCTTCAGGCGGCCGCGCCGCAGCGAACCGCCGCCACGCCTCGGACGCCGGCCTCGGCCGCATCGCACCACAAAACGCCGCAGCACAAGACGAAAGTCCATGCCAGCGCGCACTCCCGGCATAAGGCTCGTCCGGACGTCAAGAAACACGCGCTCCACAAGAAACATTTGCACCATAGTCCCCGCATCCATCGGCGCCCGCCGGACGGTGCCTGAGTTTGCTGGCGGACTGGTGAACCTTGCCAAAGCCCTACCCCGTCACCATGATAGAATCACTCCAAAGGAAAGGATGGAAATGAACCAGCAAGTAAAGATGGTCGATGTCGCGACGGCGTTGCACTGGATCAATTCTGGGGCGGCGGTCGTGGTCGACGTTCGCGAACGTCACGAGTTTGCCGCGCAGCATATTCCGGGAGCCCAACTGCTTCCCCTCTCCGAATTCGACCCTTCGAAGATGCCGGCCGTCGGCGAGGACAAGAAGCTTCTGCTGCATTGCCGGTCGGGCCAGCGTTGCGGCCTTGCCGCCGCCCGGTTGCTCGCCACCGGCTACAAGGGCGAGATCAACCGGCTGGCCGGCGGAATCCTGGCCTGGATGGCTGCCGGAGCGCCGGTCGAATGTGGCGCCACCGTATGATGGAAACACGGCCGGCGTGAGCGTTTACCTGCCCATCGCCGGAATGTCGGTCAGCGGCCTTGCCTTGCTCCTGTTGGGGGGCGGGGTGGGGTTTTTGTCCGGGCTGTTCGGCGTCGGCGGCGGATTTCTGCTCACACCGTTGCTGATTTTTCTTGGCGTCCCCTCGCCCGTCGCTGTCGCCTCGGGCGCCAACCAGGTGGTAGGAGCTTCGGTTTCCGGAGCCATTGCGCACTGGCGCCGGCGCAATGTCGATATTCGAATGGGACTGGTCCTGGTGGCCGGTGGCATCATCGGGTCGGCCCTCGGCGTATGGCTATTCGGATGGCTGCGCGACCTTGGCCAAGTGGATCTGGTCATCGACATCAGCTACGTCCTGTTTCTCGGCTTCGTCGGCGGGACCATGCTGGCCGAAAGCCTGACCTCGCTGGCGGCCACCCGGCGCCCCATGCGGCCGCGCAAGCGGCACCGGCATCGCTGGGCCAATCTGCCGTTCAAGATGCGCTTTCCGCGATCGGGGCTTTATATCAGCGCCCTTCTGCCATTGGCGGTAGGTTCGGTCGGCGGCCTGCTGTCGGCGATCATGGGCGTCGGCGGCGGATTCATCCTGGTGCCGATGATGATCTACCTGCTCGAAATGCCGACCTCCGTAGTCATCGGCACCTCGCTGTTCCAGGTGGTGTTCGTCACGGCCAACGTCACCTTTCTGCAGGCCGTGCACACCCAGACGGTCGATATCGTCCTGATGCTGGCCTTGCTGGTCGGCGGCGTGGTCGGCGCCCAGCTCGGCGCGCGCTTCGGCTCCCGTCTGCGGGCCGAAACCACCCGGGTGCTGTTAGCGGCCCTCATCCTGGCCGTCTGCGGACGGCTGCTGTTCGAGTTGGCGGACACTCCGGCGGATGTCTACCTTCTGGCGGATTCGGTGAATTCATAGCTGCAACCGCACGGTTTGCTTCGCGGGCGATAAGGCCGAGGATGGCTCCGTCTCCAACTGCGTGGGCGTGTTCAGCGACATCACGGTGCTGAAGCAAGCCGAAAAGCGATTGCGGCACCAAGCCGACCACGATCCGCTCACCGGGCTGCCCAACCGGTCGCTGTTCCACGAACATCTGGAGCGCGCCCTCGCCCATGCCGAGCGCAATCGCCTGGTGGTCGCCGCCCTGTTCCTCGACCTCGATCGGTTCAAGGAAATCAACGACAGCCTCGGCCATCCCGCAGGGGATTCCTTGCTCATCCAGGTCGCGGCGCGCCTGCGCCCCGCGGTCCGGCACGAAGATACGGTAGCACGATGGGGGGCGACGAGTTCACCCTGCTGCTCCAGGACATCAACGACTTCCGCAACGCCGCGACGGTAGCCAAGAAGATCCTTCGTCATTTCACCGAGCCGTTCCTCATCGAAGGCCGTACGCGGACTGTTTCCACCCGTATCGGCATCAGCCCTGCATCCTGCCGATGGCAGCGACGGAGCGACCCTGCTGCGCCGCGCCGACGAAGCGACGTACAGCGCCAAGAAGCCGGGTTACGGCTCGTTCCGCTTCGCCTCGGCGGATATATCGAAAAAAGGCCTTCCAGCGTCAGGTCTTGGAGGCGCGTTGCGCCAGGCCGTCACCGTAGGTGCGCTGGAGATCCACTACCAGCCTCTGGTGAGCCTCCGCACCGGCGAGGTAACTGGTGCCGAGTCCCTGTTGCGCTGGCGGCATCCCGACATCGGACTGATGGTCCCAGGCCAGTTCCTTTCACTTGCCAAGGGGGTCGGCCTGATGCCGGCCCATCGGCCGCTGGGTAATGCGGCAGGCTCTCCTCCAAGGCGCCCGGTGGCAGCGGCGGGCCGCGCCAACCTGCGGCTATGTGTCAACGTCGGCAAGACCGAACGGCACGACTGTGGGTATTTCGAGCTGATGGAGAGATTCCTGGTCGAGACCGGCCTGCCGGCCGGCGTGATCGGACTGGAAGTGCCCGAGGCCTTGGCCATGGATAACGTGCAGGCGACATTACGAGGATTCAAAATGGCGCGGTGCCTTTGCTGTCGCATCGCCCTCGACGAATTCGGCGCCGGACGCACCGACTTCCGCATCCTGCGCAGGACGCCGGCGGATGTGCTGAAGATCGCCGGCGAATTCATTCGCGACGTCGCCTAGTGGTGAAAATCCGACGGATGGTACCGCCACCAGCCGTCGAATTTTCACCACAATTCAATTGGTTGGTGGGCCGCCTGATCCAGGCGCTTGGGGACCAAGCGTCTGGGGCGGACCACTAGTTCTTCGGCAGTCCGTCCAGCCGCTTGGCTACGTCCTGGCGTTCCGGCGCGTCGGCCGGCAGCTTGGCCAGGAGCTTGGTCCACAACTCCCGGGCAGCCGCCGGATGACCTGCCTGCGCCTCGGCCATGCCAATATAGTACATGGCTGCTTCATTGGCCGGATCCAGGGCCTGGACGTCACGCATGTTGGCGACGAAGTCGGCCGGGAGTTTGTCGCCCTGCGCTTGGGCGATCTGGATCTCGGCCAGCGCGAGCTTGGGCTCCACCGACTGCGGCTTCAGCTTTACCGCATGGCCTGCGGCGTCCTTGGCCTTGTCCAGGTCTCCCAACACCTTGTAGGCGCGGGCCAGTTTCAGCCAGCCGTCGTAGTCGTCGGGCGATTGCTGAAGGCGGGCCGCCAGGCCTTCCACCATCGAGCGGATAGTCTTCGCCCGGTCCTCCGGCGACTGCGCCATCACCGCAGCAGCAGCAGCGCCTTCCGGCATACCCGAGGCGGCTGGCCCGTCCTCGCTCGCATGAGGGTTGGGACCCTTGGCCGAGGCGACCCCAGCGGGCGCCGGCGGTACCGGATCGATGGTCGCCGGATCAAACCCACCCAGCTTGGCATATTGCTGAATATGCTCCCGCAGCATGGGAAGCCAGGGCGCCCCTTCCGGGCTGCCCTTTTCCAGGTCACGCCAGATCGACACTGCCTCGGCGTATTTTCCGATCTGAGCCTTGGCCAAGCCCAGATAGAAGCGCGCCCGCGGATCATCCTTGTCCAGCGTCAGCACTTGCTGGAATGCTTGGCGCGCCTCGGGCACCACCTGCCCATCATTGGACAGCACGATCGCCTCGGCCATGTCGGCCACCGTCTCGGAGTTCACCGCCCCCAACTGAATAGCCCGCTGGAAGGCCGCGGCAGCATCCGGATAGCGGCGCATCGACGTGTAGGTGCGCGCCAGGGTGACATATCCGTCGGCATCTGGTTTCTGCTGAAGGTCGGCCTCGAGACGCGAGACCAGGGCCGTCATCCGGAAATCCGGGTCGGCTTGGCGCGAAGCAAAAGGCTGCCCCGGCAATTCCGGCGAGCCGAGGCGGTTGTACACGGCAACAGAGGCTGCGGGGATGCCGATACCGATGATCACCGCCGCTGCCACCCGCAGCTTCTTGCTGCCCGCGCGGAAATCACCCTTCGGCGCCGTCAGCTCGGCGTCTTCGGCCGCAAGCATGCGCCGGTGGATCTCGGTCTTCGCCGCCGCCGCCTGCTCATCAGTCAGCAGCCCGCGTTCGACGTCCTTTGCCACCTCGGCCAGCTGGTCCCGATAGACCACGATATCGTAGTCGACTCGCGCCGGCGCCGCCGCCGGCCGCCGCAGCAGGGGAACGACGAGGAAGCCGAGTGTGCCCAGGGTCAGGGCGGCAAAGATGATCCAAAGCGTCATGACTTTTTGTCGTCCTCCAACAGGGCGGCAAGGCGGCGGCTTTCCGCCTCGCTCAACGGCGCCACCGCCGGATCGGCGGCTACGGCGGTGGCCGTACGCCGCCGATAATAGGCTGCGGCGATTCCCGCCCCCACCAACAGGAATGCGAACGGCCCCAGCCACAAGACCAGGGTCGAGGTCTTGAACGGCGGCTTGAGCAGGACGTAGTCGCCGTAGCGGTCGACCAGATATTGCTTGGCCTGCGCGTCGGTGTCGCCGGCCTGCAGGCGCTGGCGCAACAGGACACGAAGGTCATGCGCCAAATCGGCGTCGGAGTCGTCGATGGATTCGTTCTGACAGACCAAGCAGCGGAGATCCTTGCTCAGCTCGCGCGCACGCCCCTCCAGCTTGGGATCCTTCAACATCTCGTTCGGCTGAACGGCCCATGCCGGGCCGACGGCAACTGCCATCAGAACGATGGCGGCGAAAAGTTTCTTCGCGATCATTTGTTCAGCTCCGCCACCAGCGGCAGCAACTTGGTCTTGATGTCGGTGGGAGTGAAGGGACCGATCTGCTTGAAGCGGATGACCCCTTGCTTGTCAACCAGGAAGCTCTCCGGCACCCCGGTCACTCCGAAGTCGATTCCCACCTGTGACTTAGGGTCCTTGGGATCCAGATTGGAGTTGATGATGCCAAGCGCCTTGTAGGGATCGCCGAGGCGGGTCAGATAAGCGCGGGCCTGTTCCGGAGTATCTTTGTAGACGATCCCCACCAAGCGCACCTTTTCGCCGATTCCGTTGAGCAGCGGATGCTCCTCCCGACAGGGAATGCACCAGGAGGCGAAGAAGTTGACCAAAGTCACCTGCCCCCTGAGATCGCTCGACTTCAACCCGGCTTTGTCCAACAGCAGGGGCGGCAGGTCGAAATTCGGCACCGGCTTGTTGATCATCACCGACGGAATGATATTCGGCATGTCGCCATGTTCCATCAGGTCCAGGCGCCAGATGAAGAACCCGACCAGCACAAAGAACACCGCCAAAGGCAGGGCCACCGTCCAACGACGCATGAAATCGCTCCCTTCCCGTCAGGCTCGCGCCGCGGCGGCAACCGCCCGCGCGGTGCGCAGCGGAGCCCCGACGCGGTAGCGCCGATCGGTCAGCGACACCAGGCCGCCGCCCACCATGATCACCGTTCCGAGGAAGATCCACGGCACCAGCGGATTGTAGTAAAGCCTGGTGACAAAACCGCCTGCCCCGTCCGGATCACCGATCACCACATAGAGGTCGCCGATCAGGTTGGTGTGGATGGCGGCGTCCGTGGTCGGCCGCGGCGGCATGGTATATTGCCGCTTTTCGGGATTCATCACGGCGATCAGCTTGCCGTCCTTGCGCGCCGTGAAGGTCGCGCGCAACGCCGTGTAGTTGGGCCCGGGGATGTTGTCCTGGGTGCCGTCGAGGGTCACCTGGTAGCCGGCGACGTCCACCGTCTGGCCCGGGTGCATCACCTGGATATGCTCGGTCTTCCAGGCGGTCGATCCGGTAATTCCGACAATGACGAGGGCCAGTCCCGCATGGGTAATGGTCATGCCATAGGCCGATCGCGGCAGATGGCGGCAGCGCTGGAGGAACTCGCCGAATGAGCAGCGCCCCAACCGCACCCGCTCGGCCCATTCGATGAGCGTGCCGACGAACAGCCAGGCCGCCAGACCCAAGCCGCCCGCCGCCCATAGCGGGCCGGCGGCACCACCGGCCAGCAGCCAGGTCGCGACGGCTACCGCCACGGTGGCGGCGAAAGCCACTTTCAGCCGCGACAACGCACCGGCCAGATCGCCGCGCTTCCACTGCAGCAGGGGCCCGATCGCCATGGTCACCACCATGGGCACCATCAGCGGCAGGAAAACCGAGTTGAAGAACGGCGGGCCGACCGAGACCTTGCCCAGGTTGAGGGCGTCGGTGAACAGGGGATAGAGGGTGCCCAGCAGCACTGTTCCCGCGCCCGTGCTCATCAGCACGTTGTTGAGCAGCAGGCTGCCTTCGCGCGAAATGGGGGCGAACAGGCCGCCGCCCTTTAGGGCGGACGCGCGGAAGGCGAACAGCGTCAGCGAACCGCCGGTGACCACCACCAGCAGAGCCAAGACGAAGACACCGCGTGCTGGATCTGAAGCGAAACTGTGCACCGAGGTCAGCACGCCCGAACGCACCAGGAAGGTGCCCAGCAGGGACAGTGAGAAGGTGATGATGGCCAGGAGGATTGTCCACGCCTTCAGGGTGTCACGCTTCTCCACCACGATGGAGGAATGCAGCAGCGCTGTGCCGGCGAGCCAAGGCATGAAGGACGCGTTCTCCACCGGATCCCAATACCACCAGCCGCCCCAGCCCAGGGTGTAATATGCCCACCAGGAGCCGAGCCCGATGCCGAGCGTCAGCGAGCACCAGGCGAGCAGCGACCAGGGCCGCACCCAGCGCGCCCAGGCGGCGTCGACCCGGCCCTCGATCAGCGCCGCGATGGCGAAGGAGAAAGCCATCGAAAAGCCGACATAGCCCAGGTACAGCATGGGCGGATGGAAGGCCAACCCGGGGTCTTGCAACAGCGGGTTCAGGCCATTGCCGTTGAATGGCGCCGGATCCAGCCGCGCGAACGGATTGGAGGTCAGCAGGATGAACAGGATGAAGCCGATGGCGATCATCGCCTGGATGGCCAGCGCCCGGGCCCGCAGGGCCGGCGGCAAGTTGCCCCCGGCGGCGGCCACCGCCATGCCGTAGAGGCCCAGGATGAAGACCCAGAGCAGCATGGAGCCTTCGTGATTGCCCCAAACGCCCGATACCTTGTAGAGCAGTGGCTTGTCGGTGTGCGAATTCTGGGCCACGTTGAGCACCGAGAAATCGCTTGTCACATAGCAGGTGACCAACGCACCGAAAGCGATGGCGACCAGCGCGAACTGGGCGAAAGCGGCCGGCCTGGCCAGATCCATCCACGCACGGTCGCCGCGGCTTGCGCCGATCATCGGCACCGTTGCCTGCACCAGCGCGACCATCAGCGCCAGGATCAGGGCAAAATGTCCGGTTTCCGGGATCATTTGGACGCATTCTCCTCTCGCCACTGACCCGACTTCTTCAATGCGTCGGAAACTTCCTTCGGCATGTACTTCTCGTCGTGCTTGGCCAGGACCTCGCTGGCGTGGAACATTCCCTGCCCGTCCAGCTTGCCTTCGGCGACTACGCCCTGGCCTTCGCGGAACAGGTCGGGCAGGACCCCGGTGTAGGTCACCGCCAGCGAAGCGGTGAGATCAGTCACCTTGAAGTCGACTGTCTCGCCCTTCTTCACCACCGAGCCCTTCTCGACCAATCCGCCGAGCCTGAAGCGCCGGTTCGGCCCCACATGCTTCGCCTGGATGTCGGCAGGCGTATAGAAATACACCAAGGTGTCATTGATTGCGGTGAGGACCAGGGCCGTTGCCGCGCCCAGGGCCAGCATCCCCAGCAGAACGAAATAGAGCCGCCGCTGTTTGCGCGTCACGTCTTGTCCAACTCCCTTAGTGCCCGGAACACACGCTTACCGGTTGGTCACTGGTCCTGGGCCTCGTGGGTCCGTCCGCGCCGCCCGGGCATCAGCTCCTGCAGCGCTTTCAGTTCCGCCTCGCGGGCCTTGAGACCGCGCCAGGTGACGACCACCAGGCCGACCATCACCACTGCGGTCAGCGCATAGGCCGGCCACACGAAGCCGCCATAGCCGCCCATGGAAAAATACGTCGCCAATGAGGTCATGCTTCCTTCCTACCGAGGACTCTCGCCGACCAGCTCGCCGGAAATGGCTCCCGGAGCGGAGTGTATCTGGTTCAGCCGGATCGCCCTGACTTTCGCCGCCAGGATTTCGGAGCGAACCCTGATCAGCAGCACGGTGACGAAAAAGGTGGTGAATGCCACGCCCATCAGCATCAGCGGCAGCAACATCGAAGGATCGATCGTCGGCATGCCGACCTTCGAGACGCTGGCGGGCTGGTGCAGCGTGTTCCACCAATCCACCGAGAACTTGATGATCGGGATGTTGACGAACCCCGCCAGGGCCAGGATGCCCGCCGCCTTGGTGCCGCGCGTCGGATCGTCGAAGGCGTTCAGCAACGCCATATGGCCCAGATAAAGGAAGAAGAGGATCAGCATGCTGGTCAGGCGCGCGTCCCAGGCCCACCAGGTGCCCCACATGGGCTTGCCCCACAACGAGCCGGTAACCAGGCAGACAAAGGTGAAGGCCGCGCCGATGGGGGATGCCGCCTTGGCGATCAGATCGGCCAGCGGATGCTTCCACACCAGACCAACACCCGAGGCGAAGGCCATGGTCGAATAGGCCGCCATGGCCAGCCAGGCCGACGGAACATGCACATACATGATGCGCACGCTTTCGCCCTGCTGGTAATCGGCGGGTGAGTCGAAAAGACCGAAATACAGGCCCAAAGCCAGAAGGATAAGGGTTACCCCGGCCGTCCACGGCTGGATCGCCGCAGCCAGTCGGACAAACCTCATAGGATTGGCAAAGCGATGCATGGCGCCACGTTCTACAGCTAGTCCAAAAACTTTTCCAGCGAATCGAACTATCGCTTGATCATCTTACTCGAGGGCCTGACGCAACGCCGCCGCGGCGGCCCAAGGCGCCAGCGGCAATGCGGCGACCAGCATGCCCCCCAACAGCAGCAGCTGGGCCTTGGCCGGCAGGCCCTGCACCGCCGCATCGATGGCGCCGACGCCGAAAATCAGCACCGGCACGTAGAGCGGCAGCACCAGCAGGGACAGCAGTACGCCACCCCGGCGCGCGCCCAACACCAAAGCCGCCCCCATGGCCCCGATCAAACTCAAGGTGGGGGTTCCCAGCAACATAGTGAACAACAGCGTCGCGAAGCCGTCGGCATTCATGTGCAACAATACCGCCAGAACCGGCGCCGCCACGATCAGGGGTAATCCGGTCGTCAGCCAGTGGGCTGCGACCTTGCCGATGACCAGCAATTCGAGGGCGGTCGGGGTCAAGGCCAGCAATTCCAGGCTGCCATCTTCGTAATCGGCCAGAAACAGGCGGTCGAGCGACAGCATGGACGCCAATAGTGCGGTTACCCATAGCACGCCCGCGCTGGTTCTTTCCAGCAAGTTCGCTTCCGGCCCCAACCCAAACGGGAACAGGACCACGGTCAGCACGAAGAAGGTGACCACCATCACGCTGTCGCTGCCCTGACGCAGGGCAAGGCGCAAGTCCCGGCGAATGATTTCCGCCAGACGATTCATATCCAGGCCTCCGCCGCCTCGGCCGGCCTGGGGGCGAAGCGGTCGAGATACAAGGTTCCCGCATCCGGCAGGTCGATATCCGCATGGGTCGACAGGACCACCATTCCCCCTTGGGCCCGATGCTCGGCGATCACCGCTTCCAAGGTCCGAACCGAAGCCTTGTCCAGTGCGACGCTGGGTTCGTCGAGCAGCCACACGGGGGCCGGCGCGGCAAGCAGGCGCGACAGGTTCAGCCGGCGCTTCTGGCCGGCCGACAGCAGCTTGCCCGGTATGCTGCGCAGATGCCACAGGCCGAAACGCTCGAGCGCCGCCTGTGCCCGGGCGTCGCCGGCTTCGGGATCATGCAGCCGCGCCCAGAAGCGAAGGTTCTCCAAAACCGACAGCACCGGCTTGATGGCGTCGTGATGTCCGACATAGTGAATGCGCGCGGCATGGGCTTCGCGGTCCTCGGCGACTGGCTGACCGTCCCAGGCCAGCCGCCCGGCCGCCGGTTTCAGCAGGCCGGCCAGAAGACGCAACAGACTCGACTTGCCGCTGCCGTTGGGGCCAAGCAGAAAAAGTGCTTCGCCCGACGTCAAGCGGAACTCGAGATGCGCAAAAACCACGCGCTCGCCGCGCACGCAGGCCAAGCCGTCGGCTGAAAAGGTGGAGGAAAGAGGTCCCTCGGTCATGGCTCGGCACCATAGCAAAACGGGCAGGAGCGCCAAGCAAAATCGCCAGGAGCAAGAAACTCAAAACTTATGCGAGCATACTCCTCAACTGTAGCGCAATAATCTTCCGAATTTGCCCCGGTTGCCGAACGTATCTTCTGGACAAGGGCGGCAATATGTGGTGTAAGCCGTCCCAAAAATCGACCCAAAAACTACCGCCCCCCGGCCCTGCAACAAGGGCCGATCGCCTTACCATGACCAGGGAGTTGTTCCCATGCTTGAAGCTTACCGCCAGCATGTCGCCGAGCGTGCCGCGCTCGGGATTCCGCCCTTGCCTCTGTCCGCCGCGCAAACCACCGATCTCGTCGGCCTGCTGATGGCGCCGCCGAAGGGCGAGGAACAGGTTCTGGTCGACCTCATTACCCATCGCGTACCGGCCGGCGTCGACGATGCCGCGAAGGTCAAGGCCGAATTCCTCGCCAAGCTGGCTAAGGGTGAAGTGGTCTGCCCGCTGATCACCAAGGTCAAGGCGACGGAATTGCTGGGCACCATGCTGGGCGGCTTCAACATCGGGCCGCTGATCGAACTGCTGGCCAGCCCCGAATGCGGAGCGGCAGCGGCCGAAGGGCTGAAGAAGACGCTGCTGGTGTTCGACTACTTCCACGATATCAAGGAAGCGGCCGACAAAGGCAACGCCAACGCCAAGGCCGTGATCAAGTCCTGGGCCGATGCCGAGTGGTTCACCTCGCGCCCCGAGGTACCGCAGAGCCTGACCGTCACCATCTTCAAGGTTACCGGCGAAACCAACACCGACGACCTGTCGCCCGCCCCGGACGCCTGGAGCCGCCCCGACATCCCGCTGCACGCGCTGGCCATGCTGAAGAACCAGCGCCCCGGCATCGAGGCTGACGAAGCCGGCAGCCGCGGGCCGATCAAGCAGCTGGACGGGCTGAAAGCGAAGGGCAATCTGGTGGCCTATGTGGGCGACGTGGTCGGCACCGGCTCGTCGCGCAAATCCGCCACCAACTCAGTCCTGTGGTGGACCGGTGAAGACATCCCCTTCGTTCCCAACAAGCGCTTCGGCGGCGTCTGCCTGGGCTCGAAGATCGCCCCGATCTTCTACAACACCATGGAGGATGCCGGCGCCCTGCCCATCGAACTCGATGTCTCGAAAATGGCCATGGGCGATGTGGTCGAGCTGCGCCCCTATGAAGGCAAGGCGTTGAAGAACGGGGCGGTCATCGCCGAGTTCAAGGTCAAGTCCGAGGTGATCTTCGACGAGGTCCGCGCCGGCGGCCGCATTCCGCTGATCATCGGGCGCGGGCTGACGGCCAAGGCGCGCGAAGCGCTGGGCCTGGCCCCCTCGACCCTGTTCCGCCTGCCCAAGGCACCCGTCGACACGGGCAAGGGATTCTCGCTCGCCCAGAAGATGGTCGGCCGGGCCTGCGGCTTGCCCGAAGGCCAGGGCGTTCGCCCGGGCACCTATTGCGAGCCGAAAATGACCACCGTGGGCTCGCAGGATACCACCGGCCCGATGACCCGCGACGAGTTGAAAGACCTAGCCTGCCTCGGCTTCTCGGCCGACATGGTCATGCAGTCTTTCTGCCACACCGCCGCCTACCCGAAACCGGTGGACGTCAAGATGCACCACGAGCTGCCGGGCTTCATCGCGACCCGGGGCGGCGTGGCGCTCAAGCCCGGCGACGGGGTGATCCATTCCTGGCTGAACCGCCTGCTGCTGCCCGACACCGTCGGCACCGGCGGTGACTCCCACACTCGCTTCCCCATTGGCATCTCCTTCCCCGCCGGCTCGGGCCTGGTGGCCTTCGCCGCCGCCACCGGGGTTATGCCGCTCGACATGCCGGAAAGCGTGCTGGTTCGCTTCAAGGGCAAGCTGCAGCCGGGCGTGACGCTGCGCGATCTGGTCAACGCCATCCCGCTCTACGCCATCCGCCAGGGACTGCTGACCGTCGAGAAGCAGGGCAAGAAGAACGTCTTCTCGGGCCGCATCCTGGAGATCGAAGGCCTGCCCGACCTGAAGGTGGAACAGGCATTCGAATTGAGTGACGCTTCGGCCGAGCGCTCGGCCGCCGGCTGCGCGGTGCGGCTCAACAAGGAGCCGGTCATCGAATACATGCGGTCCAACATCACCCTGATGAAGTGGATGATCGCCAACGGCTACCAGGACCGCCGCAGCCTTGAGCGGCGCATCAAGGCGATGGAGGCGTGGATCGCCAAGCCGGCGCTGCTGGCCCCGGACGCCGACGCCGAATACGCCGCAGTGATCGAGATCGACCTGGCCGACGTCAAGGAGCCGATCGTCGCCTGCCCGAACGATCCGGACGATGTGAAGCTGCTCTCCCAGGTCGCCGGCGACAAGATCGACGAGGTATTCATCGGCTCCTGCATGACCAATATCGGCCACTTCCGCGCTGCCGCCAAAGTGCTGGACGGCAAAACCGACATCCCGACGCGGCTGTGGGTGGCGCCGCCCACGAAGATGGACGCCATGATCCTGAACGAGGAAGGCTATTACGGGGTGTTCGGCAAATCCGGCGCCCGCATGGAGATGCCCGGCTGTTCCTTGTGCATGGGAAACCAGGCACAGGTCCGCAAGGGCTCGACCGCCATGTCCACCTCGACACGCAACTTCCCGAACCGACTGGGCATCGATACCCGGGTCTATCTTGGTTCCGCCGAGTTGGCGGCGGTCTGCGCCCTGATGGGGCGGATCCCGACGCCGGCGGAATACATGGAACAGGTGGCGGTGGTCAACCAGAAGGCCGCCGATATCTACCGCTACATGAACTTCGACCAGATCGCCGACTTCCGCGGGGTGGCGGATACCGTCGCCGTCTGAGGAGGGGAACCGCGGCCTGCCGGTCGGCAGGCCGCGAAAACGAGGGCGGCGGCACGTTTTCCGCACGGCCTGCCTCCGCCCGGGTTGACGGCTTTTCAGGCCGTGACGGACTCATCGGACTGCTCAGACTTTCGGAACGGATATCCCCATGACCAATCAAACGCCCAAGATCATTTGGACCCAGGTCGACGAAGCCCCGGCCCTGGCGACCTATTCCCTGCTCCCTATCGTCCAGGCCTTCACCGCCGCCGCCGGTGTCGCCGTGGAAACGCGGGACATCTCGCTGGCCGGACGCATCATCGCCAACTTCCCTGAGAACCTGACGCCTGCCCAGCGCATCAACGACCAACTGGCCGAGCTGGGCGATCTGACCACCCGCGCCGACGCCAACATCATCAAGCTGCCCAACGTTTCCGCTTCGGTCCCGCAGCTGAAGGCGGCGATCAAGGAGCTGCAGGCGCACGGCTACAAGGTTCCCGATTATCCCGAAGAACCGAAGACCGAGGCCGAGAAGGAAATCAAGGCGCGCTACGGCAAGGTCCTGGGCAGCGCGGTCAATCCGGTGCTGCGCGAAGGCAACTCGGACCGTCGCGCTGCCGCCGCGGTCAAGCAATACGCCCGCAACAACCCGCACAAGATGTCCCCCTGGAGTGCCGACTCGCGGACCCATGTCGCCCATATGACCGAGGGCGACTTCTACGGCAGCGAAAAATCGGTGACCGTTCCCGCCGCCTGCACGGCGAAGATCGAGTTCGTCGGCAAGGACGGCACCACCAAGGTGCTCAAGGACAAGACCCCTCTCCTGGCCGGCGAGGTAATCGACGCCGCGGTGATGAGCCGCCGCGCCCTGCGCGCCTTCCTCACCCGCCAGATGGACGAGGCCAAGAAGACCGGAATCATGCTGTCGCTGCACCTGAAGGCGACCATGATGAAGGTCTCTGACCCGATCATGTTCGGCCACGCCGTCTCGGTCTATCTCGCCGACGTGTTCGCCAAGCATGGCGACGCCTTGCGTGCTGCCGGTATCAATCCGAACAACGGCCTGGGCGACCTCTACGCCAAGCTGGCCACCTTGCCGGAAGCCAAGCGGGCTGAGATCGAGGCCGACATCGCCGCCTGCCGGACCAAGGGGCCGGAGCTGGCCATGGTCAACTCGGACAAGGGCATTACCAACCTGCATGTGCCCTCGGACGTCATCATCGACGCCTCGATGCCGCCGATGATCCGCGACGGCGGCAAGATGTGGGGCGCCGACGGCAAACTGCACGACACCAAGGCGGTGATCCCTGATCGCAGCTATGCCGGGGTCTACCAGGCGGTGGTCGATGACTGCAAAAAGCACGGGGCCTATGATCCGCGGACCATGGGCTCGGTGCCCAATGTCGGCCTGATGGCGCAGAAGGCCGAGGAATACGGCTCGCACGACAAGACCTTCGAGATCGCGGCCGACGGCGTGGTCCGCATCGTCGATGAAAAAGGCGCCGTGCTGCTGGAGCAGCCGGTGGAAGCCGGCGACATCTTCCGCGGCTGCCAGGTCAAGGACGCGCCAATCCGCGACTGGGTCAAGCTGGCCGTCGGCCGTGCCCGGGCGACCGGTGCTCCCGCCGTGTTCTGGCTGGACGCCAAGCGCGGCCACGACGCGCAGATCATCGCCAAGGTGAACCGGTACCTGAAGGACCACGACACCAGCGGGCTCGACATTCGCATCATGGCACCCGAGGAAGCGACCCGCTTCTCGCTGGAGCGCATCCGCAAGGGCCAGGACACCATCTCGGTTACCGGCAACGTGCTGCGCGACTTCCTGACCGACCTGTTCCCCATCCTCGAGCTGGGCACCAGCGCCAAGATGCTGTCGATCGTGCCGCTGATGGCCGGTGGCGGCCTGTTCGAGACCGGGGCCGGCGGCTCGGCGCCCAAGCATGTGCAGCAGTTCCAGGAGGAAGGCTATCTGCGCTGGGACTCGCTGGGCGAATTCCTCGCCCTGGCGGTGTCGCTCGAACATCTGGCCCAGACCTTCGGCAACGCCCGGGCTAAGGTCCTGGCCGATACCCTCGACCAGGCCAACGCCAAGGTGCTGGAAAACAACCGCGCTCCGGCCCGCAAGGTGGGACAGCTGGACAACCGCGGCAGCCACTTCTACCTCGCCCTCTACTGGGCCGAGGCCCTGGCGGCACAAACCGCCGACAAGGAGTTGCAGGCCCGCTTCGCCCCGCTGGCCAAGGCGCTGGCGGAAAACGAGCAGAAGATCATCGCCGAACTGAACGGCGCCCAGGGCAAGCCGGTGGACATGGGCGGGTACTACCAGCCCGACTTCGCCAAGACCTCGGCCGCTATGCGCCCGAGCCCGACCTTCAACGCCGCGCTGGCCCAACTCGGCTGATCCTTTTCGGATCGGCTTCGGCCACTGCCACATTGCACACCCCCGTCGGGACACCGGCGGGGGTGTTGTCTATAGTGACTGCGCCAGCTTGAAAGAGATCCCCTTATGCCGCTGACCACTCTCGACCAGAAATCGGCCCTCATCGTCATTGATCTGCAGCACGGCATCCTCTCTCTGCCCACGGTTCATCCGGCAGACGTGGTGATAGGTCATGCGGCCGCCTTGGCTGCGACATTCCGCCGCCACCACCTGCCAGTGGTGCTGGTCAACGTGGCCGGTGGCGCGCCGGGCCGGTCGGAGCAGTCGCGCATTCCAGGACAACTTCCTCCAGGGTGGACCGATCTGGTGCCCGAGCTCGATCGGCAGCCGGAGGACCATCTGGTAACCAAGCAAACCTGGGGCGCATTCACTGGCACCGGCCTCGATGACCATTTGAGGAAACAGGGCGTCACGCAGGTGGTGATCGCCGGCATCGCCACCAGCATCGGCGTCGAGTCCACTGCTCGTCAGGCCCATGAGCTGGGATACAACGTCGCGCTGGCCGTCGACGCCATGACCGACCGCAGCATCGACGCCCACCTCAACAGTGTCGGGCGGATCTTCCCGCGGCTGGGCGAAACCGGCACGATCGCCGAAATCATCGCCCTTCTCGATGGGCGGTAAGCTGCTGTCGGATGCGATGAAGGCCGCCTTCCGTTCGCTGAAAGGCTACAACTATCGGATCTGGGCGGCCGGAGCGCTGGTCTCCAATGTGGGAACCTGGATGCAGCGCGTCGCCCAGGATTGGCTGGTGCTCACCCAACTGACCCATAACAACGCCGCGGCGGTCGGCCTGGTCATGGCCCTCCAGTTCGGACCGCAATTGCTGCTGCTGCCGGTGACCGGCTTCGCGGCGGACCACTTCGATCGACGCAAGCTTCTGCTGGTCACACAGGCGACCATGGGAGCCCTCGCCCTGGGCTTGGGCATCCTCACCATTACCGGGTTGGTCCGCCTGTGGCAGGTGGACCTGTTCGCGTTCCTGCTCGGCTGCGTCACGGCGTTCGATGCGCCGGCGCGCCAGACATTCGTCGCGGAACTGGTGAGGGAGGCTGACCTGCCAAACGCCGTCGGACTGAACTCCACGTCGTTCAACGCAGCGCGGACGATCGGTCCGGCCGTCGCCGGCATCCTCATCGGCGCCATTGGTTCGGGCTGGGTGTTCCTTATCAATGCGGCCTCGTTCGTCGCCGTGCTCTGCTCGCTCAGCCTGCTTCGCCTTGGCCAGTTGCATCCGAGCAGCAGGGCCGCGGCCGGCAGCGGCGGCCTGGTCGAGGGCTTCCGCTATGTGTGGAGGCGCCCCGATCTGAAGGCAATCCTGCTCATGCTGCTGCTGATCGGTACCTTCGGCCTCAACTTCCCGATCTTCATCTCCACCATGTCGGTGACCGTCTTCCATGCGGGAGCGGGCCGCTATGGGCTGCTGACCTCGATGATGGCGATCGGATCGGTGACCGGCGCCCTGCTCGCCGCCGGCCGGGCCAAGCCCGACATTGCCCTGGTGTCGGCCGCAACCGCGGCCTTCGGTCTGGGCTGCGGGCTGGCCGCGGTCATGCCGGACGACCGTCTGTTCGGCATCGTCCTGGTGTTTGTCGGCCTTGCCGCCCAGACCGTCACCACCTCGACCAACAGCCTGGTGCAACTCTCCACCGATCCGGCCATGCGCGGGCGTGTGATCGCCATCCTCCTCGCGACAATCCTGGGCAGCACGCCCATAGGCGCACCGATCGTCGGCTGGGTCGCCGACAGGTTCGGCCCGCGCTGGGCGCTCGGCATCGCCGCCGCCTCGGGCTTGGCCGCCGCCGTCGTCGGGCTGCGCCATCTGGTGGGCCGATCCACCTGATCCCTGGGAAGCAGGCGTCAGGATCGGATCACCAGGAGTATTTGCTCAGGTTTATCCGCCGGCCGCCGCCCCTATATAGGTGAGAGCCCTCGAGATAGGTGACAGCACCATGCCTGTGGTCGGACACGACACTTTGAAGACCCGCCGGACCCTCGTCGTCGACGGCGAGTCCTTCGACTACTTCAGCATCGCCGCCCTGGCCGAAGCGAGCTACGCCGAGGTCGAGCGGCTGCCGTTCTCGCTCAAGGTGCTGCTCGAGAACCTGCTGCGCCACGAAGACGGGCATACGGTGACCGTCGCCGACGTCACCGCGGTGGCCCAATGGGCCAGGGACCGCGGTAATGACCGAGAAATCGCTTATCGGCCGGCCCGGGTGCTGATGCAGGACTTCACCGGCGTACCGGCGGTGGTGGACTTGGCTGCAATGCGCGACGCCATGGCCAGCCTGGGCGGCAACGCTCAGAAGATCAACCCTCTCTCACCGGTCGACCTGGTGATCGATCATTCGATCATGGTGGACTACTACGCCACGGCCGATGCGCTGCAAAAGAACATGGACCTGGAGTTCCGGCGCAATGGCGAACGCTACGCCTTCCTGCGCTGGGGCCAGACGGCCTTCGACAATTTCCGCGTGGTGCCGCCGGGTACAGGCATCTGTCACCAGGTGAATTGCGAGTACCTGGCTCAAGTGATCTGGTCGACCAAGGAGGGTGAGCGCGGCCTGGCCTATCCCGACACCCTGGTCGGCACCGACAGCCACACCACCATGGTCAACGGCCTGTCCGTTCTGGGCTGGGGAGTGGGTGGCATCGAGGCGGAAGCCGCCATGCTGGGCCAACCCATTTCCATGCTGATTCCCGAAGTGGTTGGCTTCCGGCTGTCGGGCGCCTTACGCGCTGGCATCACCGCCACGGACCTGGTGCTGACCGTCACCCAGATGCTGCGCAAAAAGGGCGTGGTCGGGAAGTTCGTCGAATTCTACGGACCCGGCCTCGACCGCCTGGCCCT
Organism: Pseudomonadota bacterium; assembly: GCA_021793155.1. GTDB lineage: Bacteria > Pseudomonadota > Alphaproteobacteria > Rhodospirillales > Magnetospirillaceae > DUZF01. The sequence goes on along the minus strand of JAJYTF010000022.1, from coordinate 33,277 downwards.
GCCCGACCGGCTGACCATCGCCAATATGGCGCCGGAATACGGAGCCACCTGCGGCTTCTTCCCCATCGACGCTGAGACCATCCGTTACCTGACCTTCACCGGACGCGATCCCGAACGGATAAAGTTGGTCGAGGCTTATGCCAGGGCGCAGGGGCTGTGGCGCCATGCCGACAGCCCCGCTCCGACGTTCAGCGATACGGTGGAGTTGGATCTGGACAGTGTGGAACCGTCCCTCGCCGGCCCCAAGCGTCCGCAGGACCGGGTCGCCCTGACGCAGGTCAAGACCGGCTTCGCCGAGGCACTGCCGGGGCTGACCGACAGGCCGCTCGACAGCTCGGTCGCGGTGACCGGCGCCGATTACGCGCTAAGCCATGGCAACGTGGTGATTGCCGCCATCACCTCCTGCACCAACACCTCCAACCCTAGCGTCCTGGTCGCCGCCGGGCTGCTCGCCAAGAAGGCGGTGGAAAAAGGACTATCGCGCCGGCCTTGGGTAAAGACCTCGCTGGCCCCAGGATCGCGTGTCGTCGAGGATTATCTGCAGGCTGCCGGGCTGCAGGACAGCCTGGACCGCCTGGGGTTCACCTTGGCCGGCTTCGGCTGCACCACCTGCATCGGCAATTCCGGGCCGCTCGACGAACCGATTGCCCGGGCGGTGGACGAGAACGGTCTCGTCGTTGCCGCCGTACTGTCCGGCAACCGCAATTTCGAGGGCCGTATCAGCCCGCAGGTGAAGGCGAACTATCTGGCATCGCCGCCGCTTGTGGTGGCTTACGCCATCGCCGGCTCGCTTAATGTGGACATTGCCACCGAACCGCTGGGCACAGGCAAGGACGGTCGACCCGTTTACCTGAAGGAGGTGTGGCCGTCGGAGGAAGAGGTGCGGTCGGCCGTGGCCACCTATCTGACGCCCGAACTCTTCCGCCGGCGCTACGCCAATGTGTTCGACGGACCGCCACAGTGGCAGGCGGTCAAGACGGCGACCGGCCGGACTTACGCCTGGGATCCGGCATCGACCTATGTGAAGAATCCGCCCTATTTCATCGGCATGAGCCGGCAGGCGCCTGCCGGAATCGACGACATCGTCGGTGCGCGGCCTCTGGCCATCCTGGGGGATTCCATCACCACGGACCATATCTCGCCGGCCGGCACCATCAAGAAGGCATCACCGGCAGGAGCCTATCTGATGGAACGCGGTGTCGCACCGGCGGACTTCAATTCCTACGGATCCAGGCGGGGCAACGACGAGGTTATGACCCGCGGCACCTTCGCCAATGTCCGTTTGCGTAATGAGATGGCACCCGGTACGGAAGGCGGAATAACACGTCACCAACCGTCCGGCGAGCAGATGTACATCTTCGACGCAGCGATGAAATACCAGTCGGCAGGAGTTCCCCTGGTCGTCATCGCCGGCCGCGAATATGGGACCGGTTCATCGCGCGACTGGGCAGCGAAGGGAACGCGGCTGCTCGGCATCAAGGCGGTCTTCGCCGAAAGCTTCGAACGCATCCACCGCTCGAACCTGGTGGGAATGGGTGTGCTACCCCTGCAATTCCCCGACGGAACCGACCGCAAGACGCTCCATCTGGACGGCAGCGAGACCTTTGACATCCTGGGCCTGTCCAAGGGGCTGCGCCCCCGTCAGGCGATCGAGGTGCGCATCGCGCGCAATGACGGAACCAGCAGCACCGTCGCCATGCTCTGCCGCATCGACACGGTGGACGAGGTCGAGTATTTCCGCCACGACGGTATCCTGCAATACGTGCTGCGCGCCTTGGCGCGGGCATAGACGGAGGCTGGGCGGCGGCGCGCACGCCGCCTCGCATTGCGAAATGCTGTCAGCCACTAAGTAGTTGTTAATATTTGTTCGCAGTGCAGCAATCCGTCTCGCTCCGCAACAAATTCATGTCTTTGTAATACTCCCTATGAACCTTGATATTGTCAGCAAACGGTTTTGCGGATTATTTTGAACCAGCTATAGTAAGCCGCGTCGGGAATACCCTGAAGCTATTCAACAGCCGTGAGGGGAGCCATGATATCCAGCGTCTGCAAGCCGGCGACAGTCACCCGGGAAGGACACTCGGACAAATCTGGCAGGGCTGTTTCCTTCGTTGGCAAGACCCGCGGCGGCGCCGCGCGCTATGCCGGCGGGGAAGAGCCGAGACTGACCGATCTGATGGAAGATCCGGTGCTCCGTCGCCTGATGGCCAGTGACGGCGTTCACCCCGAGCAATTGATGGCGGTGATCGCCGAAGCTCGGACGAAGTTGATCGAGGGGTAAGCTCCCTCAGTCCTCCACTTCCGAGGAAGCGACCTGGCGCAGGCCGCGGACCGCGGCGCGCAAGGTTTCCCCCTGCTCGTCCGAGGACGGATAGACCATATAGGCCGGCCGGCGGAACTCGGGTGCCTGCGGAACGACATGGAGGCGGCCGCTTTGCAGGTGCGGCCGCACCACGCGCATGGGGAAATAGCCATATCCGCCATTGGCCAGGATGTGCTGGAGGCCCAGTGCGCCCAGGCCGACAGCGACCGCCGGGGTGGACAGGTCGGGGAAGGTCTGGCTGTGGGCGGCGCGGTATTCCGGCCCCCAGTCGACGAAGACGTAGCTGTCGTCCCATTCCCCCACTTGACGCGGCCTGGTGGAGACCAGCACAAGGCGCTCCTCGAGCAGCTTTTCGGTGACCAGCCCCGGCCGGCTTTGCGGCGAATACATCACGCCGATATCGAGCAGCCCTTCGGCCAGAAGGCGCATCAGCCCATCCGACAGCCCCACCTCGACCTTTAACGCCACATCCGGCATGGCGGCGCGCATCCACGGCACCCAGCGCAACAGCATACGGTCCCACAGGGAGAACTGCCCACCCACGGTGAGCACGGCGCGATAACCCGGCGGCAGCGCCAGTTCCTGCCGGGCCTGCTGCCAAACGCGCACCAGCGTCGCCGCATATCGACGGAAATGGACGCCGGCCGTGGTCAGCTCGGTGCCCGCCTTGCTGCGGGCGAACAGTGGCCTCCCGATCTCGTCCTCAAGCGCCTTGATGCGCATGGATACGGTGGACTGCGTCACATTCAGGCGTTCAGCCGCCTTGTTGAAATTACCGGTCTCGGCAATTTCCAGAAAAGTCCGGGCAAGGTCGATGTTCATCGAAGACTCGTTCGCCGGTCAGACGACCGGAAGATTCATTGGCTGCGCGTTTCTAACCGACTTGCCGATCAACATCAATATTCTTGATGGAAAATGTGGCAACACAGTGGCAATAGGGCAACACCATTGACCAGGGGCAGATTGATCGAATACGTAAATAACTTAAACATAATTTACTCGTTTCACTCGATGTATCAACATCGCCTAAGGTGCACTTGTCCATCGCCCCACTACCTTGAAAGGACAAGAGATGAACACCAAATCGCAGTCCGTCACCATCCAGAACCTCGAAGCCGCCTTCGCCGGCGAATCGATGGCCAATCGGAAGTACCTGTATTTCGCCAAGCGCTGCCGCGAACTCGGAGCCGAGGCCGTCGCCCAGGTGTTCGAAGCCACCGCCCAGCAGGAGACGATGCATGCCTTCGGCCACCTGGAACTCCTGTATCCACCGCAGGATCTGACTGTGGAAAGCATGCTGCAGATGGCCATCGAGGGAGAGACTTACGAGTACACCGAGATGTATCCGAAATTCCGCCATCTGGCGCTCGAAGAAGGGCATAGCGCCGCCGTCGCCGAAATGGACGAGCAGATCGCCGAGTCGGCCGAGCACGCCCAGCGTTTCCGGCGCACCCTGGAAATCGCCGCGAAGCGTTTCGCGGCCCTGGCCAAGGTCGAGGAAAGGCACGCCAACCATTACCGCGAGACGTTGTCGGCCGCGGCCGGCAAAACCGCCTGATCCATCCCCCAGCAGACAGGAGTTCCTTGAAATGAGCCAGAAATACGTATGCGCCGTGTGCAACTTCGTCTACGACCCGGCCCTCGGCCTGCCGGACGAAGGCATCGCCCCAGGTACTGCCTTCGCCGACATTCCGGACGACTGGTCCTGTCCCGATTGCGGCGTGTCGAAGGCCGACTTCGAACCGCTGCTCGAAGCGGTGTAACGACCATGGGCGCGCACCGCGAAGGATCGGGCGTGGTCATCGTCGGCAGCGGGCTAGGGGGTTACACCCTGGCCCGCGAGTTCCGCAAGCTCGACCGCCTGCGCCCCCTCACCCTGATCACCGCCGACAACGGTGAAATGTACAGCAAGCCCATGCTGTCCAACGCCTTCGGCCAGAACAAGGCGGTCGAAGCGCTGGTGCAGAAGACGGCCGAACAGGCGGCCGCCGAACTGGCGATCGGCTTGCTGCCGCGACACCGGGTCACTGCCATCGACCGGGCCGCGAGCATGCTGGCCGTGACCGGGGCCGAGGAGCGGCAAATCCCTTATGAACAACTGGTACTGGCCTTGGGCGCCGATCCTCGGCCGTTCACGGCGGCAGGATCGGAAGCCGTCCCGGTGGCGACGGTCAATGACCTCGACGGCTACCGGTCCTGGCGCCGGGATCTTGCACCGGCCGCGCGCGTCCTGCTGATCGGCGCAGGCCTGATCGGTTGCGAATTCGCCAACGACCTGGCGATCGGCGGTCATCGTGTGACCGTCATCGAACCCGCAGGCTGGCCCCTGGGCCGCCTGCTGCCCGCCGCACTGGGCCGGCTCCTGCACGAGGCGCTGGAACAGGCAGGCGTGACGATCCACACCGGCCGCTCGGTGGTGCGCATGGCGCCGGCCGGCGGCGAAGGCTTCACCGCAGTGCTCGACGACGGAACCGAACTCGCCTTCGACCGCGCCTTGTCGGCCATCGGTCTCGCGCCTCGCACGGCCCTGGCCGCCACGGCGGGGCTTGCCGTGGCGCGCGGAATCGTCGTCGACCGCTTTCTCCGGTCGAGCGATCCGGCGATTTTCGCCATCGGCGACTGCGCCGAAACCGAGGCCGGTCCCCTCCCCTTCGTCCTGCCCCTGATGGCGCAGGCCCGTGCCCTCGCAGCCACCCTCGCAGGGCACGAAACCCCATTGTCCCTTCCCGCTTTGCCGGTGGTGGTCAAGACGCCCTGCCTGCCGCTGGCGGTATGCCCACCCCCGGCCGGCATCGGCGGTGAATGGATCATCGCTGGTCAAGGCCGCGACCAGAAGGCATTGTTTCAGGGAACCGACGGCCGCCCCCTGGGCTTCGCCTTGAGCGGCGCCGCCGTTGCCGAACGCCAGGCCTTGGCAAAGGACATGCCAGGCCTGATGGGATGAGAGAGGGATTGACCCCACTACCCACCCTTCGCCAGCTCCGCTACCTGACCGCATTGGCCGAATTCGGCCATTTCGGCCGGGCGGCGGAGGCTTGCCTGGTCACCCAATCGACCTTGAGCGCCGGGCTGCAGGAACTGGAAACACTGCTGGGTACGGCGCTGGTCGAGCGGACCACGCGCCACGTGCACCTGACGCCGCTCGGCCTTGCCGTTGCCGCGAGGGCTAGGCGCCTCTTGGCCGATGCCCAGGATCTGGTGGACGAGGTAAGGGCGGCCGACGCGCCCTTGTCGGGTGCGTTGCGGCTCGGCGTCATTCCGACCATCGCTCCATATTTGCTGCCGCGCACTCTACCGCGGTTGCGCGCCGCTCATCCGCAACTGCGCCTGGTCCTCAAGGAGGATCTGTCCGCCCGCCTGGCCGATGACCTCAGGGCGGCCGAGTTGGACGCCCTGCTGCTGGCCCTGCCCTGGCCGTTGGAGGGGGCTGAAATCCTTGAGCTGGGGGACGACCCATTTCTGCTGGTGGTACCGCCCGGCCATCCGCTGGCGCAGGGCACGGCCACCGCCATGCCCGACCTTCCGGCCGATGAGCTCCTGCTGCTGGGGGAAGGACACTGCCTGCGGGAGCACGCACTGTCCGCTTGCCGGCTGGTGGACCGTTCGGGCGGCGGCCACGGCCTGGTGGGGACCAGCCTGCATACGGTCATCCAAATGGTGGCCGGCGGATTGGGAGTGACCCTGCTGCCGAAGATGGCCGTCGATGCCGGCGCCCTGGCCGGGACCGGACTGATCGCCAAGCCGCTGGCAGACCCCGAGGCCAAACGCCGGATCGGCCTCGCCTGGCGCGCCTCATCGCCGCGCAAGGCGGAAATGCAGGCGCTGGGGCGGTTCTTCGCCGACGCCCTCACCGGTTGAGGATGTCGGCGAGCTCCTGCAGCTGTTTGTCGAAACGCAGCAGGAAAAAGCCCTGGTAGGCGAGGTCCGATGGCGTGAAATAGGACCCGCCAGCGCCGTTGGCTACGAAGAACTTGTAGAACGACGCGCCGGAACGCAGCGATACCAGCATGTTGCGCCAATGCTCTTCCGCGCCCTTGGCGGCGATCACCTCGCCATAGTCTTCGCCGAGCCCTTCGAGGATCAGGTAATAGGCGTACATCCTCCCCTTGGTGGCGAAGAACACCTTGGTCGCCCGCCCGTCGAAATAGCCGCTGTTACTGGAAAGGACCCGCCGCTGGTTGTCGGTGAGCCTTTGCTTTTCGGCCTCGGTGAAATCGTCCGGCGAGAGCACCGTCAATTCGATGGTGCCGGATTGGCTGCCCATATCCTTGCTGATCTTGACCAGGAAGTCCGACAGGCTGCTGGCGATCTTGTCGTATTTCGCCTGGCCGCGGGCCAGCCGCCGATTGTATTCGTCGAGGTTGCGAATTCCCTCGCGGTACTGAGACACGGCGCTCGGCAAGATGAAGGCGGTCGGATCGTAATTGAGCAGCCCTTTGGCTGCGACCAGATTGGGGTCGGCCTCGCCCGATCCCCGCTCGCGCCCGAGGAAATCGGTCATCTGGGTGGCCCATTGCGCCACCGCGTACTGGATCCCCTTCTGGTAAGCGACCATGTTGGTGCTGTGGGCGATGGGGTAGAACCATGGCTTGTTGGGCGCCCAGTGGCGGATTTCCAGGTCCATCAGCGTGGCCGCCATGGCGACCGCCTGGCTGCCCCCTGCCATAACATGCTCGGGTGCCGGCTTGAGGTCACGGTCGTCATCGATCCGATATTGGTAGATGAATACGCCGAAGAACACGACCACCACGGCGGCCAGACCACCCGCCACCGCCTTGCCGAGCATCCCGGAACCGGCGAACCAGTCGAACAAGGCATCTTTGGTGTCGCCGAGTTTCGTCTTCAGCGCCTGCAACGGGGCCATCGTCATGGGGAAACACTCCGAACATTTACTTCGAAAATACCATGGCGGCGGCCCGAGCCAAAGCGCTGAGCCCGCCCCGGGCGGCTTCTCATCCGCCTCGGCCGATATTGATTAAGCTTTCATGAAATCGAGGCGCGCGGCGGATCGAAATCCGGCGGGTGAACGTTCTACCGGGGACGGTTCTCGCCACCGCCCTCGGAAACAGCCCTCGGAGACTGCGATGAAAGGGTGCTTTCGGGCTCTCGCCGGCGCCGCCGCGATGGCCTTCTACGGCACGGCCGCGCTTGCCGCGTCGAGCGGAGAAATTACCGGTGCCGGTGCCACTTTCCCCTATCCCGTCTACGCCAAATGGGCCGAACAGTACAAGGCGCAGACCGGCATCGCGCTCAATTACCAATCCATCGGGTCCGGCGGCGGCATCAAGCAGATCGAGGCCCGAACCGTGGACTTCGGCGCCTCCGACATGCCGCTGCAGCCGGCCGACCTCGACAAGAACGGCCTGATCCAATGGCCCATGGTGATGGGCGGTGCGGTGCCCGTCGTCAATATCCCGGGCATCGGTCCCGGCCAACTCAGGCTGTCCGGCCCGGTGCTCGCCGCGATCTACCTCGGCAAGATCACCAGATGGAACGATCCGGCCGTTGCCGGATTGAACCCCGAACTGAAGCTGCCCAGCCAGGCGATCGCGGTGATCCACCGGGCCGACGGCTCGGGAACCACGTTCCTTTTCACCAACTACCTGTCGCAGGTCAGCCCCGAATGGAAGGCCAAGGTCGGATCCAGCACCTCGGTGCAATGGCCGGTCGGCCTGGGCGGCAAGGGGAATGAAGGAGTGGCCAATTTCAGCAGACGGACGCCGGGAGCGATCGGCTATGTGGAATTCGCCTATGCCCTGCAGAACAAGCTGGCCTACGCGCAGCTGCAGAACCGCGATGGCGACTTCGTCAACCCTGACGCCGCCAGCTTCGGTGCGGCGGCGGCTAATGCCGACTGGCACAATGCCAAGGACTTCCACCTCGTCCTGACCAACCAGCCGGGAAAGGGCAGCTGGCCGATCAGCGGCGCCAGCTTCATTCTGTTTCATCGGGTGCAGGACTCCCCGAATCGGACGCAGCAGGTCTTGAAATTCTTCGACTGGGCTTACCATAACGGAGGCCAGACGGCGCAACAGCTCGACTACGTGCCCATGCCGCAACAGGTGGCGGCGCTGGTCGAACAGGCTTGGAAGCGGGACGTGAAAACCGCCGATGGCAAACCTGTGTGGCCGGCCCAATGAGGGAGGGGGAGCCTCCGGGCGACCGGAAATCACATGCTCCCGCAGGATCGATGGAAAGCACAAGGGTGCAGAGGCGGGCCGAGCCGCGGATGCTGTGGGGAGTCCAGAGGAGCGCCGTCTGGGAACAGGGCTTTCGCGGCGCGACCCAGGCATCGGCCGTCCTGGTGGTCGCGGCGCTGGTTGGGGTCTTCGCCTTGCTGATGGCCGACGGCCTTCCCGCGCTGCAGCGCTTCGGCTGGGGCTTCCTGCTCGCCACCGAATGGAACCCGGTCACCGAGACCTTCGGCGCTCTGCCGGCGATATATGGGACGCTGGTGACCTCGGCGATCGCCATGCTGCTGGGTGTGCCGGCGGCTTTCGGCATCGCCTTCTTCATCAACGAGCTCTGCCCGCACGGCCTGCGCCCCACCCTGACGGTGGGAATCGAACTTCTGGCCGCTATCCCCAGCATCATTTACGGCATGTGGGGACTGTTTGTCCTTTCGCCGTTCCTGGCGGCGCATGTGCAACCCACGTTGACAGGCTTGTTGGGGCCGCTGCCGGGGGTCGGCGCCCTGTTCCAGGGTGCGCCCTTCGGCATCGGCATGCTCACCGCCGGACTGATTCTCGCCGTGATGATTCTGCCTTATGTCGCGGCCGTGGCTCGCCATGTAATCGGCGACGTTCCCCCATTGCTGCGGGAAGCCGCTTTCGCCGTCGGCGCCACGCGCTGGGAAGTGTTCCGCCATGTCCTCGTGCCCTATACCTCGCGCGGCCTGTTGGGTGGAGTGATGCTCGGGTTGGGCCGGGCTCTGGGGGAAACCATGGCGGTGACGTTCGTCATCGGCAATGCCCATCAGGTCTCGGCCTCGCTGCTGGCCCCGGGAACGACGATTTCGGCGACCCTGGCCAACGAATTCACCGAAGCGGTGGGCGACATCTATTTGTCGAGCCTGCTGGCCCTCGGACTCATCCTGTTCGTCATCACCTTCGCCGTCCTTGCCGTCGCACGCCTGCTGCTGGGGCGGGCCTCGCCGGATGCCGCCTCATGACGCCCGACCCACCGGTCCTGTCCCGCCGCCACGCCACCAACGCAGTGATGAGCGGCTTCGCCTGGGCGGGAACGCTGGCGGCCCTGGCAGCCCTGGCGCTGATCCTGTACGCCCTGTTGATGCGCGGCATCGGCGCACTCAGCCTCGCCACCTTCACCAGGACCACCCCCACCCCTGGCGGCGACGGCGGCCTGCTCAACGCCATCCTGGGCAGCCTGGCGATGACCGCCGTGGCCATCGCCGCCGCCACTCCCGTGGGCATGCTGGCCGGCACCTACCTTGCGGAGTATGGCCGCCGCGGACGCCTGGCCCAGACAGTGCGGTTCCTCAACGATACCTTGCTGTCGGTGCCCTCCATCATCATCGGGCTGTTCGTCTACGGGCTTGCGGTCCAGCCGGCAGGGCATTTTTCTGGCTGGGCCGGCGCCTTCGCACTGGCCCTGATCGCCCTGCCGGTGGTGGTGCGGACCACCGAGGACATCCTGAACCTGGTTCCCGATTCCCTGCGAGAGGCGGGAACGGCGCTGGGCGCCCCGCGCTGGCGCGTGATCGTCTGCATCGCCTGGCGGGCGGCAGCCGACGGCATTCTCACCGGTGTGCTGCTGGCGGTGGCTCGCATCTCCGGCGAGACGGCGCCGCTGCTGTTCACCGCCCTGAACAACCAGTTTTTGACCTCGGGCCTCGACAGACCGACGGCCAGCCTGCCAGTGGCCATCTTCCAGTTCGCTATGAGCCCCTATCCCAACTGGCAACAGCTGGCTTGGGCCGGCGCCCTGCTCATCAGCGTCGCCGTCCTGGCGCTGAACATCTCGGCCCGTCTGGTCGCCCGCCGACGGCATCGGTGACACTCATGGAAGGAATAGGAGGGCCCTTGCCGCCCAACCCGCCGAAGATCGAGGTCCACTGCCTTAACTATTTTTACGGCGAGAACCAGGCGCTGAAGGACATCTCGATCCTCTTCCAGGATCGCCGGGTGACCACGCTGATCGGTCCCTCGGGCTGCGGCAAGTCGACGCTGCTGCGCGCTCTGAACCGCATCTCCTCCTCGCCCGGCCAGCGGGCGGAAGGCGAGATCCTGCTGGACGGAGAAAACATCCTGCTATGGAGAGGCGACCTGACGGGCCTGCGGGCACGGGTCGGCATGGTATTCCAGAAGCCGACGCCCTTTCCGATGTCGATCTTCGACAACATCGCCTTTCCCATCAAACTCTATCACCGGCTGTCGCGGCTCGAACTGGAAGACGAGGTGGAGCGGGCCTTGCGGCAAGCCGCCCTGTGGGACGAGGTGAAAGACAAGCTGCGGCAAAGCGGCCTCAGCCTGTCGGGCGGTCAGCAGCAGCGGCTTTGCATCGCTCGGGCCATCGCCATCAAGCCCGAGGTGCTCCTGCTGGACGAACCCGCGTCGGCCCTCGACCCCATTTCCACGGCACTGATCGACGAACTGGTCTGCGAATTGCGCCGCGACTACTGCCTGATCGTAGTGACCCATAACATGCAGCAGGCGGCGCGCATCGGCGACTATGTGGGTTTCATGTATCTGGGCGAGTTGATCGAGTTCGGCGAGACCGGACAGCTGTTCAGCAATCCTCGGGAAACGCGCACCCAGGACTACATCACCGGCCGTTTCGGTTGATCCTTGCCTCAGAATCGGTCATTGAGAGGAAGGGGGGATGGTCCGCGCCCGAGGAACGAACATGCACCAGACCACGATGCTGATTCTGCCGGGCCTGGGGGATTCGGGGCTTGCGCACTGGCAGACGCTGTGGCAGCTGTCCACGCCTGGCGCCGCACGAGTCGACCAGGAGGATTGGGAGAATCCCGTCCTGCCGGAATGGATTGATCGCCTGCAGGATGCGGTGGTCGCCGCCCCTTCGCCGGTGGTCCTGGTGGCCCACAGCCTGTCCTGCGCCCTGGTCGCCCATTGGGCCCGCGGGGGAGCGACGGGGCGCATCGCCGCCGCGATGCTGGTGGCCCCCGCCGATGTCGAAGACGAATCGCGCACCCCGCCATCCACCTGGGGCTTCGCGCCGATCCCACGCGATCCATTGCCGTTCCCGTCGCTGGTGGTGGCAAGCAGCGACGACAGCTATGTCGATATCGAACGGGCCCACGAATTCGCCCAGTCCTGGCGGGCGCAGCTGGTGGAGATCGGCCGAGCCGGCCACATCAACGGCAATTCCGGCCTGGGCGGCTGGCCAGAAGGCCGGCGCCTGCTCGCCGAGCTGATGTCCACCTCGATGATCTGAAACCGAGTCTTTGCATCCGAGGCATTCGGCAGACGAGGGGCGACCACCCCAGCTCAACCTTGAAGCGCGAAAAGGAGCGCCCCATAATGGATCGCTCGGTTAGAGGCGCTGCATGGGCACAACCTCGAACAAGGCGGACGCGCCCGGCCCCCAAGCCTGGGTGGTGGCGGCCCGCGGGTCGGTGATCGACGTCCGGTTCGCCGGCGGAGAGCCGTTGCCGGCCCTCGCCGACGCCCTGTCCATCCATTGGGACCGCGGCCGCCCTCTGGTCGCCGAGGTGCAGCAGCATCTGGACGCCAGCACGATTCGCGCAGTTGCACTCGAAGGCACCGGCGGCCTGAAACGCGGAACCGCGGTGACCGGCCAAGGTCGGCCGATCAGCGTGCCGGTGGGCGAGGCCGTGCTGGGCCGCCTGGTCAACGTGCTGGGCGAGCCGGTCGATCATGGCCCGCCGTTTCCCGATGACCTGCCGCGCGCCCCCATCCACCGATCGGCGCCGCCGCTCGGCCGGCAGGATCGCGGCACCGAGATATTCCGCAGCGGCATCAAGGTCATCGACCTGCTGGCACCGCTGATCAAGGGCGGCAAGGCGGCCATGTTCGGTGGCGCCGGGGTCGGCAAGACAGTGCTGATCATGGAACTGATCCGCACCACGGTGGAACGTTATTCCGGCATTTCGGTGTTCGGCGGTATCGGCGAGAGATCGCGCGAGGGCCATGAGCTGTTGCTCGAATTGCGCCAATCCGGCGTGCTGTCTCGCACTGCCCTGGTCTTCGGGCAAATGAACGAGCCGCCGGGGGCGCGCTGGCGGAGCGGCCTCGCCGCCCTGGCCATTGCCGAACATTTCCGCGACGCGGCCCATGAGAACGTGCTGCTGCTGATCGACAATGTCTATCGCTTCGTCCAGGCCGGCGGCGAGGTTTCCGGCCTGCTCGGGCGGCTACCCTCGCGGGTCGGCTACCAGCCGACCCTGGCCAGCGAGATCGCCGACCTCGAGGAACGCATCGCCTCGGTGGCAGGCGCCGCCATCACGTCGATCCAGGCGGTCTACGTGCCGGCCGACGACTTCACCGACCCCGCCGTTGCCGAGATTTTCAGCCATCTCGATTCATCCATCGTGCTGTCGCGCGATATGGCGAGCGAAGGCATGTATCCGGCCGTCGATCCGCTGGCGTCGACCTCGGTGCTGCTGGACCCGCGGCTGGTGGGCGAGTTGCATTACCACACCGCACAGGAGGTGCGCCGGGTCATCGCCCATTATCGTGAATTGCAGGAGATCATCGCTCTTCTGGGCATCGAGGAACTGAGCGCCGCCGACCGCACGGTGGTGACCCGGGCCCGCCGCCTCCTGCGCTTCCTCACCCAGCCGTTCATGGTTACCACCGCCTTCACCGGCAAGGATGGCCGCTCGGTCGACCTGGGGGACGCCATCGCCGGCTGCCGCGCCATCCTCGACGGCGAGGCGGATGGCTGGTCCGAGAGTGCCTGCTACATGGTGGGCGACATCGCCGAAGCGCGGGCCAAGGAGGCTGCCCAGCGATGAGCCTGCCCGCCATGATCTTGACCGTCTCCACCCCCCTGGCCGTCGTGATCGATGGCGCGGAGGTCAGTCATTTGCGTGCCGAGGATGATAGCGGCGCCTTCGGCATCCTGCCCGGCCATGCCGACTTCCTGACGGCGCTGACCATTTCGGTCCTGACCTGGCGCGGCGGCGGCGGAACTGAGCACCATGTGGCGGTACGCGGCGGCATCCTGGAGGTCAAGCAGGGGCGGACGATCGCCGTGGCCACCCGTGAGGCGGTTGCGGGTGATGACCTGCACCGTCTTGAAGCCGAAGTCCTGGCCGAGTTCCACCACCGCGAAGAGGAGGAGCGTGCCGCCCGCGTCGATTCGCACCGCCTGTATCTCAACGCCATCCGCCATATCTTTCGCACCCTGCGCCCCGAACCACCGACCATCGGAGGACTGGGCGAATGAAGAATTCAAGCGCGGCACCTGAGAGTCACGCCCCCGGAGCGGGCTGCGCTCGCGACTGGCCCATTGATGGACCGCGCCGTCGTTGGCGCGAAAGCCAAGGGATGCGGACATACCCCGCCCGGCGCCTGAAGGGCCCCGCACAATGACTTCCAACAACCACCCCGAACGCCTGGACCGGACGGTCCGCCAACGGCGCCTGCGCAGGGAGCAGGGCCGGCGCGAGGGCGAGCGGACGATTGGCCAGAACCTGGCGATGATCGGCATGCTGGGCTGGACCATCGTCGTGCCCACCCTGCTCGGCATTTTCGCTGGCCGCTGGCTGGACGCCCATCTGCCCGGCCCCTCGCGACTGTTCTGGACGCTGGGGCTGATGGCGGCCGGCCTGGCGCTGGGCTGCCATCTGGCGTGGAAACGGATCCATCGCGAATGACCGGGCAACTCCCCATCATCCTGCACGCTGCCGGCACTGCCCTGAGCGGTCTGGCGTTCGGTCTGTTGTATTTCGCCCTGCTTCGCCGCAGCGCCCTGATGTTCGCCCGGCCAGGCGGACGGGCGGCAGCGCTGAGCCTCACCGTCGGACGCCTGGCCGCGGCAACCGCGCTGTTTTGGCTGGCCGCGCAGCTTGGGGCTTTTCCCCTGCTGGCGGCGCTGGGCGGGTTCCTGGTGGCGCGCGCCATCGCCTTGCGCCAGGTACGGTGATGGAATCGCCGCTGACCAGCATCGAAGTGTTCCGGCTGGGCCCGCTCAGCCTGACCCGGCCGGTTCTGACCACCTGGGCGATCATGGCCGGCATGACGCTGGCCAGCTGGCTGGCGACACGCCGGTTGGAGATCCGCCCGGACCGGCGCCAGGCGGCGCTGGAACTGGTGATCACCGGCATCCTGGGGCAGATCGAGGAGGTTCTGCGCAAGGATCCCCGTCCCTACCTGCCGCTCCTGGGAACGCTGTTCCTGTTCCTGGTGACCGCCAACCTGTCGGGCCTGATTCCCGGCGTGCAGCCCCCCACCGCCAAGCTGGAGACCACCGCCGCGTTGGCCCTCATCGTCTTCGTCTCGGTGCATGCCTATGGCGTGCGGGCGCACGGCCTGCTCGGCTATCTGTCCGGCTTCGCCAAACCCAAGCTGATCATGTTGCCGCTCAACCTGCTGTCCGAGGTGACACGGCATTTTTCCCTGATGGTGCGACTGTTCGGCAACGTCATGAGCGGCGAGTTCGTCATCGCCATGGTCATCGCCCTGGCCGGGCTGCTGGTGCCCATCCCTCTGATGGCCCTGGAAATCCTGGTCGGTATCGTCCAGGCCTACATCTTCACCATCCTGGCAACCGTCTTTATCGGCGCCGCGGTCGGCGGCATCGAGGGAGGCTAACGGAGGTTCCATGGACGCAAAACTCCTCAGCATCATTGGCGCCGCCCTGGCGGTGTCCATCGGTTCCGTCGGCCCCGCCCTGGCCGAGGGCCGGGCGGTGGCCGCCTGCATGGACGCCATCGCCCGTCAACCCGATGCCGCCGGCACCCTGTCGCGCACCCTGTTCGTCGGCCTGGCGATGATCGAGACCATGGCGATCTATTGCCTGGTCGTCGCCCTGCTGCTCCTGTTCGCCAATCCATACGCCGGCTGACATGCATCTCGACTGGACGACGCTGGCGCTGCAGACGGTCAACGTCCTAATTCTGTGCTGGCTGCTGTACCGCTTTCTCTACCGGCCGATCCTCGGCGTGATGGATGCGCGGCGCAGCCTGATCGAAGGCCAGCTCGCCGATGCCGCCGCCGCCCAAAGCAGAGCGCAGACCGAACTGGCCGACCTTGAGGCTCAGCGCAGTGGGATCACGGCCGAACGCGACGCCGTGCTCAACGCCGCCGCGGCGCGGGCCGAGGCGCTGGCGCAGGAACGGGCGGACGAGGCGGACCGTCGGGCGGCACGGATCATCGAGCAGGCACGCCAGGCGGCGGCGGCGGAACAGGCCGCGGCATTGGCCGGCGCCAAGCGGGCCACCCTGGAGCTTGCCGCCGCCATGGCCGGACGCCTGTTGGCGGCGGCCCCGGCCGGAATCCGCGCCGCCGGCTGGATCGAACTGATCGAACGGCATTTGGCGACACTTTCCCAGACCGAACGGCAAGCGCTGGTTCGCCAGCTGGGCGAGACCGGCCAATTGCGGGCGGTCACCGCCGAGGCGCTGGCCGCCGAAGCCGAGGCGGCATGGCGCGAACGGCTGGCCGAGGCGCTGGGCAGGCCGGTTTCCGTCGACTTCGCCGTCGATCCGACGCTGCTGGGTGGCGCCGAGCTGTACTTCCCGGACGCCATCCTGCGGTTCTCGTGGAAGGATGCGCTGGTTGGGTTGCGCGCCGAGTTGGAGAAACAGGATGCCGCTGTCTGACGAACTGCACCGGTGGATCGGCCACGCCGAGGTGCGGATCGCCGGCATGGCCGTCGCCCCGGGCATCGAACGTATCGGCCGGGTGGTGCGGGTCGGCGACGGCGTCGCAACCGTGGCCGGTCTGCCGGAAACCCGGCTGGATGAACTGCTGGTCTTCGAATCCGGCAGCCTCGGCCTGGCGATCGACCTGGGAGAAGAGGAAATCGGCTGCATCCTGCTGGGCGATGCCGGCGGTATCGCCGCCGGAACCAACGTCCGCGGCAGCGGCGAGGTGGCGCGGGCGCCGGTGGGGGCGGCTCTGCTGGGGCGGGTCGTCGATGCTTTCGGCATGCCGTTGGACGGCGGCATGCCGCCGCCGGCCGAGGAACTGCTGCCGGTCGAGCGGCCGGCGCCAGCCATCGTCGATCGCGACCTGGTGCAGCGCCCGCTGGCCAGCGGACTGCTGGTGGTCGATGCGATGATCCCTTTGGGCCGCGGCCAGCGCGAACTGATCATCGGCGACCGGGGAACCGGCAAGACGGCCGTGGCGGTGGACGCCATGATCAACCAGCGCAGCACCGAGGTGATCTGCATCTATGCCGCCGTCGGCCAGAAATCGTCGTCGGTCAACAATGTCATCGATGCGATGCGCCGCTTCGGTGCCATCGAACGCTGCCTGTTCGTCATCGGCGGGCCGGACGCGGCGCCGGGCCTGCAATGGCTGACCCCCTATGCCGCCTGCACCATGGGCGAGCACTTCCTGGCGCAGGGACGGGACGTCCTGCTGGTCATCGACGATCTGACCAAGCACGCCGCCGTCTACCGCCAACTATCGCTGCTGCTGCGCCGGCCGCCCGGCCGCGAGGCCTATCCGGGCGATGTATTCTACATACACTCGCGCCTGTTGGAGCGCGCCGCCAAGCTCTCGGGCGAATTGGGCGGCGGCTCGCTCACCGCGCTGCCGATCGCCGAGACCCAGGCCGGCAATATCAGCGCCTATGTGCCGACCAATCTCATCTCCATCACCGATGGCCAGATCTACCTCGACCCGCACCTGTTCTACGAGGACCAGAAGCCGGCGGTGAACGTCGGGCTGTCGGTGTCGCGCGTCGGCGGCAAGACTCAGGCGCCGGTGCTGAAGAACCTGGCCGAATCCTTGCGCCTCGAATACCAGCAATTCCTGGAGCTCGAAGTGTTTACCCGTTTCGGCACCATGGTCGACGAGCGCACCCGCAAGGTCATCGAGCACGGCCGGCGCATCAGGGCGGTGCTCGCCCAGCCTCAGTTCGCGCCGCAGAGCCTGGGCCAACAGGTGGCGCTGCTGCTGGCGGTGCAGGGCGGCACGCTCGACCGCCTGGCGTTGGACCAGGTGGGGTCGTTCCGCAACCGACTGGCCGACTGGCTGGCGCAGCGCTGCCCCGAGGCGTTGCGATTGGGCGAAGCAGATGAGGCCTTACCCGATGAATTGCGCGCCCGACTGGTCGAGACGCTGGCCGACCTGGCACGCTCGCTGACCGCCGAAGGACCGTAGACATGCCACGCCTGGCCGAGATCGAAGCACATGTCGCCAGCATGGATGCCTTGCAGGGAATCGTCGGCGCCATGCGCTCGCTGGCCGGCATCCGCGTGCAGGAGGCGCAGCGCGCCCTGCCCGGAATTCGCCGCTATGCCCAGGTGATGGCCGAGGCCATCGGCGCGACTCTGCCCTTCATCGAGGATCGCCGGTGGGCCGCGGCGGCAGCTCCGGGGCGGGTTCGCGGACTGGTGGTGCTGGCCGCCGAGCACGGGTTCTCCGGTGGATTCAACGAGCGGCTGATGGACCGGCTGGCGTTGGTGCGCGATCCGTCCGACCTCCTGCTGGTCATGGGCAGCCGGGGGGCCGCGGTCATCGTCGAACGGGGGCTGCAACCGACCTGGACGCATGCCATGGCCACCCGAAGCGGCGGCGCCTTGGAGGCGGCCTATCGCCTGTCCAGTGAACTATTCCGCCGCCTGCGGCCGGGAGGGCTGGCCCGCGTCGAGATCGTGTTCAGCCGGTTCCGCCAACTCGGCCATTGGGACGTGGAGCACAAGAGCATTCTACCCCTGGATCCGGCGGCGATCCCCCGCCCGCCATTGCGGCAATTGCCCCTGCACAACCTGCCGCCCGATGGGTTGCTGGAAAAGCTGACCGGCGAATACGTCTTCGCCCAGTTGATGGAGGCCATCGTCGAATCCATCGCCAGCGAAAACACCGCCCGCTTCGCCGCCATGGAATCGGCCACCGACAATGTCAGGAAGAAGCTCGACCAGTTGCGCCAAGAAGCCAACCGCGTGCGGCAGGAGGAAATCACCACCGAACTGCTCGACCTGGTGGTGGGGGCCGAGGCGGTGGGCGAATGAATAGGACTCCGTCATTGCGAGGAACGAAGTGACGAAGCAATCCGGCTCGCGGGCCGCCCTGGATTGCTTCGTCCTCGGCTCACAATGACGTTCCTATCGCCTCAGAACCCTTTTTCCAGCATGGCCGACATACGGCGGGCGAAGGCAGCCGGGTCTGGCAGCACTTCGCCCTCGACGATGCGGGCCTGGTCAAACAGCAGCCAAGCGGCGTCCGCCAGGCGGTCCGCCGCGCCCTCACGCTTGGCCTCGGTGGCCAGGCGGCGGATCAGCGGATGGCGCGGATTGACCTCCAGGATGCGGGTGGCGCGTTTGTCGACCTGCTGATGCTGGCGCAGCAGGCGTTCGAGATGCATGCTCACATCGCCCTCGTCGGCCACCAGGCAGACCGGGCTCTCGGTCAGGCGTTCGGAGCCGCGGACATCCTTGATCTGCTCGCCCAGAGCCAGCTTGAAGGCGGCGATCAGCGCCGCCAGCTCGTCACCTTCGGCCGGTTCCGGGCGCTTGTCGTCGCCCCCTTCCGGCGCCTTCACCGACGACAGGTCGGCCGCTCCTTGCGCCACCGACTTCAGCGCCTTCTCCCGGAACTTGCCCATGGCGCTCGGCCAGAACTCGTCGATCGGATCGGTCAGCAACAGCACCTCGACACCCTTGGCGATGAACCCTTCCAGCTGCGGGCTCTTCTTCAGCGCTCCGATCTCGTCTCCGGTGATGAAATAGACCGCGTCCTGCCCGTCCTTCATCCGTTCGAGATAGGTGGCGAGGCTGACCGGTTCGTCCGAGGCGGTGGTGCGGAAGCGGCAGAGATCCAGAATCTCGTCACGGCGCTCGAAATCCTCGTACAGGCCCTCCTTCAGCACGGCGCCGAAGGTCTCCCAGAAGACCGCGTAGCCACCCTCGGCGTCCTCGGCCTTCTTCTTCAGATCGCCCAGGATCCGTTTGACCAGGCCGGCGCGGATCTTGGCCAGTACGGGATTGTGCTGCAGCATCTCGCGACTGATGTTGAGCGGCAGATCCTGGCTGTCGACGACGCCGCGGACAAATCGCAGGTAAGGTGGCAGCAGTTCGGCGCAATCGTCGGTGATGTACACCCGTCTGACGTAAAGCTTCACATGCTGCTTGCGGTCGGGGTGAAAGATATCCAGCGGCTTCTGGCTGGGAACATAGAGCAGGCCGGTATATTCGATGGCGCCTTCGGCTTTGTAGTGGATCGTCATCCAGGGATCGTCGAACGCATGGGCGACGTGATGGTAGAATTCCGTGTACTGCTCCTTGCTGATTTCGCTCTTCGGCCGGGTCCAAAGGGCCGAGGCGCTATTGACCGTCTCCTCCTTCCCGTCTTCCACCAGGAAGACCGGCAGGCCAATGTGGTCGGAATAGGTCTTGACGATGTGGCGCAGCCGGTAGCCCTCGAGGTACTCGGTCTCACCTTCCCGCATGTGCAGGACGATGCGCGTGCCGCGCTCGGCCGCCGCTTCCTCGGCGACGGTGAATTCCCCCTGCCCGTCGGAAACCCAGCGCCAGCCCTGGTCTTCGCCGGCCTTGCGGCTGATCACCTCGACCCCTTCGGCCACCATGAAAGCGGAATAGAAGCCGACACCGAACTGGCCGATCAGGTTGACGTCCTTCTTGGCGTCGCCGGTAAGTTGGCTCAGGAAATTGGATGTGCCGGAGCGGGCGATGGTGCCCAGATTCTCCACAAGGTCGGCGCGATTCATACCGATGCCGTTGTCGCTCACCGTGAGGGTGCGCGCCGCCTTGTCGGGGGTGATGACGATGCGGAATTCGCCGGTTCCGGCCAATATCTCCGGCTGCGTCAGTCCGGCGTAGCGCAGCTTGTCGCAGGCGTCGGACGCGTTGGAGATCAGCTCGCGGAGGAAGATCTCCTTGTTGCTGTACAGCGAGTGAACGACGATATCCAGAAGTTTGCTCACTTCTGCCTGAAAACTGAGCTTTTCTTCGGCCATGGGAGGAGTAACCTTGATTCCTGGGTCTGCGGGTTGGAGATTTCGCCCGCAGGATATGAGGGAATGTCCAGCGGAGCGCAAGCCCCTGGTGAGACAGGAGAATTTGAACAAGTCTACGATGACGTTGCAGATCCTCGAGTGAATGGTTATGTATAACGCCCCCAATGCGTGCCAAGGCAGAACATCAATTGTTCGGTCTCAGCGCCCGCCTAATGGACGGACGCAAGTGCGCCTCCGACACGCGGGGCAATGACACTTGACGGAGAGGTTCATGCAGATTCCTTTGCAGATTACCTTCCACGGCATCGACCATTCGGATGCTGTCGAGGAGCGTATCCGCGAAAAGGCGGCAAAGCTCGAGCAACTTTTCGACCGCATCACGAGCTGCCGAGTGGTGATCGAGGCCCACCACCGCAACACCAGCAGCCTGCATCGCAAGGGAGAACCCTTCCACATCCGTATTGATCTGACGGTCCCGGGCACCGAACTGGTGGTCAAGCGCGACCCCAAGGATGCCCACATCAACGAGGACATCCTGGTGGCCTTGAAAGAGGCCTTCACCAACATGGAGCGCCAGCTGAAGGACTATGTCATGCGCCTGCGCGGCGAAGTGAAGACGCGCGCGGCGCAATAGAGTTTCCGGCGTTCGAGAAGGGGCGGCGGGCCGCAGGTCCAGCTGCCCCTTTCTCCTTCCCGCGCTTGCATTCTTCGGCCGACCGCCCGATTCTTATGGGCATGACGTCGCGCCCCGCCGCAGGCCGCGTTATCGCGGTGCTCGGCCCTACCAATACCGGAAAAACCCATCTCGCGCTGGAACGCATGCTCGGCCATCGAACCGGCATGATCGGCTTTCCCTTGCGCCTGCTGGCGCGCGAGAACTACGACCGCATCGTCCGCCTGAAGAGCCCGGGCGCGGTCGCCCTCCTCACCGGCGAAGAAAAGATCATCCCGGCCCACCCCAGATGGATCGTCTGCACGGTGGAAAGTATGCCGGTCGATCGCCGGGTGGATTTCCTGGCGGTCGACGAGATCCAGCTTTGCGCCGACCCCGACAGGGGTCACGTCTTCACCGATCGCCTGCTCCACGCCCGTGGTGAGAGCGAAACCATGTTCCTGGGGGCCGAGACCATCAAGCCGCTGCTGCGCCGGCTGGTTCCCGGGGTGGAATTCGTCTCCCGCCCCCGTTTCTCCAGCCTGTCCTATAGCGGCCCGCGCAAGCTGACCCGCCTGCCCAGCCGATCGGCCGTGGTGGCGTTTTCCGCCGGCGACGTCTACTCATTGGCTGAACTGGTCCGTCGGCAACGCGGTGGAGCGGCGGTGGTACTGGGGGCCTTGAGCCCCCGCACCCGCAACGCCCAGGTCGGCCTTTACCAGTCGGGCGAGGTGGATTACCTGATCGCCACCGACGCCATCGGGATGGGCCTCAACATGGACGTCGACCATGTGGCCTTTGCCGCCCTACGCAAATTCGACGGGCGTGTGCCGCGCAGCCTGGAAGCCCCGGAACTGGCGCAGATCGCCGGCCGCGCCGGCCGTCACATGAACGATGGCACCTTCGGCACCACCGGTGATCTGCCCGGCATCGAACCCAGCATGGTCGACGCCGTAGAGAACCACCTGTTCCCGCCGTTGAAGCGCCTGCAATGGCGCAATGCCGAGTTGCGCTTCACCTCGGTGGATAGCCTGCTCGCCTCGCTCAACCGCCTGCCGGACGATCCGGGACTGATCCGCGCCCGCGATGCCGACGATCAACTGGTGCTGCAGGCCTTGAGCCGCGACGAGGAGGTGATGGCCCGCGCCCGCTCCCCCGAAACGGTCCGGCTGTTGTGGGAGGTCTGCCAGGTTCCCGACTTCCGCAAGAGCCTGGCCGAGCAGCACAGTCGTCTGCTGGCCGCCATCTACCGGCATTTGGCGGGCTCCCCCGGGCGGTTACCGGCCGACTGGCTGGATGCTCAGGTCAAGCGTCTCGAACGAACCGACGGCGATATCGATACCTTGATGGCGCGCATCGCCAATGTCCGCACCTGGACCTATGTCAGCCATCGCGGCGACTGGCTCAGCGACGCCGCCCATTGGCAGGAGCGCACCCGGGCCATCGAGGACCGCTTGTCCGATGCCCTGCATGACCGGCTGACCCAGCGGTTCGTCGATCGTCGCACGGCAGTCCTGGTGCGGAAGCTGAAAGGCAGCGACGAATTGCTGTCCGCCGTGGCGCGCGACGGCGACGTGCTGGTGGAAGGCCATTTCGTCGGCAAGCTGCAAGGATTCCGCTTCCGTGCCGACCCGGCCGAGGGCGCCAACGCCGCCCGTGCCATCAGCGCGGCAGCGCAACGGGCCCTGAAGCATGAAATCTCCACCCGCGTTGCCACCATGGCGGCCGAACCGGACGACGCCTTCGCCTTGGACGAGGGCGGCATGATCTTGTGGCGTGACGCTCCCATCGCCCGTCTGGTGACGGGGCCGGATGCGCTGCGCCCCGGAGCAGACCTGCTGCCCACCGACTTTCTTGACGCTGCCGCCCGCGTTTCGCTGCAGCGCCGGCTGAGCGCGTGGCTGACGGGATTCGTCGCCCACGGCTTGGCGCCGCTTCACACCGCCCGTCAGGCCGAACTGTCCGGCGCGGCACGCGGTCTGGTCTATCAATTGACTGAAGCACTGGGATCGCTGCCCCGCGGCGTGGTCGACGCCCAGGTGGTGGCGCTGACCACCGCCGACCGCAAGGCGTTGGCCCGGCTGGACATCAGGCTTGGGGTCGAAAGCGTGTTCCTGCCGTCCCTGCTGAAGCCGGCGGCGCAGCGCCTGCGCGCCCTGTTGTGGACCACCCATGCCGGCCTTGCCCCTATCTCGCCGCCGCCGCCGGGACGCGTGTCGCTGCCCATCGATTCCGACCTCCCGGGCGCCTTCTACGAGGCAGTGGGGTTCCGTCGGCTGGCTGGCCAGGCGGTCCGTGTCGATATGCTGGAACGCTTCGCCGCCGAAGCCCGCAAGCTGGCCCGCCAGGGCTCGTTCGCCGTGCCGCCCCCCCTTCTCTCCTTGCTCGGCATGGCGGCCGGGGATGCCAAGGCGGTGCTGGAAGCGCTGGGCTATCAGGCGAGCCAGGGTGAACAGGGGTTGACCTTCACGGCTGTCCGCCGACGTCGGTCGGCGGCCGCTCGCGGCCGACGCAAGGGCGACGACGAGGCTTCGCCCTTCGCCGCCTTGCGTCAGCGCGCCCCGGCCTGAAACCGGCACGACGCTCCCGGGGTAGTCCAGATGGAAAGCCTTCGCATCGACAAATGGCTATGGTTCGCCCGCTTCTGCAAGTCGCGCAGCCTTGCCCAGCAGATGGTGGACGGCGGCGAAGTGCGGCAAAACGGCCGACCGGTCAGCAAAGCCAGCACCACCGTCAAGGCAGGCGATGAACTGATTTTCCCCCTGGGGCGCAGCCGGAGACGGGTGCGGGTCCTCGACCTCGGGTCGCGCCGCGGACCGGCGAGCGAGGCCCGGACACTCTACGAAGAGCTGCCGCTGCCCGCGGAAACCGGGTTTGACCCGCCGGAAAAGGCCTTCGAGCGTTAGGGTTGTTCGGTAATCTTGCCTGTGCTAGTGGTCCGGTCCTGATTGAGTTGTGGTGAGACTCCGACGGATGGTGCCCGCACCATCCGTCGGAGTCTCACCACAGGGCAAGGTCGCAATACCGCCACGGAGATCATCATGACCTATGTCGTCACCGAAAACTGCATCAAGTGCAAATACATGGACTGTGTCGAGGTTTGCCCCGTCGATTGCTTCTACGAGGGGGTCAACTTCCTGGTGATCAATCCGGACGAATGTATCGACTGTGGCGTCTGCGAACCTGAATGCCCGGCAGCGGCTATTGTTCCCGACAGCGAAGCGAAGGCTGCCGACTGGATGGAACTCAATCGAAAATACGCGGCGGATTGGCCGAACATCACCCGCAAGGGCGAAGTGGCCGCCGATGCCGATGAATGGAAGGACAAGCCGGGCAAGGCGGCGATGCTCGACCCTGCCCCCGCAAAACGCTGAGTTCCCGCCGCCCCTCGTGGAAGAGCCAGGTTCATCGGGGAGGGACCGAGGCTCTTCCGGAATAGAGGTTCATTCGAGGCAGATTTAATCTGTTCTCAACATTCCGGCTATGATATAAGAAGCACTCCGCCAAGCTGTGCCTGGCGGACAGCCGCTACGGTGGCTTGGCCATTTGGGCTACCCGCCCCACAAGGCAAGAGATTGAGAATTCCGGATCGACCGCTTGGCGGGACGGTGCGCGGGGGTTTTTCGCGTGGTCCGTCGATTTGAATTGAGGGAAAACCAGGACATGCTGGACGACGTTTCGTTTTCCGAGGGCGATTACGTAGTCTACCCCACCCATGGTGTCGGCAAGGTAGAATCTATCGAGCACCAGCGTATTGCAGGCATCGAACTTGAGCTGTTCGTCATCACCTTCGATCGCGACCGAATGACGTTGCGTGTGCCGGTGCCGAAGGCGAAGAAGTCCGGCCTGCGAAAACTGTCGTCGAGCACGGTGATGGAAGCGGCGCTCGGCAAGCTGCGCGGCCGCGCCAAGGTCAAGCGCGCCATGTGGAGCCGCCGAGCCCAGGAATATGAAGCCAAGATCAATTCAGGTGATCCCGTATCCATCGCCGAAGTAGTTCGCGACCTGCATCGCAGTTCCAGCCAACCCGACCAATCCTATAGCGAGCGCCAGATCTACGAGGCGGCATTGGAACGCCTGGCCAGCGAGCTTGCAGCCGTCGAGCGGATCGAGCCCGACGCCGCCACGCAAAAGCTGGAAAAGCTGCTCGACGCCGCTTAAGGTATTGGGAGCGGCTCATTTTGGAACCGCTCCCGTTAACCTTGGGGAGGTTGTCGGCAGCGCCATGTCATCGGAGCAGGGGATCTTCGCGGCGCTGCGGGGGGGCGGTCGCATCTGGGCGGTCGCGGCAATTCATGGCGACGCCGGACGCTTGGCCGAACTGCATCGGCAGATCGGCAGCGACTTCCGGCCCGGCGATCAGGTCGTCTATCTCGGCAATTATTCGGGGCACGGCCGCGCGGTGCGGGAATGCATCGACGAGCTGCTGCTGTTCCGCCGATATCTACTGGCCCAGCCGGGCGTCGACTGCGGCGACGTCGTTTTCCTGCGCGGGGCGCAGGAGGAAATGTGGCAGAAGCTGCTGCAGTTGCAGTTCGCCCCAAATCCGGTGCAGGTGCTGCAGTGGATGGTCGGCCAGGGAATCGAACCCACTATCCAGGCTTACGGCGCTAGCGTCGACGAGGCGTTGCTGGCGGCGCGCGACGGTACCCTGTCGCTGACCCGGTGGACCGGTCAACTGCGCCAGAACCTGCGCAGCTATGACGGCCACAACGCCCTGATGAGCACCCTGCGTCACGCCGCCTATACCGAGGACTCGTCGCTGCTGTTCGTCCATGCCGGCATCGACCCGGCCCGCCCACTGTCTGCCCAAAGCGACAGCTTCTGGTGGGGCGGCGCCGGATTCGGCGCGCTGTCCGAGCCCTATGCCGGTTACCAGCGCGTCGTCCGCGGTTTTGACCGGCGCCACAGCGGATTGCAGGAAACGCCGCACACCGTTTCGCTGGACGCGGGCTGCGGCTTCGGCGGCGAGCTGATGGCCGTCCTGTTCGGCCCCGCCGGGACCATCCTGGGGACCGCCACCGCTTAGGCCGTGCCCGGCATGGCGCCGACTTCGCCCCTGGGTTAAATTCTAGGGATGTTCCTTCGCCGATCCCTGCCTTCCCTATCCGTCTGCCTGATCCTGGCCGGCCAGCCCGGATGGGCGCAGTCGGTCCCGGCACCGTCCGACTTGCCCTCGCTGCCGTTCGTCGGAGAATTCCCCGTGCAGAGAGTCGAGGCGAACGGCGTCGTCGATTTGACCGATGGCAGCCGGGTCAGCCTGGCCGGCATCGAATTGCCGCAGCGGCCGTTGCGCTTGCCCATCGACACGCCGTGGCCGGCCGCGGAACAGGCGACCGCCGCTCTGGGTGAACTGGCCGGCGGCGGGCCGGTGGCGCTTTACGGCAACGGCACCGCCACCGACCGCTATGGACGCCGGTCAGCCCAGGTGGTGACCGCCGACGGCCGCTGGCTGCAGACGGAACTGCTCCGCCGAGGCTGGGCGCGGGTTGCCGCGACCGCCGACAGCCGGTCCGGCGCGGCGGCCATGCTGGCGGCGGAAGCCGAAGCCCGGCGGGCCGGGCGCGGGATCTGGCGCCTGCCCGACTATCGGGTCCGGCGCTCGGACGAGACGCCGCGCCTGGTCGGCAGCATCCAACTGGTGGAAGGCCGGGTCGCGTCCTCCCGCCTGATCAAGGGTGATCTGGTCCTGCATCTGGGCGGCAACTGGCGGCGCAGTCTGACGGTGCAGGTGCCGAGGGCGGTGTTCGCCCGATTCGACGACGATCCGTCGCTCGCCCCGTTCGGTGCCGACCCGCGGCGCATGACGGGCCGCCGGTTGCGGATAAGGGGATGGATCGGCAAGACTGTGGGGCCGGTGGTCGAGGTCATCCGGCCGGAGCAGATCGAGATGCTCGACGGCACCAACCGAGCGGAGGAGCGATGAAGGGCGACAAGGATCTGATGGGCGAGTTGTACCCGCCCATCGAGCCATACCGTCAAGGCTGGCTGCCGGTTGGCGGGCTGCATCGCCTGTATTGGGAAGAATCGGGCAACCCCAAGGGCATTCCCGTGGTCTTCCTGCATGGCGGGCCGGGTGCCGGCTGCGCCGCCGCCCATCGGCGTTTCTTCGATCCGAAGGCCTACCGCATCGTCCTGTTCGACCAGCGGGGAGCAGGCCGCTCGGTGCCCAATGCGCTGATTGCCGAGAACACCACTGCCGATCTGGTAAACGACCTGGAAGTGCTGCGTCAGCATCTGGACATAGACCGCTGGCTGGTATTCGGCGGCTCCTGGGGCAGCACCCTGGCGCTGGCCTATGGCGAGGCCCACCCCGAGCGCTGCCTGGCCTTCGTCCTGCGCGGCATCTTCCTGTTCCGCCCGGACGAGGTGGACTGGTTCCTCCATCAGATGGGTCGCTTCTTCCCCGAAGCAGGACGCGCCTTCCTCGGCTTCCTGCCCGAGGCCGAACGGAGGAACCCGCTGGCGGCCTATCACCGGCAGCTCACCGACCCCAACCCGGCGGTCCACCTGCCGGCAGCGCAGGCCTGGTGCGCCTACGAAGAGTCCTGCTCGCGCCTGCTGGCCGAGCCGGGAGAGATGCGGATGTCGGCGGCGGCGCTGGCGATGGCCCGCATCGAAGCCCACTACATGGTGAACCAGGGGTTTCTGGCGGAAAACCAGCTGCTGCGCGACATCCGCCGGCTGCACGGAAAACCGGCCACCATCGTACAGGGGCGCTACGACGTGGTCTGCCCCATCTCCACCGCCGATGATCTGGCCCACACCTGGCCGGGAAGCACGTTCCAGGTGATCCCCGACGCCGGCCATTCAGCCATGGAACCCGGCATCCGCACCGCCCTGGTCGCCGCCACCAACCGCTTCCGCAGCCTGGCCTGACCAATGCGCAGCCGAACCACCGCGCGCCCTTCCTTGATCGCCGCCGTCCGGCATGCGATAAGACTCCCGGCGCGCCCGTAGCTCAGCAGGATAGAGCACAGGATTCCTAATCCTGGGGCCGTGGGTTCGAATCCCGCCGGGCGCACCAGTTTCAGCCGGTTTCACAGTCCGAAAAAGTCGCTGGGGTCACAGTGGGGTCACGGCGACAGACAGGCGGGCAAAGTGCTCGGCGAGCAGTAGAAGACCGACCCACCGACGAAGCCACCGGGCGAACGCCCGGTCTTCGCGCCGGCCGACGGCCGGCGCGCGCGGTATATGCCCTTTGTGATAGACGAGGCCGATCCGCCATTCCGCAATGTCGGCAACCCGCGCACCCGGCCATGCGGATGCGCGGGTTCACACATCAGGCTGCCTGTTCCAGCAAGCGCTTGGCCTTGGCCTCGAGGTCCAACCGGGCATCCTGATGGGCTTTGCCGCGCGCCAGGGCGGTGATCCCCTGGACAAAGTCAAACACGCTTTCCGGCGGCCGACCTTCCTCGGTCAGCACGGTGTCGATGATCTTCGCTGTCTCCGGCTTGGAGAAGCCGCGCTTCCTCAGGAACTCGTCGCGGTCGTCGTCGGTCCGGGCAACGATGCGGGCGCGGGCAGCACCGATGCCGGCGACGAAGGGGGCGGGGCTGGACTCGGCGAAATTGGTCAGAGCGGGCGCCGCCTCATGGGCGAAGCGCTGGGCGGCGAATTTCGAATGGCGGATGGTGATCTCCTCGAAGCCTTCCACTCCCCATAAGTTTCGGTTCTGGCAGACGGCGC
The DNA here is from genome assembly GCA_021793155.1 of Pseudomonadota bacterium. Lineage (GTDB taxonomy): Bacteria > Pseudomonadota > Alphaproteobacteria > Rhodospirillales > Magnetospirillaceae > DUZF01. The sequence goes on along the minus strand of JAJYTF010000022.1, from coordinate 4,517 downwards.
GCAGATAGAACGAGGCAATCCCTAAGCTCTTCGAGCCCACCTCGGAATTCCAGCAATAGAAGCCGCGGAAATAGAGGTCGGGGGAGCCGTCGGCCAGCTTGCCGGCCTCGATGGGGTGGGTGTCGTCGACCAGGAACAGGAACACGTCGCGGTCGCTGGCGTAGAGGGTGGTGGTCTCCTTGGTGATATCGGCGAAGGGGTTGTGGGTCATGCTGGCCCAATCCAGCACCCCCGGCACCTTCCAGCGGGTATCCCCGGTGCCGTTGCCGGCGAAGCGCATGACGGCGGACACCAGTTCGTGATCCCAGATCCGGCCATAATCGGGGCCGGTGACGGCACGCAACTCGGTGCGGCCGTCCTCGGTCTCCAGGGTCTTGACCAGTTCGCCCCGGTGGGCGGACAGGCCGTATTGCAGGTTGATCCCGGCCAGCGGGGCCGGCAGCTGCCGCAGATAGGCCGACGGCGCACCAACCAGACCGCACAGCTGGCCGAAGCTCCAATGGGTGGGGGAAATCGGCGCCTCCTGCCCCGGCAGGAACAGCGACAGGCGTTCGGCGTCGTCGCGCGAGGCCTCCACCCGCACGGCGCGGCTCTCCACCGTGCGCGCGGTAGCGCGATCGGCGCGGGCGCGCACCGAGTCATAGAGGGCGGACAGGTTCAGATAGCGTTCGTCGTCGGGGCGGGAGAACCATTCGGACGACACCCGGCCGATCCGCTGGCCGCGTCCCACATCCACCCGGAACGCCCCGGATGCCGCCGTTTCACTCGTGTTGCTGGTGATCATGATCCCGTCTCCTTGGCCTGGGGTGTCAGCGCAGCGCTGCGCTGCACCCCTGCCCGTCGGCGAGACCGGGGGTAGCAAGGGCAAGGGCGGCCGGTGGCGAGGGGGATCGCCCGGCCTGCACAAGGCTTCAGCCGCGGAAGGCCGGGGAGACGCCGCCGGGCGAGCGCCAGCGACCCCTTGCCCGCGCGTGGGGCGGAGCCCCTAGCCCCAGCCTTTCTCTAGGAAATGTCTCGCATTACAGCCTATTGCCCGAGGCCACCCTGCGAGCCAGGGGTTTGCATCACTTATCAGCAGATGATGTCTGTGGACCGGGACGACGGGATGCGTGATACCCTGCCGGAGATGGTGGTTTACGACACTGTCAGCGGCGCCGAGGTGCTGACCGACTTCTTTTCGTCGGTGGGTCGGATCCTAGCCCGAAGGGACTGAAGTCATGACGAAGCAACATGTCGTCCGCATAGGGATTGCCAACTACGACCAGCAAAACGCCCGGCTGATGGCCATCGCCCGTGGCGAGCACAAGCCCGACCCCGACGAGCCGAAGGTCTGGTTCTCGTCTATGGAAAGCCTGGCGCAGGTGCTGTCGTCAAAGAACCAGTTGCTGCTGGAGATCATTGCGGTCAGCAAGCCGGCTTCCATCGGCGACCTGGAGCGGTTGACCGGCCGACGGAGTTCGAACCTGTCGCGTTCGTTGAAGATGCTGGAGCGTTACGGCTTGGTCAGCTTGCGCAAGGAGGGAAAGGTCGTGGTGCCGCGCACCACCTACGACCGTCTGGAAATTGACGTCGATCTTCTGGCGGCCTCCCGCTGGCATGCCGGTGCCCCGACCTCCATGCCGTCATCGCGGTAACGGATTCTGCCGACCGAACCGCCGCGCGCCAAGGGGCGCGCGGCCGAATTTTCTGCCTATATCCTTCGGCCAGGGGCCGGGACCGCACAGTGGCGGCCCCGGCCTTGTCGTCTATTCCGCGGCGGCCGAAGTCTCATCCACTGGCAATTCGGGGGTGCGCAACAGGGCCGGCAGCCAGCCGATACCGGCCAGCAGCCGTTCGGCGGCCTCCGCCATCTCCGCCTTCTTCAGGCCGGCGAGGCGATCGGCCGCCTCGTCCGACACCGCTTCCCGCACCGCCTCGAGAATGCGGGCCTTGGTCACCCGGCCGAAATAGCTGTTCACCGTCGGTGCCCAACACGCGGTCATGTCGAGCCCCACCGCCACTGCCAGCACATCAGCATGAGCCAGCGCGCGCGGCCGGCGGTCGTAGGGCAGCCGCACCGCCTGCACGGTCAGCGCCACGCAATGGGCGAGCAGCGACAGCCGGGTGTCCTCGTCGAGGCCGGTGATCCACCCCCAGAGAGCGGCACTGTCGCGCGGCACCTCCTGCGCCCAGCGGCCATGGCGTTCGGCTACCCGCCGGCCGGCCGGGGCGTCCTCGATCCCTTGGGCATGCCCGCCCAAGGCCGGGCTGCTGGCGCGGAGTTCCAGGCAGCCGCCCCGGTCGTAGCCGTGGTAGAAGATCTCCAGAACCAGGGAATGCGCGAGAGCGAGCAGGGCGACAGCCGGCCGCTCGGCCAGGGCGTCGCGTAAGCCCATGGTGCGATGGGCGGTCAGGTCGGTGACCAGCCGATCCGAAAGCGGCTCGTCCATCTCCTCGATTTCGACGGCGGGTTCGCTGTCCGACGCCGACGCCGTTTCGGCCAATGGCTCTTCCTCGGCCGCCGGCGGCTCTTCCGCCTCCGCCACCACCTCCCGCAAGGGCTCGTCCTCGGCGCGGACGAAACCGCGTTCGATGCGCGCCTGCCCGTCATGGCCGAGGCAGACGAACACCCCGGCCCTCCCCCGCTCCTCGGCCGGATAGTCGTAGCGCCGCTCGGACAGGCGGTCGATCTCGGCCGACAGTTCGTCCCAGCGCGGCGCCACCTCCTCGGGCAACCCGCCCCCGTCGTATTCGGCCGACAGCGCTTCGGCCTCGGCGGTGAGCGCGTCAAGCCGCGCCCGTTCCTCGGCCGACAACTCCACCGCCTGCGGGTAGAGGCGGCGCAGGCCGTGGGCATGGGGGAAATCGGGCGTGGCCTCGGCCCATTTCCAGCCCTCGGCCAGCACCTCGGCGGCCATCGCCTCCAGCTTCTCCCGCACCAGCCTGTCCAACAGGGCGGCATCGGCGAAATAGCCGCCATCGTCCTCGGTGAACAGGTCGCGCAGGATTTCCCCACCGGCCGCCGTATAAGCCTCGGCGCCGACGAACAGGGCGCGGCGGTCGCGGGCCGACACGTGGGTTTCGGTCAGCAGGCGGCGGATCATCTCGGGCGACTTGTTCCACGACAGATGGTCCCAGGCCTGTTCCTGGCGGGCATGGTCGTCGGTCAGGCAGAAAGCCATCAGCTGATCCAGATTGATCGTGCCCTCCCGGTAGAGGGCCATCAGCCTGGGGCTGGCGGCGCCCAGCCGCAGCCGCTGCCTGACCACGGCGGGGGTAACGCCGAAGCGGGCGGCGATCTCCTCGGCGCCGAAGCCGTGTTCCCGATGAAGACGCTCAAAGGCTTCTACCTCATCGGCCGGGTGGAGTGACGCCCTTACCACGTTTTCGGCCAGCGATAACTCTTCCGCCGTCCCGGCGTCGTGGATCAGGCAGGGCACCGGCGCGGTCTTCGCCACCGCCTTGCGCTTCGCCAAGAGTCTCAGCGCGGCCAGCCGCCGGCCGCCGCCAATCACCTCGAACTTGCCGGTGTCGGCGCCCTCCCCATCCACCAGCGGGCGGACGGCAAGGCTCTGCAACAGGCCGTGGGCGGCGATGCTGGCGGCCAGTTCCTCCAGCCCGGCCTCCCGGCCGGTGCGGCGCACATTGGCGGCGGAGGGCACCAGCTTGTTGAGCGGGATATCCTTGAGGATGGTCATCGTCATAGGGTCTCTCCTTGGGGCTTGGGGTGTCAGCGCAGCGCTGCGCTGCACCCCTGCCCGTCGGCGAGACCGGGGGCGGCAAGGGCAAGGGCGGCCGGTGGCGAGGGGGATCACCCGGGCTGCACAAGCCCCGGACGGACTCCGGAGCGCGGAAGGCCGGGGAAACGCCGCCGGCCGAGCGATAGCGGCCCCTTGCCCGCGCCAGGGGCGGAGCCCCTCAGGCCACAGCCTCGGCGCGCCGAAGGTCGGCCGAGGCCAAAGACCCGATGGCCCTGGCCATCGCCCGCCTTCAGGCGACATCGGGGGCGGGCCACCGGCGACAACATCCCGGATAGCCCCCATCCGCGCTTGGGTATTCCCCGACGTGAAGGTGCGCGCCATCGTGCCCGGTTCCATCAAGGAAGCTGGCGTACGCACCAGAAGAACGTCTTCTGGACAGTCGGTTGATAGCCATCGTTCCTGACCGGGCCGGAAACGGTGAAATTGCGCCCGTGGAAGACGTCCGTTGGGTCTGTGCCGATTCCGGATCGCCGTCCTTAGGCGAATGGCTGCACTGGCTATCGCGGGCCATCACCGGACCTTTGTGTCGATAGTAACCTCCCGTTGCGAGTTTTCGATATTTGAAAATCTCGACTTGTAACTGCGGGGATGCGTTGGCCGTTGTCGGCACCGCGAGTTTGTTAGACATTACCCATACGTGCAGGGGAGCAGGGGATGTCCCGCCCGCTGTTGAAATTTGAAAGGTAGGCGTTGCTCGCCTTGAGCCAGTAGGCTCGGGGTGCTGATTCCACGAAAGGAAAGCAACGCCATGACGAAACGTATCACAGCGAATAAGCC
>JAJYTF010000006.1 GCA_021793155.1 Pseudomonadota bacterium | reverse complement strand
CCGCTTCATCGACCACGACGCGCCGCACACCCAGTACGACGACGCCGGATTGAACGCCGCCCAGATCGTCGCCCAGGCCCTCCTCGCCCTCGGCCTCGATGCCGCCCAAAGCACCGCGCGCGCATGACGAGGCCGACCTGCCATGGGCCTTGGCATGAAAGGCGTTCTTCGTTAAGAATGCGGAATTAATTCCGGATGCGTTGGGGCTTGGTCGATGGTGGACGCCGAATGGCTTGAGCGGAGCGCCGAACGCGCCAGTGGACTATTGAAGGCGATGGCCAACCAACATCGCCTGATCATTCTTTGTCTGCTGCTCAACGGTGAAAAATCGGTGGGGGAACTGGAACAGCTGATCGGCCTGTCGCAGTCCGCCCTCTCCCAGCATTTGGCCAGGCTCCGCCGCGACGGCCTGGTTCAGACACGGCGGTCGGCCCAGACGATCTATTACACGCTGCAAGGCGATAACGCCCGACAGCTGATCGGCACGCTGTACCAGATGTTCTGCGATACGGCCCAGGCCTAAAGCCGCCCGAAGCGGCAGACCCCGGCGGCGTCGGTCTCTCGCTGCAGGTCTCCGCGATGCAGCAGATAGTGCAGGTGGGCCAGGCTTTCGCCCAAGGCGAAGAACAGCTGGTGGGTGTCCAACTCGCGCCGGAATAGAACCTGCAGCAGATCGTAGGCGCTCAGCGGCGTACCGCAAGCCTCCAGGGTCCTGGACAGGCGTTCGTCATGGTGATGTTCGAGTGCGTCGATGCGGGCATGCAATCCACGGAACGGCAGGCCATGGGAAGGCAGAACCAGCGCGCCGTCGGGAAGCACGCGAAAGGTCTGCAGCGAATCCAGGAATTCATGCAGCGGATTGGCCTGCGGCTCATTCGGCCAAACACTGACATTAGGACTGATGGACGGCAGGATCTGATCGCCGGAGATCAGCACCTCCAACTCTTCACACCACAGACAGGCATGTTCGGGCGAGTGGCCGCGGCCCACCATCACGCGCCAACGCCGCCCTCCGATGAGGATCTCTTCTCCCCGCTGCAATCGGCGCAACGCGGGTGGGGTCTCGCGCACGCGCTTGCCGTAGGCGTTGCCCCGATCGACCATCACCGCCATCAGCTTGTCGTCAAAGCCGGCCGCCCGATAGAATGCCCGCGACGCCTCGATGAAGCCCTCACCGGAATCAAGGCTCAGCATGCGGCCGTAAAGCCATTCCGCCAGGGTGGCTTCCATGGTCAGACCGAAACGCCGCCCCAACCAGGCAGCCAATCCCAAATGGTCCGGATGGAAGTGGGTGACGACCAACCGCGAGGGAGCGCGCCCCGCCATCGGTCCCGTGAGGATTCCCTCCCACAGTTCGCGGGTCTTGCGATCGGGCAGGCCTGTGTCGACCAGCGCCCATCCGTCGCCGTCTTCGATCAGCCACAGATTGACATGGTCGAGGGCGAAGGGCAGAGGCATGCGCAGCCAGAAGATCCCGGGAGCCACCGGGACCGCTTGGCCCGGCGACGGCGGAACAGGGAACGGCGTTTCCATTTCGCTCTTCAGAGGCTAGCTGCACCTGCCGCCGGCTCGCCGACCAGATCGATGGCCTCAACCAGCAGATCGACCACCTTGCTGACATCGGCCATGTGGTCGGTATTGATGGTCAGGTCGAAGGTTCTGGGATCATCGAGACGTTCGTGGAACTGCTCCCACACGAATTGGGCGCGGCCACGGTTGACCTCCTCCACACGCTTTACGGCGGCATCGGCCGACAACCCCTCGGCAGCCGCCACCCGTTTGGCGGCGACCTCAGGTGAACAGATGATACGTACCCGCAGGGCGCCGCTCCGCGCCAGCACCAGGTGGGCCGCACGCCCGAGGATGACCCCTCCGCTGCGACCCAGGCTGACAATGACGTTCAACAGATGCCGGCGATAGCTGTCGGTGCTCAGATCCTGCCCGGTCATCAGCGAATAGAGCCAAAGGTCGCGCAGCTGACCAGAACTGGCATCGATGGCTCGCATGGTCTCGGGCTCGGCATCGAGGCGCTTGGAAATACGGTCCAGCACGACACGGTCGTAGACTTCGAGGCCGAGCCGCTCAGCAAGCAATCGCGCCGCTTCGTCACCGCCGCTCCCGCAATCGCGGGAAATGCAGACCACGCGGCGGTGAGCGATGGCGGGACCGGCCCCCGGCGGGGTGTGGATCGCTTTCAGCATGGCCTGTATGGCCTTTTGAACGTCAGACATGACGCTACCTTTCTTGTTACGACCAAGCTCCCCCCCGCGATCAAGGATACCATGGGCGGAACCGCCCCGCCATTCCCCCAGGGCTCAGGGGAAGACACCACAACCGGATGGTAGGGTCCTTGTTCAGCCGAACAGCTTGTCGATGTCGGCCTGGCTGATGCCCTCATTCTCCAGGGCTGGCCCGTTGAGCAGGCGCTTTTCGTCGTCGGGCTGGATCTCAGGCGGAGGAGCCATATCCTCGAAGGTGTCGCGCCCCCAGATGTCGATCATGCGGTTCACCCTTTCCTCGATGAACTGCAACGTTCTGACGACTTTGGTGATGCGCTGGCCGGTGATGTCCTGGAAATTGCAGGCCTCGAAGATGCCGACGATGGTGTCGCGAATGTCTTCTGCCAGACGGCCGGTGAAGCCGTCCTCAACCTGGGCATGCAGTTGCTGCGCCAGTCCGTCGATCTTCTCGGCCGCCTCCAAGATGGTATGGGTGGCACGCTCGGTCGACGAGACAATGGCGTCCAGTTCGTTGGTCACGGCGACGAGACGGTCGTCTTCGGCATTGGACGGACGCAAGGCGGCGATTTCCGCCTTGGTATGATCGATGGCCAGCGCCAAAGCCCGGATCTCGGTCTTGAGCTGATTAACCTCGGTCGGCCTCTCCTCGACCGCAGGAGCCGCGGCGTCGGGTGCGGCCGCACCGCGCTCCCGCATGAGGCCCTCGATGCCCCGTATGTCTTGGCGCAACGCTTCGATCGCCGACACCAGCGCGGATGAGGGGTTGTCGGAAGTGGAGGCCACGGCAACGCCCTTAGCCCTCAACTGCCTCAATTCAGCACTGAACAACCGCTTGGAATTTACCTTGTCCAATCAGCACCTGTTCCGCAGAGATCGGTCGCCGTGACCGGTGAACGCTTCCGGCCGCCCAATTGTCGGTGAAATCGCACCAATCGTCCACTGCGCAATACCTTCCGACTTGCCGCGCACTCTTGCAGCCCCGAAGGATGTGTTATCATCTTCAATGGGATGGAGTCGCCTGTCGGCGGCGGGAGGAAAGCGAACCGTGGGATCCTCGGCGAATCGAACAGTCGCGTCGGCCGCTCCGGCCGGCGACATGGACCACCAGGCCCAGGCCCTTCTTTGGGAGGCGGTCGAAAGCATTTCCGACGGGTTCGTGCTGTTCGATGCCGATGACCGCATGGTCTTCTGCAACAACAACTACCGGACGCGGATGGACGGTATCGGCGATCTGATCCGGCCCGGCGTCGCCTACGAGGCCCTGCTGCGCGCCGCTGTCGAAAGGGGTCTGCTGATTGCCGGGCAGGAGCCCGCCGAGGAATGGCTCGACCGGCGGCTGGCCGACCATCGATCTCCCAAGGCTTTTTACGAAGTCGAGCTGTCCTCGGGCATTCAACTGCAAATCCGCGAATACCGGATGCGCGACGGAGGCTCGGTCAGCATACAATCGAACATCACCGCACGGAAAAAGGCCGAGCAGGCCCTGTCCCTCAGCGAAGAGCGATACGCCTTGGCCTTGGCCGGGACCAATGAAGGAATTTGGGACTGGGACATCGCCACCGACCTGACATATGTCTCGCCACGGCTGCGCGATGTCCTCGGCATGCCGTCGGCACGGCTGCGGCACGGTGAGGACTGGCTGGCATTCGTCCATCCGGATGATCGGGAGCGCTACCGGAACTGCCTGGTCGAGCACTTGCGGGGCAACACCGAATTCTTTGCCTGCGAGTACCGCTTGGCGAGCGAAGCGGCCGAGCAGCGGTGGATTCGCCATCGCGGCCTAGCGTTGCGCGACGAGCGGGGACGGGCCTTCCGCATGGCAGGCTCGGTTGCCGACATCACCGAGCAAAAGCTTGCCGAGCTGGTCTTGGAGCATGCCAAGGAGCGGGCCGAACTGGCCAATAGGGCGAAGACCGAATTCCTTGCCAACATGTCGCATGAGTTGCGGACTCCCCTCAACGCGATCATCGGCTTTTCCGAGATCATGCTGGACGAGGTTCTGGGACCTCTGGAACAGGCAACCTACCGCGACCACCTTTCCGGCATCCTGGAGGCGGGGCGCCATCTGCTGGACCTGATCAACGACATCCTCGACGTGTCGCGTGTCGAGGCCGGCCGTTTCACCATCCATCCCGAGCCGGTCGATCTGCACATGGTGATTGAATCGTCAGTTCGCCTGATCCAGCAGCGGGCGGAACGGCAAGGCATCCGGATCGCCAAGGACCTGGCCGCGCCCTCGCCGGTGGTGCAAGGCGAGGCGAGGCTCCTCAAGCAGACCCTGCTGAATTTGTTGGCCAACGCCGTCAAGTTCACACCGGCCGGCGGTTCGGTAACGCTCGGCTGCCGCCACGAAGAGGATGGATTGGTGACGGTGACCGTGGCCGACACCGGGATCGGCATGAAAGAAGAGGATATCCCCACCGCGCTCAAGCCGTTCCGTCAGGTCGACAACGCCCTGAACCGTCGGCATACGGGAGCCGGCCTCGGTCTTCCTCTAGCCAAGGCCTTCGTCGAGTTGCACAATGGGACGCTGAGCATCGCCAGCGTCCCCGATCGGGGGACCACCGTTACCCTGCGCTTCCCGGCAGCGCGCAATGAGGGCGCGATTCCGGACGGCGGATGAATTCCGGGGTGGACATGGCTCGTCGCCTGCGAATCGCCACCTTCAATCTGGAAAGCCTCGACGACCGGGTGCAGGCGGGCGGAGACTTTGCCGACCGCCTCGCCGTGCTGGCCCCGCAGCTCACCCGTCTGCGCGCCGACATTATCTGCCTGCAGGAGGTCAACGCGCGGGAAGAGAGCCGCCACGGACCACGCCAGTTGACCGCCCTGGACAGCCTACTCGAACAGAGCGGCTACCAGTCCTACCATCGCGTGGTCTCGGTCAACCGGGCGGGACAGCGTTTCTCCGACCGGCACAACCTGGTGATCCTCTCACGCCTGCCCATCCTGGACCAGAGCCAGACATGGCACGAACTGGTCGCCCCGCCGCGCTACGATGCCCGCTCGGTGGGAGGTGAAGAGGTACTGATCGAATGGGATCGTCCACTGTTGCAGGCAACCGTGGCGCTCGACGAGGGCCAGCGCCTGCATGTGCTGAACCTTCACCTGCGCGCGCCCCGCGCCGCCTTCCTGGCCGGACAAAAAGAGCACGGCGTCTGGAGTTCGGTAGGCAGTTGGGCCGAAGGATTCTTCCTGGCCACGGTCAAAGGGGCCGGCCAGGCGCTGGAGGCCCGCCTGGCCGTTGAGACGATTTTCGACCGCGACCCCGCCGCGCTGATCTGCGTCTGTGGTGACTTCAACGCCGACGACCGCGAGGCGCCACTGCGCACTTTGCGCGGCGACGAGGAGGACACCTGCAACGGCCATCTGGCCGCCCGCACCCTGGTCCCCGTCGAGCGCAGCCTGCCCGACAGCCAGCGCCATTCGGTGATTCATCATGGACGCCGGCTGATGCTCGACCATATCCTGGTGTCACGGCGCCTGTTGGGCTTCTTCGTCGCCTCCGAGGCGCACAACGAGGCGCTGGGCGACGAATTGGTCTCTCCGACCCTGGTGCAATGGCCGCCGGACAGCTACCACGCCCCCCTGGTGGCGGAGTTCGCCATGCCTCATAAGCAACGCCCGTCCACGACCTCTCCGCATGACCGGCTGGACCGCTCACCGAAAGAAGGGGGGGCTCCGCCATGATCCCCCCGGCCGACCGCTTCGCCGGGTTCATCCTCGGCCAATGTCTGGGCGACGCTCTCGGTTTCCTGGTGGAGGGCGAGGCACCCCATGTTTGCGCGCAATATGCCGACGACGTGATTCGTGCCGGGAAATTGCCCCGGCTCACCCGCAACGGTTTCAGCTTCGGCCAGTATTCCGACGAATCGCAAATGGCCCGCGAATTGATGGAAAGCTTCGTCGCCTGCGCCGGCTTTGATCCCGAGGACTATGCGCGGCGTATCGTCGCCCTGTTCACCGAGGACCGGGTGGTTGGCCACGGCCATGCCACCGAAGAGGCAGCCAGGCGGCTGGCCACCGGCATGTCCTGGCGCGAGGCGGGAACTCCGGCGCCGGCCGCCGGCAACGCCAGCGCCGTGCGTGCCGGCGTTTTGGGTCTGATCTACGGAGACGATCCAGGCCGCCTGATTCAGGCGGCCTGCGAGCAAAGCGTCATCACCCACGCCGACCGACGCTGCTCGGCCGGCGCGGTGGCTCTGGCTGGCGCGGTTGCGCTGGCTTCACGCAATGCCCGGCCGGTGGCCGAGGAGTTTCTCGCGCCATTGCGCCAGTGGACGCAGGGGGTCGATCCGTCGCTGGCGACCGGACTGCGCTGCCTGGAAGACATGTTGATGCAGCCGCCGCGGCAGGCGGCCGAGACAGCCTCGCGGCTGGGTTTGCCGCCCGGCGTTGACAGCCAATGGCGCGGTGGCATCTCGGCCTTCGTCGTCTCTTCAGTGATCTGGGCGCTGTACTCATTCCTCAAACATCCCGACGATTTCACGACAGCCGTGGCGCTAGCCATCGAGGCCGGCGGCGATGTGGACACCACAGCGGCCATGGCTGGCGGCCTGCTCGGCGCCCGGCACGGCGTGGCGGCGATCCCGCCGGCACTCGCCGGCCGCCTGAATGACCACGGCAATTGGCGGCGCGACGATCTGGTGGCGCTAGCCAATGCCTGTCACGAAGTCTGCTGCGGTCCATGAAGTTCCGTCTGGGCATCGACCTCGGCGGCACCAAGACCGAGGGCTTGGCCATAGCCGCGGACGGAATGGAACTGTGGCGTCGCCGTCTGCCAACCGAGACCGGCAGCTACGACGGGACGATCCGCACCATCCGACAACTGGTGGAGGGCGCGGAAAGCGCATTAAGCGGCACGGCAAGCGTCGGCGTCGGCATTCCGGGGACCATTTCCCCGGCGACCGGCCTGGTGAAGAACGCCAATTCCACCTGGCTGATCGGCCGAGCGCTTGACCGCGACCTGGCCGCAGCCCTTGGCCGTCCGGTTCGGCTGGCCAATGACGCGGACTGCTTCGCCCTCTCGGAAGCTAGCGACGGCACCGCCGCCGGCCTGCCCGTGGTATTCGGGGTGATCCTCGGGACCGGGGTCGGCGGCGGGATCGTGGTCGGCGGTCGCCTGGTCGGCGGTCCCAACGCCATCGCCGGCGAATGGGGGCATAATCCCCTGCCCTGGGCGGACGACGGCGAACGCCCCGGGCCGCCCTGCTATTGTGGGCGCTCCGGCTGCATCGAGACATTCCTTTCGGGCCCCGGCCTGTCGCGCGACGATGACCGCGGCCTCGCCGCCGCCGACATCGCCGTCGCCGGCGATGTCGAGAGCGAAGCCAGCCTGGTCCGCTATGAGAAACGCCTGGCCCGTGCCTTGGCCTCGGTAATCAACATCCTCGACCCCCATGCGATCGTCCTGGGCGGCGGTCTGTCCAACCTTCGGCGACTGTACGAAACCGTGCCGCGGCTGTGGGGCAAATGGGTGTTCTCCGACAGCGTGGCCACCCTGCTGCTGCCACCTAAACACGGCGACTCCAGCGGCGTCCGAGGCGCGGCCTGGCTGTGGAGGGCGGAGGAACCATTATCCTGAGGCTTGAAAACCTCAGGATGACATGGGCGGCTTCCGCTTCAAGCCCGGCCGGCGGGACTGGGTGGTGTGCTGGGTAAAGAACTTCTGTCCCCCGTGCTTGCGGCCCGAGCGTCCCCCTTCGCCGCCCGACTGGCCGGTTCCCGCCGGCTGCCAGGCCGGCACCAGCTGATGTTTGCCTGGCCCGATCAGATCGGCCCGCCCCATGCGTTTCAGCGCCTCGCGCAAGGTCGGCCAGTTTTCGGCGTCGTGATAGCGCAGGAATGCCTTGTGCAGGCGCCGCTGCTTGAGGCCCTTGGCGGTGAAGACGGATTCCGAACCGTTGCGCCGTACCGGCCGCAAGCTGTTCAAGCCGCTGTGGTACATCGCCGCCGATACCGACATGGGCGACGGAAGGAAGGTCTGCACCTGGTCGGCACGATAGCCGTTACGCTTCAGCCACAGCGCCAGGTTCATCATATCCTCGTCGGTGGTCCCGGGATGGGCCGCGATGAAATAGGGGATGAGATAGAGTTCCTTGCCGGCTTCGACGGCATATTTGTCGAACATCGCCTTGAATCGATCATATGTCCCGATCCCCGGCTTCATCATCTTCGACAGCGGCCCGGCTTCCGTATGCTCGGGGGCGATCTTCAAATACCCGCCCACATGGTGAGAGACCAACTCCTTGACATAGGCCGGGCTGCGTACGGCCAGATCGTAACGCAGGCCGGAGGCGATCAGCACCTTCTTGACCCCGGGCAGGGCGCGGGCCTTGCGGTAAAGCTGGATCAGCGCGTCATGGCTGGTGTCGAGGTTCTTGCAGATGTCGGGATAGACGCAAGACGGCCGGCGGCAGATGGCCTCGATCTTCTTGTCCTTGCAGGCCATGCGGTACATGTTGGCGGTCGGGCCGCCAAGATCGGAGATGACGCCGGTAAAGCCCACCACCTTGTCACGGATGTCCTCGATTTCCCGTAGGATCGAGGCTTCGGAACGGCTTTGGATGACGCGGCCTTCGTGTTCGGTGATCGAACAGAACGAGCAGCCACCGAAACAGCCCCGCATGATGTTGATGGAGAAACGGATCATTTCCCAGGCGGGGATGCGGGCTCCGCCATAGGCCGGATGAGGTGCCCGCGCGTAAGGCAGGCCGTAGACGCGGTCCATCTCAACCGTCGTCAGCGGGATCGGCGGCGGATTGAGCCACAACTCTTTGTCGCCGTGGCGCTGGACCAGCGGCCGGGCATTGCCGGGATTGCTCTCCTGATGCAAGAGCCGCGAGGCATGGGCATAAAGGACCGGGTCGTCGCGCACCTGCTCGAAGGCTGGCAGCCGGACCACCGAACGTTCCGCCGAGGCAGCGCGTGGCGTGCCGCCCGCGCCCTCGACATCGTCGAGATGGTCGCAAGGAACGACCGACCACTCGTCGGGCACGACGTCGCACAGAAATGCGGTCCCGCGAATATCCTTCATCCGACTCGGCGCTTCGCCTTTGGCGGCACGATGGGCGATCTCGACGATGGCCCTCTCGGCATTGCCGAACACCAGCAGGTCGGCCTTGCTGTCCACCAGAACCGAGCGCCGAACCTTGTCGGACCAGTAGTCGTAATGGGCAATGCGGCGCAGCGACGCCTCAATGCCGCCGATGACGATCGGGGTGTCGGCATAGGCCTCGCGGCAGCGCTGGGAATAGACGATGACGCTGCGATCCGGGCGCTTGCCGCCTTCGTCACCCGGTGTATAGCTGTCGTTGTGGCGGAGGCGCCGGTCGGCGGTGTAGCGGTTCACCATGGAATCCATGTTGCCCGCCGTCACTCCGAAAAACAGGTTGGGCCGGCCAAGGACCCGGAACGCCTCGGCCGATGTCCAGTCCGGCTGGGCGATGATGCCGACGCGGAAGCCTTGCGCTTCCAGGACACGCCCGATGATGGCCATGCCGAAGCTCGGATGGTCGATATAGGCATCGCCGGTAACCAGGATGATGTCGCAGGAATCCCAACCCAGTCGCTCCATCTCGTCGCGCGCCATGGGCAGGAACGGCGCCGTCCCGAAGCGATGGGCCCAGTATTTGCGATGAGAGAAAATGTCCTTGGCGCTGCCGGGCTGCTTCGCTCCGCTCACCGTGACGTCTTTGCGAGCCACAGGCGAAGCAACCCGGATAGATCCCTTGCCGTCCGACACTGTTCGCTCCAATCAGCGCGCCGACTTCACCTTCTTGACCGCCGGCGGCGGAAGAGTTCCGTCCTCCATGCGACGCAGCCGAGCGACGTTCCGGTTATGCTCCCCCAGCGTCTTGGCGAAGACGTGGCCCCCCGAACCGTCGGCGACGAAATAGAGATCGTCGCTGGCCAAGGGATGCAGAACCGCTTGCAGGCTGGCCCGGCCCGGGTTGCAGATCGGTCCTGGGGGCAGGCCTTCCACCGCATAGGTGTTGAATGGGCTGGCGGTCGCCAGTTCGTCGTGGCTCAAGGCGTGGTCGAGCAGGCCTTCGCCGTGGCTCACCGCATAGATCACCGTCGGGTCGGACTGCAGTTTCATATGCTGTTTCAGCCGGTTGAGAAAAACCGCGGCGATGTGTGGGCGTTCTTCGGGGATGGCCGTCTCGCGCTCGACGATCGAGGCCAGCACCAAAGCCTCGATCTTATTGGACAGCGGCAGGCCGGCCGCGCGTTGCGGCCACATCTCATCGATCGCCTCGTTCATGGCGCGGGTCATCCGGTTGATCAGCCCGTCGCGGCTGTCGCCGAACGAATAAAAATAGGTCTGCGGCATCAGGCTACCCTCGTCGGGCGGCATCTCGATCTTGCCGGACAAGCCTTCGGCTTGGCGCAAGGCGGCCAGAACCTGGTAGACGGTGAGCCCCTCGGCTACGGTGAACCGATGTATCACCACCTGTCCACGATGCATCATGTCGATGACCGACGCCAGACTGACATGGGCGGGGAAACCGTATTCGCCGGCCCTCAGTCCTTGTTTGGCACCCAAATGGGTCTCGAGCAGAAAAAGCCACGGCCGCTCGACGACGCCCGCTTCCTTGAGAAGTTGGGCGATTCCGGCGGAATTCGCGCCATGTGGAATGACGACGGTGGTCGGAGCGGCAGCCGGGCCGGGCTCGCTCATCCGCGCGGCGCACCAAGCCAGAAAGCCGCCCGTCACCGCCCCGGCCAAGGCCAGGACGACGACAAGGCGGGTGATCCAGCGTTTCATCGAGTATCTAGACTGCCCTGAAAATCAATGAGGCATTGGTCCCGCCGAAGCCGAAGGAGTTCGACAAGGCAACTTTCACCTTGCGCTCCTTCGCCCGCAACGGCACCAGGTCGATGTCGCAGCTTTCCGACGGGTTTTCCAGATTCAATGTCGGCGGAACGATCCCGTGGTTGATCGCCATGATGGAATAGATCGCCTCGACGCTGCCCGCGGCCCCCAGCAGATGGCCGATGGCAGACTTGGTCGAGGACATCGACAGCTTGTAGGCGTGGTCGCCGAACAGCCGCTTGACCGCTCCCAGTTCGATCTCGTCGCCCAAGGGAGTGGAGGTCCCGTGGGCGTTGATGTAGTCGATTTCTTCGAGATTGATGCCAGCCCGCTTGATGGCGTTGCGCATCGAACGGAAACCGCCGTTGCCATCTTCCGCCGGCGCGGTGATGTGATGGGCGTCGCCGGACATGCCGTAACCGATCACCTCGGCGTAGATCTTGGCGCCACGGCGCTTGGCGTGCTCGTATTCCTCGAGCACGACGATGCCCGAGCCCTCACCCATGACGAACCCGTCGCGATCCTTGTCCCAGGGGCGCGAGGCCTTGGTCGGCGTATCGTTGAAGCCGGTGGACAGGGCACGCGCCGCGGCGAAACCGGCGATGCCGATCCGGCACACCGCCGCTTCCGCGCCGCCGGCAACCATCACGTCGGCATCATCGAACATGATCAGCCGCGCTGCATCGCCGATGGCGTGAGCGCCGGTCGAACAGGCGGTCACCACCGCATGGTTGGGGCCTTTGAAGCCGTATTTGATCGACACATGGCCGGAGGCCAGATTGATCAGCGCTGCCGGAATGAAGAAGGGCGAAATCCTGCGCGGACCGCTTTCCGCCAAGGTCACTGCACCCGCGGCGATGGATGGCAATCCGCCGATGCCCGACCCGATCATCACGCCGGTCCGCTCGCGCGACAGATCGTCCTGCGGGGTCCAGCCCGCATCTTCGATCGCTTCGGTGGCAGCGGCCAGGCCATAGACGATGAAGTCGTCCATGCGGCGGCGATCCTTGGGGGTCACCACGGAGTCGGGATTGAACAGATGCGGCTCCCCGACGCCGGTCGGCACCAGCCCGGCGATTTTCGCCGGCAAGTCGGAAACCTCGAAATGTTCAATGGCGCGAAGGCCAGAGACCCCGTTGGTCAGGCGTTCCCAGTTGGCCTTCAGGCCAGCCCCCAAGGGCGTGACCATCCCGAGGCCGGTGACGACGACTCGTCTCATGCTTACTGCTTATCCGTTTCCCATGCGAAACATTGCCGCGCCGACCCCTTGTTCGAGAGCCGACGCGGGCCCAGTCGCCTCAGCTGTGCGACTGGATGAAATCGATGGCGTCCTTCACCGTGAGAATCTTCTCGGCGGCGTCATCCGGAATTTCACAGCCGAATTCTTCCTCGAACGCCATCACCAGTTCCACCGTGTCAAGGCTGTCGGCGCCCAAATCGTCGATGAAGCTCGCCGTCTCGGTGACCTTGGACTCCTCGACACCAAGGTGCTCGACGACAATTTTCTTAACCCGCTCGGCGACATCAGACATGTGTAAAACCCCTCGAAAGTCTTAACTGTGGCAGGGAAATGGGACAAAGGCGGGCGAGGCAGGCCGACCCCCCGTCCGGCGAAAAGTGCCGTTACGTAGCACACTTTTCCCGGCTTGACCAGCATCCGGCAAAGGCGCCAATGGGCTCATATCATTGCCATGCCGCCGTTGACATGCAAGGTCTGGCCGGTAACGTAAGCGGCTTCCGCGCTGGCAAGATAGACCACCGCCGCAGCGATTTCGTCGGGCTCGCCCATGCGGCCGACGGGAATGCCGGAAAGCAGCTTGGCCTTCTGCTCGTCGCTCAACACCTCGGTCATCGCCGAGGTGATGAAGCCGGGCGCGATGCAGTTCACCGTAATGCCCCGCGACGCGACTTCCTGGGCCAGCGACTTCGACATGCCGATCATTCCGGCCTTCGAAGCGGCATAGTTCACCTGGCCGGGATTGCCCGTCACCCCGACGATCGAGGTGATATTGATGATGCGGCCCCAGCGGCGCTTCATCATACCGCGCAGGGCGGCGCGCGACAGGCGGAAGGCGGCGGTCAGATTGACGTCGAGGACGGTCTGCCAGTCCTCGTCCTTCATTCTCAGTACCAACCCGTCGCGGGTCAGCCCGGCATTGTTGACCAGGATGTCGAGCGAGCCGAGTTTGGCCTCGGCATCCTTGGCCAATTGCTCGACGGCGGACGGGTCCGCGAGGTTCGAGACGAGCACCACGGTCCGCTCGCCCAACTGGGCGGAAACGGCGTCAAGAGCCTCGCGGCGGGTGCCCGACAGGGCGACGGTGGCCCCCTGGGCGTGCAACGCCTGGGTGATGGCTCCGCCCAGGCCGCCCGAGGCGCCGGTCACCAGGGCCGTCTTGCCGGTAAGATCGAACACGGTCTTCCTCCCCCTCAACCTCTCAGGAACGCCTCGATGTCAGCCGGTGTCTGCAAGGACTGGGCGGCGATTTCCTTGTCGATGCGCTTGGCCAAGCCGGCCAGCACCTTGCCTGCCCCCGCCTCCACCAGACTGTCGACACCATGCTCCTTCATATAAAGGATACATTCGCGCCAGCGGACCGTCCCTGTTACCTGTGCCACCAGCAACCGACGGATCTCCTCAGGCTCGCTGACCGCCGTGGCGGTGACGTTGGCCACCACCGGCACCGACGGGGCCGCCAGGCTCACCCCGGCCAGGGCTTCGGCCATGGTGTCGGCGGCCGGCTGCATCAGGGCGCAATGGAAGGGAGCGGACACCGGCAGCAGCACCGCGCGCTTGAACCCCTTGCTGGCGGCCACGGCAATGGCGCGCTCGACAGCGGCTTTGGAACCACTGACCACCACCTGGCCGGGAGCATTGTCGTTGGCGGCTTCGCAGACTTCGCCCTGGGCCGCCTCGGCGGCAATGGCGCGGGCCTGCTCCAGTTCGACGCCAAGCAACGCCGCCATTGCGCCCTGGCCCACGGGAACCGCCTTCTGCATGGCCTGCCCCCGGGTCTTCAACAGCCGTGCCGCGTCGCCCAGGGTGAAGGCCCCGGCCGCGGCCAACGCGGAATATTCGCCGAGGCTATGGCCGGCGACGAAAGAGGCCTGCTGCGCCAACTGCCAGCCGCCCTGATCGGCCAGGATCCGGATCACCGCCATGCTGACGGCCATCAACGCCGGCTGGGCATTCTCGGTCAGCGTCAGTTCGGCTTCCGGCCCTTCCCACATGATGCGAGAGAGCTTCTGCTTCAGCGCTTCGTCCACCTCTTCGAAGACATAGCGTGCGGCGGCGAAGGCCTCGGCCAGTTCGCGCCCCATGCCGATAGCCTGCGAGCCCTGCCCCGGAAAGATGATTGCGCGCGACATCCAAGCCCCCTGAAACCAGAAACGGAGCCGTAGGAATACCGTTCCGGAACACGGAGTCAAGTGCCGGAGACCCAACCCGGCCAGCGCCACCGCTTGAGCGCCCCGGAGCGAGCAGCCAAGGGCGTAGCTAGGACAGCCCAACGGGCCGGCCGCCCCAACCCGGCGATTGAGCGCCCCTGGATAAGGTTACTTCACCGTGTCGGCACCCGCCTTGGCTGCCACACCGTCTTGCGCCGCAAGAGCACCGCTGCAGCCGATGGCGCCGATCAGCTTGCCCTCCTCGATCAGCGGCAGGCCTCCCTCGCTTGCCGTCATCCCGGGAAAACTGAGTGGGCCGGCCTGGCCGCTGTTCACCGCATCCTGAAACACCTTGGTCGGCCGCCGGAAGGTTGCGGCGGTGCGAGCCTTGTTCTGCGAGATGGCGATGGACGCGTATTGGGTGTCGTCAATCCTCTCGAAATAGACCAGGTCGCCCGACGGGTCGACGATGGCACAGGCAAGTTTCCAGCCGTGCTTCATTGCCTCGGCCTCGGCCGCCGCAACCACATGCTTGGCACGCGCCAGGGTAATCGGCGCACCATAGGGTACATTATATGGCATCGCCTCCGGCACCGGCACCGGCGCCGGGGCAGGAGCCTGGGCCTGGGCCTGGGCCTGGGCCTGGGCCTGGGCCTGGGCGCAGGCAACACAACACCCACCGAACAAGGCCAAAGACAAAGCAATTTTCCGCATGGAACCCCTCCCCACGAAAGTCTCCCTCGCGCTTGATGCGCCACCTCTACGGTTGAACTTGGATACCACAGATCGCCTGGCCGCACCAGCGCAGGCGCAGCACCCTGCGCCTGAGGGCCGTTCCCGAGCGGGCACCGCCCGCGACTGGCCCGTTGGGCCCCGCGCGATCGTTCGCGCGAAAGCCACGCCCCGCGGCTGTGGGCGCCAGGCGCCTGAAGGCCAATACCTTGCCCCCAGGCTCTGCTGTCGCTAGGCTCTGCTTGCGCGGCACAAAGATTCGTGTATATTGCGCCGCTTCTTGCTCCTTGCCGGCACGGTGCCGGCTATGCCCGCACGCCCGTTTTTTGGGGGTTGTGGGAAGAGACAAGCCGAAAGGAGTGCTTGTATGTCGCTTTACGAATGCGTGTTCATCGCGCGCCAGGACATTGCCACCCCACAGGTGGAGACCATGGCCGATGAATTCACCACTATCATCACCTCCCAGGGCGGTCAGGTCACCAAGCGCGAATATTGGGGCCTCAGGAACATCGCCTATCGCATCAAGAAGAACCGTAAGGGCCACTACGTCCTGTTCAATGTCGACGCTCCGCCGTCCGCCGTCGCGGAGTTCGAGCGCCAGATGTCGATCAATGAAGACGTGCTGCGCTATCTGACGATTCGTGTCGACGAACTGGAAGAAGGACCGTCGGCGGTGATGCAAAGCAAGAATCAGCGCGATGACCGCCCGCGCCGCGACGGCGACGATCGCCCGCGTCGTGATTCCGGTTATGGCCGCGCGCCCCGCGCGACCGAGGGAGGTGAGGCATGAGAACCGAAACCCGTACGCCGGGAGGACCGCGCCCCGCCGGCGGCGCCCCGCGCCGCCCGTTCTTCCGCCGCCGCAAGACCTGCCCGTTCTCGGGCGAAGGCGCGCCGAAGATCGACTACAAGGACGTCAAGCTCCTGCAGCGCTTCATTTCCGAGCGTGGCAAGATCGTGCCCAGCCGCATCACCGCGGTGTCGGCCAAGAAGCAGCGCGAACTGGCCCGTGCCATCAAGCGTGCGCGCTTCCTGGGCCTCTTGCCCTACGTGGTGAAGTAAAGTCAGCGGATTGACGGCTGGCCGGCTTGCCTGGCCGGCCGTCGTCGCGCCGTCCTCGGAGACGCCATGTCCAAGGGCATCGGCCTGTCGGTGGCGGCAGGAATTGCCAGCGGTGTTGTCTACCTGTCGGTGCTTGCCGGAGGTGCGCTCGGTATCCTGCTGACATATTTGACGCCGCTGCCCCTCGTCATGGTGGGGCTGGCCTTCGGCCTTCGGCGGCTGACGCTTGCCTCGGCCGTGGCGTTGGCCGTAGTTGCCGTGGCCTCGACCCAGGCGGCACCGATATTTGCCGTCGTGGGGCCGTTGCCGGTGCTTGTCCTGGTTCGCCAGTCGCTACTGTGGCGCCGGGCGGACAATGGAACCGTCGAGTGGTACCCGCCGGGAATGCTTCTGGCTTGGCTCGGCGTCATTGCCGTCGGCTTGATGCTGCTGGGAGCCGCGCTGGTTCCCTCGGGCGAGGGCGGGATCGAAGGCTTGGTGCGCCTTCAGGTGGCGACGTTCCTGGACGAAGCAGCCCCGATGGTGCCGGCCGAGGTGAAGGACAGCGCGACCGCCCTTTGGGCCGCGATGTTTCCCGCCATGGTCGGCAGTGCCTGGCTGGTGATGGCGGCGCTGAATGGGGTGATGGGACAATGGACGGTGGCGAAGGCGGGGTTTGCCTTGCGACCGACCCCGGCCTACACCCGGTTGGAACTTCCGCTATGGCTGCTGGCCATGTTGGTTGCCACAGCGGTGATCGGCGCGACGGCGAGCGGCGACGCAGGCTATCTCGGCCGCAATGCGGCCGTGGTGCTGCTTTGGCCGTATGTGTTTGCCGGATTGGCGGTCGTGCATCGAACCGTACGCGGCAAACCCAACGCCGGGATGTTGCTGGCGTTGTTCTACGTGGCGTTTTTTGCGATGTTCGGCTGGGCTTTGGTGGCCGTCGCCGGATTGGGATTGGTTAGGCATTGGACGAGGCTTCGCCGGCACGGCGCCGGCGGTGGCCAGGAGGAAAAGTGATGGAAGTCATCTTGCTTGAGCGCATCGAGAAGCTGGGCCAGATGGGCGACACCGTAAAGGTGAAGCCTGGTTTCGCCCGCAATTACCTGTTGCCGCAAAGGAAGGCCTTGCGCGCGACGAAGGAAAACCAGACACGTTTCGAAGCTCAGCGCGCCCAGTTGGAAGCGCAGAACCTGCAGCGCCGTGAGGATGCGCAGGCTGTGGCGGCCAAGCTGGACGGCCTGTCCATCCTGATCATCCGGCAAGCCGGCGAAGGAGGCATGCTTTATGGTTCGGTCACCGGCCGCGACGTTGCCGACGCGGTCAAGGAAGCCGGGTTCACCATCGAGCGCCGGCAGGTGGCTCTCGACACACCGATCAAGAGCCTTGGCACGTACCCCGTGCGCGTTTCCCTTCATCCGGAAGTGGCGGTGAACGTGTCCGTGCACGTTGCCCGCTCGCAGGAAGAAGCCGAGCGCGCCGCTCGTGCCGCCGCTCCGCAGCAGGAAGAAGAACCGGCGGAGCAGGCCGCCGAGGGCGAAGCCGAGGCTTAATACCGGGTCACACGTCGCTTTGCCAGCCATTTTGCGGGATAAGGGGGTCGCGCAGCCCCCTTATCCTTCGCAAACCTCAAGTTTGCCGGCCGGAAAACCTATAGTCTAATAGCGCACGACCAGTGCCCTTCCCAGATGGGAAGAGCCATGTCGCTTTTCGTGCCGTTCCTGCGCAAGCTCATACATTACGGACAGTTGACCGTTGTCGACGCGAATGGGCGGTCGCATCTGTTCGACGGCCTGCCGGCGCCTGACCTTCGGCCGGTCACCCTGCGCCTGCACGATCCGGCGCTGCACTGGCGGCTGCCGCTCCAGCCCTCCATGGTGCTCGGCGAAGGCTATATGAATGGAACGGTCACCGTCGAGGACGGCGGTATTTACGATTTCCTGGCCTTGGCCTCGGAAAACATCAGCCGTCAGGACGCCCGGCGCGCCTACCGCGAGCCCCTGGCCAACCTGCGGCGCTGGTTCCACAACTGGAATCCGGTCAGTGCCAGCCGACGCCACGCGTCGCACCATTACGATCTTTCCGAACAGTTCTATCGGTTGTTCCTCGATGCCGACCGGCAGTATTCCTGCGCCTATTTCGCTGATCCGCAAATGTCGCTGGAGGAGGCGCAGACGGCGAAGAAGCGGCATATCATGTCGAAACTGCTGTTGCGAGCCGGCCAGACCATCCTTGATATCGGCAGCGGTTGGGGCGGCCTTGCCTTGACCATGGCCCGCGACATGGCGGTCGATGTCACCGGCATCACCCTTTCGGCCGAACAGCTGCGGACCAGCCAGCGCCGGGCGGAAGAGGCTCAACTGTCGCACCGGGTCCGCTTCCAGCTTGCCGACTATCGCGAGATGCCCGGCAAATTCGATCGCATCGTTTCGGTGGGGATGTTCGAACATGTCGGGTCACCGCACTACCTGACTTTCTTCCGCCGCTTGCGCGACCTGCTCGCCGAAGACGGCGTGGCCTTGTTGCACGCGATCGGCCGCAGCCACGGTCCCGGCACCACCAACCCCTGGATCCGCAAATACATCTTTCCCGGTGGCTATTCTCCGGCGCTGTCCGAGGTGATGAAAACGGTCGAGAAGAGTGGGCTGATCGTCACCGACATCGAGATCCTGCGCCAGCACTATGCCGATACCCTGCGTCATTGGCGCGGCCGCTTCACCGCCCGCCGCGCCGATGCGCTGACCCTTTATGGCGACCAGTTCTGCCGCATGTGGGAATTCTACCTTGCGGGAGCCGAAACGGCGTTCCGCCATCAAGGCCATATGGTCTGGCAGATGCAACTGGCCCGTCGTTCCGATGCCGTCCCACGCGTGAGGGACTACATGTGGATGGCGGAACAAAGTTATCCCCGCAGTTAACAGGGGCACTTTCCCGTTATCCACAGCGGGCGGAAATGTTTCGCAGTGCCGTTGCCGATGGCCTTCTGATAACATTCGGACATGCTTTTCCCGGTGCCCTCCAGTTCGTCTTCCGGCGACGACGCCCTGCCCCGCACGCCGCCCCATAATTATGAGGCCGAGCAGGCGCTGCTGGGCGCCATCCTGATGAACAACAGGGCCATCGAGCGGGTGGCCGAGTTCCTTCGCCCGGAACATTTCGCCGACCCGGTGCACGGCCGTATCTACGATGCCTGCCTGGCCCTGTCGACGAAAAACCAGATCGCCAATCCGGTGACGCTGAAGACATATCTCGGCGGCGATGCGGGCCTTCAGGAACTGGGGGGCGACGCCTACCTCGCCCGCCTGGCTGGCGCCGCCGCGGCCATCATCAACAGCGCCGACTATGGGCGACTGATCTTCGATCTGCACCTGCGGCGCGAACTGATCGCCATCGGCGAAGACATGGTCAACGACGCATTCTCGCCGGACCTCGACGCCGAAGCCGGCGCGCAGATCGAGACCGCCGAGCAGAAGCTGTTCGACCTGGCCACCGCCGGCCAGACCGAGGGCGGTTTCCAGCCGTTCAAGACCAGCATGCTGGCCGCCATCAACCTGGCCGAGGCGGCGCGCAAGCGTGACGGCAAGCTGTCGGGCGTCACTACCGGCTTGCGCGACCTGGACCAGAAGCTGGGTGGGCTGCACGCGTCGGACCTGATCATCCTCGCCGGCCGCCCCAGCATGGGCAAGACCGCGCTCGCCACCAACATGGCGTTCAATGCGGCCAGGGCCTATAGGGTCGAAACGTCGGCTACGGGCGAAAAAAAGGCGGTCGACGGTGCTGTCGTCGCCTTCTTCTCGCTGGAGATGTCGGCCGACCAGCTGGCCACCCGCATCCTCGCCGACCGCTGCGAGATCAATTCCCACAAGCTCCGCCAGGGCGAACTCAGCCAGGACGAGTTCACCAAGCTGGTGGAGGCCTCGCAGGAGCTATACGGCCTGCCGCTTTACATCGACGACACGCCGGCCCTCTCGGTCTCGGCCGTACGGACGCGTGCCCGCCGGCTGGCCCGCACCCACGGCCTGGGCATGATCGTCATCGACTATCTGCAGCTTCTGTCCGGCACCTCGGGCAAGCGCATGGAAAACCGCGTACAAGAAATCTCGGACATCACCCGCGGACTGAAAGCCTTGGCGAAGGAGCTGAACGTCCCTGTCCTCGCCCTGTCGCAGCTGTCGCGCTCGGTCGAGCAACGCGAAGACAAGCGCCCGCAATTGGCCGATCTGCGAGAATCCGGCTCGATCGAGCAGGACGCCGACGTGGTAATGTTCGTCTTCCGCGAACAATACTACCTGGAGCGGGCCGAGCCCGGCCGCCGCCCCGAGGAAGCCGAGGATAAATTCAACTCTCGCTACGACGATTGGCACAAGCGGCTGGCCGAGGTGACCAATACGGCGGAAGCGATCATCGCCAAGCAGCGCCACGGCCCGGTGGGCACGGTGCGGCTGTTCTTCGACGGCCAGTACACACGGTTCGCCGACCTCGACAATTGGCACGGCACCGAGATTTCCAACGAGTAGACTAGGCCAATGTCATCCTGGCGACCAAAGGGACGAGGGATCCCGTCGAACCGCCGAGATCCCTCGCTGGCGCTCGGGATGACGAACTGGCAGTGAAGAAGCCACGGTATGGAAAGAATGAGCGAGGCCTTGCAGCGCGGCGCCGGCGATGACCTTGAATCGCGCGTAAAACGCGCCGGCGGCGTGCTGACCATCGACCTCGACGCCATTGTTGCCAACTGGCGCTTGGTCACCGCCCGCCTGCGACCAGGCAGCCGGTGCGCCGGCGTGGTCAAGGCCGATGCCTATGGGCTGGGCATGGCCCAGGTCGCCCCTGCCCTGGCCAGCGCCGGGTGCAGGCGCTTCTTCGTCGCCACCATCGATGAAGGCCTGGCCCTGCGCACCCTGCTGCCGGAGGCCGAGATCATGGTGTTGTGCGGCCCGTTTGCCGGCACCGAACACGATTTTCTTGCCCACCGACTGTTGCCGATCCTCAATTCACCGCAACAGGTGGCGGATTGGGCGCAATTCGCCAGGCGCCGGGAACAGCCGCTGCCAGCCGTTCTGCACGTGGACACCGCCATGTCGCGCCTTGGCCTGAACTTTAACCAGGCCAAGGCGGTGGCCGAGGATCGGGCGACCCTGGCTGCCGTGCCACCGGCTCTGGTGATGAGCCACCTGGCCTGTGCCGATGACCCGGACCATCCTCTCAACTCCGGGCAACTGGCCGCCTTTGCCGCGGCACGAACCCTGTTCCCCGGGATCGAGGGCAGCATCGCCGCATCATCCGGGATCTTCCTGGGCCCCGATTGGCATGCCGACTGGGTTCGCCCGGGCGCCGCCCTCTATGGCCTCCGGCCCACCCCGCGGAGCCTCAATCCGATGGCGCAAGTGGCTCGCCTGCAAGGCAGAATTGTCCAACTTCGCGACGTTGACGAAGGAAAAACCGTTGGTTATGGTGCCACGCACCGTGTCGTCGCCAAGGCGCGACTGGCGACCGTGGCCGTCGGCTATGCCGACGGTATTTTCCGCGCGCTTGGCAACCGTGGTTGCGGTCATGTTGGGGAGAGGCGCGTGCCGCTGGTCGGTCGGGTATCCATGGACCTGGTCGTCTTCGACGTCACCGGCGTGCCCGCCGACGAGGTGCGGCCCGGCGGCTTCATCGATCTGATCGGCCCGCGGCAGTCCGTCGACGACCTGGCCCGTGATGCGCATACCATCGGCTACGAAGTGCTGACCGCCCTCGGCAGCCGCTATTACCGCCATTACCTGGGCAGGACCGAGGAATGAATTTGCTGGCCGCCATCGGGCGGGTCTTTCTGGGCTTTCTCCAATATACCGGCCGGTTGACCGTCTTCACCGGCGTCGCCCTGTCGCATTGCATCCGCCCACCGGTCTACTTCCGCCTGATCGCCCGGCAGATGCTGGAAATTGGTTATTTCTCGCTGCCGGTGGTCGGCCTTACCGCCATCTTCACTGGCATGGTGCTGGCGCTGCAGAGCCATACCGGCTTCGCCCGGTTTTCGGCCGAAGGCGCCGTAGCCACGGTGGTCGTCATCTCGATGACGCGCGAACTGGGGCCGGTGCTGGCAGGCCTGATGGTGGCCGGCCGGATCGGCGCCGCCATGGCCGCTGAAATCGGCACCATGAGGGTCACCGAGCAGGTCGACGCCCTGGTGACGCTAGCGACCAATCCCTATAAATATCTGGTGGCGCCGCGCATAATCGCCGGGCTGCTGATGCTGCCCTGCCTGGTTCTGGTGGCCGACATCATCGGCGTCTTCGGCGGCTTCCTGGTCGGCACCTACCAGCTGGGATACAATCCCGCCACCTACATCCATTCCAGTTGGGAATACCTGAAGCCCATCGACGTCATTTCCGGCCTGGTCAAGGCGTCGGCCTTCGGCTTCATCATCTCGCTGATGGGTTGCTACAACGGCTACAACTCGCGCGGCGGGGCGCAGGGTGTCGGTCAGGCGACGACCAACGCGGTGGTCTCGGCCTCGATCCTCATCCTCACCTCGAATTACATCCTTACCGCCCTGTTCTTCAACAAATGACACCCAAGATCCAACTCATCGACGTGCACAAGAGCTTTGGCCGGAAAACCGTGCTGGACGGTGTGACGGTGGACATCGCTCCCGCCGAATCGTTCGTCATCATCGGCGGTTCGGGAACCGGCAAATCGGTGACCCTGAAATGCATCCTCGGGCTGATGCGCCCCGAACGCGGCAGTATCAAGGTGGACGGCGAAGAGATGGTGGGCATGCGGCCTCGCGACAGGGAACGCGTGCTGACGAAGTTCGGCATGCTGTTCCAGGGCAGCGCCCTGTTCGATTCGCTCCCCGTGTGGGAAAATGTGGCCTTCGGACTGATCCAGGGCCGCCGCATGGATCGGCGTGCGGCGCGCGACAAGGCGATGGAAAAGCTCGCTCAGGTCGGCCTGGGTGCGGATGTGGGCGACCTGTCACCCTCCGAGCTGTCGGGCGGCATGCAAAAGCGCGTCGCGCTGGCCCGCGCCATCGCCACGGAACCGGAAATCATCTTCTTCGACGAGCCGACGACGGGACTCGACCCGATCATGGCTGATGTGATCAACAACCTGATTGTCAAATGCGTCAAGGAACTGGGCGCCACCGCCGTGTCCATCACCCATGACATGCACTCCGCCCGCAAGATCAGCGACCGCATGGCCATGCTGTATCGCGGCAAGCTGATCTGGGTGGGCGCCACCGGCGAAGTGGACAAGGCCGACAATGCCTATGTCGACCAATTCATCCACGGCCGGGCGGAAGGCCCGATCAAGATGGAAATTCGGGGGTAGCATAATTTGAACCGCCAAATCGCCAAGTGGCCAAGGGATCAAGACGCGTTCCTTCTTGGTGACTCGGCGACTTGGTGGTCAATTCCGAGGCATCGGAGCCGGGACGTTGGCTAAGATTTCCACCCGTTACGTCTGCCAGGAATGCGGCACGGTCTACCCCCGGTGGGCCGGCAAATGCGAATCCTGCGGCGCGTGGAATGCCATCGTCGAAGAGATTCCGGCTGACGTCGTGCCGAAAGGCCTGGGCGGCGGCAAGGGCGGCCGCAAGATCGATTTCGTCGGCCTGGACGGCGGCTCGACACCGCCGCCGCGGCTTTTGACCGGCATCGCCGAGTTGGACCGGGTGTGCGGCGGCGGTCTGGTCCCCGGCTCGGCCCTGCTGGTGGGCGGCGACCCGGGAATTGGAAAATCCACCTTGCTGCTGCAGGCGGTGGCCGCGCTGTCCGCCGAATCCTCCTGCGTCTACATCTCAGGAGAAGAGGCGGTGGACCAGGTGCGGCTCAGGGCCCGCCGCCTCGGGTTGGTTTCCTCGCCGGTGCAATTGGCCTCGGCAACGGCGCTGCGCGATATCGTCGCCAGCCTCGACCATGCGCAACCACCCGCCGTCGTCGTTATCGATTCGATCCAGACCATGTATCTGGATGCGCTCGATTCGGCGCCCGGTACGGTGGCCCAGGTGCGTGCCTGCGCCAGCGAGTTGATCCGCTTGGCGAAACGCCGCGGCTTTGCCCTGTTCCTGGTCGGCCACGTTACCAAGGAAGGACAGATCGCCGGCCCGCGCGTGCTCGAACACATGGTGGACACCGTTCTCTATTTCGAGGGCGAGCGTGGGCACCAGTTCCGCATCCTGCGGGCGGTGAAAAATCGCTTCGGCGCAACCGACGAAATCGGCGTGTTCGAAATGACCGACGGCGGGCTGTCCGGCGTCGCCAATCCCTCGGCCTTGTTCCTGGCCGAGCGCCGCGGAAACGTCAGCGGCTCCTGTGTATTCGCCGGCATCGAAGGAACACGGCCGATGCTGGTGGAAATCCAGGCACTGGTCGCGCCCAGCGCGCTCGGCACGCCACGCCGCGCCGTCATCGGATGGGATTCTGGCCGCCTCGCCATGGTCATGGCGGTCCTCGATACCCGTTGCGGGCTTGCGTTGGGTGGAAATGACGTTTATTTGAACGTCGCCGGCGGATTACGTATCGGCGAACCGGCGGCCGACCTCGCTGTGGCTGCGGCCCTGCTTTCTTCCGCTGGCGACGCCCCGGTCGATGCCGATATGGTCGTTTTCGGCGAAATCGGCCTGTCTGGCGAAGTCCGGGCGGTCAGCCAGACCGACGGACGACTGAAGGAAGCGGCGAAGCTGGGGTTCGGCCAGGCCCTCGTGCCGGCCGTGCGCCGGTCGCGCAAAGCGTCGCCGGAGGGTACGATCGGCATACGCCGGATCGGCCATGTGCAGGATCTGGTCTCGTTGTTCCGCCGGGGCGGCAAGGCCGACTTAACTCGAGGATAAGGTTTCGTGAACGCTGTCGACATTGCCGTCGTCGTGGTGCTGCTGGCCTCGGGCGTGTTCGCCCTGATGCGGGGATTCGTTTACGAGGTGCTGGCGGTCACCGGCTGGGTCGCCGCCGCGCTCGTCGCCCTGTGGAGTCTGCCGCTGATCCGGCCCTTCGTTCACCACTACATTACCAGCCCCACCATCGCCGATCTCGCCGGCGGCGCCGGAGTCTTCCTGGTCGTCCTGTTGGCTTCGTCGCTGATCACCCACGCCATTTCCCGGCGCGTTCAGCGAAGTGCCGTCAGCTC
Source organism: Pseudomonadota bacterium (assembly GCA_021793155.1). Classification (GTDB taxonomy): domain Bacteria; phylum Pseudomonadota; class Alphaproteobacteria; order Rhodospirillales; family Magnetospirillaceae; genus DUZF01. Next base: position 167,082 of record JAJYTF010000006.1, on the reverse strand, counting down.
GGTGGACCGCTCGCTGGGTTTTGCCTTCGGTCTGCTGCGCGGTCTGGTGCTGGCCTCGTTGTGCTTCATGGTGGTGACCAAGCTGATGGCTCCCGACGAACCCGAGGTTCTGTCCACCGCCAAGACCCGGCCGCTGATGGCTGCCGGCGCCCGGATGATCCAGTCACTGATCCCGGCCAGTGTTTCGGGTATTGATGAGAAAGCGAAGGAAGCCGCCGACGCGGTCCATCAGGCGGAGCAGACGAAGGAAATATACGAACGCCTGTCGGCGCCGAAGCCGAAATCACCCGACCAGCCCCAGAACGACAAGTCGCCCGCCTATGACAGCCACGGCCTCGAGCGACTGATCGAAACAACGACCGGCAAATAGACAACCTGGATTTTGCGCATGCTGACCACCAATCCCTTCGACGACGACCACCTGCACGAAGAATGCGGAGTGTTCGGCATTTACGGCCACGCCGGCGCCGCCTCGCATACGGCTTTGGGCCTCCATTCCCTGCAGCATCGCGGCCAGGAGGCAGCAGGCATCGTCACCTTCGATGGCGAACATTTCCACAGCCATCGCGGCCTTGGTCACGTGGCTGATAATTTCGGCTCGGAAGCGGTGATCAAGAAGCTGCCGGGCCACATGGCGGTCGGGCATGTCCGCTACTCCACCACCGGTGACACGATGCTGCGCAACGTGCAGCCATTGTTTGCCGATTTCGAATTCGGCGGGCTGGCCATCGGCCACAACGGCAACCTCACCAATGCGCTGACCATCCGTAAGCAACTGGTCCGCCGCGGCTGCCTGTTCCAATCGACGACCGATACCGAGGTCATCGTCCATCTGATCGCCATCAGCCTGTATTCCACCGTGGAAGAGCGCATGATCGACGCGTTGCGCCAGGTCGAGGGCGCATACTCGCTGGTGGCGCTGACCCACAACGCCGTCATCGGCGTGCGCGATCCCTTGGGCATCCGCCCGCTGGTGCTGGGCCGCCTGCCCAATGAAGGGGCCTGGATCATCGCGTCGGAGACCTGCGCCCTCGACATCGTCGGCGCAGATTTCGTGCGCGACGTCGAGCCGGGCGAACTGGTCATCCTTGACGAGAACGGCCTCAGGAGCATCAAGCCCTTCGCCAAGGTGCCGCGCCGCTTCTGCATTTTCGAGTACATCTATTTCGCCCGTCCGGACAGCGTCATGGAGGGGACCAGCGTCTACGAGGTGAGAAAGCAGATCGGCCGCGAGTTGGCGCGTGAAAGCGGCGTCGAGGCCGACGTGGTGATCCCCGTGCCCGATTCCGGCGTGCCGGCGGCGTTGGGATACGCGGCGCAGGCCGGCATACCCTTCGAACTGGGAATCATCCGCAACCATTATGTGGGCCGCACCTTTATCGAGCCGACCGACACGATCCGGCATCTGGGCGTCAAGCTGAAGCACAACGCCAACCGCGCCCATATCAATGGCAAGCGGGTGGTGCTGGTCGACGACTCAATCGTGCGCGGCACCACTTCGACCAAGATCGTCGAGATGGTGCGCCAAGCCGGCGCCACCGAGGTGCATATGCGCATCTCCAGCCCGCCGACCACCCATTCCTGCTTCTACGGCATCGACACACCGGAGCGGGAAAAGCTTCTGGCCTATCGGCATGACGTTGCCGCCATGGCCAAGCTCATCGGCGTTGATTCGCTGGCCTTCATCTCGCTGGACGGCCTGTACCGGGCGGTCGGCGAGAACAGCCGCAACCCCAGGCAGCCGCAATTCTGCGACGCATGCTTCACCGGCGACTATCCGGTGCTGCTGACCGATCAGGAAGGTGGCCAGCTTACCGACATGCTGTCGCTGATGACCGAGGGCCACTAAGGGATGACGACAAAGCGACTGGAGGGCCGCGTCGCCCTCATCACCGGAGCGTCGCGCGGCATCGGGGCGGCGGTAGCCAAGCGCTTCGCCGTCGAGGGAGCGCAGGTCATCCTGCTGGCCCGTACGCAAGGCGCGCTGGAGGAAGTGGACGATGAGATCCGTGCCGCCGGCGGCAGCGCCACCCTGGTGCCGCTGGACCTGCGCGAGCCCGACAGGATCGATCAGATGGGGCTGGCCCTGTACGAGCGGTTCGGCCGCCTTGATATCCTGGTGGGCAATGCGGCAGTGTTGGGAGGCTTAAGCCCTGTCGGCCATTATTCACTACGCGACTGGAACGAGGTTATGGCGGTCAACGTCACCGCCAATTGGCGCCTCATCCGCAGTTTCGACGCCCTTCTGCGTCAGTCCGAGGCCGGACGGGCGATTTTCGTCACCTCAGGAGTGGCGCAGGGAGTCCATCCCTACTGGGGCGCCTACGCGGCCAGCAAGGCGGCGCTGGAAACCTTGGCGCGCACATGGGCGGCAGAGGTGGGCCGCACCACCAATCTACGGGTAAACCTGGTGGACCCGGGCGTGGTTCGGACCCGCCTCAGGGTCGAAGCCTTCCCCGGCGAAGATCCCCAGCAGCACCCCCCGCCGGAGGCCATCACCGAGGCCTTCGTCGGCCTGGCCTCGCCGGAGTGTTCCCGAAACGGTGAGATCGTCCGGGCGTATTGCGGATGATGTCATCCCGAACGCAGCGAGGGATCTCGTTGCGCCGACAAAATCCCTCCGTCCGGATGACAAGATAACTGCTCCGGCAACGAGCAGCGCCGGCAGGGATGCCGGCGCTACCGATAGAGCCAGCTGCAGATCACCACCGAGAACACCAGCCCGCCCAGGTCGGCCAGCAAGCCGGCGATCAGGGCGTGGCGGATGCGGCGCACGCCGGCCGCGCCGAAATAGACCGCCAGCACATAAAAGGTCGTCTCGCTGGAACCGTAGATGGTGCTGGTCAGCACGCCGAGGTACCCATCCGGCCCAATGGCCGGGTCCTTGAGCAGTGAAGCCAGATAGCCGAACGAGGCCGAACCGGACAAGGAACGCAGCGCCGCCATGGTCAAGGCCTCGGGCGGCAAGCCGAACGATCCGGTCAGCCGCCCCAGCGGGGCGATCAGCAAGTCCATCGCCCCGCTGTCGCGGAACATGCCCACCGCCACCAGTATGGCCACCAGATAGGGAATGATGCGAAAGCTGATGGCCAGGCCTTCCTTGCCTCCTTCGACGAACGCCTCGTAGACCGCGACGCGCCGCAGCAGTCCGAAGCCCAGGACGCCGACGATCATGCCTGGCACGATCCACGGCGAAAGGCTCCGGCCCCAGGCAAGCGTCACCGGGATGATGGCGACGACCACCGCCAGCGCCAGCATGTTCGCCCAACGCGGATAGGGGGGAGGCAGCTCCGCCGGCGGCCCCTCCGCGGTGGCAGGCGACGGAGGATTCTCCGTCGCCTGCACCGGAAACCAGCGCGCCCCCCATTTGGCGGAAAGGATGGCGAGGCCGGTCGCCCAGATAGTGGCGAACAGCGTCGTCGGGATCACCGCCGCCGGATCGTGGGAGCCGATCGCCGTCCGCAGGGCCATGACGTGGGTCGGCAACAGGGTGACATTGGCAGTGTTCAGCGCCAGGAACAGGACCATGGCATCGGACGCCGTGCCGCGTCGCGGATTGAGGCGGTCGAGTTCCTGCATGGCACGGACCCCGAAGGGTGTCGCCGCATTGGACAAGCCCAGAACATTGGCGGCGACGTTCAGGACCATCGCGCCCATGGCCGGATGGTCGGCCGGTACCTGCGGGAATAACCGATGCAGCAGGGGGCGCAGCAGCCTGGCCAGGACCGTCATCAAACCGGCAGCTTCGGCCACCTTCATCACACCCAGAAACAGCGCCATGCTGCCGATCAGACTGATGCCGAGAGTAACCGCACCCTCGGCGGCCTTCATGGCGGCGTTGCCCAGGGCCTCCATCGGCAGGGCTTCGCTCCCCGGCGGCAGGGCAATCTGCCGCCATCCGGCGACGGCGAACGCGATGGCGACGATGCCGAAGAAGACCGCGCTCACTGGGCGCCGGCTTTGTCCGACCGCACTTGACCCAGAAACCGGCTGACTTCGCCCTTTAGAATGTCGGCCTGGCGCGACAGGTCGGTGGCCGCTTCGTTGATCTGGTGCGCGGCCTGCCCGGTCTCCTTCGCCGCCGTCTCGACCATGCCGATGTTGCGGGTGACCTGCTGCGTGCCGTTCGCCGCCAGATCCACGCTGCGCACGATTTCCCCGGTCGCCGCGGTCTGCTGTTCGACCGCCGAGGCGACCGAGGCGCTGATGGTGCTCATATCGGTGATGACCTGCGATATGGTGGTGATCGCCTTCACCGTATCTCCGGTCCCGTTCTGCACGGCGGAGATCTTCGCCGTGATGTCCTCGGTGGCCTTGGCCGTCTGATTGGCCAGCCCCTTGACCTCGCCGGCCACCACGGCGAAGCCCTTGCCTGCTTCGCCGGCGCGCGCGGCCTCGATGGTCGCGTTCAGCGCCAGAAGGTTGGTCTGGCTGGCAATGTCGTTGATCAGCTGGACAACCTCGCCGATGGCGGTGACGTCTTCGGCAAGCCTCCTGATCAGGTCGGCGGTCCGCTTGACCTCGTCATCGGCCCGTGACACCACCGTCTGCGAGCGTTCCATCTGCCCGGCGATCTCGTTGATCGAGGCGGCGAGCTGTTCGGTCGCCGAAGCCACCGTCTGCACGTTCTCTGACGCCCGCCCGGCGGCCTCGGCAACCGTCGTGGCCTGCGAAGACGTGGTACCGGCCGAGTTCTCCATCCGCGTCGAGGATTCGCGCATCTGCCCGGCGGCCAAGGTCACCGCGTCGACCACCGTCCCGACATGGGCCTCGAGGTTGTCGGCCATTTGCGCCAGAGCACGCCGGCGCTCGCTGTCGGCCCGCTGCTTTTCTGCCAGTTGGTCGCGTTCCAGTTGCACCTTGTCGATGCTGGTCTGCTTGAATACCTGTAGCGCTTTGGCCAGATCCCCGATTTCATCCCGGCGCGAGCGATAGGGCACCTCGAACGAGGTGTCTCCCCGCTCCAGCCGGTGCGTGACTTCGGTGATGCGGTTGAGCGGCGGCACGATGCTGAGGATCAGCCAGAAGACGATGGTGCTACCGATGGCTATGCCGACCAGGCCAAGGGTTAGTGCCGTCCAGAAATATTCGGGATGGGTTTTCCCGATGACATTCAGATAAAGAATGAAGAAGATCCATGCGACCGCGCTCGGCGGAACGCAGGACAGCAACGTTTTCAGCCCGATTCCGCGGAAGAAGAGCCTTGCGTAATAGACGATCAACCCGATCATTGGCAGATCTCCCCGGTCGTTCGCGCCCCGTGATCGAAGGCGGCCGGAGGCCGCGAACCTATCCCGCTCGTGCAGCGACGCCGTTGTCCAAGTTCGTACCAGGCGTCGACGTCACTGCCCTGGCGCTTGACCTCGTGGTGGCTGCCTTGACGGGAGGCTGCACCGCGACTTGATTAGCTTATAAGACTACGCCAGAAATCAATCCAGGGATAGTTACCGTGTTTACACGCGATACATTAATCCTTAGTTACATTAGGGGATTATGTTGTGGCCTAGTCTGCCTGCTGCTTCTTTATCCTCCGCTGGCGGCATTTGCCCAGGCGCCGCCGCCGGATGAGGACCAGGCCGGGCAATGGCGCGTCCTGGCAAGGACCGCAGACGCGACAACCAGTCGTTGTGTCGGCCGCCCGGCAACGCCTCTCTGCGCCGTGGAAACACTCCTCGCCTGCTTCCAGCGCGGCCGCATCGATCTCTGCCACCTGGTGGACGACAACGCCGACGAATATGCCGAGGCTTTCGCTTCCCCGGCCGATCCCGAGCGGTACCTGGCCTATCGGGTGGTCAGCATCGAGCGGCCGGCCGAGGGCGCGGGGCCCGATGCCGGCGAAGTGACGGTTACTCTCGACCAACGGGAAGGCCGGCTTGGCCAGGGTATCGATCCGCGGCTGCCGCCGCTGAGCCGTTTCCTGTTGCGCCAGGATGGCCACGGATCGTGGAAGATCCTCGGCTGGGGCGAAGCCGATCAGTAGGAAGCCGGCCGACTCAGTAACGGCCCCCTCGGCTCGTCACTTTCCCTCCCGCCACCAGGCCAGCACCAGCCCGCCGAAGGCGAACAGCATCAGCGACCAGGCGGGAAGAAGCGGAATGTCCCGCACCGCGGTAACGACGCGGTCATTGTTGGCACGAAAGCCGAACCAGCCCGATCCGGCCGTGCTGCCCGAGCCTGAGACGCGGCGCATGTCGGGCAGTCCGTCATCGATCCATCGCCATCCGCCGCCGCTCGCCTCGATCACCGGCTCCAGCTTGTCGGGGGTGGCGCGCAATTCCGCCATCTCGACGGGATTGAGGCTGCCCGACGCCGCCAGCGCGACCCGATGACCGTCGCCAACCCGCCATAAGCCGGGTTGGTCCACCGCCATCTGCCCCATGGCGCGGCCGTCGCCCTGATCAGCCAGAGTCATCTTCCGCTCACTGCCATCCGGAGCAGTGATGGTGGCTTCCACATCGCCCTTGGCCAGGCTTCGCCGCTGAACCTGCAGCCGGTCGCCACGGATCTCGGCGGTCAGCTGCTCTTCCTCCAACTCCGGTTCCTTCATCAGCCAGTGGGCCAGCCGCCGCAGCAATTCACCCTGCGGTCCGCCCCCTTCCCAGCCGCGCGACCATAGCCAGCTGGTATCACTCATCAGTTCGGCGACCCGGCCGTCGCCGACCCGGTTCAACACCAAAAGCGGCATGCCGTCGGGACCTTCCATGAGCGGAATGGCATCCGGTTTGGCCTCGCTGCCGATGATCCGCACCCAGCGCCCCCAGTGGGGCGGGTCGCTGTCACCGCCGGGCAGCCCGGCCGTCACCGGATGGCGGTGCCCCACATCGGTAACCGTGGGGACGAACGGCTCTTCCAGCATCCGGCCGGTCGGCGCCGCCGGCAGGATCGACGAAAGGGCGGTCGCATAGGGTGTGTCGGGTTTGGTGAATTCCGGCCCGACGGCCATCAGCAGGGCTCCACCGCCTTTCACATAGTCGACGATGTTCTGGTAGTACATTGGCGGCAGAACGCTGCGACGACGATAGCGATCGAGGATGATCAGGTCGAAGTCGTGCAACCGTTCCTCGAACAGTTCCCTGACCGGAAAGGAAATCAGAGCCAGTTCCTTTAGCGGCGTGCGGTCGTCTTTCTCGGGCGGGCGCAGGATGGTGAAATGGACGAGATCGACGGACGGATCGGATTTCAGCAGATTGCGCCAGGTCCGCTCGCCGGCGTGGGGCTCGCCTGAAATCAGGAGAACGCGAAGGCGATCGCGCACCCCGTTGATGTCGACGGCGGCGCGATTGTTGGCCAACGTCAACTCTCCCGCAGCGGCGGCGGCCTCCAGCTCGACGATGTTGGGGCCGGCATGTTCCACCGGAAGCTCGATGCGGGTTGAACGGTTGAGCGGCACGCTGACCGTGCTAGGGGGGCCTCCGTCGCGGCGGATGGCGACTTCGGCGCTGCCGCCGTGGCCGGGATCATCCACCCTGAACGACAAAGCCGCACTGCCGCCGACGATGCCGAAACTGGGCGCCTGCTCGACCACCAGCCGGCGATCGCGCTCGTTCTTGTGACCGGCCAGAAGAAGGTGCAACGGCGCTCCGATATCTGACTTGGCGGGAACGTCGTGAACCTGGCCGTCGGTGATCATCACCACCCCGGCGAGGCGCTGCCGGGGAACATCGGCCAGGGCACGATCGAGAGCCGAAAACAGCCTTGTGCCTTCGTCGCGGCCCGGCGTTGTGCGGTAGCGTTCAACCCGTACGTCGAGATTAGGCAGCTTCCGCAGGCGCTCCAGGACGCCGGCCAGCGCCTGTTCACTTTGCTGGCGGCGGTCACCCACGCCCATGCTGGGACTCTCGTCCACTACCACCACGGCAACGTCGTTGAGCGGCGTCGATTCTTCCTCGGCCAGCCGCGGATTGGCCAGCGCCGCCAGCACCGCGGCGAGCGGCACCAGCCGCAACCACAAACGCGCCCCGCCGCGCCAGCCCCAAAGCACCAGGACCAGGCCGACCACGCCGGCCAGGCCGAGAACCCAAAGCGGCAGCACGGGGGAAAAGTTGACGTACATGCTCATCGCTTCAGCCGTTCCAGAATGGCCGGCAGATGCACCTGGTCCGCCTTGTAGCTGCCGGTCAGGGCATACATCACCAGATTGACGCCAAAGCGATAGGCCAGCTCTCGCTGCTGCTCGCCGCCGGGCACGGCGGCGAACATGGGATTGCCGCGCCGATCGACGGCCCAGGCGGCAGCCCAATCATTGCCGCCGATCACCACCGGCGAGACATTGTCGTTGGCAGGGTCACCACCCTCCCGCACATACACCGTGGCACCTTCGTAGCGGCCGGGAAGCTCGCGCAACAGATAGAACGAGTGGGTCAGGACATGATCCTCGGTCACCGCGGTCAGCGGCGGGATGTCCAGACCGTCGGCCAATTGGCGCAATTTGTCCGGCCCACCCTCGCCGCGATCCTGGGTGTCGAACAGGATCATCCCGCCGTGGCGCATGAAATCGTTGACCTTGTCGCGCGCCGCTGGGGCCAGCGGCCCCTGCCCCCCGGTCACCGGCCAATACAGCAAGGGGAAAACCATCAGCGGATCATGCTCGACATCCACTCCCACGGGTTCGCCGAGCGAAGCGGTGGTGCGCCGTTCCACCACCTGCGACAGCCCCTGCAGACCGGCCCGGCTGATCTCGTCAACCTGAGAGTCACCGGTCACCACATAGGCCAGGCGGGTTTGCAGAGCCGCCTGCAAGGCCATGTCGCCGGCCGCCGCGCGGGAATGCTGGGGAGCCATCCCGAGGGCAGCCAGGAATGCCAGCGCCGCCGCCGCGCCACGTCTTCGTCCGCTGCCCCGCAACAGCAGCACGGCCATCATATCGAGGAGCAGCAGGAGCAGCGCGGCAGTCAACAGGGGCGGGCGCAGATCGTGCTCCGGGGGACGACCTCCCAGCTCCAGCGGAGTGACGCCATCCGGCGGCGGCAAGGGCGCCAGCCGGGCGACGGAGGGCGCCAGATTGACCGCGCGCCGGCCGGCCTCATCGCCGTAATAGCCGGGCGGATGGCGCGGCCCGGGGACCACCGTCATCGCGCGCGGCGGCAGCGGTTCGGCCGCCGCCGATGGCGGCACCAGCCGGCCGAAGCCATCCAGCAGATCAGCCGGCGGCAGCGGCCGGTCCGCAGGCCCGCTGCCAATGCCCTGGGAGAGCCCGAGTAGCCGTTGCAGCATCTCGGGGAACAGGCCGGACAGGCCAAGATTGCTCCAACCGGGCCACACGGTGGTATGGATCAGCACCAGCCATCCCTTGCCGAGCCGAGAGCCGGTCACCAATGGCGTTCCATCCTCCAGCCGCGCCCAGGTCTTGTCGTTCAGGTCCATGCTCGGTTCAGCCAGCACCTGGGCTTTCACACGCACGTCCGGTGGCGCCGCCAAGCCGGCGAAGGGGCCGCTTTCCGGCATCGCCGCCAGACCCATCGGCTGGGTCCAGCTCATGGCGCCGCCCAGAGTCCGGCCGCCGCCGCGCAACCGTACAGGCAAGAGGTCGTCGGGGTTGCGGGCGAGTTTGGGGCCGGCCAAGCGTACTAGGACGCCGCCCTGGGCCACCCAGGACTTCAAAGCGGCCTTTTCGTCTTCCGGCAGGCTGCCCTCGTCCGGCAGGACGATCATCGACAATTCGCGCTTCAGCAACTCCGCGGCACTGCCCCGGCGCAGCTCGGCCAGCGGCGACAAGGCCCGGTCGCTGTAGAAAAGATCGTCGAGCAGGGGCGAGGCGCCGCTCGTCCCGACATCGTCGACCAGCCCCACCGGCCGACGCTTCCAGCGATCATCGAGCAGCGCAACGGCGCCGGCGGTGGTCTCGCCCTCGATCTCGATACGCGCCACCCGGTTGCGCAATTCGGTAGGCATGGCGAAGCGCAATTCGGCGTCGGTGGTGCCGGCGGGCATGGTCACCGTCTGCCGGGCAAGCGTCCGGCCGGCCGAATCGGCGGCACGGACGGAAATCTCTTCGCTCGCCGCAGCGGTCGCCCGGCGCAGTTTCGGGGTCAACTCCGCAGCGTCGGCGCGCGGCGGTAACAGCAGTTTGGCCGCCGCAACGGCCGCCGGTCGGGCCAGCTCGACCGGCCCGAAACGGCGAAGCCCGGCCAGAAAAGCGGCGGCATCGGGGTCGTCCAGTCCGTCTGACAGCCAAATCACCCGCATCGGCGAGGTCCGTGGCACGGTGTCCAGCGCCTTGACAGCGGCCGCCCGGTCGATCGGCCACGGATGGGGCTCGATGGCCTGGGCGATCGCCTTGGCTTCGCCGGCCGGCAGCAGGCCGGTCGCCGCAACCTTGGCTCCGTCGACAGGCGGGGCGGTAGGCAGCAACACCACCGACCGGCCACCCCGCTCGGCCTGGCCGAGCAGCGAATCAAGCATGGTGCGCCGCTGCGGCCATTGCTTGGCCGCCGCCCAACCGTCGTCGATGGCAATCAGCAGCGGCCCGGTTCCGCCCGCCGGCCCGGCATCAACCAGGGGGTGGGCGACAGCGGCGATCACCAGGCCAGCCAGCAGCAGGCGCATCAGCACCAGCCACAAGGGCGTCCGCGCCGCCGTGCGCTGCGGAGACTCGAGACCGAAAAGCAGGCGAATGGCCGGAAAGCCAAGCCGTCGCGGAGCCGGGGGCATGACCCGCAGCAACCACCACAGCATGGGCAGCACCACGACGGCGAGAAGCGCCCAAGGTGCGGCAAACGAAAGGGGTCCCACGCTCCACATGGCTCAACGACCAGCCAGAGCGGCATGCAGGCCAAGCAAGGCTGCGCCCGCCGGCTCGTCCGTATGATGCAGCGAAAACGTCCAGTCGAACGCCCGGGCGATGGCGGCCAGGCCTGCCCGATGGGCGAGCAGACGCTCCACATAGGCGTCTCGAACCGCCTCGGCGCGAGGCAGCAGCAGTTCGCCCTCTCCCTCCAGCCCGAAGAACCTGAGGCGGCCGTCGTAGGGCAGGCTTTCCTCGGCCGGATCCAACACCTGGACCAGATGCCCGCGAATACCGGCCTGAGCCCACCGCCGCACCGCTGCATCCACCTCGGGAAGCGGCATCAGGAAGTCGGAAAAAAGTACGGCATGGCCGTGGCGGGCCAGCGGATCCATGGGCAGCCGTCCATTCGGGGCGGCAGTGCCCAGGGCGGCGGCCAAGCGCAGGAGCGTCGCCCGGCCCGAGGCCGGCGGCATCGAGTCGCCAACCAGGCCAACCCTTTCACCACCGCGCAGCAACAGCGAAATCAGGGCCAGGGCCAGCAGGCTAGCCCTGCGGTGCTTCTCGGTCAATTCGGGGCGGGACCGCCAACGCATCGACGGCGATGGATCGACCCACAGCCAGACCGATTGGGCGGCGGCCCACTCGGTCTCGCGCACATAGATGGGGTCGGACTTGGCGGATTGCCGCCAATCGATGGCCGTCGCCGGGTCTCCCGGCTGGTAGCGGCGGAACTGCCAGAAACTGTCCCCCGGCCCGGTACGGCGCCGGCCGTGAATGCCCTGAACCACGGTCGCGGCAACCTGCTCCGCCTCGACCAGCAACGGCGGCAGGGGCGCGGCCAGCGCCTCGGCATGGTGGTGCAGAACCGCCGCCGCTTCCCTCATCAACCGACCGTCGCGGCAAGCTGGCCGATGACGTCGGCGATGGTGATGCCGTCGGCCCGAGCGGCAAATCCGAGAGCCATGCGATGTTGCAGGACCGGCATCGCCAGTGCCAGCACGTCGTCGACGGATGGAGCCAGGCGCCCGTCCATCAAAGCCCTTGCCCGTACCGCCAGCATCAGCGCCTGTGCGGCACGCGGTCCGGGTCCCCAGGCCACATGGCGGCGCACGATGTCGAGGCGGCTTTCCTGCGGACGGCCCGAGCGCACCAGCGTGAGGATGGCGCCGACCACGCTTTCCCCCACCGGGACGCGGCGCACCAGATGTTGGGCTTCCATCAATTCGTCGGCATCAAACACGCGCACCGGCTTGTCCTCGTGGGCGCCCGTCGTGGCCAGGAGCATGCGCCGTTCGGCCTCCAGTTCGGGATAGCCCACGTCAATCTGCATCAGAAAGCGGTCGAGTTGCGCCTCGGGCAGCGGATAGGTGCCCTCCTGCTCAAGCGGATTTTGTGTGGCCAGGACGTGGAACGGCTGCGGCAGGTCGTGGTACTGCCCGGCGATGCTGACATGGTGTTCCTGCATGGCCTGCAACAGCGCCGACTGCGTGCGCGGACTGGCGCGGTTGATCTCGTCGGCCATCAACAGCTGACAGAACACTGGCCCCTTGATGAAACGGAACGAACGGACGCCGGTGTCAGCCTCTTCCAGCACCTCGGATCCAAGGATGTCGGCCGGCATCAGGTCGGGGGTGAACTGGACGCGCTTGGCGTCGAGTCCGAATACCACGCCCAGTGTCTGGACCAGACGCGTCTTAGCCAGGCCGGGGACACCGATCAACAGGGCGTGACCGCCCGCCAGCAGCGTGATAATTGTTTCATCTACGACCTTGGTCTGACCGAAGATAACCCGACCGATGACGTCACGGGCTTCCGCCAGCCGGGTATTGAGCCTTTCGACATCCTCTACCACCTTAGGCGTCAGGATCGATGCGGGCTCTTCGGCGGGTCCCCGACCAGACGAGGCATGAAATGAGGCAGAACTCACGCTTGTCACTCCGTCAACTGGATGCTTGGCGAATTGGTGCCTGGAAAGGCGTAATCTGGATTTCCCGCATGGATACCGAGCGGTCGGTGAAGGAATGAAGCGCCGTCACGCCATTTGCGATGCTTCCGTGGGCGCCGCCGAAACTGGAGGGACGCCCTGCGGCCGTATCGACATGCGGATCGCACGGGACGGCATGTGGTTTTACCATGGTACGCCGATCCCCCGCAAAGAGATGGTGTGCCTGTTCGCCTCTACGCTGACCCGGCGCGCCGACGGCTCGTATTGGCTGGTGACGCCGTCGGAAGAGGTGCAGATCGAGGTCGAGGACGTGCCGTTCCTGGCCGTAGAGCTGTTCACTTGTCGGGCTGGGCGTGAGATGGTGTTCAGCTTTCGCACAAATGTCGACGAGATGGTAACCTTGGATGCGGCGCATCCGTTGCGGCTGGCCGTAGACGGAAACGGCACGCCGCCCTATCTGACAGTGCGTGGCGGCCTGGAGGCGCGGCTCACCCGTTCGGTGTATTATGAGTTGGTGACCATGGGCGTGGAAGAAAAGATCGACGAGGCGCGACTGTACGGAATATGGAGCAGCGGCATCTTCTTTCCTCTGGGGCGGCTCGAGGAATTGGCCTGACCCGCGACGACATCGTTCGCGCCCTTACGGCCCGCCCGCGCAAGACGGGACGATCGGACGTGGCGACATCGCTGCTGCTCGGCGATGCCGGAGGCGGCATGCCGGGCCCCCTCCCCGATCGTGTCCTGGTACCTGCGGCCGTCCTGGTCCTGCTGGTGGCGCAGGCGGACGGTCTTTCCATCCTGTTCACCCAACGCACCTCGCATCTGGCCCATCATGCGGGCCAGATCAGCTTCCCCGGCGGACGCATGGAGGCCGGGGATGCCGATCCGGTTGCCGCCGCCCTGAGGGAGACCGAAGAGGAAATCGGCATCCGGCCGGACGAGGTCGATGTCCTGGGGCGGCTCGATGACTATGTCACCGTCACGGGTTTCCAGGTGACGCCGATCGTCGGATTGATCCACCCTCCGCTTACGCTGGTTCCCGACCCGTTCGAAGTGGCCGAGGTGTTCGAGGTGCCGCTCGCTTTCATTCTCGACCAGGGCAATCATCAGACGCACTCGCGGGTGACGGCAAGCGGCGAGCGCCGTTTCTACTACGCCATGCCCTTTCAGGACCGCTACATTTGGGGGGCCACCGCCGGCATGCTGGTGAACCTCTACGAAGTGCTCACCGAGCGATGCGCATACTGATCGAATACCTGCTGCCGATCTTCCTGCCGACGGCGTTGTGGCTGTTGTGGCTGGCCTGGGGGCGGCGGCGGTCCCGGATCAGCGGGCGCTCGGTGCCCGATTGGCAGGCCGTCCCGTGGAGCTGGCTGTTGGCCGCCGGCCTGGTTCTGGCCATGCTGATCGCCGTCGGCGGCACGATGATCTCCGGCTATGGGACCGGCCGCTACCACCCCGCCTCGGTCGACGAGCACGGGCATGTGATCCCCGGCAGGTTCGATTGACGGAGATGATCGACAAATTGCCTCCATCGGCGGACGGACCGGTCGGCCAGTTGCCGCCGCAGGACTGGATGCAGGCGGCGGAAACTCGGGTGGTGATCGCCGCCCTGACTGCCGAGGGCGCCGAGGTTCGGTTCGTCGGCGGCTGCGTGCGCGATGCCCTCCTGCATCGACCGATCCGCGACATCGATATCGCTACACATGATCCACCCGAGCGGGTGATGACGCTGCTCGAACGCGCCGGCCTGAGGGCGATCCCCACGGGAATCGCCCACGGCACCGTCACCGCCGTGGTGCATAAGGCGCATTTCGAAATTACGACGTTGCGCTGCGACGTCGAAACCTTCGGCCGCCACGCGCGGGTCGAATTCACCAGTGACTGGGCGGCCGACGCAGCGCGCCGCGATTTCACCATCAACGCCATGTTCTGCGGTCCGGACGGCATGATCTTCGACCCCTTCGACGGCTTGGCCGATCTCGGCGCCGGGCGGGTGCGGTTCGTCGGCGACCCGATGCAGCGCATCGAAGAGGATGTGCTGCGGCTGCTGCGGTTCTTCCGCTTCTATGCTCACTACGGCCGCCCGCCACCGGACACTGCCGCCTTGGCGGCATGCCGGGCCCAGGCGCACAAGCTGCCGACTCTGTCGGGCGAGCGGGTGTGCGGCGAAATCATGAAGCTGATGCAGGCTCCGGACCCGGCCTCCGTGCTGCTGCTGATGCAGGGGGAACGGGTGCTGGCCGAAGTGCTGCCGGAAGCCCGCGCCTTCGGTCGACTGAGGATACTGGCCTTCCTTGAGGAACGCGGCGTGGTCCGCCCGCATATCGCCCCGGACCCCTTGCGCCGCCTGGCCGCAGTGCTGGACGTCGACCGGGACGCCGCCGCCGCGGTGGCGGCCCGGCTGAAGCTGTCGAATGCCCAGACCCACCGCCTGGTGGCGATGGCGGCGCCGGAACGGATGCCCGATCCGACAATGGACGCGCCGGCCGCGCGCCGCGCCCTGCACCGCATCGGCGCCGAACGCTTCCGCGACCTGGTGCTTCTGGCCTGGGCGGAACGCAAAGCGGCCACCGGGCGGACCCCACCCGGAGAGACGGAACGATGGAACGTCCTGCTCGACCACGCCGATGCCTGGGCGCCGGTCAACCTGCCGGTGCATGGCCGGGATGTGATGGCGTTGGGCTTGCCGCGCGGACCCAAAATCGGGACCGTGCTGGACGAAATTCACCGCTGGTGGGAGGACGGAGACTACCGGGCGGGCCGCAAGGAAGCACTCGAAAGGCTTAGAGAGCTCGTAGCACGAGACTAACGCGGCACGTCTAACCCCTCGTTAAACAACGGCTGCAAGGATGTCGTTGCCGCTCCGATACGAGTGGCAGATGCGGCAACAGCCTGGGTACATCCCGGCTTTAGGGAATTTCTACATCATGACGTCACTGTGCGTTTTCTGTGGCTCGAGCCCGGGTAAAGACGACGATTACTTGAATGCAGCAAGACACCTGGGCCAATTATTGGCCGAGCGGGAAATCACGCTAATCTATGGCGGCGGTTCCGTCGGCCTGATGGGGGCCGTAGCCAACGCCACCCTGCGGGCCGGAGGTCGGGCCGTCGGGGTGATTCCGCGCCATCTGTGGAACAAGGAAGTCGGCCATCGCGGGTTGTCCGACCTGTTCATCGTCGACAGCATGCACGAACGCAAGGCCAAGATGGCCGAGATGAGCGACGGCTTCATCATTCTTCCAGGCGGTATCGGCACCCTCGAAGAATTCTTCGAGATATGGACCTGGTGCCAGTTGGGTATCCACTCGAAACCGTTCGGCGTGCTCGACGTCAATGGATACTGGAAGCACCTTCTCACATTTCTCGACGTCATGACCGGCGAAGGCTTCCTCAAACCCGACCACCGGTCGATGGTGCAGATCGCCCGGGACCCTGCGGCACTGATCGAGTCACTGGCTTCCTCCACGCCGCCGCTCAGCGACGGCCTGCTCGATCTGGCGCGCAGCTGAACTTCCGGCACGGAGCAGGCTGACGATTCTGCCGATCGGCCGAACCGGACCACGGCCTTTGGGCCGTGGTCCTAAGTCCTCTGCCAGGGCTGAACCGGGGCAAAACTTCTGTACCCTCGGGCATCCCAGCCTGCCCGCAAGGAGGAATTTTGCCATGAGTGACAGACGTCGTGGGGACGGAACGGAAAAGGCCCCGCTGGCCCTGCCCAATTTTTCCGATTTTGCCGCCCCGGACTTCATCAAGCTGACGTCCAGCGTGGTGAGCACCTGGTCACAGGTCAACAGCCAGCTGATCTCATTCGCCCAGTCGTCGCTGCAACACAATATCGAGGCGGCAGAAGAATTGAGGCAGGTACAGTCGCCAAAGGAATTGATCGAGGTCCAGCTCCGCATCGCCCGCCGGACCTATGAGGGTTGCCTGGACGAAGCGACAAAGATCGGTCAGATCGTGCAACAGCTGTCGGCGGACACGGTCGAACTGCTGACTGCCCCAAAGAACGTGTGAACCGGCTGCCGGGTCCGGCGGCGGACCCGGCATTCTTCAGGCCAATTCCCGGAACGCCGCTTCCAGCGTGTCCCAGGCCCGATGGAGATCCGCCGTTTCGATGCAATAGGGCGGCAGGAAATAGGCGACCGGCCCCAACGGCCGCAGCAGCATCCCCCGCTGACGGAAGAATGCCTTGAGGCGGGCGCCGGCGGCGCTGCCATAGCCGCCGTCCCCCATCTCGACCGCAGCCACCGTCCCGCATAGGCGGGGCTGGCGTCCCCACCCGGCCTTCATCAGAGACAGCACCCGCTCGCGATGGACGGCCTCGATGCCGGCGATGCGCAGCCGGCATTCTTCGGCCAGCAACAGGTCGAGCGAGGCAAGGCCGGCGGCGCAGCCCAGCGGATTAGCCGTATAGGAATGGCCGTGCAGGAAAGCGCGTTCAATGCTCTCGCCGAGAAATGCCTGGTAGATGGATTCCCGCGCAACCGTCGCCCCCATCGCCAGAAAGCCGCCTGTCAGCCCCTTGGACAGGCAAACCAGGTCGGGCTCGACCCCGGCTTTGGTGCAAGCGAAGATTCCCCCCGTGCGGCCGAAACCGGTCATGACTTCGTCGAAAACCAACAGCACTCCGGCCGCCTTGACCCGTTCGGCCACGGCCCGCAGGAACTCGGGGCGGCACATCCGCATGCCGCTGGCTCCCTGGATCAGCGGCTCGATGATCAGCGCCGCCACGTCATCGCCCAAGGCCGCGTCGAGCGCCGCCAGGGCGGCGGCCTCCTTCGCCTCGACCTCGGCGTCGTCCAGCCAGGTGGCGGGAAACGGCACCAGATCGACGGGAAACAGCAGCCCTTCCCAGGCCCGGAAATACCCCGAACTGCGGCCCACCGACATGGCCCCCACGGTGTCACCGTGATAGGCGCCTTCGAAGGCCAGCAATCGGCGGCGCCGGTGGTCGCCGCGATTGGCGAAATATTGCAGCGAGATCTTCAGCGCGACCTCCACGGCCGTCGAACCGTCGTCCGAATAGAACACCCGATCGAGATCGCCGGGCAGCAGCCCGGCCAGACGCGAGGCCAGCCGGGCCGCCGGCGCATGGGTGAAATCGGCGAAGATCACCTGTTCCAGCCTGGCCGCCTGCTCCGCAACGGCCGCGGCGACGGCGGGATGGGCGTGGCCGTGCAAGTTCACCCACCAGGACGACACCAGGTCGAGAATCCGCTCGCCCTCGGCGGTGAGGATGTATGCCCCTGCCCCCCCCACCGCCACCGGCGGCGGCGCCATGGTCTTGGCCTGGGTGAAGGGGTGCCACACATGGCGGCGGTCGAGGTCCTGAATATCACTCATTGCCACGGTCTCCACGGCAGGGCCGGATAGGCGGCCAGATCGGCTAGCCCGCCCAGCGGCGGCAGTTCGCCGACCACTGCGACCCGGCCGAAGTGCTCGATAGCTCGGCGGTTGGCCGGATTGGGCGGGCCGCACAGGATAACGCCGGCGGGCTCGATACCGCGACGGCGCAAGGCTTCGAGGGTCAGGAGCGTGTGGTTGATGGTTCCCAACCCGCTGCGGGCCACGACCACCACGGGCAACTCCAGCCGCGCCATCAGCTCCACCATCAGGTCCTTGTCGTTGAGCGGGACCATGACACCACCGGCACCTTCCACCACCAGTGGCTGTCCGGTTGGCGGCAGAGTGAAATCCTCGATGCTGATGGTCACGCCGGCCAGCCGCGCCGCCTCGTGCGGCGACAGCGGCTCGGGCAGGGTATGCGCACTGGGATGGATCACCGCCCCCGGCGCGGCTTGGCGAACCACGTCGGCATCGCATCCCTCGATCGTGCCCGCCTGCACCGGCTTCCAGTAGTCGGCCCGCCAGGAACGCACCAGCCAGGCCGATACCCAAGTCTTGCCGATGCCGGTGTCGGTGCCGGTGACGAACGCGCCGGTCATGCCAGGATCTCGCCGAAC
This sequence comes from Pseudomonadota bacterium, assembly GCA_021793155.1. Taxonomy (GTDB): domain Bacteria; phylum Pseudomonadota; class Alphaproteobacteria; order Rhodospirillales; family Magnetospirillaceae; genus DUZF01. Next base: position 148,445 of record JAJYTF010000006.1, on the reverse strand, counting down.
AGAACGTGGTAGGTGGCGGCGAACCCACCGTCGAGCGATGCCAACAGGCGGCGGAAAGCGCCGGGGGTCAACGGCTGGTAGCCGGGGGCCGGCTCACTGGCGCCGAGCGCCTTCAGACTTTTCACGAAGTCGTGACCATCGGCATAGGGCTGGCGCACCAGTTCCTCGTCAATGCGATGTTCGAAGGCGGAGGGCCATGGGAAATCTTCGCCCCCGGGATATTGCGGAGTGCCGCAAACCAGGCCCAGGGCGCGGTGGGCTTCGCGCCATTCGAGGAAGGTCTTCTTCCCCAGCGTGGCGAACATCATCCGCCCGCCAGGGGCCAGCAGGCCGCTCAGCTCCCGCAGACCGCCCCTGAGATCGACGAACCATTGGAAAGCCAGGCTGGACACGATCAGGTCGAACTGCTCATCGAGCCCCCGCGGGCGTTCGCCGTCCAGCACCAGATAGCGCGGCCGGTTACCGACCCTGGCCCGGCACCGTTCAAGCATGGATGGCGCGATATCGGTGAGCACCAGCTCGGCGTCCGGGAACGCGCCGTCCAGGCGCGCGCTGAGAAACCCGGTGCCACAGCCGATTTCCAGGACGCGGCGCACCGCGGGCAGGGTGGAGCCCTCGACCCGTTCAGCCAGACGGCTGGCCACCAGCCATTGCACGTCCGCGGCCACGTCGTAGACGCCGGCTCGCGACGAGAACGCTTTGGCGATCCGATTTTTCCGTTCGTCCGAGGTCATAGCGATCCTAATCCAACAAAGTCCGCAGCCACGCCGCACACCAGGCGGGGTCCTGTTGCGGCAGCAGGTGTCCTCCAGGGTGCCACTCGATGGGCGCCCCGGCAAAGGATGCCTCGGTAAGAGAAGGTGGCGCGATAGGATCAGCGCGGCCGGCCACCGCGAGATCGACCGTCGCCGGCCGCCCATCCCAGTGGGCCAGCGCTTCCAGGCCGTCGCGCAACGCCCCGCCGTTCAGGATCGGAGGCGGCGGGGCATCGACCCCGCAGCGCCCCATGAAATCGGCGAACACCTCGGCCGGCGCATCGGCGAAGCGGGCGACCATCCGTTCGAGCAGGCGGGGCGCGACGCCGCCGGGGAAATCGGGGCGGCGGGTGAAGCGGGCGAAGCCGTTGATCGACACCAGCCGGTGCCAGTCGACCGGCCGCCGGCACAGCAGCCACAAGAGGCCGAAGGAATGGCCAACGGCGATCACCCGCCGCCCGGCGGGCGGCGGCGGGAAGGCGGACTTGCCCCGATAGCCGAGATCCCAGGCGATAGCCTCGACATCGTCCAGGCAATCGCGCAAGGGTGACCAGAACGAGGCGTCGAACCCCCAGCCATGCACCAGCAAAAGGATCGGTTTCACGGCTTCCTCACCACTCGAACCAGTGTTTCGATCAGCCGGTCCACATCTTCTTCGCTGTGCCGGGCGGAAAGCGCGAATCGGATGCGACTGGTACCGGCGGGGACGGTCGGCGGCCGGATGGCCACGCCAAGCAGACCTTCCGCTTCAAGCGCGGAGGCCACGGCCAGCGCCCGTGCCTCATCGCCGAGGAAGACCGGAACGATCTGCGTCGACGAGGCGCCGGTGTCGAGCCCGGCCTCGGCCATGGCTGCGCGCAGGCGATCGCCATGGGCGGCAAGCCGGGCCCGCTCGGCGTCCAGCGTCGGCACCAGATCCAAGGCGGCGTCCATCGCCCCCAGCACGGCGGGAGGCAAGGCGGTGGCGTAGATCAGCCCGCCGCAGCGGTTGACCAGGTAGTCGCGCAGCAGGGCACCGCAGGCGGCGTAAGCGCCGAAGCCGCCCAGCGCCTTGCTGAAGGTCCCCATGACCAGGCAGCGCGGCCCGGCCAGGCCTCTGGCCAGGCCGAAACCGCCCTCGCCCAGCACGCCGGTGGCGTGGGCTTCGTCTAGATAAAGGAATGCCCCATGGCGTTCCGCCAGCGCCGCCAGGCCGGCAATGTCGGCACGGTCTCCGTCCATGCTGAACACCGTCTCGGTGACGATGAACCGCGGCCGTCCGCCGGGATTGGGGGCGGCCAGAAGCTGTTCCAGATGGCCGAGGTCGTTGTGCCGGAAGCGGATCTGCCGCACGCCCGCGGCTTGGCAGCCATGGATCAGGCTGGCATGGTTCAGCCTGTCGCAATAGACCAGTGGCTCCGCTCCCAGGACCCGGGAATCGAACAGCGCCGGCAGGATCGAGGCATTGGCCTGGAAGCCGGAAACGAACACCAGCGCCGCTGGGGCCCCCTTGCCTTGGGCGAGCTTGGCTTCCACGTCAGTGAATGGCGGCAGATTGCCGCACACCAGGCGCGAGGCACCGGAGCCGGCCCCCCAGCGCTCGGCGAACAGCGCGGTGCGGCGAATCAGTTCGGGATGGTGGGACAGCCCCAGATAGTCGTTGGAGGAAAAATCCACCAGCGAACGCCCGGCCAGATCGATCCGGCCGCCCGCCAGGCGGGCGGCCGTGCGCAGCCGGCGGCGGCGGCCGTCCGCATCGAGTTGCTCCAGGCAACGGCGCCAGCGCTCATCGAAGTCAAGCATGATGGGGCGTTCTAAAGGGTTTTTTTCGGGGATGTAAAGGTGGTATTCAGCCTCTGTAACGGTTTCGCGGTCGTCCCGACCGCGTCGCTCAGGCGCCGCCCTGCCGGCTTCGCCGGCAAACCGCAACGATTGCGCGCCAGGCGCGCGGGCTTGTCGCGGCATCCGCCTTCAAACGAAGGCGAAGCCGCTCCGGGGCTTTTCAGGGAGAGCCATGGCTCATGAACGTTCTCGCCAATAGCAATACCAATTCCGGCACAACGCCCTCGTCTCCGGCCTGCGCCGACCAAATGCGCCACGACTGGGCCGTCGAGGAGATCGAGGCACTGTTCGCCCTGCCCTTCAACGATCTGCTGTTCCATGCCGCCTCCGTACATCGGCGCAATTTCGATCCGAACCGGATCCAGATCAGCCGCCTGCTGTCGATCAAGACCGGTAAATGCCCCGAGGACTGCAAATACTGTCCGCAAAGCGCCCATTACGACACCGGCCTGCCGAAGGAAGACCTGCTCGAGGTCGAAACTGTGCTGGCCGCCGCCCGCGCCGCCAAGGAATCGGGAGCCAGCCGTTTCTGCATGGGTGCCGCCTGGCGGGGGCCAGGCAAGGATTTCGATCTGGTGCTGCGCATGGTCGAAGGCGTCAAGGCCCTGGGCATGGAGACCTGCGCCAGCCTGGGCCTGCTGAATGCCGAACAGGCCAGACAGTTGAAAGGCGCGGGACTCGACTACTACAACCACAACATCGACACCTCGCCTGAGCATTACGACGAGATCATCACCACCCGGACCTTCGAGGACCGGCTGGATACCCTGGCCCATGTGCGCGATGCCGGGATGAAGGTATGCTGTGGCGGGATCGTCGGGATGGGTGAGAAAAAGGATGACCGCGCCCGCATGCTGCAGACGCTGGCCAACCTGGACAAGCATCCGGAAAGCGTGCCGATCAACCTGCTGATCAAGATCCCGGGAACGCCGCTGGAGGGTGTCGAGGACACCGACCCCTTCGACTTCGTCCGCACCATCGCCGTCGCCCGCATTGTCATGCCGGAGTCCTATGTCCGTCTGTCGGCCGGTCGCCAGGCGATGAGCGATGAGATGCAGGCGTTGTGTTTTTTCGCCGGCGCCAATTCCATGTTCTGCGGCGAGCGGCTACTGACGGCAGGCAACCCTTCGCCCGACAGCGACCGCTCGCTCTTCGGGCGCCTGGGGCTGAAGCCGGAAGGGGTTTGAGCGCAAGGCCGACGCCCTCAGGCTACCGTCATTGCGAGTGTAACGCCGCAATCCAGAGCCGTGCCGTGGCCCGCCTGGACTGCCTCACTCCGCTCGCAGTGACGCCGTCGCCTTCTAGCAACCTGCGTCAAATATGACGCAGGTTGCGACCAGCGGCCGTTGAGCCCGTAGCCAAGCGCGCGGAGGCGCGCGCCCGGCGAGGGCAAATCCAAGAGCTTAGTTCGTGGTGCAGATTATCTGCATCACCATCCAGCCGACCCTAAATATTCGTGCCGTCGTCGAAACCGCCGTCGTCATAGGAGGTGTCGTCGTAGGACGCGTCCTGGTAGCCGGCATCCTGCTGGCCGGCATCCTGCTGGCCGTCGTCCTGGGCGTAGTCCTGCCGGTCGTCGCGGCCGCCTTGGTCGCCGTAGTAGTTGTTGACGGTGACGTTCTCGACCGTTTCGTTGGGCGTGGCACCCCACGGGCTGCCGCCGCCCAGACCACCGCCAAACCCGCCGAACCCGCCGCCCATATGGCGTCCGCCGAACAGGCTGCTGAGGCCCTCGGCGATCAACGTGCCGCCGGCGACGCCGGCCGCCATGGTCGCGGCGTTACGCAGAAAACCGCCGGCTGCCGAAGGCTGCTGAGTCCAGGGCCCCGCCGCTGCGGCCGACGGCGGCGCGTAAGCGGGTGCGGCCTGCGGCTGGCTCCAAACCGGGGACGGCGCTTGCGGAGGGGGCGCGTAGGGAGCGCCCTGCCCCGAGCGCGGAACGGACCCGCCACCCCATGGCCCGGCGCCGCCAAGGAAGCTGCCGCCGCCCTGCTGCGCATGGCCGGCGCGCGCCTCATCCACCTGGCGCTGCAGCTCGCTGATGCGCTGCGTCGCCTGGTTGAGACCCATTTCCTGCATGATCACCGCCTGCACGAGACCATAGGCCGCATCCGGATTGCGCTGGATGTTCTCGCGGATGAACGCCTCGGCCTCCACGTCCTTCTGGCCCACGCCCGAGCGCGAAAGCCGATCGAAAACGCTCTGAATAAGATCCTTCTCCTGGGGAGTCATCTGTCCTTCTCCGTTGGCCGGTCGGAGCAAGATTTAGCCGGCAATGGAGGCAAATCAAGGGCAGCGTATCGGTGGGTTTCCTCGTCTCCGGTATCAGGCGCTGGCCGCCTTAGCGGCCACGCCGAACAGCCGCGCCAGCCGTTCGGGATCCCCCTTGAGGGTAGCGCTGGGTCCGTTGTAGACGATCCGGCCGCGGTCCAGGACAATGGCCGCATCAGCGAAATCGAGGGCGATCCGCGCATGCTGCTCGACCAGAACGATGGTCAGTCCCTCATCCTGGCGCAACCGCCGGAAGGCCGCCATCAGCATATCGACGATCACCGGGGCCAAGCCCTCGAGGGGCTCGTCCATCAGCAGAAGCCGTGGATTGCCCATCAGCGCGCGACCGACCGCAAGCATCTGCTGCTCGCCCCCGGACAAATGGGTTCCCATGTTGCGGCAACGTTCCTTGAGATTGGGGAACAGGCCGTACACGCGCTCCAGCGTCCAGTCGCCCCGGCGCCGGGCGATCAGCAGATTTTCCTCGACGGTAAGGGAGGGAAAGATCTCACGCTCCTGCGGAACGTAGCCGATACCGGCGCGGGCACGGCGATGGATCGGCGCTTTGCCGATGGGGCGGCCACAGAACGTAATCTCGCCGCGGTGAAGGGTGGTGTGGCCCATCACCGTGGCCAGCAGCGTGGTCTTCCCGACGCCGTTCCGCCCCAGGATCGCCAGCGTCCCGCCCTCGGGCACGGAAAGGCTCACGTCTTCCAAGGCCACGGTCTCGGCGTAACCGGCCGAGACACCGGCCAGAGCCAGGCAGTCAGCCATGGTGCCCCTCCCCCAGGTAGATTTCACGCACCCGGGGATCGGCAAGGATCTCCGCCGGCGCTCCTTCGGTCAGAACAGCGCCCCGCACCAGGACCGTGATGGTCTTGGCGAAGCGGAGCACCAGATCCATGTCGTGCTCGATGATCAGTACCGCCATATCGGCCGGCAAGGCCTCCATCACTTCAAGGATCACGGCGGTCTCGGCCGAAGGGACTCCGGCGGCAGGTTCATCCAGCAGCAGCACCCGGGGCTTAAGCCCCAGGGCGATGGCCATCTCGACCAGACGCTGGCGGCCATAGGCGATCTCCCGCACCGGCCGGAGAGCGTCCTCGGCGAGGCGAAGGCGGATCAGCAGTTCGTAGGCTTCTTCGACGATGTCCCGCCGCGAGCCGGCGAAGCGGAACTTGTCGCCGCCGCGCCCCAACCGCTCGCTGACCGCCATGGTGACGTTTTCCAGGACCGTCAGGTTGCTGAACAAGGTGTTGATCTGGAACGTGCGCCCCAAACCCCGTTTCACCCGGGCTGACTGGGGCAGCGCAGTGACGTCCTCGCCCGCCAGATGAATGCTGCCGGCGGAAGGGGTCAGCCGGCCGGTGATGAGATTGATGAAGGTGGTCTTGCCGGCACCGTTTGGCCCGATCAGCGCATGGCGTGCGCCCGGGGCCAACCGGAAATCCACGCCGCTGGTGACCACCATGGCGCCGAAGCTTTTCCTCAAGCCCCGGGTTTCCAGTGCGGACGTCATCGCATCACCTTCCGTCGGATCTGGTCGACCACACCGAGGATACCGCCGCGGGCGAACATCACCGTCACCACCAGCAGAAGTCCGACCCAGAAGAACCAGTATTCCGGATCGAGGCGCGACAGGGCATCCTGCGCGACCATATAAATCGGAGCTCCGACGAAGGCTCCGTACAGCCGCCCGACACCCCCGAAGATCAGCATGATGAGGACGGCGCCCGACAGTTCGAAGCTCAACACGTTCAGCCCGACGAACTGGGTGGTCTGTGCCTGCAGCGCCCCCGCCACCCCAGCCAGAGCCGCGGCGATGGCATAAACGGTGACCAGCCTCTGGCGAACCGGTGCACCGATGGCATGCATGCGGGCCGTGTTCTCCCGCATGCCGGTCAACGAGCGGCCGAACGGGGCATGAACCAGCCGTCGGACAAACATCCAGCCAGCCAGAAGCACCAGTGCGCAATAGACATAGGCGGTGCGGCCGAAAAGGTCGAAGTGGAACAGGCCGAGCAGCGGATCGAGTGTGATGCCCTGCAGGCCGTCGGCACCTCCGGTCAGCCAGCCCGCCTTGTTCGCCGCCTCGCCGAGCATGGACACGACGGCCAGCGTCAGCATCAGCAGGGTCAGGCCACGCGTACGCAGAATGATCAGGCCGGTGACCAGGCCGACGGCACCGGCCACCGCGCCCCCCACCACCAGCCCGGAAATCGGCTCTCCCCAGCCGTGTGCCGCCAGGATGCCTGCGGTATAGGCGCCGACGCCGAAAAAGGCGGAGTGCCCCAGGGTGACGATCCCCGCATACCCAAGCACCAGGTCCAGTGAGAGGGCGAACAGCACCATGATCATAACCTGGGCGCCAAGTGCCAGGTAGGACGGAAAGGCGAAGAAGGCCGCCAATATCGCCAGCCAGGGCAGCAGCTCTGGCCATCGCAGCCGGTGGCTGCGCACCATGTATTCCACCGGCGAAAGGGTGGGAGCGGCGCGGTACAGAAACATCTCAGGCCCGTCCGAACAGCCCCGCCGGCCGCCACAGCAAGAGGGCGAACAGGGCGAAATAGATGAAGAAGGCGCCGATATCCGGCAGCAGATATTTGCAGGCGGTGTCACCGACGCCCAGCAGCACCGCCGCCAGAAACGGGCCGCGGATCGAACCAAGGCCGCCCACGGCGACGACCGTCAGGAAGTACACCAAGTGTTCGATCGCATAGTTGGGATGGATGGTCAGCAATTCGCCGCCCAGCGCGCCGCCCAGCGCGGCAAGCCCGCTGCCCAGGGCGAAGGTCAGGCTGAACAGGAGGTTGGTGTCGATGCCGACGGAACGGGCCATCCGCCTGTTGTCGACGGCGGCGCGCACCCGGGCGCCGAACTGGCTGCGTTCGAGGCCCAACCACAATCCGAGGGCGATCGCCGCACCGACGACGATGATGAAGGCGCGGTAGGTCGGGAACATCCGGCCGGCGACCTCCACCTCGCCACGCAGGGCTTCGGGCAGGACCAGTTGCTGCTGCGTCGGACCGAACGCAAATTTGGCGGCGGCGATGGAGATGAAGATCAGACCGATGGTGAACAGCACCTGCTCGATCTCTCCGGCCCCGTAAAGCCGGGCATAGAGCAGCCGCTCGAGCACCACGCTGGCCGCCGCCACCGCCAGGACGGCCAGCGCCACAGCCGATGGAAAGTGCAGGCCGAGCCCGTTCATCAGGCTGACCGCCACATAGCCGCCGGCCATGGCAAAGACGCCGTGCGCGAGGTTGGCAAACCCCATCAGCCCCATGGTCACCGACAAGCCTACCGATACCACGTACAGGATCATCGCATAGGCGAGCCCATGAAACAGGATGCTGACCAGGGCGGAAATGAACTCGTGCACGGCTCTTTGATCCTTCCTCAGCTGCGGTCGACCTGGGGCGGATGGCGCGAGGTTACTGCGGATTCAGCCGCGGCCAGGGATCCTTCACCATGGGAATGGTCTCGGTCTCCACATTGGCCAGCTTGCCGTCGACCCGCTCCAGCTTGCGGATATACATGTTCTGCACCACGTCGCGGGTTTCCGGGTCGATCATCACCGGACCGCGCGGGCTGTCGTCATTTCGCCACCCTTTGAGCAGTGCCATGGTGGCGTCGGGGTCGATCTTGCCGTGCTGCTTCTCGATCACGTAGAAGATGGCGGCCATCCCGTCATAGGCACCGACGGCGAAGGGGCTGGGAAGGGAGTCCGGCCCATATTCCTTCTTCCAGGCGGCAACGAACGCCTTGTTCTGCGGACGGGTGGCCGCCGCAGAATAATAGCCCATGGTGACCACGCCGGGGGGCACGTCACCCATGCTTTCCAATTCGTTGTCCGGGACGCAGTCACCTGCGGCGATCAGGCGGACCCCGGCTTGCGCCAGCCCCAACTCGGTATAGGCCTTCATCAGCGCGGTGGCATCCTTGCTGCCGGGTACGAAGGCGAACAGGGCTTCGGGCTTCTCGTCCTTGATGCGTTGCAGAAAGGGAATGAAATCGGGATTCTTGAGCGGCATTCGCACCGAACCGACAATCTGCCCCCCTGCTTCGGTGAAGCCCTTGGCAAACGCGGCCTCGGCATCATGGCCGGGCCCATAGTCGGTCACCGCCACATAGGCGCGCTTCACCCCCTGCTTGGCCGCCCACTGGCCGAGCGGATAGCTCTGCTGCCATTGAGTCATCGAGACACGGACCACGTAGGGCGACAGGCGCATGGTGGATGAGGTCGCCGCATTCATGATCACCATCGGCACTTTCGCCTCGGTGGCCAGCGGTGCCACGGCGTTGGCATTGGGCGTATAGAAGAAGCCCGTCAGGATGTTGACCTTGTCGCGGGTGATCAGTTCCTGCGCCAGGCGGCGGGCCATATCGGGGTTGGGACCGGTGTCGTCGCGGCGGATCAGTTCAAGTTTCACGTCGCCGAGTTCGCTCTGATGCTGTTTCACATACAGATTGATGGCCTTGTCCATCTGGTCGACCGAAGCCGATGCCTGCCCTGAAAATCCCAGGATCACGCCGACCTTGACCGTCTCGGCCGCCGACGACAGGGCAGGCGACAAAATCGCCGCCGCGCCGATCAGCATTCCACATACCGACTGCAGCCTACGCATCGTTTCCTCCTTGGAATGAAGCGGGACGGCGGACCGCCGGGGGTCTTACGGGCCGGGACTATTATCCTCGACCCACCGTAGTATCCCGCACTTTGCTGAATGATGGTTCATTCAATACTCCCCTGTCAAGCGAGCAGGGGAGCGTAGCGGTATTCCTCCGGCCTCACGGTTGACGCAAGAGGTAACGCTGGATCTTGCCGGTCAGCGTACGCGGCAGGGCTTCCAGGAAGCGCACGTCGCGCGGATATTTGTAGGGGGCGATGGTCGCTTTCACATAGTCCTGGAGTTCCCGGGCGGTCTGCTCGCTTTCCTGACGGCGATCCTCGAGCACGACGCAGGCGCGAACGATGTTGCCGCGGACCGGGTCCGGCACACCGACCACCGCACATTCGGCGACCTTGGGATGGTCGAGCAGCACCCGTTCGACCTCTTGGGCCGAGATGTTGTAGCCGGCCGAGATGATCATGTCGTCGGAGCGGTCGACGTACCACAGCCAGCCATCGGCATCCTGCTCCATGATGTCGCCGGTGACGTTCCAGCCATTGCGCACGAAAATCTTCTGGCGCTCGGGATCACCCAGGTAGCGCCCGCCGGTGGGCCCGCGCACCCCCAGCCTGCCCCGGCTGCCGGGGGGCAGAGGGTTGAAGTCATCATCCAGCAGGGTGACCGTATAGCCCGGCACCGCGCGGCCGGTGGAGCCGATCCGCTCCACATTCGGCATTTCCGAGACGAAATGGGTGAGCATTTCGGTCATCCCGAGGCCGTTGACGATCTTCAGGCCGGTGGTGTCGCGCCATCCCTCCCACAGCTGCTGCCGCAGATGTTCGCCGGCCGACGTGCATTTTTTCAGGCTCGAGATGTCGTAGCGACCAGTTTCCTGGAGCATGGCGTGGAACGAGGTGGGCACCGCATAGAGGCTGGTGACCCGGTGACGCTGGATCGCATCGAGAATGAATTCGGGGGTCGGCCGCGGGCACAACGCGGCAGTGGCGCGGTAGCGCAGCGGATACATGAGGAAGGCGGCCAGGCCGTAGGTGAAGGCCATCGAGGGCGAGCCGCAGACCACCTCGTCCGGCTCGATGGTATAGACCTGGGGCCAGCAATCGCTGGATGCCAGTATGTCCCTGTGGAAGTGAATGGCCCCTTTCGGCGTGCCGGTGGTGCCCGACGTGAAGGTGATCAGCGCCACATCGTCGGCGGCGGTTTCCACATTGCCGAATCCGGCAGGCTTCCGCTCAGCTGCGCGGTCCAGCGTGGCATCCGGGTGCTCGCCGCGGCCCAGCGCGGTGAAATAGGCGACATGTTTCAGTCCGCCGACCTGGGCCCGCGCCAACTCCATCTCTTCGGCCAGATCCAGCTCGCATAAGGCGATAGCGACCTGTGCCTTGTCGAGGATGTAGACGATCTCGCGGGCCCGCAGCAGGGGCATGGTGGTGACACAGATGCCCCCGGCCTTCAGCACCGCCAGCCAGCAGGCGGCCAACATCGGGGTATTGGCCGAGCGCATCAGCACGCGCCCGCCCGGCACCAGGCCAAAGTCCTCGACCAGGACGCGGGCAATCCGCTCGGCCCGGTCGAGGAGATGCGCATAGGTCCAGGTGCCGTCCAGGAAATGAAAGGCCGCCTTGCCGCCGAACCCCTCGGCCACGGCGCCGTCGGCCAGTACGGCGGCGGCGTTGAGCCGGTCCGGATAGCGGCTGAGATGGGCGGCCGAATAGTCGAACACCGGCCACAATTCGGCCGGCGGCAGCAGTTCGCGCACGAACAGGTCTTGGTGTGCGGTGGGGACGCCGCCGGGCAAGCGCATCGTCGTTCTCCTCGAGTGGCCTTGACGTTGACTGAATGATTATTCATTCAGAAATGGGCGTCAAGACGTATCCGTCAAGCGGCGCGCAGCCAGCCGATGCCATCTCATCGCACCAACAGGAAACAAAACCCCGCTATCGTTCTGACGACGGCAGGGAGGAAGGGTCTCGTTGCTCCCACGAGATCCCTGGCTTCTTTCGGGATGACAGTCAGATCCGGGAACATCGGCCCGCCGAGGCGGACGGCCGATGGCGGACGGTCTATTCTGCCGCCGGATTTTCCGGTCGTGACCGGAAGTCGGCCTTCGAATGGCGACTTTCCAGGAGCTTGCGGTATTGCCGCCAGCCCTTGGGCGTCAACAGGGCCTGGGTAAAGAAATCGATACCCTGCTCGATATATCCATCGAGGGTGCTCAATTCCTTGAGCCGCCAGTGCTTCAGCGCCCAGGTGTGAGCGAAGGTCACCAGTTGATAGGTGACAAGTTCGACATTGACTTCACGGAACACGCCCTTCGCGATACAGTCCCTCAGGCAGGCGGCGATCAGGTCGTTGCTTTCCAGTTCCGACACCTTGATCAGGGCGCGACGGTCGGCCGACAGCGACTTGGTCGAGCGATACGCCAATACGGTGGCCTCGCGGCGCTGGTCAACCACACGGCAATACGCGTCGATTGCCACACAGCACCGTTCCAGAGGATCGGTGAGCCCGGCCAGAGCCTGTGGTATTTCCTGCTTATACGAATCGAGAACGCTGAGCAGCGAGAGCAGGAGCACATCTTCCTTGTCGCGGACGTACTGATAGATAAGTCCGCTGCTGACGCCGGCTTTGCGCGCGATGTCCTGGATGGTGGTGCGGTAATAGCCCTGGCTGGAGAACAGCTCCACGGCGGCTGCGACGAACTGGGCGCGACGACGCTGGACCAATGCCTCGTCTGTCACCTGGCTGGTCACCTCGGGAGCAATATTTGTAACCATCGCCATCTCCCCTTTTCGCCGACGGCTCCAGTACTCCGAACATGTCCCGCCGTCAATCGGTGAGGCTTCCGTCATTCGGCAATTGACGGAACAAACCGAATGAACAATCATTCATTAGCGCAATATGAGACCCTGTACAAGGTCGAAAGGCGCCGCCACCACAATTGCCGCGAGCACCCATGCCTGATGTGATCCAAGAACGGCCGAGCAACGGGATCCTGCTCATTCGCCTCAACCGACCCGAGGCCCGGAATGCCCTCAACACGGCGGTACGGCAGGCGCTGGCCACCGCATTCGAAGAAGCCGCCGCCGATGACGGCATCCGTTGCGTGGTGCTGGCCGGGAGTGACGATGTCTTCGCGGCGGGTGCGGATATCCGCGAAATGGCCGATGCCGGCGCCGTCGACATCATGCTGCGACAGACCCACCTGTTGTGGCGGGCCATCGCCCAATGCCCGAAGCCGGTGGTCGCCGGCGTCTGCGGCTATGCGTTGGGCGGCGGCTGCGAACTGGCCATGCACGCCGATATCATTATCGCCGGCGAATCGGCCCAGTTCGGCCAACCCGAGGTGCGCGTCGGCATCATGCCCGGGGCCGGCGGCACCCAGCGGCTGGTTCGGGCGGTGGGAAAGTTCAAGGCGATGAAGATGCTGCTGACCGGCAAGCCGGTCGGCGCCCGTGCGGCCGAGGCGATGGGGCTGGTCAGCGAGGTGGTCGCCGATGCCGAGGTGCTGCCGACGGCACTGGCCTTGGCCGAGACCATCGCCGGTCAACCGCCCCTGGCGGTCCGGCAGATCAAGGAAGTGCTGCTGGCCGGCGCCGACGCCCCGCTGGAAACGGCGCTGATGCTGGAGCGCAAGGCGTTCCAGCTGCTATTCGACAGCCACGACCAGAAGGAAGGAATGCAGGCCTTCCTTGAACGTCGCCGGCCCAGCTACGAGGGACGATGACCATGCCCATATCGGCGGATACCGCCGACCTCACGGTCGGCATCGTCGGCAGCGGCACCATGGGTCGCGGCATCGCGCAGTTGGCCGCCGCCGCGGGTTGCCGCGTCCTGCTGGCCGACGCGCGGCCGCAAGCGGCCGCGGAAGCGCGGGCGGGGGTGGCCGAAACCTTCGCCAGGCTGGCCGCCAAAGGCAAGATGACCGCGGATGCCGCCGCTGCTGCCGCCGCCCGCCTCGACGCTCCGGCCGATCCACATTTTCTCGGTTGTGCCGTGGTGGTCGAAGCCATCGCCGAGGACCTGGCCGCCAAGCAGGCATTGTTCGTCCGACTGGAGGAAGAGGTGGCGCCCGATTGCGTGCTGGCCACCAACACCTCATCGCTGTCGGTGACCGCCATCGCCGCCGCATGTCGCCACCCCGAGCGGGTCGCCGGCTTCCACTTCTTCAATCCGGTGCCGTTGATGCGCATCGTCGAGGTGGTGAGCGGCTGCCGCACTGATCCCGGCGTGGCAGCCTTCCTGCGGGCTCTGGGCACGCGCATGGGCCATGCCGCGGTCGCCGCCAGCGATAGCCCCGGCTTCATCGTCAACCACGCGGGCCGCGGATACGGCCCCGAGGCCTTGCGGCTGCTGGACGAGGGCGTCGCCGATGCCCCTACCATCGACCGCATCCTGGTCGAGCAGGCCGGTTTCCGCATGGGACCGTTCGAGCTGTTCGACCTGGTCGGCCTCGACATCTCGGCGGCTGTAATGGATTCCCTTTACGCGCAGTTCATGCACGAGCCGCGTTATCGCCCCTCGCCCACGGCGCGGCAGCGCGTGCAAGCCGGACTGATGGGCCGCAAGACGGGGCGAGGCTTTTATGAATATCGCGAAGGCACCATCGTCCGACCGCCCGAGGCCGGATTACCGGATGCGCCGGAGATGATGGCCTGGGTCAGCCGCACCCACCCTGCCGAGGGAGAACGGCTGGCCTCGGCGCTGGCCGCCGCCGGCGTCCAGCTCGATCCCGGCGAACGACCGGGCGCGGCGAGCCTTTGCCTGACAACCCCGTTGGGCGCCGACGCGACCACCACCGCGCTGGCCGAGGGGCTGGACCCGCGACACACGCTGGCGGTGGACCCGCTGTTCGGCTTCGAAGGCCGCCGGGTGGCGATGCCAACCCTGGTTACCGCTCCGGCGTTTCGCGATGCAGGGCTGGGCGTCCTGGCGCGCGCCGGCCACACCGTCAGCCTGATCCGCGACAGCGCCGGATTCGTTGCTCAACGGGTGCTGGCGATGATCGTCAACATCGCCTGCGAGATCGCGCACCGACGGATCGCCACGCCGGCCGACATCGACCGCGCTGTCGCGCTGGGCCTCGGCTATCCGCAGGGGCCCCTGGCCTGGGGCGACGCCCTGGGGGCCGGCCGCATTCGTGAAGTGCTGGAAACCGTCCACCGCCTGACCGGGGACCCGCGCTATCGCCCCTCTCCCTGGCTGCGCCGCCGCGCCGGTCTCGGAGTGCCGCTGACCACTCCGGAATGACCACGAGGTGGTGGGCATCGAGACGCGCCTCTCCTGCGGTCCTTCGCTGCAATCCGGCGGAAATGTTGAGTGTTCTGCTTCGCCGAAATACCGGCACCGAGGCCGGCGGTCACATCAGCTCGCCGCCGGCAACCAGGATGCTCTGTCCGGTGACCGACGCCGAAGCCGGCAGGCATAGCCAGGCTACCGCCTCGGCAACCTCGCGCGGCTCGATCAGGCGGCCCTGCGGGTTGTGGGCCACCAGTTCGGCAAGGGCTTCGTCGCGGCTGCGGCCGGTCTTGGCGGCGATGTTGTCGAGGGCCGCGCCGACAATGTCGGTATCCGTATAGCCCGGGCAGACCGCGTTGACCGTGATCGGCTGGCGGGCCACTTCGCGCGCCAGCGCTCGCGTCAGGCCGATCAGGCCGTGCTTGGCGGCGCAATAGGCGCTGATATAGGGAAAGCCGGTCAGCCCGGCGGTCGAGGCGACATTGACGATGCGGCCGAAGCCACCAGCGGCCATACCGGGCAGCACTTGGCGAATGCAAAGGAAGGCACCGGTAAGATCGACCGCCATCACCTCCTGCCAGAAGGTCAGGTCGGTCTTGCCGAACGGCGCTGCACGGGCCACGCCGGCATTGTTGACCAGGACGCCGATCGGTCCCAGGCGGGCGGCGGCAGCGGCGAACCCTGTTTCGATCAGAGCCGGATCGGTGACGTCGATCACCTGGGCGGCGACCCGATTGCCGTAACGACCGGCCAGTTCCGCCGCCCGCTCTTCGAGCGTCGAGCGGCTGCGGCCCATCAGGGTAAGGTCGGCGCCCATGCGGGCCAACACGTCAGCGATGGCAAGCCCGATACCGCGCCCACCACCGGTGACGACGGCGTGCCGCCCGGCCAGTGGGCGCTCGTCGGCAATACCTTTGGCGCTCATTGATCCATCACCTTGCCCGCGATCACCAGTTTCTGGATCTCGCTGGCGCCTTCGTAAATTCTGAGTGGGCGGATCTCACGGTACAGTTTCTCGACGGTCGTCCCACTAACCACGCCCAGGCCGCCGAAGATCTGCACGGCGGCATCGATCACCTGTTGCGCCGATTCGGTGGCGAACAGCTTGGCCATCGAGGCCTCGCGCGTCACCCGGCCGCCGATCACGTCCTTGGTCCAGGCAGCCCGGTAGATCAGCAAGGCAGCGGCGTCGATGGCCACCGCCATGTCGGCGATCTTGGCCTGGGTCAGTTGGAAATCGACCAGATGGTGGTCGAACACCCGGCGTTTGCGTCCGCGGGCGATCGCCTCGTCCAGGGCGCGGCGGGCGAAACCGAGAGCGGCGGCGCCGACGGTCGAACGGAAGACGTCGAGCACCGACATAGCCACCTTGAAGCCGTCGCCCGGCTTGCCAAGCATATTGGTGGCCGGCACCCGGCAGCCGTCCAAGCGCAAAGATCCCAGAGGATGGGGCGCGATGACGTCGATGCGGCCGGAGACCGAAAGCCCAGGGGTTCCGGCATCGACGACGAAGGCGGCCAGTCCCTTGGCGCCCGGCGCATCGCCCAACCGGGCGAAGACCGTATAGAAGTCGGCCAGGCCGGCGTTGGAGATCCAGGTCTTGGCCCCGTCGATGACATAATGGTCACCGTCCGGCACCGCCCGTGTCGTCATCGCCCCCACATCCGAGCCGGCATCGACCTCGGAAATGGCGAAGGCGGCGATCGCCTCGCCCCGCCCGACCGCCGGCAGGTAATGCGCCTTCTGGCGATCGTTGCCGAACAGGGTGACGGCGGCACTGCCCAACCCTTGCATGGCGAAGCTGAAGTCGGCCAGGCCGGCATGGCGGGCCAGTGTCTCGCGGCCCAGGCACAGACCGCGGACATCGAAGTCCTTGGCCCGGCCGCCATAGGCGGCCGGGACGCAAGCGGTGAGGAAACCCGCCTTGCCGAGTTCGCGTACCAGCCGACGGGCGGTATCGTCCATGGCCGGTCCGTGAGCTTCGTCGTCCGGACAAAGGGTCGGCAAAGCGGTGGTCGCCCATTCCTCGATGGCCGCCGCGAATTCGCGATGCGACTCGTCGAAAAACGGCCAGGCGAGGAATGAGGTGTCGGCCATCAATTACCCTCGAACTTCGGAGTCTGCTTGTTGGCGAACGCGTGGTAGGCGCGCTCGAAGTCCTTGGTCTGCATGCAGATGGATTGGGCCTGCGCTTCCGCCTCGATGCATTCGCCAAGACCGGCGTTCCACTCCTGCCACAGCATCTTCTTGGTCATGGCATGGCCGAAGGTCGGGCCATCGGCCAGGCTGTGGGCCAGCTTGGTGGCCGTCGCCAGAACCTCTTCCGGGTCATGCAGCGAGTTGTAGAAGCCGTAGCGATCGGCCTCTTCGCCCGACATGGCTCGGCCGGTATACAACAGTTCCGCGGCGCGGCTGAGCCCGATCAGCCGGGGCAGCAGGGTGCAGGCGCCCATGTCGGCCCCGGCCAAGCCGACGCGGACGAACAGGAAGGCGACCTTGCTGCGGGCGGTGCCCAGGCGGATGTCCGAGGCGCAGGCCAACATGGTGCCCGCACCGGCGCAGACGCCGTCGATGGCCGCGATGATCGGCTGGGGCGCCATGCGCATGGCCTTGACGGCGTCGCCGGTCATGCGGGTGAATTCCAGCAGGCCGGGCATGTCCATCTTGGTGAGCGGTCCGATGATCTCATGCACGTCGCCGCCCGAGCAGAAATTGCCCCCGGCGCCGGAGATCACCACCGCCTTTACGTCGGTCGCATAGACCATGTCCTGAAACAGGTCGCGCAGTTCGCCGTAAGAATCGAAGGTCAGCGGGTTCTTCCGATCGGGACGGTTCAGGGTCAGCGTCGCCACCTTGCCATCCACTTTCCAGTCAAAATGCTTGGCCTTGTACTCGGCCGCCTTGAATTCTCTCATCTCTTTCTTCCCTTTACGATGCGGCGGGCGGTCAGCCCACCATGGCGATGCCGCCGTTGACGCTCAAGACCTGGCCGGTGATGTAATCGGCCCGGTTGCTGGCCATGAAAATGATGGCGTCGGCCACTTCCGACGGCTTGCCGAAGCGCCGCATGGGAATGGCCTTGACGAAGGCTTCGAGAAATTTCTCCGGCTCGGAGCGCAGCAGCGGCGTGTCGGTGGGACCGGGGCAGATGCAGTTCACGTTGATGCCGTAGCGCGCACCCTCGCGAGCCAGCGCCTTGGCGAAAGCGATGATGCCGCCCTTGGCCGCCGAATAGACGCTTTCGCCCAGGCTGCCAACCCGGCCGGCATCGCTCGACACCAGCACCACCTTGCCGCCCTTTTGCTCGATCAGCAGCGGGAAGAATGCGCGCAGCAACTCCACCGGCCCGCGCAGGTTGAGGGCGATCACCTTGTTGACGAAGGCGTCGTCGTTCTCGACGAAGGGCTGGATGTGCCCCCAGCCGGCAACATTGGCCAGCACGTCGAGACGGCCCCGGCTGGCCACCACCTGTTCCTTCAAGCCTTTGATCGAGGTTGCGTCGGTCAGGTCGACCTTGAAAAACTGCGCCTTGCCGCCCTGGGCACGGATGTCGGCAGCCGCCTTCTCGCCGGCTTCGGCATTGATGTCGGCCAACAACACGTCGGCCCCCAACTCGGCCATGCCTTGCGCCGTGCATAATCCGATGCCGGATGCACTGCCGGTGACCAGGACCACCTTATCCTTGAAATTCATGTTTCTCGCTCCTTGTTGATCAGCGCTGGCCCGAAAGGAAAGCTTCCACCCGGTCGCGGGTTTCCGGCTCGTCGAGCAGCAGTCTCTTGGTCGCCTGGAGTTCTTCCTCGTATCCGTCGCGGCCGGGATCGGCCTGCGCGGCGATGCAGGCCTTGGCCGCCGCAACGGCGGCACGGGGCAACTTCGCCAGGCGATCGGCCAAAGCTGCGGCGACGTTCGGCAATTCGGGGCGGGGCGGCGCCCAATGGACCACCCCAAGGGCGGCGGCGGTGGTGCCGTCGAGGATCTCGGCGCCAAGAATCAGTCGCTTGGCCACAGCCGGTCCGCACAGGGCGGTCAGTCGCTGGGTGCCACCGGCGCCCGGGATCAGGCCAAGATTGGTTTCCGGCAAGGCCAGCTTGGCATCGGCGGCGGCGACGCGAAAGTCGCAGGCCAGCGCCAATTCCAGGCCGCCGCCCATGGCGGCTCCGCCGACTTCGGCGATGGTGGCCATGGGCAAGGTTTCAATCCGCTTCAGTACCGCCTGGATGTCGCGCACCGCATCGATCTGTGCGTCGACACAGGAGGGGTCGGCAAGATTGGCCCGCATTTCCGCGAGATCGGCGCCGGCGCAGAACACCTTCAGCGCGCTTTTCAGATGCAATACACGAGCCGTACCGTCGGCGGTGATCCGGTCGAGAATCTGGTGCAGTGCGGCGATCAGGCCGGTACCGAGGGCGTTGACCGGTGGACTGACCATGGTCACCTCGACCACCCCGTCCCGCCGTTGCAGCTGCAGAATCGCCTCCCGCATGTGCCCCTCACTGACCATCCATTCAAGTTGACTGAATGATCATTCATATTGCAGGTGCTGTCAAGCGCCGCCGGCCAGCCGTCGCCTCATCACCGTCCTTCGAGAAAGTCCTTCAACTTGCCGCCCAGGTAACGCCCCCAGTTGGACCGGCCGAACGAGCGGGCCTTCGGCCGGCCGTCACCGTCCGCACGGTCACCACCGATATTGATGATGGTGGTCTTGCAGTTGACATCCATGGTGACCCCCGCGGCGGCCAGGCGGTCGTTCAACCGATCGAGAAGGGGTTGTCGACCACCCCCCCGCTCGGCCCTGGCGGCCTGCACGGCGGCCAACAGGCGGCTCAGTCGCTCCAGTTCGGCATCGGAGAGGCTGCTCAGTTTCTGGCCAAGTTGAGGCGTATCAGCCGGTTCGTCGCCCGTCTCCTCGGCTGCCAGCCGGCCGAGAAGCGCCTGCAGGATTCGCTCGTCCGCCGAACCGCCCTGCGGCTCCGTGTGGGAACGCCGCCGGCGCGGCGCTTCGGACGAAGAAGCCTTGCCCGTCGCTGATCCAACCCGCTGCAAAGCCTTGCGCACAGTTTCGGCCGAAGTCGGCGAACCGCCATGACGCTGTCGAACCTCGCGCGCGGCCGCCCCCTTCACGCCTTCGCCTGCTGGGCGACGCGCCGCCTTCCCTTCGCCCTCCGATTGAGCCGCCATACCGCCCCCAAACCGCAACAGGAAAACCGCATTGCCATATTCTTCGTTTTGAATACAGTTCGTCAACAACGGGCGCGTGGCGCCCATACCCCCCCGGGAGGATGATCTTGCCTGAAGGAACGACCAGTTCGGCCATCGAAGCCATGCGGGCACTGACCGCACAAATCAGCCAGCCGATCGAGGCTTTGATCGAGGCACACGGCTTCTCTCTGACCCAGATGAGCGTAACGCCAGATGAAGCGACAGCCGCATTCACCCTCTCGGGCGGCGGCGCGGGCAATGCATGGTTCCTCACGCTGACCCAGTCGGTCGCCGGGGAACTGGCGGTCACCCTCGACAATGGGGGGGAAGAGCGGCCATCCAAGTCGCTTCGCATCCTCGTCGAGGCTGAAAACCGTGACGGCTTGGCGGAAGGTGTCGCCCTGGCGGTATCTTTTGTCGCGTTTTCCGACCGGTTTCGCCAGCCGGCCTGAGCCGGTTGGTGCGCCGATACCTCACCCGGCCAAGGTGGAAACGTTCTCCGCCCCCTAGCTCGTATTGCCGGCACCGAGGTCGGCATCACACGGATCGGTGACCGCCGCCCTGACGATCCCGAGGGGCAATGGATGCTTCGGGGAGCCGGCGGGCGCGCTACGGCAGGCATGCTGCGCCAGTTTCATACGACCTTGCATGGTGCAAACCGGCAGAACCACCTCGGCAGGCAGCGCTTCAAGGGCGCAACAGACCTGCAACACCAGATTTGCCGCTTCCTTGAAATCTTCTTCGTCGGTCAGGCAGTGATAAGCGAAGCGAAGCTTTTCGACGGCCGAAGCGACGTCGGTGACCGGAGACGCGACGATTCGCGTATAAATTGCGTCAACCGCCTCACTCACCACATCTGCCGAGCCACCCTCCTCGCGCGGCTCCTTCGCACCCCCGCTCAGCATCTTATTTCTCAAAAACTTATACTGCTCCGTTAACGTTTCCCCATTTATTTCCAACCCCATCACATCCCCCGTCATCTACCTCAACGGGAAATATAAAATATTTTAACATCTCGAAAAAGAGTTTAAATCGCCACATCGTGATATCTATGGTTGTGCGTTGCCACAACAGCGTCATGTCGGATGCAGCCATTTCGGCATTGGCGGCGACGGCCTAGGCCCCTTGCCCGCCCTCGGGTTCCACGCCCGCCGCCGGAGCACCGGATCATCGAAATAGAACGGTGTCTGCACCTTGATCGGACGGTTCAGATATTTCTGGAACAGGACGATATGGGTTCCCTTCGGCATCGACATGAAGTCGGCCGGGTGGATCAGCGGTATGCCGGCCAGGCTCTTGTTGATATTGACGGAAAAGGGATTGGCATGCCTGGAGAAACCATAGGTCCTGCTGCGGCTTTCGCCCTCGTGGGTGCGGTTCCCGACCATCTCCGAAAACCGCTTTGCCACCACTTCGTTATTGAGCGGCAGCACGACTTTGGCCGCGGTGGTAGACAGCAGCGTCTCAAGGCCGGTCTTGGAATATTTCTCCTCGATCTGGGCAAAATCCTGCCCAATCAGCAGGTAGGATACCTTCTGCCCGCGGCCGACCGCCGGTCCGTCGATCAATGCCTGCACTTTGGGCATCTGCGGGAATTCGTCCAGCACAAACAGGGCAGGATAAGGCCCTAGTCGCCGGCCTGCAGTATCGCTGCTGCCGGGAGGATGAGCCACCAGATAGGCCGATAGGGCCTCGACGAACAGGGCCGTGATGACCCCCAGGGCACGAGCATCCTGCTGGTTGACGCAAATATAGACTGTCACCGGCTTCAACTTGCCCACCCCCCCTTCGGCCAAGCCGCGCAGATCGGCGAAACTGAAATCTGAGGCCACCGTGCGCTGGCGCACGGCCGAGTTTTTGAAGACCGTCAATCCGGCGTCCATGGTGGAGAGGATCGATCCGCGTTCACGGTCCGGCGTATTGGCCAGCTGTGTCAGTTCCATCACCGCGCGATGGGCGTAGCCTCCGGCACGGGCCTCTTCGACGGCGTTCATCAGGAACATGCGGGTCGGGTCCGCCATCAAGGCGACATCCGGGGCCTCGTCCTTCAGACGCTCAATTTCCGCCGCTGCGACGAGCGATGCTTCGGTTATCCAGTCGAGCAGCAGCGGAAAGCATGCCTCCGAATGCCGCCACTGTTCGGGCAAACCGTCGGCATTGCTGGCTTCGCATTTCGACAGGATGAAATGGATGAATCCGGCCAGCGCAGCGCGCCCTTTCTTGCTCCAATGAGGATCGGCACTTCCCTGGGGGTCGGCGATGAGGATGGCGGTCAGTCGATCGACATAAAGGTCACGCTGCGGCCCCGCCGGAGGGATGGATTTGGGCGAAAGCGGGTTCCATCGCGGATGGACGAGTCCGGTCGCCGGATCATCCTCGGCCGCCCAATCGAGGCGGAAGACAGGACCGATTCGCTGCCGGTAGCCCGAAGTGATCTGATGCAATTCCGGTTTGACGTCGTTGATGATCATCGATGCCGCATCGCAGGAAAGAATGGTGGGGATGACCACCGACACGGTCTTGCCGGTCCCCGGCGGGGCGATGCACAGAACCGACAACGTCTCGTGAAGCTTCAGCAACCTCCGGCGCCATTGGCCGAGAACGGTTAGAAAGCCGTCGGACAGCCCCATGCGGCGGACATCCTTGTCGTTCGCCCAACGGGCGGAACCGTGGATGGGGGGAATGACGGAACACGGATTGAGGGCCAGGCCGGTACCGAGAACCACGACCGCCGCACTGGGGATGGCAGCCAGGAAGACCGGGATCTTCCCGGCGACGAAGGCGTTGGCCAGCCATTCGCGGTGTACGGCCAACCAATACTCGTGATGCTGGACGAGCGTGGAGAAATATCCTTCGACCCAGCCCAGGGTGGCCAGACTGACACCGCGTTCGGCAAGGTAGGTCAGCGGCAGGGCGAGTGGCAGACCGAGCAACAGGCAGAAGATCGCCGCCACTGCCGACATCGCCCGCCACTGAAGGCATTTGCGGCTTTCATCATCCATCGAGCGACTCGACGGCGTCGCGGGCCATAGGGGGGATGTCGATTGCCGTGACGATGCGTTGCGAACCGTGCCGGTCGATCTGGACGATCCGACCGAATGCCGAACCGATGATGTCGATGGCGGCCTCGGCGTCGATCCCCGGGTTGCTCTGCGCCAGGTTCTGGTAGAAGGCCCGCAAAGCCGCCTCGGGACTGCTGGCGTGGATGGTGGCCATGAAATTGGTGTGCCCGGTGGTCATCAGTCGGAACACCCCGGGCGCGTTGGTGATGCCGATTTCGCCGCAGATAATGACGTCAGGCGTCATACGCACCACCGCATCCACGACCCGCATGAAATCGACGCCGTTGGTGGTCTCGGTCCGCGAGACCACCAGATGGACACGGTTGGGGTGGGGCACCAGCACCTCACGCGCGTCTTCCACCGTGACGATCCGGCTGTCGGGCGGCAGATAGGCGAGGATGGCATTGAGGAACGTGGTCTTGCCGGTCGAGGTTGCGCCGGACACCAGGATCGCCTCGCGGTTCTTCACTGCTTCCAGCAGATCCTCCAGCGGCGAAGGATCGTAGCGCCGACGTCCGGCGTGCAAGGGTGATGCCGCCAGGGCCGAGCGCTCCTCGAGCCCGTAACGGTCCAGAGAGATCTTCCGGCGGGGATTGAACACCCGCACGGTGACGGCGATCCCCCGTGTGTCGCCCATGTCGTAGCGCACATTGGGGCCGACCACCGCAGTGAAGCGGTGGCCTTCCGGCAGCGTGGTATACAACAGCGGCATACGGGCTCGGTGGAAGGCCTGGCCGCCGACATTGGCAAGCTGCTGGCAGAGGACCAGCACGTAGTCCTCGGTAAGACTGGGATCGGCGCGCGGCCGCCAGCCTTCCCCCGCTGCCTTGATCCAAACCTCGCCCGGGCGATTGATCGCGATTTCCTCGATCTCGTCCGAGGCGTAATGCGCGGCCAGGCGGCGCAACGTGTCAGCAAGCAATGGATTCATGGCCGCGGCGCCTGCCCCCCTTCGCTCGGGCCAAGGGGCGCCTGGGCGCCGGAGGGAGGGCTGAAATTGCCGCCTCGCAACTGCTGCAAGAGATTCGACTGCATGATCTGCTGGGCCGTCTGCGGAGCATATTTCTGCAGGGCCGGGTTCTGGGCGATCAGGTCGACTAACCCGGGCACCAACTGCATGACGTTATCGGCGCTGGCGCGGATCGCGCCCGCTGTCTTTCGCGGCGGCGTCACCGCTTGAACACGATTGGGGTCCCGCAGCCAGATGTCCTCGGACGGAATGATGTTGAGGCGAGTGCCCTGGGGCACCGTCAGAACCGGCCGCATGTCGACGTTTTCCTGGACCATTCGCTGGCCCAGCACATCGAGATCGTTGCCCAGGCGGTTGGCGGCCATGGCGCGCCCGCTCAACACCTGGGTCGCGCCCCCGAGCGGACTGGTAACCGCCGTCGTGGTGCCGTTGAGAGCCCAGTCGCCGGCAGCGGCAATC
Organism: Pseudomonadota bacterium; assembly: GCA_021793155.1. GTDB lineage: Bacteria > Pseudomonadota > Alphaproteobacteria > Rhodospirillales > Magnetospirillaceae > DUZF01. Next base: position 124,036 of record JAJYTF010000006.1, on the reverse strand, counting down.
ACGCTGGTAAGCAGCGAACTGCCGTATTTTTCGAAGAACCGGGTGTCGAGGTCGCCGGGAAGACCGCTGCGCCCCATGACGTCGGCGGCAGCGGTGTCGATGTTGATGCTGACACCGTCAGGGCGAAGGATCCGCGACCAGTTGATGTTGAGCCGCGCCTCCCCCACCTTGGCCAGCGACTCGTAATGCCCGATCACCCGCGAGCCTGCGGGGATCAGCACGACCCGGCCGCCCGCCCCATACACGTTCCGTTCCACGACGGCGATCGCCCGCCCGGGGAGTTGGCTATCGATGGTGTTTTCGAGGACGGCGGGGATATAGCGGTCGGCTGTGATCACCCGCGAGCGCTCGACCGGGAACGTCGAGACGATGCCCGGCAGACCGGCCTCGGCGTAGTCGATGTCGGCGGCCTGCCGATCGGCCGGCGGCGCGGGGGGATCCCCTTCCACCGCCAGGCCGCCGTCCTGGCGGACCCTGGCATAAATCAACGACGCCTCGGCTGCCGCCGGCCTGACGGATAGCGGCGCGTGGTCCTGGCTGGGTTTCACCTCGCCGGTCAGGGGGACGAACAGGGTGCCGCCGGCGCCGCCGCGGTCGACCACCAGTTCGCTATCCGCCACGCTTTCGCGAAGGGGATGGAACGTCACCTCCACCACACAACTCTTGCCGCCGCCCAGTTCCTGCCCGGCGGCACAGGTTCCGGACAGCCGATACGCCGCAGGCTGCCCGGCGACGTGGAGCGGCAGCAGCAGAACCGGCGCCTCGCCGACGTTGACCAACTGCAGCTGGCGTGTGGCGCTTTGCCCGACGGGGACCGCCGCGAAGTCGACGCTGTCGGGCTTGGCCTCCAGACGGCCAGCAGCCGGCGGCGCGGCGGATCGCTCCTGCGATTTCTTGATCAGGCCGTCCAGCGTGCTTTCGCCTTTCGGCACAGCCAGCTTCCGTTCCTGCCGGGGGGCCGGCGGATCGTCGCAGGCAGCCAGCGGCAGAATGGCGCAAACCAGAACCAAGCCGACCAGCAATACGCCCCGCGCCGCCACCGCAAGCTCTCTTCCTCGCAAGAAACACAGTCGGACCACAATGTATCCGTTATGGATACATCTGTATACGCGTTTTCACGCAAGGCCGGAAGCGGCGTCTCTCGCCTCGCCGTCAGAATGACCGCGAAACTGACCTAGTGGTCAAAATCCGACGGATGGTACCGCCACCAGCCGTCGAATTTTCACCACAATTCAATTGGTTGGTGGGCCGCCTGATCCAGGCGCTTGGGGACCAAGCGTCTGGGGCAGACCACTAGCCGATGGGCGGGCCGGCCGTCTCGTGCAGCAGGCCGACAGCCACGGGAAGCTGGGGCAGGTAGCCGACGGCCCCACCCGCCAGGCCCGGCGGATGAACGGTCATCCCGTCCAGGACGACGGCGCCAGCGGCCAGATGGCTCGTCAACTGGGTAAAGGCCGCAGTTGCCGCCGGCTGGCCCGAATTGAAAGCGAAGACTTCGTGATAGATCACCGTGCCGTCCGCGGCGGCCACCGGGAAGATCGCCAGGCGGTCGGCCACCGGCGTGCCGCTGGCGGTTACCGAGGGATCGAGGGATAAGTCGAGGACTGGCGCACCGATCGCCGACATCGCCTCGGTCTGGTCAATAAAGCCATCGTGATTGACGTCGTCCGCGGCGGTCGGCATTCGATCGGCGCCACCACCGGCCATGGTGTCGATATATTGAGGATGGATCTGCCCAGGCTGAAGCCCGCTGGCCTGGAGGTCGACGGTCAGCATCTGGCCGGAAAGGGTGATAGTGGCCGAACCATGCACACCCGAATTGTTGATCGGGTCCAACGTCGCTTGAAATACCTGGGCCGCCCCTGCGCCGGAGGTAGCCGCCGAGGCTGGAACGGTCGGGGGAAGCGCCACCGCCCCGCTCGCCGCCGCCACAGGGCTGACACCGGCCGCCAGCGCGTTGGTCTGGTTTACCGCTGCCGCCTCGACCGCCGAGCTCAATGGGGTGACCGTTACGCCCGGTATCGGAAAGGCCGTCGGCGTCGTCACGCCGCCGATCGGTGGAGCCGTCGTGCCCACCGCAGGAACCCCGATGCCAGGCGCGGCGGCGGGAATTGCCGTCGCGAGACTGCCCGAAGTCGTCGGCATGACGAGGGCGGCGGAAGCCCCTGGCAGCGATGGTGTGGCGCCCCCCGCCAGCGACGAGCCGGTCACACCGCCCGCGGATCCCACCGCGCCCAGTGGCGTATTCAGCGTCGAAGCGATTGCCGGGCTAGGCGGCACGGCGGTGCCGGCGGCTCCCAGAGTCGTGCCGCTCAATCCGGCCGCGCCGTTGACCTCGGGCGCCGCCGTGGGAATGACCGGCGAAATCGCCGACCCCAAGCCCGCACCGGCCAGCGTCGACGAGCCGATCAGCGCTTGGTAGGAACCGAACGGGCTAAGGGTCAGGCCGGGGCTGGTGACCATCACGGACCTCGCTGTCGCAGCTTCCCCCTTTCAAACAGCCAATAAGACCGGCGCGTTCCCTCGCCGCGGAATACCGTGATCACGCCCGCGGGGCTATCGCGTCCAAGCGATCGCGCGGATCAAGCCCGTTGGCGGCGGCGGAGCAGGCCGAAGCCACCGGCCAGGTTATGCAGCAGCGCGGCGATCCATGCCAGCGCGGGAGGAAGCACGACTTCAACTCCTGCATCGGTGCGCCATGCGCTCAGCAACCCCGCATAATGCTCGTCGAGGCAGTTGTTCAAGAGGCGTACATCAGGTGCCGAACAGGCGGCGACATTCGATTGCGCGCTCTTGTATTCAATCAATGAGGGGACGTGATGGTGATGATGCACGTAAAGACCGACCATCAAAATCCATGCCCATGTGGCGATGACGCCGAGGGTCAGGCCGTTGAAACGCAGGTTGAGCTTTTCAGGAAAGCGACTGAGCATTGGCCGATACCGCTTTGTGGGAATGTTCGGGTCAGCACTCTGCCCCAGGCTGGATAGGAATACACGGACGCGGTGGTGCCCTGCCTCTCCTGTGCTCGACCTTACCCCACTCGCGTGGATGCGTTTCGCTGGGCGGCAGGCGGCCGCCGAACCGCTCCCGACACCCGATTTCGGCGAAAAGGCGGTTCTAGAACGGCTAAAGGCTGGTTGCGATTACCACAATCCTGAATGATAATGCCCGGCCGTTTGGCTAACTAACCCTGTCGGAGAAATTCAATGTTCCTTAAGACCGTTTTGGCCGGCGTGGCTGTAGCAATCGTAGCGGGGGGCTCGGCTATTGCCGCCGAATGCACTCTTCCTGCCGATGCACAGGCTGGCAAGACCATTTCCAACCAGTGCAAGAGCTGCCACGTGTTCGAGGCGGACAAGCCGTCGCGCCCCACCGCTCCCAACATTCATGACGTGTATGGCTCGAAGGCCGGCCAGCGGAGCGACTTCCCGAAATATTCCGAGGGCATGCAGGGTGCTGCCGCCAAGGGGCTGGTGTGGACCGACGAGAACCTCATGGAATACGTGAACGACCCCAAGGCCTTCCTGATCAAGGTCAATGGCAAGGAGGTCAAGCACGCCATGTTCTTCGCGCTGAAGGACGAGCAGAAGCGCAAGGAAATCGTCGCCTTCCTGAAGGCGATCAAGGGCAAGCCGGAGTGCAACTGATCGCGCTGCGGCGATCGCACGAAGCTTAGAGCGTTTTCGGCCTTTGCGTGAAGGCCGAAAACCGCGAACAAGCCCGCGCGGCGCTTGAGCATCGCGGTCAGGATGGCCACGGAGCTGATCTAAGAAGAACGCCGCCCCCCGGGGCGGCGTTTCGTTTCTATGACCCGCATTTCAGGGCAATTGGGCCTGACACCTCCGCCAGCGCTGCTGCGCCCTAGCCCAGAGCTACAAGCCGCCGTTTTCCCGGTAGTATCGTTGCGCCCCCTCATGCAACGGCGCCACCAACGCGTCATGGGTCATCTGCTTCTTTTCCAGTTCGCCGAGCAGCGGATGCATCGCCCTGAATGCCTTCAGATTGTCGAACACCGCCTTGACGACTTCATAAGCATCTTCGGCAGACAGCCTGCTTGTGGTGACCAGCACGGCGCGAAGGCCGAAGGTCGGCACCTTTTCGCGCAAGCCGGTATAGGCATCGCCGGGAATGACCTGACGGGAATAGGCGGCGTTCTCCTTGAGGAACTTGTCGAGCGCGGCATCCTTCAAGGGCAACAAGCTGGCGCCGCATCCGTCGATGGCTTCCTGCACTTCGGCGATCGGGTGCAGTCCGGTAAAAACCGCGGCATCGACTTCGTTCCGACACAGCGCTTTGGCCACCTTGGACTCGTCCATTTCAAGTGCGGCCCCGAGGTCGGCAGGCGCCAGTCCTTCGGCGGCCAGCATAGCCTCCGCCATCGAACGCTGGAAACTTCCCGTATGGCCCAGGTTGACGCGCTTTCCCTTGAGGTCGGCCGCCTTCTTCAACTTGGCGCCCGGAGCGACCACGACGGCCACGGATTCACCGTGCAGGCTCATCAGGCTGCGCAGGTCGGCCCGCGGCGCGTTGGCAAATGGCCCCTTGCCGGCGACGGCCTGCTCCAGCATTTTCGATTGAACGATGGCCAACTGGCCGTCACCGCTTTCGAGGCCCGCCAGATTGGCCGCCGAACCAGTGGTCGGCTCGACCAGGCAGCGCAAGCCGTGACCGGCGCGATCCTTGTTCACCAAACGGCAAATTGCTCCGGCCTCGGGATAATGCATGCCGACCACGTCGCCGCTCTCGAGAATCAAGCTATGGGCGGCCTCGGCCATCGCCGGCAGGCCACTTCCCGCCAAGACCGACATCAAAACCGACACGCCGATGGCGAACAGGCTCCATATCTTCATCACACCGTCCATCTTGCCAAGGTTTCTCCTGCCTCACACAACGGCCCGGCGACGTCAAGGCCGCTTGCCAGCGCTCTGGCGGAAATGGGGCTTTCCGGCTAGCATCGCTTTCCCTTTTCGAAAGGCCGCACGGACCACTCGCGATGAACATCAAGGACCATATTCGGCAGATCCCCGACTTCCCAAAACCGGGAATCCTGTTCTACGACATTTCGACCCTGCTCTCCCACGCCGATGCCTGGCAGGTCACGATGGGGCGGGTTGCCAATGCCGTGCGCGCCCAGCACCCCGACATTCTTGTCGGCATCGAGTCGCGGGGCTTCCTCGTGGCCGCCCCTCTCGCCCTTAAGCTCGGCTGCGGCTTTGTCATGGCGCGCAAGCGCGGCAAACTTCCGGGCAAGACGGTACGCTACGAATATGACCTGGAATACGGCACCGACATCATTGAAATGCAGGAAGATGCGGTAGCCCCCGGGCAGAAGGTGGTCGTCCTGGACGACCTGCTGGCGACGGGCGGCACGATGGCGGCAACCATCAACTTGCTGCGCAAGATGGGAGCCCAGGTGACCGGTGCTGCCTGCATTATCGAACTGGCCTTCCTCGATGGCCGCAAGCGCCTCGACGTGCCGGTGACCTCGGTCGTTTCCTATGACCAATAGGAATTATGCCAAGCCTTGATGGCCGAAACTCATCGAGACTTGGCTGGCCCGCCGGTGTTGCCGAAGACGGAGGCTGTGGTGATCGGTCCCGATCACCACAGCTCGGCCTTACGAGGCCTGCCGATCAGCCTGCTCCCACCAGAAGTCGTTGCTGGTCGATTCGACGCGTGGCCACGACAATGGGACTGGCCAGCCTTCGAATAGGCCCGGCTTTGTCGGCGGTTGCACCTTGCTTGCCAGGAACGGCAGCAACGACCCCAGGCCTCGCTTGTCAGCGGTCTTCGCGCGGCACGGCCGCGGCAGGGTAAATTTGCGCTTGGCCTTGCGCGGCGGCTTTGGCGGCGACAAGCGGAAGCCACCGCAGGAGAGAAAGTCGAGTGCGCTGAAATCATCACGCATGAGACGCATGGAGCCCCCCTCTGGATGCCTGGCTTGCGCACTCTACATGCCTGCGCCGACGGTTTTATGGCGCCGCTATTAAGTTTTGGTGACAACGAAGTCCAAGAGGGGGCTTGAAGGAGCGAGGGTCATAAGCCCGTCGGAGAAGCGATCCCCGAAAGACCAGCCTGTCTGATCGGCCGGCCCCCCATCCGCTCATCGAGCATGTGGACGAAGGCATCGACCGCAGCCTCCAGAGATCCCTCGTTCGTCAGAATCTCGATGTCCTCGTCGACCGGAGGCTCGTCGATCAGTTGCAGACGCTCGTCGATCTGGGCCGCACTCTCACGCCCGCGCACCAGTAGCCGCCGGCGGCACAGCTCGACGGAAGCCGAGATCCAGATGATGCCGGCGCCCGGATAGCGGGCACGCGCCTCGCCACAGACCTGGGCCGACACGTTCACCACGACCGCCCGCCCAGCCGCCAATTCGCCCTCGATGCTGACGGGGACGGCGTAGTTATGCCCCATGGAACCCCAGAACAATGCGAAATCGCCACGCCGCCGCAATCGATCGAACTGTGCCGGAGTGACGGCAATGTGAAGTTCCCCGCCAAACCCCTCGGGCCGGGTTATTATCCGCAATGGGAATACATAGCGTGGGTCGCCGGCCAAGCGCCGCTTAGCCCCTTTAATTATCGCATCCTTTCCTGCGCCGCTGGGGCCGCAAACAAGGAACAAGACGCCCCTTTTTCCTCGCCTCTCGCCCATCGGCCGGCGGCCTCCTCGCGTAAGGATGACTCTGCGAAATCTGAGGTGAGCATGACGGCTTCGGCCTTCAACGGCGCAGGAGGATAGGCTCGCAAGAGATCGGCGAGGTCAGACAGTCGTGCCTTCAGCGTCCAGGGCATAGCCGGCGGCGCGCACGGTGCGGATGATATCCGCCTCTTCGTCGCCGTTGAGCGCCTTGCGCAGTCGGCGAATATGGACGTCGACCGTGCGCGGTTCGACGTAGATGTCGGGGCCCCAGACGGCATTCAGCAATTCTTCGCGCGAGAAGACACAACCCGGATGCTGCAACAGGAATTGCAGCAGGCGGAATTCTGTGGGGCCCAGATGAATGTTCCGCCCCTCGCGGGTGACGCGATGGGCGGCAAGATCCATGACGATGGCTTCGTATTGCAGCACGCCCTTGCTCTGGCTGGGGCGCACGCGGCGCAGCAGCGCCCTTACCCGCGCCATCAGTTCCGGAAGGGAAAACGGCTTGGTCAGGTAATCGTCGGCGCCCGTGTTCAAGCCGCGGATCTTGTCCCCTTCTTCGCCGCGGGCGGTCAACATGATCACCGGCAGGTCGCGGGTGCGGGGTTTCCTGCGGATCTGCCGGCAGACCTCGATCCCGGACATGATGGGCAGCATCCAGTCCAGCACCACCAGATCGGGGCTGCGTTCGGCCAATACGGTAAGGGCTTCCTCGCCGTCCATCGCCTCGCAGACCCGATAGCCTTCCTTTTCCAGGTTGTAGCGAAGCATGGTGACGAGGGCGGCTTCGTCCTCCACCACCATGACCAGCGGCTTGCTTACATTTTCGCGATCCATCACTCGTCCTTACCAATGTGGGAGGGATCGGGCAGAATCGAATCGCCTTTCGGCCGCACCTCGCGGATTGGCGTCCCCTGCACCAGGAAATGAATGGTTTCGGCAATGTTGGTGGCATGATCGCCGATCCGCTCGATGTTCTTGGCAATGAACATCAAATGGATGCAGGCGGTAATATTACGCGGGTCTTCCATCATATAGGTGATGAGTTCGCGGAACAGGCCGGTGTACATGTCGTCCACCTCCTCGTCCTGCTTCCATACCTTGACGGCCTTTTCCTTGTCCTGCTCGACATAGGCGTCGAGCACATCCTTGACGATTTCCTGGACCAGCCGGCCCAGGCGCGGAACCCCGGCGGTCGGCTTGACCGGCGGCACCTGGTTCAACACCAAGGCCCGCTTGGCCACATTGGCCGCATAGTCGGCAATGCGCTCGAGGTCGCCTGAAACCTTCAGCGCGCCGACGATCATGCGCAGGTCATGGGCGACCGGTTGGCGCAGCGCCAGCAGGCGCACGGTAAAGGCGTGCACCTCCTGCTCGATCTCGTCGACCTTCGAATCCGAGGCGATCACCTTTCCGGCCAGGTCGCTATCGCGCTTGGCCAGGGCCTGTAGGGCGCCGTCCAGCTGCGCTTCGGCCAGGCCGCCCATGCGGGCGATCATGTTGTTGAGATGCGAAAGCTCTTCATCGTAGGACCGCACCGTGTGTTCTCCCGTCATGCGTCGTCCTCCTGAATCCAAGTCAACCGAACCGGCCGGTTATGTAGCCTTGGGTCAGCTTGTGCTGCGGATTGGTGAAGATCTGTTCGGTATTGCCGACCTCGATCAGTTCACCCAGGTGAAAGAATGCCGTCCTCTGGGACACGCGCGCCGCCTGTTGCATCGAGTGGGTGACGATGACGATGGTGAAATTCTCCCGCAGTTCGTCGATCAGCTCCTCGACCTTGGCAGTGGCGATGGGGTCCAGCGCCGAGCAAGGTTCGTCCATCAGGATCACTTCGGGACTGACGGCGATGGCCCGCGCGATGCAAAGCCGCTGCTGCTGGCCGCCCGACAACCCGGTCCCCGGCTCGTCGAGCCGGTCCTTGACCTCGGCGTAAAGACCCGCCCGTTCCAGACTGGTGATGACGACCTCTTCCAGATCGGCCGCCGAATGGGCCAGGCCGTGCAGGCGCGGACCATAGGCGACATTGTCGTAGATCGATTTGGGGAAGGGATTGGGTTTCTGGAATACCATGCCGACGCGGGCCCGCAACTGCACGACATCAAGGTCGCGGTCGTAGATATTCTGTCTGTCGAGGGTAATCGTCCCGGTAACCCTGGCGCCTTCGATCAGATCGTTCATCCGGTTGATGCAACGCAGGAAGGTCGACTTACCGCAGCCCGAAGGACCGATCAGCGCGGTCACTTCATTGGCCTGGATAGCCAGATTCACACCCTTTAGGGCGTGCTTATCGCCGTAGTACACGTTGACGTCGTTGGCGGTGACCTTGGCGACGTTGATCCCCTGGTCGCCCGGCCGGGATTGGGACTCGCTGGCTGTCGTCATCGCCTTCACCAACGGCGCTCGAAACGTTTACGGAGATAAATGGCCGTGGCATTCATCACCGCCAGGAAGCACAAAAGAACGATGATGGCGGCCGACGTCCGCTCGATGAATGCACGTTCCGGGCTGGCGGCCCACAGATAGACCTGCACCGGCAGCGCCGTCGCCGGATCCATCGGGGTGGCCGGCACGTCCACGATGAACGCCACCATGCCGATCATCAGCAGCGGGGCCGATTCGCCGACCGCGCGGGCCATGCCGATGATCGTCCCCGTCAAAATGCCCGGCATGGCCAGAGGCAGGACATGGTGCGCCACCATTTGCAGCCGGGATGCGCCAAGGCCCAGCGCGGCTTCGCGGATCCACGGCGGGACCGCCTTCAGCGCGACACGAGCGGCGATGATAATGGTCGGCAGAGAAACCAGCGTCAGCACCAGGCCACCGACCAGCGGCGATGAGCGTGGCAACTCGAACAGATTGAGAAAGATCTCGAGCCCCAGCAGGCCAAAGACGATGGAAGGCACGGCTGCCAGATTGTTGATGTTGACCTCGATCACATCGGTCCAGCGGCTGCGGCTGGCGAACTCCTCGAGGTAGACCGCGGTGGCCACGCCGAGAGGAAACGACAGCGCCAGCGTCACCAGCAACGAGTAGAACGATCCCACCACCGCCCCCCACAATCCGGCCAATTCGGGCTGACGGGAATCTCCTTCGGTGAACAGCCACCTGTTGAAGCGGGTTTGCAGGCTGCCGTCGGCCTTCAGCGCATCGATCCGCGCCAGCTCACGTTCCTTGAACTGCCCCCCCTTGTCGGGCGCCCGCTCCATATTGCCCTTGATCAGCTGATCGACCGGGGCGGCAACCGGCAGCCACATCTCGCGCCGGCTGCCGATTACCGAGGGATCGGCCAGCACCAGCTTGCGCACCTCCAGCTCGGCCCCCTGACTCATCATATGGCTGAGTTCGCGCCGGCCGACCCGGTCGTCCGCGTCAGGGAAGCGCGCCAGCAGGGCGTTGCGGATCACCGTCGCGTAGTCGGCGGAGGACAGAGTCGCGTGGTCACGTTTGCCGTCAGGGTCGATCACCGCCGGATCGAGGTCAAGCGTCAGGCGCACTTCCGTCTGCACGAAGGCCGAGTAGCCTTGCGCGATGATGCTCACCAGCAGAACCGCAAGAAAACTGAGCGCGATGGCGATGGCGGCGACGCCGTAGACGCGGAACCGCTTTTCCGCCGCATAGCGCCGCTGCAGCCGGGCCCCGACCTTGCCGGCGATCACCGACGCCCGCAATTGTTCGACGGCCTCAGTCATATTTTTCTCGGTATTTGCGGACGACATGCAAGGCCACCACGTTCAGGGCAAGGGTGACGACGAACAACACCAAGCCGAGGGCGAAGGCCGAAAGCGTCTTCGGGCTGTCGAATTCCTGGTCGCCGACCAGCAAGGTGACGATCTGTACGGTGACGGTGGTCACCGAGGCGAAAGGATTGGCGGTCAGATGGGCCGACAGGCCGGCCGCCATCACGACGATCATGGTCTCGCCGATGGCCCGCGACACCGCCAGCAGGATCCCGCCGATGATTCCCGGCAGGGCGGCCGGGATGACCACCTGCTTGATGGTTTCGGAACGCGTCGCGCCGAGGCCGTAGGCGCCGTGGCGCAAGGAATCCGGCACGGCGCAGATCACATCGTCCGAGAGCGAGGAGATGAAGGGGATGATCATCACCCCCATGACGATGCCGGTGGCCATGGCGCTCTCCGAAGCGATGGAAATCCCCACGGACTGGCCGATGCTGCGCAGGAACGGCGCGACCGCCAGAACCGCGAAGAAGCCGTAGACCACGGTGGGAATGCCGGCCAGCACCTCGAGCAGCGGCTTGGCAATCGAACGGAACTTGGGATGGGCGTATTCCGCCATGTAGATCGCCGACAACAGGCCAATGGGCACGGCGACGAACATGGCGATGACGGAGATCAGCAACGTGCCGGCGAACAAGGGAACCGCGCCGAACGAACCCGAGGCCCCGACCTGGTCGGCACGCATGGCGGTCTGCGGGCTCCAGTTGAGCCCGAACAGAAAATCGGTCAGAGGGACCTTCTGGAAGAACAGCAGCGATTCGAACAGCAGGGAGAGCACGATGCCGATCGTGGTGAAGATCGCCAGGGTGGAGCTGGCGACGAGGAACACCTTGACCGCCGACTCGACCCTGTTGCGAGCCCTGAGCTTGGGCGAAATCGCCCGCATGCCGTAGACCGCCCCGCCCACCGCCAGCGACAGGGCCAGCACCGTCATGGCGCCGAAGCTGGTGGCCCGCAGGCCGCGGTATTGCTCGGCGGCTGCCGAGGCGACGGGACCCGAGGAGAAACGGAAGTCGCCGGACGCCGCCAGTTGACGCACTTCGTTCATCAGCAGCGACAGACGCGCCGGCGACAAGGCCTTGGCCTCGGTCGGCAGGGCGTCAACGACCAGGCTGCGCAGGATGAACGGCTCGAGGCTGAGCCAGCCGACGATCAGCAGCAGGGCAGGAATGCCGCACCACAGGGCGACGTAATAACCATAATAGGACGGCAGAGAGTGCAGCGAACGGGCTTCGGTCCCGGCGAGAACCTGGGCACGCCCGCGCCCCATGCGGTAGACCGCGGCCGACATCAGCAACAACACGGCCACCAAGGTAAGAAACTGCATCAACGCCGCCGTTTCCTGTCAACGAACGGGCCGCTTGCTGCAGCCCGCGCTTAAACTTGCACCAGATCCGGCGGCCGAAGCAATCGGCCGCCGGAGCCAGTTTCCTTACAGCTTCAGATTACCCAGGTTCTTGGCGTTCGCCGCCTCGGACTTGCGCTTGTCGTCGGGCAGGGTGATCAGGCCCTTTTCGGCCAGATAGCCGGTCTTGCCCCAAGCCTTGTCGGAGGTGAATTCGGCAATGTATTCCTTGATGCCGGGGATGACGCCGACATGCGACTTCTTGACATAGAAGAACAGCGGGCGCGACACCGGATACTTGCCGGAAGCGATGTTGTCGTAGGTCGGAACCTCGCCATCGACGGTCGCGGCCTGGATCTTGTCGCCGTTCTGGTCGAGATAGCTGAAGGTGGTCACGCCGACGGCGGCCGGCTGGCTGATCATCTTCTGCAGGGTGACGGTGTAGTTTTCCGAGACGTCCACCTCGGCACCGTCCTCGCGCAGCGTGTTGCAGACCGCCTTCTTGGCCGCCTTGTCCAGGGCCTTAACCTCGGGGAAGGCATCGCAGGCCGGATCCATCACCAGCTCGTTCCACGCGTCGCGGGTGCCATGGTTCGGCGCCGGGATATAGAGCAGGATGTCTTCCTTGGGCAGCGACGGATCGATGTCGCTCCACTTGGTGTAGGGATTGGCCACCAGCTTGCCGTCCACCGGCACCGTCTTGGCCGCGGCCTTGAACAGCTGGGCCTTGGTCAGCTTGAACTTCGGGCCGTGAACGGAATTCGCCGCGACGATGCCGTCATAGCCGATCACCACTTCGGTGATGTCCTTGACGCCGTTGGCGGCGCAGGCGGCGACTTCGCTGGGCTCGATCCGGCGCGAGGCGTTGGTGATGTCCGGCGAGTTCTCGTCGGCGCCGGCGCAGAACAGCTTCAGGCCGCCGCCGGAGCCGGTGCTTTCCACGACGGGGGTCTTGAAGCCCGACGTCTTGCCGAACTGCTCGGCCACGGCCGTAGCAAAGGGGTAGACGGTCGAAGAACCGACGATGCGGATCTGGTCTCGGGCATGGGCGGTGCCGGAAAGCGCCACGGCCGCCACGGCGGCGGCGACAAGGGTCTTCCTGATCATTGGTCCTCCGGTTGTAGAGTCAGTCGACGGGCACGATCATGCCGATCGACGGATGCCCACAATATCCTCGCCCCATGACAATAGGATTAAAGTTTAGTTACAGAGCGAGTCAACCGGCGGTTAAATTTCTCAGCGCAGAGCAGCTATGTTGGCGCGATAATCCGGGGTGCGGAAAACGGCACTTCCGGCCACCAGCACCTGGGCGCCGGCAGTGGCGAGAAGTTGGGCGTTTTCCGCCGTGACGCCGCCGTCCACTTCGATTTCGATGGGCCGGTCGCCGACCATGTCGCACAGCCGGCGGATCTTGTCCAGCGCCGAGGGAATGAAGCTCTGCCCGCCGAATCCCGGGTTGACCGACATCACCAGGATCAGGTCGACCTTGTCGAGCACATAGGCGATCGCGCCTTCCGGGGTGGCCGGATTGAGCGAGACCCCCGCCTTGCGGCCGAGCGAGCGGACGAACTGCAGAGTGCGGTCAAGATGGCGGGTCGCTTCGGCATGCACCGTGATGATGTCGCTGCCGGCTTCGGCGAATGCGGCGACGTAAGGATCTACCGGCTCGATCATCAGGTGGACGTCGAGAACCTTGGTGGTATGGGGTCGCAGGGCTTTTACCACGGCCGGACCAATGGTCAGGTTGGGAACGAAATGCCCGTCCATCACATCGACATGGATATAGTCGGCCCCGGCCGCGTCGATGGCCCTCACCTCTTCACCCAGGCGGGCAAAATCGGCGGAAAGAATGGACGGCGCGATCTTGACGGTCATGGTGGCTTTCCCCTGGAAACATGGATGCCCGGGTCAAGCCCGGGCATGACGCATATTCCGTCATTGCCGGGCCTGACCCGGCAATCCAAGATTAAAAGCGGCGCTCAGTTCACCTTCGGATCGAGCGAGCCGTCCTTGTAGCGTTTGGCCATCTCAGACAGCGGCACGACCTTGATCTTCGAAGCCCGGCCGGCGGTGCCGAACTGCTCGTAGCGCAGTTCGCACAGCTTCTGCATCGACGCCATGGCCGGCTTCAAGAACGCACGCGGATCGAACTCGGAGCGCTTCTCCATCAGCACCTTGCGGACCTGGCCGGTGATAGCCATGCGGCAATCGGTGTCGATGTTGATCTTGCGCACGCCGTGCTTGATGCCTTGCTGGATTTCCTCGACCGGCACGCCGAATGTCTGCGGCATTTCGCCGCCGAACTGGTTGATGATGTCCTGCAGGTCCTGCGGCACCGAAGACGAGCCGTGCATGACCAGATGGATATTGGGCAGCCGCTTGTTGATCGCCTTGACGACATGCATGGCCAGGATGTCGCCGGTCGGCTTGCGGCTGAACTTGTAGGCACCGTGAGAGGTGCCCATGGCGATGGCCAGGGCGTCCACCTTCGTCTTTCTGACGAAATCGACCGCCTGGTCGGGGTCGGTCAGCAGCTGGCTGTGATCGAGGGTGCCCTCGAAGCCATGGCCGTCTTCCTTGTCGCCCTTGCCGGTTTCCAGCGAGCCGAGCACACCCAGCTCACCCTCGACCGAAACGCCCACCATATGGGACAGCTCGACCACCTTGCTGGTCACCCCGACATTGTATTCCCAGTCGCCGGGGGTCTTGGCGTCTTCCTTCAACGAGCCGTCCATCATCACCGAGGTGAAGCCGTTGGTGATGGCCGACAAGCAGGTTTCCGGGCTGTTGCCGTGGTCCTGGTGCATGCACACCGGAATGTCGGGGTAAAGCTCGGTGGCCGCCTGGATCAGATGCCGCAGCACGATGTCGTTCGCGTAGCTGCGGGCGCCCCGGCTGGCCTGCATGATGACCGGCGAGTCGGTCTTCTTGGCGGCCGCCATGATCGCCAGCATCTGTTCCATGTTGTTGATGTTGAAAGCGGGCAGCCCGTAGCCATGCTCGGCGGCATGGTCGAGCAGCTGACGCAAAGAAATCAAAGCCATCTTGGATCTTCCTCTTGGTTAAAGACGGGCCAGCGCGGCATTGGCCACAGCCTCGGCGGTGATGCCGAAATGAGCGTAAACCTGATCGGGTGGACCGGAAGCTCCGAAGCCCGTCAACCCGACAACTGTACCAGCGGGACCGACATATCGCTCCCAGCCGAAGGTCGAGGCGGCCTCGACCGCCACCTTGACCGTTCCCTCTCCGAGGACGGCGGCGCGATAGGCCGCATCCTGCCGGTCAAACAGTTCCCAACACGGCATGGACACCACGGCGGCAGCCACCCCCTTGGCGGCCAGCAGGTCGCGGGCCGCCAGCGCCAGTTCCACCTCCGAGCCGGTGGCGATCAGCGTTACCTGGCGGGTGCCGTTCGCCTCGGCCAGCACATAAGCGCCCCGGGCCGACTTGTTTTCGCCGGCATCGGTGCGCACGGTCGGCAAGTTCTGGCGCGACAGCGAGAGCAGACTCGGGCCCAAGGTGTCCTCCAGCGCCAATTCATAGCACTCCATGGTCTCCACCGGGTCGCAGGGGCGGAACACACGGAGATTAGGCATGGCGCGCAGCGAAGCCAAATGCTCGATCGGCTGATGGGTCGGGCCGTCCTCGCCGAGGCCGATGGAGTCATGAGTCATCAGATAAACGACCCGCAGCCCCATCAGCGCCGACATCCGCAAAGCCGGCCGCAGATAATCGGTGAACACCATGAAGGTGGCCCCATAGGGAATGAAACCGCCATGCAGGGCCATGCCGTTCATCAGCGAGGCCATCCCATGCTCGCGAACCCCATAGTGGAGATAGCTGCCCGAGGCGTCGTCGGGCGTGATCGGCCGCGTCGCCTTGGTGATGGTGAGGTTGGAGTGGGTCAGGTCGGCTGAACCTCCGATCAGTTCGGGAACGGTGGCGGTCAGCACCTCCAGCGCCTCCTGCGAGGCTTTGCGAGCGGCCCATTTCGGCTTCTCGGCAATGGCCTTGGACTTGAACGAGGCGGCGGCGGCCTTCCAGCCGTCGGGCAGGCGGCCGGACAGCATACGGTTGAATTCGGCCCGCCTGGCCGGATCGAGAGCAGCCAGCCGCTTCTCCCACGCCGACCGCTCGACCGCACCGCGTGAACCGGCGGCCCGCCAGGCATCCAGCACCGGGGCCGGCACGACGAAGGGCTCGTGCGGCCAGCCAAGTTTGGCTCGGGCCCCTGCGATCTCTTCAGCTCCCAGCGGCGAACCATGGGTCTTTTCCGAACCCGCCTTGGTCGGCGCACCGTAGCCGATGATCGTCCGGCAGGCGATCAACGACGGCCTGTCAGAATGTCGCGCCGCTTCGATGGCCTGGGCGATGGCCTCGTGGTCATGGCCATCGACCCGGGTGGCGTTCCAGTTGCTGGCGCGGAAGCGCGCCAGTTGGTCGTCGCTGGTGGTCAGACTGGTCTGGCCGTCGATGCAGATCTCGTTATCGTCCCACAGCAGGATCAGCTTGGCCAATTTATGGTGGCCGGCCAGCGAGATGGCCTCCTGGCTGATGCCTTCCATCAGGCAGCCGTCGCCGGCGATCACGTAGGTGTAGTGGTCCACCGCCTCACGGCCGAAACGAGCGGCGAGCATTTTCTCGGCCAGGGCGAAGCCGACCGCGTTGGCGATGCCTTGTCCCAGAGGGCCGGTGGTGGTTTCGGCGATTGCCACATGGCCGTATTCCGGATGACCTGCGGTGCGGGCACCAAGCTGGCGGAAATTCTTCACCTGGTCGATATCGACGTCATCGAAACCGGTGAGGTAGGCCAGCGCGTAAAGCAGCATTGAGCCGTGGCCGGCGGACAGGATGAAGCGGTCGCGATCGGCCCAGCGAGGCGCCTTGGCGTCGAACTTGAGAAAGCGGGTGAACAGGACCGTCGCCACGTCGGCCATGCCCATCGGCATGCCCGGGTGACCGGACTTGGCTTTTTCGATGGCGTCGACGGCAAGGAAACGAATGGCGTTGGCCATGTCCCGGGAGGCCACCGCATGGGAACGCTTGGCGAGATCCGCTGTCATGAAGGGAGAACCTTCCACCTGTTTTTGAGCTGCGCCCGAACACTGCGCCCGTGCATTGGCGCTTGTCGTCCTTTTCGGCGCAGATTTCAAGAATCTCTGTAGCAGTCGGCGCCGTGGAGGAAAAATCTACGGTTTCGCGTTCAACTGCGCAATTATACTTCTGCTCCGTGCCGGGTGGACGCCAGCATACGATCGATATCGGCCGGAGGCATTGGTGGGCTGAGCAGGTACCCTTGCATCTCGTCGCAGCGCAACTTGCGCAGCAATACCCGCTGGTCTTCCGTCTCAACCCCCTCGGCGACGATGCGCCGGCGCAGCGAATGGCCCATGGTGATGATGCTGCGGATGATCTCGCGATCGTCAGGATCCCAGGCGATGTCGTTGATGAAGCTGCGGTCGATCTTGATGGTGTGCAGCGGGAACCGCTTCAGGTAGCTGAGCGACGAATAGCCGGTGCCGAAATCGTCCATCGCCAGATGGATGCCCATGTCGCTGAGACTCCTCAAGACGGCCACGGCGTGTTCGGTGTCCCGCATGATCATGCTTTCGGTAATCTCCAGTTCGAGGCCCGACGGCTCGATGCCGACCCGCATGAGGACGTCCTCCACGGTCCGGGTCAGGTTGCCTTGCCGCAGTTGGCGGACCGACAGGTTCACCGCCACCCGCATATGCGGATAGCCGGAATCCCGCCACAGCTTGTATTGCCGGGAAGCGGCCTCAAGGACCCAGTCGCCGACGATGCCGATCAGGCCGGTATCCTCCATGACGGGGATGAACTTGGCCGGAGAGACCATCCCCAGCTCTGGGCTGCACCAGCGCAAAAGCGCCTCGGCGCCAGTCAGCCGGCCGGTGGCGAGGTCGCATTTCGGCTGATAGTGCAGGGCGAACTCCTGCCGTTCCAGCGCCTTGGACAAGCCGTTCTTGATGACCATGCGCTGGCGGGCCTCGGCATTGAGTTCGGCGGTGAAGAACTGGTAGTTGGCCTTGCCCTGCTCCTTGGCCCGGTACATGGCGGCATCGGCATTCTTCAGCAGGGCATGCACGCTGGAAGCGTCGTCGGGGATGGCGCTGAGCGACACGCGTTCGGCGTATTCCTCGCCGTTCTTCCGCCTGCTCCATTGCTCACAGTCCCATCGTCCCTCGTCACGCACCGCCGTACGAATGCGCTCGAGCGGGTCGCGGTTGGCGGCCGGCCACCTCATCCAAGGCATAGCCGGTGATCGAGGTGAACGCCGGATTGACGGCGGTGATGCGGAAACTGGCGTCGAGCACCATGATGCCTTCGGCAATGGTCTCGAACACCGTGGCGGCTAGACGCAGCTTGTCTTCGATCTGCTCGCGCTCGGTGGCGTCGCGCAAGACGAAGACCTGTTCCGACCGCGACGGCGGACGCTGGCCTTCGTCAGAGACCTGTCCATACAGCAGCATGCAGCCTTGCGCCCCCTTCCCCCGCCGATAGATCCAGGCCGAGGCGGCTATGGGCTGCCCCGCCGCCGAGAGAAAAACCACCGGATGTGCCTGGCCCTCCGCCGCCGGGGCAGACGGCCCCGCTTCGACCACAGCGCGGTCACTGACGCGGAGCAGGTCGGAGAGCGGCCGGCCGGAAAGGAGAGTCGGGTCACCGTAACCGAGCAGCCGGGCACCGGCAGGATTGATGTAATCGATCACGCCACCGCGGCTGGAGCAGACAAGATCGGGCACATTTCGGGACAGATGGCGGAACCATCGGGTCTGTGAAGCGGGGACTCCCACACGCACCCTCTTTGTCTCACGCTGCGGAAACCAGCCGCTGCGGGAGCCGGTACCCTGCCGAACGAAAACGAGTCAGAGCACAATCGCTCAAGAAGCTTGTGCAGCGGCACTACGGCCGTGCCGGTGGACACTACCTGAAAAATCGGCGAGGAGAAAAGCAAGGTGCGTCAGACTTCGTGATATTTCGGTCTGATAGGATCAGTAATGGCCCGCGCCGGAACGTTCTGCGGCCGCACGGTCCCCATCCCAAGCCGCCTCGGTGTTTTTCGGGTCGGTCACCAACACTGCTGCGGTGACCTCCGTTTTCGCCAGAACGGCTGTTGCCTCGGCCGGCTTCACTTCAGCAACGGTGTGCGCGCCGGCATCCAAGGGGATTGCGGCGCCCGGCTGGTCGGTACCGGCGACCGCCGGCCCGGCCGGCATGTCGCCGCCGTCCTTCGCCACAGACGCCCGCTGGGGATGAGGATGCGAGACCTTGGGGTAAACGAAGCCGTAGGTGGGATAGATGCGAGTGCCGAAATCCTGCGTCGCCGCGTTCCACACCCGGACTTCGGTCCAGTCGTTGCGCGGCGAAACATCTGCCACCGCGACCATGGTCGATACCTGCCCGCGTCCATGGCCCCGATGGGGCGCCCAATTGGCGTGATTGACCAATATCTTGCGGGAATTGATGACACGCGCCACCACGGCCACGTGGCCGTGATGCATAGACCCGTGCTTCTTGAAGACGAACACCGCGCCCTGACGCGGCGCCTGGCCTCGATCATACTGACCGACAGCACCATTCCACCAGGTCCAGGCATCTCCGCGGAGGCTGATGCCCGAAACCTCACGAGCGAATGGAACGCACGAAAGAGCGCCTGCCTCGGTTGAATACATCAATACCGCAGCAATCACCAAAGCGGCAATACTTCGGGAGTGCACCTGCACCCAGACCCTCCCCGTCAATGGGTTTTGGCGGAATTCATTTACCTTTGTACAAGCGCAAAAAGCAACCACAGAATGACAGTCGTATGCAATTTTTTGCGCCAATTTTGGCTGCCAACCCTTGGATCAAGCGGGCCGCCAAGACTGGAACACTTTACCAGCAAGGGAAAGGTGGACGTGACTTAGGTCGGGCATCAGCCTATAAACAAGCCATGAGCCAACTGTCTCGCACACTGCTGTCGATTCTCGGCGCGCTTCTGATCTGCACCTCGCCGGTGCTGGCGCAATTCGACGACGGAGTCGACGCTCTTCGAACCGGCGACTATGCCAAGGCTATGGAAGCGTGGCAGACGGCGGCAGCAGCCGGGGATGCCCGGGCTCAATACTCGATCGGATACCTTTATCAATTCGGCCTTGGGGTCCCGGGGGATATCGTCAAGGCGAAGTATTGGTATGAAAAAGCGGCAGCATCGAACAATATCGATGCCCTTTACGCTTTAGGACTGCTATACGAATCCGGCAAGGCTGGGCGCCGTGACTTGGCAGAAGCCATGACCTACTACCGCAAGGCAGCGGCGGGGAACCTGCCAGATGCCGAATACGCCATCGGCCGGATGACCCTGCGCGGGCGCGGCGTGCCGCGCGATCCGGTGGAAGCGGTGAAATGGCTGAAAAAGGCGGCCGATCACCACCACCCGGCCGCCGAATACATGCTCGGTGCCGCCTACGAGGCGGGTTGGGGCGTCCGCCCCGACCGTGCGGAAGCCTACTACTGGTACCGCCGGGCGCAGGAAGGCGACGTGGTCGAACTGGAAGAGCAGGACATGGCCTTCCAGCCGAAGATCGCCATCGAATCCCTGCGCCGGCAATTGCCGCGCTACACCATCGACGAGGTGGAAGCCCGCCTGCGCAGGGAGGCGGCGAGCGTGAAAGCGGCGGCCAGGGCGGCGGCAAAGGCACCACCGAAGGACGCCAAGGACAAGCCGGCCGGCGGAACAGCGACCGCGGAAAAGGCGGCCGAAGGCGGTAGCGGCCCGACACCCTCTCCCGCTCCGACGCCGCGCCCCGCCAGGCCCGCCGATGCCGACGGCCTGCCGAAGGACGCCCTCACCGCACAACCTTGAGGAGGGCAGGCCCGGGTCAGCGCACCCCCCAGATCTCATCGCCATACTCGGCGACGGTGCGGTCCGACGAGAACTTCCCCATCCGCGCGACGTTGAGGATGGCGCGCCGGGACCAGTCGTCCGTGGTCCGGAAGAGCTGGTCCACCCGCTCCTGCGTCGCCACGTACGACCGGTAGTCGGCGGTCAGCAGGTAGTAGTCGCCTCCCACCGTCAAGGTGTCGACGATCGGCCGGAAGCGGTCGGGCTGGTCGGGCGAAAAATAGCCGTTGCCGATCATGTCCAGGACTTGGGCCAGTTCAGGATCGGCGGCGATGGCGGCATTGCTGTCCCAGCCGCTGCGACGCAGGCCTGCCACCTCGTGGGCGGACAGGCCGAAGAGGAACATGTTCTCTTCGCCCACCTCCTCGCAGATCTCCACATTGGCGCCGTCCCAGGTGCCGACGGTAAGCGCGCCGTTAAGGGCCAGCTTCATGTTGCCGGTGCCCGAGGCCTCAGTTCCCGCCGTACTGATCTGCTCGGAGAGGTCGGCCGCCGGAATGATCATTTCGGCCGTGGAGACGTTGTAGTTCGGTACGAAAACCAGCTTCAGACGGCTCCCCACCAATGGGTCGTTGTTGATGACGTCGGCCACGTCGTTGATCAGTTTGATGATCAGCTTGGCCATGACGTAGCCCGGCGCCGCCTTGCCACCGATAATCACCGTACGCGGCACCGTCGGCAGGGTCGGATTGGCCCGGATCCGATTGTAGCGCGTCACCACATGCAGGACATTCAGCAACTGGCGCTTGTATTCGTGCATCCGCTTGACCATCACGTCGAACAGCGAATTGGTGTTGACCGGAATGCCCAGGCGCTGGTCGATGACATGGGCCAGCCGCAATTTGTTGGCGCGTTTGGCCGCGGTGAAGTCGCCACGGAAAGCGGGGTCGTCGGCGAGCGGGACCAGGGCTTTCAAATCGTCGAGATGAGAGATCCACCGATCGCCGATGCGCGAGGTGATCAGCGAGGCGAGCAGCGGATTGGCGGCCAGCAGCCAGCGGCGCGGCGTGATGCCGTTGGTCTTGCAGGTGATCTTGCCCGGCTGGAAGCGTTCGAAATCCGAGAAGATCGTGCTTTTCATCAGGTCGGTGTGGATTCTGGCCACGCCGTTGACCTTGTGCGAGCCGACCACCGCCAGATGGGCCATGCGGACACGCCGCTCCCCGTTCTCGTCGATCAGGGACATGCGGCGCAGCACTTCGACGTCGCCCGGCCAGCTGTAACGCACCGCGTTGAGGAAGCGCTGATTGATCTCGTAGATGATTTCGAGGTGGCGCGGCAACAACTGCTCGAACAGCCCCACCGGCCAGGTTTCCAACGCTTCCGGCAGCAGGGTGTGATTGGTATAGCCGCAGGTCCGGACGGTGATGTCCCAGGCGCGCTCCCAGTCGTAATGGTGTTCGTCCACCAGGATGCGCATCAGTTCGGCCACGGCCATAGCCGGATGAGTATCGTTGAGTTGCAGCGCCACGTAATCGGGCAGCAGGTCGAAATTGGCGTGGGTCTTGCGGAAGCGGGCCAGGATGTCCTGCAACGAGGCGCAAACGAAGAAATATTCCTGACGAAAGCGCAGCTCCTTGCCTCGGGCCGTCGAATCACTTGGATAAAGCACTTTCGACAGGTTTTCCGATTCGTTCTTATCTCGAACCGCCTCTATATAGTTTCCCTGATTGAAGTATTTAAGATTAAATTCTCTCGTTGACTTTGCCACCCATAGACGAAGATTGTTGACGGTCTCACCACCGTAGCCGGGAACCGGCACGTCGTAGGCCATCGCCATCACCTCTTCTGCATCGATCCACTGGTGGCGCCAGCGGCTCTCACCGTCGCGATAGCGCACCACCCTGCCGCCGAAACGCACGGGGTAGATGACCCCCGGACGCTGGAATTCCCATGGATTGCCATAGCGAAGCCAGTTCTCCGGGGCTTCGACCTGCCAGCCCTGCTCGACATGCTGGGTGAACATGCCGAACTCGTAGCGGATGCCGTAGCCGAAACCCGGCATGCCGAGGGTCGCCATGCTGTCCACCAGGCAGGCGGCCAACCGTCCGAGGCCGCCATTGCCGAGGGCCGGCTCGACCTCCCAGGTCTGCAGCTCGTCGAGGTCGTAGCCCAGTTCGCCGACCGCCTCGCGGAACGCTTCATGAACACCCAGGTTGATCATGGCGTTGGTAAGCGCGCGGCCGACCAAAAACTCCATCGACAGGTAGTAGACGCGTTTCACGTCATTGTCGTAGTAGCCGCGCATCGTCTTCATCCATTGGTCGATGAGGCGGTCGCGGACCGCATAGGCGGCGGCCAAGAACCAGTCGCGCGAAGTTGCCAGCAGGGGATCCTTGCCCACCGAATAGACCAGGTGGTCCGTGAGGTCCTGCTTGATGGCGGCCACCTCGTTTACCGAGGCGCGCTGCAACGGTACCTTCGAGTCGGTGGTCCTGAACATGCCTCGCGCTCCTGTCGGCTGATCAACTACACCAGGCCTGCGGTCATCCTGACGCCACGGCTTGAATGCAGTCTGTCGCCAGCCCCAGTCAAGCCGGAACCCCTTCACAATAAAGTATCAAGCTTACACCCCGAGCAGAAACGCGACAGGCAATTCGGCGAACAGTTGTTCGCCGGGCAGCAAGGCCTGACCACGCCGCTCGACGCTGGCAACCTCTCCACCGGTCAGTAGATTGCGATAGCGCCTGCCGGCCAGCGCCTTGGGCGGTTCGACGAAGGCGCCGCGCCATGCGGCGCCCAGCGGCGGCAGCGGCGCCTCGGGGGCCCAAAGCCTGGCAATCAGGCGGGGCACCACGGTCACGACACCGCGCCCTTCGTGCAGGCGGGCGAAAGCGACGAGATTAGACCGCCGCTCGCCGCGCACCGCCAGCGACTGATAGAGCCCGTCGCGATAGAGCGCCGGGTCCTCGCGCCGATGGGCCAAGGCGGCACGGATCACCGCCAGCTTGATGGCGCCGTCGACCCAATGGGTCAGCAGGTCGGCGACGCTCTTTCCGGCCAACTCGGTCGAGACCTGGCGGCGGCGCGGCCAGTCGACAGGCCGGCGATTGTCGGGGTCGACCAGGGCCAATTGCCACAGCTCGGTCCCCTGGTAGATGTCGGGGACACCGGGCACGGTCAGCTTGATCAAGGTTTGAGCCAGCCCATTGACCATGCCGAGGGCGGCCAGCCGACGCTGGAACGGCAGAAAGTCGTCGAGAAACGGATTATGCCGACTGGTTTCCGCGATACGGCGCAGGAAGCCAACCACCGCCTCTTCATAGGCCGGTGCCGGCCGCCCCCAGGAAGTCCGCCGCTTGGCCTCGCGCAGGCTCTTCACCGTCGCCGCCGACATCCGCTCCAGAAACTCCTCGTCGGGGTGCTCCGACAAGGGCCAGGCGCCAAGCAGGGTCTGATAGAGAAACACCTCGTCATCGGCCGAGGGCGCTGGCCCCTCGTCCAATTCGCCCTTGAAGGACGCGTTGAGATGGCTCCACCGCTCCAGATGCTGGCGCCATTCACCGGGCATTTCGGAAAGTGCGGCCAGGCGCATTCGCACGTCTTCGCCCCGTTTGGTATCGTGGGTGGCGGTGGCCAGCATCGCCTGCGGCCTCTCCCGCCGCCTCCGCATGGCCCGGTGAAAGGTGCCGGGAGACAGGCCGAAATGCTTCGGATCTCCGCCCACCTCGTTGAGGGCCAGCAGGCGGTTGTAGCGGTACAGCGCCGTATCCTCGAACCCCTTGGCCATCAGCGGGCCGGTGTATTGCTGGAAGCTCATGGCGAAGTCGATGACCGCGGTCCGGTCATAGGCCGCTTCGCGCCGGCGGGCTGCTGAAGTGTCCAGCACCGAATGCAGGAAATCGAACAGCGCTGCGTCGATCGCCGGCGCCTGCTTGCGCGCCCGCGCCACCGCCCAGTCGATATAGCGCCGGTCGAGGTCGGTGACGCGCTGGGCCGTCACATAGGTGCGGTAGACCGGAAAGCAGGCGACCACTTCGGTCAGCGCGGCGGCCAGGGCACCGAGGGTGAAATCACGTGAATGCCAATGGGTGGCGGCAATGCGGGCCAGTTCGGCCGCCAGGACGTTCAGCTCGCCGGTCATCACCTCGGTCAGGATCTGCTTTTTCGAAGCGTAGATCTCGGTTTCGAAATCCACGTAATGACCGATGAAGCCCGCGTAGACGCGTTCCATGGCGGCGTCGGCGTCG
Source organism: Pseudomonadota bacterium (assembly GCA_021793155.1). Lineage (GTDB taxonomy): Bacteria > Pseudomonadota > Alphaproteobacteria > Rhodospirillales > Magnetospirillaceae > DUZF01. The sequence continues at coordinate 99,208 of JAJYTF010000006.1, read as the reverse complement.
GGGTCGACGAACAGGCCCAACACCTGGTTGCAAAAGTCGTAGCCGGTGGTTCCGGCCACCGGCCAGTCGCGGCGGATCCGCTCATGGGAGGCCAGGATCTTCTCCACCACCAGCCAGACGGGCTGCTCCTCACCCCGACGCCCCAGCGCATCGGCCGCGCCGGCCTGAAGGCGCCGGCAGTATTCCGCCGGATTGTAGAGCCCGTCGACGTGATCGATCCGCAAGCCGTGGATCTGCCCCTTTTCCAGCATGGAAAAGACCTTGCGGTGGGCCAGACGGAACAGCTCGACACCCTCCATGCGTAGGGCGGCCAGATCGTTGATGTCGAAGAACCGGCGATAATTCACCTCGTCGGCCGCCGTACGCCAGAAACTCAGGCGATAGGCCTGCTGTTCCAGGAGCGCGTGCAGCGCCGGCACATCGCCGGCCAGACGCTCCAGCGTGCGCTCGATGGCATCATGGGCCTCGGTCAGCTCGCGCAACCGACGCTTGACCTCCTGCCCCTGGCGGCGACGGCTCACCGGATCGACGGCCGGCAGCCGCTTGGCAACGGCGGCCAGTTCCTTGAGCTCCACCCCGGCCGGCGAACCCCGCCGCGCATCCGCCGCGGATGCCAGGACCGAAGCGTAGTCGGCAGGATGGATTGGCGCCCGGTGTCCCCAGTACCAGACGCTGATGGATCCTTCCGCTCGGTCGAAGCGCGGCACCAGTTCGCCTTTCTCCAACACAGCGCCATAGTGGTCGCCGAGGAACGGCAGCAGCACCTTGCCGCGCATTTCACGCCGTCCCGCCTGCCAGCCGATATCGAAATAGGTGGCGAACGGGGATTCGCGCCCCCATTCGAGCACATCCAGCCACCAGGCGTTGTCGGCCCCACCGACCGCCATGTGGTTAGGCACGAAGTCCAAAATCATTCCCATGCCATGGCGGTCGAGCGCCGCTACCAGGGCGGCCAAGTCGGCCTCGTCACCAATTTCCGGATTCAATGCCCCGTGGTCGATGATGTCGTAGCCGTGGAGAGAGCCTGCTCGGGACTTAAGGAAGGGCGACGCATAGAGATGGCTGATGCCCAGCTCGGCGAAATAGGGCACCAGCTCCGCTGCCTGGGCGAAGGTGAAATCCCTGTTGAACTGCAAACGGTAGGTCGCTCGCGGAACGCGCGGCGGCGGCACGGCGGTGTCCTCCCTGCAGCTTGAACAACCAAGCTGCAGTCAAGTTCGACCTACCGGCATGCCGACGCCACTCGTTGTGACAGAAATCTCGCGGCCTCGTTGCAGCCGGGAGCCGCACGGGACCACTAAGCTTGGGCGACGACAGGAATTTGATCCTCACTCACTGCAAGGGAGCTTTGCGATGGAAAAGCCATGGTTCCTTGCCGACGAGATCAACCGTCAGCTGCGCGCCTTGGATGCGCCGAGCGGACAAGCAGATCGATGTGCGGTTCCGTGCCGTCCACCGATTGGCATAGGAAGCCAGGAAACCCCAGGATCTCGTCCGCACCCTTTTCGGCATCCCCGCACGGCCGGTCGCGCCGGTGATTCCACGGCCCTGCTAAAGCGGTCTGACGCAGACACGAGACCGAGCCCGCCTTGGCATTCGTTCGTCAATCCCGCGGTTTCGGGGGACCATTCCGCCGATGGACCCCGCTTCCGTGGGATGCCGATCTCAAAGGGTCCGCAGATCCTACCCCAGCGCCGACAGCGCCTGGTCGAGATCGGCGATCAGATCGTCGGCGTTCTCGATGCCCACCGACAGACGGATGAGGGCCGGGCTGATGCCCAGCCTCTGCTTTTCTTCGGGCGCGACGTCCGAGTGGGTCATTGCCGCCGGATGGCTGGCCAGGGATTCGGTGCCGCCCAGCGACACGGCCAACTTGATCACCTCGAGCCGATCCAACACGGCGAAGGCCTCGGTCTCACCGCCTTTGACCTCGAACCCGAAGGTGGATCCGGCACCGGTGCATTGGCGCTCGAACACTTGGCGATCAGGGTCCCCGTCCGGCAGGAAGCCCAGATACCAGACCGACTTGACCTGTTGGTGCCGGCGCAGGAACTCGGCCACCCGGCGCGCATTGTCGGCCGCCGCGGTCATCCGCAGCTTCAACGTCTCCAGCGAGCGCATGAGCAGCCATCCGGTTTCCGGCCCGCACATGGTGCCCAGGATGGTGCGCATGCCACGGATGGACTCCAGAATTTGGCGCGACCCCGAGCAACTGCCGGCGATCAGATCCGAATGTCCGCCGACATATTTGGTCAACGAGGTGATCACCAGGTCCGCGCCAAGGGACAGAGGTGTCTGGAACAGCGGCCCGAGCATCGTATTATCGGCGATGATCACCGGCCGCCGGCCGCCTTGTCCCAAGGTATCGGCGATTCGCCGTGTTTCGGCGAGATCGACCAGGCCGTTGGTCGGATTGGCCGGCGTCTCGACATAGATGGCGGCGACCGGACCCGCGCTCCGCGCTCGCGCCGCCGCCTCGGCCTGGGCGGCGGTGCCGCCTTCGGCGGCGAACCCGATCGGCGTGACGCCGAACTGCGGCAGAATCCGCTTCAGCAGGAAATCCGTGCCGCCATACACCGGATCGGAGTGAAACAGCACGTCGCCCGGCCGGACGATGGCCCACAAGGTCGTCGAGATGGCCGCCATGCCCGAGGCGAAGACCAGGCTGGCTTCCGCCGCATCCCAGATGGCCAGCCGATCCTCCAGCATTTCGAGGTCGGGATTGTTGATCCGGCTGTAGATCAGACCGGGTTCTTCATTCGGCCGCTTCTGCCGCAGACCGTAGGCCAGCTCGAAAAATTCCTTGCCGTCTTGGGCCGACCGGAAGACGAAGGTCGAGGTGCGGAATACCGGCGGCTTCAGCGAGCGCTCGGAAAGGAACGGATCGTAGCCGTAGCCCATCATCAAGGTCTCGGGGCTGAGGGGCCGCCTGCCCAGCATGCGGCTCCGCCATTTCCCTTTTTCAGTCATGGCCGTCTCCCCGCCGTCCGGCGAGCCGAAGCGAGGTGCTTGGGAACACCTCATGACTACTGATATGGGGATGCCCTTACGGGAATGCTCTCCTATCCTTGCCGCCACGCCCGCTCGCGCAGCACCTCGGCGACCGCCTGCACCCGCCGATCGCCCAGCATTTCGGCGAGCGGCATGGGATAGCGAGACCGCCAGTTGGGGTGCTGGTCGGTGGTGCCGGGCAGGTTCATCTGCAGGGCGAGGCCCAGGGCGTCCTCGAATTGTGCCATCAGCAACTTGGCCGGCGAGCGGCCGAGATAAGCGTGAATGGCCACCGCCAATCGAGAAAGTCGGGCGGCGTCCAGGTCCGGGCCGTCGGAAAAGTCCTCGGCAAGCAATCCTTCCGCCGCCAGCGCGGCGACCAGGCGCCGCCGGTCCTCGGCCCGCTCGGCCGCCTCCCGCTCGCCCATGGCCGGATCCGGATAGAGTTCCAGCCGACGGCGCAAGCCTACGTCCATGCCCTGCCACCAGCCGGCCAGGCTGGGCAGGTCGTGGGTGCCGAAAGCCACGAGCGCGTGCTCGGTTAATTCGGCCGGCCGCTTCATGCGGTCTCCGTCCTTCTCGAAGACCATCAGCCGATAGCCCAGCAGCCCCGCCGCCTCCATCCTCTGGCGGAAACCGTCCGGCACCGTGCCCAGGTCCTCGCCGATCACCAGGCAACGGCGGCGGGCGCTGGCCAGCACCACCAGGGCGAACATCTCCTCCACCGGATAGCGGACATAGGCACCCTGGTCGGCTCTGGCGCCGCGCGGCACCCAGTAAAGCCGCTGGAGGCTCATGGCATGGTCGAGCCGCATGGCTCCCGCATGGTCCATATTGGCTTCCAGCACCTGCAGGAACGGCTGGTAGGCCGCCTCGCGCAGGGCCAGCGGATTGAACGGCGCCAACCCCCAGTCCTGGCCGGCCAGGTTGAGCGGGTCCGGCGGCGCGCCCACCGATACCCCCAGACAAAGAAGGGATTGGTTGGCCCAGGCCTCGGCCCCGTCGTCGGCGATGCCGACTCCCAGATCGCGGTATATGCCCACCGGCATGCCGGCGTTCGAGCATGCCTCCTGCGCGGTGGCCAACTGGATGTTCGCCAGCCATTGGAGATACCAGAAGAACTCGACCCGCCGGCGGTTGGCCTGGGCGAAAGCGGCCACCGCCGCGCCGTCGGGATCCTGATATTGCTTCGGCCAATTGCGCCAATAACCGTCGACAGCATTCTGGCGCAGGAAGAATTCCTGCAGCGCCTCGAAAGTGGCAAAGCGTTCGGCCAGGCGCCCGCCCTCCCGCTGGAACTGCCGGAAGGCTGCGCCGCGCTCGCTTTCCGCCTGCTCCAAGTGGTTGGCCGAGAAGCTCTTCCAGCAGGCTTCCAGGACGACGAATTTCAGTTTGCCGACCTCGTCGTAATGCACCAGCTCGGCGTTTCGCGCCACCGCCAGCCGCGCCTGAAAACCCGGCGAGCCGAACAGGCGGCGGGCTTCCAGGCTGTCCCTGAAGTCGGGAACCGCCTCGACGTCGATATAGGCGACGTTGAGAGTGACGCGGCTCGACGGCGAGTAGGGGCTGAAGCGCTCGGGCCGGTTGGCGAACAACGCGTGCAGCGGATTGACGCCCACCGCGGCCGCCCCATGCCTCGCCGCATGCCGGCCGAGTTCGGCCAGGTCGGTGAAATCCCCGACCCCCCAGTTGCGCTCGCTACGCAGGGCGTAGAGCTGGGTGGCATAGCCCCAAAGGCGTCCCCCGTCATCGATGAAATCCGGTAGGTAGGCCCGCGCCGGCACGACGATGAGGGTCATCTCCTGGCCAGTTCCATCGGGCATGGCCAGCCGCAGCCTGTGCACGCCCCACATGGGCGTCCCCGGCAGGCGGAAAACGTGCCGGCGATGACGCAGGCCGCCGACGTCACGCTCGGCGACGACCGGCAGGTCGCGGGCACACCACTTGCCCCGGTGGACCGTCCCGCATTCCTCCTCGACGGTCCATGCGACCAAGTCGTCCTCGCAGGGTTGCGGAACCGTTACCACGACCTCCGGCGGCCCGTTCTTCTCGACGCTCACCAGCACCGGCTCCAGCCATCGGCGCCAAGGCCGCGTCTCAAACTCCTCGAGGCTCGCGGCGATCTCCTCTTCCGTCGCCACGGCAAAACCCATGGCGGCCAGGAAAGCCTGCTTCGTCTCGGCTGGGACCTGCCGGTAACGGCCGAAAAAGTCCCACCACCCCTCCTCGATACCGGCCAGTTCGGCAAGACGGTGCAGCGCGTCCAAGTTCATGTGGCGGCGGTCCTCTGAAGCCATCAGGCAAGACACCAGGTTACGGTCCAGGGCGGCAGATTGTCCCCTCTGCCGCCGGCGGCGAAGCCGCCGTGGTTGGTATAGATGATCCGTCCTTGCGGCGGGCCCGCCGCCTGGCAGGCATTCTCGCCCAGATTGGCCTGCAGCGCCAAAGTCGCGCCGTCAGCCAGATGCCACCAGGCATGCAGAAGGTGAGGTTCTTCGAGGGCGAACCCTGCCTCGGCGACCAGACCCTTCAGCCGCGGCACGATCTCGGCGTGACGCAGCACCAGCAGCCGGCGGACCAGGGCCAGCCGCTCCGCGCCCGCCGGTCCGGAGCGCGCCGTCCAATCGAGCTTGGAGCCTAGGAACGTGGCCTCGTCATTGGGATCGGGGATCCGCCGGCGCGCCTCGGCGTCGGCGAACTGGGGAAACTGTTCGAATTCGCGGCGACGGCCTTCGCGCACGGCGGCCCCCAATTCGGCGTGGAAATCGCAGAAATAAAGGAATGGCTGGCTGCTGCCCCATTCCTCGCCCATGAACAGCAGGGGGATCGAGGGGCAGAGCAGCAGAATCGCCAGCGCCGCCTGCAGCGCTTCGGGTGCGGCCAAGGCGGATAGTCGCTCGCCCGTCGCCCGGTTGCCGATCTGGTCGTGATTCTGCAGGAACGCGACGAACCGAGTGGCCGGCAGATGGGCCGAAGGCTCGCCGCGCGGCTCGCCGCCCCGGTGCTCGGAGGGTTCGCCCTGATAGGCGAACCCCTTCGTTAGCGCCCGACCCAACCACTGAAGAGGCGTTTTGCGATAGTCGCGGTAATATCCGGCCGTCTCGCCGGTCGCCAGGACATGCAGGATATGATGGAAGTCATCGTTCCACTGCGCGTCGAACAGATGGGCCATGAGAAACCGCGCCTGATTGGCATCGTTTTCCAGCACCAGATGGACATGGCGGTCGGCGAAGGCGGCGCGGACCCGTTCGGCCAATTCGACAAGGAAGTGCTTCGGGCTGTCGTCCAGGATGGCATGGACAGCATCCAGCCGCAGTCCATCTAGATGGTATTCGTCGAGCCAGTAGAGGGCATTCTCGATAAAGAAGTCGCGCACCGCCCGGCTGCCAGGGCCGTCGAAATTGTTGGCGGCGCCCCAGGGTGTATGGTGGCGCCGGGTGAAGAACGGCGCGGCATAGGCATGAAGATAGTTCCCCTCGGGGCCGAAGTGATTGTAGACCACATCGAGGAAAACCATCAGCCGCCGGGCATGGGCGGCCTGCACCAGGCGTTTCAGCTCGTCGGGCCGGCCAAAGGCGGAGTCTGGCGCGAACGGCAATACGCCGTCGTAACCCCAGCCGCGCCGCCCGGCAAAATCGGCCACGGGCATCAGTTCGATGGCGGTGACCCCCAGATCGGCAAGCTCGTCAAGATGGCTTTCGACCGCGGCAAAGCTGCCTTCCGGCGTGAAGGCGCCGATATGGAGTTCATAGAGGACCGCCTCTTCCCACGGCCGGCCATGCCAGTTGCCATCCTCCCACTGGAACTCGGCCGGGTCGACCACCATGCTCGGCCCCTGCACATCTTCGGGCTGGTAGCGCGACGCCGGATCCGGCACCAGCAGGTCGCCGCCGATACGGAATCGGTAGCGGCTGCCGGGGCGCGCCATCGGCTCCAACAGCTCGCACCAGCCATCGGCAAGTCTCTCCATTGCACGCGGCTCGGCTCCATCCACCAGCAATTCGACGCCCGTCGCCGACGGCGCCCACAGGCGGAACCGGACGCCGCCGGTCTGAATTTCGGTGCCGAACGGCATGCGGTGGTTGCGCCTCATCGTCCTGCTCCCTTCCCATGCTTATGCGTGAGCACCGCAAGGGAATGGGGCTGAACGACATAACGCTCGGCATGACCGGACTGATGTGCCAGCCCAAGCCCGCCCGGAAGCGACGTGTCCACCACCACCTCCCAGCCGTGGCCATTGCGAGGTAAGGCGTAGGAGATGGGTTCGCCACAGCCGTTCATCAGCACCAGGATGGCATCGTCCAGGTCTTTTTCATCCGTCTGACCGGCATCGCCCCCCAGAAGAAAGGCCAGCGAGCGCGCGTAAGGCGCGGTCCAATCCTGGTGGGCCATCTCGCGGCCTTCGGGGGTAATCCAGGTGACGTCTTTCAGCGTGGTTCCGGGTGACCGCCGGCCGGTAAAGAAGCGCCCGCGACGCAGTACCGGGTGTTTGCGGCGCAATTCCAGCAGTCTGCAGACAAAACTCAGGAACTCGGCATCCGCCTGCGACCAGTCGATCCAGCTGATCTCGTTGTCCTGGCAGTAGGCGTTGTTGTTGCCCTGCTGCGTGTGGCCCATCTCATCCCCGGCCAGCAGCATGGGCACGCCCTGCGACAACAGCATGGTCGCCATCATATTGCGCATCTGGCGGATCCGCATCGCCTTGAGCGCCGGATCGTTGGTTTCACCCTCGGCGCCGCAGTTCCATGAGAAATTGGCGTCAGTACCGTCCTGGTTGTTCTCCAGGTTGGCCTCGTTATGCTTGTGGCTGTAGGAGACGAGATCGCGCAGGGTGAAGCCGTCATGTGCGGTGACGAAATTGATGCTCGCCCACGGACGGCGACCGCCCCAGCCAAACAGGTCGGAAGAGCCGGTCACCCTTGACGCCAGCTCGCCGATCAGCCCGCCTTCGCTGCGCCAGAAGCGGCGGACAGTATCGCGATAGCGGCCGTTCCATTCCGACCAGCCCGGCGGGAAGCCGCCCAGGCGATACCCGTCGCCACCCAGGTCCCAGGGTTCGGCGATCAGTTTCACCCGCGAGAGCACGGGGTCCTGGCGCACCGCATCGAAGAAGCCCGATCCGCCATCGAAGCCGCCTTTCTCGCGGGCCAGGCTGGCCGCCAGGTCGAAGCGGAAGCCGTCGACATGCATTTCCTCGACCCAATAGCGCAGCGAGTCGGTGACCATCTGCAGCACGCGCGGATGCCGAAGATTCAGCGTATTGCCGCAGCCCGAAAAATTCTCGTAGAAGCGCTCCTCGCCGGGCACCAGCCGATAGTAGGAGACGTTGTCGATCCCCTTCATCGACAGAGTCGGCCCGAGATGGTTGCCTTCGGCGGTGTGGTTGTAGACCACGTCGAGCAGAACCTCGATCCCGGCCTCGTGCAGGCGCTCGACCATGGTGCGGAAGTCGCCCAGGGCGGACTGACGGTAATAGCCCGGCTCCGGCGCAAAGAAGGCGATAGGATTGTAGCCCCAATAGTTCAGCAAACCCTGGTCGACCAGGTCACGCTCGTCCAGCTTGGCATGGATCGGCAGCAGTTCCAGCGTGGTGATCCCCAGCTTGACCAGATGCTCAATCACCGCCGGCTGGGCCAATCCAAGGAATGAGCCGCGCAGATCGGCCGGCACCATCGGGTGGCGCATGGTCATGCCGCGCAGATGGCCCTCGTAGATCACCGTCTGCGGCCAGGGCACGCCCGGGGAGCGGTCCTCCGCCCAGGTGAAGGCGGGATCGACCACCCGGCATTTGGGCATGGCGCGGGCGTTGTCGCGCCGGTCGAACGAGAGGTCGGCCTTGGCATGTCCGACATGGAAGGCGAAATGGCTGTCGGCCCATTTGAACGCCCCGACCAGTTCCTTGGCGTAAGGGTCGATCAGCAGCTTGTGGGCATTGAAGCGGTGCCCCGCCGCCGGCTCATAAGGGCCGTGCACGCGATAACCGTAAAGCTGTCCGGGCCGGCAGTCCGCCAGATAGCCGTGCCAGACCTCGTCGGTGTATTCAGGCAAGACGATCCGGTCGGTCTCCTTCTGCCCACCGCGGTCGAACAGACACAGTTCGACCTTTTCGGCATGGGCGGAGAACAGAGCGAAATTGACCCCCTTGCCGTCCCAGGTGGCGCCGAGGGGATAAGGGCTTCCCGGCAAGACACGTCGCCGCACTGCCATTGGTCAGGTCCAGGCAGACGGCAAGGCCGCCTGCCACGAGCAGAGAGGGATGGGGTTGCGGTGATCTCTCCGCAGGTCATAGGCGATAATCGCGTCCGTCATACCCGGCGACACTAACACGAGGCCATGAACTGCGCGAGCGCCCCGGTCAACGCCGTTCGGGCTGAAGATAGAGCGCCGCCAGTGGCGGCAGGCGGAGCGGCAGCGAGAACGGATGGCCGTGCCAAGGCGTGGGTTCCGCCTGCACTCCGCCGCCGAGGCCCAGGTCGCTGCCACCGTAAAAGGTCGAGTCGGTGTTGAGAAGTTCCCGGTACCAACCGCCCACCGGCACGCCGAGGCGGTAGCCCTCGCGCACCACCGGGGTGAAATTGGCCACCACCACGACGAAATCGTCGGGATCGACACCCTTGCGCAGCCAGGAAATCACCGAATTGTCGCGATCGTTGCAGTCGATCCAAGAGAAACCATGCCCGTCGCAGTCCTGCTGATGCAGCGCCGGCAGATCGCGGTAGAGGTGGTTGAGGTCGCGCAGGCATTGCTGCACGCCCTGATGCATGGGATCGGCCAGCAGATGCCATTCGAGACTACCTTCGGCATTCCATTCGCTTTCCTGTGCGAATTCCGACCCCATGAACAGCAGCTTCTTGCCCGGCTGAGCAAACATGAAGGCGTAATAGGCCCGCAGATTGGCGAAGCGCTGCCAGCGGTCGCCGGGCATCCGGCCAAAGATCGAGCGTTTTCCGTGCACCACCTCGTCATGGCTGAGCGGTAAGACGAAATTCTCATGGAACGCGTAGAGCAGACCAAAGGTCAGGTCGTCATGATGATAGCGGCGGTGGATGGAGTCCTTGCTCATGTAGCGAAGCGTGTCGTGCATCCACCCCATGTTCCATTTGTAGCCGAAGCCCAGACCGCCCAAATGGACCGGCCGCGATACCATCGGCCAAGCCGTCGATTCCTCGGCCACGGTGACCGCGCCGGGATGTTCCCCATAGACCAGCTGGTTCATCCGCCGCAGGAACTCGATGGCCTCCAGGTTCTCGTTGCCGCCGTAGCGGTTGGGGATCCATTCGCCCGGCTGGCGCGAATAGTCGAGATAGAGCATGGACGCCACCGCATCCACCCTGAGGCCGTCGATATGATACTCGTCGAGCCAGAACAGGGCGTTGGAATAGAGGTAGTTGACCACCTCGTTACGGCCGTAGTTGAAGATGGCGGTGTTCCAGTCCTTGTGCAGGCCCTGGCGCGGATCGGCATGTTCGTAGAGATGGGTGCCGTCGAAGCGGTAGAGGCCGTGCGCGTCGGTGGGGAAATGCCCGGCCACCCAGTCGATGATGACGCCGATGCCCTGTTCGTGGAGGCGTGAGACGAACCAGCGGAAATCGTCGGGGGAACCAAACCGGCTGGTCGGTGCGTAAAGGCCGATCGGCTGGTAGCCCCACGACCCGCTGAACGGATGCTCGTGGACGGGCAGCAGTTCCACATGGGTGAAGCCCATATCCTTGACATAGGCCCCCAGCTGGTCGGCCAGCTCGCGATAGCTGAGCGGGCGGTTGCCCTCTTCCGGCACCCGCCGCCACGATCCCAGATGCACCTCGTAGATGCTGACCGGCGCATCGCGGGCGACTGCCTCCTGACGGCGCTCCATCCATGCGGAGTCGGTCCAGGCGTAGCTTTTCAGGTCATAGACGACCGAGGCAGTCTTCGGCGGGATCTCGGCGGCGAACCCGCAAGGGTCGGCCTTGGCAGGCAGCAGATTGCCATCGGCACCCTTGATCTCGTACTTGTAGAGGGTACCGGCGTCGAGACCGGGAATGAAGATTTCCCACACCCCGACCCCTGGATGCAGCCGCATCGGATGGACGCGGCCGTCCCACCGATTGAAGTCGCCGATGACCGACACCCGGCGGGCATTGGGTGCCCAGACGGCGAACGCGACGCCGGCCACCCCTTCCACGGTGGTCAGGTGGGCGCCGAGGCGGCGATAGACGTGCAGATGCGCGCCTTCACCGAACAGATGCAGGTCCAATTCTCCGAAGGTCGAGGGAAACCTGTAGGGATCCTCGATTTCCGCAACACGCCCGTCTCCATCCTCGACCACGAGGTGATAGGGGAAGCGCGTCGAACGCTCGATCCGGCCGGCGAACAGGCCTTCCGGGCGCTGGCGGATCAACGGCGTCACCACTTCACCGGTGGCGGCATCCACCACGCTCGCCGCCTGGGCGGCGGGCAGTATGCAGCGCACCACGAGGCCGCCGGCTTCCTCATGCATGCCGAGGAAGCCGAACGGATCGCGATGGTCGGCGTTGACCACCGCATCCATGGCGCGTTCCAGCGGCGTTTGGGATCGTTTAGCGTTCGCCTTGGCCACCGTCGCCCTCCTCGATCTCGAGCAACCTCAACACTCCGCGCACCGGAACGGCGCGCCAGGCCGGCCGGTTGGCCGCTTCGTAACATATCTCGTAACAGGCCTTTTCCAGCAAGAACAGCCTGAGAATGCCGCGGAATTGCTGTAGATCCGTCGGCAGGGTGGATAATCCTTCGGTGGTGAGGATGTATGACCCGACGAAATGCCGGCGGGCCCGATGGATCCACACTGCGGTAAGCGGCTCGAGGGTCCGGCGCGAGCCGGGACGCGCGGCGTCCATCCGGGCCAGGACCGATGCGGCGGCATATTCGAATGACCGCAACATTCCCGCCACGTCGCGAAGCGGGCTGTCCTTGGCCCGCCGCTCGGCCAGCGGGCGGGCCGGCTCTCCTTCGAAATCGATGATCGACACATCGTTCTTGACCACCAGAACCTGACCCAGATGGTAGTCGCCGTGGACCCGGCACTTGGCACCGTCGACCCGATCCGGCACCAGTTCGTCCACCCGCCGGTGCAGCCGTTCGGCGTTGGCGAGCAGGTGTTTCGCTTCGCGGAACTCTCCCGCTGAGCCCCGCAGCGCCGCCAAGGCGGCGCCCGCCTGCTCCTGAGCCCGGCACCGCCACATCTCGATGTCGGCCGGCTGGATCGGCTCCGGATCGAAGTCGCGGTCGCCGGTGATGCAGCCCAGCGCCCGGTGCAATTCGCCTGTGCGGCTACCCAGGACCTCGATGAAATTGGAGAGCTCCGGATCCCCGGCAGTCAGGCGGTTACTGCTTTCCGCCGGCGGCAGCAGGCTCAGTTCGTCGAGGAAGCGCTCCAGCTGGCGGGTTGCCCAGGACCAGGCATCGCCTTGATTGGGCACCAGCGCATGCGCCGTCGCCACAAACACGGCGCGACCGCCCGGCTCATTCAGCGAGATCCCGCCCAGCAGGGCCGGGGCGAAGGGAAAGGTCGTGACCTCGGTAAGGTAACGCCCCATCTCCACCTCGACGCTGATACCCGGCTCGGGCCGGCGGATCAGCTTGATCACCGCCGCCTCGCCGACGACGATCGAACTGTTCGACTGCTCGGCGCTGACGCGGCGAACCGAGGGCACTTCGGGCGCCCACAGAAGGGTTTCCATCGCCTTGGTGTAGAAGCAGGCCACCAGCCCTTCCGGGGCCGGAAAGGTCCGACCGTCGCGCATCGCCGCTAGCAAGGCCAAGGAAAACCCCTCATCAGCGGCCGCATCGTACAGCGCGCCCACTCTCGGTCCGGACCGCAAACGAGCGAGGACGGCGGGATTGGCGGCAGCGGCCATCTCCTCGCCCACCGCTCCCCAGGCCGAGGCCAGCGGAAGCGAATACTGTCGCACCACGCCATCGGCCCGGCGCACCGCTACCAGGACCAGCAGCCAGTTCCCCCCGCGGCCGTCGGGCAAGTCGGCCCAGCGGAGGATCTCGATTCCGGCAATCGCCTGCCCCTTGTCACCGTACCAGCGCTGGTTGGGCAGAAAGCGCGGCAGGATATCGTTCTCCAGCGAACGACGGCAACTGCCGAGCAGGATGCCGGCGATCCCGTCGCGGACCACCAGCGTGTGCAATTCGGGCGATGCCGCCGCCACCTCCTGATGCCAGTCAGGCGCTTCGGTCTCGCGAGCTAGCAGCAGCCAGTAGAAAGCATAGGGCGGCAGGGTGAGGAAATAGGGCAGATCGCCGATGGGCGGCAGGGAACTCTGCCCCATGAGTTCGATCGGCACCCGCCCCTTGAACTCGGCCAATTCCAGTTCGACACCCTGGACCGAGCGGGCGAGATTGACCACACATAGGATGGCCTCGCCTTCGTATTCCCGCAAATAGGCGAGGATCCGCCGGTTGGCCGGGTAGACGAACCGCAGGGAGCCGCGCCCGAAGGTGCTGCGGCTGCGACGCACCTGGATCAGGCGGCGCATCCAGTTGAGCAGCGAAGACGGGCTGCGGGTCTGCGCCTCGACGTTGAGCGAGCGGTAGCCGTAGCCGGGATCCATGATGGCCGGCAGGTACAAGGATGACGGGTCGGCCCGCGAAAACCCGCCGTTACGGTCTTCCGACCACTGCATGGGCGTCCTGACCCCGTTGCGGTCGCCGAGGAAGATGTTGTCGCCCATGCCCAGTTCGTCACCGTAATAGATGATCGGCGTGCCGGGCATGCTCATCAGCAGGCTGTTCATCAGTTCGATCTTGCGCCGGTCATTGTCCATCAGCGGAGCCAGCCGCCGGCGGATCCCGACGTTGAGGCGCGCGCGCAGATCCTTGGCGTAAGTGTCCCACAAATAGTCCCGCTCGCGGTCGGTGACCATTTCCAGGGTGAGTTCGTCGTGATTGCGCAGAAACACCGCCCACTGGCAGTTGGGCGGGATCTCCGGCGTCTGGCGCATGATGTCGGTGATGGGATGCCGGTCCTCGCGTGCGATCGCCATGAACATGCGCGGCATCAGCGGGAAATGGAACGCCATGTGGCATTCGTCGCCCTGGCCAAAATAGGGCAGCACATCCTCGGGCCACTGATTCGCCTCGGCCAGGAAGATCCGCCCCGGATGGCTTTCGTCCATGGCCCGGCGCAGACGCTTCAGGATGGCGTGGGTCTCGGCCAGGTTCTCGTTGTTGGTGCCCTCGCGCTCGCACAGATAGGGGACGGCGTCGAGCCGCATGCCATCGACGCCGATATCCAGCCAGAACCGCATGACCGCGATGACCTCGCGCACCACTCGCGGATTGTCGAAATTGAGGTCGGGTTGATGCGCGAAGAAGCGGTGCCAGTAATAGGCGCCGGCCGTGTCGTCCCATTGCCAGTTGGATTTCTCCGTGTCGGTGAAGATGATGCGGGTGCCCGCGTAGCGCTCGTAGGTGGTGCTCCATACGTAGAATCGGCGTGCTGCCGAGCGCGGCGGCGCCCGTCGGGCCCGCTGAAACCAGGGGTGCTGATCCGAGGTGTGATTGATGACCAGTTCCGTCAGCACCTTGAGGCCGTGGGCATGGGCTTTGCGGACGAATGTCCGGAAATCCCGCAGGGTCCCGTAGCTGGGGTGGACGTTGCGGTAGTCGGCGATGTCGTAGCCGTCGTCCTTGAGCGGCGACGGATAGAACGGCAGCAGCCAGATGGTCTCGACGCCAAGTCGCCGAATGTAGTCGAGCCGGTCCGTCAGCCCCCGGAAATCGCCGATCCCGTCGTTGTTCGCATCGAAGAACGACTTGACGTGCAACTGGTAGATGACGGTGTCCTTGAACCAGTAAGGATCACGGGCGGGCATCGCAACTGTCATCCCGAGCAGAGCGAGGGATCTCCTCGGCCAGCGAGATCCTTCGCTCCGCTCAGGATGACACCGGCGCTTTTTCCACGGCGCGCAATCTCTCTACAGGCATGGCTCTCGCCAGCCGACCGACCGCCACACGGTGATCCGGAAAACGGCAGCCGGATTGACCTGCGGGTCAAGCCTCTGGCGGTGTTCCGCGCCACGCCACAGATGGTGTCCGCCACCCAGCAATTCTTCCACCTCGAAGGTTTCGCCTTCCGGTACCCCCATTTCGGCAAGCGGAAAATGCAGGACGGCCTCGTGGACGTCGAAAGGGTCCAGGTTGACCGCGACGAACACCATGTTCGACCGGTCCAAGCTCATCTTCCCGTAGAACAGCACGCTGTCATCGTCCGCCTGGTGAAACCTCAAGTTCTCGAACTCGTGCAGGGCCGGATTGGCCCGTCGGATGGCATTGATCCGGGTGATATCCGCCTTGATGTTGCCGGGGCGGTTCCACTCCCAGACCTTGTATTGGTATTTCTCGGAATGCAGGTATTCCTCGCTGCCCGGAACGGCCGCCGCCTCGCATAGTTCGAAGCCGTTGTAGATGCCGTAGAGCGATGACAGCGTGGCGGCCAGCACCAGCCGGATGCGGAAGGCCGGGCGCCCGCCCGTCTGCAGATAAGCAGTCAGGATGTCAGGGGTATTGGTGAAGAAGTGTGGGCGGTAGTATTCGCGCATTTCGCTTAGCGCCAGCTCGGTCAGATACTCGGTCAGCTCATCCTTGAAATTGCGCCAGGCGAAATAGGTATAGCTCTGGTTGAAGCCGACTTTGGCCAGCATCCGCATCATCTTCGGCCGGGTGAACGCTTCGGCGAGGAACAGAACCTCGGGGTGGCGCGCCTGGACGGTGGCGATCAGCCACTCCCAGAACGGCACCGGCTTGGTGTGGGGGTTGTCGACCCTGAAGATCGTCACGCCCTGTCCGACCCAGAACAGCACGGTCCCCAGGATTTCGTCCCAGAGGGCGCGTGCTTCGGCGTTCCAGAAGTCGACATTGACGATATCCTGGTACTTCTTCGGCGGGTTCTCCGCATAGCGGATGGTGCCGTCGGGGCGGAAGCGGAACCATTCCGGATGCTCGGCGACCCATGGGTGATCCGGCGCGCATTGGAGGGCCAGGTCGAGCGCCACCTCCATGTTCAGCCGACGGGCCTCAGCGACAAAGCTGCGGAAATCCTCCAGTGTGCCGAGATCCGGATGGACCGCCCGGTGACCGCCTTCCGCCGAGCCGATGGCATAGGGACTTCCCGGATCCTCGGGACCGGCTTCCAGGCTGTTGTCGGCCCCCTTGCGATGCACCCGGCCGATGGGGTGGATCGGCACCAGATAGATGACGTCGAACCCCATCGCAGCGATATCGGGCAGCCGAGCCGCGCAGTCGCCGAATGTCGCGCTCCTGGTCGGATCCCGTCCCTGCGAGCGGGGAAACATCTCGTACCAGGCGGCATAGCGGGCGCCGACCCGGTCGGCCACCACCTCGTATTCGCGATCGCATGCGACCGCGCGGCTACGGTCCGGGCTCAAAACCATCAGCTGGCGGACCAGCGAGGACAGCAACAGCCCGCTCCGCTCGTCCTCGTTGGCAGCCCGGTCCACATCGGCCAGGATGCGTTCCAACCGTGTACGGTCCGGCGCGTCGGCGCGGGCCAGGGCGGATTCGACGAGCTGCCGGCCTTCCGCCAGGTCGATACCGAGGTCCTGTCCAGCCTGCCGCTTCTTGAGCACGCCGTCACGCCACGACTCGAATCGGTCGACCCAGGCCTCGATGGTGAAAACCCATCGGCAGTTGCGGGTCAGCAGGAAGCGCCCGGCCCAGCGGTCATTGTCGCGCGCCGCCAGCACCGTTTCATCCCAGCGCGACGAGCCCTTCTCCTTGAACAGGATCCGCGCAGCCAGGTGGTCATGTCCGTCGGTGAAGACGTCGGCAGACACTTCCACCATGTCGCCCACTTCCCGTTTCACCGGGTAGCGGCCGTCATCGAGGCGCGGCCGGACGTCCTCGATGACGATGGCCCGGCTGACGGTGTGCGGCAGGCCGCGCGACGCGGCGCTTCCGACGGAGGTGCCCTGCCTGCTCCGGTGCAGCAGGCGGGCTTCCAGAGGTGCCAGGACCACCCGGTCGCGATTCGCCTCCGCAGGTCCGCCGCCGGGCGTGATATCCTCGCCGGCATCGCCGAACGCTGCCAGATCCACCGTCCGTTCGCCTGCTTCGTCGAGGTTCATCAGCAGCAATACCGCGTCCTCCTCGGCCCGGTCGTGGCGACGCAATGCCAGAACCGGCCCGTCGGGCGAAGTCAGGCGCTCCAGCCGTCCTTCCTCGTTGAGCGCGCGGGTGCTGGCCTTGAGCCGGTTCAGCCGAGTGACGAAGGAAGACAGGTCAAAGCGCGCCTTTTCCCAGTCGCCCGGCCGGGTCGCCACCACATCCAGACGGCGGACGAAACCATATTCGTAGCCCAGGGGCATCATCCACCCGGCCGAGGCGAACAGCGAGAACGCCAGCCGTCGCCGGTAATGGGCTTCGACGTCGGCGCCGGCCGGCAGTTCGGCGGCCAGGCGCGGGGTGTCGTGGCTTTCCGGGAAGGCTATGGACGGAGCGATGCCGCGGAATAGGTCGTACTGTTCGAAGTACCAGTCCGAGCGGAAATCCCACCACTTGGCGCTGTTGAACAGATAGTCGAAGCCGGCCCGCCCAACTTCGGCCGCCTGATCCGGGGTGCATCCCAAGGTTTCGGCGGCGAACACCGTATCCGGCCGGCGCCGCTTGACGCCGCCGATGATGCCTTCCCAAACCATCGACGGCACCTGATAGGCGGCGTCGCAGCGAAAGCCGGCAAACCCAAGTTCGGCATAATGGCCGGCAACTCCACGGAAATAGGCCACCACATCGGAATGGATCGACGGGTTGGCGAAATCCATTTCGGCCAGATCGCCCCATTCGACAAAGCCTTCCGGAGCGGTCGGATCGATCGCCCGAGGGGATCGCAACGAGCCATCCCGGTTGCGGGCGAACCAGTTGGGATGCCGTTCGACCAGCCTGCTGTCCTTCGAGGTATGATTGACCACGAGGTCCATCATCACCCTGAGACCGTGCCCTGCCGCCGCCGCGACGAAGCCGCGCAACAGATCATCGGCACCTTCCCGGCTGGTTCCGCGCAACAGCGGATGCATCTCGTAATAGTCCTTGACCGCGTAAAGGCTGCCGGAAAAGCCGGGGTAGTGGAACGGATTGATGAAGAGCCAATCGAATCCCATGCCGGCAATGCGCCCAAGGTGGCCGGCCCACCCTTCCACATCGCCTGCCAGCAGAGGGAAAAGGTTGTAAATGCGCGGCCCTGTCTGCACGCGGAATGCTCCTACCCTGTGGCGAGCACCTGACGGATGGTGCGGGCGTCATCCTCCAGATGCTCGCCACAATTCAGTCAGTTGGTGGTCCGGCCTTGAGGCCTGGAGGCCAAGCCTCAGGGCAGGACCACCAGCGCCATTCCGGCCAGCGGCTGGCAGGTCAACAGCCGACCCAACCGTATGTTCCTGTGTTTGGGCATTGACGGTTGTACCGTTTCGGAAGCAGACTGCTCGTTCGGTGTGGCTTCCCGGGGGGAAAAAGGAAAGCCGCGCCCCGAACGGCTGAGCAGGGGCTGGCGCCCCGGTTCGGCTGGAAATTCGTCGCCGCGGCAATTACTTAAGGAGTTCGCATGTCTGCCACTGCCAAGACCCTCAGTTCCCTGGGCGTCGCCCTCGTCGGGTTGCTCGTCTATGTCGGCGTTTTCATCGGTCTCGACTTCAAGATCAGCCTGTTCGGCCTGGCATTGTACTTCGGTCTGGCCATGACCGCCGTCATGCTGATCACCGTCGTGGTGTTGGCAACAGCGTCCTCTCCTGACGAGCACGCCGGCTGATTTCGGCCGGTTTTCCACGCATCGGAACGCCGGGACACGCCCCGGCGTTTTTCATTCGGAACGGGCGTAGCAAGGAAACATGACTGCGGGGCGCCTGAGGCGCCGAAACATTCCGGCACGCCGAACGTTCTCCTTCCGGCCGAGGCATCGCCATGCGCGCTTGGCCGCTGCCGAACATTTCCTCACCGCGACGGGAACCTTCGATGGCATGAGCCGTTTCGCCACCATCGAACCCGTCGAGGAGGAAGCTCATCATGGCGAACAGGAAGGACGAAGCGAGCGGCACCTCCGCGCCTGGCGAGCGGCCGGCACAACCCGCCACCCCCACCGACCCGGGGAGCGGCGGGCAACGCCCCCCGCGGGTGGCTGAGGAAGCCCAGCACAGCGTCGAGGCCGGCAGGCAGGCCGCCGAACAGACGGGGCAGCAGGCTGCTGAATCCGGGCGCCAGGCGGCAGAACAAGCGACGCGCGTGACCGACCGGGCAATCCGCCAGACAGCCGACATGGTGCGCAGCCAGCAGGAGGAAGCGCATAACCTGCTGAATATGTCGACCCATGCCTATCGCGACATCACCGAGCATTCGCGGGCCGATTTCGACGCCATGATGCAGTCCAGCGCCCGCCTAGCGCGCGGCCTGCAGGAAATGGGCTGGGAGATGACGCATTTCACCCAGCGGTCGATGCGCCTTGGAATGCAGCTGGCCAACGACCTTCTGGAATGCCGAACCATGGAAGAGGTGATCGCCCGTCAGCGTGACTTCGTCAAGGAGACGGTGGACGTGCTGGTCGCCCAAAGCGCGCGCCTGCTGCATCTTTCCAGCCGTGTCGCCAATGATGCGGTCAATCCGATCCGAGAACATGTCGGCAATGGACCGTTGGAGCCGGAGGAGCCGCGCCCGGCCGCAC
Source organism: Pseudomonadota bacterium (assembly GCA_021793155.1). Classification (GTDB taxonomy): domain Bacteria; phylum Pseudomonadota; class Alphaproteobacteria; order Rhodospirillales; family Magnetospirillaceae; genus DUZF01. The sequence goes on along the minus strand of JAJYTF010000006.1, from coordinate 79,524 downwards.
CACGCGGAGTCGAAGGTGCGGGCCGCGAATCGCGTCCGCACTGAATTCAGATAGGAACGGTGACCAGCGCCGACAGTCCGCCACTCGAGCGGTTGGTCAGGGCGATGTCGCCGCCGTGGGCGCGCATCACGGAACGGGCGACCGAAAGGCCGAGGCCAGTGCCACCGGTCTCGCGATTGCGCGAGCTTTCAACGCGATAAAAGGGCGCGAAAACGCGTTCCAATTCGCTCTCCGGTATACCCGGCCCGTCGTCGTCGATAGTGACCACCGCATGCCCGCCGTCGGCGACCACCCCGACCCGGGCCGCGCCTCCATATTTGCGGGCATTGTCGAGAAGGTTGGCGAAGGCGCGTTTCAGCCCGGTCTCGCCCGCATTGACGATCAAACTGTCGGGGCCTCTGTACGTGGCGTGGAAATCGGTGCACAGCCCACGCAGCAGTTGTGCCAGATCGACCGGGCGATGCGCCTCGCGCAGGGCGTCTTCACGGGCGAAAGCCAGGGTGGCGGCGATCATCGCCTCCATCTCGTCGAGATCGGCCAGCATCTTGATCCGCTGCTCCTCGTCTTCGACGAATTCGGCGCGCAGCTTCAGCCGGGTGATCGGTGTCCGCAGGTCGTGGCTGATGGCGGCGATCATCTGGGTGCGGTCATTGATGAAGCGGCGCAGACGGTGCTGCATGCGGTTGAAGGCCAATGCCGCCTGCCGGACCTCGTAGGGTCCGCCGACGGCGAGGGGCGGCGCCGCCACGTCGCGACCCAGCCGCTCGGCGGCCTCGGCAAGTTGGCGCAACGGCTTGGCGGCGCGGCGCACCGCGAGAACGGACAAGGTGACCACGACCAGCAGGCCGCCGCCCAGAGGGCCGACGAACCCGGGGCGCCACAGGGTTCCCTCATGAGGCCAGAACACCGCGATGTTGAGCCAGGTGCCGTCGTCGAGTCGCACGGCAACCAGTGTCGCCGGGGGACGGCCATGACTCATTCCTGGTCCCGGCTCCGGTCCTTCGCCCGGTGGCGGAGGCACCGGCGGTGGCCGGAACTCCGCATGGAAAAGCCGACCTGGCAGGCGTCGCTCCAGTTCATGGCGCAGCACGACGCTTTCGCTCGCCTTATCGTCACCGCCGGTCAATGGCGAGAGTCCCCAGCCAACCCTCAGGCCCGGCCGTTCCATGGCATGGACGACCCGTCCGCGCTCGGCCTCGGGCGTCTGCTCGACCAGCTGCAGGACCCCGGCGATGCGATCGGCCGCCTGCGAGGCGCCAAGGCGATTGGCCAGCTCCAGCCGGTTGATGGAAAACAGGACCAGGCCGGCCAGTTGCGACAGGACCAGGCCGGCCAACAGCACCATCAGCGTGCGGCCGACCAGTGTGTCGGGCACAAACCGTCGCCAGCCGAAGCTCACGAAGCCACCTCGGCGGCAAACACGTATCCGCCGCCGCGCACCGTCTTGATCAGGCGTGGTTCTTTCGGATCGCTTTCAATCTTTCGGCGCAGGCGCATCACCTGGATGTCGATGCTGCGGTCGAACGGCGCCGCACTGCGGCCCCGCGCCAGATCGAGCAACTGGTCCCGGCTCAGCACGCGGCGCGGATGGGTGACGAAGGCCAGCAACAGTTCGTATTCGCCGGTGGACAGCTCGACCTCGGCCCCCTCGGGCGATACCAGGCGTCGGGCTCCCAGCTCCATGGACCAGCCATCGAAACGCACGACGTCGCCGACAGGCGAGTCGACGGTCGGCACGGCCTGCACGCGGCGTAGCACCGCCTTGATCCGGGCCAGCAGTTCGCGAGGATTGAATGGCTTGGGCAGATAGTCGTCGGCCCCCATTTCCAGCCCGACGATGCGGTCGGTGTCTTCGCCCATGGCGGTCAGCATGATCACCGGGAGGCTGGACTTCGCCCGCAGCCGGCGGCATAGGGACAGACCGTCCTCGCCCGGCAGCATGAGGTCGAGGACCACCAGGTCCACGGCCGAGCCGTCCAGGATCTTCATCATCTCCACGCCGTCTTTCGCGGCGCTGACGCGCAGGCCGTGCTTCGCCAGGAAACGGGCAAGCAGTTCGCGAATTTCTCGGTCGTCGTCGACCACCAGGATATGCGATACGTTGGGATCGGGCATACCCGCAGTATATGCGTGGCGGGCATACCGCGGCAGCGGAAATCGGGTAACGGAGGGTTTCGGTCAAGCCCGCCTGTTACAAAATGAAACGAAAAGGCCGCTGCACGCAATTCTACTGTTACCAGGCCGTGGTCCAATGCGCCGTTGGCATCGCTCAACAATTCAGTACGGCGACACACCGCCCCTCCGGTGATCGCCTGGAACGCCCCTTCCCCAGCTCATCCCCCGCCCGAGGCGGGAAGGGGCGTTCTCTTACCCGGATCCATTCTTCGTCCTTACCGGACCATTGATTCCGTAGTGCGGCCAGCGGTGCGCACGCTTATCCGGTTATCTCACGCCTGCCTCCCGTGGATTTGCCTAATCCGTGCACGTACATTAATGTCGGGTTCCTTCGATTCGGCAGGAACCATGAGAGACCACGGAAGCGAGATCAATGGCAGCCCCTGAACCCACCCCCACCGGAATTCTGTCCCTGCGCTCCATCGCCATGCCCGCCGACACCAATCCTTCGGGCCAGATCTTCGGCGGCTGGCTGATGAGCCAGATGGACCTGGCGGGCGGCACCCACGCCATGTTCCGGGCGAACGGCCGCGTCGCCACGGTGGCGGTGGACGGCATGGTCTTCCACGCTCCCGTCTTCGTCGGCGACGAGGTGAGTTGCTACACCGAGATCGTCAGGGTCGGCCGCAGTTCCATGTCCATCGCCGTCGAGGCCTGGGTCCGCCGCTGCAGGAGCCGCCAGCTGGTGCGCGTCACTTCGGCGCTCTTCCATTTCGTCGCGGTGACCGACGACAACCGTCCCCGCCCGCTCCCCCCAGAAACCGAGTGGGCCTGAACGATGCGGCAGTGCCGTCGCTTTGTTCTCGGCCTTCTGTTGCTGATTTGCCTGGCTCTGCCCGGGGCGGCGCGTGCCCAGCACGACCAACTGGTCATCGGGATTTCGCAGTTCCCGTCCACTTTCAACCCGCTGATCGACACCATGGCGGCGAGGGATTACATCCTTGGCCTGGCCCGGCGGCCGTTCACCGTCTACGACAAGGATTGGCAACTGGTGTGCATGCTGTGCACCCGCCTGCCGACTCTCGGAAATCGCATGGCAATCCCGGAGACCCTGCCCGGGGGCCGTATCGGCGTTGCCATCACCTACACCATCCAGCCGGGTGCCACCTGGGGCGACGGTGTGCCGGTGACCACCGACGACGTGCTGTTCACCTGGCAGGTGGGACGCCACCCGCAAAGCGGAGTCGCCAACGGGGAGCTATTTCGCCGAATTCTTTCGGTCGAGGCGAAGGATGCCAGGACCTTTACCCTGCATTTCGACCGCCTGACCTTTGACTACAACGCCATAAACGACTTCCAGATTCTGCCCGTTCATCTGGAAAGGGCGGCTTTCGCCGAACCGGCCGAGTATCGCAACAAGAGCCTTTACGAGACCGACACGACCAATCCCGGCCTCTATTTCGGCCCCTACAAGATCACCAAGGTGGTGCGCGGCCAGTACGTGGTGCTCGAGCGCAACCCCACCTGGTGGGGCCGCAAGCCGGCCTTCGCCAAAATCGTCGTCAAGGCCATCGAGACGACGCCGGCCCTGGAAGCCAACCTTCTGGCCGGGGGCATTGACATGATCGCCGGCGAGTTGGGCATGACGGTAGACGGCGCACTGGCCTTCGAGCGCCGCAACCGCCCGGAATGGACCGTCATCTATAAGCCGGGCCTCTCCTACGATCACATAACCGTCAACATGGACAATCCGGCGCTGGCCGACCGAAGGGTGCGCCAAGCCCTGCTCTACGGCCTCGACCGCAAGTCGATGGTCCAGCAGATCTTCCAGGGCAAGCAGGAGGTGGCCAACAGCCTGGTCAATCCGCTTGACTGGTGTGCCGACCCCAAGGTCAAGACCTATCCCTTCGATCCGGTGAAGGCTGGCCGGCTGCTCGACGCCGCCGGATGGAGCCTGGGCGCGGACGGCCAGCGACGAAACGCCAAGGGCGAAAAGCTGAGCGTGGAACTGATGACCACGGCCGGAATGCGTAACCGCGAGGTGATGGAACTGGTGTGCCAGCAGGCCTGGAAGCGGCTGGGCATCGATGTCACCCTGCGCAACCAGCCGGCCCGCACCTTTTTCGGCGAGACCGTGTTGAAGCACGCCTTCCCCTCGCTCGCGCTGTTCGCTTGGATGTCCTCGCCGGAAAACGTGCCGCGGCTGACCCTTTATTCCGACATGGTCCCCACCAAGGAGAACAATTTCGCCGGCGAAAATGTGGGGGGCTACAAGAATCCTCAGATGGACCGGCTGATCGACGCCATCGAGGTGCAACTCGACCGGGACAAGCGCCGCGACCTGTGGTACCGGCTGCAGGAACTCTATGCCGAGGACCTGCCCGATCTGCCTCTGACTTTCCGCGCGGATCCGTTCATCCTGCCGAAGTGGCTGCAGGGCGTCGAACCCACCGGCCATCAGTACCCCACCACCTTGTGGGTGGAGAACTGGCGGGTGGGGGAATGAGTGTGGGAGCGAACATCGCTGGCATCCTTCTCGGGATCACGATGATGTTCAGGATGACGCCATGGCCCGCCACCTGATCCACCGCCTGATCCAGGCCGCCCTGGTGATGCTGGTCATGTCCTTCCTGGTCTATGGACTGATCGGCCTGATGCCGGGCGATCCGGTGGAACTGATGGCCGCCGGGTCGCCGACCATGACCCCCGCCGACGTTGCCCGCCTGAAGGCGCTTTATGGCCTGGATCAACCGCTTGGCTTGCGCTACTGGCACTGGCTGACGGCCGCCCTGTCGGGCAACCTTGGCTTTTCGCGCCTGTCGGCCCTGCCGGTGATCGACACCCTGGGGCCGCCGCTCGCCAACACCGCCGCGCTGATGATCAGCAGCTTGGCCGCCGCCGCCCTGGCCGCCCTCCCGGCCGGCGCCGTCGCGGCGCTGCGCCATCGGCGCCCGCTCGACCATGCGCTGAACCTTGCCGCCTTCGCCGCCATCTCGCTGCCGGTATTCTGGCTCGGTCTGGTTCTCATCATCATCTTCGCCGTCGATCTGGCCTGGCTTCCCGCCTCGGGGGTCGAGACGGTGGGCGGGGGCGGCCTCGTCGACCGGCTGCGGCACCTGGCACTGCCGGTCGCCGCCTTGGCCCTGGCCAGCTTCGGCCATTACATGCGCTACATGCGGGCCGCCATGATCGGCACCCTGCGCCAGGACTGGATCCGCACCGCGCGCGCCAAGGGCCTGTCCTGGGCACAGGTGGTTCTCCGCCACGCCTTGCGCAACGCCATGATCCCCGTGGTGACGATCCTGGCGCTCGACCTCGGCACCCTGTTCTCCGGCGTTCTGGTCACCGAAACGGTGTTCGCCTATCCCGGCATGGGCAAGCTGATCTACGACGCGGTGATGGGCAACGACTACAATCTGGCCCTGGCCGGGCTGATGCTGGCGACCGGACTGACCTTGTTCGGCAGCCTGCTGGCCGATCTTCTGTATGGCGTTCTCGACCCCCGGATCCATTTCCGATGAGGGGGCTGCTGCGGCACCCCGCCGCGATCTTCGCCCTGGCGCTCCTGGCTCTGCTGGTCGCGGCCGCGGCATCGGCCGGGCTGGTCGAGCGGGCGCTGGGCATCGATGCCGAGACTCTGGATCTGGCTGCGCAGTTGGCCGGGCCTTCGGCGGCCCATCCGCTTGGCACCGACGAAGTGGGCCGCGACCTGCTGCTGCGCCTGTTGAGGGGTGGACAGGTATCCCTGGCGGTCGGCCTGGTCACCGCCCTGGTCGCGGCGGCGGTGGGAACGGTCGTCGGGTTGGCGGCCGGCTATTTTGGCGGCGCCGCCGACGCGCTGCTGATGCGCCTGACCGACGGAGTCATCGCCCTGCCGCTGCTGCCCCTGCTGATCATCCTGGGCGCGGTCGACCCAGCCAAGGTCGGCCTGCCGCCCGAACTATTCCACTCGGAACTGGCAAGCCTTGGACGCATCGTAGTCATCATAGCTCTGGTCGGCTGGACGACCGTGGCAAGGCTGGTCCGCGCCGCCACCTTGACGGTGAAGGTCCAGGACTTCGTCCGTGCCGCCGAGGCGCTGGGAGCCCGCCCGCTACACGTCATGACTGTGCACATCCTGCCCAACGTGGTCTCTCCGATGATCGTCGCGGCAACGCTGTCCATCGGCAACATCATCCTGCTGGAAAGCGCCTTGTCCTTCCTGGGACTCGGCGTGCAGCCACCCATGCCCAGCTGGGGCAACATGTTGTCATCCGCTCTGGATCAGATGTACACCGCTCCCGCCCTGGCCGTCTGGCCCGGCGTGCTGATCTTCCTCACCGTGCTGTCGTTCAACCTGCTGGGCGACGGATTGCAGGATACCCTGGACCCGCGCGGCGGGGAGCGTTAGCCCCGCGCTTTTCTCAATGCGACATCAGAACCGGCACGGTCATATGCGCCAAGAGATGGCGGGTGGTGCCACCGAGGACCAGTTCCCTCAGCCGAGAGTGGGCATAGGAGCCGATCACGATCATGTCGGCCTCTTCGTCGGCGGCACGGGACAGCAGCACGCTACCGACCTCAAGATCCTCGGCCCGGATCGTCTCGCAGACCGCCTTGACGCCGTGGCGCGCCAGATGCAGGGCGATGTCGGCGCAAGGGACGTCGCCGTGCTTGCCCCCACCTTCAGGATTTACCGCCAGGACGACGACGCGCTTGGCGCGCGCCAGCAGCGGCATGGCGTCGCTCAGTGCACGCTTCGCCTCGCGGCTGGCATCCCAACCGACCAGAATACGCTCACCGACCACCGGGTAGTGCCCCACGCAAGGCACCACCAACACCGGCACCCCGCTGGCGATAGGCAGGTGATCGCAGAGGCGCCGATCGCCCACGATCGCTCCGTCGGCGCTGTCGGCTTGGCCGACGATGGCCAGATCGCAATAGCGGGAATGCAGGGCTACAAGGTCGATCATGTCGCCGCGGATGTCACGCCATTCGGATGACAGGCTGACGGCGCCGACCGCTCGATCGAAACTCTTCTTGGCCTCGGCGGACGCGCTTTCACTGTAGAGCCCGTGAAGGCGGGAGATCTCGCCGCCATAGTCGGGAGAGATGGCTCCGGGCAACACGAGCGACGGCCGCACGTGCAATCCGACCAGATGGGCGCCGTGGGCCACCGCCAGGTTCACCGCTGTTTCCAGGCGTGCCGGGCAGGCAGGCCCGTTGTCGACGTGCACAAGGATGTCCTTCAGGGTCATGGCGGATCCTCCTTCGAAGGTCCTAGGCCCATCATAAACCCTGGAGGGCGACTTGACCACTGATGCGAAATACGTCCGCTATTCTTCTATTGGTGGGAATGATCCATCATGTGCTGGTGGTCCATCATGCCGCCCCCCGGCGCGGCCGCAGCCGGGCTCTGGACAACGGCGGTCACCGCCACCGGGCCGGCCTTTTCGAACTTCAAGGTCAAGGGCACGGTGTCGCCGGCCTTGAGCGGAGCCTTGAGCCCCATCAGCATGATGTGGTAGCTGCCCGGCTTCAAAGCGACCTCGCCGTGGGCCGGCACCTCGATGACCTCGACACGGCGCATGGACACCACGCCGTTCTCTTCCTGGCTGCGATGCATCTGCACCTCGCCCGCCGCCTCGGAGCTCACACCGACCAGACGGTCGGCATCGCCGCCATTGTTGTGGATGACGAGAAACGCCCCGGCAATCGGGCCGGTCGAGGCGCGCGCCCACGGGTTTTCGATGGTCAGCGAGCCGCTCTTGAATTCGGCCGCCTGGGCGGACATAGCAAGACCACAAATGACGGCGGCAATCAACATACGGAGCTTCATGACGGCCTCGGCTCGAACGAAATTGCGGAAAATCGGAAGAACGGCCAGTGTTTCAGCGGTACCACCACTTGTCAACCGGACCCCGGCGACACCGGACCCCGGCGACACCGGACCCCGGCGATTGGCCGGCTCTTGCAATCGGTTCGTCGCGGCGCCTTATTTTGTGCAGCGGCATCCGCTGAAGAAAGCTTGCCCGATGCTCGGCATCACCCGCGCGCCAGAGATCGACCGTCCCGGACTGGAGTGGTTCAACACGCCGAAGCCGGTGTCCCTGGCCGACCTGCGCGGGCGCATCGTCGTTCTCGATTTCTGGACCTATTGCTGCATCAACTGCATTCAGGTGCTGCCCACCCTGAGCCGCATTGAGAACGCCTATCCCGACGCGGTGGCGGTTATCGGCATCCACTCGCCGAAATTCCCGGCCGAACGGAAAGCCGCCAACCTCGCCCAGGCTATCGCCCGCCACGGGGTCCGCCATCCCGTGGCGCATGACCCGGCGATGACCCTGTGGGAGGACTATGCGGTCCGCGCCTGGCCGACCCTCGTGTTCCTGTCACCTGACGGCTATGTCATCGGCCAGATGGCCGGAGAGCCGAACCCCGACGCGCTGGTCCAGGGCCTGGGGGACATGGTCCGCCAGTTCCGCGACCAGGGCGAGTTGTCGCCCGGCAGATTGCCGCTGGCGACGCCCGAGGTAACGTGCGGGCGCCTGCGGTTTCCCGGAAAGATCAAGGCTTGCCCGACCGCCGACGGCCACATGCTGTGGGCCGTGGCGGATGCCGGCCACCACCAAATCGCCCTGTTCGATGACCAGGGTGCCGAGGTCGGCCGCTTCGGTTCCGGGAACCCCGGATTCACCGATGGCGCCGCCGCCGAAGCCACCTTCTGTGGGCCGCAGGGCCTTGCTTGCGACGGCGAGGCCATCTGGGTCGCCGACACTGGAAACCATGCCTTGCGCCGCATCGACCGCGTTACCGGACAGATTTCAACGGTGGCCGGCCTGGGGCATCGCGGCCCACCGCTGCGCCAGCCCGAACCCGGCACCGGCGCCGCCTTGGCTTCCCCCTGGGACGTGGAACGGCTGGGAGACGGTCTTTATTTTGCCAATGCCGGCAGCCACCAGATCGGCCTGCTCGATCCGCAGACCGGCCGCATCCGGCCAATCGCCGGCACCGGAGGGGAGGACATCGTCGACGGCCCGGCCGAACAGGCGTTGCTGGCCCAGCCCAGTGGTATCGCACCTGCACCCGACGGCCGGGGACTCTTTTTCGCCGATGCCGAATCTTCGGCCATCCGCCACCTTGCCTTGGCCCCTCGGCCCCAGGTCAGTACCCTGGTCGGCCAGGGCCTCTTCGCTTTCGGCCATGAGAACGGCCCGTTCGACCAGGCCCTGTTGCAGCACCCGCTGGGGCTCGCAGTAACGGCCGGCGCGATCCTCGTGGCCGACAGTTACAACGGCATGCTGCGCCGCCTCGACCTCCGGTCGCACCGGGTCGATGACCTGGCCATCGGCGACTGCGCGGATCCGCTATGCCGGCCGGCCGCCGAGCCGGCCGGCATAGCCGTCGCGGGCCCGGCCCGCCTGTTGGTGTCCGACACGAACAACCATCGCATTATCGAAGTCGACCTGGCGGCCGGGCGGTACAGGACCTGGGCGGCGTAGGGATGCATCGAGGAGCGGAAACAGGGTGACCCGCATTGCCCTGCCCCCTCGTTAATCGCCGATCATGTTGCACTGGGGATTTGACCTCGCTAGGATCGCCCGGCAAGAAGAGCGTCGGCGATCCGGCGCATGAAATGAGGCCGCCCATGGACTACGAACAGTTCTTCTCCAACCGCATTGCCGATTTGCGGCGGGAAGGTCGCTACCGTGTTTTTGCCGACCTGGAGCGGCAGGCCGGAGCATTCCCGACAGCGAAGAACTATCGTGACGGCGCCGTCCACGACGTCACCGTGTGGTGCAGCAACGACTATCTGGGCATGGGACAGAACTCGGCAGTGATCGAAGCGATGTGCGACGCATTGCGCCACTGCGGAGCCGGAGCTGGTGGCACCCGCAATATCTCGGGAACCAATCACTACCATGTGTTGCTGGAAGAGGAACTGGCCGGCTGGAACCGCAAGGAAGCGGCGTTGCTGTTCACGTCCGGCTATGTGGCCAACCAGACCACGCTGTCGACGCTGGGTAACCACATCCCCAACCTGCAAATCTTTTCCGATGCGCTGAACCACAACTCGATGATCGAGGGTATCCGCCAGGCCAAAGCCCAGCGGCATATCTTCAAGCATAACGACCCGGCCGACCTGGACCGCCTGATGTCCAGTGTCGATCCGGCCCTGCCCAAGCTGGTGGCTTTCGAATCCGTCTATTCGATGGACGGCGATATCGCCCCGATGGCCGAGATCTGCGACGTGGCCGAAAAGCACAATGCCATGACCTACTGCGACGAAGTCCATGCCGTCGGCATGTATGGCCTAGCCGGCGCGGGGGTAGCCGAGCGTGACGGCGTGCTGGACCGTATCACCATCGTGCAGGGAACGCTCGCTAAGGCCATCGGCGTGGTCGGCGGCTATATCGCCGCGTCGCACAGCCTGGTGGATTTCGTGCGCAGTTTCGGCCCAGGCTTCATCTTCTCCTCGGCTCTGCCCCCGGCGGTTGCTGCCGGCGCCCTGGCCAGTATCCGCTTCCTCAAGGACCACAACGAGATTCGCGAGCGCCACCAGGAACGTGCCGCCACACTGAAGCGGCGCCTGACCGCCGAAGGCATCCCGGTACTGCCCTCGGTCAGCCATATCGTCCCGGTCATGGTAGGCGACGCCGCCTTGTGCAAGCAGGCCTCCGACGACCTGCTGCGCCGTCACAATATCTATGTCCAGCCGATCAACTATCCGACCGTGCCGAAAGGGGCCGAGCGCCTGCGTATCACGCCGACGCCCCTGCACGACGACGCGATGATGGATCGGCTGGTCGCCTCGCTGCTCGAGGTATGGCGCAGCCTGGGCATCAAGAAGGCGGCTTAATGGCCGCCTTCCGCTCCTGCGATTTCAATCTTGCGCATTCGTCGAGTGGACGAACCCCGTTGCCGCGCCTATTATTATAAGGCTTGAGGAGACGACCGGGAGGCCGCCGCCATGTTTGCCGATAATACACTGACCCCCAAGGAAGCCGTTCGCGTCTGCGCGTTGGGCACGGTGGCGAACGCCCCCATGCGCTACAGCGCGCTGGCCGGTTCCGTGCGGCACTTCTGCAGCCGCATCATGGGGCCGTCCCTCGATCTGATGGGCCTGTCCGTCGAACTGCTGCGCTATGAAGGCTTGGTGGAGGCCATTGACGGCCAGGGTATGGAAGACGACGCCCTGCTCTCCATCACCGAGGCCGGGCGTCGGGAACTGCGTGCATTGCTGACGGCGCGGATGCGCCCCTCGTCGGACCTGACCAAGCTGGTGGTTGCCCTGAAGTTCCGTTTCCTGCATCTGCTGGATCGCAAGGAACAGGCAGCGCAGATCGACATGCTGCTGGACGTCTGCGATTCGGAACTGTCGCGGCTGGAAGACCTGCGCGACGCCAGCGCCGGCGAGGATCCGGCCCTGCTGGCCTGGCTGGATCACGATATCGCGCAGTTGCGTGGTCGCGTGAATTGGCTGGAGGAGTTCTGCCGCTCACTTTAGGGGCGCTTAGTGTGTTAGTGCGGCGCACGCCCCCGCGTTTGCCCGAAAATGATCCGGTTATTTCCGGACAGACGACAAATCAATACAGGTGCTGGCCGCCGGTGACAAAGACTTCGCTTCCCGTCACATAGCCGAAATCGTCGGAGCATAGGCGGAAGATCACCCCCGCCACGTCCTGCACTGAGCCCATGCGGTCCAGCGGGATGCGGGGAATCAGCGCTTCGTATTCGGCCGAGACCATATCGGTCTTGATTTCCCCCGGCGCCACGGCATTGACGCGCACACCCAACTGGGCGAATTCCACCGCCATTTCGCGGGTCAGCCCCGACAACGCGGCCTTTGAGGTGGAATAGGCCGAGCCGGCGAAGGGATGGACGTAGTGACCGGCGATCGAGGTGACGTTGATCACCGTCCCCTTGCCCCGATGCAAGGCCGAAGCGAAGCCTCGCGCCAGCTTCAGCGGCGCGAAGAAGTTCAGTTCGAATACCTGCTTCCAGCCATCGATAGAGCCGTTGAGGATCCCCAGTCGCTCCTTGAAGGTGGTCTTCGGGCTGACACCCGCGTTATTCACCAGCGCGTGCAGGGGCTGGCCGTCCAGAACGGCGTTGGCCTCGCGCACGAAGGCGTCGAGGCTGGCCGGATCCGCCAGGTCGGTGGGGATGTGATGCGACCACAAGGGATCGCGGCGGCAATGTGCCGGCACGTCCTGCCGGGCGCAAGTGATTACCCGCCAGCCTTCGCGCATGAAGCGTTCGACCGTGGCGTGCCCGATTCCCTGGCTGGCCCCGGTAAGAATGACCGTCTTGGTGTCTGTGCTCATGGGGATGGAGTATAGGGTCTGCCCCGGCGCCAAGCCATAGCCGATCGGGCTGACCGCGACACTGACCCAGAGTTGCTCCGCCGCCCCGTTACGATCGGAGGCAACCTTTTGAACGCCCGGAATTGGCGCCAAACCGTCGAAAAGCACTGTGCTGCGGTACCAACGGAGCAGTGCTAATGCCGTAGCCAGCCGGCCACCTTATCCGGCGCCGGCACGCCGCCGGCATGGATCACTTTTCCGTCCAGTTCGACGCCCGGCGTGCTCATCACCCCGTAGCCCAGGATGGCGGCCGTGTCGGTAACCTTTTCCACCTCGACCGGAATTCCCAGGGCCTTGGCCTTGTCTTCGATGAGCTTGGCGGTAGCGACGCAGTTCTTGCAGCCCGAACCCAGAACTTTGAACGACTTCATGGCGATCAGCGCCTCGGCTACCGGGATGATGCCGGTGGCATGGAATACAGCGGGAGCCCCATCAGGACGGCCAGGGGAACGGCGAATGGATTGTCCGCCGAGGCATACGGGCGAAAAGCTCCTCGGGCACGTAGCCATGCAGCGCGGCCCCGATGCCGATGGCGACGAGCACATAGAGCCAGATGCGCCCGACGATGCTGCGCACTTCACCCCAGGCATAGGCCGCCCGCCCGGCGAGCGAGCCGTCAGGCTCAACAACGGCGGTGTCGCCCTCGAGGAAGCCGATGAACAGCGGCACCGAGGAACAGGAGCAGAAAAGGGTGACGGCTCCCAGGATCACGGTGAGAAGATAGCCGAGACCATGCGAGCGGCCTTCCATATAGCTCCGCACCCGCTCGGGCGAGAGCATGGTGCGGAACAGGCCCATGAGGAAAACGACCGCCACCAGAAGCACGAAAATCTTCGTGGTGTCTTCGACGAAGAAGGCACCGCATCGGCCAGCTTTCTGCCCCCGGCCAAGCCGAAGGCCGATAGGTCGTCCAGTCCGCAAGACGGGTAAAGATCTCGAACATGCGCGCCGCCTTCAGGCCAAGCCGTCTCGCGGCGGGCGGCCCGGCATCGCCTTCAGCCGCCGAAGGTCCGCAGCGTGCTCGGCGGCCTGGGCAACGCCGTCGAGCGCCGCATCGACCACCCGGCCCGCCCAAGGCCGCAGGTCGGTGGCGACAGAATAGAACACCCACTGGGCCCGGCGCCGATCCTTGACCAAGCCGGCTTCGCGCAATGTCGCCAAATGTTTGGAAATGGTCGGCTGACCGGCCTCGAGGGTATATGTCAGCTCACAGACGCACAACTCACCCTCGCCGGCCATCAAGGCCAGGCTGCGCAGGCGTATCGGGTCTGACAGGGCGGAAAGGATGGCGACGACACATTCCATTTCAGGAATATACCGCAGTCGGCATATTCTAGCAACGGGATAAACATGGCTATCTCAAGTGTTCCGCGAATTCCATGCCTGTCGGCAGAGGCGTCAGGGCCCAGTACGCGTAAAGCGTTCTCCGCTTCCCTCCCCGACCATTCCGATGCGACGCCCGCCCCCCCCCCGGCTGCGGCAGGCTCAAACACCGCTCGGGCCGATCAGCGGCGGGCCCTTTCCCCGCGGACGAATTCGTCGAAGCCCGTTTGGTAGCGGCGCCACCGTCGGAAATCCCCACGGTTGCGGCAGCGATCCGCCTCTTCTTCCAGGACCTGCTGCACGACCGCCCGGCCGCCGGGCCGATCAAGCACGTTTTCGGCCCATTCGGCAGCGATGATCATGTCCAGATGTTGATGGGAGGCGATGGCTTCGATCTGCTCGGCCGTCAGCCTGCTGAAGCCGAGACAATCCTCGAGTGTCAGCATAGCAACCTCCTTCCCAGCGGGTTTTTCCCGCCTGGTGATGCCCGAAACCGGGCGAACGTTCCTCCGTGAAACGGGCGGCATCATACCACCGGCCGCGACCACGGTGAAACTCAACACTGGGCCGCGGCCGGGCGCATTGGCATTAGCGACGCGCGGGGCTCACCCCGCGCGGGACAACGCCATCAATGGCTGAAGAGGACCGGCAAGGTTGCGGCATGCAGGACGTGCCGGGTCACGCCGCCCAGGATCAACTGGCGCAGCCGGCTATGGGTATAGGCACCCATCACCACCAGGTCGGCCCCGAGACCTTCCGCCTCAGCCAGCAGAGTCTGGCCGACATGAGGCCCGGCGACGAAGGTATGGACGCTGGCCTGCACCTCGTGCCAACCCAGATACCCGGCCAGTTCACCGGGTATCACGCCGTCTTCCTCGCGCGCCGAGAGAACGGCGACCCTTTCCGCCCGCTGCAGGACCGGCATCGCGGCGGCGACGGCACGCGAAGCTTCGGCGCTGCCGTTCCAGAAGACCGCGACATTGCGGCCGATGGCCGCGGGGATGGTTGGCGGTGCCAGCAGCACCGGCCGTCCGGTCTCCATGAGCGCCGCGTTGAGCGTCATGATGGACGGGGTGTCGCGCTCGGGCAACGGCTTGGCCAGAACCAGCAGGTCGGTCAGCCGGCCGGCATTGGCCACCACTTCCTCCTCGCGCCCCATCTCTTCGCGCCACAAAGCGCTGAAGACCGGCGGAACGGTGGGAACGGTCACCATCGAGGCGCCCAATTGCCGGGACGCCGCATCGAATTCACCGCGAATCCGACCGGCGCGTTCGGCCGCCTGACGCTCGGCCACGGCCAACATCTCCTCCACCATCGCGCCCGACATGCCTTCGCCTACCAAAGGCACGGCGCTGGCCGGGTCGGCGCGCACGTGCAGCGCCTCTACATGGCTTGCATGATCCCGCCCCAATAGAAAGGCCAAACCGAGCGTGGCCGGAGCTGTATCCGGGTCGCTGAGACAGGCGAGAATGGTTCGATAGGCAGTCATGTTTGCCCTCCCTTCGGAGTTCCAGATGTCATTATGCCCCTTCTACCACTAGGGAGAACAGGCAACATTTCATCATGGCCGCAAGTTATAGCTGCAGGGCCGCCCGCGCGTCATTGAAGGTCTCTTCCCTCGGCCCCGATGAATCGACGCGATGCCAGCCGATGGCCCCCAGATCATAGGTCAACTGCCGCTCGAGCACCGCCACCGTGGCGTCGGACGCATTGCCCCGGCGGGTTCGGATGCGGCCGCGCATCACCTCTGGACTGGCCTCCAGCCACAAGCCGTCGAACGGCACCGCCATTCGGCGGCCCACCTCCTCGATGGCGGCACGCTGCGTGGCGTTGGCGAACACCGCATCGGCCACGACCGACTGGCCGGCCGCCAGCACCCGCTCGGCTTCATCATAAAGGGTTTGGTAGGTCCGCTCGGTCATTTCGGTGGAATAACCTTCCGCCGGCAGACGCACCTCCGGCCCCACCCCCATCAGGCGTTTACGCAACACGTCGGTCCGCAGGATCACCGCCCCCGGCGCCGCCCCCATCAGCGGTGCCAGGCCGCGCCCCAGCCGCGACTTGCCCGACCCGGACAGCCCGCCGACCGCCAACAACCGTGGTGGCGGCGGCGACAGGTAGCCGCAGGCCCGTTCGAGATAGGCAAGGGCGTCCCGTTCCAGCCCTTGGCCGCCGGCGGCCACCATGGCGGCTGAAACATGAGCCCGAATCGCCGCCCGCAGCGACAGAAACAATGGCAGCGCCGCCAACCCCTCGAAATCGGTGGTCCGCTCAAGGTAACGGTTGAACACCCAGTTCGCCATATCGGCCAGCCCCCGCGCCTGGAGATCCATCAGCAGGAAAGCCAGGTCGTAGAGCACGTCGATACAGGCGAATTCGTCGTTGAACTCGATGGCGTCGAACAGGGTGGGCCGCCCCTCGAACAGGCAGATATTTCCCAAATGGAGATCGCCATGGCACAGCCTCACCTTGCCTGAGGCGCGCCGCGCCTCGAGGAGAGGCGTGAGACGGATCAGCCACTCCAGCGACTTCTCGGTCAGGCGGCCGGTGCTCACCGCATCGAACAGGCCGGGGATATACTGGGCGAAGCACACGGCATTGCCCTCGATGGTCTGGCCGAGCCCCGCTTCGCCGCCCCATTGGGGGCGCAGCTCGGCGGTCTCATGCAAGGCGGCCACCGCGTCGGCGAGGGCACGGGCGTGTTCGCGGGTCAACCGGCCGGCGGCGGCCATGCGGTCGAACAGATTCAGGTCTTCGAAACGCCGCATCACCACCAGCCAGTCCACCGGCTGACCTTCCCCGCCCAGCGCCAGCGTCCCGTCGTCTTCGCGGGTCACCGGGGTTACGCCGAGATAGAGAGCGGGCGCGGTACGGCGGTTCACGGCCAGTTCGGCCTGGCAGGCGCGATGCCGGGCGGCCAGTGTCGAGAAATCGACGAACGGCAGACGCACGGCCCGCTTGAGCTTATAGACCCGGTTTCCGGCGATGAAAACCGCCGAGATATGAGTGTCGATTCGCCGGACACGCCTGACCCCAGGCCCATAGGCTGCAGGCGTCGACAGCAGGGCGAAAACGTCGCTTTGCTGGTCGGGAGACATCGGAACGCTCCATTTATCCATCCACACTAGTGCAGTGGCTCAATGAAAAAGCTCACTGCACTAGGTTTACCATGGCCCCTCGCCGGGCACAGGGCCGTCCGGCCCTTTGGCCGCGCCCTCACCGGGCGCTGGGACAAGGAAACCGGCCAACCAGCCGCCCCAAGCAGCGGCCCCAAGCAGCCGCTATTGAGGCGGCGGCCAAGGGGCCCGATGGCCTCGCCTGGCGAGGGACAAAAACCAAGGCTAATGTTCTGACGTAACCTGGATCTGTAGTTTGCGTCAGAACACTAGCGCCTTTCCGACCAAACGGAAATGCCCGGAAAGGCGCGACAGACCTGCCCAGTGGGATAAAATCAGGGGAACAGGTGCTCGGTCCGCCAGCCGTCCTCGGATCGCAGATAGACCGTCCGGTCATGCAGGCGGAATGGCCGGTCTTGCCAGAACTCGATGCGGTCGGGTACCAGCCGGAAGCCGGACCAGCAAGCCGGCCTCGGGATGCTGCCTAAACCGAATTTGGCGGCAAATTCGCCGATCCGCTTCTCCAATTCGAACCGGCCGCCCATCGGCCGCGACTGCCGCGAGGCCCAGGCACCAATCTGGCTGCCCCGGGCGCGGCTGGCAAAATAGGCATCCGCCTCGGCCTCATCGACCGGATGCACCCGCCCCTCGACACGCACCTGGCGTCGGAGGCTCTTCCAGTGCAGGCACAGCGCGGCGTGAGGATTGGCCTGGAGTTCGTCGCCCTTGCGACTTTCCAGGTTGGTGTAGAAGACGAAGCCCTGTTCGTCGGCCCCCTTCAGCAGGACCATGCGGACCGACGGGCGGCCGTCGGGAGTGGCGGTGGCCAGGGCCATGGCGTTGGGGTCGTTCGGCTCGCTTTTTTCCGCCTCACTCGCCCACAAGTGGAATATAGTAAGAGGATCCTTGCCGCTGCGGGGCATGTCGTGTGTTCCAACGTTTCGGTGGGGGCCGTCATGTTAGCGTGGTTTTCCCGCATCGGCACCCCCCCTCGCGAAACGGCCCCTTGGAAATCGGAGCGACCGAAATGAACAGGATCGCGCTCAGGACTTCGACCGCTGCGGTGGCTGTCTCGCTTCTCGCGGCCTGCGCCACGCAGGACATGGGCGACAAACAGGTCGGTGGCGCCTTGATCGGCGCTGCCGCCGGCGGCTTGGTCGGCTCGCAGATCGGCCGCGGCTCGGGCGCCCTGGCCGCCACGGCCATCGGCACGCTGCTGGGCGCCTATGCCGGCAGCGAAGTCGGCAAGTCCCTGGACAAGGCCGACCAGGCCTATGCCCAGCAGGCGGAACAGCGCGCCTATGCCGCCCCCACCGGCCAGACGATCCTGTGGAACAACCCGGAATCCGGCAACCAGGGAAGCTTCACCCCCTTGCGGGACGGCACCGATCAAGCGACGGGCGCCTATTGCCGCGAATACGAAACCACGGTCACGGTCGGCGGTAAGACGCAAAAGGCCTACGGCACCGCATGCCGTCAGCCGGACGGCAGCTGGAAAGTGGTCAAGTAACACTTTATCTTTCATCTTCGGTCCGCGCGCTTGGCGCGCCATCATTAGCTGGTGCCGGCAAAGCCGGCAGGGGCGGCGTTCCTTGGCGCCACCCCTCCTTGCCGGATGAGAAGGTGACGAATCGGTGGATGATCCTTATGCACTTCTGGGCGTCGCCCGGACCGCGACGCCCGAACAGATCAAGAGCGCCTACCGCAAGCTGGCGCGCAGCCTGCATCCCGACCTCAACCCGGGCAACAAGCAGGCGGAAGAGAAATTCAAGAAGGTCAGCGCCGCCTACGACCTTCTGGGTGACCCGGCGAAGCGGGCCCGCTTCGACGCCGGCGAAATCGACGCAAGCGGCGCGGAACGGCCACGGACCTCATACCGCACCTACGCGGAAGGCGGGGCGGGCGGCAAATACAGCGAGGGATTCCGCTTCGGCGACAACGCCGACGACATCTTCGCCGAATTGCTGCGCCGGCGCAGCAAGGGGCGCAACAAGGGCTGGAACTTCTTCGACCAGGAGGAAATGGAGGTCCCGAACAAGGGGGCCGACGCCCGCTACTCGCTGCGCATCACGCTGCCCGAGGCGGTCATGGGCGCCACCAAGCGGATCACCCTTCCCAACGGCAAGAACCTGGCCGTCAAGGTTCCTCCCGGCAGCAAGGATGGTGCCACGCTCCGCCTGAAAGGCCAAGGCAATGCGGGCCGGAGCGGCGGGCCGGCCGGTGACGCGCTGGTTGAGCTGAAAGTCGATCCGCATCCTTTTTTCAGCCGCGAAGGCGACGATATCCTGGTCACCGTTCCGGTCACCCTGCCTGAAGCGGTACTGGGCGGGAAGGTCACCGTCCCCACCGTCGACGGCAAGGTGGCCCTGACCGTCCCGCCCGGCTCCAACAGCGGCACCGTGCTGCGGCTCAAGGGCAAGGGCGCGCCAAGCGGTGGCGGCCGGGGCGACCAGTTGGTCACCCTCAAGGTCGTTCTGCCCGACAGGCCGGACACCGAGTTGGAGGAATTCCTGCGCGACTGGACCGCCAAACACCCTTACGACGTTCGCAGCAAGCTGGGCATGAGCTGAGGGCTGACCATGATGACCTTCGACGAAGCCATCGCGCGCTATGCAATCAGCGGACAGGAGCTGACTGCCTGGATCGAACAGAAATGGGTGCGCCCGTTGCACGACGGGGACGTCTGGACATTCGACGACAGCGACGTCGCCCGCCTTGAACTGATCTGCGACCTGCGCCGCGATCTCGACATCAACGAAGAGGCGCTGCCCGTCGTGCTGTCGCTGCTCGACCAGCTTTACGCAGCGCGCAGCACTCTGCGCCATGTCCGCGACGTACTGGCGCAACTCCCCGACCCCACCCTGGCCGACGTTCTGGCCAAACTCGAAGCCGAGCTGGAAAAGGAATGACGGCCGGCCAGCCGGCTCAGGCGGATAGCCTCGGCGGCGGCCGGTGTCGGGCGTCTTGCAGCAGCGGGCGCAGCGGCAGGTTCAGCGGCCCGGTTTCGGCGCGGGCGGCTTCTGCCAGGTGGTCCGCCACCCTCTGCATCCAGGGCGCGGCGCATTCCGCCGCTTCGGCCGAAGCCAAGCCAAGGTCGAGAAGATGCACCAAGTCCGCCAGGGTGACCTCGCCGAGGTCCCGGCCGAGAACGAAGCGGTTGCCCGCCGTGCGCGCCGCATAGCCTTGGTCGCACAGGCGGTTGAGCACTGCCAGGAAGGATTTTTCCCCTTCGCCCACGCGCTCCAGCAAGTCCAGCCGCGACCAGCCCTTGCCGCCCTGCCGCGACTGCTCCAGCAACGCCGACAGTATGGTCAGGGCGATAGCCAGGCGCCGATGCGCCGGCAGCGGCTCGCCGAGATCGGGGCGAGACAGCCGCCATTCCGGCAGCGCCGCGGCCAGTTCGGCCCCGAACAGCACCACGGCCCAGGACAAGTACATCCAGAACAGGAAGATCGGCACCGCCGCCACCGCGCCGTAGATCGACTGGTAGCTGTGAGCGTTGGCCAAGTATATGCCGAACCCCCAGCGCAGCAAGGCAAGGGCGATACCGGCAGCGAAGGCCCCGGCAAGGGCGTCGCCCGGGCGGACCCGGCGATTGGGCACGGTGAGATACAGCAGGCTGAAGGCCAGCATCAGCAGCAAGGTTGGGGTCACCTGGGTAACGGCCTGGGTGAGCTTGGAGAATCCGGCACGCGTGGCCCAATCGCCGACGGCAAAGAACCACGCCGACAGGGACAGGCTGGCGCCCAGCATCAAGGGTCCGAGGGTTACCACGGTCCAGTAAAGGAGCAGCCGTGAGATGGGCGAGCGCGGCGTTTCGACCCGAAAGATCTGGTTGAGCGAGGTTTCGATGGTCACCAGAACCATCACTGCCGAAAAAGCCAGGCCGACGATGCCGGCGGCAGTCAGCTTACCCGCGTTGGCGACGAAGGAGCCTACATAGCTCTGAACCTGCTGACCAATCTGCGGTACGAAATAGCGGAAGGCGGCGGCTTGAAGTTCCTGCCGGATATCGTCGAACGCCGGAAACGCGGCCAGGAGCGCCAGGCCGATGGCCAACAGCGGCACCAGCGACAACAACGAGGTATAGGACAGCGACGATGCCATGTTGAACGCACCGCCGGTGTAGAAGCGCTTCCCAACATAGACGGCCAACCCGCCCAACCTCCGCGCGATGCCTCGCCAAGCCGCGATGTTCACCCGTCTGCTCCGCCTTTCCGGTCCGTCACGCGTACTTTGACCATACCCTTCTTTAGTGTAGGATGCGCCCTCTTCGCCATGAAGATGGCTATGGAATTCTCTGACAGTGAGGAGCGTATGACCGTTTCTTCGGCTCTGATGGCCGGCAAGAGGGGCCTGATCATGGGTGTCGCCAATGACCGCTCCATCGCCTGGGGGATCGCCAAGGCGGCCCAGTCGCATGGTGCCGAACTGGCCTTCACTTATCAGGGAGAGGCGCTGGAAAAGCGGGTCCGCCCCCTGGCCGAGAGCATCGGCTGCGATCTTCTGCTGCCCTGCGACGTCACCGATGAGGCAAGCCTCGACGCGGCCTTCGCGACCCTTTCGGAAAAATGGGGCCGCCTCGATTTCATCGTCCACGCCATCGCCTATTCGGACAAGGACGAACTGAAGGGACGGTATCTGGACACCAGTGCGGACAACTTCAACCGCACGATGTTCGTCTCCTGCTATTCGTTCACCGCCGTCGCCCGCCGCGCCGCGCCGCTGATGACCGAGGGCGGCAGCATGCTGACCTTGACCTATTTCGGCGCCGAGCGGGTGATGCCGCATTACAACGTGATGGGCGTGGCCAAGGCGGCGCTGGAAGCCAGCGTGCGCTATCTGGCCGTCGACCTGGGCGCGCAGAACGTCCGGGTCAACGCCATGTCGGCCGGACCAATCAAGACCCTGGCCGCATCCGGTATCGGCGACTTCCGTTATATCCTGAAGTGGAACCAGTACAATGCGCCGCTGAAGCGCAATGTCACGCTGGAGGACATCGGTGGCGCCGGCGTCTACCTGCTGTCCGACCTGTCGACCGGCGTGTCCGGCGAAGTGCATCATGTCGACTGCGGCTACCACGTCGTCGGCATGAAGGCGGTCGACGCACCCGACATCAGCGTGGTGTGAGGCATGGCGGGAAACGCTTTCGGCACGCTGTTCCGGTTCACCACCTTCGGCGAAAGCCACGGTCCGGCGATCGGCTGCGTGATCGACGGTGTCCCACCCCGCATCCCGTTGGCCGAGTCCCATATCCAGCCCTGGCTGGATAAGCGCAAACCCGGCCAGAGCCGCTTCACCACCCAGCGCCGCGAAGCCGACCAGGTGAAGATTCTGTCCGGCGTATTCGAGGGGCAGACCACCGGCACCCCCATCGCCCTGGTGATCGAGAACACCGACCAGCGGTCCAAGGATTATTCGGACATCGCCGACAGCTTCCGGCCCGGCCACGCCGACTACGCCTATCAGGCCAAATACGGCATCCGCGACTACCGGGGCGGCGGCCGCGCCTCGGCCCGCGAGACGGCCACCCGGGTGGCCGCCGGCGCGGTCGCCCGTCGCGTCCTCGACACCCTGCTCCCGGGCGGCGTGACCATTCGTGGCGCCCTGGTGCAGATGGGGCCGCACAAGATCGACCGCGGCAACTGGGATTGGGCCGAACTGGCCAACAATCCCTTCTGGTGCCCCGACGCGACGGCCGCCCGATTGTGGGAAACCTATCTCGACGAGGTCCGCAAGGCCGGCTCGTCGACCGGCGGCGTGGTCGAGGTGGTGGCCGACAACCTGCCGGCGGGGCTTGGTGACCCGGTCTACGATAAGTTGGATGCCGACATTGCCAAGGCCCTGATGAGCATCAATGCCGTCAAGGGCGTTGAAATCGGCGAAGGCTTCGCCGCCGCCGCCCTGTCGGGCGAAGAGAACGCTGACGAGATGCGGATGAACGGCGATCGCGTACGCTTCCTGTCGAACCGCGCCGGCGGCATCCTGGGCGGGATATCCACCGGGCAGCCCATCATCGCCCGCATGGCGCTCAAACCCACCAGTTCGATCCTGACGCCCCGCCGAAGCGTGGATCGCCACGGCCACGACGTCGAGGTGTCGACCAAAGGCCGCCACGATCCTTGCGTCGCCATTCGCGGCGTTCCGGTGGCCGAGGCGATGCTGGCGGTAACCTTGGCCGACCATCTGCTGCGCCAGCGGGCGCTGACCTATTGAAGGTCCTCGGGCGCGAGACCTTTACAATTGGGCACGAGGGCGGTTAGCTAAGCCTGCTTTCACCCGTCATCCCCGCGGCAGCGGGGATCCATCCATTCCGTCGCCTGGATCCCCGCTTCCGCGGGGATGACGAAGCTGCCGGCCCGCAGTCGATGAGGAGGCCGTCCATGGGTTTCGTCCGCAGTCCGGCCGTCGCCGGCATGTTCTACCCCGCCGATCCGGCCACGCTGGCGCGGGATGTCCGTTCCCTGCTCGACTCCGCCGCCAGGCCGGGAGCCGCCCGCCCCAAAGCAATCATCGCCCCGCATGCCGGGTATATTTACTCAGGCCCCGTCGCGGCTTCGGTCTATGCGCGGCTGATCCCGGCGCGCCACGACGTCTCGCGGGTGGTTCTGGTCGGGCCGTCCCACCGTGTCGCCTTCCGAGGCATCGCGGCCAGTTCGGCCGACGCTTTCGATACGCCGCTGGGGCGCATCAACGTCGATCGCGACAGCATCAACGGCCTGCTCGTCCTGCCCGGCGTTGCTGTCCTGGACGCGGCCCATAGCGAGGAACATAGCCTGGAAGTGCATCTGCCGTTCCTGCAGGCCATCTTCGACCGCTTCACCCTGGTGCCGCTGGTAGTCGGCGACGCCTCGGCAGACTCCGTGGCGGCGGTGCTGGACGCCCTGTGGGGCGGGTCGGAGACATTGATCGTCGTCAGTTCGGACTTGAGCCACTACCTGGACTACAAGGCCGCGCGCGGCGTCGACCTAGCCACCCGCGACGCCATCGAGCGGCTCGACCCCGCCGCCATCACCTTCGACCAGGCCTGCGGGCGCCTTCCGATCGCCGGCCTGCTGACGGTCGCCCGGCGGCGCGATCTCACCGTGGAAACGGTGGACCTGCGCAATTCCGGCGACACCGCCGGGCCGCGCGACCAGGTCGTCGGTTACGGCGCCTGGTGCTTCACCGAACCGGAAACCGCGGCGGACACGGACTCCGGAAGAGCATCCTTGCACCAACATGCGGCGCAACTCCTGTCGATCGCCCGCTCGGCCATCGAAAAGCGCCTGAAGAGCGGCGGCCCGTCGGAAATGCCCGGCGACCTGCCGCCTGCCCTGCTGGCCGCGGGGGCCACCTTCGTCACATTGATGCACCACGGCGAGCTCAGGGGGTGCATCGGCTCGACCACAGCCTGGCGCCCGCTGGCCGCCGATGTCGCCGAGAACGCGCTACGGGCCGCATTCGAGGACCCGCGCTTCCCGCCGATGACGGAAGACGAATGGACGGATACCGATCTATCGATTTCGGTACTCACCGCTCCGCAATTGATCATCGCCGCCGACGAGGCCGACCTGGTGGCCAAACTTCGCCCGCATGCGGACGGACTGATCATCGAGGATGGCCAGTACCGAGCCCTGTTCCTGCCGGCGGTTTGGAAGGTTCTGCCCGAGCCGCGGGATTTTCTCGCCCAACTCAAGCGCAAGGCCGGCCTTGCGCCGACCCACTGGTCGCCCAACCTGCGCGCCTACCGCTTCGCCACCGAGGATATCCGATGACCGATTTTACCGCTCTTCTGCCGCCATTGCGCCGGCTGGCCCGCGAGGCCGGCGCCGCTGTCCTCGAGGTCTACCGCAGCGATTTTGCCGTCGAGGCAAAAGCGGACGCGTCGCCGGTGACCGAAGCCGACCTGCGCTCGGAACAGGTCATCCTGGCCGGCCTCGAGCGGCTAACCCCCGACATTCCGGTGGTTTCCGAGGAAGCGGCGGCGGCCGGAAAGGTCGTTGACCTGGCCGGTGGCCGTTTCTGGCTGGTCGACCCGCTGGACGGGACCAAGGAGTTCGTCAAGCGCAACGGCGAGTTCACCGTCAACATGGGCTTAATTGTCGACGGCAAACCGTTGGTGGGTGTGATCTTCGCACCGGTGCCCGATCGGCTGTTCGCCGCCTGCCCGGGCCTGGTCACCGCCGAGGACGGCGGCGCCCCGCCCCGGCCGATCGCCTGCCGAAAGCCTCCGGCCGGCGGGCTGGTGGTCCTGTCCAGCAGATCACACCGCGATCCTGGGCGCTTCGACAGCTTCATCGGCGACTTTCCCGTCGCTGAAATCCGCCATTCCGGCAGTTCGCTGAAATTTGCCCTGATTGCCGCCGGCGAGGGGGACCTCTACCCGCGCTTCGGACGCACCATGGAATGGGACACGGCGGCCGGCCACGCCATTCTGCGCGCCGCCGGCGGCGACATCACCCTGGCCGACGGCAGCCCGCTGACCTATGGCAAGCCAGGGTTTGAAAATCCTCCCATCGTGGCCTGGGGCACCCCCACCCCCCTCGAATCAGCCCGGAAATGACTGCGCATTGGTCTGCGAACCCGGGCTTTTTCTTGACTCTTTCAAAGAACCGTCACAATATAAACATTGCGGACGATGAACATCGTCCGATGATTAGCCGCCGCACATGCCTTTGCGGTGACTTGGCTCCGGATCACGACGATCGGTGGTCCGATCCTACAGAATAGCGAGACAAGGGCCGCCCTCAAAACCGGCGGCCCTTTTATGTTAAACGTATATTAGTGCTGTAACGGACGCCTGTCTGTTCAGTGAAGTACATTTCCGACGGCACGTCTTATATTACGATGCACTGAAGTTCTGCCCGATGCCGATTGTCCCCGCCACCCCGGCCAACATCCAGAAAGCCGCCTTTCTGCTGCGATCGGGTCAATTGGTGGCCTTTCCCACCGAGACCGTCTATGGCCTGGGCGGCGACGCCACCGATGATCGCGCCGTCGCTGCTATTTTTGCCGCCAAGGGGCGCCCCAGCTTCAACCCGCTGATCGTCCACTTACCCGATGTCGCCGGCGTCGCACATCTGGCCCAGTGGGACGCGCGCGCCGAACGCCTGGCCGGGTGTTTCTGGCCCGGCCCGCTGACCCTGGTGCTGCCGCGGCGGAGTGATTCGCCGGTATCGCTGCTGGCCTCGGCCGGACTGGACAGCATCGCCGTCCGCATCCCCGCGCATCCGGTCGCCTTGGCGCTGCTGCTGGCCACCGGCCGACCGATTGCGGCGCCCAGCGCCAACCCGTCGGGGCGGGTCAGCCCGACCAACGCCCGGCATGTGGCCGACGGCTTGACCGGCACACTGGCGATGATCCTCGACGGCGGTCCCTGTCCGGTGGGCGTCGAATCCACCGTCCTCGATCTGACGGGCGAGACTCCGACTCTCCTCCGGCCCGGCGGCATTCCCCGCGAAACCCTGGAAAAGGAACTGGGCCCGGTAGCCCTGGCCAAGGCTTCGGACCTGGGGGGGCCGCGCTCACCCGGCATGTTGTCCAGCCATTACGCCCCCGGCCTTCCGGTCCGCCTCGACGCCCGCTCGGCACGCCTCGGCGAGGCGCTGCTGGGATTCGGGCCGGCCGAGGGCGCCCAGATGAATTTGAGCGAGCGCGGCGACCTGACAGAGGCCGCAGCCAACCTGTTCGCCATGCTGCGGGCCCTGGACCGTTCCCCGTTCACCGGTATCGCCGTCATGCCCATTCCCGACCACGACCTGGGCGCCGCCATCAACGACCGTCTGCGCCGAGCCGCCGCGCCGCGCGGACAGCGCTAAGACACGTCGAGAGGCGCCAAAGCGGTAGTGGAGTCCTTGTGTCCAGACGCAGTTGACGTTACATCCTCTCCCCATGACTGACGAATTTCTTTCGCGCATCGCCGCCGTGGTCGGGCCCAACGGCCTGATCGCCGATCCCACCGAAATGGCACCCTATCTGGAAGAGGAGCGCGGCCTGTTCCACGGTCGCGCCCGCATGGTGGTGCGTCCTGCCTCGACCGCCGAGACGGCGAAGGTGGTCCGCCTTTGCGCCGCGGCCGGAATCGGCATCGTGCCGCAGGGCGGCAATACCGGCCTGTGCGGCGGCGCCGCACCCGACACTTCAGGTGATCAGGTGCTCCTCAGCTTGCAGCGGATGAACCGCATCCGCTCCGTCGACCCGCTGAATTTCACCATCACGGTTGACGCCGGGGTGATTCTGGAGAGCCTGCAGCAGGCGGCTGACGAGGCAGGCTGCCTGTTCCCCTTGAGCCTGGGCGCCGAAGGCAGCTGCCAGATCGGCGGCAATATCTCGACCAATGCCGGTGGGTCGGGCGTGCTGCGCTACGGCAACACCCGCGACCTGGTGCTGGGGCTCGAGGTGGTGCTGCCCGACGGCCGCGTGTGGGATGGCCTGAGAAGCCTGCGCAAAGACAACACCGGTTATGACCTGAAGCAGCTGTTCATCGGCGGCGAAGGCACGCTGGGCATCATCACCGCCGCCGTGCTGAAGCTGTTCCCCAAGCCGCGGGAAGTGCAGACCGCCTTTTGCGCGCTGACCGACCTGGACGCCGCACTGGCCCTGCTGGCTCGCGGCCGCGCCGCCACCGGCGACCAGGTCACGGCCTTCGAACTGGTGCCGCGCATCGGCCTGGACATGGGCTGCCGCCTGGTGCCCGGGGTGACAGATCCGTTCGACGCGCCGCACCCATGGTACGCCCTGATCGAGCTGTCCAGTTCGCGGCCCGACGGGTCGCTGCAGGACATGATGGAAGCCTTGCTCGGGGCGGCCTTCGAAGAGGGCGAAGTGGCCGACGCGGTGATCGCCTCGTCGCTCGACCAACGCGACGCGCTATGGCGCATCCGCGAGAACATACCGGAAGCCCAGAAGCGCGAGGGCGGCAGCATAAAGCATGACGTTTCCGTCCCCACCTCCTCGGTCCCGGAATTCATCCGCCGGGCGACGGTGGCGGTGGAACAGGCGCTGCGGGGTGTGCGCGTGGTGCCGTTCGGCCATCTCGGCGATGGCAACATCCATTTCAATTTGACCCAGCCGGCAGGAGCCGACAAACAGGCCTTCCTCGACCGCTGGGAAGAGATGAACCGCATCGTCCACGACATCGTCGTCGAGATGCGGGGCTCGATCAGCGCCGAACACGGCATCGGCCAGCTCAAAAAGGGCGAGCTGGCGCATTACAAGGCGCCGCTGGAGGTCGAACTGATGCGGCGTATCAAGGCGGCCTTCGATCCACAGGGCATCATGAATCCGGGAAAGATTCTCTGATACAGCCACCTGCCATCCTGAGGCACCTGCCGAAGGATCTCGTCCGGCCAGGCCAGAGCCCTCGCTTGCCCTCGGGATGACCGAGGGCACAGGATTTGGCTGTTCTTCGGCAGCGGCCGTCGTCATAATCCGGCCGCATGCTTAGCCCGCATTTCTCATACCCCTGCCGACAAACCTCAACGACTGCGCGCGAGACTTCACCAGTTGCGCGCAGTTCGCGCAGAGAGCGGCGCTGTCTGGCCGGATCGCCTCCCCGGAACGCGATGCCGACGACGGAGGTGTGAGAAATGCGGGCCACCATAGTCCGCTACATTCTGCGTCAAATGTCCTTGGGGATGGTGCTGGTCACCATTGGCCTGACCGCCATTCTTTGGCTGACCCAATCGCTGCGTTTCATCGAGGTGACCGTAAACAAGGGCGCATCCATCGGGACATTCCTCAAACTCACCCTTTTGGTGATGCCCAACTTCCTCACCGTCATCCTGCCGGTGTCGCTGTTCGCCGTGGTGCTGTTCACCTACAACAAGCTGATCAGCGATCGCGAACTGGTGGTTCTTCGGGCGGCGGGTTTAAGCCACTGGACGCTGGCCCGGCCCGCTTTGCTCCTTGCCGCAGCCAGCACGGTGATCGGACTGGTGCTGAACGTTTGGGTGATCCCCCGAACCGTGGAGGAGTTCCATCGTTTGCAGTGGTCCCTGCGCAACAACGCCACAAGCGTGATGCTGCAGGAAGGCCAGTTCAACCAGATGGGTGACGGATTGACCGTCTATGTGCGCGCCCGCAGCCCGAAAGGCGAGTTGCTCGGCATCATCGTCTATGACCGCCGGAACCCCGAGCGCACGGTGACTTTGATGGCCGAGCGCGGGGCGCTGATCAAAGGGGAAAACGGCACGCCCAAGGTGCTGATGATCAACGGCACCCGCCAGCAGGTGACGCGCGGTTCCGATCGCCTCTCGTTGCTATATTTCGACAATTATGCCATGGAATTCACCGACTCCACGGGCAACCCAGAGGAGCGAAGCCGGGATGCCCGTGAGCGCCCCACGGCGGAACTCTTCTCGGTGACCGAGGACGAGGTTGGACCGGTGGAATTCCGTCAATTCCGCGTCGAGGGGCATCAGAGATTGGCATCACCGCTGTACCACTTCTCGTTCGCCTTCGTCGCCGCAGCCTGCCTCCTGTCAGGCTGGTTCAACCGCCGCGGCCAGGGACGCCGACTGATCCTCGCCATCGGATTGATGGTCGCCATCCAGGCCATGGCCCTGGGTGTTTCGAACCTTGCCACACGCCATCTCGCACTGGTCCCGCTGATATATCTGATGCCTTTGCTGCCCTCGGCCATCGGGGCCTGGGTCTTGCTGGCGCCGTCGCTGAGAAAGACGATGTTGCCCGGCACTTTGCCCGCCAGTTGACGGAGACGGCACGTTGCGCCTCCGCACCCGCCTGACCGCTTCCGCCATCACCCTGTGCGTCGCCTTCGCGCTGCCCGCCCGGGCTCAACAGGCCCCCCCCGAGGCGGCCGCCGACCACAAGGACGGCGAAAAGCAGGCGCCGCCGGCAGCCAAGCCGGGTAAGCCGGGCAAGAAGCGCAAGAGCGAGGAGAGACAGCCGGTGGCGATGACCGCCGATCAGGTCATCCACGACCGCGACCTCAATACGGTCACTGCCAGGGGCCATGTGGAAATCCATCAGGGAGGCCGCGTCCTTCTGGCCGATACGGTGTCCTACAACCTCAAGCAGGACGTCATCATTGCCTCCGGCAATGTGAGCGTCACCGAGGCGACCGGAGAGATCAGCTTCGCCGACTACATGGAACTGACCGGCGACATGAAGAAGGCTGTCTCGGAAGGCATTCGTGTGCTGATGATCGATGATTCACGCCTTGAGGCCAAGTCCGGCCACCGCATCGCCGGCGATCGCAGCATTCTCGACAAAGCCATCTACACCGCCTGCAAGCCCTGCGTCGAAGACCCGACCAAGCCGCCGCTCTGGGAACTCAAGGCGAAACAGGTCACCCACAACGAAGTCGAGCACATCATCCAGTACGACGATGCATGGCTCGAAATGGACGGAATTCCCGTCGCCTACACCCCTTACATGCAGCACGCCGATCCGACGGTAAAGCGCGAAAGCGGTTTGCTGCCGCCCAGCGTGCTGAACAACAACATCATCGGCTCGGGCCTCAAGACCCCTTATTTCCAGGTCATCGACCCCTATCAGGACATCACCCTTTCGCCGATGTTGACCAGCACGAACGACGCCTGGCTGGGGGTGGTCGACCGCTACCGCAACGAATACGGAGAAGCCAAGACGGTATTCAGCGTCGCTGATCTGTCTTCGCAAGGCTATGCCGGCAATCCGACCATCGGCTGGCACATCGACGCGCACGGCGAGTTCGACCTCAACGAGGATTGGCGGGCGGGATACCAAGTTCAGCGGGTTTCGGATCTGGCCTATCTGCCCACGTTCGGCTACATCACGCCGCTGCCCTACCTGACCACGCGGCCCTACCTCGAAGACTTCGGCTACAAAAACTATGCCGTGATCGAGGGCTACACGTTCCAGAATCTCGCCCCCACGATCCTGCCGGCCGGCGCGGCGGCCCTGCGTCAGGCCCCGGTCGTCTTTCCTCTGGTCAATTACAGCTATATGGGCGATCCAGGCGCCTATGGGGGCTATTGGACGTTCGACACGCATGGCGCGGCCGTGAGCCGCGGCATCGGTACCGACAGCCGGCAGATCAACACTGTCACCGCGTGGAACCTGCCCTACACGGCTCCGGACGGCGAGGTGTACCATCTGACCACCTCACTGCGCGCCGATGGCTACAACACCAACGACCTGACGCCGCAGGACAGCAAGATGGTCAACGCGATGCGAGCGATCCCCGATGTCGCGGTGGACTGGCGCTATCCATTCACCAAACTCGGCGACCATTCTTCGCAGACCATCACGCCCATCGTTATGGTCAGCGCCAGCCCCTATGGCGGCAACTCTTACAGAATTCCTAACGAAGACAGCCTGGACTTCGAGTTGAACGACCTCAATATCTTCAGCCCCCAGCCGTCGACAGGTTACGACCGGGTCGTCACCGGACCGCGAGTCGCCTATGGCGCCGAGTACACGGTGGTCAACCGCGGCGCGCAAAGCGCCGATTTCCTGCTGGGGCAGAGCTATCAGCTGCATCCCCAGGACATCCTGCCGCAAGGCACGGGCCTCGATCACAACCTCTCGGACATCGTCGGGCGGGCCGCCTTCTCGCCGTCGACCAACGTGATCTTCGATTATTCGTTCCGGATGAGCGAAAGCGACCTGATGCTGCGGCGCAGTGAAATCTCGGCCTCATTCGGCCCGCGCCCGCTCAATCTGCAGACCAACTACGTGTTCTACGACAAGCTGAGCCCGACCAGCCCGTTCAATGCACGCGAGCAGCTTTCGTCGACCCTGACGGCGCAGTTCAGCCATTACTGGTCGGCCCAGTTCTACACCACGCAGAACCTGGGCGCAGGGGCTGTTCCCCTGCAATCCGGCTTTCGCGTGATTTACGAGGACGAATGCTTCATGGTTACCGGCGACGCCGGCGACCGGTACACTCAGCTGCCTATCCAGCTGCAGACCTTCAGCGCCGGGCACTATCTGATGCTGAGCGTCGTCTTCAAAACCCTGGGCCAATTCCCTGTGGACGTATTCTGACCATGACCGCGCGCCGCTTCTCCTTATCGTCTTTCGCCCGTTCCGTGGCGATCATCCTCTCTCTCGCCGGCCTCGCCGCCGGCACTGCCGCTGCCCAGGAAACCCGCAGGATCCCGCCGTCGCCGACGGCGCAGGATGTCCAACGGGTGGCCGCGGTGGTCAATGACGAGGTCATTTCGCTGCGCGATCTCGAAAATCGCATGAAGCTGGCCTTGTTATCGTCGAACCTACCCGATTCCGTGGAAGCGCGATCGCGTCTGCTGCCGCAGGTGTTGCGCCGCCTGATCGACGAGCATCTGGAACTCCAGGAAGCGGCCCGACTGAAGCTTTCCGTCTCCACCGCCGAGATTGCCACCGGCTTGGCCACCATCGAGCAGCGCAACAATATGCAGCCGGGAATGTTCGAGCCCCTGCTGAAGAGCAAGGGCATCGACCCGGAAACCATCCGCCAGCAGATCCGTTCCGAGCTGGCCTGGGGCCAGGTGGTCCGCCACGAATTGCGCAACGAACTGCACGTGGCCGAAGAGTCGGTCGATGCGCGTCTGGCGGCGATCAAAGCCAACCAGGGAAAGCCGGAATATCTGGTGGCTGAAATCTTCCTGGCCGTCGACAATCCTCGCCACGAGGAAGAAATCCGCACCCTGGGTGAACGCCTGATCGAGCAGATGCGCCAAGGCGCGCCGTTCGCGGCCCTGGCCCTGCAATTCAGCCAGACCGGAGCGGCCGGCGGCGACCTTGGCTGGGTGTCGGAAGGAATGCTCGACGACCGTCTGATGACGGCCTTGTCCGAAATGCGGCCGGGCCAGGTGACCCCGCCCCTGCGCACCGCCGATGGGTTCCATATCCTGCTGCTGCGCGACAGGCGGTTGGTCGGCCAGGGCCTGAGCAACGGCCCCACCGTCGACGTCCTGACTATCGAATTGGCCAGCCTGCCGAGCGCCACCGCGGCCGAACGCGACACCCAGCTAAAACGCCTGCGTGACAGCCTGGCTACCGGAAAGAGCTGCGACGATTTCGAGAAGCTGGCGCACGAGGTTCCCTCGGCCACCACCAGCCGGGCCACCGAGGTGCCGGTGGCCCAGGTTCCCCCGGCGGTCCAGGCGCTGATTGGAACACTCCCGATCGGCACCGTCAGCGAACCGCTGGAAGGCAGCAACTCCCGCCGCATGTTCGCCGTCTGCGCCCGCCACGAAGACACCGGGGGACTGCCCTCGCGGGACACCATCCGCCGCCGGATGGAGGATGAGCAGTTCGAGATCATGGCGCGGCGCTATCTTCGCGACCTGCGGCGCTCCGCTTTCATCGAGTTGCGTATCTGATGACGGCGAAACCCATTGCCCTCACCATGGGGGAGCCGGCGGGCATCGGCGGCGACATCGCCCTGGCGGCATGGCTCGGCCGCGAGCAGGCCGGGCTGCCGACCTTCTTCGTCATCGACGACGCGCATCGGCTGACCTTGCTGGCCCAGCGCCTTGGCCTGCCGGTGCCGGTCCGCCCGATCGGCGAGCCGGAAGCGGCCGCCGAACATTTCGGCCAGGCCCTGCCCGTTCTTCACCGACCGCTCGCCGCGCCGGTGCGTTCGGGACTGCCCGATCGGGCCAATGCGCCGGCCGTCATTGCCGCCATCGAACAGGCGGTTCGGCTGGTGCAAAGCCGGCGGGCGGCCGCCGTGGTGACCAATCCGATCCATAAGAAGGTGCTGTACGATGCCGGTTTCGGCTTTCCCGGCCATACCGAATTCCTTGCCGAACTGGCGGGCCAGCACCGAGTGGTGATGATGCTGGCCTCGCCGCAGCTCCGCGTCGTGCCGGTGACCATCCATGTGCCGCTCCGTACAGTCGTGGAATCGCTGAAGAGCGCCGACATCGTGGCTGCCGGCCGCATCGCGGCCGAGGCGCTGACCCGTGATTTCGGCATCCCGCGGCCACGGCTGGCGGTGGCTGGGCTGAACCCCCATGCCGGGGAAGGCGGTTCGATCGGCCGCGAGGACATGGAGATCGTCGCCCCCGCCGTGGCGGCCTTGCGCCACGAAGGGATCGACGCCTTCGGGCCGCTGGCCGCCGATACCATGTTCCATCCGCAGGCCCGCACCGAATATGATGTTGCCCTGTGCATGTATCACGATCAGGCACTGATTCCCCTGAAAACCATCGATTTCGACGCCGGCGTCAACGTCACGCTGGGTTTGCCCTTCATCCGCACCTCACCCGACCACGGCACCGCCCTCGACCTGGCAGGCACCGGACAGGCCCGCCCGGCCAGCCTGATCGCGGCGCTGAAAATGGCGGGAGAGATGGCGTCGCGGCGTGGCTAAAGCCGGGAAGCAGATCAACCGCCAAGACGCCAAGGCATCGATAGCGCCGCAGGCGATTTTTCACCTTCCCATCGGAGTGCGGCTCCAGGAAGAGGATGCCTGCGGCGCTGAAGTCGCCTTGCCGTGTTGCCGACTTGGCGAAGCTCCTCAGCCCATCCGTGGCCAAGGCGCGTGACGAAACGAAGGAGTAGTTCACTTTGATCGCTGGCCGCCCCAGCCTTCCTCCGCTGCGCGAGGTCATTGCCGCCCATGGGCTGGCGGCGCGCAAGTCGCTGGGCCAGCATTTCCTGCTCGACCTCAACCTGACGGGGCGTATCGCCCGGGCGGCCGGCAATTTGACCCGGGGAACCACCATCGAGGTCGGCCCCGGCCCGGGCGGCCTGACCAGGGCTTTGCTGGACGCCGGAGCGCGGCAAGTCGTCGCGGTAGAGCGGGACGAGCGGGCGGTCGCCATTCAGCAGGAACTGGCAACCGCCTATCCCGGACGCCTCGAAGTGGTGGCCGGCGACGCGCTGGAGGTCGACATCGCCGGTTTGGGCGAAGCACCCCGGCGCATCGTCGCCAACCTGCCCTACAACATCTCGACGGTGCTGCTGATCGGCTGGTTGCGCCGGGCGGAGTGCTTCGAAAGCCTGACCTTGATGTTCCAGAAAGAAGTGGTCGACCGCCTGGCCGCCACTCCGCGTACCGCCGATTACGGCCGGCTTTCGGTGATCACCCAATGGCGTTGCGAGGTACGCCCCCTGTTCAACATCTCGCGCGAGGCCTTCACTCCACCGCCCAAGGTGGTCAGCACCGTCGTCCAATTGATCCCGCGGTCCAAACCTTTGGCCGCCGCACGCATGGAGGTGCTGGAGCGGGTCACTGCGGCGGCCTTCGGCCAACGCCGCAAGATGCTGCGCTCCAGCCTCAAATCCCTGGGCAATGCCGACGGCCTGCTGGAGGCCGCCGGCCTTGCCCCGACCCTGAGGGCCGAAGAGGTGGATGTCGAAGGGTTC
This sequence comes from Pseudomonadota bacterium, assembly GCA_021793155.1. GTDB lineage: Bacteria > Pseudomonadota > Alphaproteobacteria > Rhodospirillales > Magnetospirillaceae > DUZF01. Next base: position 44,336 of record JAJYTF010000006.1, on the reverse strand, counting down.
TGCGCTTTGGCGCGGGCGGTGGAGGCGACCTTCCCTACCCCGGTAGACGCCCGGAAATGAACTGCCCTTCGTTCACTGCACGCTGATCACCCCGAAGGTGGTCAAGCAAAGCATCGTTACCCTGCTCAACGCCCCATTGGTCGAAATGGATCAACTGGTCGAGCGGCAGGCGCGGCCGCCAGCCCGCTGCCTCCAGTTCGGGAATGGGATGGTACCCACGGATCTTGCCGAGGCAGAGATAGGCGATCGGCATGACCTTCTTGGGGATGTTCAGCGCCTCTTGCACCACACCGTTGTCGAAGATGCTGACCCAGCCGACGCCCAGACCCTCGGCGCGTGCTGCCAGCCACAGGTTCTGGACGGCGCAGACCGAACTGTAGAGGTCCATGGTGCGGATATGAGTGCGGCCGATGACCACCGGGCCGGCCCGATCGCGATCGCAGGTCACGCAGATGTTGATCGGCGCCTCCATGATCCCCTCCAGCTTGAGGGATCGGTAGAAATCCTGCTTGTCCTCGGGAAACATCAGCGCCGCCTCGGCATGCGCTTTCAGGAATGCCTCGTGGACCGTCTTGCGCACCGCGGGATCGCGGACGATCACGAAACTCCACGGCTGCATGAAACCGACTGACGGCGCGTGATGGGCGGCAATGAGAAGACGGCTCAGCACCTCGTCCGGCACGGGATCGGGCAAGAATTCGCCGCGGGTATCGCGGCGGGTTAGGATTGCCTGGTAAACGCCGCGGCGTTCGGCATCGGGCATGGCAACGGCAGGCAGCAACGAATCGGGCATGGCATCCATCGTGTTCCCCTTTGATGGCACGCTCGCCCCACCGTCCGCGCGTGGCGAGCCATTCCCTCCTGGCCGGTCTTCTGACTTGGGGCGAGAATCCCAGCCGGACGCCTTCCCAGCCGAAGCCAGTGGCCTTTGACTCCGATACTGTTCGCCTGCCGTCGTTCCATATTCCGTCACCCTCGGGCCTCACCCGGGGTCCATGGATCGCCGGATCAATCCGGCAAAGACGACGAAGCGAACGGCCTCGGAGTCACGTCCGGACCAGTTCCCCTCACAGCGTTGGGCACGTCGCGGATTCGCACCGCGTTCCCGATTCTCCCGCCGGTCGAGGCGGGCACCAGATGGGTGGTTCCTTGTAGCCGATGCGTGAGCGAGAGGCTAGGGATGGTTTTGCGCCCTTCGCCGGGCGGGGCCTCCGACGAGGAACTATGTAGATTTCGTGCTCTGAACCATTTGAATGGCGCAGGCACTAACCTCGCAGATCGTTGACGAAATCGGCCAGGCCGATCTGGCGTTCCCGCTTCAGACGTTCGGCGGCGAGAATGGACTGGACGGCTTCGACGCTGGCCCCGATGTCCGAATTGACCACGATATAATCATATTCCGGCCAATGGCTCATTTCGTCACCGGCCTTGGCCATGCGTTTGCGCACGACTTCGTCGCTGTCCTGGGCGCGGCTGCGCAGCCGCTGTTCCAGTTCAGCCACCGACGGCGGCAGGATGAAAATGCTGACCAGATCTGCACGGGCGTTTTGGCGGAGTTGCTGGGTACCCTGCCAGTCGATGTCGAACAGCACGTCCCAGCCGCCGACGAGCGCCTCTTCGACGGGCTGGCGCGGCGTGCCGTACATGTTATCGAATACCCGGGCGTGCTCCAGAAGCTGGCCGTCGCGAATCATCGCCTCGAATTCGGCATGACCGAGGAAGTGATAGTCACGGCCTGGCACTTCGCCGGGGCGCGGCGGCCGAGTGGTGGCCGAGACCGACATCACCAGATTGCGGTCGCCGTCCAGCAGGGCGCGAGCGATCGTGGTCTTGCCGGCGCCCGAGGGCGATGACAGGACCAGCATCAGTCCCCGTCGTTGAATTCTGCCGGGCCGGCGCGACGGCGCCGGGGTCGCTTGGGGGCTCATTCGATGTTCTGCACCTGCTCGCGGAATTGCTCGATTACCGCCTTCAAAGCCAGGCCGACACGGGTCAATTCGACATCATTGGCCTTTGAGCACAAGGTATTGGCCTCGCGGTTGAACTCCTGGCAGAGAAAGTCGAGCCGACGCCCCACCACCTCGTTCAGGGCGAGCATCTCCCGGGCGGCGGCGATATGCGCTTTCAGCCGGTCGAGTTCCTCGCGCACATCGGCCTTGGCGGCGATGAGCGCAGCCTCCTGGGCCAGCCGTTCCTCGGGCAGCAGGGGAACCGCTTCGAGCAGGGCCTGGAGTTGTTGGCGCAGGCGCTCCTTGATTGTTTCGGGATCGAGGACGGCCAACCCTTCGGCCCGCCCCACCAGAGCCTCGATCTCGCCCAGATGCCCGGCCAGCACCTCGGCCAGGCGCCGGCCTTCCGCCGCCCGCATCGCGGCCAGCGCTTCGAGGCATTGGCGCAGCGTCTCCTGCATGACGCCGCCCCGGGCCTCGACAGCCGCCGGGTCTTCATCTCCCTCACCGCATTCGACGACGCCACGCAGGGCGAACAGGCCATCGAGCCGCGGCGGCGTCAGGCCCGGCATTTTGTCCTGCCATTGCCTGGCCAGTTCCATGTAGCGCCCCAACACGGCCTCGTTCACCGTCATCACTGCGGCATCGCGGCCCCTGGTCACGGTCAAGGAAAGGTTGAAGCTGCCGCGCTTGAAGCGCTTCTGCACCGCCTCGCGGGCGGCAAGGTCGAGAAAATCGTATCCGGGCGCCATGCGCGACCGCAGTTCGAGGCCACGGCCGTTGACGCTCTTCACCTCCCAGGTCCAGGTCAGCGCCTTGTCCTGCCCCTGGACGCGGGCGTAACCGGTCATGCTGTTGACGCTCAAGATAGGCCTCGTCGAGATTGGCGAACCACGGGTTATACCCCTGTCCCCACTCCGCAACAACCGTCCTTCCTGTTCAAATATCGGCCCCACGATCGCCGGGCACCCCGCATCCACGGGGCTCGGCTCTCGCGTCGCCGGCATTCCCGCGCCACGGTTTCCGCGCTGGCTCGCCCGATTGCCCTGCCGTTCCGAGCCGGAGCTTGTTATCCTTCCTTGCATGAGGGAACGCAGACATGGCCGCCGGGGCTTGGCCGAAGTCACCGTCTGGGTGCCGGCCGAGAAGGCCGAGGCGGTGAAGACCTATGCCCGGAGGATCGGTCAACGGCGGGCGCCGCCGTCGCGCCAGGACATCATCGACCTGCTGCAACGCAACCGCCACCTCACCGAGCGGTTCGGGGTGCGCTCGCTGTCGTTGTTCGGATCGGCGGTGCGCGACGAAGCCAAGCCTCATTCCGATATCGACCTGCTGGTCGAATTCGAGACCGGGCGCCCCTCCGGACTGTTCGAATTCGTCGAACTGAAACATGTCTTGGAGGGATTGCTGGGCCGCCCGGTGGACCTTACCACGGCGGCCAACATCAAACCGCGGCTGAGAGCCCGCATCCTGAGGGAAGCCGAGCGGATTTACTGAGGGGAGGAATCAAGCTTGTCCTTTAAGGATTGGCGTGTGCGCATCGAGGACATCCTCGAAGCCATCGAGCGGATCGACCGCTACACTGACGAATGGAACGAAAAGAGCTTCTGCGCCGACGAAAGGTCGATCGACGCGGTCGTGCGCAATCTCGAAATCATCGGCGAGGCGGCGCGCCGGGTTCCGACCGAAGTGACGCAGCGGCATCCCGAAATCCCTTGGAGCCATATGGCGGAAATGCGCCATATCCTGGTCCACGAATATCACTCGGTGGACGCCGGCATCATCTGGGCGACGGCGGTCAACGACCTGCCGCCGCTGCGCCGCCCGTTGCGCGCCATCCTCAACGAAATCGCGTCGGCATGACGGCAGTCCTTATCACCGGCGCCTCCAGCGGCCTCGGCGAAGCCTTGGCCCTCGCCTATGCCGCACCCGGGGTCCGGCTGTTCCTGTCCGGTCGCGATGAAGGCCGCCTGTCGGCCGTCGCCGAAGCCTGCCGGGCCGAAGGTGCCGAAGCCGTCGGGCGGATGGTCGACGTGGCCGATCGCCCGGCCATGCAGCGCTGGATTGCCGATTGCCTGGACACCTGCCCGCTCGACCTGGTCATCGCCAATGCCGGCATCTCCGCCGGCACCGGATCACAGGCCGGCGAAAGCGCCGAACAGGCGCGCGCCATCTTCTCGGTCAATCTGGACGGCGTGCTGAACACCGTTCTGCCGGTGATCGAGCCGATGCGGAGGCGCCGCCGCGGCCAGATCGCCCTGATGGCTTCGCTCGCCGGCTTCCGGGGTTTTCCCTCGGCGCCCGCCTATTGCGCGAGCAAGGCGGCGGTGCGAGTCTGGGGCGAAGGCCTGCGCGGCTGGCTGGCAGGCGACGGTATCGGCGTCACGGTCGTCTGTCCGGGATTCGTCAGCACCCGCATGACCGGCCGCAACGACTTTCCCATGCCCTTTCTGATGACCGCCGAGGCGGCCGCGCAACGAATGAAAAGGGGAATCGACGCCAACCGCGGCCGTATCGCCTATCCCTGGCCGATGGCCCTGGCTGTCCAGTTGCTGGCCGCCCTGCCACCGGCCTGGACCGACCTCGCGCTGCGCCGCCTGCCGGCCAAGCGCTGAATTGACCAGGGTAATCGCATGCAGGCGATGCCTTAACCTTGCGTGGTTGACTTCCCGCAAGCGCCCGCTAAAAGGAAAGTGGGGCAGGATCAGGAAGGTGGCGACCGCGATGCGTTTCAAGATAGCGATTTCCTTGGTGGCGCTCGGCTTGTCGGCCCTGCTCGCCGCACCGGCGGTCTCGGCCGAGGAAAAGGTCGTGAACGTCTACAACTGGTCGGACTATATCGCTCCCGACACCTTGGAGAAGTTCACCGCTGAAACCGGCATCAAGGTCAATTACGACGTCTACGATTCCAACGAAGTGCTGGCGGCCAAAGTGCAAGCCGGCGACTCGGGCTATGACGTGGTGTTCCCGTCGGCATCGCCTTTCCTCGCGCAGCAGCTGAAGGCCGGTCTTTACCGACCGCTGGACCGCGCCCGAATTCCCAACTGGTCGGGGCTCGACCCGGCGGTGATGAAAATCCTTGCCACCGCCGACCCCGGCAATGCCCATGCCGTGCCCTACATGATCAGCGCCACCGGCATCGGCTTCAACATCGACAAGGTCAAGGCGTTGCTGCCGCCGGGAACCAAGCTGGACTCCTGGTCGCTGTTGTTCGATCCGGCCATTCTGTCGAAGCTGAAGGGGTGCGGCGTCACCTTCCTCGATACGCCGACCGAAGTCTTCCCTGCCGCCCTGGCCTATCTGGGCAAGAACCCGACCAGCCAAAGCATGGACGACCTGAACGCCGCCGCCGAAGTGGCGACGAAGGCCCGCCCCTATCTCAAATACATCCATTCGTCGAAATACATCAACGACCTGGCCAATGGCGACATCTGCCTCGCCCATGGCTTCGTGGGTGATCTGGTGCAGGCGCGCAACCGGGCCAGGGAAGCCGGAAAAGAGGTCCATATCGGCATCATCATTCCTAACGAAGGCGCCGTCCTGGGGATCGATTCGATGGTCATCCCGATCGACGCGCCTCACCCTGAAAACGCGCAGACATTCATCAATTTCATTATCCGGCCCGAGATCGTCGCGGCGATCACCAACACGGTCGGCTACGCCAATGCGGTGCTTGCCGCCCGGCCACTGCTCAAGCCGGAGATCCTGGCCGATCCGGTGATCTATCCGCCCGATGACGTGCGCGCCAAGGAATTCCTGGTTCCCCCCGCCTCGCCCGACTACGAGCGGGCGCGGACACGGGCCTGGATCAAGGTCAAGACAGGGCATTGAGCTGGATCAGGGGAATGGCTGAGACGATCATCAGCATCGACGCGGTTTCGAAAAGCTTCGGCAGCTTCGCCGCGGTCAATCGACTGAGCCTGTCCATCCATCGCGGCGAATTCTTCTCGCTGCTGGGCGCCTCGGGCTGCGGCAAGACCACGTTGCTCAGGATGCTGGCCGGCCTCGAACAGCCGAGCGAAGGCCGGATCGTCATCGACGGAACCGACATGACCGGCGTTCCGCCCTATTTGCGCCCGGTCAACATGATGTTCCAATCCTACGCCCTGTTCCCCCATATGACCGTGGAACAGAACGTCGCCTTCGGCCTGAGGCAGGAAGGCTGGCCCAAGGACCGGATCCGCGACAAGGTCCAGGAAATGCTGGACCTGGTGCAGATGGCACCGTTCGGCCGCCGCAAGCCGGCCCAGTTGTCGGGCGGCCAACGTCAGCGGGTTGCCCTGGCCCGCAGCCTGGCCAAGGAGCCCAAGGTTCTGCTGCTTGACGAGCCGCTGGCGGCGCTGGACAAGAAACTGCGGGAGCAGACCCGCCTGGAGCTGGTGAAGATACAGCATCGTGTCGGCATCACCTTCATCATGGTCACCCACGACCAGGAAGAGGCCATGACCATGTCGAGCCGCATCGCCGTGATGAAGGCGGGCTCCATCGAACAGATCGGCGCCCCGGTCGAGATCTACGAATACCCTGCCTCGATCTTCGTCGCCGACTTCATCGGGGCGGCGAACATGTTCGAGGGAAGCATAAGCCGGCACCACGACTCGCAGGTCATGGTGGCGTGCCCCGATCTGGGCCGGGACGTGGCGGTCACCCATGCGCCACCGCTGCCGGTGGGCGCTGCCGTCAAGGTCATGGTACGCCCCGAGAAACTGCTGCTGTCCCGCGACGAGCCCGGCGCCCAGATGAATTGGCTGCGCGGGCGGATCGGAGACATGGCCTATCTGGGCGGGCTTTCGGCCTACCATATCGAATTGGCGTCGGGGCTCAGCGTGCAGGCAACCCAGGCCAATCTCAAGCATGTGGACGGCGGCGGGCCATCCTCGGGCGACGAGGTCTATGTGGCGTGGCACCCGGCCAACGCGGTGGTTCTGGTCCAATGACCGCGGCCGGGCTCCGGGATGACGCCCGTCATCCCCACGCAGGTGCGGCTCCAAGCGGCGATATGGGCCCCGGCTTGCGCGGGGATGGCGGCAAGGGACCGAGCGGCACCCTGTTCAGACGAATTCCCGGTGGGCGCTTCCTGGTGGGGCTGCCGCCCTATCTGTGGCTCGGCTTGTTCTTCGCCCTGCCCTTCCTCATCGTGCTGAAGATCAGCCTCGCGGAAACCCAGATCGGCATTCCTCCGTACAAGCCGCTGCTCGACTGGGCCCAGGCCGGCGTTCTCGAAGTCAGGCTGAATCTCGGCAACTACCGAACGCTGCTCACCGACGACCTTTACGTCCTGGCCTATCTCAACTCGCTGAAGATCGCCGCGGTCTCCACCCTGCTCTGCCTGCTCATCGGCTATCCCATGGCCTATGGCATCGCGCGCTCCTCGGACCGGCATCGCAATGCCCTGCTGATGCTGGTGGTGCTGCCGTTCTGGACCAGCTTCCTGATCCGCGTTTATGCCTGGATGGGCATCCTGAAGACGGAAGGCCTGCTCAACGCCTTCCTGCTATGGACCGGCGTGATTCACGAGCCGTTGCAGATCCTGGAGACCGACCTTGCCGTGTATATCGGCATCGTCTATTCGTACCTGCCCTTCATGGTGCTGCCGCTGTACGCCACCCTGGAGAAGATGGACCGCTCGCTGCTCGAGGCAGCCTGGGACCTCGGCTGCCGGCCATTCCGCGCCTTTCTTTCGGTGACGCTGCCGCTGTCGGTACCGGGCATGGTCGCCGGCTCCATGCTGGTGTTCATCCCGGCGGTCGGCGAGTTCGTCATCCCGGACCTGCTGGGCGGCCCCGACACGTTGATGATCGCCAAGATCCTGTGGTCGGAATTCTTCGACAACCGTGACTGGCCGGTGGCCTCGGCCATTGCGGTCGCCATGCTGGTCGCCCTGGTCGCCCCCATCATGATCTTCCAGCATTTCCAGAAGAGGGCCACCGAGTGATCCTGCTTCTTCTGCTCGCCCTCGGCTTCGCCTTCCTTTACCTGCCGATCGTGCTGCTGGTGATCTATTCCTTCAACGCATCCCGGCTGGTTACGGTTTGGGGCGGGTTGTCGACGAAATGGTACGCCGTGCTTTTGCACGACGACAAAGTCCTCGATGCGGCGTGGCTGTCCCTGAAGGTCGCCGTGATCACCGCCACGGCCGCCACGGTGCTCGGCACCTTGGCAGCCGTGGTCCTGGTCCGCTTCCGGCGGTTCCCCGGCCGCACGCTGTTCTCCGGCATGATTGCCGCACCACTGGTAATGCCGGAAGTCATCACCGGCCTGGCCATGCTGCTGTTGTTCATTGCCATGGAGCAGGCGGTCGGCTGGCCGTCGGGCCGGTCGATGACCACCATCGTCATCGCCCACATCACCTTCTGCCTCAGTTTCGTCACGGTGGTGGTGCAGTCACGCCTGGTGCAGATGGACATCTCCCTTGAAGAGGCGGCCCTGGACCTGGGCGCACGCCCACTCAAGGTGTTCTTCGTCATTACCCTACCCCTGATCGCCCCCGCCTTGGCCGCCGGCTGGCTGCTGGCCTTCACCCTGTCGATCGACGACGTGGTGATCTCGGCCTTCGTCACGGGCCCGGGGGCGACCACGCTGCCCATCGTCATTTTCTCGAAGGTGCGCCTCGGCGTCAGCCCCGAGATCAATGCCCTGGCCACCGTGGTAATCACCGTGGTCGGCGTCGCCATCGCCGCCGCCGGCCGCTTTCTGCGCCCGCGGCCCCAGGGCTGAGAACTGGCAAGGCGCATATCGCGAGGCGCGCCTCGACCGCATGAACAGCCGGGGACTCAGGCGTAATCCTCCTGGGCTTCCTCAAGCGCTTCGCAGCGGAAAAGCAGCGAGCCATTTGCCTGTTTGGCCGAAAGCGCGGAGTCGTCGCGTCGTCAGCCCTTCCACATCTGTCGTCGTCTGGCGGCGTGCCGGGACATCCCCCGGGCAGGCCCTCGTCCCCCCGGGTGGTTCCGGCAATCCGCAACACCCACTTCTTTGGACGAGAACAATGCTCCAATGGCGGCAATCATGTTCACGCAAAGCATCGACCCGACTGGTGTGCTTTTCCTCACATGGCTGCTGGCGCTGGTTCCGGTGGCTTTGCTGCTGGTCTTGCTGGCGGTGTTCCGGTTGTCGGCCTGGCTGGCCGTCCTCATCGGCTCGCTGGTCACCTATGGCCTAGCCGTCACCGTGTGGCGGATGCCGCCCATCGACGGGCTCAAGGCCTACGCTTTCGGCTCGTTGACGGGCATCTGGGCGGTGGATTGGATCACCGTCTGGGGAGTGATCCTGTTCAACACCTTGCAGGTGACCGGCGTCTTCGAGAAGTTCCGACGCTGGCTGATCGCCCAGGGGACCGCCGACGTCCGGGTGCAGACCATGCTGTTCGCCTGGGCCTTCGGGGCCCTTCTTGAAGGGCTGGTCGGCTTCGGCTATCCCTGGGCCTTCGTCGCCCCAATTCTGGTCAGCCTGGGTATACCGGACATCAACGCCATCCGGGTGGCGGCGATTGCCAACAATGCGCCGGTTTCATACGGGGCTCTGGGTGCGCCCATCATTGCCCTGGCGGCAGTAACCGGGCTGCCGCTGCAGTCGCTATCAGGCTCGGTGGGCCATATCGTTGCCGTCCTGGCCCTCTTGCCGCCCTGGGTGCTGCTCTATCTGGTGAGCGGCTGGCGAGGCATGTGGGAGGCCTGGCCGCTCGCCGTTGTCGGTTCGCTGGCCTATATCGCCGGCCAGCTGCCGGTCGCCGTCTATCTTGGGCCCTATTTGCCCGACGTCGCCGGAGCCATGGTCTGTTTCGCTTGCCTGTTGCTGCTGCTCAAGGCCTGGCACCCCGCCACGGTGCGAGGTTATGGCGGCGCACCGATCTCCGAAGAGCAACAGGCCAGTCTGGCGGGCGGTCGGCATGGCCTCGGCCGCATGGAAATCTTCGAGGCATGGCTTCCCTTCATCGTGCTCATCGTGATCGTCGTCCTGTGGACCGGCCCATGGTCGGCCTGGCCCCGTTACGTGCCGTTCAAGCTTAGCGTCGAGGCGGGATCGTCGCTGGTCCAGGGGGGGCACGTGGCGGCGACCTTCGCCTGGGCCCCGGGAATTGGCGGGTCTGCCATCGCCGCCTCATGGGTCGTCGTCGCAGTTCTGTTGCGGATCAACCGCCACCAGCTGAAGACGATCGCCCAACGGACGTTTCACCAGATGTGGGGTGCCTGCCTGGTAGGGGTGTTCATCTTCGGGCTTGCCTATGTCTTCAACTTCTCGGGAATGGCCGCCTCGCTGGCCTATGGCTTCTCGAAGATCGGGGCGTTCTATGTGGTGGTGGCGCCGATCCTGGGCTTCATCGGCGTCGCCCTGTCGGGATCCAATACCTCGACCAATGCCATGTTCGGGGCGTTCCAGCTGGCCGTGGGAAAGATCCTCGGCCTGCCGGCCCTGCTTCTGCCGTCGCTGAACTCGGTGGGAGCCGAAATCGGCAAACCAGTGGCCCCGCAGACAGCCAGCGTCGGGGTCTCCACCAGCCGCTTCGTGCGCAACGAAGGCGAAGTGATCCGCCACAATTTCGGCTGGACCCTGCTTCTCCTCGCCTATCTGGTGGCGATCGGCGCCGCCTTCTATGTCTTCGCCCCGGGAGTCCTGGTGCTGGGAGGTGGATAGACCGCATCCCGCCTGCCCGGTCATCCACGCTTTCGCGGGGATGACGGAACCTTACGGTTCACCGTCGGGCGCATTGGGCGGACCTGCGCCCTTTATCTCGCGAAATCCGTGGCCAACGCCGCGCGAACCGGCTCGGGCAGCGCGGCCATATGGTGATAGTTGGGGTGGTCGATGACGAACAGAACAGTAGCGCCAGACGCGCGGAACTTGGCGATCTGCCCGGCTGTGAAGGGAAAATGCAGGAATTGCACGCTGGACGCCTTGCCCTCGGCGGTGGTGCGATCGATGTCCGATTCCGCGACCCCCTGTATCCGCTCTCCCTCGAAGGTCAGCGCCATGGTCCGCTCCACCCCGCCCAAGCCGGCCAGGAGTCGATGGCGCCGGACTTCTTCCTCGACCTCGAACATCACTGTGGCGACGAGTTCGCTGCCTTGCGGAATCAGCGGGTTGTAGGCTTCCAACTCGCCGGCAAGCTGTTCGTCGCCACCCTTCTCGATGTAGAGCATCTCCTGCACCTGATGCCACATGGTCTCGTAGCATTCGAAATGAACGGTCGCATGAGGCCCCACATGGATGCGGCGGTTCCGCTTCAGTTCGACCAGCGCCTTACGCCGCTCGCCACGGATCTTGGCGTAAAGCTCGAGCGGCATGATATCGTCGCGGCTGATTTGACGTTTCATCACGGGATTCCTTGTGGTCAGATCAGGGCATAGGCCTCGGCGATGAGCTGGATCGGGTGAACGGCACGGACCCGACCGGCGGCTTTGCCGCCATCAAGTCCTTCCAGCCCCTGGACCAGATGAGTCGCAGCCAGAGGACATTCCGAGCAGACATGCCGCGACCCGTTCTTCGCGACCTGGCGCACCGTTGGCTGGCCGTTCTTCATGGCGATGGGAAAGGTCTCGGTCTTGACCCCCCACGAACCGCCATGGCCCGAACAGCGTTCCACCACGCTCACCTTGGTATCGGGCAGTAGCCGCAGCATCTCAGCCGCCTTCGGCCCCATGTTCTGGGCACGGGAATGGCAGGCAAGGTGGACGGTCACCCCTCCTTCGAGCGGGCGCAGGCCGGGCGCCAGCCCTTCCTTGCCGGCGATGTCGACAACATACTCCGAGACGTCGAATACTGCGGCCGCCAGGCGCTCCACCGCGGGATCACCCGGCAGGATCAGCGGCCACTCGAATTTCATCATCAAGGCGCAGGACGGCACCGGAACGACGATGTCGTACCTTTGCTCGATCCAGGGAGCCATGGCGGCAGCGGTTGCCCGCGCCGTTCCGGCCAGGCGCTCCAGGTCGCCGTGCTCCAACTGGGGCATCCCGCAGCAGCCGGGATATGCGATCGCGGTCTCGACGCCGTTGACCGCCAGTACGGCGCGGCTGGCCACGCCGATTTCCGGCGTGTTGTAATTGACGAAGCAGGTAGCGAACAGCACCGCCTTGCGGCCACGGGCCGGCGCTGCGGCGTTGACCGCCGGCGGCGCCTCGGCGGCCTGGTGCTCGAAGGTTTGGCCGCTATATGTCGGCAGTTCGGCATCCCGATGGATGCCTGCGACCGCCTGCAGAAGCGGCCTGGTCAAGCGATTGCCGCGCCGCGTCGCCCAGTTGGCAAGGCCCGCCACCAGCCGCGCCAGGCGGCCGTTGCGATCGGTTTCGGTGAGCTGGCGATCGGCGAAGCCGACCTTGCCCTGTTTCAGTTCCTGGGCGCGGTAGCGCACCATCAAATGGGGAAAATCGATGGCGAACGGATGCGGCGGCACATAGGGACACTTCGTCATGAAGCACATGTCGCAAAGCGTGCATGCGTCGGCCACCGTCTTAAAGGCGGAACTGGATACGCCCGCCACCTCGGAATCACCGGCCTCGTCCACCAGATCGAACAGGCGCGGAAAGGAATCGCAAAGATTGAAGCAGCGGCGACAGCCGTGACAAATATCGAAGACCCGACGCAGTTCCGCATCCAGCTTGCCGGCATCGTAAAATTCGGGATTGGTCCAGTCGTAGGGATGCCGTGTCGGCGCCTCGAGGTTGCCTTCGCGCATGGCCCGCCTCCTCGCGAATGATGGCCCCGGCCCGAGCCCCCTCCGGCCGGGCCGGAGCAGGTCGTTCAGCTGCCCATGCCGTTGAGAGCTTTCTGGAACCGACCGGCATGCGACCGCTCGGCCTTCGCCAGGGTCTCGAACCAGCTGGCGATTTCATCGAACCCCTCGTCGCGGGCGGCTTTGGCCATCCCGGGGTACATATCGGTGTATTCATGGGTCTCGCCGGCCACGGCGGCGGCAAGGTTGGCGCCGGTTTCGCCGATAGGCAGGCCGGTCGCGGGATCGCCGACCGCTTCGAGGAATTCGAGATGGCCGAAGGCATGCCCGGTCTCGCCCTCGGCTGTCGAGCGGAACAGTGCGGAAATGTCGTTATGCCCCTCGACGTCCGCTTTTTGGGCGAAATACAGATAGCGCCGGTTGGCCTGACTTTCACCGGCGAACGCGGCCTTCAGGTTAGTTTCGGTCTTGCTGCCCTTGAGCGCCATAGCGATCCTCCATGATTGCTCCCGCCCCGATGGCGGAATTCCACTTCTGGGGAGCCGTGACGGGCCTTCGGCTGGCAGCCGCGCGCACACCACGGCATAGCCGGATATGCGCAGCGCGAAATAGGGAATCAATAGATTAGACTGATTTTAATTTAACGGTGCGGAAGAGCGTTTCCGGGCCTCTTCCGCCTCAGCAGTCCGGACGGGGCAGCGTCTCAAGCTTCTGCAGGGTTCCTTTCAGCGAGAAAGAGCCGAAGGACTGGACGACTTCGTCCGCCACCCCGTTGAGGTAATAGCGCAAGGCCACCTCGTAGTCGGGAGTGGGATCGCTGCTGCCGCGAGGAAAGAATGCCATCTGGACATGCCAGGACGGGGCCGTCAGCAGCGAGGCGTTGACTCCCGGTGTCGCCTCAGCCGGGCTGGCATTGGCATTGGCCGGCAGCGGCCTGCCGATGATCGCGTTGACGTCGAAGATGTCGTCGTCACCGGTGCCGTCGAACAACACGCGCTCCAGGCTGTGTTCGCCGTGCTGCGCCGCCTCGAGCAGGCGAATGGTGTGTTCGGTGGGGAACAGCGTCCCCTTGGGCAAGCGCAGGGTCTTCGGCTCGGGCAGGGTGAACTTGGCGACGCCGCCCTTCCCGCGTCCGTCCAGGTTGGCCACGCCGTCGATTTCGTCGCTCACCACGCCGTCGCGGGTACTGCGGACGCGGAAACGATAGTGCAGGCCGTCCTTGGACTCCCAGGTGACGAAGTCCCAGGTGGTGGCCACGGGCGCGCCGTCATTGTAGGCGAAGGTGAGGACGGTCTTGTTCTCCACCGTCCAGCCGTCGCAGGAATCGCCGAACTTATAGGTCATGGCCCCGGAAGCGCCGGTGACGCCGCCGGAGAGACTGGTCGAATTGAGCGTCATGGCGTAGACCGCGCGATGCGGCACCAGTTCGAAAGCGGCCGGCCCCGCCGCGGCCTCGGCGGCACCGAGCGTGGTCAGCGCCAAGCCAACCACCCAACCGACTAAACCAGCCTTCATCCGTCGTCGTCTCCAAACTCACGCCCGCATCAGGCGGCGACATTATACAGAGTTGATGGCGGTGCGATAGTGCCGCTCCGCAATGGAAAATCAGGCATTGGGCAAGGACGACCCGGCAAATTCTGCCTATCGGCGCCCGAGGATCTTCCTCGGCATGTGGCTCAGGTGGCCGAGTTGGCCATATCCGCCGGCCAGACACCCAGGCACGTCGCTTGCATCAGGACTGGGAACCTTCGGCCATGCGGATGTGGCCGCCGTTATTGGCGAATGCAAATGAAGCTGGATTATTTATTTAGCCGTCATGATCCCGGGAGCTCGTGGCGCGACCGCAAGGAGCCGCGTTTCGGCAGCACGGGCCGAGCCATCGTCGTCGCCGAAGAAGAGGACCCTCAGGGCGCCGCGACCGCCCCGCCGCCCCCATCCTCCCCCCAACTGCGGACCGATCCGCGCCAAATGTCGCCGCGGCAACTCGGCGACTGGGCGCATGAGATGTACCTGGCCGGCGCCTTGTCCTGGGAGGAATACTGCCTGGCCGGCTTTCCCGCCGAACTCCATCCCGACTACAACCGCACCGTCGGCGCCTTGACGGGCCGAAGGGCCCAGCCCGACGCGCCGCGCGACATGGTCAAGGATTGGGAAGAGCGTCTGGCCTTCACGCTTCGGCACCACGACCCGCTATCCAAGGAGGTCCGGCGCGTCGAAAAGGTACTGATCCTGCTTCGCCGCCAGGATTCCGCGCGCGCTGCGGCGCCCCCAAGGGGCCTGGGCGGCTGGGCAGCGGCGCGCACGGGGCGGCAGTAAGCGGACTCAGCCGGAGGTGGTTTCCTTCTCCACCGGCTTTTTCGGCTTGGGCAGGTCCAGCTTGATGTGAAGCTCTTTCAAGCGCTCCGGCGTGACGTCGGTCGGAGCCTGCATCAGCAGATCCTGGGCCTGCTGGTTCATCGGGAACAGGATGACCTCGCGGATGTTCGGCTCGTCGGCCAGCAGCATGACGATGCGGTCGATACCGGGCGCCGACCCGCCATGCGGCGGAGCCCCGTAGCGGAAGGCGCTCAGCATGCCGCCGAACCGGTGCTCCACCTCCTCGGCCGGATACCCTGCGATGGCGAAGGCCTTCAGCATGATGTCGGGCCGATGGTTGCGGATGGCCCCCGACGACAGTTCGACCCCGTTGCACACGATGTCGTACTGATAGGCCTTGATCTCCAGCGGGTCCTTTTCCATCAGCGCCTCCATCCCGCCTTGCGGCATGGAGAAGGGGTTGTGGGAGAATTCGATCAGGCCCGTATCCTCGTTCCGCTCGTACATCGGGAAGTCGATCGTCCAGCAGAACTTGAACACGTCCTTTTCCAGGAGGTCGAGTTCGTTGCAGATGCGGGTGCGCACGGTGCCGGCGAACTTCTCGGCGATGCCCTTCTTGTCACAAACGAAGAACACGGCGTCGCCGGTCTTCGCCCCCGTAGCCTCGCGGATGGTGGCGATGCGGCCCTCTTCCAGGTTCTTGGCGATAGGTCCCTTCGGCCCCTCGGCGCCAAACACGATATAGGCCAGTCCGCCGGCCCCCTGTTCACGCGCCCACTCGTTCAGCTTGTCGAAGAAGCTGCGCGGCTTGTCGCCGGCGGCCGGTGCCGGAATGGCCCGCACGATGGCGTTCTTGGTCTCGATGGCCTTGGCGAAGATACCGAAACTGGACCCGCGGAAGGCTTCGGTGACATCCGAGATCAGCAACGGATTGCGCAGGTCGGGCTTGTCCGAGCCGTATTTCAGCATGGCGTCGTCATAGGTGATGCGCGGGAACGGCGCCGGCGTGACCTTGCGGCCGCCGCCGAATTCCTCGAATACGCCCTGCAGCACCGGTTCGATGGCGGCGAACACGTCGTCCTGGGTGACAAAGCTCATCTCGAAGTCGAGCTGGTAGAACTCGCCCGGCGAACGGTCGGCGCGCCCGTCCTCGTCGCGAAAACAGGGGGCGATCTGGAAGTACCGGTCGAAGCCGGCAACCATCAGGAGCTGCTTGAACTGCTGGGGCGCTTGCGGCAGGGCATAGAACTTGCCGGGATGAATGCGGCTGGGCACCAGGTAGTCCCGCGCGCCTTCCGGACTGGATGCGGTGAGAATCGGGGTCTGGTATTCGACGAAATCCTGGTCGATCATGCGCCGCCGCAACGAAGCGATCACCCGGCTGCGCAGCAGCATGTTCGCATGCACCTTCTCGCGCCGGAGATCGAGATAGCGATAGCGCAGGCGCATCTCTTCGGGGAATTCCTGTTCGCCGGCCACCTGCATGGGCAGCATGTCGGCGGTCGACTGCAGTTCGGCTTCGTGGACCTGCAGCTCGATCTCGCCGGTCGGCAGCTTCGGATTGACCGTCTCGGGACTGCGGTTGACCACCTTTCCCGTCACCGTCACCACGCTTTCCGGCCGTGCTGCCTCGAGCACCTTGAACACCGGCGACGAGGTGTCGACGACGCACTGGCTGATGCCATAATGGTCGCGCAGATCGACGAACAACAGGTTGCCATGGTCGCGCTTGCGGTGGACCCACCCGGAAAGCCGCGCCGTCGAACCGGCATCCCGGCTGCGCAATTGGCCGCAGTTATGCGTTCTGTAGCGATGCATCGATTTCATCCTGAGCTTTGACTGGGCCGACCGGCCTTGGGGAATGCGGAAAAAGGGCACGCAAGCCGACCTTTGTCAAGGTGGTGCGGGCAGGATATGGTCGCACGAATTTGCAACCGTCCGTGGGCGACAAGGCATGCATGAGGTCCTGAACAGCTTCCTGCTGGTGTTCGGCTCGCTGTTTCCCATCGTCAACCCGCCGGGCAGCGCCTTCATGTTCCTCGCCCATACGCGGCCGGTGACCCATCGCCAGCGGGCCGAACTGGCGGCGCGTGTGGCGGTCTATGCGTTTCTCATCGTCAACGGCTCTCTTTATATCGGGTCGGCCATCCTGACCCTGTTCGGCGTGTCCATTCCCGCCTTGCGGGTCGGCGGCGGCCTGGTGATCTCGGTGGCCGGCTGGCGGCTCCTGAACGCCAAGCCCGGCGCCACCGACCGTGACGTTGAGGTCGAAACCACGCCCGAGGGGCTGAAGACGGCCGCCTTCTATCCGCTGACCATGCCGCTGACCACCGGCCCCGGCACCATCGCCGTGACCATCGCGCTGGGCACCAGCCAACCCCTCGCTGGCCAATGGCCTTCGCTGGCGGTGCTCGGCGCCCTGCTGGCCTCGCTGGCGATCAGCGCCCTCATCTACCTGTTTTTCCGCTTCGCCGACCGCATGGAGGGGTTGCTCGGCCGCACCTTGACCGATGCTCTGATGCGCTTGTTCGCCCTGTTGCTGATGTGCATCGGCATCGAGATCATCTGGCAGGGCGTCTCGGCAATGGTGCGCAGCCTATAGCCTGGATTTCGATGATTGTTGCGTGTATAGGACTGTAATGAGTCTCATTTCCGATACGGCCTCCCTCGCCGGATTCTGCCGGCGCCTCAAGGACGCCGACTTCATCACCGTCGACACCGAGTTCATGCGGGAGAAGACCTACTGGCCCC
The DNA here is from genome assembly GCA_021793155.1 of Pseudomonadota bacterium. Classification (GTDB taxonomy): domain Bacteria; phylum Pseudomonadota; class Alphaproteobacteria; order Rhodospirillales; family Magnetospirillaceae; genus DUZF01. The sequence goes on along the minus strand of JAJYTF010000006.1, from coordinate 26,651 downwards.
AGCTCTGCCTGGTCCAGGTGGCCGGCCCGGACGAGGCGGTGGCCATCGACCCGCTGGCGCCGGGGATGGATCTCGTGCCGCTGTTCGAGTTGCTGGCCGATCCCAAGGTCCTCAAGGTGTTCCACGCGGCACGCCAGGATGTCGAGATCTTCCACCATTTGTCGGGAGCGATCCCCAAGCCGTTGTTCGATACCCAGGTGGCGGCGATGGTCTGCGGCTTCGGCGACGCGGTGTCCTACGAGACCCTGGCGTCGCAGCTGGCGCGGGCACGGATCGACAAGTCCCTGCGCTTCACCGACTGGGCTCAGCGCCCGCTGACTGACCGCCAGCTGCATTACGCCCTGTCCGACGTCACGCATCTTCGCCTTGCCTACGAGAAGCTGCAGAAGCGCCTGGACCGCGACGGTCGCGCCGAGTGGCTGGCCGAGGAAATGGCCCTGCTGACCGACCCCCGCACCTATCTGGCCGAGCCCGAGGATGCGTGGCGGCGCCTCAAGCCGCGTTCCTCGAGCCCGCGCTTCCTGATGGTTCTGAAGGAACTGGCGGCTTGGCGCGAGCGCGAGGCGCGCGAGCGCGACCTGCCGCGGCAGCGGCTGATGCGCGACGAGACGCTTATGGAGATCGCCGCCCACGCGCCGGGCAGCGTCGAGGAACTGTCCCGCACCCGCGGCTTGTCCAAGGGCGCCGCCGAAGGCCGACAGGGCGCCGCCGTGCTGGAAGCCGTCGCTCGCGCTCTGGCCACGCCCGAGGCCAAGTGGCCGCTGCCGCCTGAACGGGTCGAAATCCCCCGGGGCCTGGGGCCGGTGGTCGATTTGCTGAAAGTGCTGCTGAAGCTGAAATGCGACCAGCATGAGGTGGCTCAGCGACTGATCGCATCCAGTTCGGAGATCGAACTGATCGCCGCCGACGACAACGCCGAGGTGCCAGCGCTGCATGGCTGGCGCCGCGCCATCTTCGGCGAGGACGCCCTGCGCCTGAAACACGGCCGCATCGGCCTGGCCCTGGCGGAGAACGGCAAGGGTTTGCGGCTCATCCCGCTGGAGTGACCCCCAAAAAAAAGACCCGTCACTGCAAGCCAGAAGCCAAGCAATCGAGGGCCGGTGGTACGGCCCCTGGATCGCTTCGCTGCGCTCGCAGAGACGGGTTCTTTCATCCCGGAGGGTCGGTCACCCCGCCGGTCCCCAACTCACACCCGGCGCATCTCGAACCGCTCACAGCCGGCGGCGCGGGCCAACCGGTCGTAGCGCCGGTCGTTGAGTTCCGGACCGAAGGCCGGGTCGCTGGCCGGCAGCTCCAGCACCAGGGCGTCGTTGTCGATCAGCAGGCGGGTGGTCCGGAGCAGCCCCGGCACGCCGCCGGAAATCGAATGGCCGAGCCGCAGGGCAAGGCCGACCACCTGGGCGCGGCGCTGGTCGTCGTCCGACAGCAGGCTGCGCGCGTCAGCCGCCTGGGAAAGGGTATCCTCACCCTCGTAGCGGGCGTAGAGGGCAAGCGCCAATGCGGCACGATCCTGATGCCCAAGCCCCATGAACGGCATGCGGAAGATGCGCAGGAAAGCCTGTTCGGCCCGGTAGTCCGGATGCTCGTTCCAGAAGACATCGCCCAGCAGGCAAGCGGCATAGCGCAGCCGCCCCTGTTGCGCGGTTTCATGGCTGAACAGCGGCGCCATCCATTCCAGCATTTCTTCGCCGTGCTCGGGAAAGCGCCCAACGGTCTGCGCCATCTCCATGCAGGAGGCGATCAGTGGATCCTGCCACTGAACGTCGGGCGGAAGCCGCTTGAAGAATTGTCCCTCCCGCATGCCATAGACGGAAAACACCAGATGGGAGGGGCGCGCCGCCTCGATGACCTTCTCCAACAGGATGGCCGCCATCGGCAAATGCAGCAGCCGCTTCTTGGACAGGCCGGGAACTTTTTCCAGAGACTTGCGGCTTTGCCTGGCGATCAGTTCGGTCAGACGCAACGCCTCGGTGGAATGCAGGGTGAAATTGTCGAGGACATGCAGGGGATGGCCGGTCTGGGCGATGCACAGGCGAGCCAATGCGCGCCAGGCGCCGCCGACGGCGTAAAGCGGGCGGCCCTTCGTCATGCCCCACCAATCGACCTTGCGGAACTGGGTGTCGACCAGTTGCTCGGCCACAGTGCGGACGCCGCCCGAGGCCTCCCACAGACGCAATACCCCCAGCGGAAAGGTAGCGAAAGGTCCGGCGAACTTGCCGTGGTCGAGCGCCACCACCTCGAGGCTGCCGCCCCCCAGATCGGCCACCATGCCGTCGGCGGCGGGCGTGCTGCACAGCACCCCCATGGCCGCCAGCCGGGCCTCGTCCTCGCCCGACAGCACGGTAACGCCGACGCCGCAGCGCCGCTCCACTTCATGAGCGAACGCCAGACCGTCCTTGGCCTCGCGCACCGCCGCGGTGGCCAGGATGTCGAGGACGCTGACGCCCATGGCACCGGCCAGCCGGGCGAAGCGAGCCAGAACCGGGATTGCCGCCTCCTTGCCCTGTGGGTTGAGGTGGCCGCTCGCCTGCAGCCCCTGTCCCAGCGCGCACACCGCCTTCTCGTTGAAAATGGCTACGGGCGTACGGTTCAGCCCGTCATAGACGACCATCCGGATCGAGTTCGAGCCGATGTCGACGATGGCGATGTGCTTTTGCGCCATGACCGGGTCAATGTTGCGGACGGCCAAGGATACCATGGCTCACGGATAGCCTTTGAAGATCAGCTTGGGCAAGGGATGGGCCCGTTCGAGTGCGCTGCCCCGGCCCGACAGACTGGGGTTGGTCATGAAATAGGTGTGGGCCGAGAACGGCAGCTCGCCTTCTGCCGGGCCGATGCGCGTATAGGCTCCGTCCGGCCCCAGCACCCAGCTCTGCAGATTGTCCTTCAGGTTGGCCACCATGATCTGTTCAAGGATTTGCCGATGCACCGTTGGGTTTTCAATGGGGACCAGGGATTCGACCCGCCAATCCATGTTTCGGTTCATCCAGTCGGCCGAGGAAATATAGACCTTGGCGTGCCGGGACGGCAGGCGATGGCCATTGGCGAAGCAGACCACCCGGCCGTGTTCGAGGAAGCGGCCGACGATGCTTTTGACCCGGATGCTGTCGGACAGGCCGGGGACGCCCGGACGCAGGCAGCAGATGCCGCGGATCACCAGATCGACCGGAACGCCCGCTTGAGAGGCCTGGTACAACGCGTCGATCAGCTTGGCATCGACCAATGAGTTCATCTTCGCCCAGATGGCGGCCGGGCGCCCGGCCCGGGCATTCTCGATTTCGGCCTTGATCAGGGCCAGCAAGCGATCGCGCAGGTTGAGCGGGGCGATGGCCAGCTTTTCCATCTTTTCCGGCTTGGCATAGCCGGTCATGAAGTTGAACGTGCGGTTGGCGTCGCGGCACAGCGCCGGATCGGTGGTGAAGAAGCTGAGGTCGGTGTAAATCTTGGCCGTGATCGGATGGTAGTTGCCGGTGCCGAGATGCACATAGGACCGCAACTCGCCGCCTTCGCGGCGCACCACCAGCGAGATCTTGGCATGGGTCTTCAACTCGATGAAGCCGTAGACGACTTGCGCCCCGGCCCGCTCCAGGTCGCGGGCCCACCCGATGTTCGCCTCTTCATCGAAGCGGGCCTTCAACTCGATCATCGCCGTCACCGACTTGCCCATCTCGGCCGCCTCGACCAGCGCCTTGACGATCGGGCTGTCCTTGCTGGTGCGGTAGAGCGTCTGCTTGATCGCCACGACGCTGGGGTCGCGCGCCGCCTGACGAAGGAACTGCACCACGACGTCGAAACTTTCGAACGGATGGTGGACGACGATGTCCTTCTTCTTGATGGCGGCGAAGCAGTCGCCGCCGAAATCGCGGATGCGTTCTGGAAAGCGTGCATTGTAGGGTGGGAACTGCAGATCCGGCCGTTCGTCGGTGATCAGGCGCTTCGTGTCGACCATGCCGATCAGTCCGGCCAGGGAGAACACGTCGTCGGGCTCGATCTGCATCTCGGTGCGGATCAGATTGAGCAGGTCGGGGGGCATGCCCCGGTTGACCGTCAGACGGATGCAGTGACCGCGACGGCGGCGCTTCAGCGCCGATTCGAACACCCGCACCAGATCTTCGGCCTCTTCGTCGATTTCCATTTCCGAGTCGCGAATGACGCGGAACACCCCCGTCCCGTCCACATGGAAGCCGGGAAACAGGCGGTCCAGGAACAGGCTGACCATCTCTTCCAGGGGCAGGTAACGAATTTCCTCGCCCGGCAAGCGGATGAAACGCTCGATCTGGTGGGACAGCGGCAGCAGTGCGCGCATCACCTCGCCGTCATCGCACCGGGTCAGGTGCAACGCCATGGCGAAACCGAGATTGGGGATGAACGGAAAGGGGTGTGCGGGGTCGATGGCCAGCGGGGTGAGCACCGGGAAGATGTGCTCCATGAACCGGGTTTCCAGCCAGCGGCGGTCGGCACGGGTCAGTTCGGTGATGTCGATGACGGCGATGCCGGCGGCGCGCATCTCGCCGCGCACCCGACTCCAGCATTCCTGCTGCTGGTCCAGAAGCCGCCCGGCCGCCGTGTGGATCGCCGCCAACTGTTGCGCCGGCGTCAATCCGTCCTGGCTAGTGGTATTGACGCCGTTGGCCACTTGCCCCTTGAGGCCGGCGACGCGGACCATATAGAACTCATCGAGGTTGGCCGCCGAAATGGAGAGGAAGCGCAGCCGTTCGAGCAGCGGATGGTTGAGGTTGTCGGCTTCTTCCAGAACGCGGGTATTGAACGCCAGCCATGAAAGTTCGCGATTGATGAACCGTTCGCTCGACTGCAGGTCGACTTCCGGCAGGGCCTGCACCTCTGCGTCCTGTGGCGTGTCCGCGGCGATCGAATTATCCAATCGGTTCCTCCCGAGCCAACCGTGGCATGCACCCACCACGTTTATATATCCTCGCATCTCGGATGTCATGGCCGGGGCCGGCGATGATCGATTTCCGCCCGGCGAAGCTTAAGCGTGGGGGCTGACATGAGACTGCTTTACCTGCTGCGCCATGCCAAATCCAATTGGGATGAGCTTGGGCTGCCCGATGCGGAGCGGCCCCTGGCCAAACGGGGGCGCAAGGCGGCGAAACTGATGGCCAAGCATCTGCGCCGCGCCGGCATCGAACCCGCGGTTGTATTATGCTCGCCGGCCAAGCGGGCGAAAGAGACGCTGGCCCTCGTCGCCCCCGCCTTCGACAATGCCTCGGTGATCTTCGACCAGCGGATCTACGAGGCCAGCTACCAGACGCTGCTCGCCTGCCTGGCCGAGTTGCCGGCCGAAGCCGGATCGGCCCTTCTGCTCGGCCATAACCCGGGCCTCGACCGACTGGCCGCCTATCTGATGGACGAGCACGGCGACGATAGGGCGACCGAACGGCTGCACGAGAAATTCCCCACCAGCGCCCTGGCGGTCCTCTCCACCGAAGCCGATTGGCGCGGAATGCGGGCAGGATGTTGTCGGCTGGAAGACTTCATCCGCCCGACCGATCTGGACGCCGAGTCGGATTAAGGCATGACGCAGAAAATCTGCTCTAATCCTCCTCGTCGCCCAGCGGTTCGGCATGAACCACGACGCGGCCGACCTGGCCAAGATGGCGGCGCAGGCGCTGTTCCACCGCCACCGTGGCCTGATGCACCACCCGCACCGAGGTGGTGGGTGCGAACAGGCAATGCAGCGACAGGTAAAGCCCTTCATCGCCCTGCTGCACATGGATGCGGTGGACGTCACACACTTCGGTGACGCTTTGGGCCAGGATGGCGATGTCCTGCACCAGCTGCCGTCGGGTCGGCTCGGCCACCGGCTGGCCGACCACCACCGAGAAGCGCCGCGGATCGATGTGCGTGTCGACCAGGACGTCATCGCCCAGTTCGGACCGAATGGCCTTTTCCAGTTCGCTCGCCACATCATGGGCTTCGCGAATGTTCATCCCCTCGTCGACCTCGATGTCGAAGCCGACATGCTGGCGCCCGTCCAGGCTGTGTACGCTGATGTCGTGGACGGAAAGGCCGCGCTTGGCGGCGATAAAGCGGACCGTGTCGACGATCGACTCGTTGTCGAGGGCCAGCGGCTCGGCCTTCACAAAAGGATTGGCCTCGGAGATTTCGGCCGTCACCGCGGCGGCGACCGCGTCGCAGACCTCCTGCGCGTGGTCGAGCGGCATGGCACGGCTCACCCGGATCAGGATCTCGACGAAAACCGTGCTGCCGGTCGGCCGGGCGCGGACCGACTGCACCCGCGCCACGCCCTCGACACCGCGGGCGATTTCCTCGACCCGCTCGGCGATGCCTTCGGGCGCCGCATCGACCAGCACGTCGATCGTGCGCTTGCCGAGGCCGTAGCCGACATGGAAGACGAAAAGGGAAACCCCGATGGCGGCGATGGCGTCGCCTTTCGGGTAGCCCAGCGCCACCGCGCCCAACCCCACCAGCACGACCGCCGAGGACAGGATGTCCGAGCTGAAATGCAGCGCATCGGCTTCCAGCGCCTGGCTCCTGGTCGCCTTGGCGACCTTCATCAAGGCCCGCGAGCGGCTGAAATCGATGATGATGGACATGACGATGACCGCCACCGAATACCAGGTGGTCTCTACCGTCACCTCCTCGGAGAGCAGGCGGAGTACCGCCTCGCGGATGATCCAGAACGAGGTGATGAACAGCAGTCCGGTCTCGATCAGGGCCGAGACGCTCTCGACCTTGCCATGGCCATAGGGATGTGTATCGTCTGCCGGGCGGTCGCTGATGCGGACCGCGAAATAGGTCAGCCCGGCGGCACCCAGGTCCAGCAGTGAATGGGCTGCTTCCGACAGAATGCCGAGGCTGCCGGTCAGCAGGCCCACCGCCAGCTTGGTCAAGGCCAAGAAGGCACTGGCGAAGACCGAGCCGAGAGCGACCCTCTCCTTGCTCGTATCAGCCGTCACGTCCAGTCTCCCCTAGCAATACCGCTCGCACCAACGGCACCGTCACCGGCCGTTGGCGGGCCAAGGCGGCGACGTCGATCGCTTCCACCAGAGCTCGGGCTCCGGCAAAGGACCTCTCCATTCGTGGTAGGATAAAAGACAACACATCGGGGCCGACGCGCAACTGCCGATCGACAAAAAGCTTGAGCAAAAGTGCCTCGAGCAGACCGTCGTCGGGGGCATGGATCGCCGCCACCGGCATGGCGGCGAGGCGCGAGCGCAAATCGGGCAAGGCCCGGCGCCAACGGGCCGGCGCCTGCCGCCCGGTCAGCAGGAGGAATCGGCCGGTCTCGCGAAGAAGATTGTAAAGATGGAACAGCGCGACCTCGTCGACGCCGCGGTCGGCGTCCTCCACCACCACCGCCATGTGCTCGGCCAGCAGCGGCACATTATCCTCCGTCAGCGAAGCCGCCGCCAAAAGCACACCACCGCTGCGGTCGCGGAACATGTGGGCGAGATGGGTCTTTCCGCAACCGGCCGGACCGGCGAGAGCCAGCGCGAATGCCGGCCAGGCGGGCCAGCGACGAACCCATTCCAACGCCTCGGCATTGCTTGCCGCCGCCAAAAAATCAGCGTCGGAGAATGCCGGAAGATGGCCGAAATCCATAGGAATCTGAGTCGGGTCGGCCATCAGGGCGCGGTCCCTTCGGGCGTATCCCCCGAATAGAGCGAGCTTGCCATGTAGCGGGACAGGGAGAAGCGGGCCAGCACGCCGACCACCGCCGCCACCGGCAGGGCCAACAGCACGCCGAGGAAGCCGAACAGCGCGCCGCCGGCCAGCAAAGCGAAGATCACCCACACCGGATGCAGGCCGATCTTCTCGCCCACCAGCTTGGGAGCCAGTACATTGCCCTCGATCAGGTTGCCGACCAGGAACACCCCGGCGACCATCGCGGCCAGGGACCAATCCTGCGACTGCGCCAGGGCCAGGCCGATACCCACGACGAACCCAGAAATAGTGCCGAGATAGGGGATGAAGGAAATGAGCCCGGCGGTAAAGCCGACCACCAGGCCGAGGTCGAGCCCGACCGCCGTCAAGCCCAGCCCATAGAAGCTCCCCAGAGCCAGGCAGACCAGAGCCTGACCCCGCACGAAGCCGGACAGGATGGCATTGATCTCGGCCAGTTGCTGCCGGATCGTATTGGCTTGACGCCGGGGCAGCCAATTGTCGATGCGCGACGTCATGCCGTGCCAGTCGCGCAGCATGTAGAAGGTCACCACCGGGGTGATGAAGATCAGCGACAGCAGGTTGACCACCGCCAGCGAACCCGTCAGCAGATGGGTGAAGAAGGCGCCGACCCAACTCACCACGGTTCCCGCGTATTCACCTGCCGCAGACCGCAGCCGATCGATATCCTTGGCCGACAGATAGGTCTTGGCACTGCGCCACAGCGGCTCGCCCCGGTGCATCAGTTGCTGGGCGTAGCTGGGCACCTTCTGGGCGAAGCTCACCACCTGGTCCTCGACCACGGGAGCCAGCAGAAAGATGGCAAGGCCGACGAACAGGAAGAATACGAATTCGATGAGCACGGCGGCCATGGTGCGCGACATGCCGGCCCGTTCCAGCCGATAGGCCACCGGGTCGAGGAAATAGGAGATGGCCATCCCGGCGACGAACGGCAGAAGGATGCCGCGCAGCAGATACAATAGGAGCAGGAAGACGGCCAGGCCGATCAGCCAGAAGCGCAGCTTGCCCTCCCTCGACATCGGCATGGCCTACCCCTTCGTTCCCCCAGTTCAACGGCCTGCGGCCATCCGCCGCCGCCACGACACGACGTAAGCGGCACCCGAGGCCGCCGTGGTCCCCGCCACGACCCACGACAGCAGTCCGATCAGCCAGTTCGGGAACAGGCCCGTGCCACCATGCCCCATGACCGCCGCCGCCAGCAGGATCTGGGCAACGGTGTTGACCTTGCTGATCAAGAGAGGCGCCACTCGCCGCTGCAAACCGGAGAAATGCATGAATGCGGCGAATCCGACAAGCAGCAAATCGCGACACACCACCAGGACGACCAGCCACCCCCACACCCGGCCGCTTATCCCCAGCGATATGAAGGTGCTCACAAGAAGCACTTTGTCGGCCAGGGCGTCGAGATAGCTGCCCAAGGCCGAATGGGCCCGCAACAGGCGGGCCAGAATGCCGTCGACGGCGTCGCTGAGGCCAGCCCCGAGAAATACCCAGAAGGCGGCGGTCAAATGGTTTTGGGCAATCAGCCAGACCGTAGCAGGCACGCAGCCCAGCCGCAGCAGGGTGACCGCATTGGGAAGATAGCGCGCCGCCCTCACCTTACCCCGGCGTTGGGCCTGGCCGCCGCGGTCTGCAGCACCCAATGGTCGTCCGCCCAGGTCAAGGCCAACCCATTCTGGACAAACACCGCTTCGAGTTGCTGCTGATCGCCGACATAATGCAGGACGAGGGCGGCCTCGCTCTTCGACAAGGCCGCCACCTCATAGGATCGGACCGGCGTCGAGCGAGTCAGCCTATCGCGCAACGCCAGCCAGTCCTCAAAACCGTTGATCGGCACCATTACCGCCAGCGATGCCGAGCGGTCATATTGCAGCAGGTTGCCGCTCTTCCATCCGTCATTGGCGGTCTTGGCGATATCGGCGACGGCCCGCCTGAACAGCATATCGAGGGTTTCGCCGGCTTCCCCGACGTAGCTGCGCGAGCCGGAAAGCAGTCCCCCGACCGGGCCGCTGCCGACGATGCTCACGTCAAGCTTGGCGTTGCCGCCTTCCAGTCGCTGAGGAACCGCCACGGCAATCACCTGATCCTGGGCGTTAAACCTCTGGCCGAGCGATGCCAACACCTCGGGCGCGCCGGTCGCCGCCTGGGCGGCGGCAACCGTTCCGTCGGTTTGTTCGGCGGTAGGCACGTAGAACGGCACCACGCCCTGGGCGGCGCTGCTCTTCCAGGCGTCGCGCCAAGGGTTGGGAGCCTCGGCCGGGACGGGCCCGCTGTCGCCCTGCAGCACCGGCAGGACGACCACCGGCCGGCCCCGCCATTCGGCATAGGCGATATTGGCGCTGCGCAGCAGCCGACGGATCGCATCGGGCTTGAAGCGCACCGAAAGGGTGGCAAGGTAGCGCACCGTCGAGCGCTTTTCCTGGTCGATGCCGACATCGATGACGATATCCTGCAGTTCGGCATCCGAAATCTTGGGTAACCGCGGCCAATCGGCGGGCGCGGTCAGACGCTGCATCAGGGTCTGGTAGGCCTCGCGCTGGCCTTCCATCAATGCGCGGTCGCGGGCCAGGTTGACGTTCTGGTCCCGCGTGTCGACCTGGATATCGCGCACGGTGTAGGTATCGGCCAATTGCGCCCTGGCGGCGGCCGGCACGAACAACAGGGTGACGACGAAAATAGCCAGCCAGGCCGCGGCGGTCGGCTTCAAACGGAGATGAGGCATTGAAAACGGTCCCGGATGAAGTATCTTCGGCCCACTCTTTTCGCGCCCCCCGGTTTATCCGGGTTATTGTCGCGCTGTACCATAGCATGATCAAGCTCGCGAGGAAGCCATTACCGAGCCCAATAACACCAATGGCTTGACCTATCGGGATGCCGGCGTCGACATCGATGCCGGGGAAGCCCTGGTCGAGGCCATCAAGCCGCTCGCCAAATCCACCGCCCGCCCTGGCGCGGCCGCCGGACTGGGAGGGTTCGGCGCCCTGTTCGATCCGCGCGAAGCCGGGTTCAAGGACCCAGTGCTGGTGGCCACGACGGACGGCGTTGGAACCAAGTTGAAAGTCGCCATCGAGGCCGGACGCCACGACACGGTGGGCATCGACCTGGTGGCCATGTGTGTCAACGACCTGGTGGTGCAAGGGGCCGAACCCTTGTTCTTCCTCGACTATTTTGCCACCGGCAAGCTGGATGTGGCGGCCGGCCGGCAGATCGTCTCCGGCATCGCCGAAGGCTGCCGCCAGGCCGGCTGCGCCCTGATCGGCGGCGAGACCGCCGAGATGCCCGGCATGTACGCCCAAGGGGATTATGACCTGGCGGGCTTCGCCGTCGGCGCCGCCGAACGCGGCACCCTGATCGACGGATCGACCGTGGCGGCGGGCGACGTAGTCCTTGGCCTTGCGTCCTCCGGCGTCCACTCGAACGGCTATTCGCTGGTCCGCAAGGTGGTAGAACGTTCGGGTCTCACCTATGGCGCCGACGCGCCGTTCGCCGCAGGCCGGACGCTGGGTGAAGCCTTGCTGACTCCGACACGAATCTATGTGAAGAGCTGCATGGCCGCCGTGCGGGCCGGCAAGATCAAGGCCTTGGCCCATATTACCGGTGGCGGCCTGATCGAGAATGTACCGAGGGTCCTGCCGGAAGGCGTGGTCGCCGAGATCGATGCCGGCTGCTGGACGCTACCGCCGGTGTTCGCTTGGTTGAAGCAGTTGGCCAAGCTGGACGCCCACGAGATGACCCGCACCTTCAACTGCGGCATCGGCATGGTCGCCGTGGTGGCGGCCGGCGATGCCATGGAGGCCGAGCGACTGCTTGCCGAGGGCGGCGAGACCGTGCTGCGCATCGGCCGCATCCGGCCGCGCAGCGGCGACGAGGCGCAAACACAAGTTCTGCAGGCGGATACGGCATGGGTAAGCTGAAGGTCGCCGTCCTCATCTCGGGGCGCGGCAGCAACCTTCAGGCGCTGTTGGATGCCTGCGCAAGTCCCGGGTTTCCGGCTCGGATCGTCCGCGTGATCTCCAACGTCGCCGACGCCTTCGGCCTGGAGCGGGCGAAGCGCGCGGGCGTCGCCACCCAGGTCATCGACCACAAGGCCTTCCCCAGCCGTGAAGCCTTCGACGCCGCGCTGGACGAGGCCATTCGGACCGCCGGAGCGGAATTGGTCTGCCTGGCGGGTTTCATGCGCCTGCTCAGCCCGGGCTTCACCGAAGCCTGGCGCGGCCGGGTGCTCAACATCCATCCGGCACTGCTGCCCAGCTTCAAGGGCTTGCACACCCACCAGCGGGCGCTGGAAGCAGGGGTCAAGCTGCACGGCTGCAGCGTCCACTTCGTCACGCCCGACCTTGACGACGGTCCGTTGATCGTTCAGGCCGCCGTGCCGGTTCTCGAGGGCGATGACGAGGACAGCCTGTCCAAACGGGTACTGGCCGCCGAACACCGCATCTATCCCCTGGCCGTCAAGCTGATCGGCGAAGGCCGCGTGCGGCTGGAGGGGCGGGTGGTGCACATCGACGGAGCAGCGGGCAATCCCGCAGCCCTGCTGAACCCGGCGGACTGATCTAGCCTTCGGCCCGATCCTCCGTGATGCCATCCTCGTCCAGCGCGATGGGGACGCCCGGCTGCAGCTTCGACGTGCGAATGGCCAAGGCCGACTTCACATGGCTGATGTTGGGGGCCGCGGTCAGCTTGGTGGTCAGGAAGCGCTGATAGGCATCCCAGTCCTCGGCCACCACCTTCAACAAAAAGTCAGTCTCGCCGGCCAGCATGTGGCATTCGCGCACTTCCGGCCAGCCCTGCACCAACCCCTCGAAGGCCTTGAGATCGGCCTCGGCCTGGCTGTTCAGCCCGACATGGGCGAAAACGGTCACGTTGTAGCCCAACGCCACAGCGTCGACATTGGCATGATACCCGCGAATGTAGCCGGCCTCTTCCAGCGCGCGCACGCGCCGTAGGCATGGTGGTGCCGAAATGCCGGCCCGACGGGCCAAATCGACATTGGTCATCCGGCCGTCGTTCTGCAAATCGTGCAGGATACGCCGGTCGATGCGGTCGAGCTTGACCCGCTGCATTTGGTGTAGGACTCCAAAAACCCCCTGCTCTCAAGAAATTATATTACAGAGCAGCCGCGAGTCCGCCAACCCCCAATCTCCGTCACCATTGGCCCCGCCTCCACCCCGCGTCGATGGCGCGCCCGTTGCCGCATGCCGTCGCGGGGCGCCGGGGATTGCCCTTGAAAAATATGTGGCAATTGATAAATATCGTTATTTATCTGCTGTGTGGACACACGTTTAAAATTATTGCAACTTGTGCCGCCGGCCATCGCGGCTTAAATCTCGATCGTTCGTCGCGTATCGCCAATCGCATTCCAACAGGAGCCATATGATGACCACTCTGACCAACACCCCCGTCCCCCACGTTCTGGTCGGCGAGCAGGCGCCCGACTTCACCGCGCCGGCAGTCATGCCGAACAACGAAATCAACCAGACCTTCAATCTTCGTTCCCATCTGTCGGGCTCCTACGGCCTTTTGTTCTTCTACCCCCTCGATTTTACCTTCGTCTGCCCCTCGGAAATCCTGGCCCACGATCACCGACTGGCCAGCTTTGCCGAGCGGAACGTGAAGGTCGTGGCGGTCAGCGTCGACAGCCATTTCACCCATTTGGCGTGGAAAAACACCCCGGTGGAAAAGGGCGGCCTCGGCAATGTGCAGTTCCCCATGGTCGCCGACCTGACGAAGGAAATCGCGCGCGCCTACGGCGTGCTGCTGCCCGGTGGCGTGGCCTTGCGCGGCACCTTCCTGATCGACCGCAGCGGCGTGGTGCAGTCCCAACATGTCAACAACTTGCCGCTGGGCCGCAACGTCGACGAAGCCTTGCGCCTGGTGGATGCCCTGCAGTTCCATGAAGAGCATGGCGAAGTTTGCCCGGCCGGCTGGCAGAAGGGCAAGGCCGGCATGAAGGCCGATCCGAACGGCGTCGCCCGATATCTGGCCGAGCACGCGGCTGCCCTTTAAGGCTCAGCCGAATCGGCCCGGAAGCTGGGGGCGCCTCGCGGCGAGGCGCCCCGACTTCGTCAAGGCCCCTTTGCGCGTCGCCGCAAGCGCTCTATCTTAGCGGCGATCACCTTCCATCTTCTCCCACGGCAAGAGGCTTTTCGATGGCAAGCCACCACAGCAAGGTTCTCATCCTCGGTTCCGGTCCAGCCGGCTGCACGGCAGCCATCTATGCCGCGCGCGCCAACCTGTCGCCGATCCTGGTGGCCGGCCTGCAGCCGGGCGGCCAGCTGACCATCACCACCGATGTCGAGAACTTTCCCGGCTTCGCAGAGGCCATCCAGGGACCCTGGCTGATGGAGCAGATGCAGAAACAGGCGGAACATGTGGGAACCAGCTTCATCCACGACACCATCGTCAATGTGGATCTGTCGAAGCGCCCGTTCGTCGCCGTCGGCGATTCGGGCGACACATATGTCGGTGAAACATTGATCATCTCCACCGGTGCCTCGGCCCGCTGGCTGGGCATCGAAAGCGAGCGCAAGTTCCAGGGCTTCGGTGTCTCCGCCTGTGCGACCTGCGACGGCTTTTTCTTCCGCAAGAAAGAGGTGGCGGTGGTCGGCGGGGGCAATTCGGCGGTCGAGGAGGCCATCTATCTGGCCGGCATGGCGTCGAAGGTGACATTGATCCATCGGCGCGACTCGCTCAGGGCCGAAAAGATCGCGCAGGACCGGCTGTTCGCCCTGCCCAACGTTTCGGTGGTCTGGGACAGCGCCATCGAGGAGGTGCTGGGCGAAGCCAATCCGCCCGGTGTCACCGGGCTTCGCCTGAAGAACGTGAAAACCGGCGCGCTGTCGGAACTGAAGGTCGACGGCCTGTTCATCGCCATCGGCCACGACCCCAACACGACCCTGTTCAAGGGCCAGCTCGAGATGGACGGGGAAGGGTACATCGTCACCCAGCCGGGAACGACGAGGACCAGTGTCGCAGGCGTTTTCGCCGCCGGCGACGTCCAGGACAAGACCTACCGCCAGGCGGTCACCGCGGCCGGCACCGGCTGCATGAGCGCACTCGATGCGGAACGTTTTCTTACCCACCATGGACAGACGGCTTCGGTCGCGGCAGAATGATCGACGGAAATCTTCGCCGGTCCGAGGGAAACCTGGCGGGGGGGCAATACGGGCCAGGGAACGTTTATGGATTGGGACAAGCTGCGGGTGTTCCACGCCGTCGCCGAGGCGGGGAGCTTCACCCACGCGGGAGAAACGCTCAATCTCAGCCAGTCCGCGGTTAGTCGGCAGATCAGCGCGCTCGAGGAAAGCCTCGACGTGCCGCTGTTTCACCGCCACGCCCGGGGGCTGATCCTCACTGAGCAGGGCGAAGTCCTGTTCCGTACGGCGCGTGACGTGTTCGCCAAGCTGGCGATGACCGAAGCTCAGATTTCCGAGAGCCGCGAGCGGCCTCAAGGGCCATTGAAGGTCACCACCACGGTGGCCTTCGGCACCCTTTGGCTGACGCCCTATCTGCGCGAGTTCATCGAACTCTACCCGGATATCCAGGTGTCGATCATTCTCGATGACGGGGAACTGGATCTGGCCATGCGCCAGGCCGATGTGGCGATCCGCATGTCGCCGCCGCGCCAGCCCGATCTGGTGCAGCGCCACCTGATGAACCTTCAATTCAACATCTATGCCGCGCCCGATTATCTGAGCCGGTTCGGCGAACCGAAAACCGTCGAAGACCTGGATGACCACCGCCTGATCGTCTACGGTGAAGACGCCAAGCCGCCGGCAGGAAACGTCAATTGGCTGCTCAACGCTGGTTCACGGACCGACGTCTCGCGGCGGCCGGTGCTCAAGATCAACAATATCTACGGCATCTTCCTAGCGGTGCAGAGTGGATTGGGAATTGCGGCGCTGCCCAACTATTTCTCGCGCCAAGTCAAAACCCTGGTCGAGATCCTGCCCGAACTCCACGGCCCGGCGATCGAGGCATTTTTCGTCTATCCCGAGGAACTGCGCCATTCCAAACGCATCGCCGTGTTCCGCGACTTCCTGCTGAAAAAGATCGCGGAAGCAGGGGGTAGCTAGTTCTACCGATCTTCCTTCGCTCCGCTCAGAAGCGCGTCAAAATATCGGACGGTCTTCTCCAGGCCTTCGCGCAGCGGCACCTGCGGTTCCCACCCCAGCTCCTTACGGGCGAAAGCGATGTCGGGCTGGCGCTGCTTGGGGTCATCCACCGGCAACGGATTGAAGGTGAGCGTGGACGCCGACCCGGTAATTTCAATGACCATTTCGGCCAGTTGACGCATGGTGAATTCGGCCGGGTTGCCCAGGTTCATCGGCCCGGTGATGGCAGGCGGGGTGGCCATCAGGCGAAGGAACCCTTCGACCATATCGTCCACATAGCAGAACGACCGGGTTTGCGTGCCCTCTCCGTAGATGGTGATCGCTTCGCCCTTCAGTGCCTGAACGATGAAGTTGGAGACCACCCGGCCGTCATTGGGGTGCATGCGCGGCCCATAGGTGTTGAAGATGCGAGCCACCTTGATGCGGGTGCCGTGCTGTCGCTGATAGTCGAAGAACAGGGTCTCGGCGCAGCGCTTTCCCTCGTCGTAGCAACTGCGCGGGCCGATGGGATTGACGTTGCCCCAATAGGCTTCCGTCTGCGGATGGACCGTCGGGTCGCCGTAGACCTCGGAGGTCGAAGCCTGGAAGATCTTCGCCCGCGTGCGCTTGGCCAGTCCCAGCATATTGATGGCGCCGTGCACCGAGGTCTTGGTCGTCTGCACCGGGTCAAACTGGTAGTGCACCGGCGAAGCCGGGCATGCCAGATTGTAGATCTCGTCCACCTCGACATAGAGGGGAAAGGTGACGTCGTGGCGCATCAGCTCGAATCGGGGATTGCCGAGCAAATGGGCCACGTTGGCCCGCCGACCGGTGAAGAAGTTGTCGACGCAAAGGACGTCGTGGCCGGCGTCGATCAGCCGTTGGCACAAATGGGACCCGAGGAAACCGGCTCCTCCGGTTACCAGGACTCTCTTTTCGTTCATTCAGTTCACCGAATCGGGGCGTGCGGAAGGGCCCAACGGGCCGGCCGCCAACGTAGCACGCGACTCCCGGCAGATGAACTGCTTTGATCTGGCCTAGGCTAAAAGACCAGGGCCGTCTTGGCCCAGGAAATGGCTGCAGGATCCTCGTCGAGCATGCGTTCTATGGCTTTGGCCAACGTCGGGAGGATGCCGATCTCGGCGGTCTTCGGCTTGCGGTTGGGCTCGCTCAAACGGTCGCACAACGCGCAAAGTGCGGTCACCAACTCGATACTATGGACGAAATTGGTCCCGGCGATCCGCCTGACCATGTCGCATCCCATCTCGTTCAGCGCCCGGACATCGGGCAGGATGTTTGCCTGGCAATCGGTCTCGGTGAAAGCAGCCATGATGCGGCCGGCCAAGTAATTGATTTGCCCGCCGTAGCACTTCATCTTCTGGACATTGAGGCGCTCGGTGGCATCGCGGATCTGCTCTTCCAGCGGAACGCCGTCGGCATTGGCCACCACCTGATAGCGGATTGGATTGGGCACCTCGATCCGCAGCAGGGTGTCGTTCCCGGGCCGATCGCCGGTGCGCCGGTCGGGGCCGACATAGTCGTGGGTCACGACGAACGGCCTGCGGCTTATGACAAAGTTATCCAGTCGCTCGACCAGCTGGGCGGTGGAAAGCGGCATGAGCAACAGGTCGTCCGTCCCTGAATCGACAACGCGCCGGGCGGTATCCGGGCAGGGCGTGTCGAGCAGCGTCACGACGATCAGGAATGGGTTGGTGCCCAGCCGGCCGTGGCGCATCTCCTGAAGCAGCCCGCCAAGATCGATGCCCCCCAATTCCGGGGTGGTGATCAGCAGGTCAAGGTCGTTGAGTTGAAGCCGTCCTTCCAAGGCGCCAACGGTGACGACGTCCTCGCAGTTCCGCAAACCGAAGCCGCGCAGAGACTGGCGAACGGTTCTGCGCAGCTCGTCATTTGTAACGGCGAAGACTGCGCGAACGTTGTCATAGCGCCACTTGGCCAAGCGCGCACCATCCTTTTGGACTAAAAGGGCTGCCTGGCTTTTATACCATATTTTACACAAAACCCAAGGGGAGCTAACAAACCGTAAATATCAGCTGCAGGGCGATTGCCTTGGGGGTGATTTTCAGCCGCGAGCCCGCCGCCCCTTTCTGACCTGCGGCCGGTGCACGGACCGCCCGCCATCGGTTGCCGTCGGTCGACCGGATTGCGGCGCCCGCCCCTCGGCCGCCACACCCAGCTCCTGCATCTCCAGGCGCCGCAACTCGTCGCGTAGCCGCGCCGCCTCCTCGAATTCCAGATCCGCCGCCGCAGCGCGCATCCGCTTTTCCAAATCGGCCATGGTGGCCTTCAGATCCTTTCCGACACGATGCGGCTCGGCCAGGACGCCGGTGCCGACGGTCAGGTAATCCTGCTCGTAGACGCTGTCCAGAACGTCGGAGATCGCCTTGCGCACGCTTTCCGGCGTGATCCCGTGCTGAGCGTTGTAGGCCTGCTGCTTCTCGCGCCGACGGTTGGTCTCGCTGATGGCGTATTCGAGAGAATCGGTCATGCGATCCGCATAAAGCAGGACCCGACCGTCGATATTGCGCGCCGCCCGGCCTATGGTCTGCACCAGCGAGGTCTTGGAACGCAGAAAGCCCTCCTTGTCGGCGTCCAGGATGGCCACCAGGGCGCATTCCGGAATATCCAGTCCCTCGCGCAGCAGGTTGATGCCGACCAGGACATCGAAGACGCCGAGCCGCAGGTCGCGGATGATCTCGATCCTCTCCAAGGTGTCGATGTCCGAATGCAGATAGCGCACGCGGATGCCCTGCTCATGCATGTATTCGGTCAAATCCTCGGCCATCCGCTTGGTCAGCACGGTGACCAGCACCCGTTGCGCCTTCATCGCGCAGTTGCGTGCTTCGGCCAGCAGGTCGTCGACCTGATGCTCGACCGGGCGAACGATGCAGACCGGGTCGATCAGTCCTGTCGGCCGGATCACCTGTTCGGTGAACACACCGCCCGTGCGTTCCAGCTCCCACGGCCCGGGAGTCGCCGACACGAAGAGCGAATGCCCCCGCATGGCATCCCATTCCTCGAACTTCAGCGGCCGGTTGTCGACGCAGGACGGCAGCCGGAAGCCGTATTGGGCCAACACGCTCTTGCGGTTGAAGTCGCCGCGGAACATCCCGCCCAGCTGCGGAACGGTCACATGGCTCTCATCGACGAAGACCAGGGCATCTTCGGGCAGGTATTCGAACAAGGTCGGGGGCGGCTCTCCAGGCGCCCGCCCCGTGAGATAACGCGAGTAGTTCTCGATGGATTTACAGTGTCCCGTGGTCTCCATCATCTCCAGGTCGAAGGTCGTGCGCTCCTGCACGCGCTGGGCCTCGAGCAGCTTGCCATTGGCGACGAACCACTCGACCCGCTGGCGCAGTTCCTCGCGGATGCCTTTGATAGCGGCGGTGATGGTGGGGCGCGGGGTGACGTAGTGGCTGGAGGGGAACACGGTGACCTCGGTCAGCCCGCAGGTCTTCTCCCCGGTCAGAGGATCGAATTCGGCGATGCTTTCGATCTCGTCGCCGAACAAGCTGATCCGCCAGGCGCGGTCCTCGTAGTGGACGGGAAAAATCTCGATGTTGTCGCCGCGCACCCGAAAGGTGCCGCGGGTAAACGCCTGATCGTTACGGGTATACTGAAGCTCGACCAGACCCTTCAGCAATTCACGCTGGTCCACCTCCTGCCCGGCTTCGAGATGGATGGTCATGCGGGCATAGCTCTCCACCGCACCGATGCCGTAGATGCAGGAAACCGAGGCAACGATCACGACGTCGCGGCGCTCGAGCAAGGCGCGCGTGGCGGCATGACGCATCCGGTCGATCTGTTCGTTGATCGCCGAATCCTTTTCGATATAGGTGTCCGTGCGGGGGACATAGGCTTCTGGTTGATAGTAGTCGTAATACGAGACGAAATACTCGACGGCATTCTCGGGAAAGAAAGCCTTCATCTCGGCGTACAGCTGCGCGGCCAGCGTCTTGTTGGGCGCCAGGACCAACGCCGGCCGGCCCGTGCGGGCGATCACTTGGGCCATGGTGAAGGTCTTGCCCGAGCCGGTCACCCCGAGCAGCACCTGGTCTCTTTCCCCTGCGTCGATTCCCGCGACGAGCTCGGCGATGGCCTGGGGCTGATCCCCCGCCGGGGCGAATTCGGACACCAGCTTGAATTCAGCCGGCGGACCGGACGGCCGCTGCTGGAAAAACGGCAAGGCGAGTGAGTTTGTCATATCCCATTATATGGATGGGGCGGCGCCGGTCACCAGTTCCGCGGACCTCCCTTCCGGCCGCATCGCCGCGGCACGGGTCCGCCGCATACTAGAAATTGCCGAATACCCAATGCCGCATTACATTGTGGCGGCTCCTTTCGCCAAGAATATTGCAGACCTATCGACTACATATTCCAGGGTTTAGCCCGAACACGGAAAATGCGCGCCAATAGCAAAATCTCCGCGCTCACCACCAATAGAATTGTCACCGGGCTGTTTTTCCTTCTCGCCGTCGGGTTCGCCTCGCATGTCGCCTGGAACGTCTACGCCGAGTACGATCGGCTGACCTCCACTGCGGAGCATAAGGCGGCACTGGGCGCGGTGGCTCTCGAAGAACAGGCCTCGCGGGCTTTCGGCGAGGTCGGCTGGCTTCTGGTCAATTTCGCCGACCGCTGTTTCGGCGATGCCCCCCTTTCCCCGGCCGAGGAACGGGACCTCCATGATCGCCTCGCGGCGGCCAAGGCCAGCCTGCCGCAGGTCAGCTCCATCGTGCTGACGAACGCCCAGGGCATTGTCATCGCCGAAGCCACGCGCTATCCCGCCGTCCATCGAAACATTTCGCGCAGTGACCACTTCCGCGCCCAGATGGAAGGACGGATGCAGGGGGGAATCGCCATCGGCGCCCCGGTGGTGAGCAAGCTCACCGGCAGAGAGCTCATTCCGGTGAGCCGCCGCATCAACGACACGTCGGGAAACTTCTGCGGAGTCGTGGCAGCCGCCCTCGACCCCGACTACCTGGCGGCCTTTTACGCGAAATTCCTGCCCGATGCCGACGCGGCCATCTCACTGCGCCGTGACGACGGGTTCGTCCTGGTGCGCACCCCGAATCCCGGCCCACCGTTGTTGCGGAAAGTGGACGCCGAAGCTATCGGCGAAACGGCCCGGTCAGGAATTCTGCGTTTGGTCTCGCCGATTGACAACATCGAACGGATTGCCGCCTATCGCAAGGCGGCCAATTTTCCGGTCACCGTCGTGTACGCCATCCCGACTCACGCCATCTTGCGGAATTGGGGCAAGAGTTCGCTGCGGATTGCCATACCCGGATCATTCCTCTTTATCGTTCTCATGGGCTTCGGGCTGTATTTCAATTCGTCCCGCAAGAACATTCAGACTCTGGCGGCAGCGGCCCAAAAGGCTCATGCCGATTACCAGCGCGAACTCGAACGGCAGGTCGCCGATCAAACCGCGGAACTGCGGCGCGAGGTGCATGTGCGAAGCCGCGCCGAGGCGGCGCTGCGCGCGTCGCGCGAGCGGCTGAAAGCCATTACCGACAGCCTTTTCGAAGGCGTCATGGTGATCGACCGGAACGGCCGGATCAGATTCGCCAACGCCTCCGCCCGACGATTTCTCGCCGAGGGCCACCATGCCAAGGGTCCCGAAGGCCAGCCCCTCGACCACTTCATGGCCGTCAGGGCGGGTGGCGAAGACATCGGGTTTGCCGACTCGCCATGGCGCCGTGTGCTCGCCGAAAAGGTCACCTTGACCAGCGACGACGCGGTCTTCGTCAAGGCATCCGGCCGCGCGGTCGCCGTCGCCTATGCGTGTTCCCCGCTGGCCGATGGCCAGGGAAGGACCGCCGCCATCATTTCGTTCCGCGACATCGAAGCACTGAAGCGGGCGCAAACCGAATCCATGCAGTCCTCCCGCCTGGCCAGCGTCGGTCAACTGGCGGCCGGAATAGCCCACGAGATCAACACCCCGGTACAATATATCGGCGACAACCTGCGTTTCATCGCCACCACCGTGGATAGCCTGTTCGCCGCTCTCTCCTCTGCCCGGCAACTTTCTGAACGGGCGAATGCCGAGGCGGCTGCCCGCTTCGAAGCCGAGCTCGCGGCCCTGCAGGTGGACTTTCTCGGCGAGGAGACCCCCGCCGCCATTCGCGAGTCGCAGGAGGGAGTCGCCCAGATCGCCAGGATCGTCCTGTCGATGAAGGAATTCTCGCACCCCGGCAACAGCGCCAAGGCGATGACGGACCTCAACCGCTGCCTGGAGAGCACGCTCACCGTCTCGCGGAACGCGTGGAAGCAGGTGGCCGAGATCGACAGGCGTTTCGATCCCGAACTGCCGTCGGTCCTTTGCCATGCTGGCGAGATGAACCAGGTGTTCCTGAACCTGATCGTCAATGCCGCACAGGCCATCGAGGCCTCAGGCAAGTCACTCCCCGGCCGCATCGCCGTTACGACAAGCCGTGACGGCGAACAGGTGACGATCCGCATCGAGGACAGCGGGACCGGCATTCCGGAAGGTCTGCGCGACAGGATCTTCGACCCGTTTTTCACTACCAAGGACGTGGGCAAGGGCACCGGACAGGGCCTGGCCATTTGCCGCAACGTGGTTGTAACCAAACACGGCGGCAGCATCGAGGTGGATGGGCGGGAAGGCCAGGGCGCAATCTTCACGCTGCGGCTGCCCATCGAAGGGCACGCCGCGGCAGGGCCGGATGAAGAATCGGCGTGACGCCGCCCGCCCCTCGACCCGCGGCAACCAGAACCCCTTTCTTTTCTCATATTCCGGCTGCACCATGGCGCATTGTCATGCCAGCAGGCCCGCCATGCCGCTCATCCTCCGCCTTGCCGCCGCCGCCGGCGTATTGTTCTGCACGGCTGCGGCCGCCGTCGCCGACCCCCCGTCGGTCGTCGGGCGCTTGAGCGATATCGAGGGGCCTGTCTCTTTTCATCCGGCCGACCAAGGCCAATGGGTCCTGGCGACGCTCAATTTCCCGGTGGTCGCCGGAGATTCTCTATGGACCGACCCCGGCGCTCGTGCCGAGGTGCAGATTGGGCCCGCTGAAATCCGCATGGACGGACAAACCGAGGTCGACATCCTGCGTCTTGACGACAATGGGCTGGTGGTCCGGGTCGACCAGGGCGTCATCAACCTGCACCTGCACGCGCTCCCACCCGGCGGTGCTCAGGTGATTACGGCGCCCGGCCGGCTCGATCTGCTGGGGCCGGGAACCTATCGGGTCGATACCGGGCATCCCGCCCCCGGCGGCGCTCCGCCGCCAACCAGGATCGCCGTACTGGAAGGCGAGGCGCGCCTCATCGGCCAGCGCACGGCTGTCGATATCCAACCCGGCGAAGAGGCCGTGGTCGCCCCGGATCAGTCGACCCTGACCATGGTCCAGGCGGAAGCCACCCCCTTCGATGATTGGGCCCTGGCCCGCGAGCGCCGCGAAGTCGCGGCGGACAGTCTGCAATACGTCTCGCCCTGGATGACCGGATACCAGGACCTCGACCGCTACGGCAGCTGGACCAGCGTGCCGGCCTACGGCGCCGTATGGTTCCCCGCCACCGTCGCCGTCGGCTGGGCCCCCTACCGCTATGGCCACTGGGCTTACGTTGCGCCCTGGGGCTGGACCTGGATGGACAACGCGCCCTGGGGATTCACCCCGTTCCATTATGGCCGCTGGGTCGATCTTGACGGCCGATGGGGCTGGTGCCCCGGCCCCCGGATCGCCCGGCCGATCTACGCGCCTGCGCTGGTCGCCTTCGCCGAGCCGCCCGGAGCACAGGTTCCTCATGCTGCCAGAGGTGGCCCGGTGGTCGGCTGGGTGCCACTGGCACCGGGCGAGCCGTTCCATCCGTATTATCGGGCCAGCCCCGACTATGTCCGCAAACTTAACTCCGGCCATTCCTTGGGCTATCGCGGCCCCGCCGGCCAGACCGCGCCGCCCGCGACGGTCGCCGCTTTTCGCAACGGCAATGCAGCCACGGCCGTCCCTGCAACCACCTTCACCGGCGCCCGGCAGGTCCACCAGGAACTGCTGCAAGGCCCGCCAAGACAGATCGCGGAAGCCCCGGTTACGGCGAGAATCGGCCGGCTGCAGCCGATGCCTGAGGCCCGCCTGGGCGCCGCCACCGCCATCGTCCGCCCGAGTCCGCCCCCCGTCCAACGGCCGGCAGCCGGTTGGCAGGACCAGGCGCGGCAACGCCCGGCGTTCATGCCGCGGCAGGATATTCCTCGTCCGGTGCAGCAAACGCGGCCGATGGCGACGCCGCAAGGCTGGGTAAGGGCTCCGCAGCATCAGCCCGGCCCGGCCGGCCATCCGGGCGGCCAGCCCCACCCTCAACAGGGCGGACGCGGCGGCGGAGCGCCCGATCACCATTGACCCTAGTTCATAGCCGGCCTGCCAAGCTTCCCCTTGCGCCCTTCGCATTGCAGCAGTAATTTCGGCCGCTTTTATTTCATTCCTACGGGAAGGATTTCGCCATGTCGTTCCTCGCCTCGCGTCTGTCGCTGATCAAACCCTCGCCGACCATTGCGGTGACCCAGAAGGCCGCCGAGTTGAAGGCACAGGGGCGAGACGTCATCGGCCTCGGCGCTGGCGAGCCGGACTTCGATACGCCCGAGAACGTCAAGACGGCGGCCAAGGCGGCCATGGACCGCGGTGAGACCAAGTACACCGCGGTGGCCGGAACCCTGGCCCTGCGCAAGGCCATCGCCGCCAAATTCAAGCGTGAGAACGGGCTGGAATACGCCCCCGAGCAGATCACCGTCGGCTGCGGCGGCAAACAGGTCATCTACAACGCCCTGATGGCCACGCTGAACCCCGGCGATGAGGTGGTCATCCCGGCGCCCTATTGGGTCAGCTATCCCGACATCACCCTGTTGGCGGAAGGCAAGCCGGTATTCGTCGCCTGTCCGGAGGAACAGGGCTTCAAGCTGAAGCCGGCCGACCTCGAGGCGGCCATCACCCCGAAGACCAAATGGCTGATCCTCAACTCGCCCAGCAACCCCTCGGGCGCCGCCTATTCCTATGACGAGCTCAAGGCCATCACCGATGTGCTGCTGCGCCATCCCCATGTTTGGGTGATGTCCGACGACATTTACGAGCACCTGATCTATGACGGCTTCAAGTTCTACAGCCCGGCCCAGGTCGAGCCCAAGCTCTATGACCGGACGCTGACCATCAACGGCTTGGCCAAGGCCTATGCCATGACCGGCTGGCGGGTCGGCTATGCGGGCGGCCCCAAGGAGATCATCAACGCGATCAACAAGATCCAGTCGCAGAGCACGACGCACACCAGTTCGATCAGCCAGGCCGCCGGCGTCGAGGCGTTGAACGGCACGCAGGATTTCATTCCGAAGAATGCCGCCGTGTTCAAGGCCCGCCGCGACCTGGTGGTGAAGCTGTTGAACGAGTGCAAGGGCATCACCTGCAAGACGCCGGAAGGTGCCTTCTACGTCTATCCGTCTTGCGCCGGCACCATCGGCAAGAAGACGCCCGACGGCAAGGTGATCAAGACCGACGGAGACTTCGTTACGGCACTCCTGGAAACGGAAGGCGTGGCGGTGGTGCAGGGCGAGGCCTTCGGCCTGTCGCCCTATTTCCGCATTTCCTACGCCACCAGCACCGAAGCGCTGACCGAGGCCTGCAAGCGCATCAACCGCTTCTGCGCCAGCCTGGCGTAGGCGTTACTGTCATCCCGAGCAACGCGAGGGATCTCCCCGGACTGGTGGAGATCCTTCGCGACGCTCGGAATGACAAGCAAAGGTTCAACGATGGGCAAGCCGCTTATTTTCATCGACGGGGAGGCCGGCACCACCGGCCTGCAGATCCGGGCCCGGCTGGCCGGGCGGACCGACATCGAACTGGTCAGCATCGATCCGGCCAAGCGCAAGGACGATGCCGAACGGCGGCGCCTGCTCAACGCGGTGGACCTGGCCGTCCTGTGCCTGCCGGACGATGCGGCGAAAGCCGCCGTGGCGCTGGTCGACAATCCGGCCGTACGGATCCTGGATGCCAGCACGGCCCATCGGATCCATCCCGACTGGGCCTACGGCTTTCCGGAACTGGCACCCGACCAGGCCGAGCGCATCCGGGCGTCCACGCGGGTGGCCAATCCGGGCTGCTATCCCACCGGAGCGCTGGCGCTGCTGCGTCCCCTGGTCGATGCGGGACTGATCCCCGCGGCCACGCCCATCGCCGTCCAGGGACTATCCGGCTACAGCGGTGGCGGCCGCCAGATGATCGAGGCGTTCGAAGGCCAGGGCCCCGAGCCCATCACCGACCCTTATCGCGCCTACGCCCTGGAACTGACCCATAAGCATGTGCCCGAGATGCGGGTCCATTCCGGCCTGGCGCACAGTCCGCTGTTCACCCCCGCGGTGGGCGCCTTCCGCCAGGGAATGCTCGTGCAGATCCCGCTCCTGCTGTGGAGCTTGCCCAATGTGGTCACCGGCCGTGACCTGCACGACGCTTTGGCAGAACGCTATGCCGGCCAGCGGTTCATCCGCGTCATGCCGTACGATGCCCGGCCGAAAGTGCTGGCGCCGGAGACGTTGAACGGAACCAACATGGTCGAGTTGTTCGTCTTCGACAACCCGGCCGACAATGCTGCCCTGTTGGTGGCGCGTCTCGACAATCTGGGCAAGGGCGCCTCGGGCGCCGCCGTGCAGAACATGGACGTCATGCTGGGGCTGGCCGGCGGCGGCGATTACGGCCTGGAGGCCATCGCCAGGGGTTGAATGGCCCTCTTCGCTCTCCCGCATTTTCTGTGTCGCTAGCAAATGAAAATGACCGACGTAGGTAGCACATCAATTGACCGGTCAATTTGGCCGGGGGGTGGGGCATGCCCCACCCCCCGGCGGCCCGCGTCGACCGGGGTCACGCGGCGGCCTTT
>JAJYTF010000021.1 GCA_021793155.1 Pseudomonadota bacterium | reverse complement strand
TCCGCGATGAGGTGATCGCCACCAATCACCAGGCGGGCAATATCCGCGCCCTTGAAGTGTCCACCACCGAGGTTCGGGCGGCCAAGACCGAGATCCAGAAGTCGGTCGACGAGTTTTTCGCCATCGCCTCGGGCCGGATGGAAAGCACCATGAGGGAAGGCGACGACCAATATGCGTCGGCACGGACGCTGTTGGCGGGGATTGCCCTGGCGTCGGCATTGTTGTCGTTGGCCTGCGCCGCCTGGATCGCCGTCACCATCAGCCGTGGCCTCGGCAAGGCGGTCGGCTTGGCCAATGCGGTGGCCATCGGCGACCTCGGCAAGACCGTCGAGGTGACCACAGATGACGAGATCAAGGACCTGGTGGTGGCGCTGGCCAACATGACCGCAAATCTGCGTGCGACCGCCGTGGTCGCTGACGAGATCGCCAAAGGCAATCTGACCGTGCAGGCCAAGCGCCTGTCGGACGGGGACTCCCTGGGCATTGCCCTGGAAACCATGCAGGAGAAGCTGCGTCAGGTGGTGTCCGACGTCTCGACCGCCGCCGACAACGTTGTCAGCGGCAGCCAGGAGCTGTCGGCCAGCGCCGAGGAACTGAGCCAGGGTGCGACCGAACAGGCCGCGGCGGCCGAGGAGGCGTCGGCGTCGATGGAGCAGATGGCCGCCAACATCAAGCAGAATGCCGAAAGCGCCAATCAGACCGAGAAGATGGCCCGCCAGTCGGCGGTGGACGCCCAATTGTCGGGCGAGGCCGTGAGCCGCGCGGTCGACGCCATGCAGACCATCGCCGGGAAGATCACCATCGTCCAGGAGATCGCCCGCCAGACCGATCTGCTGGCGCTTAACGCGGCGGTCGAGGCGGCGCGCGCCGGCGAGTACGGCAAGGGCTTCGCGGTGGTTGCCTCGGAAGTGCGCAAGCTCGCGGAACGCAGCCAGCAGGCGGCGGCGGAGATCAGCACGCTGTCGTCCGACACGGTCAAGGTGGCCCAGCAGGCCGGCGAAATGCTGATAAAGCTGGTGCCCGACATCAAGAAGACGGCCGAATTGGTCGAGGAGATCAGCGCCGCCTGCCGCGAGCAGGATATCGGCGCCGACCAGATCAATCAGGCGATCCAGCAACTCGACAAGGTGACCCAGCAGAACTCCGCGGCATCCGAAGAAGTGGCCGCGACCTCGGAGGAACTGGCGAGCCAGGCCGAGCAGTTGCAGGACACCATCGCCTATTTCCGAATTGACGCCGAGGGCGAGGCCTGGCCAAAGGCCAAGGTTCAGACTGCGGTCCAGCGTTCGGCGATCTCTGCCCTGGCGGTTCTGCCCAAGCGGGTGCCCAGCGCCGCGGCTACCGGCAAAGGCAAAGGCAACGGGCGGATGACCAGGCTCAACGGTAGTGGCGCCGGCGTCCGGCTGGAGTTGAAAACCGGGAATCCGGCGGCCGCGGATGACGCCGAATTCGAGCGCATCTGAGGCACAGACTTTGCGGCCCGGGGCTGAGCAAGGTGACCGGCGAAGCTGACCTCGCCACAGCTTTCATCTCCCGGGTGTGTTCCTGCCCTGGTGGTTCCGCATCCCGGAATCAGCGGATCAGGCCGGAGACCAGAGGATGTCAGCCGGCCTCACTAGAAGCGCGGCAAACGGGCATAAGCCTTCCTAGTGCAGTGACTCAATCAAAAGGTTCACTGCACGAAGCTTATCATAGCCCCTCGCCGGGCGGGGCCATCCGGCCCCTTGGCCGCGCCCTCAACGGGCGGAGGAGCAGGGAAGCCGGCCAACCATCCCGCACGACCGGTTGATGGAACGGGTGGCGGCGCGGGTCAGCGATGGCCGCATCCTCGTCCTGCTCCAAGGATGGCTCGACCAGGACGTCCTGCATGGGATGGACCGCTGGATACCGACGGGCGGCACCCCGCAAGGGGCGGTCATCAGTCCGCTGCTGGCGAACCTCTATCTTCATCCGCTCGACGCTCTCCTGGCCGGTAAGGGGCATCGGATGGTGCGGTCCGCGGATGACTTCGTCGTCCTGTGCCGAAGCCTGGACGAAGCGGAAGCCGCCCTGTCTGGCATCCGGGACTGGGTCGAGGCCAACGGCCTGACGCTGCACCCGGACAAGACGCATCTGGGCGACTGCCGTCAACGCGGCCAGGGCTTCGACTTCCTCGGATATCGCTTCGAGGTGGGACTGCGGCTGATCCGCAAGAGGAGCCTGGATCGGCTCAAAGACAAGGTGCGGGAGAAGACGAGACGGACGCAGGGCGTGAGCCTGGAGCGCGTCATCGCCAACCTTAATCCGGTGCTGAGGGGCTGGTTCAACTACTTCAAGCACGCCCACTGGACGATGTTCCCGCCCCTGGACAGCTTAATCCGCAGGCGACTGCGCGCCATCCTGCGCAAGTGGGAGAAGCGTGGTGGCCTCGGCACCTGTCCCGCCGCAACGGCACGCTGGCCCAACGCCTTCTTCGCACAAGCCGGGCTGTTCACCCTGAAAGACGCCCACTTGGCAGCGAGAAACCCCCGATGAGGAAACCATCAACTGGAGAGCCGCGTGCGGGAAAACCGCCCGCACGGTTCGGAGGGCGGGGAGGGACACAGCCCTTCCCGACCCCTATCGAGGGGCGGAAAACACGATTCAATTCGGTGGTGGGCCGCCTGATCCAGACGCTCGGGAACCAAGCGTCTGGGGCGGACCATTAGGTTAATGGATGAGAATATTTGTTTCCTTTCTAATTGTTATTAGCAGCAATTTTAACAAACTTGAACGAATTGATGTCTATCAAAGATCTGACTGAGATAAATAAGTTGTGAATGATGAAACATTCCTGTTTTTTCTTGTGTGTATACGTATGGCGGGGTAGTTTTCCTATGCGCATGGGGCTTTGTCATACCCGGGCTGGGCTCGCCGCCGACTTGGGAATGACTTCATCATCACCGGTCGCAACCGGTTCTCCCCGGCATTTCGATTAATACCAGTCCGGCCCGGCAGGGGTGGGAGGAGGCAGGGAATGCGTATCTCCGTCAAAGCGAAATTGGCGGGAGGGTTTGGTGCCGTCATCCTGCTGATGGTGGTGTCCGCCGGCATCGCCATCAACGGGCTGGCTGAACTCAACGGCACGATCGACCAGATGCTCAAGGGCCCGGTCGAACGCGCGCTGCTGGCGAAGGATTTGTATGCCCAAGGTCTGCAGGTCCTGCGTGCCGAGAAAAACATGCTCGGGGATCCCACCCAGGACGGCATCGACCACTTCGCCGCCCAGATCGATCAGGAGCGGGATAAGCTGAAGGCAATCAAGGATCGGCTTTATTCCCTGGCCACCGAGGAAGGGCAACGGCATCTCGCCGTCGTCCAGGGCCAACTCGACAAATACTACGCAATCCAGAACAAGACGCGTGAACTCGCCAAGGCGCACACGAACGGCAAGACGGCAGAATTGCAGGCCAAGGAAGGGGAGCCGGCGGCCAAAGCCATATTTGAGGCCCTCATGCCGTTGGTCGCCCGCGTCGACAATGTCGCCGCCCCAGGATCGGAGCAGCTTCGCATCGCCAATGAGGTGCGTCGCGTCATGGGCGACCTGATGACCGTTCAGGTGAACAGCCGGGACATGGTGCTCGCCACCGATGCGGCTGAAAGCCAGGACCATGCGAAAGCGGCCCGAGAGGCAGGCGCCCAGGCCCGCTCCCATCTCGAGGCGCTGCGCCGGACCGTCGGCGGCGATGACGCTCGGACAGTCGATACGGCTGTTGACCGGATGGCCAAATTCCTCGGCATCCTCGATCGGATATGCGAGTTGGGCATGCAGAACACCGAGGCCAAAGCTTTCAGTCTGTCCATTGGTGACGGTCGTCTCGCCTTCGAGGAAGTGGAAAAAGCGGCGGCTGAATTCCTCGCAGTGCAGGAAAAGTTCATGAAGGAGGCGCAGGCCGAGGCCGCCAGTACCTACGGCTCCATCCGCATGCTGCAGATCGCCACCGTCTTCGTCTCGTTGCTGATTGCGGTGGGCGCTGCCATCACCATCGCCCTGTCCATCGCCAAGGGCCTGGGAAAATCGGTCGCCCTGGCCAATGCCGTGGCCATCGGCGACCTCGGGCAGACAGTCGAGGTGAGCAGCAACGACGAAATCAAGGATCTGGTGGATGCGCTCAATGGCATGACGGCCAATCTGCGGGCCACGGCGCACGTGGCCGAAGAGATCGCCAGGGGAAATCTAACCGTCAATGCCAAACGCCTATCCGACAAGGATACCCTTGGCCTGGCGCTGGAAACCATGTTGCAGAAGCTGCGTCAGGTGGTGACCGATGCCGCCGCCGCCGCCGATAACGTGGCTGCCGGCAGCCAGCAGCTTTCGGCCAGCGCCGAGGAACTGAGCCAGGGCTCGACCGAGCAGGCCTCGTCGACCGAGGAGGCCTCGGCCTCGATGGAGCAGATGGCCGCCAATATCCGGCAGAACGCCGAGAACGCCGGCCAGACCGAGAAGATCGCCCGCCAGTCGGCGGCCGACGCCGAAGTCTCGGGCAAGGCGGTGGGCAAGGCGGTGGATGCCATGCAGACGATCGCCGAGAAGATCACCATCGTCCAGGAGATCGCCCGCCAGACCGACCTGTTGGCGCTCAACGCGGCGGTCGAGGCGGCGCGGGCCGGCGAGCATGGCAAGGGCTTCGCCGTCGTCGCCTCGGAGGTGAGAAAGCTGGCCGAGCGCAGCCAGACAGCGGCCGCCGAGATCAGCGCCTTGTCCGCCGACACGGTGAAGGTGGCGCAGGAGGCTGGCCAGATGCTGGTCCGCCTGGTGCCTGACATCAAGAAGACCGCCGAACTGGTCGAGGAGATCAGCGCCGCCTGCCGCGAGCAGGACATCGGTGCCGAGCAGATCAACCAGGCCATCCTGCAACTCGACAAGGTCACCCAGCAGAACTCCGGCGCATCCGAAGAAATGGCCGCAACTTCCGAGGAACTCGCCGGCCAGGCCGAGCAGTTGCAGGCGACCATCGGCTACTTCCACGTCGACGCCACCGGGTCCGAGGTTCGCGTCAGGAAGCCGGTCGCCACCGCCGTCCAGCATCCGGTGATCGGCCATCTCGCCGCATCGCCAAGGATCGTGGCGGGCGGCAACGGGCGCGGTGCCCGCCCGAAGGCCAATGGGAAAGCCGTCAAACCCATCGGCGGCGGCACCGGGGTCAGCCTCGATCTCAACACCGGCAGCCCGGGGGATGCCCGCGACGTGGAATTCGAGCGCTTTTGAGGCGTGGCGGCGGGGAGGCGCAATGGCTTTCCCGCCAATGCGGCGCAATGCCCGCAAGAAGCCGGCCGCTCCGGCGGGACGGACAGCTGAAACTCCCGGCATTCGCCGAATTTTACGTATTGCTAACGCCCTGACGTCCATGGTGGGGTCGCTCGACCCGGCCATGCCGCCGCCATCAGAGCGGTTTCGGCCTTCGTTTGCAGGTAGAAGCCGGACCTGCCCGCGCGCTTGGCGCGCAATCGTTACGCTTTTCCGGCGATGCCGGCAGGGCGGCGCTTGAGCGTCGCGGTCACGGTGGCCGCAGGCCTGATTTAGGGATGGGGAATGGGCACCAACCGAAACCGCGTGACACGCGCAACTCCCACCGGCCATAGGATGGGGGGCTTCATCTTCCCGCTCCTGATGTTCGCCTCGGGCGCGGCGGGATTGACTTACGAGGTCGTTTGGGCCCGCCAGCTTACCGAAATCCTCGGGGCATCCGCAGTGGCGGTCACCATCGTGCTCGCGACCTTCATGGGCGGATTGGGTGCGGGAAGCTGGTGGATCGGCCGGGTGGCCGACCGCCTGCCCCGCCATCAGCTGATCCGTCTCTACGCCGGGCTGGAAAGCTGCATCGCCGGCTATGGCCTGGCCTTCCCCTTGCTGCTGTCGGCGGGGGAATGGGCCTATGTCGCGGTCTTTCGCGACGAAGGCCTCGACCTATCATGGTCGGCCGCGGTGCGGATCGCCCTGTCCGCCGGCCTGTTGCTGGTTCCCACGGTGATGATGGGGGGCACCTTGCCGGTGATGGGGCGGCTGCTGATGCGCTTGCCGGCCGAAGTCGGCCACCTGTCGGCCAGGCTCTACGCGTGGAACACGTTCGGCGCCGCCCTGGGGGTGGTGCTGACCGGCTACCTTCTGCTACCCCGGTTCGGGCAGGCGGCGAGCGCGGGTTTGGCCGCCGCCGTCAACCTGGCCGTGGCGGCGGGGACCGTTCTGGCCGTGCGCTTCGTCGGCACCGCTTCCGCCCCGCCGGTGGGCGGCAAGGCCGACCCCGGCCCCATCTCGCGGCGGACGCCGATGCCGGTGCTGGCCGTCGCCTACGCGGTGAGCGGGGCGGCGGCGATGACCTTCGAGGTTGCCTGGACCAGGGCGCTCAGCATGATCCTCGGCACCACCGTCTATGCCTTCGCCACCATGCTCGCCACCTTCCTGCTGGGCATCGCCGCAGGGAGCGCCGTATACCGTCTGCTGCCGGGGTCGGTGGTGCGTCCCTCGGTGTTCGGCGGCCTCTTGGCGGCGGTCGGTGTGGCAGTCCTGTCGACCATGCCGATGATGAACGGCCTGCCGCTCGCCTATCTGGCGCTGAAGGCCGGCATGTTCGAGGGATGGATGGGCGTGCAGTTGCTGCGCGGGCTCCTTGCCGGCCTGGTCATCATCGGCCCCACGCTCCTGATGGGAGTGACGTTCCCGCTGGCGGTCAGCCTGCTGAAAGGGACTGGCGAGGAGTGCGGCGGACCGATCGGCCGCGCCTACGCCACCAACACGGCCGGCGCGGTCCTGGGGACTGTCGCCGCCGGCTTGGTGCTCATCCCCGCCGTTGGCATCCAACGCACGCTTCTCATCGGCTGTGCGCTCGATCTTGCCGCCGCGATCATGGTGGTCGCCGCCGACCGGCGCGTCGGCCCCGGGCCCCGGCTGGTCCGTGGCGGCGGACTGCTGGCCGCCGGTCTGGCCGCGGCATGGGTTCTGTTCTCTCCCTGGGAACCGCGGCTGCTGAGCAGCGGCGTCTATCTCTATGCCGACCAGTACATCCACGCCAGCGAACGCTATAACGACATGGCCCGGAAGCGCGACGACATCGAACAGAGGCCTCCGGCGGCCATCTGGGCCGCAGCCATGCTCGACTACGATCTGCTTTACTTCGACTCGGGCCCCGTTGCCACGGTGGCCGTCATGCGGAACCGACAGGGGGTGCGCAGCCTGCTGATCAACGGTAAAGTCGATGCCAGCGTCGGCGGGCCAATGGACATGCGTACCCAAACCATGCTTGGACTGCTGCCCGTGGGTCTGCATCCCCATCCGGCCAAGGTTTTGGTGGTCGGGCTGGGCAGCGGGGTGACGGCGGGTGCCGCGCTGCGCTATCCCGAGGTCGAGCGGCTCACCATCGCCGAACTGTCCGCCAGCGTGGTTCGCGCCGCCCAACTGTTCAAAGACGCCAACAATGGGGTGTTCTCGGACCCCCGGGCGCGCGTGGTGATTCGCGACGCCCGCAACCTGCTGATGACGTCGCGCCAGAATTTCGACGTGATCATTTCGCAACCGTCCAACCCCTGGATCCGCGGTGAAACCAGCCTGTTCACCATCGAATGGTACCGGCTGGCGCGGGAGCATCTGGCCCCCGCCGGCATCCTGGCGCAGTGGTTGCCGGCCTATGCGATTTCCGAACGAAATCTGAAGGTCATCCTGGCCACCATGCGGTCGGTGTTCCCGGATGTCTCCCTGTGGTCGGCCGGGGCGCCCGGCGACCTTCTGATGCTCGCCCGCAGGGATGGCGACCTCCTGGCGGCTGGAGCCATGTCTTCACGTTTCACGGCGCCAGGTCTGCGCGAGGCTTTGGAGAGCATCCATATCAGCCCGGCCGGCTTGCCGGGCCGGCTGGAATTGATGGATCGACCTGCAGTCGACGCCTATCTGGCCTCCCTTGGCGGAAGACCGGCGCTCAACACCGACGACCTGCCGGTCACTGAGTTCGCCACGCCGAGGGATATGGTGGACCACCTTGCCGTACGGCGCTTCACCGCCCAGCCGTGACCTCGCGCCGCGCCGGAAGCGCGGTTTCATTTTTTTTATTCATCCCCGTGGCGCCCCGACCGATAATGACGCCGGACGTTCCCCAATCGCGGCGAAATCAACGGATTGATGGCATCTCTGGATGAGGCGCATGGTTTTCCCGTCCCTTGGACTTCGAATGGCCCGCAAGACGCCGCCAGTCTCGCAAGCGGTGAGGCATGTCCTTCCCGGCTCGCTGGTCGGGCGGGCGGTGCTGGCCATGGTGGCCGGATTGACCATGTTCCATGCGACCACCACCGTCATCTATACGGTCGACCGCCAGCAGCGGCGCGTGGTGACCAGCGAAGTGCTGCTCGGCGAACGGGCCGGCGTTCTGGCGCGCGTGTTCGAAAGCGTGCCGCCGGCTGCGCGTCCCGCATTGGCCGAAGCCATGGCCGGAAATGCCTTGCAGGCTCGCTGGCAGCCCGGCCCCGAGCCCTTGCCGCCGGCCGGCACGCTGTCGGCGACCCGCACGGAAGACGACGAGATAAAGCCGATCGGCGAAGCGCTGGAGCGCGTACGCCCGGCCGCCGTCTATCGCATGGGTGGCTTTCAGCCGGTGCGGCGGGCCCGCGGATGGACCGATTTCGGTTTTTTGCGCTGGCTTTGGGTCGGCTTGCCCGACGAGCGGAGGCTGCCGGTCGCCATCAGTCTGAACGACGGTTCCTGGCTCGATCTGAACTTGCGCCTGCCGCCGCCCTTGCCCTTGTGGTCGCCCGGCTTCCTGGTCTCCACCGGGTTCATGGCGATCGCGGTGGTCTTGTTCGCCCTGGGGGCGGCGCGCTGGATCATGGCGCCGCTGGCGACCTTTACCCAGGCGGCAGAGAAACTGGCGAGGGATGTCAGGGCGCCGCCGCTGGCGGTGGATGGGCTTGCCGAGGTGCGCGGCGCGGCGCAAGCGTTCAACGCCATGCAGCAGAGCATCCGCCGCATTCTCGACGACCGCACCCAGATGATGGCGGCCATCGCCCATGACCTGCGCACCCCCATCACTCGCCTGCGGCTGCGCGGCGAGATGTTGCCGTCCGGCGCCGTGCAGAAACGCATCCTGCGCGACCTCGACGAGATGGAGGCGATGGTGGAGGCCTCGTTGCAGTTCGTTCGCCAGGACTTCGTCGAGGAGCGCAGCGAGCCCATCGATCTGGCCGCCCTGCTGGCGACCGTCTGCGACGAGACCGGCGAGACCATCGGCGACGCGGTGTTTTCCTGGTCGGGCAGCGTCACCTATGTCTGCCGGCCCTTGGCGATCAAACGGGCCTTCTCGAACCTGATCGGCAATGCGGTGAAATACGGCCTGCGGGCCACCGTCTCGCTGGAATGCGGCGGCGCCGGCGTCACGGTGTTGATCGAGGACGAGGGGCCGGGCATTCCGGCCGAGGAAACCGAGGCCGTGTTCGCCCCCTTCTATCGTATCGAGACATCGCGCTGCCGCAGTACCGGCGGCATCGGCCTGGGATTGTCGGTCGCCCGCGGCATCGTCCGCGCCCATGGCGGAGAGATCCTCCTTGCCAACCGCGCAGAAGGGGGGCTGCGCGTGGCGGTGACCCTGCCGCGGCCGGTAGGCGATCGGGCGGCCTGAGCGTGGTAGACAGCGCCCATGTCCTGATCGTCGATGACGACCGGCAGATCCGCACGCTGCTGCGTGGCTTTCTGCGGCCGGAGGGGTTTCGGGTGACCACGGTGGCCGACGGCGGTTCAATGATGGCGGCGATCGAGCGGGGCGGCATCGACCTGGTCGTGCTGGATGTCATGCTGCCGGGCGACGATGGCCTCAGCCTGTGTCGGCAATTGCGCCGGACCAGCCGGGTGCCGGTGATCATGTTGACCGCCCTGGCCTCGGAGACCGAGCGGGTTGCCGGCTTGGAACTGGGGGCCGACGACTACCTGGCCAAGCCGTTCAGCGCCCGCGAGCTTCTGGCCAGGATCCGCGCGGTGCTGCGACGTACCGCCGAAGCCGCGGTCGTCGCCGCCGGGCGGGAGGACGAGACCGTCCGCCCGTTACGTTTCGCCGGCTGGACCGTCGACCTCACCCGTCGCCAGTTGCGCTCGCCTGAGGGGGTGCTGGTGGAACTGACCGGCGGCGAGTTCGATCTGCTGGTGACCTTTCTACAGCATCCCGGCCAGGTCCTGCCCCGCGACTGGCTGCTCGACCGGGCGCGCGGCCGCATGGCCGGCCCCGCCGACCGAACCATCGACGTCCATGTCGGCCGGCTGCGCCGCAAACTGGGCGACGATCCGAAGTCGCCGCAACTGATCAAGACAGTGCGGGGCGGCGGCTACGTGCTGACCGCTGCGGTGGAGGGGTAGGGGCATAGCACCCTCGGCCAGCATTTTTACAATTCTTTACACCGTTCCGTCGTCGCATCCATTACCATTGGCTATCGGTCGGCTGCGCCCCTTCGTTGGGGCAGCGGCCGATTCCGGCTCGGGCCCCGCTGGCCCGCGGCCCTCCGCTTCCCCGGAGATACGCAACGGTATGTGGATCGTCAAAGTCGCCTTGCAGCGGCCTTACACGTTCGTCGTGTTGGCCCTACTGCTGCTGATTTTCGGCACGCTCACCATTTTCCGCACCCCGACCGATATCTTTCCCAATATCGGCATTCCGGTGGTCAGCGTCGTCTGGGGCTATACCGGCCTGCAGCCGCAGGACATGGGCAACGACATCGTCAGCAATTTCGAACGCGCGGTGACCACGACGGTCAACGACGTCGAGCATATCGAATCCCAGTCCCTGACCGGCATGGGGGTGGTCAAGGTCTTCTTCCAGCCCTCGGCGAAGATCGAAGTGGCGCTCTCGCAGGTCACCGCCATCGCCCAGACCATTCTGAAGCAGTTGCCGCCGGGCGCCACGCCGCCGCTGATCCTGAGCTACAACGCGTCAAGCGTTCCGGTCCTGCAGTTGGCGCTTTCCAGCGGAACCCTGTCCGAGCAGGAGCTGTTCGATCTGGGCAACACGGTGATCCGCACCCAGTTGGCCACCGTGCAGGGGGCTGCCATCCCCTGGCCCTACGGCGGCAAGCAGCGCCAGGTCCAGGTGGACCTCGACCAGCGGGCCTTGCTGGCCAAGGGCTTATCGCCGCAGGACGTCAACGCCGCCATCGGCGCGCAGAACCTGATCCTGCCGGCCGGCACCGAGAAGATCGGTCCCTACGAATACAACGTCACACTGAACGCCAGCCCGTCGGTCCTGGACCAGATCAACGACCTGCCAGTCAAGGCGGTGAACGGCACGACCATCTATGTGCGCGACGTCGCCCATGTACGTGACGGCTACGCCCCGCAGATCAACGTGGTGCGCATGGACGGGCACCGCGCTGCCCTGATGACCATCCAGAAGTCGGGCAACGCCTCGACGCTCGATATCATCAGCCGTGTCAAGGCCGCGCTGCCCTACATCCGCAGCATGCTGCCGCCCGAACTGACGGTGCAGCCGATCGCCGACCAGTCGCTCTTCGTCAGTGCCGCAGTGGAGGGGGTGGTTCGCGAAGGTGTCATCGCCGCCGCCCTGACCGGCCTGATGATCCTGCTGTTCCTGGGCAGTTGGCGTTCAACTCTGATCATCACCGTCTCAATTCCCCTGGCCATCCTGGCGTCGATCATCGCGCTGTCGGCCTTGGGCGAGACCATCAACATCATGACGCTCGGCGGCCTGGCCTTGGCGGTCGGTATCCTGGTCGACGACGCCACCGTCACCATCGAGAATATCAACTGGCATCTGGAGCGGGGCAAACCGGTCGAAGAGGCCATTCTTGACGGCGCCCAGCAGATCGCGGTACCGGCCTTCGTCTCGACGATATGCATCTGCATCGTCTTCGTGCCGATGTTCTTCCTGACCGGCGTGGCGCGCTATCTGTTCGTCCCGCTGGGCGAGGCCGTGGTGTTCGCCATGCTGGCCTCCTACGCCCTGTCGCGAACCCTGGTGCCGACCTTGGCCAAGTTCTGGCTGCGCGCCCACCATGTGGAAAGTGGCCTGGCCGAGGCGCCGCGTCACGTCTTCGGGCGGATCCAGGCGGCCTTCGAGCGCGGCTTCGAAGACGTCCACCGGTATTATCGGGTCCTTCTGGCCATCGCCCTGATCAACCGCAAGAAGTTCATCACCGGCACCCTTGTCGTGGTGTTCGCGTCCCTGCTGCTGGCGCCGGAACTGGGGCAGGACTTCTTCCCCTCGGTGGACGGCGGCCAGATCAAGCTGCATCTCAGGGCTCATGCCGGGACTCGAATCGAGGAAACCGCGCGTTTGTGCGACCAGGTCGACGAATTCATACGCCGGCAGATTCCCACCGCCGAGACGGCCAGCTTGGTGGACAACATCGGCCTGCCGGTGAGCGGCATCAACCTGTCCTACAGCAACTCGGCGCCGACCGGCCCCGCCGACGCCGACATACTGATTTCGCTGAAGCCCGATCACCATCCCACCCCCGATTACGTGCGCATCCTGCGGCGGGAACTGCCGAGGGCCTTCCCCGGAGTCGATTTTTCGTTCCTGCCGGCCGACATCGTTACCCAGGTGCTCAATTTCGGCCTGCCCGCACCGATCGACCTGCAGATCGTCGGGCTGAACCTGGCCGCCAACCGGCAATATGCCCTCGAGCTGTTCGAGAAGCTGCGGCATGTTCCGGGGCTGGCCGATATGCGGATCCAGCAGTCCTTCGACTATCCGGAGCTGCGCGTCGCTGTTGACCGGACGCGCGCGCAGGAACTGGGGTTCACCCAGCAGACCATCGCCAACAACATGCTGATCTCGCTCAGCGGCAGCTTCCAGACCTCTCCCAGCTTCTGGGTCAGTCCGAAGAACGGGGTCGCCTATTCGGTGGTCACCCAAACGCCGCAATACCAGATGGACTCACTCCAGGCGCTGAAGAGTCTGCCGATCACCGGGCCGAGCGGCCGCCAGCCGCAGATTCTGGGCGCAATGGCGCAGGTCAGCCGGGGCGCCGGCCCGACGGTGGCATCCCACTACAACGCACAGCCCGTGCTGGACATCTATGCCGCGGTCCAGGATCGCGACCTGGGCGCCGTGGCGACCGATGTGCGCCGCATCATCAAGGCGACTGCGGGCGATGTTCCCCGCGGCTCGCGGGTCATCGCCCGCGGCCAGATGCAGACGATGGAGCATTCGTTCACCGGCCTCTACGCCGGTCTGGCCCTGGCCGTGGTGCTGGTCTATCTGCTGATCGTCGTCAATTTCCAGTCCTGGCTGGACCCCTTCATTATCATCACCGCCTTGCCGGCGGCGCTGGCCGGCATCGTCTGGATGCTGTTCGCCACCCATACCACGCTGTCAGTGCCGGCGCTGACCGGCGCAATCATGTGCATGGGCGTGGCCACGGCAAACAGCATCCTGGTGGTCAGCTTCGCCCGTGAAAGGATGAAGTTCGGGCGCGATCCGCTGACCGCCGCGCTCGAGGCCGGCTTCACCCGGTTTCGCCCGGTGCTGATGACGGCGCTCGCCATGATCATCGGCATGGTGCCGATGGCCCTTGGCCTGGGTGAAGGTGGCGAGCAGAATGCGCCGCTGGGCCGCGCGGTGATCGGCGGCCTGCTGTTCGCAACCGGGGCGACCCTGTTTTTCGTGCCCGCCGTATTCTGTCTGGTGCACGGCCGCCGCGCGGCGCGGCGCCATGGCGTCTAGACCAGGTTCCGCGGTCATCCTGACCGCGGCACTCAAACGCCGCGCAGGTTTGGCGCGGCACGCGATTCTGGAGGAACAATGGTGCAGCAGAATCCTCGCCTGAACAGCTCGCGCCGGCCGCGGCCGGCCGTGTTGCGGCTGGCCGGCCTGCTGGGGGTCGGCAGTCTGGCGGTGGTGGCCGTCTGGGGCATCGCCAGCCGCGACCGGGCGGAGGCCAACCTTCGCCAGGCGACCGAGGAGCAGGCGGTGCGCACGGTGGCGACGGTGCAGGCGGCGAGCGGCCCGGCAGAGGAGGAACTGGTGTTGCCCGGCACCGTGCAGGCCTATATCGAGGCGCCGATCTATGCGCGCATCAACGGCTATATCAAGACCTGGTACACCGACATCGGATCGGTGGTGAAGAAAGGACAGCTTCTGGCCGAGATTGATGCGCCGGAGGTGGACGCCCAGTTCCGCCAGGCCCAGGCCGATCTGGCCACCGCCGAAGCCAACGACCAGTTGGCCCGCAGCACGGCCAAGCGTTGGCTGGCTCTGTTCGCCACCGATTCAGTGTCCGAGCAGGAAAAGGACGAGAAGGTTGCCGACGCCGCCGCCAAGGAAGCCCTTGTCGCCGCGGCCAAGGCCAATCTGGCCCGCCTGCGCGAACTCGAGGACTTCAAGCGGGTGGTGGCGCCGTTCGACGGCGTGGTCACCGCCCGGCGGACCGACCTCGGTGACCTGATCAACGCCGGCAGCGGGGTTGGCCCGGAACTGTTCCGTGTCGCCGACACGTCGCGGCTGCGTATCTATGTGCAGGTGCCACAGACCTTCGCCCCCGCAGTCAAGGTGGGCGCCACGGCCGAGCTGCGCTTCGCCGAACATCCTGGGCGGGGCTTTCCCGCCAAGCTGGTGCGCACGGCCGATGCCCTCGACCCGACAGCGCGCACTCTGCTGATTGAGCTTCAGGTCGACAACGGGCACGGGGACCTTCTGCCCGGCGGCTATACCGAAGTCCACTTGAACCTGCCCCAACCCAAATCGACTGTACGGCTGCCGGTGAACACCCTCCTGTTCCGCGCCGACGGCCTGCGGGTCGCCAAGATCGACGCGGGAGGGCGTGCCCATCTGACGACGGTCTCCCTGGGGAGGGATTTCGGTACGCAGGTGGAAGTGGTGGCGGGCGTAGCACCCGGCGAAGCGGTGATTCTCAATCCTCCGGACTCTTTGACTGACGGCGAGCAGGTACGTGTTGCCGCCTCGGACCCCCAGGCGAGCATCGGCAAATGAGCGGGGCTGCTCGGGCGGCCGTGGCCGTCCTTCTTGCGGCGGCACTGGCCGGATGTTCTTTGGCGCCGGAATACCGGCGTCCGGCGACGGCAACGCCGGCCGCCTACAAGGAGAGCGCCGATCAAGCCGTCCCCGGCTGGAAACCGGCCACTCCTGCAGCGGAATTGCCCAAGGGGGCCTGGTGGACCATCTTCGGTGACGGTGATCTCGACGCCCTGGAGGACCAGGTCACTGCCGCGAACCAGGACCTGCAAGCGGCCGTCGCCCGTTTCGCCCAGGCTCGCGCCGCCGCTGATTATGCCCGCGCGGATTATTTTCCGCAGGTAACGGCCAATGCCTCCAGCCAACGCACACAGCATTCGAAGAACGCCGCCCTCAAGTTCCAGCCTTACGTCTATTCCGACCATCTGCTGGCCGCGGACCTTTCCTATGAAATCGACGTGTGGGGGCGGGTGCGCAACTCGGTCGCCGCCGCTCGTGACCGCGCCGAGGCCAGCGGGGCGGATCTGGCCGCGGTAGATCTGGCGCTGCACGCGGAACTGGCGACCGATTATTTCGCACTGCGCGGCTATGACACGCAGCAGATCGTGCTCGATCACACCGTTGCCGCCTACGAACGGGCGCTGCAGGTGACGCTCAACCGCTACAAGGGCGGAGCGGCGGCCGAGGCCGATGTCGACCAGGCGCAGACCCAACTGGAGACAGCCAGGACCCAGGCCCATGACGTTCACCTGAAGCGGCTCCAGATGGAGCACGCCGTCGCTATCCTGGTCGGCCAGCCGCCGGCGCAGTTTTCCGTAAAGCCCGCGGTGCTGCAGGGGGCGGCGCCGGCCGTCGAGCCGGGAATGCCCTCAGCCCTGCTTGAGCGGCGGCCGGACATTGCGGCGGCCGAGCGGCAGGTCGCCGCCGCCAACGCCGAGATCGGAGTGGCCCGCGCCGCCTATTATCCTCAATTCGACCTGTCGGCCATGATGGGGCTGGACAGTGCGGCTCCCGGCAAATGGATAGAGGCGCCGAGCCGCATTTGGGGAATCGGTCCCCAGGCAGCGGCGATTCTGTTCGACGGCGGGCGGCTGGATGCGATGAACGCCAACGCCCGCGCGGCCTACGATGAGACGGTCGCCAATTACCGGCAGACCGTGCTCACCGCTTTTGGCGAAGTGGAGGACAACCTGGCGGCATTGCGGCAGCTGGCGCAGGAGGCGCAGACGCAGGATGCGGCTCTGGCAGCGGCGCGACGGGCGCTGGATCAGGCGAACAAGCGATATGCCGGAGGCCTGGTGACCTATCTCGAAGTGGTGTCGACCGAGAACGTTGCCTTGTCGGCTCAACTGTCAGCGGTAAACATTCTGACCCGGCGAATGACCGCCAGCGTTCTCCTGGCCAAGGCTCTGGGCGGCGGCTGGACCGCTGCCGACGATCTTGCCCTGGACCGTGCCGTGCCGAAGGAGGCTGCCGATTCGCCGATGTGACGCCGACCGGCCGCCGGTCTCCGTGAACGTTCGATGAACCGGTCCTTCAGCCTGGAGTTATGTTGCCGCCGGTAAGCTTCCAGCATCGATAATCTGCTGGAGGCTACCATGCTTCGTTCCCTTGATATCATCGTCATCGCCGCTGCCGCCTTGTGGATCGGCGTGGGGATCGGCTTCGGCATCGTCTGATGCCGTGCTCTTTGCGTCGACAGGTGCCGGCGATCATGCCAGTATCCCTCAGGTCGACGGCCGTATTGGCGCCGCCGGCACCGTGAGCGAACAAAGTGCCCGACATCAACAAGATCACTATCGCGTCGCAACTGCTTGCGCTGCTTGGCCTGTATGTGACGCTTGCGCTGGGATTGCTGCCAGCGCTTCTCGCCGGCCTGCTGATCTTTCATCTGGTGCAGGCCGGCGTGCCCGCCTTGAAGAGCCTGGGTGTCAGGCACAGCATCAGCAAGATCGTCATCCCGGCATTGCTCGCCACCCTCATCGGATTGGCCATCGCCTTCGGTATCGTCCATCTGGTCACGTTCGCCACCAGCGCTTCGGACAGTCCGGCCATGCTGCTGCAGAAGATGGCGGAGGTGATCGAGACGGCACGCATCCACACCCCCGCCTGGGCGCTGCAGTACCTTCCGGCCGACATGGACGAGCTGAAACTGGCTGCGTCGCGCTGGCTGCGCGAGCATGCCGGCCAATTCCAGGCGATGGGGGGGCATGTCGGGGTGTTCCTGTTCCGAACGCTGATGGGGATGATCATCGGCGGTCTGGTCGCTTTCGAAGTCGGCAACGTGGGGAAGCTGAGGCAGCCGTTGGCCGGCGCGCTGGTGGCTCGTGCGAGCATGCTGGGCACCGCCTTCCGGGCAGTGGTCTTTTCGCAAATCCGTATTTCCGCGCTGAACACGACGCTGACCGCGCTTTACCTCCTGATCATCCTGCCGGTATTTGGCGTTCATCTGCCGCTGACCAAGACGATGATCGCCGTCACCTTCCTCGTCGGTCTGCTGCCGATCCTCGGCAATCTGATCTCGAACA
Source organism: Pseudomonadota bacterium (assembly GCA_021793155.1). Classification (GTDB taxonomy): domain Bacteria; phylum Pseudomonadota; class Alphaproteobacteria; order Rhodospirillales; family Magnetospirillaceae; genus DUZF01. The sequence continues at coordinate 62,428 of JAJYTF010000021.1, read as the reverse complement.
CCGTCATCGTGATCGTCAGCCTGAGCGTCTCTCCCTTCGTCGCCGCGGGCTCGCTGGCGTTTCTCGTGTTGATTCACAAGCTCGAGTATTTCGTCAACGCCCACATCATCGGCACGCAGATCCGTGCCCGGGCCTGGGAATTGCTGGCCGCCATGCTGGTGATGGAGGCGGCCTTCGGTATCTCGGGGTTGATCGCCGCGCCGATCTACTACGCCTATCTGAAGGGTGAGCTGTCGGCGCAAAGGCTGATCTGAAGATCACCGGGCTTGCCCGGTGTGACGGTGAAAGGCGGAAATTCTGCACCCATCTCGGAATCCATTCCGCAATGGTCCCGCTTTTAACCTGGATTAGAGGTGCCGGTTCGGCGGCGGGCTAACATCATTCCGGAGGTGCAGCGATGGCCAGAACGTCCAGACGTGATGCGTCCGCCCCGGAACCGGTGGCGCTCGCTACTCCGGTCGAGAAGATCTGCTACCTGATCGTCAAGGCGCGGGAATTCGATGCGAAGGTCGATGTCGTCGAGCCGGATCCGGGATCCAACCCGACCGACGACAGCGACCGAGGCGTGCTCGAGGACTATCCCGACGACCCGACTTACCAGGAATTGGTGGCGGCCCTCGATCTGCTGAATGACGACGAGCGGGTCGAGGTGCTGGCCATGACCTGGCTCGGCCGCGGCGACTTCGAGGCGAAAGAATGGGCAGCCGCCTTGGCTCAGGCGCGATCGGTGCACGATCTGCACGAGACGGGCTATCTGGCGGGGACACCGCTTCTCGGCGATTATCTCGAAGAAGCGCTCAGCCTGCTCGGTCATTCTTGCGAAGACATCGACAGGGAGCATCTTTAGACCGTGATGCAGATTTTCTGCATCACGGTCTAGTGGTCCGCCCCAGACGCTTGGTCCCCAAGCGCCTGGATCAGGCGGCCCACCAACCAATTGAATTGTGGTGAAAATTCGACGGCTGGTGGCGGTACCATCCGTCGGATTTTCACCACTAGCGGAGACGAAATGCCGACATGATTCCGCGGGAAACGACCGGCCAGTTCCTTCGCCTTGCCGCCGCCGTTTTCGAGGTGATTGACGACGGCATCGTGGTGACGGACGCTCATAATGTCATCATTGCCGTCAATCCAGCTTTCGAGCGCGTTACCGGCTATGCGGCGGCCGAGGTGATCGGGCGCAACCCCCGCATCCTCTCGTCGGGGCGGCACAGCCCGGCATTTTACGCCGACATGTGGGAAACCCTTCTGGCGACCGGGCGGTGGCACGGCGAGGTATGGAACCGGCGCAGGAGCGGCGAGCTTTACGTGCAGCGGTTGACGCTTTCGGTGATCCGTAGCAACGACGGGCAGATCGTCAACTTCGTCGGGGTATTCAATGACATCACCGAGGCCAAGCAACTGGCGGAAACCACCATCTATCGGGCCCACCACGACGTCTTGACGGGCCTGCCCAACCGCATCCTGTTTGCCGACCGCCTTACCCAGGCCCTGGCCATGGCGATGCGCGAAGACCGCCGGCTTGCCCTGCTGTTCGTCGACCTGGACGGTTTCAAGGAGATCAACGACCAGTTCGGCCATGTGACCGGTGACTGCGTCCTGGAGGCGGTTGCCGCCCGCATGCTGCAATGCGTGCGCGACAGCGACACGGTCTCGCGCTTCGGTGGCGACGAATTTGTCATCCTGCTGCCTGATATCCGCCAGGGCGGCGACGCGCAGGTGGCCGCGGAAAAAATTCTGCTTGCTATGACCGAGCCCATCGATCTCGACTGCGGTCCGGTGGCCATCGGCGCCAGCATCGGCATCGCGGTCTATCCCGCCAACGGCACTACGGCGGAGGAACTGTTGCGCAATGCCGACGCTGCCATGTATGCAGCGAAGAAGGGTGGCAAGAATCGCTACGCCTTCGGCTCTCGCTCATGATAGTCACGGCATGGCGGAAGGCAGGGTCACCGAATTCTCCGCGATCACGAAAGTGCCGTGGCCCTGGTGATGCAGGGTTCTCCAGACTGCCTCCGGTTTGCCGACCCAGGCGGCGACGACTTCGAGAACGAACAGGCCGTACTTCGACACCATCCTGGTATCCACCACCTTGCATTCAAGATTGGCGTAGCACTCGGCGATGAGGGGGGGCGCGACCGTTCCGGCAGGCACCGCGGTGAGGCCGAAGACGGCGAATTTGTCCGTGTCCCGCCCTGAACTGTTGCCGCAGCCGACCACCTGTTCAGCCATTTCGGCGGTGGGGATGTTGATGGCGCATTCCTTGCCGGCCATCAGAAGTCCGAAGGAATAATTCCTATCGCTGACGATGCAGCCGACAAGGGGCGGCTCGAAGTCCATCATGGTATGCCACGATTGGGTCATTACATTGGTCCGGCCTTCATGCGCGGTCGTCAGCAGGACCACCGGTCCCGGCTCAAGAAGCCCATACACCTCGCCAAGGGGCAGGGGGTGTTTCTCCATGGCGGCTCTCCTTTCGCCCCGTCCGCGGTTGGGGATGGCCGCACTGTCGCATCGCGTTCCTGGCGCCGCCCTAACTTGCATCAATCGGACCGGGCAATCCAGCCAACGGCAAATACCGGTTGATTGACATCCTGAACTGGCACTACCTTGTCGGGCAACCCGGGGGGGCTAGCCGCGGGCCGGAACGCCACGACCTAGGAAGCAAGTCGTCTTGTGCGGAAAAGCCGGTCAGAACCATCTCATCCGAATCGCATTCGTCGCAGCGGCCTACGCGGCAGCGGGCGAATTGGGTGTGGAATTGTCCATTCCTCCCGGCTATGCGACCGTTTTGTGGCCACCCTCGGGCATCGCCTTGGCTTCGCTCCTCGTTTGGGGAGGGCATGTGTGGCCTGGTGTGGCGCTGGGATCTTTCCTGCTGAACCTGTGGATCGCGCCTGACACCGGCTCGGCCCCGGTCAGATCGGCGGCTCTCTCGGCGGCGCTGGCCTTGGCCGCTACGATCCAGGCGGTCATCGGCAAGGCTTTGGTCGATCGGCCAGGAAGGCCGCTCGGCGCACTGACCGAGCCGGCTGAGGTGGCCCGCCTGTTCCTGTTGGGCGGCATCCTGGCTTGTCTGGTGAGCGCCACCGCCAGCGTCATCACGCTTTATGCCGGCGGGCGGATTCCCGCCGAAGGCGTTCCCATCGCCTGGGCAACCTGGTGGGCGGGGGACGTGATCGGCGTCTTCATTTTCGCTCCCCTGATTTTGATCTGGCTGCAACCCGGCGGAGCCTTTGCGGGGCGCCGCGCGGCGTTGGTGACCGCGGCCACCCTGTCGGTGTTCGCCGTGGCGGTCGTCCTGGTGATGCATACGTTGCGGCAAGAACGGCGTGACCTCGCCGTGCGGGTGGAAGATCGCGGCAGGGAGCTGGCTGCCGCCCTCGACAAGGCCATGCGGTCGCGGTTGGATGCGGTCGGCGCCCTGGAAGCCCTTTATTCCTCCGATGACGACATCAGCCTGGCGGAGTTCCGGCAGTTTTCATCTCTCATCCGGGCGCGGTTGGATAGCGTCGCGGTGCTCGAATGGATTCCGCGGGTGCCGGCGGCCGAACGAGAGGCTTTTGAAACGCGCATGCGCGGCCTGGGGGTCGACGGGTTTGCTATACGAGGGGTAGAGGCCAGGCCGAATGATGGCGGTGTGGCTGATTATTTCCCGGTAGCCTTCGTCGAGCCTTGGCAGGGCAACCAACAAGTCCTCGGTTGCGATCTGGGTTCCGACCAGTCCCGGCGAGCCATGCTGGAGCGCAGCCGTGACAGCGGCGGTGTGGAGGTCAGTGGGCCGGTCCGCCTGATCCATGATGGAAACTCGGCGGTGCTGGCCGCGCTGCCGGTCTTCTTCGGCGGCCGGCCGCGCGAGACCGTCGATCAGCGCCGGCAGGCGCTGAAAGGATTCGCCTTGGGCGTGATCCGCCTGCGCGAGCTTGTCGAATCGGCCGAAGTAGGGGCCAGGCTGGGCGATATCCATTATTGGCTCAAGGACGAGACTGATCCGGCCAATCCCGTCTTGCTGGCGGCGAACGCGACAGGTCCCCCCGCTCCGTTCCGCTTCGACGAGGCGGGGGTGTTCGCCTCACGGGCGACGATCGAGCGCGCCTTCCGTCTTGCCGTCGGCGGGCGGCGGTGGGTTCTGCATATGGCCCCGACCCCGAGCTTTGCCGGCCGCCATTATTCCCGGGATGCCTGGCTGGTCCTATTCGGCGGGTTGTGCCTGTCAGGCTTGGCCGGCGCCCTGGTCCTGATGGTCACGGGGCGGGAGCAGTCGCTGCTCGGACAGGTCGAAGAACGGACCAGGCAATTCCAGCAGTTGTCCGAGGTCGTCGACCAGTCGCCCATTTCAATCATCATCACCGATCCGCAATGGCGGATTACCTATGTGAACCCCTTCTTCTCGACCGCCACCGGCTATTCCAGCGCCGAGGTGATCGGGCGAAACGCGCGGTTTCTTTCGCCGCGCGAAATGCCCGAGGCGGTATACCGGAGGCTGTGGGCGGCGGTTTCGGCCGGCCAGACCTGGACGGGGGAACTGAAGAGCCGGCGGAAGAACGGGACGATCTATTGGGAACGGGTGGCCATTTTCCCGGTGACTAACGAGCATGGCGTCAATATCAGTTTTGTCAGCATCCGCGAGGACATCACCTATCGCAAGGAAGCCGCCGCCAAGCTGGCCGAGCAGCGCACCCGCACCGAGTTGATTCTATCGTCAGTCGGTGACGGCATCTGCGGAATCGACACCGAGGGTCGAATTACCTTCATCAATGGGGCGGCACGGGCGCTGTTCGGCTGGGCGGACGATGAGGGCATCGGTCTTTCCTTGCACGACTGGGCCCACCACCGCCGTAGCGACGGGTCGGAATACGCGCCTGAGGATTGCCCGGTCCATCTCGCCATGCTCGACGGACAGACACGGCAAGTGTCGGACGAGGTGTATTGGCGCAAGGACGGCTCGTCGTTTCCGGTCGAATACACGGTCACCGCCATTGTCGAGCGGGGGAGAATCACCGGCGCGGTCAATGTGTTCCGCGACATTACCGAGCGGGTCCGGGTGACTGCGGAACTCCATCAGTTGGCCCGGACCGATGCCCTGACGGGACTGGCCAACCGGCGCGTCTTCGTCGAAGCCGCCAAGGCCGAATTGGAGCGCTGCAAGCGGTTCGGTTCGGAGGCCGCCTTGTTGATGATCGACGTCGATCATTTCAAGCAGGTCAACGATCTCCGCGGACATGCGGCGGGGGACGCGGCACTGGTCGCCCTGGCCGACCTGTTGTCGGGGACGGCCCGCAGCACCGACCTTCCGGCCCGCTTCGGCGGCGAGGAGTTCACCGTGCTGCTGGTCGGCACCGACATCACCGGCGCCGTCGATGTCGCCGAGCGCCTCCGGCAGGCCGCCGCGGGGCTGAAGGTTCCATCGCCCTCGGGGCCGTTTGGCGTAACCGTCAGCATCGGTGCCACGGTGTTGACGGCTGGCGACGGAGATTGGTCGAGGGCATTACGCCGGTCAGACGAAGGTCTTTACCTGGCCAAGAGCACTGGCCGCAACAAGGTCATGGTGGTAACACCGCCGCAGAACGGCCTGGTGGAATCTTAAAATCCGTCAGCGCAAGGTGAACATCCGGTTCAGGCTGCGATGACCGGCCAACTGGTGCAACAGGCCGAGCGGCGGGTGGACGGCCAGATACACCCACATCAGCGAAGCCAGGGTCTCATGCACCTCCTTGATCGCGTGCAGGGGGGCGGACATTGCGCCGTCCGGCGCCATGCCCAGGGCCATCGCCGAACCCGTGGCGGCGAGGACCAGCGCCAGGCTCAGCCCGGCGCCCTGGACCGCCGCCGGAAGCGGCCGGGGACGGTCGTCATTGGGCAGCCGGCCATGGCGGACCTCCCGCATGGTGGCTCCCATATCCGCCCACAGATCGGCCCGACGCTGACGCGAGAACCAGGGGAACAGCCGGTTGGCTTCGCCGCGGAGGGCCGTGCGGGCGACGATCCACAGCCAATAGAGGCTGAGCACCGCCAGCAGCGACAGGCCCACCGTCTCGTGGGTCTCGAACCATTCGTTGGGGGTGCGGCCCGGTTTTGGAGCAACCATCACCAGGCTGGTCAGCATCTGGGTGACCACACCCAACGCGACCAGGATGTGAAAGATGCGTGTCAAGCGGTCATATTTCATGGGGCCTCGCGGTTCGGGTGCGGATCGGCAGACGAAGCATTCGTCCTTCGGATGGTCTTTCCAGACAGGATATTCAATCCCCCGTAAACGGCGGCTGAACGGCTGTCGCGGCTGGCGCCCGGCGCCCCTTTGCGCGGATCCGCCGGCGGGGAACGGTGGTTCTGACTCTATTTGACCGGTTGTATTGCGATCTTGCCGCGGGTGTATACATTCATGCGTGACAGCAAGCCCAGCAGCGCCGTCGGCCGGCAATGAGGGGCGAACGAGGTGAAGGAGCATCGACAGAGTGCGGTCATCGGTCTTGAAGTCATTGGTTGATTACGGCCCGCTGGCCGCCTTTCTCATCGCCTATGAAACCGGAGGCATGCTTGCCGCCACCGCCGCCCTGATGGCGGCCACCGTGGTGGCCATGGCCCTGTCGCTGATATTCACCCGCAAGGTTCCCATGGTGGCGCTGGTCACCGCCGTCGTTGTCGGCGTATTTGGCGGGCTGACGCTGTGGTTCAAGGACGACACTTTCATCAAGCTGAAACCGACCATCGTCTATTCGCTGTTCGCCGCCATCCTTGCTGGCGGCCTGGCGACCGGCCAGCCGCTGCTGAAAAGATTCGTCGGCGATGCGTTGCCGCTGGACGACCTCGGCTGGCGCCGCCTGACGCTGCGTTTCGTCGTGTTCTTCCTCGGCATGGCCTCGATCAACGAGGTGGCACGCCGGGTGCTGTCGACCGATCTGTGGGTGCTGTGGAAGGTTCCCGGCAGCATCGGCCTGACCTTCATCTTCATGCTAGCACAGATGGGACTGATCCGCCGCCATCGGCTGGCGGAAGAAACCGGCGAGCCTTCGGCTTAGACCGTTTACCCCCCGTCCTTGCCCAGCAGCGTTCTCACCAGGTCGGTGGGGAAGGGGAAGACGATTGTCGACGAACGATCTCCTGCGATGTCGCGCAAGGTTGCCAGATAACGCAACTGCATGGCCCCCGGCTCGGCGGCCAGCTCCCTCGCCGCCTCCACCAGCTTGGCGGCGGCCTGCTGCTCGCCTTCCGCGTTGATCACCTTGGCGCGGCGGCTTCGCTCTGCTTCGGCCTGCTGGGCGATGGCGCGGATCATGCTGGGATCGATGTCCACCTGCTTGATCTCGACCACGGTGACCTTGATCCCCCAGGCTTCCGTCTGACGGTCGAGGATCGACTGGATATCGGCGTTCAACCGATCCCGTTCGGCCAGCATTTCGTCCAACTGGTGCTTGCCGAGGACCGAACGCAGGGTCGTTTGCGCCAGTTGGCTGGTGGCCGCCATGAAGTTCTGCACCTGGATCACCGCACGGTCGGGGTCGACGACACGGAAATACACCACGGCGCTTACCTTCACCGAGACGTTGTCACGGGAGATCACATCCTGGCTGGGGACGTCGAGAACCACCGTACGTAGATCGACTCGCACGAACTGCTGCACCACCGGCAAGATGAGGATCAGGCCGGGGCCCTTGACGCCACTGAAACGGCCCAGGGTAAACACCACGCCGCGCTCGTATTCGCGCATGATGCGCACGGCATTGGCCAGGATCAGGGCGACGGGAACCAGCGCCGCCACCACCGGGATCAATATCTCCATCGATTAAGCTCCCTTGCTGCCGTGATGGGTTCTGCGCCGAGGGGCCACTTCCAGGATCAGGCCGTGCCGGTCGGTTACCTCGACCGTGGCGCCGGGTACCAGCGGTGCGGTCGAATGGGCCTGCCATTCCTCACCGGAAAGATGGATGTGACCGGAGTCTCCCAGCCAGTCGACCACCGTGGCTTCCGCGCTCAGCAAGGCTTCGGCTCCGCTCATCTTGCGCCGCCGCCGTGCGGCCACCGCCACGCCCACCATCCATACCAGGACCAACAGACTGCCCATGGTCCCGCCGACCACGACCCAGGAGGGCAGGGTGAACCCGGGCTGCGAGGCGCCGAACATCATCATCGAGCCGACGGCGAAGGCGACTGCCCCGCCAATGCCGAGCGCGCCGTGCGAGATGACGAACGGCTCGGCGGCCATCAGGGCCACGCCCAGCAGCAGCAGGCCGACCCCGGCATAATTGAGCGGCAGCAGGTTGAGGGCGTAAAGGGCCACCAGCAGCGATAAGCCGCCGACCAGGCCGGGCAGCACGTTGCCGGGCGCCATCATCTCGAAGACCACGCCGTAGATGCCGACGAGCAGCAGCAGATAGGCCACTTCAGGGTTGGTGAGAATCGCCAGAAGGCGGTTGTGCCACGGCGGCGGCAAGGGTTCAGTGGTAAGGCCGGCGGTCGCCAATGACACGGTCCGGCCAGCTACGATCGCTCGCCGGCCGTCGCTTTTCGCCAGAAGGTCGCCGAGGCTGTCGGCAAGAAAGTCGACCACGTTGTCTTTGACCGCCTCGGCAGCGGTCAGGGTCGCTGCTTCGCGCACCGCCTTCTCCGCCCAGGCGGCGTTGCGTCCATGCAGTTCCGCCAAGCCGCGGATATAAGCCGCGGCGTCGTTGATGGCTTTGGCGGCATGGGCGTCTTTTTCGGCCCCCGCCTTGTCGTTGCCGCCCAAGGCGACCGGTGTTGCCGCGCCGATGGTGGTGCCTGGCGCCATCGCGGCCACGGCGCAGCCATAAAGGATGAAGGTCCCGGCGCTGGCGGCGCGCGCTCCCGACGGCGCCACCAGGCATAGCACGGGCAGCGGCGAGGCGAGGGCGGCAGCGACGATCTGCCGCATCGACGGGTCGAGTCCGCCCGGCGTATTCACTTTCAGTATGAGCGCCGAGGCCCCTTTGCGCCGCGCCCCATCGAGGCCGTGCGTGACGTAGTCGGCGGTAGCCGGGCCAATGGCTCCATCGATATTCAGGACCAACGCGGTACCCGACGCCCCGGCGGAGGTTCCGCCGGCCGGTGCCGCCACAAGATACACTCCGAGGAGCAATGTTCCCAGCAGCCGGACCATGGGGTGCGAACTCCTCGCCTTCCCGCGCAGACCCTTTCATCATAGCGCGAAAGGCGTTGGCCAGACAGGGGTGCCGCCAGTGGGCAGGCGAGGGTTCGGAAGGGTCAGGCCAGCTGGAACTTCAGGCTCCCCAGTTTGTCGATGCGGCTCTCGACCACGTCGCCGGCCTTCAGCCAGACCTGCTGGTCCTTCGGCTTGCCGACGATGACCCCGTGCGGCGTGCCGGTGAAGATGATGTCGCCAGGCTGCAGCGTCCAATGCTTGGAGATGTAGGCGACCACCTGATAGCAATTGAAGATGAAGTCGTCCGTCTTCCAGTCCTGGCGGACCTCGCCGTTGACGAAGGTCTGGAGCCGCAGGCTATGCGGGTCGCCTACCAGGTCGGACGAGACGAAATAGGGTCCGATCGGCGCGAAATTATCGAGCGTTTTGCCGATCATCCATTGGCCGCCGGTCTCCAGCTGAAGATCGCGGGCCGAAAAGTCATGGCCGATACAGTAGCCGGCAATGTATTTCGGAGCCTCTTCCTCGGATACGTTCCGCGCCGCCTTGCCGATGACGATCATCAGCTCGGTCTCGTAATCCATCTTGTAGGAGACTTCCCTGGGAGGCAGGGTGATAGTGCAGTTATGCGCCGCCAACGAATTGTTGTATTTGTTGAACAGTACGGGCTGTTTGGGGATCGGCATATTGATTTCCTGCGCGTGCCGTTTGTAGTTCAGCCCGACACAGATGATTTTCCCCGGGTTCTCGAACAGGCGGCCATAGGTGATTGCCGATTCGGGGATGATCGCCGCATTGGCCTTGTGCGACGCCTGCACGTCCGCGATCAGCGTGCTGAGCGCGCCGGCCTGTCCCTCCTGCAGCAACTGGTCGAGCGTCAGGGGGGACTGGACGCCCAGAAGTCGGGCGGCGTAGCGGACATCGATGACCGACTCCCCGGTCTTCACCCCCAGGGTGTCGCTGCCGTCGTCGTTACGGATCGACAGCAAGGTTACGTTGGTCGGCATCTCATCGGGGGTACTGTGCTTTGTCCGCACTTCATTCTCCTTGGCAAGAAGGCCGGCGGGGGAGACCACCGCCGCCCCGACGGTACCAGCCCCGACAGTCTTCATCAGTGAGCGTCGCGAGATCATCGTCGTTTCCTGTCCTGTTTGGCGTCGTTACCTCACCTGCCGATGCCCCGGGGGCATCGACCGCGGGCAATCCGAACGATACGCCCTGCCGTCCGATCGGTCTACCGGAGCGCGTAGTCGGATTGCCAAACCTGGGCAATCGAGGTTGCGTTGCCGGCCGAGACTCGCTACCTCCTAGCGGGAAACAAGGGTACCTTGCGTCGTCATCCTGAGGCCTCGAAGCCGAAGCATCTCGGATGGCGGGCGAGGTCCTTCGCTTCGCTCAGGATGACAAGACCGGACGTTTCAATGGCTGTCTACGATTTCGATCTCTTCACCATCGGCGCCGGCTCCGGCGGTGTACGGGCCAGTCGGCTGGCTGCCGCCACCGGGGCCCGGGTTGCCATCGCCGAGGAAAGCCGGGTTGGCGGCACTTGCGTGCTACGCGGCTGCGTGCCGAAGAAGCTGCTGGTCCTGGCCAGCCATTTCGCCGAGGACTTTGCCGATGCGCGCGGCTATGGCTGGACGGTCGGCCCGACGGCGGTCGACTGGCGGGCGCTGATCGCCGCCAAGGACAAGGAACTGGACCGGCTGAACGCCATCTATATCCGCCTGCTGCGGGATGCCGGCGTCGCCTTGGTGGAAGGACGGGCGAAGCTGGTCGATCCCCATACCGTCGAGGTGGCGGGGCGCCGCTATACCGCCGAGCGGATCCTGGTGGCGACCGGCGGTTGGCCGTTCCTGCCCGACATTCCCGGCATCCGCCACGCCATGACATCCAACGAGGCGCTGGATCTTGCCGAGCTGCCGAAGCGCATCGCGGTGGTCGGCGGCGGCTACATCGCCGTGGAATTCGCCGGGATCTTTGCCGCGCTGGGGGCGGAGGTGACTCAGATCGTCCGCGGCGACACTCTGCTGCGCGGCTTCGACCAGGACATTCGCATCACCCTGGCGGAAGAGATGCACAAAAAAGGCGTCTCGCTGCTGCGCGAAACCCTGGTGCGCAGCATCGAACGTCTCGGCGACGGCAGCCTGTCGCTGCGCATCGGCAAGGGCATGGAGACGGTGGGCGAGGATATCGAGGTAGACGCGGTGCTTTACGCCACCGGCCGCCTACCCAACACCAGGGACTTGGGATTGGCCGAGCTCGGCGTGGAGGTGGCGGCCAATGGCGCCGTGATGGTCGATCAATGGTCGAAGAGCTCGGTGGACGGCATTTATGCGGTGGGGGATGCCACCGACCGCGTGAACCTGACGCCGGTCGCCATCGCCGAGGCCCGCTGCCTGGTCGAGACACTGTTTAACGGCCGGCCGACGGCGATGGACTACGAAAACATTCCCTCGGCGGTATTCAGCCAGCCCCCGGTCGGTACGGTGGGCCTGACGGAGGCTGCAGCGCGGCACCGCTTCGGCGAGGTGGACGTCTATGTCAGCCGGTTCCGAGCGTTGCGCCATACGCTGTCCGGCCGAGACGAGCGGACCATGATGAAACTGGTGGTGAATCGCCGGGACCAAAGGGTATTGGGCTGCCATATGGTCGGGGCAGATGCCCCGGAAATCGTCCAGGGACTCGCGGTGGCTCTCAAATGCGGCGCGACCAAGCAGCAGTTCGACGCCACCGTCGGCATTCATCCCACCGCAGCCGAGGAATTCGTCACTATGCGCGACAAGCTACCCGACGCTTAAGGTTTGTTCGGCAATAACTGCATGATTTCCGAACGGGCTCCGACGCGTTGTGACCCTTGCCGCCGAAACATGTATGCTGCCGGATCCGAACTCACCGGGGTTGTGGCTCATGTGGCGTAGCGCATTGCTGGTCCTGTTCCTGTCCTTGCTCGCAGCCGCGCCCGCGCATGCCGGCATGGACGAGGTACGGGCCTCTCTCAGCCGCAAGGACTACGCGGCGGCGGTAGCCGAACTGCGGCCGCTGGCCGAAGCGGGCAATGCGGAAGCAGAATCCGAACTGGGCTTCCTGACTTTCGGCGGCCTTGGCGTTTCCCGCGACCCCGAGGCCGCCGTACAATGGCTGCGCCGAGCGGTCGACCAGGGGTTCGCTCCGGCCCAGGCCTCGTTGGGGGCCTTGCTGGTGGCCGGCAATGGCGTGGCCAAGGACGAGTCTGAAGGCGTACGCCTGCTCAAGGCCTCGGCCGACCAGGGCAATGCGGAAGCGATGTTCTCGCTGGGCCATTGTGCCGAAAGCGGGAGCGGCCTGCCCCGGTCGATGGTCGAGGCCGCTCGCTGGTACCGCATGTCCGCCGAGAAGGGCAATGCGGCATCCCAGAATGCCCTGGGCCTTCTGTTGTGGAAGGGGGGCGCGGGTGTGCCGGTCGATCGAACCCAGGCGGTGGGCTGGTTCGAGAAGGCCGCATTACGGGGGCTGGCCGCGGCGCAATACAATCTGGGCAAGGCCTACGAAGTCGGTGCCGGTGTGCCGCAAAACCTGGCTGACGCCTATTTTTGGCTGTCGCTGGCCTCGGCCCAGGCGCCGCCCGGCGTCAAATGGAGCGCCGAACGCGATGCGGTGGCTGCTCGCCTCACTCCCCAGCAACTGGGCCAGACGCAGCAGAAGGCCGCGTTGTTTCACCCCCTGCCGGCCGGTGCCGCGGCGCACGGCGGAGCGAGCCATGCCACCGGGTTCTTCGTCAACGCTGACGGCACCTTACTGACCAATGCTCATGCCGTCGCCGGTTGCTCGGCCGTCACCTTGTCGGGAAGCATCGGCAAGGACGTGCCCGCCAAAGTCCTGGTGCGCGACGAGGTCAATGATCTGGCCTTGCTGCGGACCGGCGGCAAGGCCCCGGCGGTGGCGAGCTTTCGTGGCGACCCCGGAATTCGTCCAGGTGATGGGGTGGTCGTCGTGGGATTTCCGCTTAGCGGCGTGTTATCGGGCGGGCCCATCGTCACCGAAGGCAGCGTCAGCGCCTTGGCCGGGGTCAAGGGCGACCTGCGCACGCTCCAGATCACCGCGCCCCTGCAGCAAGGCAACAGCGGAGGACCGCTCCTCGATATGTCGGGCAACGTCGTCGGCATCGTCAGCGCCAAGCTGAATGCCTTGGCCGTAGCGGCAGCGACCGGCGACGTGCCGCAAAACGTCAATTTCGCGATCAAGGCATCGCTGGCGCGCAACCTGCTGGAGGCCAATGCCATGCCCTATACCCTTGCCCAGTCGAAAGACGACGGCAAGCCGGCCGACATTGCCGAACGGGCCCGCTCCTTCATCGTTTCCGTGGAGTGCAAGCGCTGACATGCGCTACGACATGCCACTGTTCCGCCCGCCTTCCGAGGGTGACAACCTGATCATCCAGGCGACGCTGGGCTGCAGCTACAACCGCTGCAGTTTCTGCTCGATGTACAGGAGCAAGCACTTCTACGCGCGACCGCTGGACAAGGTCTTCGCCGACATCGACGAAGCGGCGGCCCTGTGGCCCGACGCCCATCGGGTATTCCTGGCCGACGGTGATGCGCTGGCCCTGCCCGCCGAGCAGCTGGAAGCGATCGCCGACAAGCTGGCCGCCGTGCTGCCGCGGCTGCAACGAATTTCGGCTTATGCCACGCCGGCGGCGCTGTTGCGCAAGACTCCCGAGGAACTGACGCGCCTCAAGGGCAGGAAATTGTCGCTGCTGTATCTCGGCATCGAGTCGGGTTCGGCCGAGGTGCTGCGGCGGATTGCCAAAGGAGCCAGTCCGGACGGCATTGCCGAGGCCGTCGGCAAGGCGCGCCAAGCGGGGATGAAGGTATCGGCCACCGTCATCCTGGGTGTTGCCGGGCGCCATCTGGCCGAGGAGCACGCCGCCGCCACCGCGGCGCTGATCAACCGGGTGCCGCCGAATTTCCTGTCCACTTTGCAGCTGATGCTCGAACCCGATGCCGCGGCCGATTTCCTGGGACGCTGGGATGGCCGGTTCGAGCCCCAGGATGACGCCGGGATCCTGTGGGAACAGCGGATGCTGCTGGATCGCCTGGATCCTCCGGCGCCGGTGATCTTCCGCTCGAACCATGCCTCCAACTGCCTGGCGCTGGCCGGCACCTTGCCCAAGGACCGGCCGCGCCTGCTGGCCGAGGTCGACGGGGTTCTGGCCGGCGGCCGGCATCTGCGCCCGGCGTGGCTGCGGGCGCTGTAGAGCGGTTTCAGCTCGTCACCGCACGCGGCGCTTGCTCACCGGCGGCGGCAGCTTGGTGTAATTGTCGTCTTCCTTGGCCGGACTTTCACGGCCCAGGCGGTTGAGCAGCGCCGCGACGATGATCGGCGGACCCAGAATCAGCGCCACTTTCTCGATCCAGATGAGGAAGCTTTCGTGACCTTTGGCGATGATCACCGCTTCCTTGCAGTCGTAGCGCTGCTGGAAGCTGCCGGCACAGGACTTCAGGCGCGCTTCGACCTCGGCTGACTTGAAGCCGTATTGGGTGGGATCGACATCGATGAATTCCTGGTAGATGGTCAAGCAAATCCACACGGTGCTGGCAAGCACCGCCACCCATCTGATTGCCTTATACGTGTCGACGCCGCGCACCGCCGTCATCCCATGTTCGGTGCCGTTTCTCCCGGGTGGAGCGAACTTCCGGTTGGAAGTTTAGCATAGGACGGTACGGTTCGGGAGGGTCGCCGGCTTGTCGAATATTGGCCCGTCAAGTGCCGGGCGCCCGCATGCGCGGGCTTGGCTTGCGCGCGTTCACCCGATTGCCCCGCCTTGCCGTAGCGCTGGCGCTGGCATAAATGCTTTCAAGAGCGTATATGCAGGGCTTTCTTTATTGCATCGCACCTAGAGGATCGTAATGGCCGAGACCTGGACCCCGGACAGCTGGCGGATGAAGCCCATCCAGCAGGTGCCCGACTATCCCGACGCTGAGAAGCTGGCGACGGTCGAGGGGCAACTGCGCAATTTTCCGCCGCTGGTGTTCGCCGGCGAGGCGCGCCGGCTGAAGGCTCATCTGGCCAATGCGGCCGAGGGCAAGGCCTTCGTCCTACAGGGGGGCGACTGCGCGGAAAGCTTTGCTGAATTTCATCCCAACAACATCCGCGACACCTTCCGGGTGCTGCTGCAGATGGCCGTTGTCCTGACCTTCGGCGCGGCCTGTCCGGTGGTCAAGGTGGGACGCATGGCCGGCCAGTTCGCCAAGCCGCGCTCGGCGCCGACCGAGACCATAGGCGGAGTGACCCTGCCGGCCTATCGCGGCGACATGATCAACGGCATGGAGTTCACGCCCGAGGCCCGCATTCCCGATCCCGAACGCCTGGTGCGCGCCTACAACCAGTCGGCGGCGACGCTGAACCTGCTACGCGCCTTCGCCCAGGGCGGCTATGCCGACCTGCACAAGGTGCATCAGTGGAACCTGGGTTTCGTCGCCGGCAGCTCCGGCGCCCGTTACGCCGATCTCTGCGCCAGGCTGGACGAGGCCCTTGCCTTCATGGAGGCCTGCGGCCTGACCTCGGATACCACGCCGCAGATCCGCGAGACCGACTTCTTCACTTCGCACGAAGCATTGATCCTGCAATACGAACAGGCGTTGACCCGCGTCGATTCGACCACCGGCGACTGGTACGATTGTTCGGCCCACATGCTGTGGATCGGCGATCGCACCCGGCAGGTGGACGGCGCCCATGTCGAGTTCCTGCGCGGGGTCAGCAATCCCATCGGCTGCAAGGCCGGACCGACCACGGCTCCCGATGATCTGCTGCGCCTGATCGACATTCTCAATCCGGCCAACGAGCCTGGCCGCCTCACCGTCATTACCCGCATGGGTGCAGAACAGGTCGAGGCCAAGCTGCCGCCGCTGTTGCGGGCGGTCAAGCGCGAAGGCCGCTCGGTCGTGTGGGTGTGCGATCCGATGCATGCCAACACGGTGAAGATGGGCGACTACAAGACCCGCTCGTTCGACCGCGTGCTGGCCGAGGTGAAAGGCTTCTTCGCCGCGCATCGGGCCGAAGGCACCAAGTCGGGCGGCGTGCATTTCGAGATGACCGGCCAGGATGTCACCGAATGCATCGGCGGCGCTCAGGCGATCACCGAAGCGCGCCTCGGCGACCGCTATCACACCCACTGCGATCCCCGGCTCAACGCCACCCAGGCGCTGGAGTTGGCCTTTCTCATCGCCGAGACCCTGAAGGACCAACGGGCGCAGTCGCGGGCACTGGCCGCCGCGTCATGAACGAGATGATCGGTCGGTGCACGGGGATGGCCGCCGAGCCTGCGGCCGAGGATGTGGCGCGCCTGACCGACCATTACTTTCTGCGCACCAAGGCGATCGTCGAACGCTATGGCGACTGCCGGGTCACCTATGCCGTCTTCATGCGACGGCCGGTGTTGTTCACGCCACGCCTGGCGGTGAACTGGCTGGAGCGGATCGCCGCCGAGCGCGGCACCCGCTTCGACATCGGCCTGAATTACGAGGAAGGCGCCTGGGTCGGCGCCGGCGAGCCGCTGATGTATGTCGCCGGCTCCCTGTTCCATCTGGTTGATCTCGAGACCATCCTGCTGCAGAAACTGGGGGCGGCCTGCGTCGCCGCCTACAACGCCTACACCATGTGCGTTGAACTGCCGCAGGTGACCTTCCTGGCCATGGATGCCCGCCACTGCGCCGGCCGCGAAATGGCCGAGATGATGGCCTATGCCGCCTCGGTGGGCTCGGAAGCGGCGCGCCGGCAGGCCAACGCCAAGGGCTTTGTCGGCAACGCGACGGCCGCCACTGCGCACTATTTCGGCCAGGCGGACGGCCGTGGCACCATGCCGCACGGGCTGATCGGCTATGCCGGCTCGACCGTGCGGGCGGCGGAAATGTTTCACGAGACGTTTCCTGACGACGATCTCATCGTTCTGGTCGATTATTTCGGCCGCGAGATCGCCGACAGCCTCGAGGTCTGCCGCCGCTTTCCCCAACTGGCCGGGCAGGGGCGGGTGGCGGTACGCCTGGACACCCATGGCGGTCGCTTCCTCGAAGGTCTCGACCCGCAAGCTTCCTACGCGGTGCTGGAGCGGCATGCCCCGGAATCGATTCGCGGCTACCGCACCGACGCCGAATTGCGCCATCTGGTGGGCACCGGGGTCTCCGCCGCCGCCGTCTGGCATATGCGGGAACATTTGAACGCCGAAGGCTTCGACAAGGTGCGTATCGTCGTTTCGTCCGGCTTCAATCCGGCGAAATGTCGTGTAATGGCCTACGCCAAGGCGCCCATCGACGTGGTCGGCACCGGATCCTTCCTGCCGGACAACTGGGGCGAGACCTACGCCACGGCCGACATCGTTGACTACGACGGCGTGGCGAAAGTGAAGATCGGCCGCGAGTTCCTGCTGCGCCATCCAAAATAATCTTCAGAACGGACATGGACTTGGCCGCCTGACGCCAACGGGTGTTCTGGCGCAGTGGTCGACGCCGCCGTGAGCCTCAGGAAAAGAACCGGCCGTCGAGTTCTGTTTGCACTCTCATTACATGTGAATATATTCATTCTCCTGTTGCCGGCCACCCGGGGAATTCGGAGGCTCATCGTCCATGTCGCTCCGTAGACGGTTCATGTTCATCGCCGCCATCGGCACGCTGCTTCTTTCGGCGGTCGCCATAGTCGGGTTCTATTTCCTGCAGGAAACGGCGATGGAGACCAAGGCCAGGCGCTTTTCCGAAAACGAACTCAAGTCCATGGACGCCCTGGTCAATGGGGCCATGGAGACCCGAGCCAGGGCGAGTTCGTCGGATCAGTCGTTCGATGACGTCACGTCCGCCGGCAGCCAAAACAAAGAAGATTCTCCCGGGGCGGTCGCCTACGAGGTGTTCAATCGCTGGTTCGTGCGTCGGAATGCCGATTACCCCGGCAAGCTGTGGACCGCCTGGGGCACGAAGACCGCAAAATACATGGCGACTGAGGAGCCGAAGACACCCGCAAAGCTGCCGCAGGACGCCATTGACGAAGAAGTCTTGAAGACGGGGCGCCCGATCGGCCGCTTCGTCGGCAATTCCTATCGCTACAGCATCCCGATCGTCTACGGGGTGACGGAAGGAACCAAGCAGAACGCCTGCGTCGGCTGCCATGCCAAAATGATCGGCGAGGAGAAGGGGGGGGTCATTTCCGTATTTTCCTCCACGCTCGACATGACGAAGGAATATGCGGAGAACCGAAAAGACATCTTCATCATGATCGGCGGCGCGCTCGTCGCATCGGCCCTGGTCATGGTCTTGACCCATATGCTGTTCACCTATGTCATCGATACGCCTTTGACGCGGATGACCGGCGTCATGTCGGAGATGGCGGAGGGGAATCTCGGTGTCGTCGTCCCCTTCACCGGCCGTTCCGATGAAATGGGCGCCATGGCTGACGCGATGGAGGTGTTCCGCGAAAAGATGGCGCACGGCCGGGGCGTGGCGGAGCAGCAGCGGGCCGAGCAAGCGGCGAATGAAAAGGCGGTGAGGGCTCGATCCGACCTGGTCGAGAAGTTCAATGTCAGGATCGGCGAGGTGATCAGATCGGTTATCGCTGCGGCCGATCAACTGGAAGGCAACGCGAAGGTGATGACGCAAGTCTCCGAGCGGACCGCCGAACAGACCGGGGCGGTGGCGACTGCGAGCCAATTGGCGGCAACCAATGTGCAGACGGTGGCCGCGGCGTCCGAGCAACTGGCGGATTCGAGCCGCGAGATCGCCGCTCAGGTCAGTCGCGCCTCCGGCATCGCCCAAAGCGCCGCCGCCGAAGCGGCGACCACCGACCAACTGGTGCGTGGCCTGGCCGACGCCGCCAGCAAGATTGGCGACGTCGTGGCGCTGATCAACGACATCGCCGCCCAAACCAATCTACTGGCCCTGAACGCCACCATCGAAGCGGCGAGGGCGGGCGAGGCCGGCAAGGGATTCGCCGTGGTCGCCAACGAAGTGAAACATCTCGCCAACCAGACGGGAAAGGCGACCGAGGAGATCGGCGCTCAAATCACCTCGGTGCAACACCAGACCGCGCAGGCGGTGGAAGCCATTCGCAGCATCACGACGACCATACGGCAAATGGACGAGGTTTCGGGCGCCATAGCCGCGGCGGTAGAGGAACAGGGGGCCGCCACCCAGGAGATCACGCGCAACATCCGGGAGGCGCATGTCAGCACCGCCGAGGTGGCGCAGAATGCCTCCGGGGTCAGCGACGGCGCCAAGCAAAGCGGCAAGGCCGCGCAGGAGGTGTTTACCGCAGCCGGGGACTTGGGGCGGCAGGCCGAATCCATGCGGGCGGTGGCGGACGACTTCTTGATCGGCCTGCAGACGGGTGGTGCCAGCCTGGAGTGGGGACCGAGTTGGCTGAGCGGCCATCCGGTTGTCGATGCGGACCACCAGATGCTGGTCCAATATGTGAACGAGCTCAACAGCGCAATGCGGGCCGGCGCGGACCGCAGCGTTGCCGGCGGCATTCTGAACAAACTGGTACAATACACGGTGGACCATTTTGCCCGCGAAGAGGCGATCTGGACCGAGGGGCAACTGAGCAGCCTGGCCGAGCACAAGCGGGCCCATTCCGATCTGGTGGCACAAGTCGCCAGTTTTCAGCAGGATTTTGCCGTCGGTAAAGCCACGCTCAACGCGGACTTGATGTCGTTCCTGCGCGACTGGCTGATCAATCACGTGTTCAGGGCCGACAAGCCGGCCGCCAAGGAAGTCTCGGCATGATCGGCGATCGTTGACAGCGCCAGTCGCGCCGCATAGCTTGCGCCGGAGTCTCGAACCGACCGGCCGCTACCCATGTCCGACGTTCTTTCCATAGCCCTGGCGCAGATCGATCCCACGGTCGGCGACGTCCCGGGCAATCTGCGCCGCATCCTCGATGCGCGCGGGCGCGCGGGACGGGTGGATCTGGTGGTATTTCCCGAGCTGGCCATTGCCGGCTATCCGCCCGAGGATCTGGTGCTGAAAGATGCCTTCCTCGATGTCGTCGCCGAGGCTATCGGAACCCTTGCCACGGCCACCGCCGACGGCGGGCCCGCCATGCTGGTGGGGGCCCCGTGGCGGGTCGGCAGCCGCCGATATAATGCGGCGTTGCTGCTGGACGGCGGGCGCATCACCGCCACCGTGCTGAAGCATCATCTGCCCAATTACGGCGTGTTCGACGAAGTGCGGGTGTTTGCAGCGGGGCCGCTGCCCGACCCCGTGGATTTCCGCGGGGTCCGTGTCGGCATCATGATCTGCGAGGACATGTGGTATGCCGATGTGGCCGCCGGCCTGCGGCAGAACGGAGCCGAGATCCTGGTGGTGCCCAACGGCTCGCCGTTTGAAACCGACAAGCGGCACGCCCGCATGTCGCATGCTACGGCACGGGCCGCCGAGACCGGCCTGCCACTGGTCTATGTCAATCAGGTCGGTGGCCAGGACGAGCTGGTGTTTGATGGCGCCTCGTTCGTCATCGACGCCAGCGGGCGACTGACCCAACAGCTTCCGGCCTGGCGGGAAACGGTCGAGGTCACCGCCTTGCGGCGCGAGGCGGGCGGGCTTCTGCCGATACCGGGGACGCTCGCCCGGCCGGTGGAAGGGGTCGAGAGCGTCTACCAGGCGATGGTATGGGGTTTGCGCGACTATGTGGTGAAGAACCGCTTCAAGGGCGTGCTGATCGGCCTGTCGGGCGGCATCGACAGCGCCTTGTCGGCGGCGGTGGCGGCCGATGCACTGGGGCCCGACAAGGTCTGGTGCGTGATGATGCCCTCGCCCTATACCTCGGCCGAGAGCCTGGAAGATGCGGCCGCCGTGGCTCGGCTGAACGGCATCCGGCTGGACAGCATCAATATCGGCCCGGCCATGCAGGCCTTCGGCGAAATGCTGGCCCCGCAGTTCGCCGGCACCAGCCCCGACATAACCGAGGAAAATTTGCAGGCCCGGTCGCGCGGGATCACCTTGATGGCGCTATCCAACAAGTTCGGATACATGGTTCTGTCGACCGGCAACAAGTCCGAGATGTCGGTGGGCTACGCCACCCTTTACGGCGACATGTGCGGCGGCTATTCGGTGCTGAAGGACGTCTACAAGTCCACTGTTTTCGCCGCGTCACGCTGGCGTAACCGCCACAAGCCGGAAGGCGGTCTGGGGCCGGCCGGACCGGTGATGCCCGAACGGGTGATTACCAAGCCGCCTTCGGCCGAACTGAAACCCAACCAGACCGACCAGGACACGCTGCCGCCTTACGACCAACTCGACGCCATCCTTGAATGCCTGATCGAACGCGAAATGGGCCCCGCCCAGATCGTCGCCGCGGGCCATGACGCGGCGGTGGTGCGCAAGGTGTTCCGCATGCTTGACCGGGCCGAATACAAACGCCGCCAGGCGCCGCCCGGGGTGAAGATCACCAGCAAGGCTTTTGGCCGCGACCGCCGCTATCCTATCGTCAACGGGTTTACCGACACGCAATGACCGTCACGGTTCGTTTCGCTCCCAGTCCCACTGGCCGCCTGCATGTGGGCAACGCCCGCGTCGCCCTGATCAACTGGCTATACGCCAAGCGGCACGGCGGCTATTTCCTGTTGCGCATCGACGACACCGATGCCGAGCGCAGCCGGGCCGAATTCGAAGAATCGATTCGCCAGGACTTGCGTTGGCTGGGCCTTTCCTGGGACCGCAAGGTCAAGCAGTCGCAGCGCTTCGACCGCTACGAGGCGGCGGCCGACCGGCTCAGGGCCGACGGCCGGCTTTACCCCTGCTACGAGACACCCGATGAACTGGAATACAAGCGCAAGCGCCAACTGGCCCGCGGCGAGCCGCCGGTCTACGACCGCGCGGCGCTGCGACTGAACGCGGTCGACCGCCGCAAGCTGGAGGCCGAAGGCCGTCAGCCCCATTGGCGGTTCAAGCTGAAGGACGGCGAAGTGCGCTGGGATGACCTGGTGCGCGGCCCCTGCCACTATCATTCCTCCCATCTCAGCGACCCGGTGTTGATCCGTGCCGACGGTACGCCCCTTTATACGTTGCCCTCCGTGGTCGACGATGCGGAACTGGGGATTACCCACGTCATCCGCGGCGAGGACCATGTGACCAACACCGCCGCCCAGATCCAGTTGTTCCGCGCGTTGGGCGCCGAGCCGCCGGCCTTTGCCCATCTTCCGCTGCTGACCGATGCAGCGGGGCAAGGGCTGTCGAAGCGTCTGGGCAGCCTTTCCCTCGGCGAGCTGAGGGCCGACGGGATCGACGGCATGGCGGTCAACAGCCTGCTGGCCAAGCTGGGCACGTCGGACCCCATTCGACCGCGCAGCAATCTCGACCAGTTGATCGATGAATTCGACATTCGCAAATTCAGCCGCGCCACGCCCAAATTCGATGCCGCCGAATTGGCCCATCTCAATGCGCGCCTGCTGCATGAAATGCCATTCGCCGAAGCCGAGCTGCGGCTGAAGCAGATTGGTCTCGAGGCCGACGAGGCATTCTGGAATGCCGTCCGCGCGAATCTGGCCGAGATCTCGCAGGCGCGGGAATGGTGGCATATCTGCCGTGAGCCGGTGGTGCCGGTGATCGAGGACGCGGCCTTTGCCGGCCAGGCGGCCGAGCTGCTGCCGCCGGAGCCTTGGGCTGCCGATACCTGGAAGGCTTGGACGGCGGCGGTGCAGGCTGCCTCCGGCCGAAAAGGGCGCGACCTTTTCCATCCTCTGCGCCTGGCCCTGACCGGGCGCGAGAATGGACCGGAACTGAAGACTCTGCTACCTCTTATCGGGCGGGCCCGCGCCCTGGCGCGGCTCCGCGGTGAGACGGCGTGACGCGAAGGACTCAAGAGAATGCCCCTGATCCTCTACAACACGCTGACGCGCCGCAAGGAGCCGTTCGTTCCGCTCGATCCCGACCGCATCGGCATGTATGTCTGCGGGCCCACCGTCTACGACCGCGCCCATATCGGCAATGCGCGGCCGGTGATCGTCTTCGACGTGCTCTATCGCCTGCTCAAGCGGCTTTATCCGAACGTCGTCTATGTTAGGAACATCACCGACGTCGACGATAAGATCAACGCGCGGGCCAAGGAAAGCGGCGAACCGATATCGGCCATCACCGCCCGTACCACCCAGGCATTCCACGAGGATATCGGCGCGCTCAACGCCTTGCCGCCTGACATCGAGCCGCGCGCCACCGCTCATATCGGCCAGATGATCGGCCTGATCCAGGCGCTGTTGGAGCGTGGCCATGCCTACGAGGCCGAAGGGCATGTGTTGTTTTCGGTGCCGTCCATGCCCGACTATGGTGCGCTGTCGCGGCGCAGCCAGGACGAAATGATCGCCGGTGCCCGCGTCGAGGTGGCGCCCTACAAGCGGCACCCGGCCGATTTCGTGTTGTGGAAGCCGTCCTCTGACGATCTGCCCGGCTGGGATAGCCCCTGGGGGCGCGGGCGGCCGGGCTGGCACATAGAGTGCTCGGCGATGAGCAAGGAATA
Source organism: Pseudomonadota bacterium (assembly GCA_021793155.1). Classification (GTDB taxonomy): domain Bacteria; phylum Pseudomonadota; class Alphaproteobacteria; order Rhodospirillales; family Magnetospirillaceae; genus DUZF01. Next base: position 38,841 of record JAJYTF010000021.1, on the reverse strand, counting down.
TCTGGGGGTCACCTTCGACATTCACGGTGGTGGCCAGGATTTGGTGTTCCCCCACCACGAGAATGAGATCGCGCAGAGCGTTTGCGCCCACGGCCAGCCGTTCGCCCGCTACTGGGTGCACAACGGCTATCTGATGGTGGAAGGCGAGAAGATGTCGAAGTCCCTCGGCAACTTCTTCACCGTGCGCGACCTGCTCGACCAGGCGCCGGGCGAGGTCATTCGCCTGTGCATGCTGTCGGCCCATTACCATCAGCCATTCGATTGGACCGCCGAAGGACTGAAGCAGGCGCGGACCTCCCTCGACCGCCTGTACCTGGCGTTGCGCAATGTCGTCGATATCCATCCGGAAGGCCGCGATGAAGTGCCCATCGAGGTTCTGGCCGCCCTCAAGGACGACCTCAACACGCCGCTGGCCGTGTCTCACCTGCACGAGCTGGTGACCCAGCTCAACAAGGCCACGACCGACCGTGAAAAGGCCAAATGGAAAGGCGCACTGCTGGCCGGCGGCGACGTTCTGGGGCTTCTGCAGCAGGATGTGGAAGCGTGGTTCCGCTGGACGCCGGCAGGTGGCGCGGCCTTGGCCGACATTGAAATCGACCAAATGGTCCAGCAGCGCATCGATGCCCGCAAGAGCAAGAATTTCGCCGAGGCCGACCGCATCCGCAAGGAACTGGCCGATCACGGAGTATTGCTGGAGGACGGCCCGCAGGGCACGAGCTGGCGGCGGAGTTAGATCGTGATGAAGAAAATCTGCACCACGATCTAAGCTCTTGAATTTGCCCTCGCGGGGCGCGCGCCGCCGCGCGCTTGGCCGCGGCCTCAACGGCCGCTGGTTGCACCCTGCGTCAGATTTAACGCAGGGTGCTAAACCGTCCGCACCTCGCCGAGGAAGCGCGCCACCCGGGCATGCAGTGCCGCGGCCTGGCGGGCCAGGTCCTGCGAGGAAGACAACACCTGCCGGGCCGCGGCCCCGGTCTGGGTCGCCGCCGACTGAACGGCGACGACGTTGCCGGTGACCTCGGCGGTGCCGGCTGCCGCCTGGTCAACGTTGCGGGCGATTTCCTGCGTGGCCGCCGCTTGCTCTTCCATGGCCGCGGCGATCGCGGCGGAGATTTCCCCGATTTCCTCGATCACCTGGACGATCCCCTGTATGGCGGCAACGACGCCCTCGGTCTGCGCCTGCACTGCGCCGATCTGCAGGGTGATCTCTTCGGTTGCGTTGGCGGTCTGATTGGCCAGGGTCTTGACCTCGCCCGCCACCACCGCGAAGCCCTTTCCGGCCTCGCCCGCCCGCGCCGCCTCGATCGTGGCGTTCAGTGCCAGGAGGTTGGTCTGGGTGGCAATGCCGTTGATCAGTTTGACCACCGTGCCGATCTGCCGAGCCGTCTCGGCCAGGTCATGGACGGCGGTGGCCACCTTGTCCGACTCCTCCCGGGCGGTATGCGAGATCTGGGTCGAATGGGCGACTTGCCGGCTGATTTCCCCAATTGAGCCGGATAGCTGCTCCGCCGCCGCGGCCACCGCCTGGACGTTCTGTGAGGCCTGTTCCGCAGCGGCGGCGACGGCGGCGGCCCGCTCGCTGGTGCTGCCGGCGATGGCCGACATGGACCCTGCCGTGCTCTCCAGCTCGCTCGCGGCCGTAGAGACCACCTGCATCATCCCGGTGACGGCGTGGTCGAATTCGACGTTCAAGCGCTCGAGACGTTCGCCGCGATGGGCCCTCGCCTCGCGCTCCTCGGCCTCGCGGGTGGCCAGATCGCGGGCGCGAATCATCGTGTCCTTGAACACCTCCACCGTCCGCGCCATGGCGCCGATTTCATCGCCCCGGTCGGTTCCCGGGACGACAGTGGCGAGGTTGTCGCCGGCAAGGGCGCCCATGGCCGCACCCAACCCGCCCAGGGCAGCGGTCATTTCGCGGACGATCAGCCAGGCGAGAGCCGAGGCGAGGAGGAGCGCCACCAGGCTCAGCGCCACAGTGCCCTCCAGCGCCCTGTTGGCCGAGGCGTGAACCGCCGATGCGGTTGCCTGAAGATCTGCGGAAAGCTGGTTTTCGACCTTCTTCAACAGGTCGATCCGCTCGGTGGTAGCGGCGAACCAGGCCGGCCCGGTCACACCGCCAAACTGGCCGGTGACGATGCTGTCGAAACCCGCCTGGCGCATCGCCTCGACCCGGCGCGTCGCATCCGAGTCCATGGTCCGGCGGAACGTCTCCGTCTCGGCCGGCGAGGCAAGCAGGAGAAACTGCCGGAAATAGGTGGATTGGTCGGCGATCAGGGAGACGAAGCGCCGATAGACGGCCGGGTCGAAGCGACCCGATGCGAATGCCGCCGCCCCTGTCGCCCGCTCTTGTCCAGCCTTCTCCTTCCCCTCCATGAGCCTGAGATACGTCTCGGTGGTCATCCGCACCTGGGAATCGCTGGACAGGGCGCCGATCCTCTCGACCACGTCGAGAAGGTCGCGGATGGTGTCGGTGAACAGGGCGATGGCCTGCTTCGGTTCGATCGACGCCGACGCCATGGCCGGCCGCGCGGTCAGCAGGTCGCCGATCGTCTTCCGGGCCTTGGCCACCGGCGGTTCGATGGTGGGGTTCAGGGCAGTGAGGTCGATGGCTGCGAGCAATTGCTCGAAACGCCTTTCGGCCAAGTCGGTGGCCTGCCGCTGCAGCATCATCTCGTCGCGGAAGTCTTTGCCTTTGGCGCCGAGAAATACGGCGGTGGCGCCGCGTTCCTTCTGTAGTTCGTGGACCAACTGGCTGATGCCGGCGGTAAGTGGCGCGGCTTCTGCCAGCATTTCCGTTTCGCTGGCCAGCCGTGCCTTGCCGGCGACGACGTAGCCGGCAAGGCCGAGGACGAGGAGAAAGGGCAGCAAGACCGAGAGGCCGATCTTGCGGGCGATCGGAAGCCGCGACAAAACGGTCATGGTCGAACTCCTCGGTCTTGCGCCCGGTTCCGCTGCCCAATGCCGGTCCAAGGCCCGTATTCCGATCTTTGTGACATGGCAACCTTGATCAAAAGTTACAAACCACTTGCCGGTGTGAAGCCGTGAGCCTTGCGATTGCCTCATTGCCGTAGGAAAGTCTGGGCCGCCCAACGAACGCGAACGAGGAACGACCGGGATGACGTTGACGACCGCAGCCGCTGACAGCGCGGACATGCGTCCGGTGCAGATCGCCGGCGCCTACCGGCCCGACATCGATGGTCTGCGAGCCCTGGCGATCGTTCCCGTGGTGCTCTATCACTACGGCATTCCAGGTTTCTCCGGTGGTTTCGTCGGAGTAGACATCTTCTTCGTCATTTCCGGCTATCTCATCGCCGGTATCCTGGCTCGGGAAATCCATCAGGGAAGATTTTCCCTGGCCGGGTTTTACGAGCGGCGGGTCCGACGGATCTTTCCGGCCATCGCGGTGGTGGCTCTGGCCACCTTCGCCGGTACGCTTATCGTAATGCCGCCCGAAAAGATGCAGGAACTGGGGAACGAACTGATCTGGTCATCGTTCTTCGCGACCAACATCTGGTTCTTCAAGAAGTCGGGCGACTATTTCGCCGGGCTAAGTACCCTGAAACCCCTCCTCCACTTATGGTCGTTGGCCATCGAGGAGCAGTTCTACGTCTTCTTTCCCATCCTCCTTCGCCTGGCGCGGGGCATCGGGATGAGGGACAAGGGCACCGCCATCACCCTGCTCGGCCTGTTTCTGCTGTCGCTTGCCGTCTCCATCTTCGCCACCGTCTTTTCGCATGTCGCCGGCTTCTACCTGCTGCCGTCGCGTGCCTGGGAGCTTTTGGCCGGCGCCCTCCTGGCGACGGCGCCCCATCCCCGTCTGTCGGCAATCCAGCGCGAGGTGCTGGCGGTCATCGGCCTGCTGGCGGTCGCCACGGCCATTTCGCTCTACAGCGACCGGACGCCGTTTCCCGGTGCAGCCGCTCTGCTTCCCTGCCTTGGTGCCGTCGCCATGATCTGGGCGGGCGAGGGGCGGGAGGATAGTGACGCGGTGCCGGCCGGTACGTGGCTCCTGGGGCGTGCGGCGGCGGTGTGGATCGGCCGTATTTCCTATCCTCTGTACTTGTGGCATTGGCCGCTCCTGGTGCTGGCTCGCTTCGAGCATGTGGGCGAACCACCGGTGGCGACCCGGCTGGTGCTGATGGCGTTGTCGGTCGGGCTGGCCGCCGCAACCACCACCCTGATTGAACGGCCGATTCGCAGCCGGCGCATCCTTGGCCGCCGTCGCCCGTTGCTGGCGGCCGGTCTGGCGGTTCTGCTGGCCTTGCTGGCGGGCGGTCAGGCGGCTGTTTCGTTCCACGGTTTTCCAGGCCGGCTGCCGGCTGCCGAAGTGGCGCGCGAGGCCGCGTTGCGACATCAATCAAGCCTTTCGCCTTCGGTCTTCTGCACTGGTCCGGCGACGCGGTTCCATGGCGGCTGGATTTGCCGGCTCGGCGGCTGGACGGGGCAAGGCACGCCGGATTTCGCCGCCTGGGGCGATTCCCATGCCGGGCAGCTCTATCCGGTGCTGAACGCCATTGCCGAAAGCCGCGGCTTGCGGGGCGCCATTTTCTGGTCTGCCGCCTGTCCGCCGCTGATCGATGGGCAGACGCTGTCCGGCGGCGATGCCACTCCCTGTGGCGATTTTAATCGCGCGGTTGGTGAATTCCTGACCCGCTCTCCGGCACCGATGGTCCTGCTGGCGGCGCGCTGGCCCCAGGTCGTCGCCCTGAGGCTGCCCTGGGTGTTCGATGACGCTCGCGCCTTCCGGCTATGTGAAGACAGCCGTTGTGCCGGCTTCATCGCGGAGGACGGGCATCAGGCATTCGCCGCCGCTCTGGGGCGAACTCTGAACTTGCTGCACGGCATCGGGGCCAAGGTCAATCTGGTCCAGGACGCCCCCCAGCAACTGTTCAACATCAATGACGCGATCGCCGTCGACGCGCTTCTGCGCCGGCCGTTTTCCGCGGACTTCTCGGTTGGCCGGGCCGAAGCGGAGGATCGTCAGCGTTGGGTGGACCGGCTGTTCCGGCAGCTCGCGGCCGAAGGCGGGGTTGCCTATGTTCCCACCCTCGAACTGTTCTGCGGCGCGGACCGCTGTCCGGCGATGCGCCAGGGCGAGCCACTGTACGGGGACGACAGCCACCTGAGCGCCGGCGGGGCGATGGCGCTGCGTCCGGTGCTGGAGCCGCTGTTGATCCGATGATCCGGGCGCGGGGTCCCCATGAGGGTGGCAGGGCCTGCATTTTCTGAATAACCCATTGTCGCAATTGTTTATTTTCCTTTCGTTGCCACTTGCCTGTCAAACGGAAGGAGAAATGCGAATGGCTGATGCGGAACTGGAAAGCTACATTCGGGAAAAGCAGGAACAACGGAGGCGGATGGAGCAACCCGCCAAAAAGACCAGCGACCCCCAGCGCGACAGGCCGCGCGACGACCGGCGACTGGCTGCCAAAAGGCGCATCAACCGCTTTTCGCAACTACCGACCGCCAAAGGCCATGGTCCTTAGTGCGATGGCGCAATCGCAAGATTCAGCGCGGTGCGCCGCGGCACGGCATGGCGTATCCTCGGGGCAGGCAGAGGGCCGTCGGAATTGGCGGCCGATCCTGACGAGGGAGAACAGTCATGCTGGTCGGCGTTCCCAAAGAGATCAAAACCCATGAGTATCGCGTCGGCCTGACCCCCGCATCGGTCCGCGAACTGGTGCATCACGGCCATCGGGTGGTAGTGGAAACGGAGGCCGGGGCCGGCATCGGCGTCGACGACGCGGCCTACACCGCGGCCGGAGCGGCCGTTGCCGGCGCGGCCGAGGACGTATTTGCCTCAGCGGATCTGGTGGTCAAGGTGAAGGAGCCGCAGCCCGCCGAGATCGGCCAGCTGCGCCGCGGTCAGCTGCTATTCACCTATCTGCACCTGGCGCCGGATCCACGGCAGGCGCGCGGCCTGATGGAGATCGGCTGCACCGCCGTCGCCTACGAAACCGTTACCGATTCGCACGGCGGCCTGCCGCTGCTGGCGCCGATGAGCGAAGTGGCCGGCCGCATGTCGATCCAGGCGGGCGCGCGCGGACTGGAAAAGGAGAGCGGCGGCGCCGGCGTGCTGCTGGGGGGCGTGGCCGGCGTGCCGCCAGGCAAGGTGGTGATCCTGGGGGGCGGAGTGGCCGGCACCAATGCCGCGCAGATGGCGCTGGGCATCGGGGCGGAGGTGACCGTCATCGACAAGTCGGTCCCGCGGCTGCGCGAACTCGACCTGCATTTCGGCGGCCGTGCCCGCACGGTATTCTCCACCGTCGACGCCATCGAGAGCTTCGTTGCCGATGCCGATCTGGTTGTCGGCGCGGTCCTGGTGCCCGGAGGAGCTACGCCCAAGCTGATTTCGCGGGCGCTGCTGAGCCGGATGCGGCGCGGCTCGGTGGTGGTCGACATCGCAATCGACCAGGGCGGTTGCCTGGAAACCAGCCGGCCGACCACCCATGCCGATCCCACCTTCATGGAAGAGGGCGTCGTGCACTACTGCGTGGCCAATATGCCGGGCGCCGTGGCCCGCACTTCGACCTTCGCCCTGAATAATGCGACGCTACCGTTCGTGCTCGCCCTGGCCGACCGCGGCTGGCAGGAGGCTTGCCGCGCCGATCCCCACTTGCGGGCCGGACTGAACGTCCACGCCGGAAGGATCACCCATGCCGCGGTGGCCGAAGCCCTTGGGGAAAAGCTCCTGCTTCCGGACGAGGCGCTTCACGCTTGAGTGGCCAGGTCTCATAAGGCATTCTCTTCGCCTTTCCTGCGGTGGCCGGCGATGAGCGATAAGCGCGTCTACATCTACGACAGTACACTGCGCGACGGCGCGCAGACCCAAGGCGTCGACTTCGGCTCGGCCGATAAGGTGGCTATTGCCCGGGAACTCGACCGTCTCGGTGTCGACTATGTCGAGGGCGGCTGGCCGGGGGCCAATCCCACCGATGACGCCTTCTTCGCCGACCCGCCCCATCTTGGCCGCGCCAGGCTTTCGGCATTCGGTATGACCCGCCGGGCCGGACGTTCGGCCGCAAACGATCCGGGACTGCAGGCCGTCCTGGTGCCGACGGTGAAGGTGGTCACCCTGGTGGGGAAGACCTGGGATTTCCAGGTGGAGGTGGCGCTGGGCGTCGACCTCGAGGAAAACCTCAGGATGATCGGCGAGTCGGTAGGCCACGCCCTGACCCGGGTCGACGAGGTGATGTTCGATGCCGAGCATTTCTTCGATGGCTTCCGCGCCAACCCCGAATATGCCCTGTCCTGCGTCAAGACAGCCTATGAATCGGGCGCCCGCTGGGTGGTCCTGTGCGACACCAACGGCGGGTCGCTGCCGCACGAGATCGAGGAGGTGGTCGGTCAGGTCTGCAAGGCGATCCCCGGAAGCCATGTCGGGGTGCATTGCCACAACGATTCCGACAATGCGGTGGCCAATTCCCTTGCCGCCGTGCGCGCCGGCGCCCGGCAGGTGCAGGGTACGCTGAACGGCTTGGGCGAGCGCTGCGGCAATGCCAACCTGATGTCGATCATCCCCAACCTGATGCTGAAGATGGGGTTCGAGACCGGGATTTCGGCCAATGACCTGACCAAGCTCACCCATGTGTCGCGCATGCTGGACGAACGGCTCAACCGGGCGCCCGACCGCAATGCGCCCTATGTCGGCGAGTCGGCCTTCGCCCACAAGGGCGGGCTACACGTCTCGGCGGTGGAAAAGGACCCGCGCTGCTACGAACATGTGGCGCCGGAACTGGTGGGCAATCGCCGGCACATCGTCGTTTCGGATCAGTCGGGCAAATCGAACATCCTGGCCCGCTTCCGCGACATCGGCCTCGATGTCGATCCCTCGGACCCCAAGCTCAACCAGCTGATCGAGGAAGTGAAGCTGCGCGAGTTCAACGGGTACGCCTACGACGGCGCCGAAGCCAGCTTCGAGCTGCTGGCCCGCCGCATGCTGGAAGGCGTACCCGAGTTCTTCCGGCTGACCAGCTTCCGGGTGATCGACGAGCGCCGCTGGAACGCCCGCAACGAGCTGATCACCCTGTCGGAAGCTACCATCAAGGCCGAGGTGAATGGCCAGCATCTGATGGCGGTGGCGGAAGGCAATGGCCCGGTCAGTGCGCTGGATGCCGCCTTGCGCAAGGTGCTGACCCCCGTCTATCCGCAGGTGGCCGAGGTGCGCCTGGTCGATTACAAGGTGCGCATCCTCAATCCGCAGGCCGGATCGGGGGCTGCCACCCGGGTGATGATCGAAAGCGCCGACGGCCATGGTGGCGATCGCTGGTCGACGGTGGGGGTCTCCACCAATGTCATCGATGCTTCCTACAACGCGCTGCATGACAGCATCACCTACAAGCTGTTGCGGGATAACGCGGCCGAGGGTTGATGACCATCACCGTCATTCTGGTGCAGCCCCAGCTGGCCGAAAACGTCGGCACCACGGCGCGGGCCATGCTGAACTGCGGCTTGAACGAGCTGCGCCTGGTGCGCCCGCGCGAGGACTGGCTGTCCGAACGGGCCCTCCGCGCCTCGGCTGGCGCCGACGCCGTGCTGCGGAAGGCGCGGGCCTTCGACAGCACCGAAGAGGCCGTTGCCGACCTGCATCGCGTTTATGCCACCACTGGGCGCAACCGCTTCATGGTCAAGCCGGTGGTTACCCCCCGCCAGGCGGCGCTGGAACTGCGTAGCCACGTGGCCGAAGGGCTCGCCTGCGGCGTGCTTTTCGGCCCCGAGCGGACCGGTCTCGAAAACGACGACGTGGCGCTGGCCGACACTGTGATCACCGTGCCGCTCAATCCTGACTACTGCTCGCTCAACCTTGCCCAGTCGGTGCTGCTCGTCGCGTATGAGTGGTTCCAGGCGGGCAGCCCGGTCGAGCCCCGGGCGATGACCAAGGGGGCGGCGCCGGTGGCGAGCAAGGACCAGTTGCTCGGTTTCTTCCACCACCTCGAACGCGAACTCGACGATTGCGGCTTCTTCCGCGTGGCCGAGAAACGGCCCAGCATGGTGCGCAACATTCGCAACATGTTCGAGCGGGCCGACCTGACCTTGCAGGAGGTGCGCACCCTGCACGGAATGGTCCATGAACTGGTGACCTTTCGCAAACGTAAGGGGGAGACGGACGAGCCATGAGCCCCGATGCTGTCCGGCCGCCAAAATTCGACGCGGCCTTCCTGCGGGATTTCGAGCAGCTTCTGGTCTGGCGCCGCGACGTCCGGCATTTCCGCCGCGATCCGGTGGATCCAGCGCTGGTCGACCGGTTGATCGCCATGGCCTGTTTGGCCCCGTCGGTTGGCAATTCCCAGCCCTGGCGGTTCGTCCGGGTCACCGATCCCGAGCGTCGGGCCGGCGTACGGGCCAGCTTCGTCGCCTGCAACGCCGATGCGTTAGCCGACTATGAAGGCGAGCGGGCCAAGCTCTACGCCAGCCTGAAACTGTCGGGCCTCGATGACGCGCCGGTCCACCTGGCCGTGTTCTGCGACCGGGAGACCTTGGCCGGGCAGGGCTTGGGCCGCAAAACCATGCCGGCGACGCTGGACTATTCGGTGGTGGCCGCCATCCACACGTTCTGGCTGGCGGCCCGTCTGTATGGGCTGGGGGTCGGATGGGTGTCGATCATCGATCCAGAACAGGTGAAACGGGCGCTCGACGTGCCGGCTGCTTGGTCGTTGATCGGCTATTTCTGCGTCGGAATGCCGGTCGAGGACGACGATGTGCCGGAACTGGTACGCCTGGGCTGGCAGGCACGGGTGAATCTCGACAAGGTGGTGTTCACGCGGTAGGTCAGCGATCGGCCCACGAGGCGAAGAACGCCTTGTCGTCCTGGCGCCGTAATGTCCGGGTCGGGCGGCCCGATTCGTCGACCATCCCATGTGTCGCCATCAGGTCGATCATTTTGCCGAAATGCCGCACGTTGTGCAGGCTGACCCCGCCCTCCAGCCAGTTCTGCTCGACAAAGGCCAGCAAAGCCGGTTGGCCCAGTTCGGCCTCCCACAGGATGCCCTGCAGCGAGGCGACTCCTTCCTCGACATCGGCACTGAGGCCGAACACCGTCTGCACGGCATCGGCGTCCCTCTTACGGCCCGTTTCGGGCCCGGCGCCTAAGCCGAAGTCGAGGACCGGCCGTCGATGTGCCGCCGCCCACTGATAATGCCCGACTTCGTGGATGATTACGCTGGGCTCCATCCGGGCCGCGACCGCGGTGCCGTCCCAGGTGAAATAGTCCTTGGGGTCGACGTCCACGATGTCGAAGCCGAAGCTGCGGCACAGCGCCAGCGCCTGGGCATGGTGGCCGGCGTCGGTGGACAAGCTGTACAAATCGCCTTCGGGCAGGATGGCGGTGATGCGCTCGAATACCGCCCGGGCCAGTCGGTGCTCGGCCAGGGATTGGCCGAAGCCGTTCAACAGCTCGGGCAATCGGGTTCGATCGATGGGCGTGAGTATCATGGGAGGCAGGACTTAAACCGGCTGGCGGCTTCCCGTCCAGCGCGTTTTTCCTTTGACTCTCGGCGCCTGCTTTGCATAATCCGCCCCCTATTCCTGAGAATGTGGGCCGGTAACCAATCCGTTCCCCGCTCCGCAGCAGGCTCTCGCCGGCGGCCGGAGACTATCGGGACAACATGGATGGATAAGGATATCCAATGAGCAAGCGCGTTGAAGCGAAATACAAGATCAATCGCCGCCTCGGCGTCAACCTTTGGGGCCGCAGCAAAAGCCCGCTGAACAAAGGCCACGAGAACCCCCCGGGCCAGCACGGCCAGCGCCGCAAGAAGCCGTCCGACTTCGGCACCCAGCTGATGGCCAAGCAAAAGCTGAAGGGTTACTACGGCAATATCGGCGAAAAGCAGTTCCGCAAGCTCTATGACGAGGCCGTGCGCCGTCGCGGCGACACCTCGGAAAACCTGATCGAGCTGCTGGAGCGCCGCCTCGACGCGGTGGTCTACCGCATGAAGTTCGCCCCGACCCCCTTCGCCGCCCGTCAGATTGTCAACCACGGCCATATCCGGGTCAACGGCAAGCGCCTCAACATCGCCTCCTACCAGGTCAAGGACAACGACGTCATTGCGCTGAAGGACAAGTCCCGCGACATGGCCCTGGTGCTGGAAGCCGCCCAGTCGCCCGAGCGCGACGTGCCGGACTACCTCAATGTCGACCACAAGGAAATGAAGGGGACGTTCGTCCGCGCTCCGAAGCTGGCCGACGTGCCCTATCCCGTGCAGATGGAACCCAATCTGGTCATCGAATTCTACTCGCGCTGATCAGCGCGGCACGGTCGGTACGAAAAGAGCCCGGCGGGATACCCCGCCGGGCTCTTTTGCATTCAGCCCAGGGCCGTCCTCAGGACAGCAGGCCCTTGTCCTTCAGCAGGCCTTTCAGCTCACCGTTCGCCGCCATCTCGCGGACAATGTCACAGCCGCCGACGAATTCGCCTTTGACGTAGAGCTGCGGAATGGTCGGCCAGTTGGTGAACTGCTTGATACCGTCACGCAGAGACGGGTCCACCAACACATCGATGCCTTTGAACTTGACCCCGAGATCGCTCAGGATTTGTACGACGGCAGCGGAGAACCCGCATTGGGGAAACATCGGCGTGCCCTTCATGAAAAGCACGACGGAATTTTCATTCAGATCCTGCTGAATTCGATCAAATACGGGATTTCCGCTCATCTGGTGTCAAATCCTTAAGCTTGGCGCAAAAAAAACGATAAGGGCGGCAGCCCGCATCGCCATATGGCCTCGGCCCACCGCGATGTCAACGGGCGAAGGCGCGATCCAATGGCAAGGAATAGAGTGCGACACCGGCCCAGATACAGGCGAAGGTGATGGCGTGGGCGGTGGTGAAGGCTTCGCCGAAGACGAGAACCGCGATGGCCATTTGCATGGTCGGGTTCAGATACTGCATCAGTCCCAGGGTGGAGAGTTTGAGACGACGCGCTCCGTAGGCAAACAGCAGTAACGGCAGGGTGGTCACCGGGCCGGCGGCCAGCAGCAGCCCGGTCGTGCCCAGGTCGCCGGTTGCCAGGGCCCCGCCGCCAGGACGGCTCCACAGGAAGATTGCGGCGAAGGGGAAGAGCAAAAGGGTTTCCACCGTCAGGCCGACCAGAGCCTCCACCGGCACCATCTTGCGCAGCAGACCGTACAGCCCGAATGACAGCGGAAAGACCAGGACGAGCCAGGGAATCCCGCCTTGGCCCACCGCCAGGCTGGTGACGCCGGCACAGACCAGCACCACGGCGGCCCCTTGGCGCCGGTTCAGGCGCTCGCCCAGGACCACCGCGCCCAGCAGCACCATGAAGAGAGGGTAGATGAAGTAGCCCAGGCTGGCTTCCAGGGCTCGCCCCTGGCCGACCGCCCAGATATAGAAACCCCAGTTGATGCTGATGCAGACTGCCGATCCTACCAGGCCGGGCAGCCGCCTTCTGTCACGGAAGATGGCGAGTAGGAGTTCGAGCTTGCCCATGCCGATGGCGAGGGCAAGGGTGAGCGCGGCACTCCAGGCAATGCGGTGCGCCAGGACTTCGGTTGCCGGGACGCCGGCCAGCGCTTTGAAGTAAAAGGGGAAAAGTCCCCACAGAAGGTAGGCCGCAAAGGCCGCCGTGGCGCCTTTGCGGCTTTCCGCGGCCGTCAGAATTTCGGAGCGTCCTCCGGCGCCGAAGTCTGCAGGGCCAGAGCGTGCAGTTGGCCGCCCATCTTGCCCTGCAGGGCGCCGTAGACCATCTGGTGCTGCTGCACCCGGGTCTTGCCGCGGAAGGCTGGCGACACCACCAGCGCCGCGTAATGGTCACCGTCGCCCCGAAGGTCTTCGATGGTGACCTCGGCGTCAGGGAGGGTTTCTTTGATCAAGGCGGCGATTTCAGCGGCTTCCATGGCCATGGCGGCAGGTATCTCCTTCAGGTGTTGGTGTCGGGAGCGGACATGAAATCGGGCAACCAGCCTTCGTTCAACTCCCTCAGTTCACCCACCGAAATGGTTCCCACACCCTTAAGTGTCAAGTCGCTGCCACCGGTGGTGCCGATCACCCGGGCGGTGACATCGGCCCGCCTGGCGGCTTCCAGGATCACTGGGATCTGCGAGGCGGCGGCGGTCATCACATAGCGCCCCTGGTCCTCGCCGAAGCACCAGGCGTGCTGCGGCAAGCCGGAGGTCGCTTCGATGGTGGCGCCTATCCCCGCCGCCATCGCCATTTCGGCCACGGCCACCAGAATGCCGCCGTCCGAGACGTCGTGCACGGCGGTGACGTCGCCCGCGCAGATCATGGTACGGACGAACTCGCCCTCGCGCCGCTCGCGATGCAGGGCGACCGGCGGCGGGGCGCCGTCCTCGCGGTCGCAGATTTCGCGCAGATACAGCGAGGCGCCCAGCCAGCCTTTGGTCTCACCCACCAGGATGATTGCGTCGCCAGCCGCCTTGAACGGCAGCGAGGCGATCTTCTCCACATCCTCAATCAGGCCCACGGCGCCGATGGTCGGAGTCGGCAGGATGGCTATGCCGTTGGTCTCGTTGTAGAGCGAGACGTTGCCCGACACCACGGGGAAGTCCAGCGACCGGCAGGCTTCGCCCATGCCCTGGATGGCCTCGACGATCTGCCCCATGATCTCGGGCTTTTCCGGATTGCCGAAATTCAGGTTGTCGGTGACCGCCAGCGGCCGCGCCCCCACCGCCGAAAGATTGCGATAGGCTTCGGCCACCGCTTGGCGGCCGCCCTCATGCGGATCGGCCAGGCAATAGCGCGGTGTGCAGTCGGTGGTGATGGCCAGGCCCTTGCGGCTGTTGTGGATGCGGACCACGGCGGCGTCGCCACCCGGGCGCTGCACGGTGTCGCCCATCACCATGTGGTCGTACTGCTGCCAGATCCACCGCTTCGAAGCGAGGTCGGGGCAGGTGAGCAGCTTTTTCAGCGCGGCGATTGGATCCTCGGCCGGTACTTGCTTCGGCTCCAGCACCGGGCGCTTGGCGCCGGGCAGCCAGGGGCGGTCATATTCCGGGCTGGCCTTGGCCAGGGGGTCGATGGGCAGGTCGGCGACAACCGCGCCATGGCGTTTGAGTACCATGCGGCCAGTGTCGGTCAGGCGGCCGATCACCGCGAAATCCAGTTCCCATTTGTCGAAGACGGCACGGGCCTGCCCCTCGCGGCCGGGCTTCAACACCATCAGCATGCGTTCCTGGCTTTCGGACAACATGATTTCGTACGGAGTCATGCCCTCTTCGCGCATCGGCACGGCGTCGAGGTCCATCTCGATGCCCAGGCCGCCCTTGGACGCCATCTCGAACGACGACGAGGTCAGACCGGCCGCGCCCATGTCCTGGATGGCGACGATGCAGTCCGTGGCCATCAGTTCCAGGCAAGCCTCGATCAGGAGCTTTTCGGTGAAGGGGTCTCCCACCTGCACGGTGGGGCGCTTCTCCTCGGAATCTTCCGAGAACTCGGCCGAGGCCATGGTGGCGCCGTGGATGCCGTCACGACCGGTCTTCGAGCCGACATAGACCACCGGGTTGCCGACGCCCGCCGCTGCCGAATAGAAGATGCGGTCCGCCTGCGCCACGCCGACGGTCATGGCGTTGACCAGAATGTTGCCGTTATAGGAGGCGTGAAAATTGGTCTCGCCGCCAACAGTGGGAACGCCGACGCAATTGCCGTAGCCGCCGATCCCGGCGACCACGCCGGCCACCAGGTGGCGGGTCTTCGGATGGCTGGGATCACCGAAGCGCAGGGCGTTCATGTTGGCGATGGGGCGTGCCCCCATGGTGAAGACGTCGCGCAGGATGCCGCCGACCCCGGTGGCGGCGCCCTGATAGGGCTCGATGAAACTTGGGTGGTTGTGGCTTTCCATCTTGAAAATGGCCGCCTGGCCGTCGCCGATGTCGATCACCCCGGCATTCTCGCCAGGACCACAGATCACCCAGGGTGCCGTGGTCGGCAGGGTCTTCAGCCACTTCTTCGACGATTTGTATGAGCAGTGCTCGGACCACATGACCGAGAAGATGCCCAGTTCGGTCAGATTGGGCTCCCTGCCCATGATCTCGAGGACGCGCTGGTATTCCTCGGCGGTCAGGCCGTGCGACTTGATCACGTCCGGGGTGATGGGGGAATTGGTTCCACTCACGACAAGGCCTCCACCAGTCCGTCGAACATCGCCTTGCCGTCGGTGCCGCCCAGCACTGCCTCGGCGAGACGCTCAGGGTGCGGCATCAGACCGAGGACGCGGCGCGTCTCGTCATAGATCCCGGCGATATTGCGGGCCGAGCCGTTGGGATTGGCTTCCGGGCTGATCTCGCCCTCCGGCGTGGCATAACGGAAGGCCACCCGGCCATCGCCTTCGAGACGGTCGAGAGTCGTCGCGTCGGCGAAGTAGTTGCCCTCGGCATGGGCGATGGGGAAGCGCACCACGGTGCCGGCATTGTATTTGCGGGTGAACGGGCTGTCCGACGTCTCGATGCGCAAATGCACGTCCTCGCAGATGAACTTCAGTTCGGCATTGCGCATCAGGACGCCGGGCAGCAGGCCGGATTCGGTAAGGATCTGGAACCCGTTGCAGATGCCCAGCACCGGCATGCCCTTGGCCGCTCGCGCCTTGACCTCGCGCATGATCGGCGAATGGGCGGCCATGGCGCCGCAACGCAGGTAATCGCCATAGGAAAAGCCCCCGGGGACCACCACCAGGTCGACCGCGGGCAGTTCGGTGTCGCGGTGCCATACCATTGCGGGCGCATGGCCCATGCTGGCTTCCAGCGCCGTGGCGACGTCGCGATCGCAATTGGAGCCGGGGAAGACGATGACGGCGGCGTGCAAGGGCTTCATCCTTCCGCAAAGTGTGAGGGGGATTGTTTAATACGATCGCTCGAGGGATTCCAGCGGTCGTTGACGTTACCAGGGGTGGCACCTAAACTTGCCCACTGGAGGGCGAGTGCGTTGGACGAAAACGACAACCAGTTGCCGCGCAGCCGCGCGGCCATCGAGCGCCTGGAGCGCGCGCTGCAGCGCCTGGAAGGTGCGACGGCGCACCACAACGGCGACCTGTTTCTTGAAGGCGAGCTGCGTCGCGCCCGCGACGACTATCGCCGCCTCGACGAGGCTTCTCGGCTGGTCGAGGCGCGCCTGGATGGTGCCATCGGCCGGCTGAAGCTGATCCTGGAGGAATGAACCGATGGCCGCCACGGTCTCCATCACCATCGTCGGACGCAGCTATGAGGTCAGCTGCGACGACGGCCAGGAGGATTATCTCCGCGCCCTGGCCGCCGAGGTGGATCACCGGGCGGCCGCTCTGCTGCGGTCGGTCGGCCAGGTTGGGGATGCCCGCCTTCTGGTCATGGTCTGCCTGCTGATGGCCGACGAGATTGCCGAACTTCGCCGCAACAAGGGCAATGGTGGGGCAGAGGCCGCCGCCGCCGATGCGGCCCTGGCCGGCGGCCTGGATACGCTCGCGCGGCGCATCGACGCCATTGCGGATCGTTTGGAGAAAGCCTAGATTCGTGGTGAAGCGGGTGCTGCCCGGTGCGTTAGGTCGACTTGATCCCCGGGGCCAATGTATGAACTCCAGGGGACTGTCCCTGCCGGGATCGTGGTCCCGGTATATGGTCCCCACCTGCGTATGCAGGCCACGGAGGGATGTACGAGCCGACGGCCGGTGCGGCTCCGCTTCGCCTTATTTTCCGCGGTGGCGATGACCGGTCGCCTTCGCTCCCCCGACGAGATGAAACGGGCCTTGAGACTCCAGGCGCAGGACGCGCGCCGCGATGCCCATGCCAGGCTTCGGCGAACCGCGGGCGTGCATATTGCCGAGGCTTTTCTTGCCGCCGTCGCCTGGCGGCCGGGGCAGGTGGTCGCCGGCTATTGGCCGATCGGCGACGAGGTCGATGATCGCCCCCTGCTTGAGCGGTTGAGCCGGCTGGGCTGCATTGCGGCATTGCCGGTGGTGCTGCGCAAGCACGCCGCGCTGGCTTTCCGCCGCTGGGCCCCGGGTGATCCCCTCGAAGCGGGGCCGCACGGTACCCGCCACCCGTCGGTTGCGGCTTCCGAGGTTGTTCCCGATCTGCTGCTTGTGCCCTTGCTGGGCTTCGACCGCCGTGGCGCGCGGCTCGGCTATGGCGGCGGTTATTACGACCGCAGCCTCGAGTCCCTGCGCGCCCGGCGCAGCGTTTCTGCCGTCGGCCTGGGCTATGCGGCGCAGGAGTTCGCCAGCCTGCCTTGCGAAGGGCATGATCAGCGGCTGGATTGGATCGTCACGGAAAATGGGGCGTGGGAGGCCCTGCCATGAGACTGTTGTACTGCGGCGATGTCGTCGGCCGTTCGGGACGCGACGCGGTCCTGCGCCACGTACCGGAACTGCGTCAAAGACTCCACCTGGACTTCGTCGTCGCCAATGGCGAGAACGCCGCTCACGGCTTCGGTATCACGCCGAAGATCTGCGAGGAATTTTTCGAGGCCGGGGTGGATGCGGTGACGCTGGGCAATCACAGCTGGGACCAGCGCGAGATCATTCCCTTCCTGGATGCCGATTCCAGGGTGCTGCGCCCGCGCAATTACCCGCCGGGTACGCCAGGCAGGGGGGCAGGCGTCTATGCCGCGCCACGCGGCCGCAAGGTCATGGTGGTCCAGGTGATGGGACGCCTGTTCATGGATCCCCTCGACGATCCGTTCGCCGCCATCGAGGCCGAGTTGACGCGCTATCCCTTAGGTGCCGCAGTTCATGCGGTGATCATTGACGTTCATTGCGAGGCCTCCAGCGAAAAGATGGCGCTGGCCCATTACGCCGATGGCCGGGCTTCGCTGGTGGTCGGCAGCCACAGCCATATCCCCACCGGCGATGCGCAGATTCTGCCGCGCGGCACGGCCTACCAGACGGACGCCGGCATGTGCGGCGATTACGACTCGGTGATCGGCATGAAGAAGGACGCCGCCACCGCTCGCTTCGTCCGCAAGATGCCCGGCGAACGCCTGACCCCGGCCGAGGGGCCCGGCACCCTTTGCGCAGTGTTCGTCGAGACCGACGACTCCACCGGCCTGGCCAGGCGGATCGCCCCAGTGCGTCTGGGTGCGAGGCTGGCGGAGACCGTGCCGGAGGTGTGAGGGGCCGCTACCCCTTTACCCCATACACTAGATAATTCACGTCCAGCGACTGGCAGCGCTCCCAGCGGTCGTGCAGCATGTCGAAGCGTACTCCTTCGAATGCCTTCGGGGCAATGCCTGCCTGGCGCAGGCGGCCGGCCAGTTCCGATGGCCGCAGGAACTTCCGCCAGTCGTGGGTGCCGCGCGGCAGCCAGCGCAACAGGTATTCGGCACCGACGATGGCCAGGGCGAACGACTTGGCGTTGCGATTCAAGGTGGCGCCAAGAAAGGCGCCACCAGGCTTCAGGCGGTCGGTGGCGGCATCGAGGAAAGCGCCCACATCGGGAACATGCTCCACCACCTCCATGGCCATGACCACGTCGAAGCGTTCGGTGAGTTGTTCGGGCATGGCGCAACGATAGTCGATGGATAGCCCGCTGCGCTCGGCATGCAGGCGGGCAATGGCGACATTTTTTTCGCCGGCGTCGATTCCTGTCACGGCGAATCCCATGCGGACCAACGGTTCCGATAGAAGACCGCCGCCACAGCCGACGTCGAGCAGAGACAAGCCCTCGAACGGGCGCACGGCTGCGCCATCCCGTGCGAAGTGGCCGAGCAGCTTGTCCCTTAGGAACGAAAGGCGCGGCGGATTCAGCTGGTGCAGCGGCTTGAAATCGCCTTCGGCATCCCACCACGCGTCGGCCATCGCCTGGAAGCGGGCCACTTCTTCCGGCGAAGCGGTGGCGGTGATCGGGCTTTGAACCATCTGCTGCTCCTTGACAAAGTGGCCTTTTCTGGCCGGGGTAGTCTTGCGTAGGTTATTGCTCTTAGAGTATGTATACGCGCCTTCCGGCAGCGGGCAACTCCAGCCTGGGTTTCTCATATGGGTAGGAATTTGCCCATATTGGAAACCCAGGCATGGCTTGATCCACATTTTTTCAAGGAAATGTCGATGGCGCGCATCGTGATGAAATTCGGCGGCACTTCCGTCGGAGATTGTGACCGCATCAAGAACGTGGCGCGTCGCGTCAAGGCCGAAGTCGATCGCGGCAATGAAGTGGCCGTGGTGGTCTCGGCGATGTCCGGGGTGACCAATCAGCTCGTCGATTACTGCAAGCAGATCGCTCCCCTGCATGACGCGCGCGAATACGATACCGTGGTGTCCACTGGCGAACAGGTGACCATCGGGCTGTTGTCCATGGCCCTGCAGGAGTTGGGTGTCCAGGCCCGTTCCTGGATGGGATGGCAAGTCCCCATCCTGACCGACGGCGCCCATGGCAAGGCCCGTATCGAAACCATTGAGACCGGCGAGTTGGAGCGCCGCATGAGCGGAGGCCAGGTGGCGGTGGTGGCCGGCTTCCAGGGGCTGGGGCCGGACAACCGGGTGACAACCCTGGGACGCGGTGGCTCGGATACCAGCGCCGTCGCGCTTGCCGCCGCCCTCAAAGCCGACCGCTGCGACATTTACACCGATGTGGACGGGGTCTATACCACCGATCCGCGCATCGTTGCGAAGGCGCGCAAGCTGGATAAGATTACCTACGAGGAAATGTTGGAGTTGGCCTCGCTCGGCGCCAAGGTGCTGCAGACCCGCTCCGTCGAAATGGCGATGAAGCACCGGGTACGCGTGCAGGTGCTGTCCAGCTTCGTCGACGTCCCCGGTACCCTTGTTTGTGATGAGGAAGAGATCGTGGAAAAGGAATTGGTGAGCGGCATCGCCTATAGCCGCGACGAAGCGAAGATCACGTTGGTCAGGGTGGCTGATCGTCCCGGCGTCGCCGCCGCCATTTTCGGGCCGCTGGCCGACGCCAACGTCAACGTGGACATGATCGTGCAGAATGTGTCCGAGGACGGCAAGCATACCGACCTGACCTTCACCGTCGGCAAGGCCGATCTGGATCGCGCCACCAAGGTTTTGTCGGAGAAGCAGGCCTCTCTCGGTTATGAGCGGCTGGTGCCGGACAGCAATGTGGTCAAGATTTCGGTGATCGGCGTCGGTATGCGCAGCCATGCCGGCGTGGCGCAAAAGATGTTCAGCACTCTGGCGGAAAAGGCGATCAACATCCAGGTCATCACCACTTCGGAAATCAAGGTGAGTGTCCTGGTCGCCGAAGAATATACCGAACTGGCCTTGCGGGCGCTTCATTCCGCTTATGGCCTGGATGCCTGAGACAAGGCATCCGGCAATATCTGGCCAGGTTAAGGGGTGGGGAGAGGGGATGGCATGGGCGCTGCCAGGATGAATCTGGACAGGTTGTGGCGGCGGGGCCGGGACTTTCTCGGCACCGACGTCGCCATCATGGGCGGCGCCATGTCCTGGGTGTCGGAGCGGCATCTGGTGGCGGCCATCTCCAATGCCGGAGGTTTCGGCGTCCTGGCCTGCGGCTCCATGTCGCCGGAACAGCTTTCCGCCGAAATCGAGGCGACCCAGATCCTGACGGCCAAGCCCTTCGGCGTGAACCTGATCACCATGCATCCCAAGCTGGCCGATCTGATCGAGGTTTGCGGCCGGTTGCAGGTGGGCCATGTGGTTCTGGCCGGCGGATTGCCCCAGGCCGCATCGATCACCCGCGCCAAGGAGCTGGGCGCCAGGGTCGTCTGCTTCGCGCCGACGGCGGCCTTCGCCAAGAAGCTGATCCGCATCGGCGCCGACGCCCTGGTCATCGAAGGGACCGAAGCCGGCGGCCATATCGGCCCGGTGGCGACCAGCGTATTGGCTCAGGAGATCCTTCCCGAAGTGGCGGCCGATGTTCCGGTCTTCGTCGCGGGCGGGATCGGGCGGGGCGAAGTCATCGTCTCCTATCTGGAGATGGGGGCGGTCGGTGTCCAACTCGGCACCCGCTTCGTCTGCGCCACCGAATCCATCGCGCATGCCAATTTCAAACAGGCTTTCATCCGGGCCAACGCGCGCGACGCGATGCCATCCGCGCAGGTCGACCCGAATTTCCCGGTGATCCCGGTCCGTGCCCTGACCAATGCGGCATCGCGTCGCTTCATCGAATTCCAGCACGAAGTGATCGGGCGGTTTCGTCAGGGGGCGCTCGACCAGAAGGCGGCGCAGCTGGAGATCGAACATTACTGGGCCGGTGCATTGCGCCGGGCGGTGATCGAAGGGGACGTCGAGAACGGCTCGGTCATGGCCGGCCAGAGCGTCGGCATGGTGACCCGCGAACAACCGACCGCCGAAATCATCAATGAACTGGTCGAGCAGGCCGTTCGAGCCCTGCGCGACCGGGAACCGGCCGGGGCACCCGTGTGATGCAGGCGACCGCCAGCACCGTCTCCCGACGCTTGCTGGGCCGTCTGCGCGACGTGATGGCTGGAAGCGGCAGCGTCCAGGACAGGCTCGACCAGGTGGTGAAGCTGATCGCCGCCGACATGGTGGCCGAGGTCTGCTCCTGCTACCTCATGCGGGCGGGTGAAGTCCTCGAACTGTTCGCCACCGAAGGCCTGCTGAAGACCGCCGTGCACGAGACCCGCCTCAGGGTGGGCGAAGGTCTGGTCGGCGACATCGCCGCCCATGCCCGTCCGCTGGCTTTGGCCGACGCGCAGAGCCACCCCAATTTCGCCTACCGGCCGGAGACCGGCGAAGAAATTTTCCATTCGCTGGTCGGCGTGCCCATCGTCCGCGGCGGCCGGGTTATCGGCGTCCTGGTGGTGCAGAACAAAAGCCGGCGTCATTACACCGAAGAGGAAATCGAAACCCTCGAGACGGTGGCCATGGTCCTGGCCGAGTTGGTCTCGTCGGGCGAACTGATCAACCGCGATGAACTTGCACCGGTGGACGGCAACGCCGTACTGCCGCTCCGCATTGAGGGAGCCCGGCTGACCGGGGGGATCGGCATCGGCGTCGCCGTCATGCACGAGCCAAGGGTGGTCGTGCAAAAACTGGTCTCGGAGGATCCGGAAGCCGAGATGGTGCGGCTGCGCGACGCCCTGCGGCGCATGCGCCACTCGCTCGAACAGATGTTCGAAGCGCAGGATCTAGCCTTTGGCGGAGAGCATCGCGAGGTCTTGGAGACCTATCGCATGTTCGCCGAGGATGCGGGTTGGAAAGCGCGCATCACCGAGGCCATCCATTCCGGCCTCACCGCCGAGGCGGCGGTGCAGAAGGTGCACGAGGACACGCGCGTGCGGATGAGCCAGGTCAGCGATCCCTACCTGCGCGAGCGCCTGCACGACCTCGAGGACATCGCCAACCGCCTGCTGCAGCATTTGGTCCGCGACGACGGCCGGGCGGCCCTTGCCGAATTGCCGGAGAGCGCGGTCCTGGTCTGTCGCAGCCTGGGGCCGACCGAGCTTCTCGATTACGATCGGAGGCAGATTCGAGGGATCGTGCTTGAGGAAGGTTCGCCCACAATGCATGTGGCGATCCTGGCCCGTGCGCTGGACATTCCCATGGTGGGGCGGATCAAGGATGCGGTCCAGAAGATCGAGCCGCTCGATCCGGTCGTCGTCGACGGGGACAATGGGCAAGTGTTCGTCCGGCCCTCGGACGACATTGTCGATACTTTCTCCGCCACGCAACGGGCACGTGCGGAAAAGCTCGCCGGCTACGCGGCCACGCGCGAACTGCCCTCGGTCACCCGCTGCGGTCAGGCTGTACGTATGATGTTGAACGCCGGGCTGCTGGCCGACGTGCCGCAGCTCCAGGCGACGGGGGCGGACGGCATAGGGCTCTACCGCACCGAGATGCCGTTCATGGCTCGCTCGCAGCTGCCCGACGTTCCTGCTCAGACCAACCTCTATTCGAAGATTCTCGATCAGTCGGGTGGCCGGCCGGTGGTTTTCCGGACCCTGGACGTCGGCTCGGATAAGCTGCTGCCCTATTGGCACAGCGCCCGCGAAGACAACCCGGCCATGGGCTGGCGTTCTATCCGCATCACCCTCGACCGGCCGGCGGTGTTGCGTACGCAGCTGCGCGCCCTGGTCAAAGCCGGGGCGGGGCGGGAACTACACGTCATGTTCCCCATGGTCGCCGAGGTGGCCGAACTGGACCGCTTGCGGAGCATCCTGAATATGGAGTTGGTGCGTCACGAACGGCGGGGCGGAATGCCCCCCGAACGGGTACGCGTCGGCACCATGCTTGAAGTGCCGGCGCTGGCCTGGCAGTTGCCCGCCTTGTTGAAGCGGGTCGATTTCATTTCCGTCGGCAGCAACGACCTGACCCAGTTCCTGTTCGCCGTCGATCGCGGCAATCCACGGATTGCCGAGCGCTATGACGTGCTGTCGCCGGCGATGTTGAACTTCCTGCGTTGGATCGCCCACGAATCGCGCAAGGCCGGCATCCCGCTGTCGGTTTGCGGCGAGATGGCCGGGCGGCCGCTGGAGGCGATGGCGTTGCTGGGGGTGGGCGTGCGCAGCCTGTCCATGTCGGCCACGTCGATCGGCCCGGTCAAGGCAATGGTGCGCAGCCTGTTCTTGCCGGCACTGGAAGACTACATGGCAACGCTGTTTTCTCTTCCCGACCATTCGGTGAGAGAGTATCTGCGGAATTTCGCCCTCGATCACGGCGTGCAGATCTAAACCTTTTTAGTCAATCCAGTCATTGCGATTCTGCAACTTACCAGCATTGCACCCGGTCGGCATTTCTTGCTAAGAAGAAGCCGACGGCCTTTGTCTCGAGCAAGGAATCTCGTAGCGTGGCAGCGGAAAACCAGGACAGCGGGAATACTCCTTCGGCGGCTGGCGCAGGGGGGGTGGGTAGTCTTCTGCGGGAAACGCGCCGCCAGTTGGGGCACGATCTCGATACCGTGGCGACGACGCTGCGCATTCGCCAACCCTACCTGCTAGCCATCGAAGATGGTCGGTTCCAGGATCTCCCCGGTGCGACCTACGCCGTTGGCTTCGTGCGGGGATATGCCGAATTCCTGGGGCTGGACAGCAAGGAAATCTTGCGCCGCTTCAAGCAGGAAAACGGCGAGTACGCCGCCCGCGCCGAACTGGTTTTCCCCTCGGCGGTGTCCGAGGGCAGCATTCCGACAGGGGCGCTGTTGGGCATTGCCGTGATCGCTGCCGCCGCTGCCTATGGCGCCTGGTACTGGTACCAATCACGCGACGCATCGGTGGCCGAGGCCGTGCCGGCATTGCCCGACCGCCTTGCGGCGTTGATCCACAGACCGGTCGGCAACAGCGCCGAGGTCGTGCCGGTATTGCCAGCCGAAGGAAGCAAGCCTGCTGAGACGGCGGCTACGGGACCGGCCGAACCGCAAGCCGCGGTGATCGAGGCCGCCCATGCCCCGACCGGCACCGGCCACGACGAAGTGGTTCCGCCGACCGAGGATGAGGCGCAAGCCAACAACGCGGCTGGTCAGCAGGCCGTCGCCGGCGCCGCGACTCCTTCCCCCGCGCCCGCCGCCGCGCCGTCAGCGCCGGAGGCGGGCGCGCCTGCCGTTGCGCCCCCGCCATTGGGCGCCGTTGCTCCTGCCGCCCCGGCGACCGAGGATGTGCGGTCGAGCGTCGGAAAGGTGGGCAAGGCGGGCAAGCTCAAGGAGGCGAAGGACGCCAAGTCGGCGGCACCGAAAGCCGACACGGTTCCAGCCCCGGGCGGTGAGGCATCACCACCGCCGGCCAACGCCACAGCGACAGCTCCGGCCGCCGGCGCTGCCGAACCCGATACCAACGAAATCCAAACCGCGGCAGCGGCGACGCCGGCCCGCGGATCGCCCCGGATCGTACTGAATGCCGCCGAGAATTGCTGGGTCGAAATCCGCGACGCCAACGGGCATGTCGTATCGACGCGCATGCTGCATAAGGGCGACAGCTATGCGGTGCCCAACCGGCCGGGCCTTTCCCTGACCGCCGGCAATGCCGGCGCCTTGAGCGTCATGGTTGACGGCAAGGTCGCCCCCTCCCTCGGGGCCATGGGAGTGGTTCGGCGCAATATCCCCCTGGATTCCGAGCGTTTGACCACGCCGGTGAAGGAGGACCCCGCGCCGGTGAAGGACGAAAGTCCCGCGGCCGGGGGCAGTTCCGCTGTTGCTCCGGCGCCGACGGAGTAGACCACTGGCGTGGTCGGCTTCAAGCGGCTTTCCTGTTGCGGCTGTTTTGCGCTATAAACCCAGCCCCGGTTTCCACTGGACGAGACGGGTATGAGACCCTACCGAGAGATCATTCGTCGCAAGTCCCGCCAAATCTTCGTCGGCAAGGTGCCGGTCGGAGGGGATGCGCCCATCAGCGTGCAATCGATGACCAACACCTTGACGACCGACGTCAAGGCCACCGTTGCACAGATCCGGCGCCTGGAAGAGGCAGGCGCCGACATCGTCAGGGTGTCCTGCCCGGACGAGGAATCGACCCAGGCGTTGAAGCAGATCATCCGCCAGGTCAGCGTACCGATCGTCGCCGACATCCATTTTCATTATCGCCGCGCAATCGAGGCGGCCGAGGCTGGCGCCGCCTGCTTGCGCATCAACCCGGGCAATATCGGCTCGGCCGATCGCGTCAGGGAAGTGGTCAAGGCGGCTAAGGATCACGGATGCTCCATGCGCATCGGGGTCAACGCCGGCAGCCTGGAGAAGGAACTGCTCGAGCGTTACGGCGAGCCTTGTCCGGAGGCGATGGTGGAAAGCGGCATGCACCATGCCCGGCTGCTGGAGGACAACGACTTCTTCGACTTTAAAATCAGCGTGAAAGCCTCCGACGTCTATCTGGCGGTGGCGGCGTACAAGGCGCTGGCCGGGGCTTGCGACTACCCCTTGCATTTGGGGATTACCGAGGCCGGCGGTTTGCGTGGCGGCACGGTGAAGTCGGCGATCGGCATCGGCGCCCTACTGTGGAGCGGTGTCGGTGATACCCTGCGCGTGTCCTTGTCGGCCGATCCGGTGGAAGAGATCAAGGTGGGCTTCGATATCCTGAAGTCTCTCGATCTCCGCCATCGCGGCGTGCGCATCGTGTCCTGCCCGTCCTGCGCCAGGCAGGGCTTCGACGTGGTGAAGACGGTCGAGATCCTGGAGCAGCGCCTGGGGCACATTACCACGCCGGTGACGCTATCGATCATCGGCTGCGTGGTGAACGGTCCGGGCGAGGCGCGCGAGACCAATATCGGTCTGACCGGTGGCGGTGGCGGCAGCCACATGGTCTATGTGGGTGGTGTTCCCGACCACAAGACCGACACCGCGCAGATGATCGATCACATCGTGGCGCTGGTCGAGGCAAAGGCGGCGCAGATCGAGGCGGAGGCTGCGCCGGCGGCCGCCGTCAACAGCTGAAAGAGTCTATCCGAAGTGTCCGTATTGCAGCCGGTCCGCGGCACCCATGATCTTCTGGCGGAGGAGTCGCGCCGCCACCGCCGCGTCGAGGAGGTCGCTTTCGAGACCGCACGCCGCTACGGCTTCGGCGAAATCATCACTCCCATCTTCGAATTCACCGAAGTGTTCTCGCGCACCTTGGGCGAGACCTCGGACGTAGTGACCAAGGAGATGTACACCTTTGCCGACCGTTCGGGAGACAGCATCACGCTGCGGCCCGAGGGAACGGCAGGTGTGGCCCGCGCCTTCATTTCCGGCGGGCTGTCCCAGCACCTTCCGCTTAAGCTGTTCTACCGCGGCCCCATGTTCCGCCATGAACGGCCGCAGAAAGGCCGACTGCGCCAATTTCATCAGGTCGGGGTCGAACTGCTCGGCGTCGAAAGCCCGCAAGCTGATGTCGAGGTGATCGCGCTGGGCGCCCAGATGCTGGCGGCCCTGGGCCTCAAGGACAAGGTCCGTCTGGAACTGAACACCCTGGGCGACGCCGAGAGCCGTGCCGCCTATCGCGACGCCCTGGTCGGCTATCTTTCGGGCTACGAGGACAGGCTGTCGAAGGACAGCCTCGACCGCCTGCAGCGCAACCCGCTGCGGGTGCTGGATTCGAAGGATGAGGCCGACAAAGCGGTGGTTGCCGGAGCGCCGCTGCTGACCGAATATCTGAACGATGCGTCGCGCAGCTTCTTCGAGCAGGTACAGGCCGGTCTGGCGGCGGTCGGCGTGGGTGCCGAGGTCAGCCCGCGGTTGGTGCGTGGGCTCGATTATTATTGCCATACCGCCTTCGAGTTCACCACCACCGCCCTGGGGGCCCAGGGCACGGTACTGGCCGGCGGCCGCTATGACGGGCTGATCAGCCAGATGGGCGGCCCGGCGACGCCGGGGATCGGCTGGGCGGCGGGCATCGAGCGCCTGTCGATGCTGCTCGACGAGACCCCCTCGGCCGATCGCCCGGTGGCCGTCATTCCGATGGGCGCCGATCTTGGGGCGCTGCCGCTGGCCCAGCGCCTGCGGCAGGCCGGCTTCGCGGTGGACCTCGGCTATTCCGGAAACGTGAAGAAACGTCTCAACCGGGCCAACAAGGTCAATGCTCGCGCCGCCGTCATTCTCGGTGAAGACGAGTTGGCCCGCAACGCGGTGGCGGTCCGCGACCTCGACAGCGGCGAGCAGGAGGAAGTTCCTCTGGCTGTTCTGGAGGAGCGGCTGGCCCGATTCAGATGAGCGCGGATCGCTCCATCCTGCGGCCGATCGTCATCGGCGCCAATCATCGGTCGAGTTCGCTGGCCTTGCGCGACGCATTGTTCGTCGACGATGCTGCGCAGAGTGCATTTCTTGCGAGTTTGCGCGATTCCGGGGTGAGCCAGGCTGTCGCGCTGTCCACCTGCGATCGGGTCGAAGTTCTGGCTGTGCACCATGACGTCGCTTACGCCGAAGCGGTGCTGATGGCGGCTCTGGCCGAGCGCGCGAATTTGCGCCCGGACAGCTTGGCGGGTGAACTCTACACACTGTCCGACCAGGCGGCCGTGCGTCACTGTTTCGCCGTGACGTCCTCCCTGGACAGCCTGGTCATCGGCGAGCCCCATGTTCTGGGCCAGGTAAAAGCCTGTCATCGCATGGCTCGGGAGGCCGGGCTGTGCGGGGCCGAACTGGAAAACCTGTTGGCCGCGGCCTATGGCGCGGCCAAGCGGGTACGGTCCGAAACGGCGGTGGCCGAGCGGCCGGTTTCCATCGCTTCGGCGGCCGTGCAGTTCGCCCGCGACCTGCACGGCGAATTGACTGAATGCGATGGCCTGCTGCTGGGGGCCGGCGACATGGGCGAACTGGTCGCCGAAAGCCTGCTGGCCGCCGGCTTGCGCCGACTGGTCGTAGCCGCACCGCGGCAAAGCCGGGCCGAGGCATTGGCGGAAAGTCTCAACTGCCATTTCGCCGCTTTCGAGGAAATGCCGATGCTGCTGGTGGAGGCGGACATCGTTCTGACCTCGGTCAGTTCCCGGCATACGGTGATCGCGCCCGAGCATGTCCAGGCGGCATTGCGCAAACGCCGGCGTAAGCCTATGTTCCTGGTGGACGCTGGCATTCCGGGGGACATCGATCCGGCCGTCAACCGCGTGGATGGCGCCTTTCTCTATGATCTGACCGATCTTGAGCAGGTCGCGATGGAAGGGCGTGCCACCCGCGAGGCGGCGGCGCGCGAAGCTTGGTCCATCATCGATGCCGAAGTTGGCCTGTTCATCAAGGGGCGCGCTGCGCGGGCCGCGGTACCGGCCATCGTGGCATTGCGCGGACGCTTCGATGCGGCGCGCGAGCAGGTGCTGGAAGAGGCGGGCGACGACGCCGATCGGGCGACCCGTCTGCTGGTCAATCGCCTGCTGCATGATCCCAGCGAGGTGATGAAGGAAATCGCCAGCGGCGGCGACGCCGCCGCAGTCGAATGGGAAGCGGCGGAAGGACTGCTGCGGCGTCTGTTCCGGCTGGAATAGACATCAGGTGCCGGAACGAGGCGAAGCCTCGTGACTAGCCCGTTGAGGGGGCCGGAGCTTTAGCGGAGGTAGCCGAGCGCGCGGAGGCGCGCCCCCGGCGCCTGAGGGACAAGATAAACGTGAATCTGGAACAGACCTTTGACCGGGTGTTGGCCCGCCACGCCGAATTATCGGCCATGCTGGCGGGGGAAGGCGGCGGCACCGACGCCCAGAGCTTCGTGCGCATGTCGAAGGAACTGGCCGAATTGGATCCTGTAGTGGCGGGAATCAAGAGCCTGCGCCAGGCCCAGGCCGAAATGCAGGACGCGGCGCTGATGAAGGATGACCCGGCGGCCGATCTTGAGATGCGCCAACTGGCCGAGGAAGAATTCTATGCCCTGAAGGATCGGCTGCCCGGGCTGGAGCGCGAGGTGCAGTTGGCGCTGCTGCCGAAGGACGAGGCGGATGCCAAAAATGCGATCCTCGAAGTACGGGCGGGTACCGGCGGTGAAGAAGCGGCTTTGTTCGCCGCCGAACTGTTCCGCATGTACGAACGCTATGCGGGGCAGCAAGGCTGGCGATTTGAGGCCCTGGATGTCAACGATACCGGCCTGGGTGGCTTCAAGGAGGCGGTGGCCGGCATCACCGGGCGGGGCGTGTTCGCCCGCCTGAAGTTCGAATCGGGTGTCCACCGCGTGCAGCGGGTGCCGGTGACCGAGGCGGGCGGACGTATCCATACCTCGGCGGCGACGGTGGCGGTGCTGCCGGAAGCGGAAGAGGTGGACATACAGATCGATGAGAAGGATCTGCGCATCGACGTGTTCCGTTCGCAGGGATCGGGCGGGCAAAGCGTCAACACCACCGATTCGGCGGTGCGCGTCGTCCACCTGCCGACCAACATCGTCGTGCAGTGCCAGGACGAGAAAAGCCAGCACAAAAACAAGGCCAAGGCGTTGAAGATCCTGCGGGCCCGCCTTTACGAGCGCGAGCGTGAAATGAAGGATGCTGAGCGGGCCGCCAACCGTAAGAATCAGGTGGGCTCGGGCGACCGCTCGGAACGCATCCGCACCTACAACTTCCCGCAGGGCCGCGTCACCGACCATCGCATCAATCTTACCCTCTACAAGATCGACAAGGTGATGGAGGGCGAGGCGCTGGACGAACTGGTCGAGGCACTGATTGCCGCCGACCAGGCGGCGCGGCTGGCCGAAATGGAATGACCAGCGTCGGCGAAATCCTGGCTCGGCTGACCGATCGCCTGCGCGTCGCGGGAATCCCGTCGGCCCGCCTCGATGCCCGCATCCTGCTGGCCTACGCCTTGGCCGTGGACGGTACCCAGGTGTTCAGCCACCCGGAGCGCCGCCTGACGGCAGCCGAGGCGGATCAGGTGGAGGCCCTGGCGGCCCGCCGCGAACGACGCGAGCCGATATCGCATATCATCGGGCAACGAGAATTCTGGAGCCTGCCGTTCAAGGTCACCAGCGATACACTCGATCCTCGGCCCGACACGGAAACGGTAGTCGAAGCGGCCCTCAGTCATATGGCCGATCGGCAGGCGCCGCTAAAGCTTCTCGATTTCGGTACAGGTACCGGCTGCATTCTGCTCGCTTTGCTGAGCGAACTGCCTTATGCCAGCGGCCTCGGAGTCGATGTCAGCCAGGCCGCCCTGGCCGTTGCGGCCGATAACGCCAAGGCGCTGGGCTTCGACCGTCGAGCCGGTTTCGTCTTTGGCGATTGGGGTAGGGGGATCGACGGATTATTTGATGTAATCGTTTCCAATCCGCCCTATATCCCCGAGCAGGAGATCGCCGGCTTGGAAGTCGAAGTATCGGCGTTCGAGCCGAAAGGCGCCCTGGCCGGCGGGCCGGACGGACTGGATTGCTACCGAGCGATGGCTCCTGACGTCATGCGATTGCTGAAGCCGGGCGGAATTGCCGTTCTTGAAGTGGGACAAGGGCAAGCGGAAGCTGTCAGCCTGATCCTGCAAAACACCGGACTGGTGTCGATAGGGGTGCGCCGAGACTTGGCAGGAGTCGCGCGATGCGTCGTCGTATCGCGGTCGGCGGAGCGGACAAAGTGATTTGTCGAGAGACTGGAAAAAGCTTGTTGGACCGAAAAAACTTGTTGGAAACTCGGTGTTTCCCGACTACTTTGTTGCTGCGTGCGACAAACGATCGAGGCCGCGTTGAGTCGATTGACTCCGCTCATCCCGGTTCGCCGCCATCCCAAACCGACGCTTTTCCGGCGCCTGCGGAGTTCGGCCAGTTGAATCCGGAATCTGAGGTGTGTGATTAACGCAACACGGTATATGTAGGTGTCATGAAACCAGGACCAAACGCCAAGCAGCGTTCACGCGGCCGTAGCAATAACGGCAGCGGAAAGAAACATCTGCCGCCGCGCAATCAAACTTACGACAGCAACGGGCCCGATATCCGCATTCGCGGCAATGCCCATCAGGTATTGGAAAAATATCTTGCGCTAGCCCGGGATGCTTCGTCCCAGGGTGATCGCATCGCGGCTGAGAACTTCTATCAGCACGCCGAGCATTATTTTCGGGTGATCAACAACCAGAACCAGGCCAATGGCCGCCATCCGATGCGCAGCCTGCCCACTCCGGCAGACGACCAGATGATGCTGCCCGGCGAACTGGAAGCGGAAGAGAAAGACGAGGCCGCCGGCGAAGACGAGCCGGAAGGCGGAGAGGAAGGCCAGGCGGAAGCGGTCACCGCGTGACCGCCTGCCTGACGGCGCGATGACCGGCGTCGTCTCCCACCAGTCGCCCCATGGCCTCCTGTCGGCCAATGGCGAGGACGATCGGCCGGCCCTCATCGCCTTTGGGGTCACCGCCCTGTTCATGGTGGTGGATGTCGCCGGGGGCCTGGCTTCAGGCTCGCTGGCACTGCTTGCCGACGCGCGGCCATATGCTGGTGGATGTCTTCGCCCTGCTGATGGCCTGGGCGGCGACGCGTGTGACCGATCTTCGGCCGGCCGACGATGGACCACGCCGGTCATCAAACACCTGCTGGAAGAGGGTTTTGGTTTCCGTCGCGGCGTCGACAAGGTCGAAGGCGACGGGCTGCGGCAACGAGGGAAATGGTTGCGGGTGATGAGGTCTCAAGCCAACGGTATTGGCTTCAGAACCAGGACCCGCCATCTCCCCAATGCCTGGCGCGGAACAGATGGGCCGACGGGAGCGGGGCGAAGGATTTGACGTCGGGCGCCGGCCGGCCGAAAAGATAGCCCTGCACATAGTTGCAGCCGCAATCCCGGCAGAACTTAAGGCGTTCCGGGGTGTCGACCATTTCGGCGATGGTTTTGACGTTGAGCCGCTTGCACAACTCGGTCAGGGCCGACAGGAAAGCTCGGCCTTTCGGGGCCTGTTCGGCATGGCGGAGCGCCGTGCCGTCCAGCTTGACCAGGTCCACCTCGATACTGCTCAAATATTGGAACGATGCCGCGCCTGCGCCGAAATCGTCCAGAGCAACGAGATGGCCGTTCTGGCGCAGCGCCTGGACGAAACAGTTGGCTGAGGTCAAATCCCTTATGCGGGCCGATTCGGTGATCTCAAAGACCAGCCGGCCGCGGCTCCAGGCGTTCTCCGTCAGCATCCGCTGAAGGGCGGCGGCGAAAGCCGGTATGCCGATCGAATGGCCGGAAATGTTGACGGCGACCGAAAGCCGTCGCGAGTTTGCCGCCGGTGCGGCAAGCCATGTCAAGGTCTTCTCCACCATCGCCAAGTCGAAGTCGTGGATCATTTCCGTTTCTTCGGCGAAGCTGATGGTTCCGTAAGGTGATTCCATGGCCGGCACGTTGCGGAAGCGGCACAGCGCCTCGTAATGAAGAATCTCGCCCGAATGGACGTCGACGATGGGCTGGACGGCCAGATCGAACTCCGCACCGGCTAGAAGCTGGCGGAAGCCGCTGACCTCCTTGACCGCGGTTCGGCACAATTCGCCGATATTGGCGCTGAGCGAACCGATGTTGAAATCCTTTCCTCGCGTGTCGCGGAAGCGGTTCATCGCGTAGAGCAGTCCCTTGGCCAAATGTTTCTGGCTGACTGCCATGGCCGGTTCCATGCCGATCGAGGTGGTGTCCACGGTAACCCCCGCGCCGAACGGATCGATCGACCTTGTGATGTCCTCCAACTGGGCCGCCAGGCTGTCGATCCCGGAGCGGGCCTGGCGCAGCACCGAATAGCGGCCGTCGGCCACTTCTGCCACTGCCTCGCCGTCGAGCGAGCCAGCCTTGAGCGCCGCTGTCACCTTTCGGCGTAATCGAATCCGGCTGGCGTCGTCGAGGCGCTCGTAAAGCTGTTCCAATTCGGCCAGCACCAGCAAGGTGATCTCGGTCTGCGTGCCGACCTTCTGGAGGCTCTTGATCCGCTCCGCCGCCAGGCCGCTGAATGTTCGGGCGTCTGGCAGACCGCTCTGCGTCCTGTAAGCCGGGCCCCCGGCCTCCGGCGCGGCCCGACGCATTCCGAGATACAGGTTGCTACCCGGACCGTGGAGCCAATAGCCCGAAACGGACATGGCGAGCGTACCGCCGCCTGGCCGGCCGATCACAACGGTTTCGTTGTCAAAGCGGCCATGTCTGACCGCTCGAGCGAGCGCCTGGCCGAGCCCTCGTCGAGCAGGTGGGGCCAGCAGTTCTTCGAAGGAGGTGCCGGCCAGTTGGCGGGTGCTTTTGCGGAAGAAGGCTTCGGTAGGGCCGGCGGCGAAGGCAATCTTCATCTGCGGATCGACCTCGAACAGCAGGTCGGCCCAGCAGAACGCCAGGGCGACGAAACGGTCCCGATCGGTCCTTACGACAAGTGCCGTCGTCGACAACACCGTTCCCCTTAGCCCATACACGGTGAATTGGCAGTATCCGATCATTGCAACCGCAACGAAGCATTCAAGGCGCGTACTGCTGGCCTTAAGGTCACTTCCCTGCGTTTGCGACGACGAATTCTCGAGCCAACCGCTTTGTCCTTGGCCCGGTTCAGCCGGTTAAATCGTGCTGAATCCGCAGGGCGCGTTCAATACCACAGATTGCATGGAGACCTGGACTTCGGTCGCTTGCGAGACGGCCGATCTGGTCCATATTAGGTAACGTCTCAAGAGGGGTTTGTCGGCGGCTTCCGAAGAAGGGCTGACGGACCTTGTCGCCCAGGAGGTTCCCAGGCCATGGATTTCGAAAAATACACAGAGCGCTCAAGGGGTTTCATACAGTCGGCGCAGAGTCTGGCGCTCAGGAGCGACCATCAACGGTTGACGCCGGAACATCTGCTGAAGGTCCTGCTCGAGGACAAGGAGGGGCTGGCAGCCAACCTGTTGCGGTCCTCCGGTGCCGATCCCGCCCGCGCCTTGACCTCGGTCGAGGCCGAATTGGGCAAATTGCCCAAGGTCGAAGGGACGGGCGCCGGCCAGCTATACATGGATCCGGCTACCGCTAGGCTGTTCGATCAGGCCGAGAAAGTCGCCGAAAAGGCCGGTGATTCCTTCGTCACCGCCGAACGCCTGCTGCTTGCCTTGACCATGGCATCGGGCACTCCCTCGGCCAAGGCACTGGCCGACGCCGGTGCGACGCCGCAGGGATTGAATCGTGCGATCGAGGACATCCGCAAGGGCCGCAAGGCAAACAGCTCCAGCGCCGAAGACACCTATGACGCGCTTAAAAAATACGCCCGCGATATCACCCAGTTGGCCCGTGAAGGCAAGCTCGACCCGGTGATCGGCCGCGACGAGGAGATACGCCGCACCATCCAGGTTCTGTCGCGCCGCACCAAGAACAATCCGGTGCTGATCGGTGAGCCGGGTGTCGGAAAGACCGCCATCGTCGAAGGGCTGGCTCTGCGCATCGTCAATGGCGACGTGCCCGAATCGCTGAAGAACAAGAAACTGCTGAGCCTGGACCTGGGCGCCTTGGTCGCCGGCGCCAAGTTTCGCGGCGAGTTCGAAGAACGCCTGAAGGCCGTGCTGAACGAGGTGACGGCGGCGGCCGGCGAGATCATTCTGTTCATCGACGAAATGCATACGCTGGTGGGGGCCGGCGCCGCCGAAGGCGCGATGGACGCATCCAACCTGCTGAAGCCCGCCTTGGCTCGTGGCGAGTTGCACTGCGTCGGCGCGACGACGCTCAACGAATACCGCAAGCATGTGGAAAAGGATGCCGCCCTGGCACGGCGTTTCCAGCCGGTGTTCGTCGCGGAGCCCTCGGTCGAGGACACCATTTCCATCCTGCGCGGCATCAAGGAGAAATACGAGCTGCACCATGGGGTGCGGATTTCCGACTCGGCCTTGGTGGCGGCGGCGACGTTGTCCAACCGCTACATCACCGACCGTTTCCTGCCGGACAAGGCCATCGATCTGGTGGACGAGGCCGCCAGCCGGCTGAGAATGGAAGTGGACTCCAAACCGGAGGAGCTGGACGAATTGGACCGCCGCATCGTCCAGTTGAAGATCGAGCGCGAGGCTTTGAAGAAAGAACCCGATCCGGCTTCTAAGGACCGCCTCGAACGGCTGGAGCATGAACTGGCCGAACTGGAAGGCGACGCTGCCGAACTGACCGCCCGTTGGCGCGCCGAGAAGGAGGAACTGGCCCAATCCACAAAGATCAAGGAGCGGCTGGACCAGGCTCGGTCCGAGGCGGAAATCGCGCAACGCGAAGGGCGCTACGAAAAGGCGGGCCAGCTGCTTTATGGGGTGATCCCCGAGCTGGAGCGCAAGCTGGCGCAGGCCGACGGCCTTTCGGGCCAGCACATGCTGAACGAGGCGGTGACGGAGGAGCAGATCGCCAGCGTGGTGTCGCGCTGGACCGGTATTCCGGTGGATAAGATGCTGGAAGGCGAGCGGGCCAAGCTCCTGCATATGGAGGAGGGGCTGAAGCGTCGCGTGGTCGGCCAGGACGAAGCGGTGACCGCCGTGTCCAATGCGGTGCGCCGGGCCCGGGCCGGGTTGCAGGACCCCAACCGGCCTATCGGCAGCTTTCTGTTCCTGGGGCCGACCGGCGTCGGCAAGACCGAGCTGACCAAGGCGCTGGCCGAATTCCTGTTCGACGACGAAACGGCGATGATCCGCGTCGACATGTCGGAATACATGGAGAAGCATTCGGTGGCCCGGCTGATCGGGGCTCCTCCAGGCTATGTCGGCTATGAGGAGGGCGGCGCGCTCACCGAGGCGGTGCGGCGCCGGCCTTATCAGGTCATCTTGTTCGATGAGGTGGAGAAGGCCCATCCGGACGTCTTCAACGTGCTGCTCCAGGTGCTGGACGATGGCCGCCTGACCGACGGGCAGGGGCGGACCGTGGATTTCCGCAACACCGTAATTGTGCTGACCTCCAACCTCGGTGCCGAGATCCTGGCCAGCCAGCCCGAAGACATGGATTCGTCGGCGGTTCGGGCGGAAGTCATGGAGGTGGTGCGGCACGCCTTCCGGCCCGAGTTCCTGAACCGACTGGACGAAATCCTGCTCTTCCACCGGCTCACCCGCAGCCAGATGGACGGCATCGTCGATATTCAGCTGCGGCGCCTAGCGGCTTTGCTGGTGCCTCGCAAGATCGCGTTGAAGCTGGACGAATCTGCACGTCGCTGGCTGGCCGACAAGGGCTATGACGTGGTCTATGGGGCGCGGCCGCTGAAACGAGTGATTCAGCGGGCGTTGCAGAATCCGCTGGCCACATTGCTGCTCGAAGGGCGGATCCAGGACGGGCAGATTGTCCCGGTGT
Organism: Pseudomonadota bacterium; assembly: GCA_021793155.1. Lineage (GTDB taxonomy): Bacteria > Pseudomonadota > Alphaproteobacteria > Rhodospirillales > Magnetospirillaceae > DUZF01. Next base: position 2,404 of record JAJYTF010000021.1, on the reverse strand, counting down.
CGGCCAATGAGAACGGACTGGTGATCGATGGACTGGCCATGGCCTATGCCGCTGAGTGAACGCCTGCGGAAGCGCCTAGTGCCCTGAACCATTTGAGTGGTTCAGGGTACTAGGCCTTGGGCGTAAGTGGCTTTCGCTTTCGGGTAATCGCCTTTTAAGGCTCGGATGGGTAGGGTGAGGCGCATGAGAGCTTCACCAGAAATCATGCGCCTTGCCATCCGTGTCGCCAATCTGGCGGCCGATACCAAGGAAGCCAACGAAATCTGTCGGCGCTTCGCCGCCGCGCACAACCTGGCTCCAGTCGCATATGCCCAGTTGCTGCTGGAAGTAGCGGCGTTGCGGGGCCGCATTTCCGCCTCCGGCGGAGCCTTCGCCGGGGAGAGGCGGAAACGCGGCCGCGCGCACGGCGTTTTCGAGTGGAGCCAAGAGTACCCGGTCTATTAGGCCGAGGTATGATCGCACAGGGTCACTCCGACCTCGTCATTCCATGGACCTCCGGGTCACGCCCGCGGATGACGGAAGGCGAAAAAGCAATTTAGTTGGCCTTGGCGGTCGGTTTGGCCAGGGCCACTTTGCTCGCCACCGGGGTTTGCACCAGCCACTCCTGCGCTTCCTTGATCGACGATAGGAAGCGGGCCAGTTCCTTACCGGCCAGCTTGTTGCCCGACTGGAACTTGACGCTCATCGGGTTGACCTGGACATCCTTGACCAGGACCTCGTAATGCAGATGCGGGCCGGTTGCGCGGCCGGTCGCCCCCGAGAAGGCAATCACTTGGCCTTGGCTTACGCGCTTGCCGACCCGGATGCCCTGGGCGAAGCGCGACAGATGAGCATAGGCGGTGGAGTGGATGGCGTCGTGCTGGATACGCACGTAATAGCCGTAGGAGCCGTTCGGACCGGCATAGTCGATGGTGCCGGCGCCGGCCGCCATCACCGGCGTGCCGGTGCTTACCGCGAAGTCGACCCCCTTGTGCATCGTGGTGAAACCCAGAATGGGATGCATCCGCATGCCGAAGCCCGAACTGATCCTGGCTCCGTCGACCGGGGTGCGCAGCAGCGCCTTGCGTACGCTCTCGCCCTTGGCGTTGTAGTAATCAGCCATGCCGGTGGAATCGACATAGCGGTAGATCGGCATGACTTCGCCGGTCAGGGTAAGGCTCGCGTACAGGATGTCACCGTTCCGCACCAGCTTTCCCTTGCTGTCGACGAAATGTTCGAACATCACTTCGAAGCGGTCACCGGGGTGGATGTCGCGCTGAAAGTCCACGTCATAGGAATAGGCGCGGATCATTTCGGCCAGAACCTGGGGTGGGACGCCGGCGGCAATAGCCGACTCGAACAGGCTACCCTTGATCGTGCCGCTGAAATGGGCCAGTTGCCGGATCGTCTGCCGCTTGATCTCAGTAGCGGAAAAACCGTCCTGGCCGCGCTTAGCGCCCACCTGCCGGCCGGCATCCGGTTGCAGGGTGACGGCGTCGAACGGCCCGGAACCAATGCCGTCGGAGGGGCGTTCGAAGGTCACGGTCACTTCCTGGCCGGTCTTGAGAGCTCGGGGATTGTAGACCTCGGTCAAGGCATCGATCGCCTTGGTGGCTTCGCCGCGCTCCACCCCGGCCTTCATCAGAAGATCCAGCAAGGTGTCGCCTTGTTCCGCTTCGACCACGGTCTGAATCGGCCGCGAGCCCTCATCTTCCAGCTGGCTGTCTGAGATGGGGGACACCATGGCCTGCTTCTGCAGGACCGGTTCCAATTCAGGAACGGTCGCGACGGTGGGCTGCGGCAGATGTTTCCTGACCAGTTCGGGGGGATGTTTGGTGAGGACCACGGCGGCGACGGCCAGGGCGGTTACTCCCGCAATCACGGCCACACGAATCGACGTCTTGGTCGTAAAGGGCATCCCTTCCCCTCCAGATGCTCGGCGTGACGGTTCGTTCGGGGAGCAATTGCCCTCCTTCTGCACCTTGTTTGCTCGACGGCCTTAGCCGATCGCGCAACGGCGTATTATGAGAAACAGTCGCCGAAGTCGTCGGTTGCCGTTAGGCAAAAAGAGCGGAAAACGGCCCACCCCCTTGATTTCCGACCGTTATGTCAGGCCTTCCGCCAAAAGGCAAGGCTGGGCCGGCCAATCGCTTGGGGGGGAGGCCGAACGGCAGAAGCCGATTTCGACTCTCGTTACGAATTTTGGAAAAAGGCAATTGACAGCCGGGCTGACCGGGCGTAGAAACCGCGCCTCCACCGGACGGCACCATGGGTCGATGACCTGGTGAAAAACGGCGGAAAAAAAGAGGTTGACGCGCTTTGCCGGGTGGCGTAAAACCCCGGCCTCCCGACGGAGCGAAAGCGAAGGCGGGGGCGGCGGACGGAAGGTTTGCCGGGCTGTTTGACAAGTGAAGACGATGGAAGG
>JAJYTF010000065.1 GCA_021793155.1 Pseudomonadota bacterium | reverse complement strand
AGCTTCGATCCACGCTTCCTCCCCACGGTCGGTCGCCCTTCCGCAGTTGCGCTTCACTTCGTTCGCTGTGACCAGCTTACGGCGGGACTTGCACCCGCAAGAGTGCGCCCATGCTGGGCGCACCAGACAAAAAGACCCCGCCGGTTTCCCGGCGGGGCTTTTTTTGTCTGCCAAACGCTGCGGCGCACCGGTTGGGAGCCGGCAACGCTGGCGGGCACTCGACAGGCCAGCCAAGTCTCGATGAGTTTCGCTCATCGAGACCTGGTAGAAGAACGCTTACGACGTCGCGTCCTGGCGTGCTTTGGCATAGCCGATGGCCGTCAGATTTTCTTCGATCTCCTCGAGAATTACCGGATCGTCGATGGTGGCCGGCATTTTGTATTCCTCGTGATCGGCGATCTTTTGCATGGTGCCGCGCAAGATCTTGCCCGAACGGGTCTTCGGCAGGCGCTTGACGATGGTCGCCGTCTTGAACGCCGCCACCGGACCGATGCGCTCGCGGACCAGGGCAACCACCTCCTTCAGGATCTGCTCTTCCGGCTTGGTCACCCCTGCCTTGAGCACCAGGAAGCCGAGGGGCAGCTGCCCCTTCATGGTGTCGTGGACGCCGACCACGGCACACTCGGCAACGTCCGGATGGCTGGCCAGAACCTCTTCCATCGCGCCGGTCGACAGGCGGTGCCCCGCCACATTGATGATGTCGTCGGTGCGGCTCATCACATAGACGTAGCCGTCCTCGTCGATGAATCCGGCATCGGCCGTCTTGTAGTAACCGGGGAATTCATAGAGATAGCTGTCGAGGAAGCGCTGGTCGGCATTCCACAGGGTCGGCAGGCTGCCGGGAGGCAGCGGCAGCTTCACCACCAGGGCACCGACCTGGCCGGGCTTGCATTGGTGATGGCCCTCGTCCAGGACCTGCACATTCCATCCCGGCACGGCCTTGGTCGGCGACCCGTGCTTCACCGGGAATACGTGCAGCCCCATGCAGTTTGCGGCGATGGCCCAGCCCGTCTCGGTCTGCCACCAATGGTCGATCACCGGCACCTTCAGATTGCGCTCGGCCCATTGCAGGGTATCGGGATCCGACCGCTCGCCGGCCAGGAACAACGTGCGGAAGTGACTGAGGTCGTACTTCTTCAGCAGCGTCGCGTCGGGATCGTCACGCTTGATGGCGCGGAACGCGGTCGGCGCGGTGAACAAGGTCTGTACCTTGTGCTGCGAGATCACCCGCCAGAAGGCGCCGGCATCGGGCGTGCCGACCGGCTTGCCTTCGTAGAGCACGGTGGTGCAGCCGTGCAGCAACGGGCCATAGACGATGTAGCTGTGGCCAACCACCCAGCCTACGTCCGACGCCGCCCAATACACCTCGCCCGGATTGACGTTGTAGACATTCTTCATCGACCATTTCAGCGCCACCATATGGCCGCCGTTGTCGCGGACGACACCCTTCGGCTGGCCCGTGGTGCCGGAGGTGTAGAGGATGTAAAGCGGATCCGTCGAGGCCACCGGGACGCAGCCATGCGGCTTAGCCTTGGCCATCGCCTCGTCCCAGTCAACGTCCCGTCCGGCAACCATCTCGGCCTTCACCTGCGGGCGCGCCAGAATGACGGTATGGCTCGGCTTATGGCTGGACAGCTCGATGGCGTGGTCGAGCAGCGGCTTGTACGGGATGACCCTTTGCGCCTCGATGCCGCAGGTCGCCGACAGAATGACCTTGGGCTGCGCATCGACGATGCGGGTTGCCAACTCATTTGCGGCAAAACCGCCGAACACGACCGAATGGACCGCGCCGAGGCGGGCGCAGGCCAGCATGGCGATGGCCGCCTCCGGCACCATCGGCATGTAGACGATCACCCGATCACCCTTGCCGACGCCGAGGCCGGCAAGAACGCCGGCCAAACGTGCGGTCTGATCCTGCAGCTGGCGATAGCTCAGGCTGCGCACGGTCTGCGTTACCGGGCTGTCGTAGATGATCGCCGCCTGCTCACCGCGCCCCTCTTCCACATGGCGATCGACCGCGTTGTAGCAGGTGTTGACCTCGCCGCCGGGGAACCATCGATAGAACGGCGCCCGCGAATCGTCCAAGACTTTGTCCCAGGTCTTGTACCACTTGATGTCCTTGGCCGCTTCTCCCCAGAACGCGGCGGGATCCTTGAGCGAGTGCGTGTGAGCGAGGTCGTAGGCGTTTGTCATGGTTTGATTCTTTCCCTGTTGTTATGGCGGCGTTCGTGGCCTCCCCATGGGACCGAATTCTGCAAGAAATCGCGTCATTGCGCTAGTCCGGCGAGGTGGGCGCAGCAAGGTCTTTCACACAGGCTGGCCCTGGCGCAGCGAATATGGTAGTTTCTGTTTTGGCAACTTTCGTCACATCGCTTTCGATCAGGAGAAACCATGAAAACACTGGCCGTCACCCTGGGCCTTCTGGCTGCATTATCGGCGACACCGGCCCTTGCCGCCGGTTCTACCCGCGCTTCGGAGCCCGCGTCCGTCGCCACGTCTGTATCCAATACGAATACCGATCCCGGAGAACAGCTGCACGCCCAGATGAAGGACAGCTGGGACAAGCTTAAGCAGCAGCAGAAAGATCAGCGAGACAAGCTCAAGGTTCAGCAAAAGGACGAGCGGGATCGTCTTAGGGTCGACCAGAAAGCCCAGCGCGACAAACTGAAGGCCGAGCAACGGGCGCAATGGCAGAAATTCCGCGATTCAACCGCGCAGGAGGATACCACTCCGGCCCCGGTGAAAACCGGAAAGCGCTAAACGTCAGGGCTTATGATTGATTTGGTCTCGTCATTCCCGCGGAAGCGGGAATGGCGATGCTGTCTTCAAGGAAGGAAAGAAAGAAGAAAAGGAGGAAAGAAGCCTCCGGCCCCGGTTCCCCGGACCCGCCGGGAAACCGGTAGCACCGAAGCGGGGATCAGTGTGGGGCTAAGCGCTCCAGTTCGTCTTTGATCCTAAGCTTCTTCCGTTTGAGCTCCGCGATCGCCACGGCGTTGGGCAGAGGACGTCGCGTTTCGTCCTCAAGTGCTGCCTCCAACGCCGCATGCTTTGCTTTGAGGGACTCGACACGATCGAGAAGGCTCATCATCATCCTCCCATTAAGGTGAGTACCCATCAACGATACTATGCCCCGTACTCCGGGGTTGTCAGCAGCGAAAATATGACGAGCGAACCACTACTCCTGGGCATCACTGGCGCTTCGGGGATCATATATGGAATACGCCTTCTCGAGACGCTGCGCGCTATCGAGGTGGAATGCCACCTGGTGATGAGCCGATCGGCCGAGGTCACCCTGGCCCACGAAACCAGCCTCAAATTGGCCGAGGTCACCGCGCTGGCCGCCACGACCTATGCCGCTGCCGACATCGCGGCGGCGCCATCGTCGGGTTCGTTCCGGACGCGCGGCATGGTCATCGCTCCCTGCTCGGTCCGCAGCATGTCGGAGATCGCCACCGGCGTGACATCGAGCCTTCTCACCAGGGCCGCTGACGTGACGCTGAAGGAACGGCGGCGCCTGGTGCTGATGGTCCGCGAGACCCCGCTCCATACCGGACATCTGCGCACGATGACGGCATTGTCGGAGATGGGGGCGATCATTGCACCGCCGGCACCGGCCTTCTATTCGGCGCCGACATCCATCGACGACCTGATCGACCATACGGTTGGGCGAGTGCTCGACCTGTTCGGCATCGACACCGGGCGGCTCAAACGCTGGGGCGGGAAGTCGGTACCGGGAAAGAGCCGTTATTCCAAGCCGCGCTGATCGGAGCCGATCACCACGCCCTCGGTCGCCGGCCCGATAGATGGGCTCCTAGTGGTGAAAATCCGACGGATGGTACCGCCACCAGCCGTCGAATTTTCACCACAATTCAATTGGTTGGTGGGCCGCCTGATCCAGGCGCTT
>JAJYTF010000020.1 GCA_021793155.1 Pseudomonadota bacterium | reverse complement strand
ATGGTCGGACAAGCTGGGCGTGCCCCGTCTCTCCTGACCTCAACTCCTCGAACCGCCCGGTGCGGACCCGCATGCCGGGTGGTGTGGCAGGGGAGCGATCCGTCAGGATCGCCCCCTATGCCGATCCGACTGGGCACCCCTCGTCGCGACACGGCACAGGGATCTGCAACCGCATCGCAACAAGGGTCGATGACGATAAAATAGAGCGCCGGAGCTTGCGTCGGCATCCCGTTTGGAATCTCCATCCTGAGCCGCCGTCAGCGACGATCGGCAAAAGGCCGGCGCCTCACGGGCCAGGTACATGCAGCCGGAACCGCTGGATCTTCCCGGTTGCGGTTTTCGGCAGCGCGTCGATGAAATGGAACCTTCGAGGATATTTGTAAGGCGCCATCTTTGCCTTGCAGTGCCGTTTCAAGTCCTCTTCCAGTTCCGAGGTGGGCTTCACGCCGTCGCGCAGGACGATCCAAGCCTCGGGTTTGATCAGGCTTTGGGCATCGGGCAAGCCGACCACCGCGGCCTCGAAGACCGCCTCATGTTCGATCAAGGCGGCCTCGATCTCGAAGGGCGAGCACCAGATACCTCCCACCTTCAGCATGTCGTCAGAGCGGCCACAGTAGAAGAAGTAACCGTCTTCATCACGATAATAGGTGTCGCCCGTATTCAGCCAGTCGCCCAGCATGGTACTGGCCGTCTTCTCAGGGTTTCTCCAGTAATACTTGGCGGTAGATGGCCCTCGGACCATAAGGCGCCCGGCTTCGCCGGCAGGCACCTCGCGGTCGTTCGCATCCAGGATCACCGCCTCGTATCCCTCGACCAGCTTGCCGGTCGAGCCCGGCTTGTGCTCGCCGACTCGATTTGAAATGAAAATGTGCAGCACCTCGGTCGAGCCGATGCCGTCCAGGATAATGGTGCCAGTGTGAGCTTTCCAGCGCTTGAAAACCTCGGCCGGCAAGGCTTCGCCCGCCGAGGCGCAAAGCCGGATGGAAGACAGGTCGGGCTTCATGGTGTCAAGGGCGGCCAGCTGCGAGGCATAAAGCGTTGGGACCCCGAAGAACAAGGTCGGTTTGAACAGCTCGATGGTGGCAAACGCACTTTCCGGCGTCGGCCGCGCCGCCATGAGGACCGAGGTCGCTCCCGCCCATAAGGGGAATGTCATGCCGTTGCCCAGACCATAGGCGAAGAACAGTTTGGCAGCCGAAAAGCACACGTCGTCTTCACGCACGCCGAGCGTCTTTTCACCATAGTAATAACTGGTGACCACCATATCTCGATGCAGATGGACGGCGCCCTTCGGCTGACCGGTCGAGCCTGACGAATACAGCCAGAAGCATTCATCGGTGGGGGACGCCGAAACCGCGGTGAACTGGTCGGATTGCCGGGCCAACTGTGCCAGCAGGCTGTCGCTGTCCACGCGGAACACACGGGTGGGCTTATGGGGCGAGGCGGCCAGCCCCTGCTCGACCTCGGACGCGAATTCCGGTGAATAGACCAGACAGGCACAAGCGGAATTGTCGATGATGAAGGCGTAGTCCTTGGCCTTCAAAAGGGTGTTGATGGGAACCGGAATTACCCCGGCCTTGATCGCTCCCCAGAAGACGAAGAAGAACTCCGGGCAATCCTTGATCAGCATGAGAAGGCGTTCGCCACGCCCAATACCAAGGTTGGTGAGCAGGTTGGCGCATCGGTTCACGCTGGCGGCCAGTTCGGCGTAAGTGACGTCGCCCTCGATGCTGCGAATTGCTACCTTGCCGCCGCGTCCTTGCGCCAGATGGCGGTCGATGAACTCGACGGCGACATTGAATCGTGGTGGGAACCGAAGTTCCAGACCTTCACCCGGCTCAACCAAATGCATCTGTATCCTCCCTGATTTTGAGACGGCTCTGAGGCCCGGTGGTGCGGGCCATATTTTCATCATTCCTGGCTCCATCCGCCTCCTGTGGCTTTGTAGAAGGCGATGACGTCGACCACCTCGTGCCACTGGCTCTGCACCACCGCATCCTCAAGCAGAACGGTCGTGCGCTGGCTGTCGAGCACCTTGACGAAGTCGCAAAGGCCCTGGGCATATAACTTCGTCGTCCGAGCGAGAGCCTGCCGCTCGTCGTCCCATGCCTTTTCGAGGGCTCGGTGCCGCCGCCGTTCCGCCGCAAGGTTGGACAAGGAATCCTCAACCTCGCGGAACGCCGTGCGGATGATGCGCAGATAAGCCAGGCGGTCCGCCTCGGCCACCGCCCGGGCGGCACGGACGCGGGCATCGCTCCGCCCGCCGTCATAGACAGTCTGCCCGGCCGCGACACCGACCTCCCAGATCATGCTCTGAGCCTGCAGCAGCGCTTGCACATCGCTGGCCAGGAAGCCGATCCCCAGCGGGATAAGGAACCGCGGAAACAACTCGGCGGTCGTCACCCCCACCTGCGCGGTCGCCGCCGCGATGCGCCGCTCCGCCTTGCGGATGTCGGGCCGTCGGCGCAGAACATCCGACGGCAGAATATTGGGAAGTGGCGGTGGCGACGGAACACCGGGCTCAGCGGCCTGGGTCAACTCAGCTTGCAGATCACCCGGAAACCCGCCGACCAGAACGCTTAGGGCATGGCTCATGCGCGCCACCGCCGCGTCCAGCGGGGGGACCTGGCCTTCCGCAATCTCGACGGCGGCGCGGGCGCGGGCCACGTCGATGTCGCGGCCAATCCCCGCGGCATAGGCCCGCTGGGTCAGCGCCAGGGTCTGGCGTTGCACCGCGATACTGCGCTCGGCAACCTCCAGGCGCGCCTGGCTGGCGCGCAAGGTCACGTAATCGAAGGCGACCTCCGCGAGCAGGCTGACCATGATCGCATGGCGCTCTTCGAGCGAAACACCGACCAGGGCATCGGCCGCTTCGACGGCACGGCGGGTGCCGCCGAAGACATCCAGTTCCCAGGAGACGTCCAAGCCACCCTGTTCCATCCGATAGCCTCCGATGCCCGGCGGCCAAGCTACCGTCTCGCTGGTTCGCATCTCGGCATCCAGCAAGCCGGCGGTGATCACCGGCCGGGCCGAGGCGGCCGCCGCATCCCGATCAGCCCGAGCCTCCGTCAGTCGCTGGGCGGCGATGCGCAGATCGAGGTTGGATGCCGTTGCGCGCACCGCCAACCGGTTCAGAACCGGATCATGGAAGCCGCGCCACCACAAGGCCGGGGGCGGCGTGTCCCGATGATCGGACACCGGCAGCTTTTCGCTCCATTGGCTGGGCAGATCAGGGCGGGGCGCTACGTAGTCGGGACCAACGGTGCAGCCGCCCAGCAACAAGGCGACAACGACCGTATGCAGGAACCAACCTCGCATGCCGTGGCCCGCCTAACTCAGGATTTCACCGAGCCAGACCAGCGTCTCGCTGATCCAGGCTCGCTGCCCAGTCCGCAAATCACCGGGGACCCGGCCCTGCCCGGCGCCGACGGTGACCGTGCAGGTGGTTCCAGCCACCAGATTGACGCCTGGGGGCACGCGGTCGATATGCAGGCGGACGGGGATCCGCTGCGCCAGGCGTACCCATGAGAAGACCGGGTTGACGTCGGGCAGCCCGAAGGCGTCCGGCCGGGTATTGGGATCGCTGACACCCCGCCCGATGCTTTCGACATGCGCCGACAAGGGCGCCGGATTCCCCATCAGCAGGACCAGTGCCGGGTCGCCCAAATGAATCGCCCGCAACCGGGTTTCGTCGAAATATCCGACAAGCCAGAAGGAGTCGGCATCGAGGACGGCGATCCGTGGCACTCCCACTGGAATGTAATCGCCGACCCGCAGATGCAGGTTGGTCACGTACCCGTTGACGGGAGAACGTAACCTGGCCCGCTCAAGATTAAGCTTGGCGAGGTCGAGGCTCGCCCTGGCGGCTTCCACGGCTGCTGCTGCGACCCTTGCGGTGCTTTCGAAGCGTTCGATCTCCTCGGCCGACACCACGTCGTGCAGCCCGGCGCGTCTGCGGGCGTCGGCGGCGCGGATCCGAAGTTCCTGACTGCGCTGCTCAAGTTCTGCTTCGGCCAGCGCCACGGCCAGGCGGAACCGGGTCGGATCGATCTGTAACAAGGCATCGCCTTTGTGGACGAACTGATTGTCGCGGACGTTCAGCGCCACGACGGTTCCGGCCACCTCGGGAGCGATATCCACCACTTCGGCGCGCACCCGTCCGTCGCGGGTCCAGGGCGAGACCATGTAATAACGCCACAGGGCAGCACCAAGAAAGACGGCCGCGGCAGTCAATGCCAGCGTGACGGCCACGCGGAAGCCGTTGATCAGCATGGGTCTGTCTCTCAGACAAAGGGAAGCAACAGAGCGAAAACCACGACGAACAGCGCCGCCTCGAACAGCGCCAGATACCAGACCCTACCCAGCAGACGGATGCGGCCAAGCGCTCCACGGCAGGCGAAGAAAAGGACCGCGGCGAGCAACAGGTGAAGAACCAGGGCGGCAAGGTAGATGCCGCCGAGATCGACGTCCTTCAGCACCCCCTGTCTCCCGTCATTTCAGTCCGGCATCCGCCAGAATGCCGTGCCGGCCTTTCAGCGACGAGGCGATGGCCGCTAATGCGGCGGCTGCCCGAGCCAGGTCAGGAAATCTCTCGCCATCGTCCCGGGCGGTCATGCTCGACAGGCGCATCGCCGCCTTTTCGGCTAGGCCAGCAACCCGGTCCGGAGACCGGTCGATGGCGCGCAAGCCACGCAAGGCCCGCACCACTACCGTGCGCCCGGCGATGTGTTCCGGCAGGTTCCCGGCCAGGCCGCGCAAGCGGATGATCTGGCGTCCGAGGCGAAGAGCAGTGTGGCCGCTGCGCAATCCATTCTGCCGCGAGTCTCCTGCCGGAAAGCAGTTGGCCAGCCGCAACAGTCGATCATGCATCCGCATTTCCCAGGTCTCGCGCCGCACGGCTTGATGTCCCCGCAGCAAGGCCAACAGGTCGGTACGGATGGCGCGGCGCAGGTTGCGCGCCTGCGCGGCCGGGTTGGCCGGCAGAACCAGTCGGTAGATCAGTGCCGTCAGAACGGCCCCGCAGATCACTGCCAGAGACAGATTGAGCTGGGCGGTCATGTCGTAGCGCATGACGTTGGCAGGCGACAGCAGCACCAGGAAGAACACCAGGAAGCCCGCGCCGCGAAAAGCGCCTGCCGCCTTGGTGGTGACCAGCGCTCCCAGGAACAGCGGCACCGCAAGTGCCACGGCAAGCACCGGGAAATCCGCCACATGAGGAAGCACCGCCAGCATGTAGGCCAGTGCGGCGACGGCGGCCAGTGCCACACCCTCGGCAAATTGAAGAGAATCCCGGGCTGGATGGTCTTGCAGCGACAGCAGCACCACATTTGGGATGGCGGCAGAAATCATCACCGAACCGGTCGGCCAGGCCGTGGCGATCCAGACCGCTCCGCACAGCCATACGGTGATGGCCGCCCGTAGACCGTTAAGGGCAGCCCGTCTCCAGTCGCGATGGTAGGATCGGCGGCCCACTTCCTCCGTCGGCCGGCGGGACGAGGTCTGCATGGTTTCGATTGTATCGACCAGATCATCGAGAAGTTCGTGCAGTCGGTCGAGCACGATCAGGGACGGCATATTACCGGGAATGAAAGCCGCGCCAACGCGCCGGCGCAGAGCGCCAAGATGGGCCAATGCCACCGAAGCAGGGTGGGCGGCCCGCTCTTGCGCGCCCGCCGAGCCACCGAGTTCGGCCAGGGCGCGGCGCGTGTCCTCGCGTAGTCGCACCGGAAGGCTTCCCTCGGCCCCAATCAGGACTTCGTGCAGGCCGCCGACAGCGGTAAGAGTAGCGAACAGCGACATCACCGACAGCCGCTGGGCATCGGCAAACTCTGCCGCTTCGGGGGCTTCGGCGGCGCCGAACTCGATCAGATTGTCGACCGCTGCGATTTCAGCCCTCAGCTTGGACCGACGCTCTTCGATCGCATCGGCAACCGGGGCGGCCAGCACGAAGGCGGCGAATTCGCACAAGTCGTGCAGAGCAATCTGCAGGCGCCTGTTGACGATGCTGGCCGTCGAGCGGCGCGTCGACAGCGAGGCCACCAGGGCGGAACAGACGATGCCGAGCGACACACCCGCGACCCGGGCCGCCGTCACCTCGAAGATCGCCTGCGGAGCGGTGTCGACGCCGCCTGGAAAAGAAATGAGGCCTACCGTATACCCCGCCAACATGGCGCCGTAGGAACGAAAATTGCGCAGCAGCGAGGCCGCGCCGGTGCATAAGGCCAACCAGGCACCTAGCCCCAGCAGGTACATTTCCGGCGATTGGGCAAACAATCCGGCCAGCAGCAGCGAGGCCAGGCCACCGACCAAGGTTCCCACCAGGCGATAGATGCTCTTGGACCACACCATACCGTGAATGGGATGAGCCACGATCAGGACTATAATGGCGGCCGACGACGGCGTGTCCAATTCAAACAAATAGGCGAGGTATAGCGCGCCCAGGGCCGCGGCACTTGTCCTGGCGGCATAGAACCACGAGCCGGGGGTGCCGGCGCGAAAAGAGGAAGGCCGAGGCGATGGGGGGCTCGGGCGCGGCCTTCCTCCCCTTTCCCGTGCGGGAAAATCTTTGCTCAATTTATTGATTTCAAAAAGGATTGATCGATTTCAGCGTGATGGATCAGTTGTCGACGTAGACCTGGACAACCTGGCCGTTTTTTACCGCCACGCCATTCCAGCCAGAATGCACCGGGACCTTTTCCGGATGATCGGTAAGCGAGGAGATACGCTCGGGATGAGGCGTGGCTGGGGTCGCCGCGACCTCGCTGAGGCGGATGTCGCTATAGCCTTGCGACCGCAGCGTCTCTGCCAACTGGGCTTGGCTGCTCACGTTCTGTACCGCCAGGTGAACGGAAGGAGCCATTCCAATCAGGCCTTCAGCCGAAGCTGCGCCGGCGCCCAGAATCAGACCGGCTGCAACCAAGCCGGGGATCAGGAAGCTGTATTTCACACGAGACATGAAAGCACCTTTATCCAAAAGGGGGGAACTTCTGGAAAGGCAATATGGCTCCCTGTGAATTCATTGATAATACGGCGTGTTGTTCGGATACTCTGCACCAGAAGTGCATAATGGGGGCCGGGATGGAGCGACTCGCCAAAGCGCCCCATCCGGATAAATCTGATCCCTTGCCGCCGTCGAGTGCGCGGAGATGGCCCTAAATTGTTCAGGGCCACCGGCGTCCCCGCCGCTGTTGCCGAGGAGACGAGTCTGAAGCCGTCGATTTATTGGCGCAGTCTCTTCGCCGAGCGGCCGTCAACCGCCGTGCATGTCGGCAAGGCGACAATTCGCTGCCCCGTCACCTCTCTCGACCTGAATCGTCGCGTGATCAATGCCGAACTTCTCGTGGAGCCTTGCGGAGAGACGGTGCAGGAAATCATCGTCCACGATCGCCCCAGGGCTGACCAGATGGGCCGTCAGCGCCACCGAGGTGGTGCTGAGCGGCCAGATGTGGAGATCATGGAGGGCGATCACGCCGGGCGTTTCCAAGAGGAACTCTTCGACTCCCTCGCGGTCTATGTGCGCAGGAACCGTATCCAGGGACAGGTCGAGCGATTCGCGGAGCAGCCCCCAGGTGCCGACGGCGATCACTGCGACAATCGCCAGGCTGACGGCGGGGTCGAGCCACAACCAACCGGTTTGGCTCATCATGAATGCGGCCACCACGACCCCAAGCGATATGGCGGCATCCGCGGCCATATGGAGGAAGGCGCCGCGGATGTTGAGGTCGCCTTTCCGACCCGCCATGAACATGGCCGCTGTCGCGCCGTTGATGGCGATGCCGATGGCTGCGACCCAGATCACGGTGCCCGCAGCGGTCGATTCCGGATGGGCCAAACGCTGGACGGCCTCCCAGGCGACACCGCCGACGCCGATCAACAGGACGATGGCGTTTACCAGCGAAGCCATGATGGTCGTCCGTCCGAAGCCATAGGTCCGGCGCTTGGATGCCCGCTTCTTGCTGAGCCATACCGCCGCCCAGGCCAACAGGAGTCCGGCCACGTCGGCCAGGTTGTGTGCGGCGTCGGCGAGCAAGGCGAGGGAGTTGGCGGCAAAGCCATAGAACGCCTCGACGCAGACGAAGCCGAAGTTGAGGCCGACGCCGATGGCGAAAGCCCGGTCGTAATCGGCCGGGCCGTGATGATGGCCGTGGGCACCGCCGCCGCCGTGAGCGGCATGGCGGTCGGGATGCTCGTGACCATGATCGTGGCCATCGGCGTGGTTATGCACATGAGCCACTGTAGATTTTCCCTGCCTTTGAAGCGGAATTGAGGGCAGGATGCACCCTGTAGCGACTACGGGGTCAAGGGAGATGATACAGGCCGGCATCACCATCGGCGAATTGGGCAAACGCACCGGGGTCAATATCGAGACGATTCGGTATTACGAAAAGATCGGCCTGCTGACCGATCCTCGGCGAACGGCGACAGGCTACCGCGAATACGGCGAGGACCACGTCAGGCGGCTGCGATTCATTCGCCGTGGACGCGACCTGGGGTTCAACATCGACGCCATTCGCGCGCTGTTGCGCCTGGCCGAACACCCGGACCATCCGTGCGCCGATGCCGATCAACTGGCCTCCCAACATCTGGCCGAAGTGGAGCAAAGGATTGCCGACCTCGTCCGGCTCCGCAATGGATTGCGGGAGGTGGTCAATTGTCAGGGGCATTCGATTGCCGAGTGCCGGATCATGGATGCCCTCTGCGGAGACTTGGATCGTTGAGCATGGATAAATTGACGGCATTCGGCCTGTTCGCCGTTTCGGCAATGCTGGTCTGCTACGCCCTTGAGGCCCGCTCGCATTGGTGGATTCTGGGCTTCGCCGCTTCCTGCTGGCTCGGTTCCGCTTATGGCTTCCTCCAGGGAGCGTGGCCGTTCGGCATCGTGGAGGCCATTTGGGGCGGCGTTGCCCTCACGCGATGGCAAAGGCGCCGCCGCTTCAACTGAGATCTTGGCTCAGTGCGTATGCCGGTGATGCGCGTCGGGATAATGGGGGTGCCGATGCGGGTGCTCATGCTCCGACAGCAGCTTGGCAAGCGGGGTGCTTATGCCGAACAGAAAGGCCGACAGAAGGGCGGAGATAACACCGATGTTCATAGGGGCCGGATACTCGGCTGTCGTTCTGTTGTCGAGCGCCTATTTCTGGGGCGAGTCGCGCCCAAGCTGGTCGTTCGGCAGTTAAACGGCATCCCTGATAGGCGGGCACCCGGATTGTTGCGTCTTCGCTCTTCAGGTCCGAGGCGGTGACCATGCCATCGGGCATCAGGCTGCTGCGTGGCCCGCTCGTGCCGTCTCAATCTTTGCGATATCGATCCGGCGCATGGTCATCATGGCGTCCATCGCTCGTTTTGCTGCGGCTCGATCCGGATCCTTCAGCGCGGCAATCAACGCTCGCGGCACAATCTGCCAGGAAAAGCCCCAGCGGTCCTTGCACCAGCCGCAATCGCTTTCGCAGCCGCCATTCTCGATGATCGCAGCCCAATAGCGGTCGGTTTCCGCCTGATCGTCGGTCATTACCTGGAAGCTGACCGCCTCGTTCGGCGTAAACGCCGGGCCGCCATTGAGGCCGACAAAGGCTCGGCCGAGTACGGTGAACTCGACGAGCAAGTCGCCATCCCGTTGGCCACCAGGGAAATCGGAAGCGGCTTGAACCGCTTGGCCGACATGGCTGTCAGGAAAAGTAGCCGCGTAGAATTCCGCGGCCTTGCGTGCTTCGCCATGGTCGAACCACAGACAGGTAACGATTTTTCCGATCATCGAAATTCCCTCGCCAGCCTTCACGATATACCGCGCGGTCAACGTTGCGGATGTGTGCCGAAAGAGGCCCGCTTCAAGACCGGCGTATTTGTTTGGGCCGTGTCCCGGGGTGTGGGGCCGCAGGACGGGCGGCAAGACGCCCGAACACGAGTTGCTGACGGACGTCTATCTGCCGCTGAAATAGAAGCAGCCGTCTTACCGCCAATTTGAGAGAGTCAAAATCTATTATACTACAATCAGCCGGATGATGCTGCCAAAGTATAACGCGTCCTTGGAAACGCGTTGCACTGGCGATGTTCTGGCCTAATGATGTAATCATGCATAGTACGGTTTGGATATTCTGGGAATTTTACATGCACTATGTCACAACATTCGCTAACACACTGAAATAAAACAAGGCCCATTTTCCAACTGCTCCGGCACAAAATCTGCTGGACTCGCGGCCGGTCCATTTTTTGATCGGAGAAAAGGCAATGGTTGGAAAAGTGGGTAACTGTTTGGCGGCGGTCGGCGTGTGGCTTGCGACCGCATGCCTGCCCGCCCAGGCGACCACGATCGACACCTTCGATTTCTTGATTAATCCCATTGGAGGTGATCCAGCGACCGGCTGGTATTCCGTTTCCAATCCGCCTGTGCGGACGGGCACATTTTTGGTGGGGTCGTTCAGCGGGGTGGTCGAGGCCAATGGATTCATCGAACTGGGCGACCTCCAATCCTTTTCGACGTCCTTGTATGCCCTTGAGGGAACGACCAGCGCCGCCGCGCCAAGTGCTCTCTCCTTATTTTCCTACGACACCGCGGGAGGGGCAAGCAGTTTGGATTTCGTGACCAATTCCCACTACTTCATCTGTGTCGGGGCCGCCGCGACCTTGGACCCCAAGTGCGGGGCGGCGACCGTGCCTTACCCGGTCAACACGACCGCAGACGCCTTGATTGGGCCGCCCGCCATCGACCAGGGCTACACCTACGCGATCAGCCGGCCGCTCATCACATTGGTTGGTAGCACGACGATCCCGTCGACACCGGTTCCCAGTCCTACGCCCCTTCCGCTTTTGGCCGGCGGCCTTGGCGCATTTGCCATGATGCGGCGGGGACAAAAGAGAATGGCGTAGTGCGACAACAGGCTCCTGCACGTCGTCACCTTCGCGAGCAGGCCGGACCCCCTGCGCAAATCGGGGAATTCTGCCGTGGCCCGCTCGTTCCCGAACCGATCGCCTGGCGCCGCTCCGGCATGGACGGCAATGGCTTTTCGATGGCGACCGGGGCTGGAAATGTTTGGTCTTTCGCTTCTGGGCCATCAGGGGCGGCGCCGCGCCGCTGGCGAAAAAGTCGGCGGCGCCTCCGAGAGCACGCATTCGCTCCATCGCCAACTTCCGGCCCGTTCGCACCGGTTCCGGGCGCTGGCTCATTTTCGCGGAATCCTTGCCGATTCCGCACAGACTGCTGGCGGGGCGACGGGGAACTAGCGTAGAATATGCCTAAAGAATAGAACAATAGAGCTTGTGCATAATTTTTAGGCAGGATTCCGCCATGCCTCGTAGCGACGCTCACAGCCCCAGCGACGCCGCCCTCTCTCTCGTTGGGATCTACGAAATCAGCAAGATCCTTGGCTCGACGCTGAACCTTGCCGCCGCGCTGCACGACGTTCTGAATATTCTGGCCGCCTTCCTACAGATGCGGTGCGGCGCCGTCGTCCTGCTGAACCCCGAGCGGAAGCTGGAACTGACCGCGAGGGAAGGGGTGCCGGCCACGATGCTGGGTGGCGCCAGCGCCTCCTACCCCTTCGCCGCCGTCGAAAAGGTCGTTTCCTCGGCCATCCCCCTGGTTGCCGTCGACGTGACCAAAGAGCCGCTGCTGGCCAACTATGTGGCTGCCGCCGGCACGCTTGACGACGAATCGGTGTCTTTCGTCTGCGTTCCCATAAAGACGGCCGAGCGGACCATCGGCGCGCTCTCGGTTGAGCGCAGCTGGGGCGGGGACTCACGCCACATCTTCGAGCATGATGTGCGTTTTCTCAACATGGTGGCCACTATGGTCGGTCAGACCGTGGCGCTGCACCAGAAGATCGCCGCCGACCGCGAGACGCTGATCGCCGATAACGCCCGGCTGCAGAAGCTGGCCTCCGATGTCAAGCCGACGGTTCCGGTGCACGGGTTGGAGGATGTGGTGGGAAGCAGCCCGGCAATGGTCGAGGTCTTCGCCCAGGTGCAGCAGGCGGCGCCCACCAAGGTCACCGTGCTTCTGCGCGGAGAGAGCGGTACCGGCAAGGAACTGGTGGCGCGGGCCGTCCATATCCTCAGTCCCCGCTCGAAGAAGCCGTTCATCAAAGTGAACTGCGCGGCGCTGTCGGAGAGCCTTCTCGAATCCGAATTGTTCGGCCATGAGAAGGGCGCCTTCACCGGTGCCACCCAGGAGCGCAAGGGCCGCTTCGAGCTTGCCCATGGCGGCACCCTGTTCCTCGACGAGATCGGCGAGATCTCGCCGGCGTTCCAGGCCAAGCTGCTGCGCGTGCTGCAGGAAGGGGAATTCGAGCGGGTCGGCGGCACACGCACCATAAAGGTGGACGTGCGGCTGATCGCCGCCACCAATCGCGACCTCGAGGCGGCGGTGAACAAGGGGGATTTCCGCGCCGACCTCTACTTCCGCATCAACGTGGTGCCGATCCGCCTGCCGCCCTTGCGCGAGCGGCGCGGCGACATCCCTCTGCTCGCCATGTACTTCCTCAAGCTGTTCAACGAGGAGAACCGCCGCGAGTTGAGCTTCTCGGAGGAGGCTCTGCACGGGCTGCGGGACTGCTTCTTCCCCGGTAACGTGCGCGAACTGGAGAATTGCGTCTGGCGGAGCGCGACCATGACCCGTGGCCGGGTTATCCGCGCCGACGACCTCTTCTGCCACCGCAATTCCTGTCTGTCGGCTACCCTTTGGCCGCGCCAGGGCGCCACGGTTGCCGAACCGGCTGCCGGCGCCCCGCCATCCGCTCCGGCGGTGGCGCCACCTGCCGTTCCGGCGGCTGACACGGCCGGCGCCGACGACCTGAGTGAGAAGGACCGGCTGATCCAGGCGATGGAGCGCTCCGGCTGGGTTCAGGCGAAGGCTGCGCGCCTTCTCGGCCTGACGCCGCGGCAGATCGGCTATGCCCTGAAGAAGCAGGGCATTGAATTGCGCCGGTTGTAGTCCGCATTCTTCAACCCCCACGCGGCCGCTCCTCGCTTCGCTCGTCGGGATGACAGCCTGGCGCCCTTCGTTTGTCGGCTCTCCGACAAAGATGCGTCGCAGTTCGGACAGCGCCACATCCGTCAATCGTGTAAATTCAACTTGTTAGATGTTGGCATAGGGCTTGCGTTTGATCTTTTCGTCGTTCCCGCAACGAGGAGGGTCGCCCCCGTGAGCCGCACTGTCATTCCGCTGAACAGCATAGCGCGCAAGGGTCCGCCGCCGCCGGCGAAGCCTGGGTGGTCGGCCGCG
This sequence comes from Pseudomonadota bacterium, assembly GCA_021793155.1. Classification (GTDB taxonomy): domain Bacteria; phylum Pseudomonadota; class Alphaproteobacteria; order Rhodospirillales; family Magnetospirillaceae; genus DUZF01. Next base: position 70,054 of record JAJYTF010000020.1, on the reverse strand, counting down.
AGCTGCGGCTCCCCGTCTGGTCCCGACGACATCCCGGCCGAGGTCTGGGAGAGGATCAAGGACCATCCCTGCTACAGCGAAGATGCCCACCATTACTTCGCCCGCATGCATGTGGCGGTGGCCCCCGCCTGCAACATCCAGTGCAACTACTGCAATCGCAAGTTCGACTGCGCCAACGAGTCGCGCCCGGGCGTGACGTCGGACCGGCTCACCCCGGAGCAAGCAGCGCACAAGGTGATGGTGGTGGCCGCCCAGATCCCGCAGCTTTCGGTGCTGGGGGTGGCCGGACCGGGCGACGCCCTGTTCGACGCACGGCGAACCTTCGAGACTTTCGACCGGGTCGCCGAGATCCTCCCCGGCCTCAAATTTTGCCTGTCCACCAACGGCCTGGCACTGCCCGACCATGTGGACGAGATTGTCTCGCGCAACATCGATCACGTGACCGTCACCATCAACATGGTTGATCCCGGAATAGGGGCGCGGATCTACCCCTGGATCTTCTACAACCACCGCCGCTGGACCGGCCTCGATGCCGCACGCATCCTGCACGAGCGCCAGATGGAAGGCCTCGAGCGGCTGACTGCCAAGGGCGTGCTGGTCAAGGTCAACTCGGTGATGATCCCGGGGGTCAACGACGATCATCTGGTGGAGGTCAACGCCGCGATCCGCGCCCGCGGGGCCTTCCTGCACAACCTGTTGCCGCTGATCTCGGATCCCGCCCACGGCACCCGCTTTGGTCTCGACGGCCAGCGCGGTCCCACCCCGGCGGAACTGAAGGCCCTCCAGGACCGGCTGCGCGGCGGGGCACGCCTGATGCGCCATTGCCGGCAGTGCCGCGCCGACGCCGTCGGCATGCTGGGTGAGGACGCCTGCCAGGGCTTCACCCTCGACAAGCTGCCTGCGTTGGTGGCCTACGACCCCAAGCCGCGAGCACTCTACCGCGAGGTTGTGGAGCGGGAGCGGGCGGACCGGCGGGCCGCCGCCGAGGCCGCCCGGTCGCGCCTGACCCAGGTCGCCGCGCCGGCCCGCCTGGTGGCGGTGTGCAGCAAGGGCGGCGGCCGGATCAATCAGCATTTCGGCCATGCCCGCGAGTTCCTGGTCTACGAGGTCGACGTCCGCGGCGTGCGCTTCATCGGTCATCGCAAGGCTGACAACTACTGCCTGGGCGGCTATGGCGACGACGATCGGATGGACGGGATCGTCGCGGTGCTGCAGGGCATCGACACGGTCTTCGCCGCGAAGATCGGTTCCTGCCCCAAGCGGGACTTGGCCGAGGCGGGTATCACGGTGATCGACGGTTATTCGCACCAGTACATCGAAACCGCCCTGGCCGATTGGTATCGCGGCAGCTTGGCGGACAGCCGTCAGCAGCGAGCGTGAGGAGACCGGCCATGAATCATCCCGTCCAACCTCCCGTAGAACTTTGGGGTCCTCCGCTCTTTGAACGCGGAGACCGCGTGCGGGCGCGCAAGAATGTGCGTAACGACGGAACCTTTCCCGGCGCCGCCATGGGCGAGGTGCTGATCGCCGAAGGCGATTGGGGCTACGTCCATTCCGTCGGGACCTACCTCAACCGCTACTACATCTACGGCGTCGAATTCGTGAAACGCGGCCGGGTCGTCGGCATGCGCGCCCACGAGCTGAGCAGGGAGGACGCATGAAGATCACCGTCCGCAAAAAGAGTTCCGGCTGGGAGGTCTATGTCGCCAAGAAGGACCTCGAAGAGCCGGTGGTCGCCATGCAGAACCCCGGGTTCTGGGGAGGCTGGGTCGAATTGGGCAATGGCTGGCGTTTCGAGATCCCCGCCATGCCCGCCGACACCCTGCTGCCGCTGACGCTGGACGCGCGCAAGCTGGCGGAGGAGTAAGGAGGGCCGCCTGGACTGTCATCCCGCGTTCGGGACAAGGCCGGTCAGAATGACAGCGAGCGAACAGCCGCGCTTCCCTGCTTCCGGCTCTCCCCAATCTTCAGCAGCGCTGGCACCTGGCGCTGGATTTCCTCCACCACGTTGCGGTCGAGCTTCTTCAGCCAGGCATTGGGAATGGCCGATGCACCATAGGTGGCTCCCGCCAGCATGCCGGCCAGGGCGCCGGTGGTATCGGCGTCGCCACCCTGGTTTATCGTCTCCACTAGGCAGCTGCGGAAGCTGTCGGTGATGAAATAGAAATGCAGCACTGTCTGCACCGTATCCACCACAAAGGCCGAGGATTGTCCGCGGTACGGCTCGAAGCGGAAGGAGGGCGTGGTTTCCACCAGGGTACGGGCGATTTCGCGGCAGCGCTTCATCCCCTGGCCCGACACGAGACCATGCACCATTCGGCCGAGGGCGAGGCTCGCCGCGTCAGATAGCGGATGGTTGTGAGTGACGTGGCACTGCGCGAGCGTCCAGGCACACAATGCTTCGTCGTCGCCCAGGCTGGCCAGCGCCACCGGCAGGTTGCGCATGGTGGCGCCGTTGCCGCCGTCGCCATCAGAGGGCGGCCCTTCCGTCAATCCCCGCATCATGTAACGGCGAATCCCGCGGCGACAGGTATTGCCGACATCGATGGGCCCGCTTTTCAGCCAGGTGACGAAGGAATCGCAGATGTCCCCAAGGTCGAAGCCGTTCTTGCGCACTAGGGACGCGCCCAGATAGAGGCTCATTTCCGTGTCGTCGGTCACCTGGCCGGGCGCCAGATGCAGCCATCCGCCGCCGATCATCCGGCAATGGACGCCGTATTTGTATTCGATCTCGCGGCGCGTCATGAACTCGACACTGGCGCCGAGCGCGTCGCCGACCGCCAGTCCAAGATAGGCGCCGAGCGCCCGGTCCAACAGGTCGGCGGTCATCCGTCCTCCTCACCAATAGGCCGCGGTGACGCGGACATCGCCGCCGATCACCAGGTATTCGCCTTCACCCTTCAGCGGGTGCGTCGGCAAGAGGGTGTTGAAGAACACCACCTTCGACAGGGGTGCCTCGGTCTCCAGCACAGTGTCCCCGAAGCACTCGGCCATGTCGCGTAGGCTGGTGAACGACGCCAGGCTGTTTAGCCGGACGACGCATTGTCGATTGTCCAGGCGTTCAACCAGCCGGTGCTCGGAGAAATCGTTGACTCCCCGATAGAGCCGCAGACGGGCCTGCCCCGGCGCGGCGAAGCGTTCCAGCGCCCACTGGCAGAACTCGTACAGCAGGTCGAGCTGGGCGTAGATGGAGTTGTTGTGGAAGCGGCTCGACATTTTCTCTTCGACGTAGCCGACCCAGGTCTCGGCGAATTCGGTGATGGGGCCCTTGTGGAAGGTGGGGAACAGGCCGAAGCGGCTTTCCACCCAGCCCTTCAGCACCGCCCCTTCGGGACCGTTGCTGTCGTAGCCCCACCCTTTGAGCAGGCGGAGGAAGCTCGAACGATAGCGGCGGACCTTGTCGCAGCCGGCGTGGTTCTCGCGCTGTTCGGGTTCCAGGCCGAACACGGCGACCATGTATTTGTAGAAGGCCTCTCCGGCGTCGTGGAGGTCTTCGGCCTCGCCCAGCATCTCGAACAGCGACGGATTCATTTCCCGCACGCCGGAAATGTGCAGGGGCATAGGGTGGTCATTGAACCAGACGCTGGCTAGAAGCTTCGTCGGCACACCGACGAGGTTGGTGCTGTGTCCGATCCGGTCCGTTCCGTCCATTCCCATCCTCACCCTGTGGTCGCGAGGAGCGATGCAAGCCACATGCCGCACCTATCGGCATGGCGTCGGCCCGATGGTCCCTACAATTTGTGCGGCTTCCGACAAGCGGAGCGCCCTTTGTCACGTTCCGCACAGATGGCGAGAAAACATGCAATCTGCCGGGGAATCGGGCAGCTCGTTGAATTTACTGGAATTTCCGTCGCTGGGCGGCAGTTGGCATGGTGGCTGCACTTAAGCCTGGCGTGGCGGAGGACGCTCCTTCGCCGACCCTATCGCGGGCAAGTTCGAAAGGAACACATCCATGCCTCGTCAGATCGCTTTCTACGGCAAGGGCGGGATCGGCAAGTCGACGACCTCCCAGAACACCCTCGCCGCTCTGGTCGAGATGGGCCAGAAGATCCTCATCGTCGGCTGCGACCCCAAGGCCGACTCGACCCGTCTGATCCTCAACACCAAGCTGCAGGACACCGTGCTGCACCTGGCGGCTCAGGCCGGTTCGGTCGAGGACCTGGAACTCGAAGACGTGATGAAGGTCGGCTACAAGGGCATCAAATGCACCGAGGCGGGCGGCCCCGAGCCAGGCGTCGGCTGCGCCGGCCGCGGTGTGATCACCGCCATCAACTTCCTCGAAGAGAACGGCGCCTATGAGGACGTCGATTACGTCTCCTATGACGTGTTGGGCGACGTGGTCTGCGGCGGCTTCGCCATGCCGATCCGCGAGAACAAGGCCCAGGAAATCTACATCGTCATGTCGGGCGAGATGATGGCCCTTTACGCCGCCAACAACATCTCGAAGGGCATCTTGAAATATGCCGGTTCGGGTGGCGTGCGCCTGGGCGGGCTCATCTGCAACGAGCGGCAGACCGATCGCGAACTGGACCTGGCCGAGACCCTGGCCAAGAAGCTGAACACCCAGATGATCCACTTCGTGCCGCGCGACAATATCGTCCAGCATGCCGAGCTGCGCCGCCAGACGGTCATCCAGTACAAGCCGGAAAGCAAGCAGGCCGAGGAATACCGCATCCTGGCCAAGAAGATCCACGCCAACGGTGGCAAGGGAACCATCCCGACGCCGATCAGCATGGAGGAGCTGGAGGACATGCTGCTCGAGTTCGGCATCATGAAGACCGAGGAGCAGCAGTTGGCCGAGCTGGAGGCCAAGGAAAAGACCCTCTGCGCCGCCAGCTGATTGCCGGATGAAGGAGTAGGACCATGAGTCTCGATTACACCGTCGATGGCGAACTCAACGAAGGCCTGATCAAGGACGTCGTTGATGCCCATCCCGAGAAAGCCGGCAAGAAGCGCGCCCGCCATCTCGGCACCGTCAAGGAAGGCTCGGACGGCAACCCCACCTGCGGGGTGAAGTCCAATATCAAGTCCGTTCCCGGCGTCATGACCCAGCGTGGTTGCGCCTATGCCGGCGCCAAGGGCGTAGTTTGGGGTCCGATCAAGGACATGGTCCATATCTCCCACGGCCCCGTGGGCTGCGGCCATTACTCCTGGGCGCAGCGCCGGAACTACTTCAACGGCACGGTCGGCATCGACAGCTTCGTCACCATGCAGATCACCAGCGACTTCCAGGAGCGCGACATCGTCTTCGGCGGCGACAAGAACCTGGACAAGATGGTCGACGAGTTGGAGACGATGTTCCCGTTGGCCCGCGGTTACTCGATCCTGTCCGAATGCCCCATCGGCCTGATCGGCGACGACATCGAGGCGGTCGCCAAGAAGAAGGCGAACGATACCGGGAAACTGGTGGTGCCCTGCCGGTGCGAAGGGTTCCGCGGTATTTCCCAATCGCTCGGTCACCATATCGCCAACGATTGTATCCGCGACTGGATCCTCGGCAAGCGCGAGCAGGAGTGGGAGACCGGACCTTACGACGTCAATCTGATCGCCGACTACAACATCGGCGGCGACGCCTGGCCGAGCCGCATGCTCCTCGAGGAAATGGGACTGAGGGTCATCGGCTCCTGGACCGGCGATTCGACGCTTGCGGAAATCGAGCGGGCGCCGAAGGCCAAGGTCAACCTGATTCACTGCTACCGGTCGATGAACTACATCTGCCGGCATATGGAGGAGACCTACGGCATCCCGTGGATCGAATACAACTTCTTCGGTCCCACCCAGATCGCCAAGTCCCTGCGCAAGATCGCCGAGTTCTTCGACGACACGATCAAGGAAAACGCCGAGAAGGTTATCGCCAAGTACCAGCCGCTGGCCGACGCGGTAATCGAGAAGTACAAGCCCAGGCTGGACGGAAAACGGGTGATGCTGTTTGTTGGCGGACTGCGCCCGCGCCACACGGCTACCGCCTACGAAGACCTGGGGATGCAGGTGGTCGGCACGGGCTATGAATTCGCCCATAACGACGACTACCAGCGCACCGCCCATTACCTCAAAGAAGGTACGTTGGTCTATGACGATGCTTCGGAATTCGAACTGGAGCATTTCATCGAGAAGATTCGCCCCGACCTGGTCGGCTCGGGCATCAAGGAAAAGTACGGCACGCAGAAGATGGGCGTGCCGTTCCGCCAGATGCACTCGTGGGACTACTCGGGGCCCTACCACGGCTACGACGGCTTCGCGGTGTTCGCCCGCGACATGGATCGGGCCATCAACGCCCCCGTCTGGAACAAGATCAAGGCTCCGTGGAAGGCTGCGTAAGCCAGACTTCACCCCACGTCATCCTGAGCGCAGCGAAGGATCCCGTGGCTCAAGGAGATCCCTCGCTCCGCTCGGGATGACAGGGTGGAGTGGATTTAAGGAGTTTTTCCATGCCCCAGAGTGCAGACAAGGTCAAAGACCACATTTCCTTGTTCCAGGAGCCTGAATACAAGGAGCTCTTCCAGTTCAAGAAGGAAAACTACGAGTGCCGGGCGACAGAAGACGAGGTCGCCAATCAGCTCGAGTACACGAAGACCTGGGAGTATCGTGAGAAGAATTTCGCCCGCCAGCATGCGGTGATCAATCCGCCGCGTGCCTGCCAGCCGCTGGGGGCGGTGTTCGCCGCCGCCGGCTTCGAAGGCTGCATGCCCTATGTGCACGGCTCGCAGGGCTGCGCCGCCTATTTCCGCTCGCATCTGTCCCGCCACTTCAAGGATGCCTCGGTCTGCGTGTCGGACTCCATGACCGAAGACGGCGCGGTGTTCGGTGGCCTCAACAACCTGGTGGAAGGCCTGCAGAACTGCAACCAGCTCTACAAGCCGAAGATGATCGCCATCTCGACCACCTGCATGGCCGAGGTCATCGGCGATGACCTCTCAGCCTTCATCGCCACGGCGAAGGAAAAGGAAGCCATCCCCGCCGATCTGCCCACCCCCTTCGCCCACACGCCGTCGTTCGTCGGCAGTCACCTGACCGGCTACGACAACATGATCAAGGGCGTCCTCAACTACTTCTGGGACCGCGAGGCCCAGCGCGAGCGCAAGGCCAACGACAAGATCAACATCATTCCCGGCTTCGACGGCTACGCGCCGGCGAACAACCGCGAGCTGAAGCGCTACCTGGATCTGATGGGGGTGGACTACACCCTGATCTGCGACGTTTCCGACACGTTCGACAGTCCGACCGACGGCACCTACAAGATCTACTACGGCGGCACCACGCTCGATGACGGCCGCAATGCGATCAACGCCAAGGCGACCCTGTCGCTGCAGGAATGGTCGACCGAGAAGACGCTGGAATACATCGCCGGAAAGGGCCAGGAAGTCGCTGCGTTAAACAGCCCCTTCGGCCTGTCCGGTACCGACGCCTTCTTCATGACGATCGCCAAACTGACCGGCAAGCCGATCCCGGAAGCCATCGAGGTGGAGCGCGGCCGCCTGGTGGACGCCATCGCCGACAGCATCCACTGGCTGCACGGCAAGCGCGTCGCCGTGTTCGGCGACCCCGACTACACTTACGGCATGACCGCTTTTCTGCTGGAGCTGGGCATGGAGCCGGTGCACGTCCTCTGCTCCAATGGCTCGGGCGAGTGGGAAGAGAAGGCGAGGGCCCTGCTCGCCTCCTCGCCCTACGGCGCCGGCGGCCAGGTATGGCGCGGCAAGGACCTGTGGCACATGCGCTCGCTTTTGTTTACCGAGCCGGTGGATCTGCTGATCGGCTCCTCCTACGGCAAGTATCTCGAGAAGGATACCGGAACGCCGTTGATACGCCTGGCCTTCCCGATCTTCGACCGTCACCATCACCACCGCTTCCCCACCTTCGGCTATCAGGGGGCGCTGAGGATCCTTGTGGAGATCCTGGACCGCGTATTTGAGGTGGCCGACGCGTCGAGCGACATCTCCTACGACCTGACTCGCTGACCGCCGTGGCCAGTGTGGAGGCTCCTCGTGTTCGCGGGGAGCCTCCCTCCATTCCGGGAGGCGACCATGCTTGGCGCGGCAGCAGAATGACAGCGAAGCCACCCCTCGTCGTCCGGGCCGCGGTCGCCGCGGACGCGGCGGGGATCGTCGCCCTGATCCGCCAGCTTGCGGCGTTCGAGCGTAGCGGGATGGTGCCAGCCCTCACCGAGGATGCCGTCCTGCGGGACTGTTTCGGTCCGCAGCCGAGATTCTCGGTGCTGCTCGCGGAGGGAGAAGGAAGGGTCCGCGGCGGCGTGGTGCTGCTCGACGCCTATTCGAGCTGGGCCGGCAAGCCCGCCATGTTCGTGCATGACCTCTACGTCGAGGACGGCGCCCGCGGACGCGGAATCGGACGCGAACTGCTGGCGGCGGCGGCCCGGCTCGCCGTCGAACGCGATTGCTGCCGCCTCGACGTCAACGTCCTCTCCTGGAACCGGTCGGCGCGCGCCTTCTACGAAGGGCTGGGTTTTGTCGCACTGGAACAGTGGCACCCTTACCGGCTGGAAGCCGACGGACTTCGCCGGCTCGCTGGCGCGGCGAGCGGCCGAGGGTCATGAGATCGGCGACATTTCGAAGGCCGGGAGCCGACAATGTCGTGTCGGACTCCCGACATCTCCCTCCAACTTGAATCCTCATCCCCAGAAGTTCCGCGGCTTTCCTCTCTGGCATGAGGCGTGCATCGCGGCTTCCTGTCACGCGCCAGGAGGCCTCGCATGCTGAAGCAGAAGGTTCAGGAGCTGATGAACGAGCCCGGTTGTGCCACCAACCAGGCGAAGTCCGCGGCCGAGAAGAAAAGGGGCTGCGGCGCCAAGGGGCTGCTTCCCGGCGCGGCCGCCGGCGGCTGCGCCTATGACGGGGCCAAGATCGCCCTCCAACCGATCACCGATGCGGTGCATCTGGTGCACGGGCCGCTGGCCTGCGAAGGCAATTCCTGGGACAGCCGCAACGCCGCCTCTTCCGGCTGCACCCTTTACCGCCGCGGCTTCACCACCGATCTCTCCGAGCTCGATATCATCCACGGCGGTGAGCGCAAGCTCTATCAGGCAATCCGCGCCGCCGCCGAACGCTTCTGGCCGCCAGCCATCTTCGTCTACCAGACCTGCGTCACCGCCCTGATCGGCGACGATGTCGAGGCGGTCTGCCGCGAGGCGTCGAAGCGCCTCGGCCTGCCAGTCATCCCGGTGGTGGCGCCGGGCTTCGCCGGGTCTAAGAACCTCGGCAACCGCCTGGGCGGCGAGGCGCTGTTGGACCACGTCATCGGCACCGTCGAGCCCGAGGACGCCGGCCCCAACGACATCAACATCCTGGGCGAATACAACCTGGCCGGCGAGCTGTGGCAGATCCGCCCGCTGCTCGACCGCTTGGGAATTCGCGTACGCGCCTGCATCACCGGCGATTCCCGCTATGTGGAGGTGGCTTCGGCGCACCGCGCCCGCGCCGCCATCATGCTGTGCTCGCAGGCCATGGTGACGCTGGCCCGCAAGATGCGCGAGCGCTGGGAGATTCCTTACGTCGAGGGCTCGTTCTACGGCATCCAGGACACCTCGGACACGCTGCGGGGCGTCGTCCGTCTGCTGGTGGACCGGGGGGCCGACCCCGATCTGCTGACCCGTGCCGATGCCCTCGTCGCCGAGGAGGAGCGGCGCGCCTGGGCAAGGCTGGAGAGCTTCGCGCCGCGGCTGGCGGGGCGCAAGGCGCTGCTTTACACCGGCGGCGTGAAGAGCTGGTCGGTGGTCTCGGCGCTCAAGGAAATCGGCATGGAGGTGATCGGCACCTCGGTGCGCAAGTCCACCAGCGAGGACAAGGAGCGGGCCAAAGCCCTGCTGGGCGAGGAAGGCTCGACGTTTGACGCCATCCCCAATGCCGAAATGTACCGCATGCTCAAGGCGGGCGAGGCGGACATCCTGCTGTCCGGCGGGCGGACCCAGTTCGTCGCGCTGAAAAGCCGCACCCCCTGGCTCGACATCAACCAGGAGCGCCACCACGCCTATGCCGGCTACGACGGCATGGTGGAACTGGTCCGCCAGATCGACCTCGTCCTCAACAACCCCGTCTGGGCCGCCGTCCGCCGCCCCGACCCCTGGGATGCCGACGGGCGTCCGCTGGAGGCGCCGTCATGGCTTTGATCGTCTCGCTTCCCAAACCTCTGTCGGTTAGCCCGCTGAAGATCAGCGCGCCCTTGGGCGGGGCCCTGGCCTTCATGGGACTGGACGGCTGCCTGCCGCTGTTCCACGGCGCCCAGGGCTGCACGGCCTTCGCCCTGGTGGCCCTGGTTCGCCATTTCCGCGAGGCCATTCCGCTGCAGACCACGGCGATGGACGAAATCACCACCATCCTGGGCGGCATGGACAATGTGGAACAGGCGCTGCTGAACATCACGCGGCGGGCCAATCCCAAGGTCATCGGCCTCCTGTCCACTGCCCTCACGGAAACCCGCGGCGAGGACATGGAGGGCGACCTGCGCGTCATCCTCGGGCGCAATTCCGAGCTGGCCGGGGTGGCCGTGGTGCCCGCCACCACCCCCGACTACGACGGCAGCCTGGAAACCGGATGGAGCAAGGCGGTGGAGGCGATGATTCGCTGGCTGCCGCAGGGGCCCCAGGTTCCCCAGGCCGAGCAGGTGAATATCCTTCCCGGCTCCCACCTCACCCCCGGCGACATCGAGGAGCTGCGCGCCATCGTGGAGGATTTCGGGCTTGAACCGGTGATTCTGCCCGATCTGTCGGGTGCCCTCGACGGGCACCTGCCCAGTGGCTGGGTTTCCACCACTCTGGGCGGCACCAGCCTCGAACGGGTCGGCCGCATGGCCCGATCCCCCCTGACCATCGCCATCGGCGAGCATATGCGCGGCCCGGCCGAGGTTCTCCGCTGGCGCACCGGCGTGCCGGTGCTGGTGCTCGACCGCATCATCGGCCTCGATCCCGTCGACCGGCTGATGGTGGCGCTGGCCAATGTCAGCGGACGGCCGGTGCCGTTGCGCTACCAGCGGCAGCGCAGTCAGCTGATCGACGCAATGCTGGACGGCCAGTTCGCCTTCGCTGGGCGGCGCATCGCTCTGGCCGGCGAGCCCGATCTGTTGTGGTCCATGGGTCGTCTGGTGTCCGAAATGGGAGCCCGTGTGGTCGCCGCCACGACGACTGCTGCGGCGCCGTTCCTCGCCGAGTTTCCGGCCGAAAGAGTGATCGTCGGCGACCTCGACGATCTCGACGAACAGATCACCGAGGCGGGCGGCTGCGACCTGCTGATCGCCAACTCCAATGCCACGCAACTGGCCGCGCGCCGGGGCCTCGCCCTGTTTCGCGTCGGCTTCCCGGTGTTCGACCGCCTGGGCGTCGCCCAGCGTGCCAGCGCCGGCTACCGCGGCACACGCGATCTGATCTTCACCCTGGCCGGCGCCCTGGCCGATGCCGGGAGCCATCTCGTCACGGAGCACCGCCATGAACATGCGCAGGCTACGGCTGGTTAACCCGGCCAATTCATCGGAGCCGCCGCTGACGGCGGCCCGGCCCGAGGAAGGAGGAACAATGAAAGTCGCTTTTGCCACCCACGACCTCCACCGCGTGGACGCTCATTTCGCCAGCGCCCGGACCTTCATGCTGTTCGAGGTGTCGGTGGACCACCACGCCCTGCTGGAAGCAGTCCAGTTCGACAGCGTCAGCGACGAGGACGGCGTCCACGCCGCCGAGGACGGCGAGGATCGCCTATCGGCCAAGATCGAGGCCTTGGACGGCGTGGCCCTGCTGTTCGTCCGCGCCATTGGCGGACCGGCGGCGGCCCGCGTGGTGCGCCGCATGGTCCATCCCATCAAGCTGGCCGAACCGGAGCTCATCACCCAGGTGATCTGCCGCGTGCAGGCGATGATGAAGGGAACGCCGCCGCCCTGGCTGCGCAAGGTGATGCAGCGCCCGGATATGGGGCCGGCCCGATTCGTCGACGAGGAGGAGCCGGCATGAGCGCCGACGTCCTCGCCGATCCCATCCTGGTGGAACTGGTCCGTGTGCTGCGCGCGCATGATCCTTCGGAGGTATGGGCGAGGATGTCCGACGCCGCCCTGCTGGCGCCCTTCGTCCTGACCCGCGCACAGCGCGAGGCGCTGCCGCTGATCGCCGATCCCGATCCCAAGGTCCTGTGGCGTCTCGAAATGTTCTATGCCGCCGTGGCGCTGGCCGTCGAGCGGCGCAGCGGCCACGCCGTCGCACCCATCATCAAGCTCCACCCGGAAGGCTGGGGGCGCCTCGTGCTGGTGGTCGGCCGCCTGGTGGCGGTCAGCCTCAGCCTGCGCGACGTCCATCGCTTCGGTTTTCCATCCCTCGAAAAAATGGCCGAGAGAGGCCGCAAGCTGGTGGACGAGGCCATCGGCACCATCGCGCGCTTTCCCGACGCCGCCGCCGCTTGACCCGGCCAACCACAGGAGAACAAGGATGAGCTTTCTTACCTTCACCACCCGCGACGGCACGCCCTGGACGCCGAAATACCTGCTGTCCATCGACGAGAAGCTGTGCATCGCCTGTGGCCGCTGCTTCAAGGTGTGCACCCAGGGCGTGCTCAAGATGATGGGCATCAACGAGGACGGCGAGCGCTGCGATCCGGAAGACGACGACGACGATTCGAACCGCAAGATCATGACCATGACGAATGCCGGCGCCTGCATCGGCTGCGAATCCTGCCGCACCGTCTGCGGCAAGAAGGCCCTGGCCCACGGCCCGGCGCCGGAACTGGTGCCGGCGTGATGGCGGGCGGCCTCTACCGCTGGCTGGCGGATGGCAGCCGAGGCGATCCGGCCGACGGGCATGTGTTTGCTTGCATGCTGGCGCACGCCTGGAGTGAAGCCGAATGGCCGCCGGCGATGGCTCTCGGCCTGGCTCCGGCCGAATTGGCGGCGATGGCGGCAGAGGTGTTTCCCCATGCCGTTTCCCTCGTCGCCGGCCTGCCTGGCGACGGAGAGGAACCGCAGGCCATCGAGGAGCCGGACCTGCGGGCCCTGATGATCGAGCACGGCACCCGGGGTGCCGCCCGCGAGCGCTGGTTGGCCCACATCCTGGCCCGCCGTTCCCTGGGCGCCAATCATCTGTGGCAGGATCTGGGGCTAGCCGGCCGGAGCGATCTGAGCGGCCTGATGAAGCGCCATTTCGCTCCTCTGGCCATCCGCAACAACCGCGACATGAAGTGGAAGAAATTTTTCTATCGCGAACTCTGCGAACGCGAAGGTGTGCCCATCTGCAAGGCGCCCAGCTGCGACGTCTGCACCGACTTCTCCCTTTGCTTCGGCGCCGAGGACGGCGAGCCCCTGGCCCGTTTGTCGCAAATCCGACGAAGTCCAGCTCGCAAGGAGTTGCTGCCATGCTTGAACTGACTGCCCCCGCCATCGCCGCCCTGCGCGGTGTGCTCACCTCCGAGGATGTGGGCCTGCGCCTGTCCGCCTCTGCCGGCGGCTGCAAGGGCATCCGGTACTGCATGTCGGTGGCCTGCGAGACCTGTCCGGACGACACCGTCTGCGACATCGAAGGAGTACGCATCATCGTCGATAGCCTAAGCCTGCCGCTGCTCAGCGGCACATGCATCGACTTTGTCGAGTCCGAGCGCGGGCCCGGATTTGTCTTCGACAATCCCAACTTCCCCGGCCGCTGCAGCTGCGGCGAGGCGGGTTGAAGGGAGGCAAGCCATGACGGCCATCATCGTCAACGACACCACGCTCCGCGACGGCGAGCAGACCGCCGGGGTGGCCTTCCGCTTCGACGAGAAGCTGGCCATCGCCAAGGCGCTCGATGCCGCCGGTGTAGCGGAAATGGAAGTGGGCATCCCGGCCATGGGTGAGGACGAATGCGAGGGTATCCGGGCTTTGGTGGGCATCGGTCTGAAGGCCCGCACCATCGCCTGGTGCCGCATGCATGAGGGCGATCTTGCTGCGGCGGCCACCACCGGCGTCACCATGGTCAACCTGTCGCTACCGGTGTCGGACCTGCAGCTGGCCGGCAAGTTGGGCCGCGATCGCCACTGGGCGCTGCGCCATCTGGCGCGCATGGTGGCGCGGGCCCGTGAACTCGGCTTCGAGGTGGCGGTGGGCGGCGAGGATTCGTCGCGCGCCGACCCCGAGTTCCTGCTCCGGGTGGTCGAAGCCTGCGAGCGGGCCGGCGTGCGCCGTTTCCGTGTCGCCGACACCCTGGGAATCATGGATCCTTTCGCCGTGCATGACCTGTTCCGCCGCCTGCGAGGCGCTTGCGGCATCGAGTTGGAGATCCACGCCCATGACGACCTGGGCCTCGCCACCGCCAACTCCCTGGCCGCGGTCAGAGGCGGCGCCAGTCATGTCAGCACCACCGTCAATGGCCTGGGGGAGCGGGCCGGCAACGCTCCGCTGGAGGAAGTGGTGGTCGCCCTCCATCACCTCTACGGCCATGCAACCGGGGTGGCGACGCGCCGTCTGGGCATGGTCTCGCGCCTGGTGGCCGAGGCCTCGGGGCGGCCAGTGCCGGTCAACAAAAGCATCGTCGGCGACGCCATCTTCACCCATGAAGCGGGGATTCATGTCAGCGGGCTGTTGCGCGACCGCCGCACCTACGAGGCCATCGACCCGGCCAGCCTGGGGCGGCGCCACCGCATCGTGCTGGGAAAGCATTCGGGGGTCGCCGGCGTCGTGCATGCCTGTGCCCGGCTCGGCCTGGCACTTGACGAGGCGCAGGCGCGTGCCGTGCTGCTGCGGGTGCGCCGCTTCGCCGCTACCCGCAAGTGCTCGCCCACCGCCGATGATCTGCGCCGCTTCTGCCTTGAAACCTCTGCCTGTCTCAGCCAAACCGCAGGTGCCGCATGACCCCTACTTTCGCCAGCCTGGCCGGCCTGTCCTCGGCCGAAGAGTTCTTTCTTGCCCTTGCCTTGCCCTTCGAGCAGCGGGTGCTGGATGTGTATCGCCTCCACATCCTCAACCAGTTCCGCCGTTATCTGGCCGCCAGCGTGGCAAAGGACGGCACCGACAAGGACATCGCCCGGGAATGCCTGTCCCGTGCCTATGGCGACTTCGCCAAGGCACAGCCGGCGGCGAAGACCTTCAAGGTGTTCCAGCCTGCCGGCGGCTTCGTACCGTTGTCCGCCCTCGTCCGCCGCCTCGATACGAATTGGCACGATGACGTCCATGGCCACAGAGAGGCGACATGCGGACCTATGAACAAAGCCGAATTGATCGCCGCCGTCGCCGAACACAGCGGGTTGACCAAGGCCGATGCCGACAAGGCGACCGAAGCCACCTTCGCGGCCATCGCGTCGGCATTGAAGAGCGGCGACGACGTTCGGCTGGGCGGCTTCGGATCCTTCTCGGTTTCGGAACGGGCCGCGTCCGAAGGACGCAATCCGCGCACCGGCGAGAAGATCCAAATCGCCGCCAGCCGGCAGCCGAAATTTTCGGCGGGCAAAGGGCTGAAGGATGCCCTCAACGCCTGATCCAAATTGCAGATATCCTTGGGGCGCGGCGATCGGCTTCAGGTTGCCGACGCCGCGGCCTGCTCTCCCGGGGACAGCGGACCTCCCATTTGCGCTTTCCGGCTTCCCGCCCCTGACCCATTCCGGCCGTTCGCCGCGCAATGCGGCAGGCTCGTCGGGGTGGAAATCGGTCCGGGGGGATCCTATAATCTCGCCATGCCGATTTTCGATTTCAGCCACCTGTCCCTGCAACAACGGCTCGACCTGATCGGCGAGCTTTGGGAAAGCATCGACCATGACGCGGTGCCACTCACGGAGGCACAAGCGCAGGAGATTGACCGCCGTCTTGCCATGCTGGATGCGAACCCGGCAGATGGTCGTGACGCCTTTGAGGCTCTTGCCGACTTCCGCCGCCGGTATGGTTGATGCGGCTTCGGTTAACCTCGGCAGCGGAAGCCGAGCTTGCCGAGGTGCTGGAATGGTACGCGAGGATTCGGCAGGAATTGGCTGCCCGTTTCCTTGATGAATATGAAACCATCCTTGGGCGATTGCTGGAAAACCCGTGGCAGTTCCCAGCTGTGCGCGGTCAGGTGCGTCGCGCCGGGTTTCGTCATTTTCCCTATGGGCTGCTCTACCGCGTCCACCCGGAAGACGTGGAGATCATCGCCTGTTTTCACGGCCGCCGCGACCCGCGCCGGTGGCAGGAACGGCCCGAATAGTCGGGCGGGGTCTCCTATGCCATCGAGCCCCCCACCTTGCCGCGATTAGTCTGGGCGAGGTTGACCCTAAGCGGCCACTTACAACGTCAGGATTGCTGGCCACTCAAAGCTGGCTAGGCCGACTAAAATTTTACCACGGGTAGTGGGCTGAAAGGGTGGCTTCGGAAACGCCGAAAAGTGAGTATTGTCAGCATCTTGTAAAATCCCAGGCTGGGAAATAAGGCACGTATTTCGACGACAAGGTGCATTGGTAGTCCGAAACGAACCCACCCACAGCTCACATCCGTCCAGTCGGCCCTCCGGAAAGCCTCGACAAGGCGGCCGTCCGTCTGAGAATAGGGCGTCAATTTATGATGGTTATCAATCATCGCCTCGATTTCCGGCACCCACGCAGACAAATTTCGCTGAGTTAGGTATTCGCGGGCGAGTTGTCGTGAACCATGCAAATAATCAAAGGTATGAAACGCCCATATACCCAAATCATGGAAGGCTGTGGCTATGGCTATTTTTTCTTCATCCTCGGGTATGGAGTCAGATATCGCACGGAAATAGTTGAAGACGCGATAGCAATGATTGCGGTAAGCATTAAGATCTTGACCGAGGACATCTATCGAATCAGCAAGAATATCCTCCAGAATGTCTATTCGACGACAGATATTCAAACCATTTTCCTCAAGTGTCCGAATTCAGGAGGGCATCATACGCAATTCTCTGATCGTGGTCGAATGACAGCTCCTGGCCCACAGCGCCAGTGCCCTGGTCAGCTTGGCCACGTCCGAAATCGATTCGCTAACCCTTCTGCCGCCCCTGACCCAAACCTGCCCTTCCGTTGGCGTCACTGCGGGACAGAATTGAGCCCGACCTATGTTCATTATCCCTGCACATCGGCGCGCCCGCGAAGGTGTCGAGAGACATGGAATGCTAAATTTTGCGCATTATATGCTATTATCAATGGGTGACGATGGTTGGAGGTTTGGCATGAACGTGTCGATCGGCGATCGGTGGGAGAGCTTCATCGAGGCGGCGGTCAAGGCCGGGCGCTATGGTTCGGCGAGCGAAGTCGTGCGCGAGGGCCTGCGCCTCGTTGAAGAGCGGGAAGCAAAACTCAAAGCGCTGAAAGCGACGATCGATGAATCGATTGCAACTGGCGGCGTGGTCAGTGAGACCGATCTTGACGACGCATTGGCCGCTGAGACCTTACGGTTGAGGCAGGAAGGCAAGGCCGAGTGAGAAAGCTCGTCTACCTTGCCTCGGTCCGTGCCGATCTCGTGGACATACTGGGTTATATCGCGGAGGCCAGCAAGAGTGTGGCTGTTGCCAATGGCTTCGTGGCCCAGTTGCGCGAACGCTGTCGCGAATTGGCGAGCAAACCCGGTGTCATGGGGCGGGCCAGACCGGAGCTGCGTCCGGAAGTCAGAAGTGTCGTCCACAAAGGCTATGTAATCATTTTCCGCTACGTCGAAGACCGGATGGAAGTGATCAACATCATCGAAGGCCACCGCGATATCGACGGCTGGTTCGCGGAATCCGGAGATGATTCAACATGATCTGCCTGGACTGCTTAGCAAACGGGGCCGGCAAAGTGGGTCCGGTGACGATTTTATAGACGACGAGCGAATTCGAAGGCGGGACTGCCCTTCGTGACCCATTCCTGCCGTTCGCAGATCGCGGACACGTTCCGTTGGATCAAACTGGCGAATCTCATTCGCTCGGGTAATGCCGATTGTTCCAACGGCTCCGAACACATATCGTAACTAGGCAAGTGGAGAAACGCTGCTATGGCCGAGTTGGGGAATTTGCCTCGGGCGCTTGAAGCCTTTACCCGCGCGGTGGCACAGCGCGAAGGGGCGCATTTCCGCTCCGCCATCTTGTTCGGCAGCCATGCGCGCGGCGATGCCGGCACCGACAGCGATGTAGATGTTGCAGTGGTGCTGGACGGCCGGCCGGGCGATGTGCTCGATGCCGTCCTGGACCTGAGTGCCGTCGCCTATGATATCCTGCTCGATACCGGGGTATTGATTCAGCCGCTACCGGTGCGGAGCGACGAGTGGGAACACCCGGAGCGTCATTCCAATCCACGCCTGCTCGCCAACATCCGCCAGGAAGGTCGGGTGCTGTGACAGACATGACGGCGCATCTTCTGGAGAAGGCCGCCCGTGCCGTGAAGTCTGCGCGCGTTCTGCTGGACCTGGGTGACACCGACAGCGCGTGTAGCCGAGCCTATTACGCCATGTTCGACGCAGCGCGCGGCGCTCTGGCCCGCCGAGGCTATACCCCCGACTCCCATAAAACCCATGGGTCCGTCCACAGCGCGTTCGCCATGGAATTCGTCAAGACTGGCCTGATCCCACGCGAAATCGGCCGCGCCCTCGGCCAGGTCCAGGATGTGCGATTGCTGGCGGACTATTCGGCCGAGTCGATTCCGAGCGACAAGGCGGAGTGGTCGGTGCGCCATGCAGAAGCCTTTGTCAAGGCGGTGCGGGCGCTGCCCCTGGGATGAACGCAGGCCGGGAACCGCACGGACGGCAGGAAACCTGGCCCGAATTGCCAGTGCGGTCAACAATAGGGAACGCCTGAGATCGACCAGATAGCCGTCGACGGAAAACACGGTGCCTACCGCTCTTTGTGACCCATAAGAGACGCTACGACTTGGCCATAATACGCCCACCTTATCGAGCGACATTGACCTGAAGAGTTTCCACTTTTGGAATGACGCGCTGTCATGCGATGATTTGCCGAGCCAAGCAAGACCGATGTTAGAGAATGGGCAGGGGGAGTCACCATGTGGGCTCATCTGAAAGTAAATCTTACAGACATCTTGTTCTCAGTATCAGAAACAATGGATTTGCCGGATCCTTCATTGGTCGATCACCAGGTTAGAACAGCATATATTGCATCGGAACTGGCGAGGGCTGCCAATCTGGATCACGAACTGTCAGAACGATTGTTCATGGCGGCGATGCTTCACGACATCGGCGCCTTGTCTCCTGAGGAAAAAATAGGCGTGCACGTCGCGGAAGACCTTTTTCCCGGTGCGCATTGTCTGCGCGGCGGCAAGCTGTTTCGGGAGGCATTCTGGCTGGCCCCGGCTGGCGAGATTGTTGACTGGCACCACACGCCGATTTCGCAACATCAGAAAGAGGGACGAAGTTTCGCCGATGACAATGTTCTCGCCGCCCAATTTCTGCTACTGGCCGATCATCTGGAAAGGTGGATTGATCGCCGCCAGTTCATTTTGCATCAGAGTGACAGGCTTCGGACGCAGGTTTCGCAGCTTTCGGGCGACATATTGCATCCTGACGTGATCCAATTGCTTAGGCAGGTTTCCACATGTGAGGATTTCTGGCTGGAACTTGTTTCAAAAGATCTCGCCTTGCGTCTTCAACAGCGTTGTCCGCTGCGTTCCATCGATCTCGATTTTGAGGCGGCTCGTGCCATCGCCGTCGTTCTGAAAGACATTACCGACTTTCGCTCGCGTTTCACCGCCAGCCACTCTTCTGGCGTCGCGGCGTGTGCCCGCAGTTTGGCCCAGCGTCTGGCATTTTCGGGCAAGGATCTTCAGCAGATCGAAATCGCCGGATTTTTGCACGATGTCGGCAAGTTGGTGGTGCCGAACGCAATTCTCTGCAAGCCAGAGCGTCTGACGGCCGAGGAATACGCCATCATTCGGCAACACCCGTTTTATACCTATCGCGTCCTCTCCAGGGTACGCGGATTTGAGCAGATCGCCGAATGGGCTTCCTATCATCACGAACGATTGAACGGAAGTGGCTATCCGGGTCGGCTGGAACGCAATGCTCTGGATGTCGGGGCCAAGATTGTGGCGGTGGCCGACGTTGCCTCGGCGATTGCCGAGAGCCGTCCCTATCGAGATCAGGGGAATAAAGAGACGGTGATTTCGGCTCTGCGCAACATGTCTGCGCAGAAGCTGCTTGAACCGGTCATTGTCGAGGCTTTGACCGATGACTACGACGAAATCGTGGGCGCCTCGTTGGAAGCACAGGCGGAGGACGAACGCCGCTATCAGGAACGATACATGACCATCACCTGATTTCTTTTTCTTGAATCAAAACTTGATGGCTCCTCGACGTTTCAAGTGGATTTGATGGGATGCCGACAACGACGATAAACGGTTGACTGACCGCTCCTGGCCCACAGCGGGCCGCGCCTTGCTGCGATTGAAGGTCGGCAGTACCACCATAAGCACGCTTTCGCCTTCGGTAGTTTCCGGGAAGTACACTGAGCCCAGCATTCCGAGCGAGTTGGGGAGAGGGCGATCGTCCAGTTTTCTTCGCACCGATCCGAAACCCGCCGTTCCGCAATCGTGAAGAGTTATCGGCCCCATCATGCCATCAACTGCGTCGGCACACCGAGCACTGGCCCCGCGTCGGCAAGCCGCTGGTCGAGCGTGTGCACTTTGGCTCCGTGCTCAGACGCTATCGCCAGATGCAGGGCGTCGCCGGCACGAAGCCCGAGGATGTGCTGATCGGCAAATTTCGACGCCGCCCTGAAATGCCCGCCCGTGACCGGCAGCACTGTGAAGCTCTCCGCCACCAGCCTGTTGAACATGGCAAGCGCCGCGGCGCGCTGTTCCAGGTCGATCTGCCCTGTCCGCAGCTTGATGGCCATGGCGGAGGACATCTCGGCGATAGTCCAGTCGCTGATCAGAAGCTGGGTCGGATCCTGCTCCGCAAGCCATCCTTGGACTCGGGCCGTCATCGCTTCGTTGGAAAGCGCCGCAACAATCAACGATGTGTCGAGATAGATCATCAGTAGCGATCACCATCCCGCATCGACCGCACCAGATCACCGGCACTCTTGGCCTGAAACGGCATGCTCGCTGTCAGGGATTGGAGTTGCGCCGCATCGATCCGCTTACGCGGCTTGGTCACAGCCGTAAGCCGCGCAACCGGCTTACCGCGCCGAGTAATATCGACCGAATCCCCTGCCTCGACCCGATCGACGAGCTCGCTCAGATGTGCTTTGGCATCCGCCAGATTGACCGCATTCATCGCACGCTCCATGACCATCTAGATGGTCATATAGCGCATCGGATTTGGCAATTCCAGTGAATGAGTCCGGGGCGTAATCTCTGGTCCCGGACAATTGACCGTCCTCGGGGTTCCGACGGGTAAGAGGGGGCTCCGATAACGGCAACTTTCTTGGCGTGACCATCGAGACCAGACCGTCGCCTCCCAGCCCTGTTGCCCCGTTCCGCGGCCGAGGGCCAATGATTGCCGAGTTCGGCCGGCGGACCCAGCAGCAAAGGGTGGCCGTCGTGCGGCATCGCTCGTTTGCTTGCCCAAGCAGCTGAACACTCGCATCTTTTTCAATTTATCTCGGCGATCATCCGTGATTCCCTATACCGGTCTTTGTTTTCGGAGGTCGCGATGTCTTTGCCCGAATTGCCGCATGATTTCGTTTGGGGTGTCTCGACCTCGGCCTATCAGATCGAAGGCGCGGTTGCCGAGGGTGGGCGCGGCCGCAGCATCTGGGATACCCGTTGCCGGACGAAGGGCGGCGTGGGCGACGGCACGACCGGCGATGTCGCCTGTGACCACTACCATCGCTATCCCGAAGACATCGCGCTGATGAAGGAGATGGGGCTCGCCGCCTATCGCTTTTCGGTGGCTTGGCCGCGCCTGCTGCCACGCGGCCGCGGGGCGGTCAACCAAGGCGGTCTCGACTTCTACGACCGGCTGATCGATGGCCTGCTGGAGGCGGGAATCGAACCATGGCTGACCCTTTACCACTGGGATCTGCCGCAGGGGCTTGACGACCTGGGCGGCTGGACCAATCGCGACTGTGCCGGCTGGTTCGCCGACTATGCCTGTCTGGCGGCGCGGCGCTACGGCGACCGGGTGAAGCGCTGGATCACCTTCAACGAGTTTTGCGTGTTCACCCTGTTCGGCTACGCCATCGACTGGGCGGCGCCGGGGGTCACCGACCAGGCCTGCCACCTGAGGGCCATCCATCACGTCAACCTCGCCCATGGCGCCGGGGTCGACGTGTTGCGCGACCTAGTGCCGAACGCATCGATCGGCGCCATCCATAACCGGCAGATCGTTCTGCCGGAAGGCGACAAGGCGGAAAACCAGGTTGCCGCCGACCTGTTGAACGAGCACTGGAACCTCGCCTTTCCCGATCCGCAGTTGCTCGGCCATTACCCGCCGCAGATCGGCCGATCCATCGAACCTTATGTGCAGGCCGGCGACATGGCCCGCATCTGCCGGCCTATCGACTGGTTCGGCCTGAACCATTACGGCCCCATTTTCGCCCGGGCCGACGCCAACACCACCTGGGGCTTCGGCTGGGGCGAGACGCCCGCCGATGCGCCGACCTATGGCGTCGGCTGGCCGGTATTCCCCGACATGTTCCGCGATGAGCTGCTGGCCATCACCCGGCGCTACCGCATGCCCATCTATGTGACGGAAACCGGTTGCGGCGGCGACGACGCGCCCGACGCGGCGGGCCAGGTGGACGACCAGCACCGCATCAATTTTTTCAAGGCCTACACGGAGGCGATGGGCGACGCCATGCGTGCCGGCGCCGATGTGCGCGGCTTTTTCCCCTGGGCGCTCTTGGACAATTTCGAATGGGGCAGCGGGCTCAGCCAGCGCTTCGGGCTGGTCTATGTCGACCACCAGACCCAAAACCGCACGGCCAAGGCTTCCGCCCGCTGGTATGCCGAACTGATCAGGTCGTCTCGCCGCTCGTCTGCCCCAGCAGCTTGAGAAGCTGGCTGTAGAACCGGCCGGGGCCGACTTTCGATTTCGACGGGCGCGGCACCCGGCGGCGATCGGTGATCAGCACCAGGCCGTCCGGGGCACGCACCAGGACCAGCTTGCGCTGGTGGTAGGCCTCGAGCGAGGCGTGGTAGCCGACGGTCAGGATGGTCGCCTGAGGAAACTCGGCCTGCACCAGGCGCATCATGTCCTCTTCGCCTTCCGGATCCAGGGCGTTCGTCGCCTCCTGGATGAAGATCCAGTTCGGGCGATGCAGCAACAGCCGGGAATAGCCCAGGCGCTGCTGGTCGCCGGCCGTAACCACCTTCTCCCAGGCCTGTGTGTCCTCCAGCCGCTCGACCAGGTGATCCAGCCCCACCGATTTCAGCGCGGCGGCCAATTCGTCATTGCTGAAGGCGTCGGGGCCGGCAGGATAGCTGATGGCGCCGCGCAAAGTGCCGATCGGCAGGTAAGGCCGCTGCGGCATGAAGAAGATGGTCGCATCATTGGGCAGTTCGACGCGGCCGTGGCCCCACGGCCACAGCTGCGCCACCACCTTGAACAGCTTGACCGCGGCACCCGGGTCGCCGGAGATCAGCACCCGTTCGCCCAGCGCGATATCCGCCGAGAAATCGCTGATCACCACCTTGTTGTCAGGGTCGTGGACCGACAAATCCTGGAAGGCCAAGACCGGCCGATCGCCGGTGGCGATAGTGATGCGGTGCTCCTCGGCGTCGGCCACCTCCTCCTCGAGGCGGGTCAGCGCGTCATGCAGCCCCAGCACCCGTTCGACCGATGCCTTCCACTCCGCGCCCAGGCCCAGGTTGTCAATGGGCCAGGACAACGCCCCCTCCATCTGCTGGAAGGCTTGAGCGGTCTGCATCAGCACGCCCAGGCTGATGGAGCCCGAGATATAGCGCGGCGCGGCCACCAGGATGGGAAAGGCGGTGGACAGCACCGACCAGGTGGAGGTGAACATGGTGATGTGCAACAAGGCCGAAGTCTGCCGACGCCATGCCACGGCCACTTCGACGAAAAGGTCCGAGAAGCGCCGCCGCTCGTCCTTTTCGCCGCGGATCAGGGCGATCGCTTCCGATTTTTCCCGGGCGTGGACCAGGCCGAAGCGGAAATTGGCCTCGTGCGTCTGGCGGTTGTTGACCGCACGCACCAGCGGGTGGCCCAGCCACATGGCGACCGAAGTGCCGATGGCGGCATAGACCAGCGCCACCCAGACAAGATGGCCGGGAATGTAAATGTCGATGCCGGCAATGGTGACCTGCCCCGGGCCCGAGAGCGACCACAGGATCTTGGTGAAACTGACCAGCAGCAGCAGGCAGTAGAAGAGCGAATGGGCCAGGTTGATCGCCGATTCGGTGGCGATGCGGATGTCCTCGGCGATGCGTCCGTCGGGGTTGTCGTGGTCGCCCGGCATGTGGGTGACCTGGTAGTGGCGCCCGGTGGTCATCCAATCGTCCAGCACATGGCGGGTCAGCCAGCGGCGCCAGCCCAGCTGAAGCCGGCGCTTCACCGCCAGATGGGTCGTGGTCACGGCGAGGTTCGCCAGGATGATGACGACGAAGACGGCCACCAGGAAAAGGAACCGCCGCATCAAATGCTGTTCCAGAGCGTCGAAAAGATTCTCGCTCCACAGGTTCATCAGAATGGGGGTCACCACCTGGGCGACAGTAAGCAGGACCAGCGTCAAGGTCAGGCCGCGGGCCTTCCACTTTTCGTCCGAGCGCCAATAGGGCATGGCCAATGTCAGGAAGCGCCGCAGAAAGCTCGGCGGCTTGGCCTCCGCCAGCTGAGGGCCCGATGAACCGTTATTTTCAGTTTGCGACGCTTCCATGCGCTTTACCAAACTTCCATCCTGTGTCGCCAGTGTAGATGGCGTCGCAAAGGTTTTCCAGAATTTGGCGGACGAAAACAAGTTTGATTTAGCGCTGTCTTGGGTGACCGTCATTCAGCATTGCTTGTTGCATTGCGAAATGACGGGGACTGTCCCGGTCATATTTTGACAACTGCCAATAGTCCTGGTGCAGCGATTAACCGAGTGGCGGCCGGCCGGGGCTCTGTCGAGCGATCTGCATGCGCAGAAGGACCAGGCGCGCCATGGTCCCTTCGGCCAGCCGCTGGGCCGTCAGCAGGACGCTTTCGTCCTGAGTTGCGTCGGCGATGCCAAGATAGAACCCCGACGCCTGCTGGGCATCGCTCTCGCAGAGGCCGAGGGCGCCGGCCGGCGTGAGCGCTCTGGTCAGCGGGCTGGTCCGCGAGCGGCCGACCGCGGCGGGCATCGCGGTGGCGCTGTGGCTGTTCCAGGTCATCCTGTTCGACATCGGCCTTCTTGGTTTGCTTGCCGCCACCCAGGGGCGCGGCATTTCCGCCGGCGCGTTTCGCTGGCTGCTGCTGCTCAGTCCCACCGACGTCTTTCGCCTGCTCAACCTTTCGGGCTTCAACGAAGTCCGCAAATTTTCCGGCATGGCGGGGCTGCCCGCCGCCCGCCCCCTATGATCCGCAGGCGACGGCCCATTTCTGCGGCATGGCGATAACCCTCAACGGGATCGCCCAGGGGTTCGTCACCGACAAGGTGGCCGAACTGTTGCGCAATCGCGGGATGGCGCACGTCCTGGTGGATATGGGGAAATCCGGGCGGTCGGGGCACATCCCGACGGCCGGCCGTGGCAGGTCGGATTGGAAGGAGCGGGGAAGCTGCGACTGGTCGACCGCGCCGTTGCCACCTCAGCACCCGACGGAACCCGCTTCAGCCCATGGTGCAACCACATCTTCAATTCGGCCTGTGCGCGCAGCACGCAATTTGCCGGCAGCGTTTCCGTGGTGGCGTCCTCGGCTACCGTAGCCGATGCACTGTCGACCGCCGTTGCAATCAGGGGTGGCGCATTGGCCGATCGGCTGCGAGCGCAAATGCTGCAGTTGGAAGTCGTCTTTGCAGCGCCTGCGGCGGCCGGCGCCGAGACGGATGAAAATTGAAGGCGCCGCGGCCATCATTGACGTCACGCCGCTGCGCCTCTCGGCCGCGGGGCCCGGCCAACCTGCGCAATCAGGACGAACTGACCAGGACACCGCGGTCGAGCCAGTGACGAATCCCACCGGCGCTCGAAAGCACAGCCGGAACGAGGCGGCGGACTACTCGCCCAGTGCGCTGGTCAGGGCCGACTGCACCTGCCTGGCTTTGTCTTTCGCCGAGGTCATATCGGGTTCGGCGGCGCCGATCTTGGCGGTCGCCAAGGCGGCCTCCAGTTTCTTCTGCATTGCCGGCGGCGAGTCAGGAATGGCGCCTTTGCCCTGGCCCTTGCAGGGATCATCCTGCGAGGTGTCGTAGCCGGCCCCTTTCGGGCCGACCAGGCAGTTGATGGTGTGGTGCAGATGGGCATGCACCATGGTTGCATCGGCCGCACTGGCCGCCATGCCGGCATGGGCCGCGGCGGTAGCGATCTCTTGCGAGGCGGCGGGCGAGACTCCGGTCGCGGATGCGCCGGTCGCCAGCAACAGGACCGCTCCGGCTGCGGCAAGGGACAAGGGAAGCTTGGCGTACATGGTCGGGTCTCCAGGGTTGGGATCCACATCCTTCGGGGATGTGATGATCGCCTCGATTGGATTCAATCGATCCGATGTCGACCCGGCCGTTGTGTCGCCGCAAGTCAAGTAGCTGGTAGTCCGCCCCTGACGCTTGGGTTCCAAGCGTCAGGGGCGGTCCACTCGGTGGTCAGCGGCCGTAGGTGCCGGTGAAGCTGGCCTTCGCCAGAGTGTTGGCGTTGATGTAGAACCCCACCATGGCGGCCGGCGATGCGGCGTCCAGCGGCAGGTTGTCCACCTTCAGCGCATAAACGGTGAAGATGTAGCGATGCGGCTTGTCTCCCTTGGGCGGGCAAGGCCCGCCGTAGCCGGCCTTGCCGAAATCGGTGCGGCTTTGTACCGAGCCTGCCGGCAGCCCCGGGTGTTCGGAGTCACCGGCGCCGGCAGCCAGCTGTTGCGTTGATGCCGGCAGGTTGAATACCACCCAATGCCACCAGCCGCTGCCGGTGGGGGCATCGGGGTCATAGACGGTGAGGGCGAAACTCCGTGTTCCGGCAGGGGCTCCGTGCCAGGTCAACGCCGGGGATACGTTGCCGCCGCTGCAGCCGAAGCCGGAAAACACCTGTCGCTCGGCAATCGGGCGGCCGGTGGCGATGTCGGGGCTGCTGAGGGTGAAGTGGTCGGTAGCAAGGGCCGGGGTGGCTGTCAGGGCTGCGGCGAGGGCAAGAGCTGGAGCAAGTGTTTTCACGGCAGTCGTCCTTATTGAGGCGGAGGGCTTCCCGTCCCCGCATTGGTCTGGGGCGGCGTCCCCTCTCCCGCGGGATTCGCGGCAGGCGTGGGGGCCGGGTCGGCAACGGGTGCGGGCGTGGCGGCCGGCTCTGGCGTCTCGGCGGGGGCGGGAACAGCGTCTGCCGCCGGCACCGGCGCGGGCTGGCTCGGTTGGGAGAGCTGGGACTGAATGCCGACGGCGGACAAACCGTCGATGGCGGGCAATCCTCCCACGGCGGGCAATCCTCCCACGGCGGACAGTCCTCCGATGGCGGACGGAACGACCGCGGCGGCCGGGACTGGTGCCGGGGGCTCGGCAGGCGCCGGGGCGGCTTCCGCCGGGGCGGGTGCCGGAATCGCTTCGACCGTCACGGGAGAGGGCAGAGCAGTCTCGGTCGGGGTCTCGCCTGCGGTTGATGCCGATGTCGACGGCGTCTGGGCCGGGGCTGCCGGCGCAGGTGTTTCCTTCGCCTCGGTCTTTTCCTTGGCGGCCGGAGCGTCCTTTTCCTTGGTCGGAGAGGTTTCAGCCGGTGGATCGATGGCTACCGAATAGTCGGGAACGATCCGCGCCTGGTTGTCGGTGATGACCAGAACCTTTTGGCCGAGCGGGATGGGTTTCGGTTCCCTCTGGGTGACCGACACGAGGTCGCCGTTCGGTTTGCGGACAATGTATTCCCAGCCCGTGGTATCGCCCGCGGCATGTTCGATGGTGGCGCCCACCAGGCTGCCCACCGCCGTTCCGGCGACAGCGCCCAGAGCGGCGTTGAATCCGCTGCCGGTCTGGGATCCGAGAATTCCTCCGGCAGCGCCACCGGTGACCGCCCCGACCGTGCCGTTCTCGCTGATCATAACCTCGCGGAAGCCGACGATGACGCCGCGTTCGACCTTATTGGCCTGCTGAACCGCCGTCGCGGCGTAGGTATTGGGCGAGTAGTCCTGACTGCAGCCGGCGACGGCGGCAAGCATGACGGCCGGGAGGGCAAACTTAACAGATCGTAACACTAGAGGAACCATCCGTTCGAAAGCCTGGGCGTTTCATAAGCGATCCAACGGTCTCTGTCATCCAACAATTTCGTGGTCAAATTAGGGCGGAACGGGTTAGGCCGTCATCCGTTCGACCAGGAGGTCGCCGAGTGTCGGCGTCGCAGCCTCCGGCAGTAATTGCCGGATGGTTGCTTCGCAATTAAGGAGTATACTACGAAAACAAAGGATAGAACATTGGAAACAATGAAATAGACATCATTTCGTTTACCCCGTTTGGGCAGGGTTGAATACGCCTGTTGATCCAGTCGCGGACGCAGGATCCCTGATCCAGACGGAGCGGATTGATGCCCACATTGAATACCAGCCAAGATAGACTTGTCTTTGATGAGGAATTTAACAGCCTGAGCCTGGTTTCGCCAAGCAATCCGAATGGCGTCTGGAACGCCACCTATGCCGACGGGTCGCATACGCTCCCCTCGAACGGCGAACAGGAATATTACGTTGATCCCGCCACTCAGCCCTCGCTGGGGGTCAATCCATTCTCGGTGAACAATGGCGTTCTCACCATTACGGCCAATCCGACGCCGCACGGCATTCTCTCACAGGTAGGCAACCTTCCCTATACGTCGGGCGTGCTCACCACCAACGGAACCTTCGCCCAGACCTACGGGGTATTCGAGATGCGGGCCGAGTTGCCGGCCGGGCAGGGGATGTGGCCAGCATTCTGGCTGTTGCCGGCCGACCATCAGTGGCCGCCGGAAATCGACGTGGTCGAGATGCTGGGCAACCAGATCAATACCGACTACACCACCGTCCATAGCAATTACCTTAGTGGCGGGCAGAGTGGCCAAGGCAATCCGGTGGCCAATACTACGACCGGCTATCACACCTACGCCGTCGACTGGGAACCGAACACCATCACCTTCTATTTCGACGGCCAGCAGGTCTACCAGGTGGCGACCCCCGCCGACCTGAAGAACCAGCCCATGTATGTTCTGGCCAATCTGGCCGTGGGCGGCTATTGGCCGGGTGATCCCAATTCGGGCACGCATTTTCCGGCCGGCATGAACATCGACTGGATCCGCGCCTATTCCACGTCGAGCACTGTCGCCGACTACAATACTGCGCCTGCCCCCTACGGCACGGCCGATACCACGCCCGGTGCCGATGCCGGAAGCGGCGGCTCGACCGCAGGTTCAACTTCGATCGCCACGTTCATCGCCCAGCAGAATGCGTCTATCCGCGGCGCCAACGGCATCGCCGTCGAGGTTGCCGGCATGGCCCCCGCCGGCGGCAATTCGGTCATCGGCTTCCAGAATGCCACCTTCACCTCAGGGGCCAACGCCATGGTGCTCGACGGCCCGCGCAGCCAATACGCGGTCAGCGTCGGGGCCGATGGGACGGTGACCGTCACCGACAATTCCAGCCATCAGACGGTCAACGACAATGGCCTCGCCTATATCGTCTTCGACGGTGCGGCGACGACCGTGGCCAACGGACAGGCCGGCTATGCCGGCATGTATTTCATCGAGACCGGAGCCAATGCGCAAATCGCCTGCTTTTATCAGGGATTGCTCGGCCGCCAGCCGGATCTGCCGGGGCTCGAATATTGGCAGCGGCAGGTCGGTTCCGGTGCCCTCAACCTGACCCAGGTGGCGACCGCCTTCCTCGGCTCCAGCGAATTTCAAAGCCGCTTTCCGACGGCCGACGCCCCTGCCGACCATGGCGGCCCGCACGATAGCGCCTTTGTCACCCAGCTCTACCAGGGCATTCTGAACCGCGCCCCCGACGCGGGCGGTGCGGCCTATTGGCTCGGGCAACTGGCCGAGGGCGGCCTGAGCCGATCGCAGCTTCTTCTCGATTTCACCGGCAGTGCCGAAAATATGCACAATGTGAGCGCGGCCAATGGCGGCTGGTTGCTCGATCCGGCCGCCGGCGCCCAGCCGGCCGCTCAAGAAACCGGCCTGGTCGGCCTGCCTTCCAGCCATTCGCCGGCGGCGCATCTGGCATAGGACCCAGCCCGCATTTCTCACCCCCCGACAAGGGTGTGAGAAATGCGGGTTACTCCACCAGGTCCCAATAAGGCCGCGGGCCGAAATTCTCGGCCAGGAAGTCGACGAAGGCGCGGACCTTCGGCGAAAGATGTCGGCTGTGCGGATAAACCGCGTGGATGGCGATGTTCTGCGGGACAAATTGGTCCAGCACCGAGACCAACCGGCCCGCCTGCAGGTCGCATCCGCAAAGGAAGGTCGGGGCCATGATCAGTCCCACGCCGGACAAGGCCGCTTCGCGCAGAACATCCCCGTTGTTCACCCGCAGCCGACCGCGCACTTCCACCGGCCAGCGCCTGCCCTCGGCGGTACAGAGATTCCATTCGTCCGAGGCGGTCAGATTGCTGTAGCTGAGGCAGCAATGGTCGGCAAGGTCGTCAGGGCTTTGTGGAACACCGCGCCGTTCGAGATAGGACGGGCTCGCGCAGACCACGCGCCGGGCGGGCGCCAGATGCCGGGCGATGAGGGAAGAATCCTCCAGCCTGCCAATCCGGACGGCGATGTCGAAGCCTTCCTCGACCAGGCTGACCACCCGGTCGTTCATCGCCATGTCGACGTCGACATGAGGAAATCGATCCAGGAAGCGCGGGATCAGGGGCGCTAAATGGTGGATGCCGAAACTCATCGGAGCGTTGACGCGCAGCCTGCCCCGCGGCTCGGCCTGCAGGTTGCTCACCGACAGGTTCGCTTCCTCGATCTCGGCAAGAATCCGGGTGCAGCGCTCGTAATAGGCTTGGCCGACCTCGGTCAGCGCCAGGCTGCGGGTGGTGCGATGGAAGAGGCGCGCGCCGAGATGTGCTTCCAACCGTGCGATCTGGCGGCTGACCACCGACTTGGACAGCTCCATCCGCCGGGCCGCAACCGAGAAGCTGCGGCATTCGGCGACCCGCACAAAAGCTTCCATGCTGTCCAGTCGATCCATCTTCCCCCCTTCCAATTGTCGCGATGGAGGCAACAGTGTTGTTCACGAATCATGGATTGTTCCCATTTGTGACGCAACCTTTATCTGAGGGCGGCAGATGGCAAGAGGAGTTCAAGATGACCGTAGTGCTGAGGCCTTCGGACGCGCGCGGGCATGCTGACCACGGCTGGCTCGATACCAGGCACAGTTTCTCATTTGCCGACTACTACGATCCGCAGCACATGGGATTCCGCGCTTTGAGGGTGATCAACGAAGACGTGATCAAGCCGGCCAAGGGGTTTGGCACCCATGGCCACCGCGACATGGAAATCTTGACCTACATCATTGACGGCGCGCTCGAACACCGGGACAGCACCGGCGAGCACTCGGTGATCCGCCAGGGCGAGGTGCAACGCATGTCGGCCGGCACCGGAATCCGGCACAGCGAATTCAATGCGTCCGCCAGTGCGCCGGTGAAACTTCTGCAGATATGGCTTTTGCCCGAGCGGGACGGGATTGCGCCAGGCTACGAGCAGAAGCTGTTCGCCGTAGAGGAAAAACACAATCAGCTTTGCCTGATCGCCGCGACAGATGGTCGCGACGGAGCGTTGAGGCTTCATCAGGATGCCGACGTCTATGCCAGCCTCCTCGATGCCGGCCATGAGCTCAGCCTGTCCTTGCGGCCGGGGCGAGGCGCCTGGGTGCAGGTGGTGGACGGCAGTCTGACCGTCAACGGGCAGCCGCTGGCGGCCGGAGACGGCGCCGCCATCGAGGCGATGCCGGTCGTGGAAGTCGCGGCCAAGGCGCCCAGTCAATTGTTGATTTTCGATCTTGGCTGACGGGCCGCCGCCGAAACCGGCGCGCCGAACCGGGAAACGCCCTGCGAAGGCGTGACCTGCGTCGGCGCGTCGGAATTTGATCGGGAACCGTGCCTCCTCGCGCCGTTGTTTATTCGGGTATCCCGGTGGCGAAACGTAAAGCGGCCGGGGCGCGAAGCCAATCGCCTATGGATTGGCTGCGCCTGATGTTTGGACATGGAGGTTAGGGAATGGCTACTACGACGCAAAGAGGTCCTTTGGAAGCGGCGACAGGTGGTGCCGGCGCCGAAGTCGTGGGAGGCATCGGCGCAGTGGTCCTCAGCATTGTTGGCTTGGCCAATGTGGTGCCAGAGTTGATGCTGTCGATCGCGGGCATCGTCATCGGAGCGGCCTTCGTGCTCGAGGGCGCCGTGATCGCTGCGGAATATTCGCGCGCGCTGAGCGCGACCGAAACTGCCACCCAGCGCAGCAGCGAGGTCGGTGGGTTGACCATCGAAATGCTGGCCGGGCTGGTCGGCATCGTATTGGGCGTGCTGTCCATCATCGGGATCGATCCTCAGGTTCTGATGGCGGCTTCGGCCATCGTGTTCGGCAGCGCCCTGGTGCTGAGCAGCGGTGCCATCGCCCGGCTTAATGAAATCAGGAGTCAGACTGCCAGTGCAGCGGGGACGGTGCCGACCCAGACGTTGATGTCGGCCCAGACGGTGGTGCAGCAAGCGGTGGCCGCGGCCGCGGGTGCCCAGGTGTTCACCGGGCTTGCGGCGATCGTCCTCGGCATTCTCGCCTTGGTCAACATCCAGCCGCCGACGCTGACATTGGTGGCGTTGCTCGCAGTTGCCGCAACAATTCTGCTTCGCGGGTCGGCCATCGGGAGCCGGTCGCTCAGTCTGCTGAAATGGGAATAAATCCGGCGCCCGCCCTCGGGTGCCTATCCTGAGGGCGGGACCGGCCGTGTCAGCATCATCCGCCTGTCATCGAGCCCGCCGTCCGCTCTCGCGCCTTGGCCGTGAAGTGATTATCATGCGGCCAAGATCGCGAGAGGAGGACGGCAAATGGCCGACAGCAGTCACCTGTTCCAGCCCCTGACCATTCGCGGATTGGAACTGCCCAACCGCATCGTGGTGGCGCCGATGTGCCAATACAGCGCCGTCAACGGGGTGGCGCAGGAATGGCACACCCAGCATTACGGCAGCCTGGCCGCTTCGGGGCCTGGGCTCGTGGTGATCGAAGCGACCGCTGTCACCCCGGAGGGACGTATCAGCCTCGGCGACCTTGGGCTTTATTCCGACGCCGCCGTTGCCGCCTTCACCCATCTGGTGACCACCTTGAAGGCCATCGGGAAGTCGCGAGTGGCCGTGCAGATCGGCCATGCCGGGCGGAAAGGCTCGTCGCAACGCCCCTGGCAGGGGGGCGCCTGTCTGCGGCCGGCCGAGGGGGCTTGGGAGACCATTTCGGCGTCGGCCGTGCCCTTCGCCGCCGGTTGGCCGACGCCGCACGAGATCGGGCCCTACGACATCGACCGCCTGCGGCATGCCTTTGCCGAGGCGGCGGAGAAGGCGGACAGCGCCGGGATCGATGTGGTGGAATTGCATTCCGCCCATGGCTACCTGCTGCACCAGTTCCTCTCGCCCCTGTCCAATCTGCGGACCGACGTTTACGGCGGTTCGCTGGACAATCGCATGCGTTTCCCGCTGGCGGTCATCCGCTCGGTGCGGCGCGCCCTCCCCAACGATAAGCCGCTCGGCATCCGCATCAGCGCCACCGACTGGGTCAAGGGCGGCTTCACCCCGGACGAGGCGATCATCTATCTGAACGCCTGCAAGGCCGAAGGGGTGGATTATGTCTGTGTCTCCTCCGGCGGCCTGCTGGCCGACGCCAAGATTCCTGCCTTGCCGGGGTATCAGGTGGACCTGGCGGCGCGGGTCCGGCAGGAAACCGGCATGCTGACCCGGGCGGTCGGCCTGATCACCGGGCCGGAGCAGGCCGAGGCGGTAGTCGCCTCTGGGCAGGCCGACATGGTCGCTCTAGGCCGCGCTTTCCTGGACGATCCGCGCTGGGCCTGGCGTGCCGCCGTGGCTCTCGGCGCCCCGGTGCCCTATCCGCCGCAATACGAACGGGCCCAGGCCAAGCTTTGGCCGGGGGGCAAGACGCCTCGCGCCACCGTTGCGGCGGAATAGGCCGAAACCGCGACAGACAAGACCCTCGGTCACTGAGCCTCGGTGGGCGGCGAAGGGTCGCACGCCGGCTCTTCGCCGTTTTCCTGGGATGCAGGTCGCCGCCGGTTCTTGGCTTCATTGGCGAAACGGAAACGGCCGTGCAGGACACATCCGCGCATGCCGGGATCACAAGGCCGACCACCGAGGCGCGTACAAATTCCCTTGTCCTCATGCGGACAGCCCCAACCGCTCATCTCCGACTCCATCAGCTGCGTCCGCCGATTCTAGTCAATGGTGCGAGGGTGGCCATGAACTTCGTCAAGGCCCGGATTAAAGGAGATGATGAGAGGGTTGTGGATAAGATATTCTACTTCGGATAATAATGGTCTGGCAATTACCCGTCGCATCTTGCGCCGGTCGCCACCAATGGTTGGCTGGGGGACAGCAATGGCCGAGGCCGCGGAGATAACCGCCGTCAGTTTTGAGCATCCGTTTTTCACGCGGATGAAGGACGGGGTCTTCCATATCCATCAGCAGACCGGTGAACCGGTGATGGCCGTGCAGATTTCCAACAACGAGGCACTGTTGCCTTTTCCCGGTCTCAAGCGCGAGTTCTCCCTGGGCAAGGAGGATTGCGCGATGCTCGACCTGCTGGCGGAGGGGCTGAAATTCGTAAGCGGTCTCAGGATCGGCGATGCCCTCCCCAAGGAAATCCTTACCGGCGAGGCCACCTGGGAACTCAGCCCGCGGCACATGGTGATTGCCCATCAGCGAATCAGCATGCAATTGGTCAACTGGCTGACCGGTGTCGAGGACTTGATTACCGATCCGGAGGCACTGATGCAGTTGGCCGACGATCCGGCCACCAAGAAGAAGGTGAACGAAGCCTTCGGGGAGGCGGCGGAACGTCTGGGCATCGGCCGCGACAATAAGCAAGAGATGATCAAATACGTCGAAAAGCTTTCGCACGAACTTGCCTATGTCGAGGCCTTGCGCGACAAATTTAACGAAATAGAGAGTATCGACCGGAAGGTCCGTGATTTACGAAAACTCTACATTCGGGAGCGTACGGTCGTTCAGACCATCGACCAGGTGGTGAAGCTTCTCACTATTGCCCTCGATGATTTCTCCAAGCGGTTTCTGGAACTCGACGCACAGACGGGCGAGATCCTTGCCGTACTGAAGAATCTGGAAAATCAGGTGCTGTTCATTCGCGAAAAGCGAGACGAACTTCATATTCGGCTGATGGCGTGGGACGATCTGATCAAGGAATGGAAATCGATCGAAGTCTGCGTATCCTACCATGTACACAATTCGATCACCCGCGTTTATCAATTCCTGGCACCGCGATTCATGAAGGTGGACGATTGGGTCCTCATGACCAAGTTGCAGCTTCGGTCGGAAAAAATCGAAGACCTGAAGAAGAAGAAACGGGTGTTGGTCTGGTAGGGTGGGACCCCTCAGCCATTTGACGAGTTGTAAATATTGTCGCAATATCGGCCTTGGCCCCAACGCATACGCCGAGGCGACCATGGATTTCCGACAAGACCGGGTTCTGGGTGGCCGTAAGGTCTTGCTTGCCGTTCACAGCAAGGCCATCCGCGAGCTTCTGTCGCCCATATTCAAGCAGATCGGTGCCGGTACCATCCTATTCGGATCAGGTGCGGAAATGTTGCGCCAAGTGAGGGAATTCGATCCGGGCATCGTGTTCTGCGAAGCCGACCTCGATACCATGACCGGCATCGACTTCGTCAGGCAGCTGCGCAAGGAAATGAAGCTGACCATGGCCGTGGTGCTCGTGGTCGATCAGCACGATGGCGAGGTGGCGGCGAAGGCGTTGGAGGTGGGGGCCAGCGACGTGCTGCCGGTGCCGTTCAGCGTCGCCGACATCATCAGGGTATCGAAGAAGGTCCTGGAAAAACCGGAAGCACAGACCAGATTACGCTTCGGCCCGCGCCCGCCCCAGTGAGGGGTGGCAAATAACGCTTCGTTCCGAAGCGGAGATCACCTCAACCGCCGCCGGGCAGCAGGTGGCGGTCGAACAGTGCCAGCAGTTCCTCGGACGAGACGGCACGGTTGGTCAGGTAGCCGCGGATGGCGTCGCACCCGGCGATGCGCAGGGCCTCCTCCTGATTCGGGCGCTCGACGCCATCGGCTTCCGCCCTCATTCCCAGCGCATGGGCCAAATGAATGATGGCAAGGACGACGTCACCTAATTCGAAGGCTCGGCCCAGGTCCTCGACGAAAGATCGTCCGATTTTTACCGCGTCGATCGGCATCTGGCTGAGGGCGGTCAGGCTGGTCTGTCGCGTGCCGAAGTCACCGATACTGATGCGTACTCCCAGCCGGTGCAGCCGGTCGATGCCCTCTCCGACTTCAGCGGGGTGGTCGAGCAGGGCCGCCTCGGTCAATTCCAGTTCCAGCAGGTCGGCCGGGAAGCCGGTGTCGGCCAGCAGTTTCTCCACCGTCGCCGCCGAGTCGCTTTCAACGAATTGGCGCGGCGACAGGCCGATGGTCAGGCGCAGCGGCGGCAGCCCGCGCTCCAGCCAGCATTTCGCCTGGCGGCATGAGGTTTCGATCAGCCATCGGCCGAGCGACGGCATCAGGCCAAGGCGCTCGGCCAGCGGAACGAATTCGCCCGGCAGCACTGTTCCCAGCTCCGGATGGTGCCATCGCAGCATGGCTTCCGCGCCGCTTGCCGCCCCGCTGCTGATGTCGACCTTGATCTGGTAAGCCACGCTCATTTCGCCGTTGTCCAGCGCATGGCGCAGCCAGTTGTCCATGGTGAGGCGCTTGGCCGACCGGGCGTTCATCGCGGCCGAGAACAGCTGGTAGTTGTTGCGGCCGCCTTCCTTGGCCTGATACATCGCCTGGTCGGCGCATTTGAGCAGGGTTTCAGCCGAATCGCCGTCCTCGGGATACACGGCGATGCCGATGCTGGTGGTGATGTAGAATTCGCGGGCGGCCAGCACCAGCGGTGCTTTCACCGACTCGGTTATGCGCTCGGCCAGCAAAGCCAGGTCTGCCGGGTCCTCGACTTCGGGCAGCAGGATGACGAACTCGTCGCCGCCCATTCGCGCAACCGTGTCACCTTCGCGGATAGAGGCCAGGAGGCGCTGCGTCACCTCGATCAACACGGCATCTCCGGTGTCATGGCCAAGGCTGTCGTTGATTTGTTTGAACAGGTCCAGGTCGAGGAACATCACCGCCAGCATGCTGCCGTGCCGATGGGCGTTGGCGATCGCCAGTTCCAGCCGGTCGGTCAGCAGCCGGCGGTTGGGCAGCGAGGTCAGCGGGTCGGTATAGGCGAGCGTGCGCACACGCTCCTCATCCCGTTTCTCTTCGGTAATGTCGCGGAAGATCGCGGCGTATTTCAGGATGTGCCCGTTGTCATCGTGGATGGCGTTGATCGCAAGCCATTCGATGAATGTCTCACCGTTCTTGCGGCGGTTCCATATTTCGCCCTGCCAGTGCCCGTCCCGGCTCAACTGGGTCCACAGCGTGTCGTAAAATTCCCGATCGTGGCGGCCCGACTGCAGCAGTCGCGGACTGCGGCCGACGACCTCCTTGGCAGGATAACCGGTCAATCTGGTGAAAGCGGGATTGACGTATTCGATAAGGCCGTCCTGGTTGACGATCATCACGCCGTCCAGGGACGCCTCGATCACCTGGCGGGCCAGATGGAGGTCCTTACGGGACCGGATCAGCGCGGCGTCACGCTCGCGCAGGGCGGAATTGATTTGCGCCACATATTCATATTGCAGGGTGTGGAGAATATCGGCGAACGACAGGATACCGACGATCTGGCCGGCATGATCGCGCACCAGCAGGTGACGGAACCTGTGCTCGGCGAACAGGTTGCGGGCCACCAGCAGGGTGGCGTTGGGCTGCACCGAGACGGCCGGACGGCTGGCGGCGTCGCCCACCGTTCCGATGCGCCGTTCGGCTATCATGCGGACGATGTCGCGTTCGGTGACGATGCCCATGTCGGGCCAGTCCGGCGAGGCGACGATCGCCGCTTCAATGGCGGCCGCGCGGATCTTTGCCGCGCCGTCCGCCAGCGACATCTCGGACGGCAGCACCGGAGGGGTCGGTGACATCACCGAGCGTACGTCGCGGAAGGTCAGGTAATGTTCGACGCCGTGGTTAAGCACCACGTCGGTCTGCGACAACATGCCGACCGGACTGCCCTGGCCATCGACCACCAGCAGGTGGCGGATCCTCTCCCGCTTGAGCCGCAACCCGGCTTCGCTGACCGAGGCGCCGCTGTCGATCACCTTGAGGCCTTGCGCCATGAACTGTGAGATCGGCCGGTCGAAAATCCCGGGGGCGTCGAAATCGATGGCCAGAGAGTCGTGCTCGGTCCAGATTCCGACCGGCCGGCCGTCGTCAACGACGATGATGGAACTGCACTTTGCCGCACGCATCAGCGCCGCGGCATCGCTCACCGCCGTGTCGGGCGGGCAGCACAACAAGGTTCCGCTGACGATTTCGCCGACAGACCTTGCCGGCGCGTCAAAGCACAGCTCGTCGTCGATCAACTGCGCCTGTGACGGTTCCCTTTCCATTGCAACGCTCATCCCCTCGACGGCGGCCGAATCAGCCGGCCAGCGGGCAGAGTAGCCGCTCCGATCCGGAGGAACAATCACCGCTTGTCAGCCCGCCCATAGCAGCAAGGTTGACGGCTCGAGGCGCTTGGTGCCGTACTAAGCCGAACCCGAAACGGCTTGGAGGACTCCATGACTGAACAAACCCTTCCGCAGGTGTTGCGTACCGACGCCGACGGCGTCGCCACCCTGACCCTCAATCGGCCCGAGGCGCGCAACGCCCTGTCCATGAAGCTGATGGGCGCCCTGATCGATGCGCTGGATGCGGTGCGGGTCGACCCGACGGTCAAGGTGGTGGTCCTGGCGGCCAACGGGCCGGTCTTTTCGGCCGGGCACGACCTCAAGGAAATGCGTAGCGACACGCGGCGTGAGGCCTATGCGGAAGTGTTCTCCCGCTGCTCGCAGCTGATGACGTCCATCGTCCGCCTGCCCAAGCCGGTGATCGCCAAGGTACATGCCATGGCGACCGCGGCCGGCTGCCAGCTCGTGGCCTCCTGCGACCTGGCGATCGCAGCCGATACGGCACATTTCGCCACGCCCGGCGTCAATATCGGGTTGTTCTGCTCGACGCCCATGGTAGCGCTCAGCCGCAACGTCGGCCGCAAGGCGGCGATGGAAATGTTGCTGACCGGCCGGCCGATCGACGCTGCCGAGGCGATGCGCATCGGGCTGGTGAACCGGGCGGTGCCGGGCGATCAGTTGGACGCGGCGGTCGCCGAATTGGCCGGCGTTCTTGCGGCAAAATCGCCGCGCACGCTGTCCATCGGCAAGGAAGCGTTCTACCGCCAGGCCGAAATGGGCCTGGACGAGGCCTATGCCTATGCCAGCGAGGTGATGACCATCAATATGCTCACCGCGGATGCGGCGGAAGGAATCGACGCCTTCATCGGCAAGCGCAAGCCCGTCTGGCGCGGCTGTTGATGGAGGATTTTTGGGTTTTTGGTTACGGTTCATTGATGTGGCGGCCGGGGTTTCCTTTCGTCGAAGCGACCCCGGCGGCGCTCCCTGGCTATCACCGGTCGTTCTGCGTCTACAGCCGTTATTGGCGCGGAACCCCCGCCCGGCCCGGCCTTGTGCTCGGCTTGACGCCCGGGGGGCTCTGCCGCGGGCTGGCCTTCCGCATCGCGGCGGACAAGCGCGACGAGGTGGTCGACTATCTGAATGAACGGGAGCTGGCCGCCTATGCCTACCTCCCCAAACACCTGCCGGTGGACATGGGCGGCAGGCAAGCATCGGCCTATACCTTCGTCGCCGATATGGGGCACAGCCACTATGCCGGCGACCTGCTGCCCGCCGATGCGGCCCGCATCATAATGGAGGCGGAAGGGAAGGCGGGGCTGAACCGCGACTATCTGATCAACACTATTCGCGAGTTGGAACACCGCGGCTTTGCCGAGCCGGCGCTGCACGAGCTGCTGCGCAGGGTCGAACTGCTGACCGGCGAGATCGAACGGGGCAGCGGGATCTAGCCGGCCGAGAAATCGATCACGCGCTTGAACAGGAAGCCCAGCACGATCGTCAGGAACGGGATGACGAACATCAGCACCACCAGGACATGCACGACCACGTGCTTCCTGTGATTGTCGGTCATTTCGACGGGGATGGCGGCCTCTTCCACGGCCTCCTGGGGCTTTTTCAACTGGTGGGCGGCGATGCCGATAAGGCCGGTGAGGATCAGTCCGATGATGGTGACGACGACGATGGGCGTTCCTTCATGGACGGCCTCGAGCGGACCCTTGCCGTCCACCAGGAACCAGATCGGCGAGGTAAGCCCAAGGCCGAAGACGAAGATGGCGACGCCCAGGGCGGACAGGAATGCGGCCGGCGAATCGAGAAATTTCACGGGAGACCTCATCGGGTAATGCTGGACCCATTCCAACATTACCAGCTGCCCGCGGCAAGCCGGCGATTGAGCCCCTGCCTATTCTGTCCGCGCGCTCTGCGGGTGATTGGGAAGGCCCCAGAAATTGGCGATGTGATGCCATGCCTCTTCCGCCGTCTCGACGAACTGGAAAATATCCCGGTCCGCCGCGGTGATCATCCCTTCGCTGACCATGGTGTCGAAATTGATCACCCGTTCCCAGTATTCCTTGCCGAACAGTAGGAAGGGGATGCGTTCGATCTTGCCGGTCTGGACCAGCGTCGCCGCTTCGAACATTTCGTCCAACGTGCCATAGCCACCGGGGAAAATCACCAACGCCTTGGCCCGGTTCAGGAAATGCATCTTGCGGAGGGCAAAGTAGTGGAACTGGAACGACAGGTCGGGCGTGACATAGGGATTGGGGGCCTGCTCCATGGGCAGGACGATGTTCAGCCCGACCGACTTGGCACCGACATCCGAAGCGCCGCGGTTCGCCGCCTCCATGATGCCGGGGCCGCCGCCGGTCAGTACGACGAAGTCGCATTCGTCGGGCTTAATGCAGGCCGCAGAAACGATTTGCGCCAGCCGCCTGGCTTCCTCGTAATAGCGGGTGTTGGCCAGCATCCGCCGTGCGATGCCGACTTCGCGCGCCAGCCGGGCGTCGCCCGGGTTGGCCCGCGCCGCCGCTTCGGCATCCGCCAATTGCTGCTCGGCGCCGGCGCGGTCGGTGATGCGGGCGCTGCCGAACACGGCGACGGTTGACCGGATTCCCTGCTCTTTGAGCAGCAGTTCCGGCTTCAGCAGCTCGAGCTGCAGGCGCACCGGACGCAGGTCGTCGCGCAGCATGAAGTCGATGTCTTTGAACGCCAGGCGATAGGCGGGCGACTGGGTTTGCGGATAGAGGTCAACCCGCTCAGCCAGTTCGGCGTCGTCTCGTGCTGTTGGGAAAGGGCCGTCGCCTTTTGGAGTCATGAATTGTCCACTCGAGTAATGAATGCCATGTGGGGATGGCTGAACCATCATCCAATGGTTAATGCCGTTTTCTCAATATTCCGTTTACAGGTCGGCCCATTACCTTCGTCAGCGTCCGCAGCACTGCTTGTATTTTTTGCCGCTGCCGCATGGGCAGGGCTCGTTTCTGCCGACCTTGGGCGAGCTGCGCACCACGGGCTTGTTGTGGACCTTGCCGTCCACATAGACCCATCCCCCCTCGTGCCGACGGAAATTGCTGGTTTCGTGATGGCTTTGCTCAGTGCCGCCCTGGCGGAATCGGACGAGGAACTCGACCGATCCGGTCTGTTCCGCCGCCTCTCCGCCCTGGGTCGACAGGATGGACAACTCCAGCCACTCGGCTGATTTGGCCCATTGCTCGGCGGCCTGACGGTCGTGGTCGCCACGCGATTCCGGCGCCAGGCTGCGCTCAAGGTGGTCGATGTTGCACAGCACATAGGCGCTGTAGCGCGAGCGCATCAGAGCCTCGGGGGTGGAGGCCGGGGTGCCGGCAAGAATCGGGCCGCAGCAATCATCGAGATCGCGGCCGCTGCCGCAGGGGCAAAGGGTCATGGGTGGTCCTCGAACAGTGGCTGCCGAGGTTGTTACCTCAAAGCGCCGCCCTGGTCCACCGGCGGAGCGGCTTTTAGTGTCAGCCGGGCGATTTCGCTGCGGCTGAAATAGCGGAGGGGCACGCCCGAGGCGCCGGCGCCGCAGTTGGTATAACCCTGCATCTTGCCGATCCGCCAAAGTCCGCGGGAATAGCGCCTGGGGCTGTCGCAATGAGTGACGACCGGGCGGCCGCCGGGCAGGCAGACTTGGCCGCCGTGCGTATGGCCGCACAGGTACAGTCCATAGCCGAGACGGGCCGCTGCGACAGCCATATCCGGGGAATGGACCAAGGCGATGCCGAAGCCGTCGCCCCGCCTCGGAGCGTGTTCCGCCAAGGCCTCGTCGGCCAGGGGTGTATGGAAACGATGGACATCGTCCAGCCCGACCAGGCGCAGCTTGGCCGTGCCGCGGTAAAGTGACGCCGCTTCGTTGATCAGAAGGCCGATTCCCAAACGTTCGATCGGCTCCACCATGGCTACACCGTCATGGTTGCCGAGGGTGGCCCAGATGCCGGCGGGCGCTGTGATCGCGTGTACCAGCCGCTCGAGGGCGCGGACGGCCTTGTCATGCGGCCCGCGGATGGCCGCCCGGTAATCGCCGGTCAACACGCAGACATCGGCCGGGCTGCCGGCTGCCGCTTCGGCGATGGCCTCGGCAAGTCCTTCGCACAAATCGAAATGGGGATCGCTGACATGGAGGATGCGGAAGCCGTCGAATTCCGGCGGCAGTCCCGGGCAGGCAAGCTGCAGCTCGACTCGCCGCACGGCCAGCGTGTTGCGCTGCCCCCGATGATAAAGGCCGACGCTGCGCATGGTCAGGCCGAAAGCGCTGATGAGTGCATCGGTCAGTGCCCCACTTTCCGGCGGGCGAGGTCCACGTGGTGTGCTTCGCCAGTGCTGGCTCTCGAGAAGGCGCCGCCAGACCGTCCAGGCCTGGCGGCGAAGCTGCGATGCTTCCGCGCCACCATCGAACGAAGGCAAAGCGGCAAACCTGTGAAACGATGTCATCAAGGGACTCGCCTGTGGCTCCGGGCCCCCCGGAAGATGGCATCGCCTCGGGGCCAAATTAAGGCGCCCGAAGTCTAACCCACGTGTCACACGTCCCCGTTCTCACGCCCCCCTATTGCGCGCGTTCGCTGCCGTGGCCGGTCTGGCGGTCCGGCCGATCATCACCGTCACCGCGGTCATCAACAGAAAGGCGACGATCGTCGCGGCGTTCAGCAAGCCGCCCCACAGCCGCAATTGGTCGAATCCGGCCAGGTCGCCAGCCACCCGCAGGGTCAGTGAGGCGTGCAGAGCGAGCAAAGGCAGATAGAAGCCGCGGTGGAAGGGCAGGGGCACTCGCAGCACCGACGGCAGGATGATCGGTGCGTGGCCGAAGACCATGGCGAAGACGAAGCCGACGAACAGGCTGTGCAGGGCGGCGTCGTAGACCGGCCCCCCGGCCGGCAGGCCCACCAGCAGGCAGACCAGTCCCGCCACGGCCAGCCAGCCATAGCCGGACAGCAGGCAGGTTGCCATGTAGCGGCTGAGCCCCGGTTGACGGATGGCGCGGCGCGCCACGTCATGGAGGAACATCCAGGCGGCCAGCGCCAGCAGGCCGAAGCCGAACACGCCGGCGGCCCGGTCGCCGCCGGCCGCCAACAGCGCGGCCCCGGCCAGGGTTGCCGAGAAGGCAAGCACGGCGCCGGGCACCTTCCATCTGCTTGGCGGCAGAAAGC
This sequence comes from Pseudomonadota bacterium, assembly GCA_021793155.1. Classification (GTDB taxonomy): domain Bacteria; phylum Pseudomonadota; class Alphaproteobacteria; order Rhodospirillales; family Magnetospirillaceae; genus DUZF01. The sequence goes on along the minus strand of JAJYTF010000020.1, from coordinate 26,201 downwards.
GCGACAGTTCCAGCCGTTCGCCGGCGATGGTCAGGACCAGGAAGCAAGCCCATGCGGCAACCGCGGGGGAGACCTCACCGCCCGTCAGCCAGACGGCGACGCCGACCACCCAAGCCAAGGCCCCAAGCCCCAGCGTCACCGTGTACAGGGCCGGTTGCCGGCGCACCACAACGATGCCGATCGCCAGGAATACAATGGCGCCACCCAGCATGGCGAGGCCTGCCAGGGTGGGCTGCCCGGCGAACAGGGCCAGGGCGCCGAGACCGGTCAGCAGCGGCGCGGCAAAGGCCCAGGGGCGGCCGATGGCGACGGCGCGTTCCAATCCGATGACGGTACCGAAGAAGCCGCAAACCATCAGTGGGCCATGAACCGCTATCAGCGACGTCGCCGGGAAATTCCAGCCCAGGCGCGCCAGCCCAGCCGCCAGTCCGCCCAGCAAGGCCGCAGCCGCCAAGGCGAACAGGGGCGCTCGGCGGGCTCCGGCACTCATCCGATCCAGCCCAGTTGGCGGCGAGCGGATTCACTCATCCGTTCGGGCTCCCACGGCGGAAACGAGACGACCTGGACGCTGACCGGCAGATTGGCCCCGAAGCTCTGTTCCATAACCTGGGTGCACTGCTCGGCCAGATAGTCTCCCTGTGGGCAGGCCGGCGAGGTCATGATGAGGTCGATCAGGATGCCGCTTTCGTCGGCATCGAGCCGCTCGACCAGGCCGAGGTCGACGATGTTGACGCCGAGCTCGGGGTCCAAAACGGCCTTCAAAGCTTCGATTGCTTGTTCGCGCATGGGAGGACGGCTCCGGTCGGACTCAACGTTCCGGCAGCATGGCGCGGCCCGCGCCTGGCGTCCTTGCCTTTGGGCAAGAGGCGCCGATCCCGCGGACCGGCGCCTCGTTCGATGCCTGCGCCTCTGCGATCAGGCCTCGGCGCGGATGACACCGTTCTGGGTGGCGACGTCGTCGGCATAGGAAGGCACTTCCGTCTCGGGGTAGGCGCCGATCTGATGGATGGAGAGGTCTGCCCCGCGGAACTCCTGCTCGGGGTCGAGGCGAAGCCCCATCACCGCCTTCAGCACGCCGTACACCAGGAAACCGGTGGCTGTGGCGGCGGCGACTCCAAGGACGGTGCCGAAGATCTGCGCCGTCAGCGACACGCCGCCCATGCCGCCCAAAGCCTCCTGTCCGAATACCCCGCAGGCGATACCGCCCATCGCCCCACAGAAGCCGTGCAACGGCCAGACGCCCAGAACGTCGTCGATCTTCCACTTGTTTTGACACTGGTTGAAAGCCCAGACGAAAAGTCCGCCGGCGATGGCTCCGGTTGCCAGGGCCCCCACCGGATGCATGACGTCCGAGCCGGCGCAGACGGCCACCAGGCCGGCCAGGGCGCCGTTATGGATGAAGCCGGGGTCGTTGCGGCTGATCACCAGCGAGGAGAGGACGCCGCCCAGCATGGCGAACAGCGAATTCAGCGCCACCAGGCCGGAAATACCATCCATCTTCTGGGCGCTCATCACGTTGAAGCCGAACCAGCCGACCGACAGGATCCAGGCACCCAGCGCCAGGAAGGGAATGTTGGACGGCGGGATACCGACGACGCTGCCGTTCTTCCGATAGCGGCCGCGCCGGGCACCGAGCATGACCACGGCGCCCAAGGCCGTCCAGCCGCCGAAGGCGTGGACAACCACCGAGCCGGCGAAGTCGTGGAAACTGGCGCCGAAGGTGGCGGCAACCCATTGCTGGAAGCCCAGGCGGGTTCCCCAGATCAGCCCTTCGAAACCGGGATAGAACAAGGCGGTGATTACCGCCGTGGCGCAAAGCTGGGGCCAGAACTTGGCCCGTTCGGCGATGCCACCCGAGATGATGGCCGGAATGGCGGCGGCGAAGGTGGCCAGGAAGAAGAATTTGACCAGGTCGTAGCCCTTCGGCGCGAAGCCCGCGCCGGCAACGGCGCCGGAAATCACCTTGGCCGAGGCGAGGAAGTTGATCCCATAGGCTACGGCGTAGCCGATGAAAAAGTAGGCACAGGTCGAAACGGCAAAATCGGTCAGGATCTTGACCAGCGCATTGACCTGATTCTTGCGGCGTACCGTGCCGACCTCAAGAAAGGCAAAGCCGGCGTGCATGGCCAAGACCATGACGGCGCCCAACAGGATGAAAAGAACGTCAATCCCCGCACTCGTCGATTCCATTATGTCCTCGCGAAGAGACCCTAGAGCAAACAGCGGTCACGCCGCGTTCAAACAGCGTGCCAACCTATGCTCTTTGGCTCGTTTCTCGCGATTTCAATGGGTTAAAGACAGTCAGCGGAAAGTGGTTGTGTTCTCTCTGCAAAGAAAATGGGCAAAATCTCAAAAATATTGCCCATGGAATAGTCAATACATCTGTTCGTCCTTCAGGTGAGTTCATGGTGCACAAAAGATGAGCGCGTGTCAACACTGCACATTATCTATGCGGCGCTGTCGGTCGCCGTTCTGCTTTTGCGGGCGAGTCCGAGCGCCGGAAGGACTCAGCTGCGCCGGTTCTCGCGAGCCAGTTGATCGCGGGCGATGTCCTCGAAGCGCCTCAACTCGACCTGCAGCACCTGTTCGTCGATGGCGCTGACGTAGCGGGAAAGGTCCGCTGCGACCTCGTGCAGAAGGTCGACCTCTCCGCCGGCCTCCATGTCGGCCATGATGACGTGTCGCGCGTAAATGTCAGCCTCGCGGCCGGAAAGGCCCAGGCGTTCCGCCGCCCACAGCCCGAAAAGCCGGTCACGGCGTGTCTTCACGCGGAATGCCTCGTCCGAGTCGCGGGGCGGCGATGTTCCCGGGAGTGTCATTTCTTCCTCGAGAAAAGTGCTACCGCTGTGCGGGGCCGGCCCGGTTGCAAGTGGGGAGAAGCTGACGGATGGCGTTCACGCCACCTGTCAGACTCTCACCACAATTCAATCAGTTGGTGGGCCGATTCGCCTGGCGCTTGGGAGCCAAGCCTCAGGATCGGACCGTCAAGCCGGGCGGCCTTACACGATATAGTCAGCAAATAGCCGGGTGCCAGGGCGCAAACGGCTGTCAGCCGAAGAGCCTGGCCTACGGAAAGCGGGCATAATTGAGGACTGGCTGTACAGCATGGTTCCCTCTCCCTTATGCTGCCATGCAACAGTTTCCCCAATCGAGGCGTTATCCGTGACCAAGCATTCTCTATCCAAGGATAAGATTCGCATCCTCCTGCTGGAGGGTGTCCACGAAAGCGGGATCCGCGAATTCAAGGAGCGCGGCTACACCAATATCGAGGCGTTGCCCCATGCTCTCGACGAGGCCCAACTGATCGAACGGATACAGGGCGTCCACATGCTCGGCATCCGCTCGCGCACCCGCATCACCGAGAAGGTGCTTGCGGCTGCCAATCGCCTGTTCTGCATCGGCTGTTTCTGCATCGGAACCAATCAGGTCTCCCTCGACACCGCCCGCCGGGCCGGCGTTCCGGTGTTCAACGCGCCCTATTCCAACACCCGCTCGGTGGCTGAACTGGTGATCGGCGAAATCGTCATGTTGCTGCGTGGCATTCCCGACAAGTCGCGCGAGGCCCATGCCGGGAAATGGTTGAAGACGGCCAAGGATGCGTTCGAGCTGCGCGGCAAGACGCTGGGAATCGTCGGTTACGGCCATATCGGTTCGCAGCTCTCGGTGATCGCCGAGGCCATGGGCATGCATGTGCGTTATTACGACATCGAAAAGAAACTGGCGATCGGGAATGCGCGGCCGGCGTCCAGCCTGGAAGGGGTGCTGAACGTCTCGGATGTGGTCAGCCTGCACGTGCCGGCGACTCCGCACACCAAGAACATGATCGGCGAGCGCGAGCTGCGGGCCATGAAGAAGGGCTCGTACCTGATCAACGCGTCGCGCGGCAATGTCGTCATGATCGATGCCCTGGTCAAGGCACTGAACGACAAGCATCTGTTGGGTGCCGCCATCGATGTGTTCCCGGTCGAACCGGCCAGCAACACCGACGAGTTCGTAAGCCCCCTGCGCGGCTTGTCGAACGTTATCCTGACCCCGCATATCGGCGGCTCGACCCACGAGGCCCAGGCCAATATCGGCCTGGAAGTAGCCGAGAAATTGATCAAGTACTCGGACAACGGTTCGACCGTGGGCGCCGTCAATTTTGTCGAGGTGTCGCTGCCGGTCAAGGCTGGGGGAACCCGCTTCCTGCACATCCACTCCAACGTTCCCGGCATGCTGCGCCGGGTGAACGACGTCTTCTCGTCGCGCGAGTTGAACATTTCGGCGCAATACCTGCAAACCGATGCCGAGGTGGGCTACGTTGTGGTCGACGTCGACGGAGAGGTGGACGAAGCGGAACTCATTGCCGAGCTTCAGGCGCTGGACGGCACCATCCGGGCCCGCTTCCTCTACTGAGCCGAACCGCGACAGGGGCGAACTGGGCGCGGCGTGGCGGCTTCAGGCTTTTTGGGCGTCGGGAACGGCTGGTTCCAGACGTTCTTGTCCTGGTCGCCGCCACCCGTCGCCCCATCGTCGGACTCCGTTCGGCAATTGTCACATTTGAATTGAATAGCTTCGAATGGGATGATGTTCCTTTCGAACGGGTTGGGGTTGGGGTGAAAGGCGTTATTTTCCTATGCAACTCGGCTGTGGTTGCGCCCTTTTCTACACAATGGCATATTCCCTCATTGTTTCTAATGTTGAATACGGCTGGGCGATTCTAGCGGGCGAAGGAAGGGGACCGTATGCCTAAGGATCATCACATCCTGGTGCTTGAAGACGAACCGGCGACACGGGCGTTGTTGGCGTCGCTGCTCGAGGCCGAGGGTTTTCGAGTCAGTACCGCCGAATCCGCCGGCCAGGCGAACGATCTGGCCGGCCACCATAATTTCGACCTGGTACTCCTGGACCTCAACCTGCCGGATGAGGACGGCCTTTACATCGCTCGCGAATTGCGCGCCAAGTCGGATGTCGGCATCATCATGCTGACCTCGCGCAAAGAGGATATCGATCGGGTGGTCGGCCTGGAGATGGGCGCCGACGATTATGTCACGAAGCCATTTTTCCCGCGGGAGTTGGTGGCTCGGGTCAAGGGCCTGCTGCGCCGCCTCAGCATGCCGCGGACTGCCCGCCGGCTCGATGCCGACGGGCATCAGGTGCGCCGCTTCGACGGCTGGGAGATGGATCTGGGTAAGCGGAGCCTGCAGGATCCGGCGGGTCGCGAGGTGAACCTGACCCGCGCCGAATTCGACCTGCTGACGGCGCTGATCGAAGGCGCCGGGCGGGTGCTGTCGCGCGACCAGCTTCTGGATGCCATCGGGAGCCAGTACTGGACGCCGGTGGATCGCACCATCGACGTCCTGGTCAGCCGCCTGCGGCGCAAGATGGAACTTGATCCCAAGGCTCCCGCTATCATCGTCACCAGCCACGGCTATGGCTACAAGTTCGCCCCGGCGGTGACATCGGCTTGAGACGCAACGGCAATCGAGGCCGGTTGCGCCAAAGGTGAGCATGTTCGACTGGCAGACCAAGCGGGTCATCGTCGTCGACCGCGACGAACAGTTCCGTTTCTGGGCGCGAGGCGTCTTCCGCAACCAACGGGCCCGGGATGTCCTGACCCTGCACGACCCGGCCGAGGCGCGGGTCGTGCTGAGCCATCAGCATGTCGATGTCGGCCTGATAGACCTTGAAAAAGGCGATGTCGAGGCCCTGACCCTGATCCGCTGGCTGCGCGAGCGCAAAGTCGGGAGCAGCAGCAATCTGCCGCTGCTGGTGGTGGTCAAGGCGATGGACCGCGACCTCATCAATCAGGCTTGCGCTTTCGGCATTCATGGCGTCTTGCGAAAGCCGATTTCCGCCGAATTGCTGCTGAAGACGGTGGCCAACACCATTTCCAGGCCACGGCTGGTCGGCGGCAGCCTGCCCCATATCTCCAGGACCGCGTCATCGCCTGCGGCCGATAAGAAACCCACGGAAGCTGGGAGGCCGCGGCCCGCTGCGCCGCGCCCCGCGGTTTCCGGCGCGCCCGCGGCCTTTCCCCGCGAGACCGTCGAGGCAGGCGCCGGGGTGGCAGCCGCGCCATTGCGCGAAGGGAAGGAGGCGGCGGCCTCGCCGCCAGCGGTCAGCCGGGCTCCGGTGGAGGTGGCGGGAGGGGGCGACGGGTCGCCTCGGCCCATGCGCGACCTTCCGCTCGATGACTTGCCGGGCGCCGGCAAAGCCAAGGCCGGACGGGTCGAGCCGGCGGGTGTCGGGAAGGTGCCCGGGCGGTCGGATCCGATGGAGACGGTGCCGCCGACGGCCCGCGCCACGCCGCCCGTACAACCGGCCGGCCCGGATATCGAAGCCATACTTGCTGGACACGCCCGCTGGGTGGATTCCGGTGGGGCCGATGGTCAAAGGGCGCGGCTGGACGCCGCCGATCTTTCCGGGCGCAACCTTGCCGGGGCGCAGTTGACCTCGGCCCTGCTGCCACGCGCCGATCTTTCCGGCTGCGATCTGACCGAGGCCCATCTGCATGGTGCGGACCTGCGAAATGCCGACTTGACCGGCAGCAGGCTGAGCGGGGCCAATCTGGCCGTCAGCCGCCTGCGCCATGCCCACTTGCGGGCCTGCTTGCTCAACGGAGCCAATCTGAAAGGCGCCGACCTGGCTGGCGCCGATCTGTCGGGGGCGCAGATGTCCGATGCCGATCTGCACGGCGCCATCTTGCTGGGCGTCGATCTTTCCGCCGCCGATCTTTCCGGCGTCTCCGGCCTGTCCCAGGGCCAGTTGGAGCGTGCGCGCGGCGACGCCAAGACCCGGCTGCCGCCTGGTCTGTTCCTTCCTGCGACCGAGGATTGATCTACCAAGCTCGCGATTTTGCTAATATGATTGGCTCTTGTCCGTAGTTGCCGGACGGGAAAGCTTCGCCGTGCTGCAACTGATTGATTTGTGCTGAGAATCTAACGGGTGGTGCGGGCACCATGCGTCAGATCCTCACCACCAGGGCGGTGCGCCGGCTTGCCGCGGTTTCGGCCTTCGCTTGAAGGCCCGAAGCGTTCGGCTCGCCATTGTCTTTAGGGAGGGCCCTGGCATGGCAAAAATCGACGTTACCCATTGCTGGACGGAACTGGCCTTGGGCGGCCGCTTCAAGCGTTCCTTGCGCCGGTACTTGCGCGAGTGGCTGTTCGCCGAGATCGAAGCCCGGGGTTACCCGGCGCGTGATCCGCAGGCCTTCAACCAGGATCCCATCGAGGACCAGGTGGACACCCTGGAAGCGGCTATCAGCGAAAACCTGAAGACGGGGTTCCGCAACAGCGCCAAACTGGCCTTGGGCGACTGTTCCACGGCCAGCCTGTCGCAATGGCTGGGCCGTGCCCTGGAAAGGGAACTCGCCCTGCGGAAAAGCGAATTCATCGCCGACGAAGCTTTCGGCCTCGGCGCGCTGATCGACATCGCCAGCCTACACGACGCCGAGCCCGAGCCGGAAGCCGGCTGACGGTCCGGGTTCAGGGAAACCACATCCCGGCGATGCGACAGGCGCTGACGACGTCCGGATCGTTGAGGTCGATCACCAGGGCGTCCTTGCCGGCGATGGCCACCAGGGCATTCGACCGCCGTTCGACCGAAACCAGGACCGGCAGGCCCTGTGCCATCGTCACTAGGGCCAAGTCGCCGGCCCGCGGCGGCAGCATGGGATGCGCATAGAGCAGGGCGCCCACCGGCACCCGCGGCTCCAGGCTGGTATCGGCCATGTAGAAGGCGAAGGCCCCCGGCACATTGGCCAGTTGGGGCGGCGCCTCGGCGGTTACCGCCGTATCCTGCACCGCGATGACGACACAGCCATCCTGCCGGCGGGCCTGGGCCACCGGCACCGCTGGGCTGGCGGCCAGCGCCTGGGGCGGCAGCTCGCCGATCATGTCGCGGACCGTTTCCTTGTCCATCAGCTCTTCCGGCGCCACTTTCAGCGCCTTGGCCAGCACCACCAGATGATCCGCCCGCACCCGGCGGCTGCCGCTTTCCAGCTTGCTGATCTCCGACCGGCTCAAACCGACGGCTTCGCCCAACTCTGCCAGGGACATGCGCCGGCGATTGCGCCATTCGCGGATTCTATTGGGCTTTTCGCTGGGGTTCATTTGGTTGTGTCTCTTGCCGTCAAAACGTCAGTCGAAAATTGCCATTGAAGACCACGGCGAAGCTCGGCGATTTCTGCGCAAACACAAGCCAAGCCGCTGTTTCTGGCGAGAATTATCTTTTTGAACGATTTCGTCAAGCAGGCCACCCGCTCCGACATTTCCGATAACGAAAAATATAGCGTTCTATTTGGCGCCACACGGCCAAACATCAATTCATATGTCCGTATACCGTCCTGGAATTGCGGCTGATATACTGATTGACAGAAGTCTCCAAAACGGATACAAGGCTATCGGATGAACCAAAGAGGGTGCGAATGGTTTCCTGTCAAAAGATCACGGTCCTTGGGCTCGTGCTGGGGTTCTGCGTCGTTTCCGAGCTCGATCCGGCTCTTGCCCAGCAGGCTAGTGGCACGGTCTTTACGTCGGTTCAAAGCAAGACCGGGGACATCTTCACCAACACCCGGAACATTCTCATGATCGTCGGGGCGATGGGGGTGTTGGGCTTGGCTACCATGGCGTTCTTCGGGAAGTTCAAATGGCATTGGGCGGTCAGCCTTTTAGGCGGGCTGGCCTTGATCGCTTTCGTGAGCCAGGTCCTGAGTTACTTTGGCCTGAGCGCTCCACCCACTGGGCAATAATGCGGTGTCGGTCCCGTGACAGAATGTTGGACTCATGAGAACAATGCTCCTTCGCGTCATCGCCGAGCCTCCTCAAATATTTTGGGCGCCGGTTCTTCCAGCGATGGGGAATGTGCTCATAAACACGTCACTTATGCTTTTTGGTGTCGTTCTTCATGTCGTCAATCCGATTCCGTTCTTTATCACCATGGCCATCGGGCATGGCTTCATCGCCGGCTACGCCGTGCGGGATCCCCACCTGGCCACGTTGATTACGGCATGGATGGAGACACGGCGGAAAACCACAAATCTGGTAAGAGTGAAAGGCAATAAATATGTTGCCTGATACTGCCGGCGCCGTCAGCCAATTGACACAAACAACCTTAGAAGCATTGACGTCCGCGGTGCCGATCGGCCGAATCAGCCTTGGCCTGGCTGGCATCCTCACGAGTGGCGCGGCCTTTACCGCTCTTTCGATCCCGGGAGTGGCGCGGTTCGTCCTGCCGCCGCCGCGCGAAACGCGCCTTGCCGATCATTTGCCATTCGATCGGTTGCTGCCCGATAATCGCACTCTCGTTTGTCGTGATGGCACGCTCGTTCAGTGCGTAATGGCCGAGGGGCGTGACATCATGTTCCTGAGCGCGCCCGAGCGGGAAGCCCTGTTCCGCGTGCGCAAGAACTGGCTCGATGCCGTCGGCGAACTCGGCGTGACCGTGCGAGTCATGCTGGTCCGCGAGCGTGTATCCGTCAGCCGCGTCGATCAGTTCGACAATCCGCTGCTGCGCGATTTGGCGGGAGCATGGAACCGTTCGTTTCGAACGGCCTTTCAGAACCGCCAGACAATCGTGCTTTCGGTGCCGGGCAAGGCGCGTTCCGCGGCAAGCCGCCTGGCCGAAGCCGTTGAGACGACCATTCAACTCCTGGATCCTTACCATGCCAGGGTCATGTACCAGCCGGCGACCAATGCAGAAGTTCCGTCAACGGAACATCTGCTTGGCTTCTGGGCGCGCATTGCCAGTCCTATTTCCCGGCCGCTTCCGCTGTCCGGCATGTTCGATGTTTCAGAAGTCATCGCGACCGACAGTGTCGTCTTTGCCGGTGATGACGGATTGATCGAATTCCGTCGGGGTACGCAAATACTCTATGCCGCGGCAATCGGAATTCGACGGTTCGGCGATTACGTCGACGAACAGATGATTGCTGATTTTTCCAGCATCGATGGGGAATTCGTTCTTCTGAATCTGATTGAACCCTGGAGCAAGACGGTGGCCGCCTTGAAGATTGCCCAGGAAAACCGGATGAGCATGGTCACGCGTTTCAGCGGTGGGGCGGCCGACCAATACGCAGCTGCAATACAGATCATCGAAGGTCTGGATGAGAACCGGTCGTCATTAGCCAATTATGGTTTGATCCTCTTCGTTTTTGGCGAATCACCGGCCGAAATCGAGGCTATGGATGGGGAAATCCGCAAAATATGCTCTGCCTACGGAGCTGCGTCGGTACGAGAAGGGGGCGCCGCCCAGGCCAGTTGGTTCTCGCAGTTTCCCAGCTACGGCATTTGGCCCCGCATCTATCGGTTCTTCTCTTCGAACATCGCCTGCAACGTTACGCTGGACAGGCCACCGCCCGGGCTTCCGTCGAGCGACTGGGGTGATGGCCCTTTGGCCTTGTTCCGCACCGTCGGTGGTACTCCGTATTCGTTCCAACTTCATGTCACTCAGGAAAAGGATGCGGTTGCGCACGCGGTCTGCATCGGGCCAACGGGCAGCGGCAAGACCACAGTCATGAGCTTCCTTGCGGGCATGGCGCTTCGGCATCCACAACTGAGAGTATATATCTTCGACCGGTATCAGGGGGCCTACGTATTTACTACTGCCGTCGGCGGCTCGTACCTTAACCTCACCACCGGAGAATCAGCTGCCGGCACCTGCAGCCTCAACCCGTTCCAATGCGCTGATACGCCGGACAACCGGGCCTTCCTGAGGCTGTGGCTGCGAGCTATCTCGGGATGCGAGGACGCCGACTCGCTGGAAGAAATCGGTCTGTCGGTGCAGTCGTTATTCGACAGCGATCTCTCGCTCGACCAGCGATCTTTGGCAACGATATACGACCCCTGTTTCAGCTCCACCGGGGCTGTGAAAAGACAACTTCTGAAATGGGTTGACCCGTCTTACTACGGCAAGATGTTCAACGCCGAGAAGGACACGTTGGATATCCGTGACAGCCGACTTGTCACTTTTGATATGACAGAAATATTCAAAGATGAGTTGTTGGCGCAGGCAACAATTTCGTACCTGATGCATCGGATTCAGGCAAATATTTCAGAGTTGAACGCGCCGGCTTTTATTTTTATTGATGAAACGGAACCGATGCTTCGCAACGCGATGTTTCGTACTTATTACCTTACAATGCTGCAGGAGTACCGCAAGCGCGGTGCCGCAGTGATATCCGCATTTCAGCGACCTGAAGCTATTGCCCAGGCTGGCATGGGCGAGGCGATACGCGGCCAGTGCCAGACCGTGTTTTTCTTTCCGAATATGCAGGCCCGCGAAGAAGATTACGCCGACTGGTCTCTGACGGATACCGAGTGGTCGTATATCAAGGGCTCGTTGCCAATGTCGCGGCGCCTCAAGCGGTCTGTTCTAGTAAAGCGCGCAACCGGAGAGTCCGTGGTGCTGGATACGGATCTCTCTCCTTTGGGGCCTCATCTGAAAATTTTTGCCTCAGGTCGTGAAAGCGTCGTGTTCGCGGCCGAATTGCAGCGGAAATTCGGTAATGACTGGGTGAGGCACTATGTCAAAGGAAAGTAACGCACAGGCAATATATCTATTCTGTTTTTGGTTATTCGCCTTGTGGCTCGGCTTGCCTTCTCGGGCATCGGCCCAAGGCTACCCCGTCATCGACACTGCGGCCATTGCGGAGGCAGCCGAGAGTCTGAAAGCGGCCGCCCAGCATGTCCAAGAATTGAATTCGATGCTCAATCAAGTGCAAAGTATCGTGCAGACTGTCGGCAAGGAAGGGCTTCCAACATTATTGTTCCAGGAAGCATTGTCGCAAAGCGGTATAAGTCAGTTTGGCCCGCCAGTCTTGGATTTGCTGGCGGCTGGGCAGCAAACAGTCAATTCATTCAAGGACGTTCTGGCCGAAGCTGATAAACTGAAGGGACAGTTCAACGCATTGGGTGCGAAGCCGGATTTTTCAAGCTTCAATTCGGCTCAGAACTGGGTGAAGAGCGAATTGACAGTAGCGTCCGATTCCAACGCTACCGCTATAAGTCTGACACGCAAGGCGCGCAGTATGTTGGCCGGCGAAGCCGCGGCCAATGCCTATGCGATGGCGCTAAACGCGCGCCAGCAGGTCTCCACCATGGCTGCCCGGGCGCAGCAGTTGGCGCAGCAGGCGAGTTCGGCCAACAACCTGAGAGGCGACATGGCGGCCAATACCGCCGTCATGCTCGCCATGCACGATGAGATGGCACAGGTGCAAGCTCTGCTGGCTGCAGTCCTGGAAGTGCAAAGTTCGGCGCGTCTGGCGGCGATGGATCCGATCGCCGGTTCTGCTGCCCCGACTTCTGCGACGCCATCCAATCCACCGCCCGCCAAATAAACGGACATGACGAGCGACTCCCTGGACGCCAAACCGCTTCACGTCATCGCGTTAGTCGTTGCGGCGGTGATTGCTCTGACCAATGCGGCTGCAACGCCGGCTCGGGCGTTCGGCCTGATCGACCTCTGCCCGGCACCTTGTCCAGTATACGACCCGGCCAAGGCGGCAAAATACCTTGATGAGGCCCAGAGTGCCTGGCAGCAGGTTCGACAATGCCAGGAAATTGCCAAGCAGTATTCGGACATGCTGAACACCTTCGGCCCCAGCGGCCCGCTGGCGATGGAACTAAGGCGGGTTCCCGGCAATGTCAGCGGTGTTTTTGCCACGTTCAAGACCGCGCTCCCGGGAATGCTGAAGTCCGATGACCTGACGGATCCTCGCGCTGTTGCAGAGATACTGAAGACGTCACTTTTCGACCCGTCGGGGCAGGAGGTGGTCAAACTGTCGGATCGCGCGGCATCGGGGGCGCAAAAATCAGAATTGGTGACGGCCGAATTTCTTGGGGCCTTAGCCGAGGGATTTCATGCCTATGCGCGCCTTGTCGATGTGGCTGTCGATGGGGGACGACAAACAGTGTTGGCCTCGCAGGCAACCAACACACGCAGCGACTTGGCGGCCAATATCTCTGCCCGTCAAGCCATGGTCGACAATCTTGGTGGCACGCAGCAACTGCTCTCATCCTGGGCTGCAGCCGAGGCGCTGGACTCTGCCACCGTGAATACCGAGACCCTTGGAAAAGTGCCCGCCGTGACGGCGCCGTCGTCACCGCTTGCGGCAGGCCTCGCGGCCAAGGCCGATACTCTCAACGCGCTGCGCCAAACACGGGCGACAGTGAATAAGATGGACACGACCATATCAGCGCTCACCTCGCTGCATAATGAACGTCGGGCCGCCAATGTAATGGTCGCCCAATACCCCGGGTTGCGGAATACGGTGGATAGTCATAATGCCGCCATCGGCTTCCGCGACGCCGAGGCGGCAACGGCCAGCGGTCTCCTTGGCCAGGTCTTCGTTGATGGTCACGCGGCCTTTCAGGCCGTCACGGCCCGCCTCCTCCGGCTGGATACGACCTGTTGGACGGATAATGCGACGAAGAATGCCGCGGCCGTGGCAGCCGCCCGTGCGGTGACTGATTCTATCCAGACCGACGCCGCCGGCTTCGGTTCTCCACTGAACCCTGGTTCGACCAGTGACCTGCAGGGTGAAGGCTGGCGAGACTTCGTCGATTCCCTGAATAACAGCCTGGCGGCCTGGTTGGAGGATGACAAACTTGAACGTTTCTGGCGGCCATTGGGTCATGACGCCGAACGGGCCATTGGCCGCCTCGACCAGCGCCTGGCAGAGATCGCCGGACGCCGTGGCTTCGATGTGACCAGCAACGCGGCCTCGGCCGAAGAGGCGGCTCTGTTGGCTCTGTTCCAGAAGCAGATCCAACAGCTATCGACCGCAGACAGCCAAGGGTTCAGCGATTCGCAGAAAACGACGGTAGCGGCGATGGTCGGGGTGCTGCAAAAGGCTGCCTTTGGAGTTCAGGCCGATCCCGAAGCGAAGGCTTTCGTTACTGTGGCGTGGCCCCAATGACAATGATCTATCGAGTCATCGGCTTCGCCATTCTGGCAACCGCCGTCATCGTTCCGAGAGGCCCAGTTCACACCCAGGAGCTGGTCTGGGACCCCGCCGAAATCGCTCATTTAGCTGAGAAATCTGCCGAAATGGCCGAGGCCCTTTCGCGGGCCGTCGAGTTGCTCAGCAGCGTCAATGATCTGTCGCGCACCGTTGGTCGCTTCGGTGCGCTGTCCAATCTCGACTTCACACATTTGGACGTAGTGGATGGGCTGCAGGGTGCCGGCCCCGACATCGGTGGGTTGGCCTCGAATATCGCAGGCGTGGAAGACGTCAAGGTCGGTTCATTCGATGACGCCTCGGCGTTTGTCATCAAATTGTTCGCGGCTCCGCCCGGGGGCGCGCGGACGACCGGCGCAGCGCAGGCGGGCCGAGTGGTCGAGGCGCTGTATCGTACCGCCGTCGAGGACGGGTTCGCGTTGTCGATGCATACCAGGGATGGGCTGTCGGTGGCGCCTCTGCGCGCCAAGCTCCTGGTCGCCCAGGCATCGGCGACCAATGACGCCAGGGGGGATGCCGGTGCAGACACTGCGGCAGCTCTGGCTGTACTCGAGCAGTTGGGAAGCCTGAAGGCGATGTTGGCCTCAATTCTTGAAATTCAGGCGACAGCAGCCTTGCGAATGCAGATGCCGGGACGACCTTCGGCGCAATAATTCGGAAAAATGAGGAAGGCTATGGGTTTCTGGCGCGATGCGATAAGGCATCTCAAAGCTGTCGGTGTCTTCTTTGTGATTGCGCTGCTCTCCGGTTGCAGCAGTTCTTCAATGTTAGAGCCGGTCGGAATCGGGCCAGATAGGGACGAGCTTAAGAAAAGTCCCTGTGCATGTGTTGAAATTCCCCAAGTGTATTTTGATTACGTGAAGACATGAGCGGGATTCTGTTCTTCCGGGGGCGCGTGGCCCAAACGATCGCGCCTGCAGAACCAGGCGGTGTGGGGCAGATGTCTGAGGGAGATCGGCTGGGGCGGTACCCTTCCGAATGCGATGTCCCCGCTCTTGAGGGGCGGCGCTATTTGTGGACGGCGCGCGCATTCGCCATCGGCATGTTTCTGAGTCTGTGCCTGAACGGTGTTCTCGGCTTCGCCATTGCAAGTCTTTCTCCGTTGGTCCGGGTCGAGCCGATGTTGTTGTCCTTCAAAGACAAAAGCGAGCAACTGGTCAAAGTTGAGCCATTCTCCAAAGGAACTAGTGGCTTCGAATTGATGACGGAAATGCTCGTGCGGGACTATGTGCTGGCCCGTCATGAAATCGTATTGGATGACGGAGAAATGCGTCGCCGATGGGGTGGGGAAGGGATCGTCGCCTATCGATCCGATGCCGACGAATACCGGCGCTTCGTTGCTGAGACGGCACCTCAATATGAAGAAATTCGTCAGAAGAGGTTCGTTCGCATAGTTTCAATCCATAGGGTAAGTAAGGTTGCTGACGGTTATTGGCAGGTGGAATTTTCTACAAGTGATTTTGATCAATACAATAAAAAGATATCGGAAGCGATTTGGGTCTCGTCTATGACGGTGAGCTATACACCGCGAGAAATCCGGTGGGAAGACCGATATATGAACCCGCTCGGGTTCATTGTTACCGCCTATTCTGTTGCGGCGAGACGATGAACAGACGTAGCGCTTCAGCGGTATTATTTGCGATGGGTTGGCTGGTTTGTGCCTGTCAAGCGGTTGCACAGACTGCGGTGCCAAATGCCGTAATACCGAATTCGTCGAGCCATCCGCGCATATCGACGCCTTCGCCTGGCCCGACTGTGTCGGGTAACGGTCTGGTACCAGCTTCGCCGATGCAGACAAATGTGCCTCCCCAAATCCTCAATAGCACAGAAACCTCGATCGACCAGCAGTCGCGTGGCCAATTTCCGACCATGGAGCGCAGCCCCTCTCTTCCGCTCGGCACATTGCAGCGGAGTTGGGACAGGCCAACCCCTGCCAGCGGGCAAACGGCGCCGGGCATCGTCCATTACATGTGGCACCCGGATTTCGTCATGGGCGTGCGAACGCGCGACTTCATGGTTACGACATTGCTGTTACCAAGCTGGGAAAAGGTTAATGAATTTTACGTCGGAGATCCCGTGGTTTTCGAAGCGAAGAAAGTGCGTCCAAACGTAGTTGCGGTGAGATCACGAAATGCGGGGGCAGACAGTAATTTAACAATTATCGGAACAACCGGGAATATTTATAATTTTTATCTAAGATCAGAGACCTGGAATTCAACGCAGGTGTCGGACATGACCGTTTATATCGATGCATCGCGCACGTTGCCCGATGGCCCCGATGCTACGCTGGCTTTGACCGATCCAGGGCTCGCCACAGTTGGAGGCCTTTCCCCTTCAGCCCAAGTGGTGTTGCCCGATTATTTGCGACGAGTCGTGTTTCGGCCGGAAGATCTTCGTTTCGACATGAGAATGTATGCTCGGCGGGAAACCGATGCCGAAATTGCGCCGGAACGCGTCTTCGATGATGGAATATTTACCTATTTCGATTTCGGCGACCGCGCGGATGCTGTCGCGCGGCCGGTTGTCCATCAGGTGGTCGACGGTGTCGATACGGTGGTGAACACGCGAACGGCGGGCCCGCGGGGAAATGTTCTGATTGCCGAGGCTGTAGGCGATTTCACATTACGTAATGGGAACCGGGTCGTTTGCGTCAGACAGAATGTCCGCAAGTTGCCGCCGCCCGAGGTAGAGATCGGCGAGCCGCCGTCCGAGGCAGGCGCCGCGGCAGAGGTCGGTTCCAGTCAAGCCGACCGTGCGTATTCAGCGTCTGATGGTCGAAATATGGCGGGCCGGTAAGTATACACGGAATACGTGACTATGGAGTAGTCATTTTGCACAATAATATACAACGCAAATGGCAAATGCGGCAGCTTATGTGTACTATTGCTGCGCTTTCTATCTTTGGTGGAGCACGCATATGCGCTCACGCAGCGCCAGCGGCTGCGCGTCAAAATGACGCTGATGTTTTGGCTGTTGAGGATGCGGCGGAAACGGACCTGAGATTTGAGCCTTGGTCCAATCGGTTGTGCGCATCGGAAGAAGGGCGGCTCGATCAGGTAGCAGCATCGCTTCGGGGGCGCCTGGGCAGCCGTCTCCTTATCCTTGCGTTCACCCCGTCTGACCTCGGTGCGCGGCGTTTTGCTTCGGCACGGCTCAGTACCGTCGACCTGGAATTGGCGAAGCGAGGACTGGTCGGCGAGAAAATTGAAATGCCGGCTTCGCAAGGCGCCGATGCGCGTGTCGTTCTTAGGGTCACGAATTTACCGATCAAGCGAACTCCTGTGAAGATTACGCCGGCTGATGGAACTGGCCCATCGCAGGTCACCGAGCAGAGTCCGGCAGGTGATCGGCGAGGCGAACCCTTGCCTCTCGTGCCGGCAGGCAACAGCGAGGCGGCACCGGCAGGCACCATCGTTACAGGACCAATGCTGGTCGGTTGGCATCTGCGCAGCGCCGTTCCGGGCCGCGCATGGATCGTGTCGCCAGGAGAACTACAACTCGGGCCGATGGAAATCAAGGAAGGCGACGAACATCCCGTTCTCGGTCGCATCGAGCGGATATTGCGCAAGGGGGATCGATGGATCGTCCAGACTGCCAAAGGCTGGATTGGGGGCGGGCCATCGTGATGCCTTTGTGCCGCCCATCTTGCGCCTTGCCGCTGATTGCGGTGTGCTTTGCCATTCCGGCGGCTGCTGCCGGAGGATGCCGGGACCAGCTGCTGTCGGCCGAGTCCCGGTTCGGCGTACCGCAAGGCTTGCTCTCGGCCATCGGAGCGGTAGAAAGCGGCATGGATCCTCTGGCCGTGAACGCCGACGGGATCGCCTATCATCCGGGCTCAGCGCCCGATGCGGTGCGGTTGGTGCGCCAGCTGCGGCAGAACGGTTCCCGCTTCATCGACGTGGGATGCCTGCAGATTGATCTATTCTACCACCCCCATGCGTTTTCCACGCTCGCGGAGGCATTTGACCCTGCGAAGAACGCTGCTTACGGTGCCTCGGTTCTGGTGGGCCATCACGTTACTTACGGTGATTGGACCTCGGCCGTCGCTTACTACCATTCCAGCGATCCAGCACGCCAGGCCCAGTATCTGCGCCGTGTCGGGAGCCGCTATCGATCGATCGATCGGAACCTGGGGACCGTCGGCGCGAGCCACCGCTTGCGCAGGCCGGCGACATCCGGATCCCAGGCTCCGTTGGTCATGGTAAAGCTGTCGTTCATGACGATCACCCGGCCGGTGGAATCCGCTCATTCCTATCATGGGGGATGGTAAGCGAATGCATTGGTGCCGGCTGTGCGTCGAAATCATGCCGATCGCTGCGGCAACCGTCGGATCTGGTTTGTGCCGCCGGCTGCCGTCGGCTCTGGAGATCGGTTGGTCGGGTTTGTTCCGGCCGAATACGGTTTCGCTTCGGTGTTCCGTTGCGGCCAGGGCGGCGCCGTTCCTGCTGGCTGGCCTGGCCGTGGCCGTCCTGGCCGCCACTCCGCTTTCATCGGCTTCGGTGCTGGGCTTGGGTTCGTTCCTCTCGGGAATGGCGCTCCTTGCCGTGGTCGACATGGAATGGGGGATCGTGCCCGATCTGGTGTCGCTGCCGCTTATCGGCGCCGGGCTCGTCGCCGCCGGGGTGGGGGCCTCCGTTCTATCCTTTCGCGCCGCATTCATTGGCCTGGTGGTTGGCTGGCTGTGCGGCAAGGCCATGCAATGGCTGGCCGGCCGGTTCTCCCGATCCGCGGGGGTCGGCGCCGTATTCGGCGGCGGCGACGTCAAGCTGTTGGCCTTGGTCGGCAGCTGGCTGGGCGGCGCTGCGGGATACGCCGCTCTCGTACTGGCCGTCGTCGCTCTGTGGGCGACCCAGCGCATCCTGCAAGGCGCTTTTCATCCACGGCGATACGACGCCGTGCCTCTGGGGCCGTATCTATTTGTCGCAACGACAGGAATTGCCGCGGCGTGGCCATCTCTTGAAGGAGGAATACCGTGATGAGGTCGAGACGCTGGATGGCCGCGGCGACCGTATATGGAGTCGCTGCCTTCCCGGCACAGGCGATGATCGACGGCCCGGTAGACGGATTCGGCACCGACCTGCCATTGTCGGTCGTCGCCCAGCAAATCGTGCCTCCAAGCATCTCTGTGGCATTCGGTCCGGGCGTCAACCAGCAGCAGGTCGTGACATGGCGAGGCGGCCCATCATGGCAGGGTACGCTGCGGGATGCTATCAGTCCGCTCGGACTGACCGCGGCGTTCGACGAAAACCGCGTGACAGTGGAAGCGCCGGCACCACCGCAGGTTCCACCCTGGCTCCGCCCGGATCATTGGGCGGCTGAACCAGGCCAGGACCTGGCCCAGGTGGTTCGGTTGTGGAGCGCCCGGGTGGGGGTCACTCCGGTTATCCACGGCATTTACCGCTATCCCATCGAATCCCGTCTGGCCTTTGACACCGACTATCAGGACGCCATCAGCCGCCTCGTGGAATCCTTTTCCACCGCCGAGCCGCGGCCACTGCTCGATATCTGGGCCGATGGCGACAACTACACCGTCGAAATTACGCAAGGGGCGGGGCTGTGAGGCGGCCTGCAATGCTGGCCGCAGCCGCAGTAATGATGG
The DNA here is from genome assembly GCA_021793155.1 of Pseudomonadota bacterium. Taxonomy (GTDB): domain Bacteria; phylum Pseudomonadota; class Alphaproteobacteria; order Rhodospirillales; family Magnetospirillaceae; genus DUZF01. The sequence continues at coordinate 6,663 of JAJYTF010000020.1, read as the reverse complement.
CGTTGGGCGGCTGCGGCGGAGATGCCTTCGTCGAGACCAAGCAGAAAGTTGACGCCCTGGCGAGCGAAGCGCAGGAGCGTACGGCGCAAGCCGCGGCGGCTGCGGCGGTTCCTGCCGGGCAGGTTCGCACCCATCGGCGTGCCTATGGTGGCGGAAGGGCGGTAATCAACGACCATGGCGAACCACTTCCCGCTGCCGCCGACCATTTTCTGCTGAACACCAAAGGCGTTGGGCTGCGGCTCCGCGAGCTTGCGACGGAAGTGAATGCGCAGACCGGTCTACCGGTTGACCTCATTGATGATATCCCGGCAGGTCTTGTCGGTGCGCGCACCGCCAGTCAGTCCGAAGCCGAATGCCGGATGGCGCCGGCCTATCAGGGGGCACTCAGTCGGTTCCTCGAAGGTTTGGGAACTTTTTGCGACGTGACCTGGAAATTCATCGACGGCCGCCTGAAGATCCAGATTTACGAGACCGAGACTTATCGACTGTACGCGATACCGTCTTTGGCCAGCATCAAGTCGTCGATGATTTCGCAAGGGTTGGCGCCCACATCGGGCAGCGCGAATGGTGGTGCCGGCGGCACGACTGGCGGTACCACCGCGACGGGCCAATCGCTTGAAGCGGATGTGACGATTTCGTCCGAACTCAAGTCGTGGGACGAGATCAAGGCGATCCTCTCGGCCCTGGTCAAGCCCGGTGTTGTCGAGGTGTCGCCCAGCGAGCATACGGTCATCGTCGTCGGCCGTCACTCCGCGCAGGCCGCTGCCAAGCGTCTGCTGACCGAGATCAATCGGCGCCAGTTGCGTCAGGTGGAGTTTTCGGTCCAGGTACTGAACCTCACCACCAGCGACAATATTGACCTGGGATTGAGTCTGACCGCACTCTACAACCAGTTGCAGGGGCAATACCTGATTTCCGGCGCGACGCCAGCCAGCCTCGCAATGAATGGCGCCGGCTCATTTGCCCTGACCGTACAAAACAACGTGCCGACCAACAAGGCCAACAAGTTTGCCACGTCGAGCGCCGTTGTCAGCGCGCTGCAGAATGTGGGGCATGTGGCGACGCGCGACACGTTGACGGTGTCAGCAAGAGACGGCCGGCCTGCTCCGGTCACGGTGGCGCGGCAACTGGCATATGTCGCCAACGCGACCACCTCGACCACGACCATCGCGGCCTTGGGCGGCCTTCAGGAGGCGACGCTGACCATCGGCCTCACCATGCAGCTTCTGCCCATCGTAATGGATGATGGGCAGATGCTCCTCCAATACGCATTTGGGCTGTCTTCGCTCAACGCCCTGACCTCGGTCACTTCCAATGGCATCACCCTGCAGACTCCGGACATCAATGTCCGTTCGTCGCTGCAGGAGGCGGTGATTTCATCGGGGGATGCGCTGGTTCTCCTCGGCTATCAGCAAGACAGTCTCAACCAGGCCGACCAGGGAATTCCCGGTATTGCCGATAGTCTGTTCGGATTCCTTGGGGGTAGCAAGACTGTCTCCAACACCCATTCGGCGTTGGTCATCATCATTACACCCACGGTCCGTGAAAACAGGATCAGCGGGACATGAATACCATCCGTGTCGGTTCGGCCATTTTTGCTACGAACCTGTTTTGGCAGCTGACTTCCGGGCCGGGGGCATCGGCGGCCGCGGCGCGCCGCCAAGCGGCGAAGCTGCCACGCGAGATCGGGGTCTTCGGCAACATCGTGGTGCGTCGAACCTTGCCTCGGCAATACGGGGTTTCGTCGGTCAACAATGCCGAACATCGCGTCGGAATGTTGTCGGCTGCCGCGGTCCTTGCAGACTGTATCGAAGGCAATTGGGCTGGGATATTCGAGGTGGCAGAGGGATGGTACTTCGTGGCCTGCAAACGAGGCATCATCCATCCCGACAGCGATCGCCTGTTCCCGCGGGGCGACCGTGAACTGGCCCGCCGGGAACTGGAGGCTGTGCTTCAAGACGACAAAATCGGCACGATATACGCTCCGGCCGAGTTGAACCTTGCCAAGGCGTCGGAGCGCCTGATTGCCCCGCTTCTTGCCAAGGCGGGGCGAAAAATGCCGCGCTTTTCGGCGGCTAATAGACTTTCGCCGTTTGACCAACGTGTGGCGACGTTGCGCCTGGTGATGAAAATGGTGCCCTGGGCGGCTGCTAGTTTTGGCTCGCTGGCTGTTGGTCCGCTGCTGTGGGAAGCCCTGGATCTGTGGCTGACACCTCCGTCGCTGCCGAAAGTGGTCAGGGTGGCGGATCCTTGGGAAGAGTTGCCCGCGGCAAATACAGTTCTGCAGAACTGCGTTTACGCCATGCTGACTTATCCCGAGCTGCCGGGTGCCAGCATGAAGGCGGCAGAGTGCCGTCACAATGCGGTCACCTACCACTACGCGCCCTATGTAAGCGTCGCCCTGCCGTTGATCCGCAGCGAAAAGGCCACTCCGGGCTGTCAACTACGCCCCGAGAACGGTTCGCGCTTTCACTTGGACTGTCCGATGGCGACACCTAGAAAAATGGGGCGCCAGACTGCCCTACCCGAAGAACTCGCCAGCCAACGTCTGTGGGATATCTTCGGCTCGACCGGTGCCGCGCTGACGCTCGGGCCGGCGGCCGGCCTTGTGCCGAAGGACCCGGCACATCCGGAAGCCGGCCCGCGGGGAAAATCAATCGCGGTGTCGGCCAAGCTTGGGTTGCCGCCCGACGCGATGGCCGAGGCGGCGACAGCAATTCCCGCCTTCACTTTGGCGGCCGTCACCTATACCGCACCCAACCTTTGGACCTTCGAAGGGACCCTATATGTCCAATAGCCGGAGCCCGTCGCTTCCAACCGCCATCTTCCTCTCCCTTCTCACCGGTGGCGGGGCCCCGCTGGCGGCGTTGGCCGCGGACGGCGGCCCACCGTCAATGGAAGCGGGGGCCAACGCTCTTACCACTCCGGCTTCTCCTATTCCGACGTCCGTTCCTCACCCCCCGGTTTTCGGAGGCAGCCGGCCAGTGCCGGCCGTCGATGCGGCCGCCAATCCGGCGCCCGTCGCTACGGCGGCACCGGCGATCCTGCCGCCGGCTCCATCAATCCCGACTCCTCCGCTGGCCGGCCCCTTGGGCGACCTGCCCGAGGGCTTTTGGTCATGGCCGGCGAATGAGCAGCTGAAATGGTTGCAGACCCGGCAAACTGTTCTCGATCTGGTGAAGAAGTTCTTTGAGACGCAGAAAGACATACGAGATGTGACCAGGCCCGCTCCCATGGGGGGCGGTTCTGTGGTGCCGGTGGCGGCGTCGCCCGTGGTGGTGGAGCCGACGAAGCAGGGGGGAGGATTTTCCGTCTCGCTGCCAATTGTTCAACGAATCTACTGGCGCGACGGAGTGGCCTATGCCGACCTGCTTGTCGGGGTGCAAGGCGTTCGGGCGGTGCGAGTCGGCGCGCCTCTTCCGGATGGCATGCGCGTCGCCGAGATCACGAAGGAAGACGTAGTCGTAGAGCGGGACACACACCGTATTCCCCTTCCGGGTGCCGCCATCCCCATCAACCAGGTTCTTCCGGCCCAGCCGGCCATTGCTCCGCAGCCGGTGCAGGCAGCCGCTGTTCCGGCGACAGGGGGCGCGGCGACTGAGGCGCGGCTGCGGATGGAACCGGGAGCGAGCCCTTTGATTCCCGGAATGCGGTAACCCCCATGGCCAGCAAAGACATGCCGGTCACCAGCGAGGATGTGCTGCTTACCGCGCCGGCCGGTCCGCTCGGGCCGCACTGCTCCGAGGTGGCGCGCAAGCTCGTCGCCATTTTCGCCTCAGGTCGCTGCTTTGTGGCGAAAGGGGCTGAGGGCCACCCGGAAGTGGTATCGGTTCTCTCCCTTGCGCGTATGCAGGGGATTGATGTGGGCCGTCCGGCCGTTGTCGATACCGGAACCATTCGTGGATTGTACCATCACCATCCGAAGCAGGTTCCGTCGCTTTCCACCGATATCGCCGAGGAACTCGATGACGGGCAGATGCGCGATCACATTTATAGCCTGTTGGCGAAGGCGGTGGAAAAACGCGGTGTCAGCGATGTTTTTGTCCGCTGCGACCGCGAGGAAGGCCGCGTCTTCGCTGTGATCGACGGCCAGATGGAGCCGCTGATCAAAATGCGTTGGCCACCAGGATACGCCAAGCAATTCATCCGAGCCACCATGGCTTGGGCCGGTGTGGAAGGGTCCTCGGAGCGAGGCTACCAGGAAGGGGCCCATCAGGTTGGCCAAATCACTCAGGGCTTGCCGCCAGGCCTGCAATCGGTCCGCTTGCAGAAGCTGGCCGTCGGCTTCACCGGCGAGACCTTGATAATCCGGCTTATGCCGACGCCGGCCGACGGGCATATCGATCTGGCGGCGTTGAAGTTTACCGATAAGGAGATTGAGCAGTTTGACTCGATGATCTTCGTCGCTTCGGGCATCGTGGTGGTGACCGGCCCGACCGGTGCCGGCAAGACCACCACCCTGCACGGGATGCTGTCGCGGCTGCTGGCCATGTTCCCCGGAGACCACTGGGTGACGGCGGAAGATCCGATCGAAATCCGCATCCGCCACGACAACGTGGACCAGGTGGACGTCGTCCGCACGGCTACAGACGACGATGTCGCCCAGTCGTACCGAAAAGCCCTCGAAGCGGCGTTACGTAGCGCACCGGACCGGCTGCTGTTCGGCGAGATCCGCTCCGAGGACACTGCCGCCATCGCGGTGCGGGCAGCGCTTACCGGCCATCAGGTTCTGACGACGCTGCATACCGACGGATGCATGCAGGTGGTGGCCCGCCTGATGGATCTGGGCGTGTCCGGTTCCATGTTGCGGAACCAGGGAGTGTTGCGGGGCATCTGCTCGCAGCGACTGCTGCGACAACTCTGTCCACATTGCCGCCAGCCGCTGGAACGCGGCCAATGGCCGGGCTACTGCCCTGTGTGGCTGGACGAAATATTCAACAAGCATCGCGGCGTCTACGTCCCGAACCACGGGGGATGCGAATATTGCCGCGGCGGCTATGTCGTCGGACGCAAGGTCGTCGCCGAGATCATGCGCCTCGACGCAAGGCTCACCGATCTTCTGGTCGAGGGCCGCACGGCCGAAGCGTTGGACCATTGGCGGGGGCTCGGCGGGGTGCCGCTTCTTGACCGCACCAGCCAGCAGGTGGCCGCCGGTGTGTTCGACCCCTACGAGGTCATCCGATGCTTGAATTCCTGACCTTCCCCGGGACCGCCAAAGGGGGGGCGGACGTCGCGGACAGGCGGTGGGTGCAAGCCAGGCACCGATGGCGGCTTCGCCTGTATACGGCGCTGGCGGCGCGATACCGCATGAGCCAGCCGATGATGCAGACCATGCGCCGCCTGGCCAACCGCAAAATGGCCGTGGCGCCGAAATCCCGCGAAGCGGCCATCCTCGACAAATGGGTCGATCAGATGGTGAATGAAGGCGATACGATCGATATCGTGCTGAAAGGGTGGGTGCCGGCCGAGGAAATCCTGATCATCGCCGCCTCGCCGAATGACAAGGGGCTGGATCGGGCGGCGGCACTTCTCGAAAAGACCCTTGCCCGTCGTGGAATGGTTCGCACCGCCCTGTTCTACCCGGTTCTCCTGGTGGTGATGCTCATCGCCATGCTGTGGATCGTCGGTACTTTCGTCATGCCGAACGTTCTTGCGATGCAGGCCAGGCAGGGTGTCGCTCCGTCGATGCTGTTCACCATCCTTGCCGCGCATGCTTGGCTGGCGCCGCTCCCCTTCGCCGTTCTGTTCCTTGGTGTGCGCTGGAGCCTGCCGCTGTGGAGCGGTCAGGCCCGCATATGGTTCGATCTCCATCTCTGGCCGTGGACCCATTACCGCCGGGTACAGGCCAGTGCCTTTCTGGTCAGTTACGCCGCCATGTGGGGTGGCGGCCTGACTGAGTTGGAGACGCTGTACGCCATCGCGGAAACCTCAAGCCCCTGGCTCAAGGAGCGAGTTCTGTCCATCGCGCGCTGGGTGGAGGACGGCCGCAGCCTGGGCGAAGCAATGCAGAGCAGCGGCTACGGCTTTCCCGATCCACAGACCATCGAGGACATCGGAGACATCGAGACGGTACCCGACGAAATGGCGAAGCATCTGGAGGCGATGGCCGAACGGGACTCGAAGGCGCTCCAGCAGCAATTCGATAGCCTCGCCACGGTCCTGGGCCTGCTCATCATGATCACTGTCGGCGCCATGCTGCTGGGCATCGTCGCCAGCATCGTCTCGGCTTTCAATCTGTCGGCCATGATGGATCTGATGCAGAACCAAGGGGCGGGTGCCCGCTAAGGAATGATTCATTCAGCACAAGGAATGAGGGATATGCACGCATTAGCCAGAAAATACCCGACCCAGGCCGGCATCGTCGGCGGCACCGGAGAAACCATCACCAATCTGACTGCCGGCCTGCTGATCGTCAGCATTCTTATGGGCCTGGCGTTCGGGCTCTACAAATGGGCCTATGCCACCAGCGAGTGGAACGCCCTCGATGGTCTGGTGAGTTCCGTCCGGCGCACCTATCAAGGTGAGACATATCCTGCCAACTGAGGTGGACCCCGTCGGCTGGACAGGAAAGACGGGTCGCTTAAGTGGGGCCGATCCCGGTGTTGATGCCAATTATGCCGTCTGATCTTTCACAGTCAATGGTTGTGCGCGTGGCGGGTTGTC
>JAJYTF010000064.1 GCA_021793155.1 Pseudomonadota bacterium | reverse complement strand
GAACTCGGTCCAATTCCCGGTCCGGCCCGGTCGCCTTCTCCAGCCGCTCGGCCAGGGCGCGCAGTTGTGCAAGGTCACCCATTCCCTCCCTCCATCTGCTGGCGGATGGCGGCAAGAGCTTCATTGACCTGAATGCCGAGCCCGTCGTACTGGCGCCCGTTCATTGCCGGGTTTGCCTTGACCGCCGTCCGCATCGCCTCAAGCGCCGGCATCGCCACCTCGACCAGCAGGCGGCGCAGGATGCCGGCCAGCCGGTCGCGCTCGTCGGCGGCGTCGAGGAGGTCGAGCGCGGTGGCGGGGTTGGCGGTGAGTATGTATGCCTCCCGGTTCCGCACCCATGCAGTCGAGCAGCCTGGAAAGATGATGTCGCCCCGTTCCAGCGGCTCATCGTTGTAGGCCGCCGTCGCCAGCCGGCGCAGTTCGTCACGCTGTTCTTTGGTCAGGTCATCCATTCTTCTTCCCTTCCAGATAGGTCAAAACGGCTCTTGTTCGGGCAGCGGCGCCGTTGACAGCACCGGCAAATTGCGGCTGGCGTTGTCGGCCCAGCACTCGGATTCGGTGTCGAACCAGAGATCAACGGCTCCCTCGCGCCCGTCGTGGCGGTTCTTGTCGCAGATCAGCAGGTTGTCGGGCCGGTTGTGCTGGTCGGCCAGTTTGCTGACCTTCTCCTCGTGGGAGAACTTGGTCGACTTGTTGATGTCGCGGATCGCCTTCTCCTTGGAGCGGTTGCGGTGGGTCTCCAGGCACAGATGGACCTTGTCGGAAAGGTCGCCCGAGCCCTTGATGGCAAAGCGCCCCACCGGCTTGGTGTCGTCCTTGGGCTTGGAGGGATGGGCGACGACGATGGTGTGGCAGCCCTCGGAATCGTTGAAGGCGGTGACGTCCTCGGCGTAGTCGGATTGGGCCTGGTAATCCTCCAGCGGGATGCCGAGTTTCATGAACGAGTCGATCACGAACAGCCCCACCCCCCAGCGGCGCCGGGCATAGCGGAAGTGGTCGAGCAGCCGGGCCCGGTCGATCTTGCCCTTGCGGTCGATGATCCACACGCGCTCGTCCAACCATGCCATGATGTCGGTGATGTAGCCCACGGTCGGCCGCTCCATCATCGCCACTTGGCGCACCATCTTGGCCAGGGTCTTCTTGGCAGCGACCTCGCCGGAGAAGATGCAGACCCGGGTGCCGCGGTCGGCGGCATGCAGTAGTACTTGTGAAATGCTGGAAGTTTTGCCGCTTCCATTTGTTCCAGTCCAAAGTGTAACCTCTCCAGGACGCAACCGTAACCAGTTGGCCGAGGGCCACGGCAGGGGAATGCCGGTGACCATCTCGTCCTGGGGATAGAACTCCTGGATCACGTCGTCGAGGAACACGCCGGCCCGCTTCAACTCGGCCGGGTCGAGGAAGGGCGCGGAGTCGAACAGCGCCTGGGCCTGGAGGCCGGTCATGCCGTGCTTGGCGTAGCACTCGTTGGCGTCCTTGCCGGGCAGGCCATGGGACTGGATGATGCGGCAGCGGTGGACTCCGAGGCGCTGAACCAGTTCGGGGATGGTCTTCTGGCCTTCCTCGTCGCCGTCCATCCAGAGGAAGATCACCTCGAAGTGGGCTAGCGCGTCATAGTCGGATTCGATCCAGTTCTGTTTGGCGCCGGTGCCGGCCCCCTGGGGCAAGCTCAAGACGGTCACAGGCTGGCCCTGGTAGGTCACCTGCCACTGATGCACGGTGGCGCAGTCCACCTCCCCCTCTGTCAGACAGCAGGCCTTGGCGGCGGGATGCGCGGCCTGCCAGCCGAACAGAGTCGGCTGGGCATTGCTCTCCTGCTTGGTGCGTTTCTTCCCCGCCTGGTCGCGCTCGACATGCAGCCACTTGATGTTGGCCAGCACCGGCCGGCCGTCGGGCCCCGGCTCGGGCCGGAAGTAGGGGAACAGGACCCACGGGCCCTTGACCCGGTATTCGGACCCATCGTCGCGGGTTCCGGTCATCTCGGACGCCTCCATGATCCGGAACGCTTGCAGCGTTTCCTGGTAGAGGCCGCGGGTGCAGCGCAGGTACTCGTCGACCTTGGTCCCCTTGACCGCCGGCTGGCTGGCCTGGGGGCGCTGGGGGCGCTGGTAGGCCTTGGCCGGCTTGCGGTTGGCGAAGGGGTTCTCGATGCCCAGCCAGGCACAGGCTTCGCGGAAGGCGGCGGAACGGTCACGATTGGTTTTGACGTAGGCAACGAGGTCCAGGAGGTCTCCCCCGCCGTCGCCGCCGAAGTGCCCCCAAACCCCAACCTTGGCGCCATGGAGGCTTACCTTGATCTTGCCTGTGCCAGGGTCGTCGACCCATTCGTGGCCGACCTTCTTGCCGCCCGGCAGCAACCATGCGCAGACGGATTCCACCCGGCTGGAGAGGCGCGAGGCGATCTCGGAAGCGTCAACCGTCATCGCGCCGCACTCCTTGCCATCGACAAAAGCACATCGCGGAACTCAGGAGGCGTGGCGTCCCGTATGCGCGTCTTGTCCTTGCCTCCGATCATTGCCATGTAACCGATGCGCCGGGCTTTCTCGTAGCCGTGCAGTTCCAGAGCGCGAGGATGGATGCGCTGTTCCGAGCGGCCCCAGATCAGGCCAGGGAGTTCGACGCCGACCGCGTAGAGCCACGTCGGCTTGCGCGAGAAATGCCCGTAATGCCCCTGCTCGACATGGCAGGTGAACCCTCCGAACTGGTCAGCCACGGTCCACCCCCCCCGGTTGTTGGGCTTAGAGAGGCCGAAATACTCCCAGGCGTGGGAGTGGGCGGGATGCTCCAGTACGCCGCCGAAATTTCGCACGGCGGTCAGCGCCGCGGCAAAGCACCCCATGTCGGCGCCGAGTTTGTACTGATGCGGCTTACACGGGGCGCCATGCCAATAGCGTCCCCAGCGTTGGCAGGGCGGGTGCGCGACGACCGGCCACGGGCCGTTGTAGGTGCGCGCATCACGGTCTTCCGGCCATGGGTCCACCCCAGGAATGCGGTAATAGGCACCGTCGCGTTCGACGAACAAGGCCGCGATCAATTGACCACCGCCTGGCCGAGGAAGACCTGGGTGAAGGCGGCGAGGTGGGCGCGCAGATGTTCCAGATTGCCGTCCGTCGGATGGCTCTCATAGATCAGGCGGGCGGCCTGCACCTCCTGCCACAGGACGCGGGCGGCAACATCGGCGGGATCGGGCGGGGGGAGGTCGATCATGCTGACATCCTTCCGAACAGGTTGCCGATGGACAGGCGCGCTCGCGCCTTGTCGGCCATGTCGGAATCGATCTCGCAGCCGACGTACCGGCGGCTGGCCATGATAGCGGCCTCGCCGCAGGCGCCGCTGCCTGCGAACCAATCGCCCACCAGACCGCCAGGCGGACATGAGGTGCGGATAAGGATCTCCAGCAGCGCCGACGGCTTCTCGGTCGGGTGAATGGCGCGGCCGTGCATGGACCGCATGTAGATGACGGAGCGCATCAAACGCGGGCCTCCGTCTTCGGAGACGTAGTGGCCGGCCTCGATATGGCCGGTATGAGTCGGCCGCTTCTTGCGCCTCACCGTCCGCGGGGTTGCGTCAGGCGTGGTCTGGACATCATTGAAGACGGCCGACCACGGGGAGTCATCCCGATAGAACTGGACGGCGTGCTCGTGTACCCGCTTGAAACGGTCGGCCAGGAAGCCGCTGCCGTTGTGCTTCTCCCACACCACGTCCTGGGCGTAGCGCCACCCGGCGGCGCTGAATTCCGCTGCCGTCGCCATGAAGAAGCGCATGGAGCCGAACACCCACAGGGATCCGCTGGTCTTGATCGACTTGCGGGCGAGCTGCGGCCATCCCTCCACCCGCCGGTCCCATTCCAGCGAGGTGTCGCCATAGGGGGGATCGGCCAGGATCATGTCGAAGGGGCCTTCGGTGGGCATGATCTGCCGGCAATCGCCGGTGAGAAGTCGGATGGTCATGGTGCGATCCTTCCCAGCCGGCGCAGCGCCGCCGCCAGCGCCCGGTATGCCTGGGCGACTTCCCGATGGCGGCGTGCCGCGCCATACCCGGCGCCCTCGGCTTTCCGGTCATGGTCGTCGGCGAGCCTGT
>JAJYTF010000047.1 GCA_021793155.1 Pseudomonadota bacterium | reverse complement strand
TGGACAACCCGCCACGCGCACAACCATTGACTGTGAAAGATCAGACGGCATAATTGGCATCAACACCGGGATCGGCCCCACTTAAGCGACCCGTCTTTCCTGTCCAGCCGACGGGGTCCACCTCAGACGACGGTGCCGAAAGCGCTTCGGCGCTGACACGGTGCGGAACGGCATGGGCACCGACCGCGGCACCGTAGCGGCCGCAAAGACATTCGACATGGGGAGACTGGCCCGGTTGGCTTGGTCGCCCGCCAGCGGCCAATCGGCGCCATTCGCGCCGCCCTCGGCAAGCCTCGGGCGGACGGAGGTGACCATGCCCGATGATTTGAAGGAACGCCTGGAAAGGATGGAAACGAGCTTGGCCGCGATGGCGCGGGTGCTCGCGGCACAAGGTGGTCAGTTGCGGGTGGTGACCGAACTGGCCCGCCAGATCCTGATCGCGGTGACGCCGGAAGAGAGCGAGCGGGAGGGGCCGTCCCTCGACGAATTGCTTGCCCAGCTGATCATGCAGCTGCGGGCGCAAAGCCTTCAGCTACGCCAGATCCTCGATCTATTGCACGGACGCAAGCCAGCCGAGCTTACCAAGCCGACACAGCCATGATGACCTTCCGCAAGCTGGCGGCGGCCTCAGCCGGCAAGCTGCTGCGCGCCTATTTCACCGAGGACACGCCGGAGCCGACCCACGACCCCAATCTCGCCGCCGGCCGCCGGCTCGATCCCGGGGAGCGGCTGACCTCCTACTACACCGGCCGCGACAGCCGCGCCACCTGGCGGCCGGACATGCCGTTCGCCGTCGCCCGGGCCCTCGGCATCGATCCGGATTTGATGCCACGGAACCAGGAGCTCGACCGCCTGTTCGAGGCCAAGCGGGCCGACACCGGTGAGGCCTGGTCGCAGCATTCGCGCAAGATCAGCGCCTATGACCTGACCCTCGCCCCCCACAAATCGGTCACGCTCGCCGCCGAATTCGCCCCCACTGCCGCCGAGGGTGCGGCGATCTGGAACGCCATCGACCGGGCAAACGATGCAACCATGCGCTATGTCGGCCAGGAGCTCGGCTGGGCGCGCCGTGGCGAGGGCGGCGAGGACGGGGCAGATCCCGGGGAGGTCGGTTGGGTGAGCTTCCGCCACCACACGGCGCGGCCGACCATCCCGGTGCAGGATGGCCCGGGTGGCGCCACCTATCTGGCCGACGTGCCGATGGACGGCGATCCGCATGCCCATATCCACAACGCCCTGTTCAATCTGGTGGTCACCGATGACGGGCGGGTGGGCTCGCTCGACACCCAGCGCCTGCATGCGCGCGTCCACGAGTTCGGGGCGTTCTTTCAGGCCCGCCTGGCCGACGAACTGCGCAAGCTGGGGGCGCGGATCGCCTATGACAAGGACGAACAGGCCGTCGTGCTGGAGGCGATCCCCACCCTCGCTGTGGAGACCTTCAGCAAAGGCCGCCGTCAGGTGCTCCGCAACGCCAAGGCCTACGCCAAGCGCCAGGGCCTGGATTGGGATCGGATTTCGGCCGAGCGCAAGTTCAAGATCCTCGCCGTAACCGGGCTGGCCTCCCGCTTCGCCAAGCACGGCGGCAAGGACGACCGCGCCATCTGGCGCGCCCAGGCGGAGGCCATCGGCTGGCGGCATCAGACCGTCATGGAGGCGATACGCCATGAACCGCTGAGCGAAGGCGAACGCCATGACCGAGCCTATGCCTTCGCCGCCCGCCACCTGGCCGAGGAATTCCATACCGCCGCCGTGATCGACCACGACAAGCTGCGGCTCTATGCAGCGCGCGGGCTGATCGGCACCGGGGTCTCCGGTGGGCGGGCCGACATCGACCGCGTCGTCGAACTGATCGAGGCGCGCGGCATCGACCTCAAAGGTGAACACGTGTCGCTGATCGTCGGGAGGATCGACGGCAAGGTGCGGGTGACCAATACCGCCCAACTGCGGATCGAGGAAGAATTGGCCGACCAGGCCCGAAACGCCACGGCCGACCGGACCGGCTCTCTATCGACCGAGGCCATCCGGGCGGCCATCGAAGCGTCGGGCCTCGATTTCACCTCCGATCCCCAGCACGGCGCCGCCCAGAAAGCCGCCATCTATGCGCTCGGTCGCGGCGGCGCGCTGACCCTGCTGACCGGGGTGGCTGGCGCCGGCAAGACCACCCTGCTCCAGCCGCTGGTCGCCGCCTGGCAGGCCGACCGGCGGTTTGCCGACGAGGGCCGCGAGGTGGTCGGCTTGGCCACGGCCTGGCGGCAGGCCGATGCGTTGAAAGAGGCCGGCATCGCCACAACCTGGGCGCTGCACCCCCTGCTCGCCGCCATCGAGGCCGGAGAATTCCGGCCCACTCGCAACACGCTCCTGGTGATCGACGAGGTCAGCCAGATCGCCCCCCGGCCGATGCTCCAGCTGCTCGAGCTGCAGGCCAAGACCGGCATGACCATCAAGGCATTGGGCGACCGCGAACAGGCCCAGGCCATCGAGGCCGGCGACACCATCGAAACTCTGCGCCGCGCCCTGGCGCCGGCGGCGCTGCCCGAACTGCTCAGCACCCTGCGCCAGACGACGAAACGCGGTCGCCGCATCGCCGGATTGTTCCGCGCCGGCCGCGCCGACCTGGCCCTCGCCATGAAGCGCGAAGACGGCACGGCCTTCCTGGTGGGCGGCGATCAGGACCAGGTGGTCGGCAAGATCGCCGATCTCTACCTCGACCGGCGAGATTTGCTGCTCGCATCCGGCTCCACCCGCGGCATCACCATCTCGGCGCTGACCAATGAGGATGCCGCCGACATCAGCCAGGCCATCCGCCGCCGCCTCAAGGCACGCGGAGAAATCGCCGACGACGAGGTGATCTATGCCGCCATCGATCAACGTGGCGAAACCTACGACCTGCCTATCGCCACCGGCGACCGCCTGCGGCTGTTCCGCCGCACCTGGGCGCGGATCGACGGCAAAGGCCGATCGATCGGCAATAACGGTGACATCGTCGAGGTGGTCGGGCGCTTCGACAAAGGCCTCTATCTCCGCGCCAAGGACGGGACGGTTGGCGAAGTCGAATGGCGCCGCCTTACCGATCCGAGCGGGCGCCTGCTGCTCGGCTTTGGCCATGCGCTGACCATCGACGCCGCGCAGGGTCTGACCTCGGACGAGCACATCAATGCCCTGCCCCGCGGCACCGCGGCGATCACCGGGTTCAAGGCCTATGTGGCGGAAAGCCGCAGCCGCGGGACGACCTGGACGGTGATCTCGGAGGCGGCGGTATTGGAAGCGGAAAAGCTCAGCCGCGCCCTCGGCGACCAGACGCCGGTCACCGAGCGTGACTTATGGAAACGGGTGGCCGAGGACATGTCGGCAAAGCCCTACAAGGCCCTGGCCATTGATCTGGTCGCCGCCGCGCAACGGGACCGGGAGGAGGCCGTCGACATGTTCATAACTGCGTCCCACCGCCTGGAGACGCAGCGCGCTGCCGGGCGTCGCCACGGCACCGAATTGCGCTACCGCCAGCGCGCCGACACGGTGCACAAGGTGTTGAGCCAACGTATCGCAGCACTTAATGAGCGCAATGCTGCTAATGGCGCCCCCTGCGAGGGACTCGACGCTGCCCGGGCCGACCATCTGCCGAGGCTTGGCGGTCGGGCCGAAGCCACACGACAGCACGTTGAGCACCTAGCCGCCACCGATCGCCCAGGTACTTCACCTGGGCCTTGATGAAGCTGAAGCAATCGATACTGGATTGCAGAGCTACGCTTCGACCGACGTGTGTGTCCGCGTGTAGGTCAATCCGAACACCGCATCACCAAGCCATCGCCGAAACGATTCATTGTCGCTGAATTGCCGGAACAACTCGGTATCGTCCTTCATCAGGCTGACGATCACGCGTGCCAGCGCCTTGTCGTGCTCGATCCTGGCATTCTGCTTGTCTGAATTCTGCCGGGCATTCTGATAGGCCGTGTCGGACGCCACACGCTCGGGGATGTCGACGGCGATCAATTTGCGCACCCTGTCGCCGTCCACCCAAGGGATATTGCCGAACAGATCGTTGAAGGTCTCGACGATGTTCGACAGATAGTCCATCTGCGGCTCGGCCAAGCCACCTCCTCCTGAGGTCGGCACAGGGTCGATTTCGGCTTCCTGGTCGGGAAGCTGGATTCTCATCGCCGCCTGCTTCTCGACGCGGTAGCTGTCCATGTCGATAGCATCAAGAATGCCCTGGGACAGATCCTCTTCCTCGGGTGCCGGGAGCTTCGGCGTCAAGAACGTCAGGAAGATGGACAGCTTTTCCCATTCGGCATTGGTATACGGCAGGATCGAACTGAGGAACCCATAGGCTCGAGTGAACGCCTTGGCCTTGCCCTTGAAAGCCACCTGTCCGTCCTCGTCGAGTTCCTTGTACAGCCCCACGCAGGCGTCGAGGATGGGGTCGAGGCGGTCTCGCTGGGCACCGTCCAGGTAGAGTTCCACCAGCCGCTCGACCTGATCGGGCGCGTAGACTTGATAACCATCGAGCGCGGCCTTCAGGTCGTGCAGTTTGTCCGGGTCCGTCTCGTCGGCGAGGATCGTTGTCCGGTAATAGTCGGCGAATGCGGCCTTGATGGTGTCGGCGTCATTCATGAAGTCGAGCACGAACACGTCATGCTTTTGTGGGTGTGCCCGGTTCAACCGTGACAGGGTCTGGACGGCCTTGATGCTGGACAGGGTCTTGTCGACATACATCGTGTGCAGCAGGGGTTCGTCGTAACCGGTCTGGAACTTATCGGCGCAAATGAGGATGCGGTACGGATCCTCGGCGATCCGGTCGGCAATGAGGTTCGAGGCAAAGCCATTGAGTGTGGCTTCCGTTACCTTCTGCCCGCCGAAGTCGTGCTCGCCGGAGAAAGCGACGATTGCTTGATAGGGGCTCTTCCGTTCCCTCAGATAGTCGCAGACAGAGTGAAAATACTGGATGGCCCGTTCGATGCCGTTGGTCACCACCATGGCGCGGGCTTGGCCGCCGATCTTGCCCAAAGCGATGACCTGTTCGTGGAAATGATCCACGATGATCTCGGCCTTCAGCCCGATGGCGTGTTCGTGTCCCTCGACATAACGGCGCAGCTTCTTCTTCGCGCGTTTAGTGTCGAAGACGGGGTCATCAGCAACCGTCTTGACCAGCTTGTAGTAGCTGTTGACCGGGGTGTAATGCTTGAGCACGTCGAGGATGAAGCCTTCCTGGACGGCTTGCTTCATCGTGTAGCCGTGGAAGGGGCGATGCTTGACCTTCTCGCCCTCGGGTACCGCGACGCCGAAAATCTCCAGGGTCTTGTTCTTGGGCGTGGCCGTGAAGGCGAAATAGCTGGCATTGCTCAGCAGCTTGCGCCCTTCCATGATGCGGTTGATGCGATCCTCGGTGGTTTCCTCTTCGTCCTCGCCCCCGGCTTGCGACAGGGCCATGGAAACTGCGGCCGACGTCTTGCCACCCTGACTGGAATGCGCCTCGTCGATGATGATGGCGAAGTTCCGGCTCCGGTGGTCCGCCCCGACCTCCTCCAGGATGAAAGGGAACTTCTGCACCGTCGTGATAATGATCTTTTTGCCGCCCTCGATGAAACGCCGCAGATCACCGGAGTGCTCGGCATGCCCAACGGTAGCGCCGACCTGGGCGAACTGCTTGATGGTGTCGCGGATTTGCTGGTCGAGAATGCGCCGGTCGGTCACCACAATGATCGAGTCGAACGCCGCGCCGCCTTCCCTGGTCAGGCCGATAAGCTGGTGCGCCAGCCAGGCGATGGAGTTGGATTTGCCGCTACCCGCGGAATGCTGGATCAGATAACGCTTGCCGGCACCGCATTCCCTGGCGTCGGCCAACAACCTGCGCACCACGTCGAGCTGATGATAGCGGGGGAAGATCTCTGTTACCTTCTTCTTCCCTGTCTTTTCGTTCTTGGTCTCGACCACCTGGGCGTAGTTCTCCAGGATATCGGTGAGGCCCTGGGGCGTGAGGATGCGCTTCCACAGATAGTCGGTCTTGATGCCGTCTGGGTTGGGTGGGTTACCGGCACCGTCATTCCAACCCTGGTTGAAAGGCAGGAACCATGAGCTCTTGCCCTTCAAATGGGTGCAGAACCGCACCTCCTGATCATCGACGGCGAAATGAACGGCGCAGCGGCCGAACTCGAACAACCGTTCGCGCGGATCCCGATCGCGCTTGTACTGCTCGACGGCGTCAGCCGCCGTCTGCTTGGTCAGGCTGTTCTTCAATTCGAACGTCGCCACCGGCAATCCGTTGATGAACAGCGCCGTATCCAACGCCAGCGCGGTTTCGTCTCGGCTGTAGCGAAGCTGACGAGTGACGCTGAAGCGGTTCTGGAGGTGGCGTTCGGTGGCCCTGGCATTGCCGGGCGTGGGCGTGCCGTAGAACAGCTCGAGGTTATGTTTGCCGTGCTTGATACCCTTCCGCAGCACGTCGATGACGCCGCGCTTCGAAATCTCGCCCTGGATGCGCGCCAGAAATTTTTGGCGCGCCGGGCCAGGGGTGCCGAAATCCACCGCCTCAGTGATCTCCAGCTGGGTGGCTGCGAGGAATTCGGCAAGCTGGTGCAAGTCCACTGCGAATTCTCGGTCGTAGTCCTTAGGATCGCCGGCCAGCCACCCTCCATCAACAAGGGCAGCGACAATCACACTTTCGAAGCCCTTCTCGGTGGTGTCCGTCGTCATGCGTGGTGCGCCACAATGCCGGAGGGGATCCACCCCTTCTCAGCCAGCACCTGTGCCGCCAGCCCGATCTGGCGCGGGGTAAACTGGCGTTTGCGTTCATTCCAAGCGTAGGTTCCAGAGACCACCTCCTCGACGGACCGGGCATGGCTACGGGTGGCGACCCAATGAACAGTCGAGAGGAGTTCCAGACCAAAGGGTGTCTCAAAGCCCTCGACCAGATCGGCGACGCGGTCGAACCGAGTGCGCGCTTCCTCATTGCCGTGAAGAAACGTATCTGCGTCGGGTACCGCTCCCGGCACCAATTCGATCTGCTTGTCCGGGGCATCGCCGCCATCGGCGTAACCGGAAATGAGGTGTCCTTCGATGTCCCTCAGAACATGCCGGAGATTCTCCGCATAGGGGCCATAAGGGGCCTGCACATACGTCAACCGCAGCGGCTGCCCGGCCTCCTGCATGAAGTACATGAGCTTGTGGACTTCCAGCAGCGTGACGAAGGGATCGAGAAGGCCCCGCAGATAGCGATCAATGAGAACCACCAGCGCCGCCCGGCCGGCGGTCATCTTCGGCACCTCGCGGGATACGGCCATGCTCTTGGCATCCGGCGCTCCTCCAGGCTCATAGATGACGATCTTGATGTCATCGAAGGCGTGTAAAGCCTGTTCGATCCGCGGGCGCACATCCGACCATTTCAGCCCCCCAAGGCCGCTGCCCAACGGTGGTATGGCGATGGAATGGATTTTGCGCGCGCGGATCTCCTCGGCCAACGCCTTGAGGCCGGACTCAATGTCCTCCATCCGGCTTTTTCCACGCCAGTGCCGTTTGGTAGGGAAGTTGATGATGAGGCGCGGATTGGTCAGCCCATGGGTATCGAACACAAACATGCGCCCGGGTTGCACCTCATTCCGCTGGCAAGCGCGCTCATAGGCATGGAAGTTGGCCGGAAAGGCATTCTTGAACTGGAGTGCGATACCCCGACCCATAACGCCGACGCAATTGACGGTGTTGACCAGAGCCTCGGTGTCCGCGGCGAGGATATCGCCTGTCCTGTATTCCATCATGCTGACACCTCCCTCAATAATACCAATCTGGCCGGAT
The DNA here is from genome assembly GCA_021793155.1 of Pseudomonadota bacterium. GTDB lineage: Bacteria > Pseudomonadota > Alphaproteobacteria > Rhodospirillales > Magnetospirillaceae > DUZF01. The sequence goes on along the minus strand of JAJYTF010000047.1, from coordinate 14,765 downwards.
TTCGACGGCCGGCCGATGGCCGGCCACCCGCAGCTCGTTCGCCACCTGCTGGGCGACCGCCGGCGACTGTACGCCGATCCGGCTTACCAACTCCCAGGGGAATGATCCCTGTAACAGGAATTCGGCCTGCTTGCCTTCCTTGATATCGGCAGACCGAAAGTCGGTTGCAGCCACGGCAGGCCAGTTGATCTCTCCAAGCTCTGCCAGATCGCAGCGGAACTGCGCGTAGGTGGCGCCCGCATTGGACAGCGAAAATGCCCACTGCCGGCCAGCGTCGTTCGCCCAAGCGACCACCCTGTGCAAATCGGCCTCCATGTGAATGATCGGGCCTTGTCCACCGCGATAAGAAAGTTCCGGGTGGTTGGCGCAATGTATCACGAACAACATGATTGACCGCGGACAAAAATAGAACGGCACGTAATCACCGACATGCGTGCCAGGGCGGCAATGAACAGGCAGGGTGAGACGCCGCTGCTTGATGGTAGACATGCCAATATTTGTGCCCAGTCCAGGGCGCTGGATCATCACCGCATCTGACCAAAGACAGCCGTCACGCACGATAAAGGGAAGGCGGTCTACATTGGCGATATGGTAGATTTTCGGCTGGGTGGGCGGCGTCGGCATGGTCAGGTGTCGGCCTCCACGGATTCGTCGTCGGCCAGTTCCTCATCCTCGTCGACATCCACGCAGGTGTCGTCAGGGACATCCGATTCGCCCGTCTCATCCGATAGGGAAGCCGCCGCCGCACGCACGTCCAGCTTGCCGGTCACCACGTCGGCGATCAGGCGGGTGCGGTATTCGTTCAACAGGTCAATTTCGCGCTCCACCTGTGCCACTGCATTGGCGATCGACTCAGAGCGGGCGTCGATAAATTTGGCTATCGCCTCCTGCTCGTCCAGCGGCGGATAGGGTGAGAAGATCTGTTTGAAGTCTTCCCAATACAGGCGATTGCGATCCTTGACGATGCCGCGCGAATGGTTGTCGACTTCCCCCATATAGGCTGGGGTGCGAAACAGGCTGGCGAAGTAACGGACATCCACACCAGACAATGGCGACGCCACCACGTAGGCTGGACTGACCAATCCATCGACGGGCGCCACGCCGACCGCGCCTTGCCACATGCGCATCATGTTGTAAGCAAGGTCGCCCTTGGCGGCACGCTTGTACTTGTCTCGGTCGGACATCACCTGCTTGCGGGCGCCTTTCTCGAACTCTCGCACGCGCACGCCGGTGCGGAGGGACACCTCAAGGATGGGCAGGTCGGCGAAACCCGTCTGGTTCCGTTGGGCGAAGAGCCGTCCGTTGCGGCGTATCTCCCAGTGCTCGGGTATGTCCCCCAGCCATTCGACGCCTGATGGTCTCAGGCGCACATCAGGATCAAGACCACGGGTGACAGCCTGATGGATGATGGCCTGCTTCTGCTCCTCCAGCAGGCAGATCAGCTTACGCTTGGCCCGGACGTAACGGCGGACCCGCCGGTCGGCATGGTCAAGGAAGCGGACGATGGCGGTTTGTTCCGAACAAGGCGCAAAAGGGAAACGGTGAGCGCGGAACTTGTCACCGGTAAGGTGCGCGATTGTACTTTCGTGCCCATCAGCAAACGCGCCAGCAGTTGCTGCAACCTGAAGAACATAGAAGAGGAAACGGGGAATATCGGATTGCCGAGAAATAGGGCGCAAACGATGCAATGCCTTCTGAAACCCACAAGGTTCAGGGTCTCCAGACCAAATTGCAGACCGCCCAACTTCACCACCTTCACAAACGAGAAGGTCTCCGGCTTCCACTGTGTATCGGGCGTATTCTTCGGGGGCGATGTCCATTATCGGCAAATCGCGGGTGTTAATTCGATCCCATTGAATGTCGGTATTCCGGAGATAGCGAAGCGAATGCTCACCTCGCACCCGTTTCGCATCCAACATCTTTCCAAGGCACTGGGAGTAACGATGCCTGAGAGCAATTGTCGACCAATGCTCCGGCACTTGCCCCAGCCACGTCACGCCAGAGTCGTTCATCACCGGATAAGGTTGCAACCCGTCCATTATCGCCCACCGCCCCCGATGATCTCGGCTAGCAGCCCCTCGGTTTCTTTCTCCAGCGCCAGGATGTCGGCGCGGATGGCCTCCAGCGGGCGCAGCGGCTGCTGCTTATAAAAGTAGCGAGTGAAGCTGATCTCGTAGCCCACCTGGGTCTTGTCGGCATCGACCCAGGCGTCGGGAGCATGGGGGAGCACCTCGCGGCGGATAAACGCCTCGATGCCACCCGGCTCCAGCAAAGGCACCTGCTCGGTGTCCCGCAGCTCGGTGTCCGGCTCATACTCGACCACACACGGCTTGCCATTCACAGTGTTGGCATACAGGCCGCGCAAGGGGTCGGCCTTGGCCTTGCCCGGCTTGTGGATCTTGGCGATGACCGGTTCAGCATCCCCGTCCCGCTCTGCCAGGGCCGTTTGCAGCAGCTTGCGACGTTTGGCCGTCAGCTTGGCGCCATGCTGGTCGGCATCATCCTCGACCACAGCGATGAAGCGGTTGAAATCGACATGCGGCCCGTCTCCCAGACGTTTTGCCACCCGATCAGCGACATTGACCAGGGGCCCTTCGTCGGCCTCGGCACAGACCTGCCTGAAATGGCTCCGGCTGGCCGCGGACAGGTCCACCTTCAGCCGCAGGGGGCGGTCCACCGTCACCTTCCAATAGCCGAAGGCGGCATTGGGGAAGATCTTGGACTGCTCGGTCTCCTCGCAGCGCAAGAAGGTCTGGCAGATCCGCTCGATGTCCTCCTCGGACAGCTCGCAGTTCTTCTTGCCCATGTTCTTGCGCAGCGGTTTGAACCAGGCGGTGGCGTCGATGAGTTGCACCTTGCCTTTGCGGTGCTCCGGCTTGCGGTTGCTTAGCACCCAGATATAGGTCGCTATCCCCGTGTTGTAGAACATGTTCAGCGGCAGGGCGACGATGGCCTCCAGCCAATCGTTCTCGATGATCCAGCGTCGGATGTTGCTCTCCCCCTGCCCGGCATCGCCGGTGAACAGGGAGGAGCCGTTGTGGACCTCGGCAATGCGGCTGCCCAGCTTGGTGCCGTGCTTCATCTTCGACAGCATGTTGGCCAAGAACATCATCTGACCGTCGCTGGACCGGGTCAGCAGCGAGTATTCCGGGTCGCCGGCATGCTCGATAATGAAGCGTGGATCCTTCATCCCGTCCTTGCCGCCCTTGCGTTCCAGATCGCTCTTCCAGCTCTTGCCGTAGGGCGGATTGGACAGCATGAAATCGAATTCGCGGGACGGGAAAGCGTCATTGACGAGCGTCGAATACTCCGGCCCGCCGATCAGGTTGTCGGCCGCATCACCTTCCCCCTTTAGTAACAGATCGGCCTTGGCGATGGCATAGGTTTCGGCATTGATTTCCTGACCGTAAAGGTGCGTAGCCACCTGTTTGCCGTGCTCGGCAGCCAGCTCCTGCAGGGTCTCCTCGGCCACCGTGAGCATGCCGCCGGTGCCGCAAGCCCCGTCGTAGAGCAGATAGGTGGCTGATTCGATTTGCTCCGCGATGGGCAGGAAGATGAGGCGCGCCATCAACTTGACGGCGTCGCGCGGCGTCCAGTGTTCACCTGCCTCTTCGTTGTTCTCCTCGTTGAACCGGCGGACCAGCTCTTCGAAGATCGTGCCCATGGCATGGTTGTCGAGGCCAGGATGCCGGATGTTTCCGTTACCATCCGCCACAGGGTTCGGGCCGAGATTGATTGAGCGGTCGAGGAACTTCTCGATGAGGGTGCCAAGGGCGTCGGCCTTCGACAGGCGCGGGATCTGGTTGCGGAACTCGAAACCGTCGATGATCTCCTGCACGTTCGGCGAAAAGCCATCCAGATAGTTCTCGAAATCGGCCTTCAATGCCTGGGGGTTTGAGCGGTTTTTGAGATCACGCAGGGTGAACCGCGACGCGTTGTAGAACGCCTGGCCAGCGGCTTGGCGGAGGGCGGCATCCTGATTGGCAACATTGGCCGCGTCGAGGGACGCCTTCATGTCGAGGACCGCCTGCTTCGTCGGCTCAAGAACGGCATCGAGCCGGCGCAAAACGGTCATCGGCAGGATGACGTCACGGTACTTCCCGCGGACATAGAGGTCCCGCAGAACGTCGTCGGCGATGCCCCAGATGAAGTTCGCGACCCAGTTCAGGTCACCGTTGACCATGATACATCCCTTAATCTTCAACAGCCTCTCAAGCGGGAAAGCTGCGCGCACCTACCGGAAATTGCAGCGAGCCAACCCAGGCAAGGAGTTTTGTCTAACACACCCTCGACGGCAAGACTGGAAACTGCCTGGCGTTCCTATTCCTGTCCGATGAACCCCTTGCGTCACGCGATGGTCTACCGTACAGGCTACCGCGTCGGAATGACGGCTCAACCCAATTCAACCTTCGGGGCCGCAGGAGACGCCCCTGGGCATCCGCGGCGACCTCACCGGCGGCGCCCTGGAGGCCACCGGCTACCAGTTTGGCTACCGTGGTGCTGCCGTTGCCTTTGGGGGGCAACACGGCAGCGATGCCAACGGTCAGTATCATAGGCCCCGGCCCTTCGCACGCGAGGGAATGTTCCACTCACGCAAGCCTCGGGGCCAGGATCGTCTGCGTACGTTGGCGCTCGGCTGTCGCGATGACCAAGGAAAGCATACAAGATGGGGCAAAAGCGTGCGCTGGGTTCAGCCGACCTCTACGGGTCGCCGCCGCCGCTCTTTCTTCCCCTTGACCAATGCCAGGTGCGCCTTTCGCGATTCATCGTCGTTCAACATCGCGGCCTTCAACACCTGCCAACCGAGATCGACCTCTGGAGGTATGGGCATTTCCGCTACCATCCGGAGGTGCGTCTTCAGTTCTTTCAAACCTGACACCCCCTCGGGCATTTCCTTGAAACGGGCATCGCCGACAAAAATCACTTGGCCGAACACCTCTACGTTTCTGCCGACTATTTTTTTGATGGCTTCGGTGTGGGCGAAATTTTGGCGGAGCGGGTTGGGAAATTTGCTTTTCTTGCCGCCCAACACCTGTGTCCAGCTCGCCTCCTTGGCCTGGCCGTAGATCATCCCGGAATAGTTCTTCGTTTCGATCACGCCAATGCCAATCGGCAGCTTGATGACGTGGTCTACCTGAGTTAGCCCGCCACGTCCGTCAGGGACAATAAAATCGGTGATGCACTCGGCGCCGAACGTTGTAATGTCCTTGTGGACCGCCGCCTCGCCTCGGCGTCCTTTTGTGGCCTTCAGCCAGGTGGCGAAGCCAGATGCCACCCCGAGCAACAGCAGTGCCGGCAGTAGTTGCTTAACCAATTGCCAGATCAAAATCGATCCCCGCTATAGCGTTCCATTACCGCCAAATGGTTGTAACAGCGATTGAACCATGACGCCACATCCCCCGATGGTCGCGCCCGACACCGCCGCCCACCACCCGTGATTCGCCAACTCGAGGGGCCTTGGCCGAAGCCGCAGGAATGGGGAGGCCGCAGCCCTGTCGGTGGCCGTCGCAAAGCCGAAGCGCGGACCAACGAAGCGAACAAGGATGGCCAGTTAAGACACTGCTCCGCAGAGACTTGCCAAGTCCCGCACCAGATCATCGATCACCCCGACCAGCGCTCGGCCACTCATCGGCGCGGCCGCGGCGGCGCCAATCCCGGTCATCCCGACATCGCGCTCAGCCATAGCCGCCAAAGCCTTCGAACGTGCCGCCTGCTCCGAGGCTCCCGAGGACCTCTCCACGGCAGCCAACATCGATAGAAGGCCGGGGTCCACCGGGCCGATGGACATGGCGCCTGGCGCGTGATTGGCCGCGCGCAGACCGCTCGCCTTTTCCAGCATGGCGGTGAAACTCGTCGCCGGCGAGCGCCCCTCCCCACCCTTGGCCGCCGTCGCCGCCGCAACCGCCGCGTCGATCACGCCAGAGGCGGCGGTTGCGGCGTCGCTCCCCTCGCCGCTCACCGCTGCGACGCCGTCGAGTAGCGCCCGCAACGCTGGCGGCGCGGATGGCTCGACCCCGGCCACCGCACTTGCGCCCTCGATCACAGCGATAAGGCGGTTGATCCGCTCGCCGTCGGCCTTGATGGCCATCGCAGCGGTCGAGCCCAGCATCAGCGGGCGATTCAACCGCAGCGGCCCGGCGACATCAACTTGGGCATGGAACAGCTTGGCGTAGATCCGCCGGCCGCCGAACAGGATGATCGCCTCACCTTCGATCAGCCGTTGCAGGTCGTTCCAGTCGACCCGCGACACCTGGCGGACCTCGGCATGGCGGGCCTCACGATAAGCGCCGTCGCCGCTGCCTTGGTAGCTGGTCGCCTGGGTCACATAGGTCTGGCCGGCGGTCTGCTCGATCCAGCGCCGGGTGCGGTCGGCATCCTGCTGGCGCATCACCACCGTCAGGTTGGCATTGCCGAGCAGCGACTGGGTCTTCTCGCCGAGCCGAGCCCAGATCCCTGAGACTTCCTGGAAGGCCAGCCAGAACATGATGTTGAGCCCGCGGCCCATGGCCAGCATGCGATCCAGCCCGCTGCTGGCGTAATAGGCCAGTTCGTCGAACACGACTTGGAAGGGCGCCGCGCCCATGCCCGGCTTGTTGGCGACGATGGCGTCATAGTCCCCCTCGAGGCGCGCCCCGAGGATTTCGGCCATCATGCCGCGTAAGCTGGCGACGACGATTTTGCCCAGGGCCGCCAGGGTGTCGTCGGAGTTCTCCAGGGCCGGCAGATTGACCACCAGGATGCGGCGGTTCAGCACGACGTCGCGCATCACCACATCACCATGCTCGACCTTGAAGATATGGCCAAGGCTGACCGCCAGTTGGGTGAAGGTGGCGGTGAAATAAAACACCGCGAAATTGTGCTGCTTCGACGGTTCGTCGGTTTTTTGCTGGTTATAGGGCAGGCTGGTGTCGTAGCCGGGAATTTCGCCGAGATAGGCCTGCAGCGGATAGACCAGCGCCTCAGGGATATCCGTCACCGCGATTTCCCGCACCTGCCCAGTGTCCGCATCGCGGTCGAGGAACACCCGGTGGGTGACCAGGGTCCAGATGCCGCGCAGTTCCAGGGCGAAGCGAATCTTTTCGATGTTGATGGGAATGGCCTTGTGGTCGCGCATCCACACCAGCACCGGGGCCAGGGTGCCGATCAGGGCGATGGCGCGGCTGCGGAACACCCCGTTGGGATCCTCGGCCCGCTGCTCGCCCAGCTGGCTGGCTAACAGTTCGCGGATGGCATCGGCATTGCCGCTGGCGAAGGGATTGAAGCTGTTGGAGTCCTTGGCGCCGCTGGCCACCAGGAAGTTCAGCGCCAGCACGTCGTCCTCGCGGCCAAAGCGGCGGGCCAGGGCCAGGACCTCACCGAACAGCCGGTTGTCGGCTTTGCCGTCGACCAGGACGAAGCCGCTGCCCTGGGTCAGCGCATTGGCCAGGAAGCTCAGGATCGCCGTCGTCTTGCCGGCGCCGGTGGTGCCCGGGATGGTGCCGTGCTGGCGGCCGTCCTCGCTGCTGATCCACAGCTCCTGGCCGGTCAGGGCGTCGCGGCCGAGATGGATGGTACCGGCGGCCATGCGGGGCCGGCGGGTCTTCGGGTCGGGATGGTTCCAGTCGCGGCGGTGGGCGCTTTTCGGCAGGCGCATCGGTAAGGCGACACGGCGGCTCAGCACCCACAGCGCATAAAGCAGCGAGGCCGGCAGCACGAGATCGATGCTGGCCGGCGCGAGAACGGTCAGGCCGGCGGCGGCCGACAGGACCAGCGCCGAGGCTTGGCCGGCCATGCCTTCGATAATCCGCACGGTCAGCGGACGGATGTCGCGCAGCCGCTGGGCGCCGGTTCGCTCGTACTGGCTCTGCGGACCGAGGATTTCGCGCGGGATCATCGGACCGGGCGATCAGTTCCCCAGCCCGAAGGCGGCGGGGCCGCTCATGCCGGATGCGGGGGGCGGCGTCAGATGGGGCGGTTGGGCCAGATCGCGGGCCAAAGACGGCGGCAGGCCGGAGGCCGGGGGCTGGACCGCACTGACCGCTTGCCGGGAGGGATTCGGTTCGACCCGGCCGAAATGGTAACCGAGGCCGAGAGTGGCGGCGATCACCGCCGCGGCGCCGAAGGTCAGCAGCAACGGCCGGCGGCGGGGCTGATCTTCCGCCAAGGGCGTAAGCGGCGGCGGGCCGCCCAGATGAATGTGGAGATGCAGCGCCCCGCCGACCCCGCCTTCTCCTTCCCTCCGGTCGGGAGCAACGACGGTCAGGGCAAATCTGTGGTCGGCTTGGTCCATCGTCACGCCTCCTCCGGTCCTGCCCCACCCTCGCCCGCCGCGGCGCGAATGGCGGCCAGCGCCCGATCGATCATCGGCTTGAACAAGGGCTGGCCGGCCAATCCTTCACATTCCCAGTGATCGCGGGCACCGATCGCCTCGACCCGCGGATTGGGATGCGGCTGCCATCCCGGCCCATCGGAGGGGAAACCCAGCGCATGCAGCGCGTACCACAGCCGCCGGTCGACCAGTTTGAGGAAGGCGAACTGGCCTGGCGCCAGAACACCGGCGCACAACCGAGCCTCGCTCAGCAGGCTCATCAGCGCCGGGGCGGTATAGCCGTGCCGGCCGGCGATCGCTAGGGCTGGCTGGACGAGGTCCGGATCGCGCAGCAGATCATCGGCAAAGGCGACGGCCTCTGTTGGAAACGCCAATGGCTGGTCCGGTCCGCCTGCCCCGTCCCGCGGGTCGCTGGGCAACGACGCCGAGAGATGGCCGAGCAGGTCCAAGGCCTCGCTCCGACGCTTCGCCAGATGCAAGGCGAAAACGGCAAACAGGCAGCGGACATGGGGTGCGGCGGACGCAACGCCGCGCCACAGCGGCCCCAACTGGCGGGCCAGTTCCCGATGGGCGCGGCGTTGGTCGAAGCGGCCCCGGTCATCCCTCGCCCACCGGTCAATCCATTCCGCCGGATGCAACGCCGGATCGGCGGGTCGCGGCTCGCCGGCATGCGGACCGACCAGCGCCAGGTGCCGGGAAACGAAGGCGGAAATGGTCGGAAAGCTCTTGGCCTGTTCCCGGATCAGGCCGTCGAGATCGAGCGGCCGGCAGAACCGGGCCGGCGCCGCGCTGACGTAACACAGCGCCGCCAAAGAGAGAAGACAGAGGGCGACCGGAACGCGGAAGACCGTCCCGACATCGCGGCACAGACCCAGCAACTGCGGAAAGGTCACCGCCTGGGGATCGGCGGCCAGCACCTGCCGGTCGGACAGATCATAGCGATTGGTGACCTGATGGATCAGGCGCATCTGCCAATGCTGCAGGCGCATCACCGCGGCGCTGACCGCCCCATGATGGAAGTACCAGACCAGATAGGCGCCGAAGGCCAGACCGACCACTACGACGGCAAGGCTGATCATCGTGTAGTCGTCGTTCGACGCCCAGACGGGGCGATGATTGGGCTGCGGCATCAGCCGGGCTCCCGCCGTGCCGCGGCCCTCGCCTGCAGCGCCAAGGCCGCCTGCAGCACCTTGCGCAAATAGTCGGCTTTCCGGGCAGGATCATGCGAATGATAAAATGCCACGCCTTGCCAGAGGTCGCCGCGCGCTTCGTCGAGGCCCAGCCGCAGGATCCAGGCTCCGGCTTCCACATTGGCGCAGAAGTTGTCGCGCAGCGCCCGATAGGTGGCGTCCACTGTCGCGTGCCAGTGCCCGGCTAAGCGCGGCAGCCAGACGGAGTTCACCTGCATCGGCCCGATATCGACGCTGCTGTTGCTGTTCCGGCTGATCCGCCCGAGGGAACCGCCCTCCACCGTCAGCAGAATCATCAGAACTGCCGGCGATTCCCGGTAGGTCTGGGCGGCGGCCGTCAGGCAGTCCGCCACCGTCGTCGTGGGCTCCGGCGCCGCCAGGACAGGGCGCGACAGGACGATCGCCATGACCGCGGCGCAACCGAAGGCCCTCATGGGGGCACGTCTCCGCCGGACGCCGCCTGCCCTGCCGATTCAGGCCGCATGAGTTTTGGCGCGGTCCAGACTTCGCCGAAATCATTGACCAGCAGGTGGTCCGGCTTGGCGATCTGTGCCATCGCCTCGATGATCGACAGCATGACCGCCGCAAAGGAACCGCCACCAATCGCCTGGACCCGATAGCCGAGCAACGCCCCAGCGTCCCGGGCGATGTCGAAGGCCAGGCCGTTGCCGGTGGCCTCCCGCCACACCGCCTCGCCGGCCAGGAGGAACGCCGGCAGGAGTCCGTCGGCCGCGGTCGCTGCGGCTAGGCTGACCGGCAGAAGCTCGCCGGTGGACGGATCGAGCAGATGAACCGGCTGGCCGGCCTCGCCGAGCAGCACCGTCAGCACGCGGGAGACGGCATCGAGATTCACTCCGTCGCTCATGCCAACCTCCGCCGCCGCCACACCGGCACCGCCGGCCGCACCCGGCCGACCAGCCAACGGCGCAACAGCCGGGTCACCGCCGGCACCGTCAGGCCGAACCAGGAGATCACGGTGAAGAACACCATGCCGGTCAGCCCGATATAAAGGGTCGTCCAGCTCCAGTAGACCACCGAGATCAGCAGCGGGATGCAGGCGCGCGCGTCAAGGACGAACAGTCGCACCGGCGGCGCCGTGTTACGCCACATCGCCGACCTCCGTCCGTTCGCGTTCGGCGACCTGGGGGCTGATCCGCCCCTCCTCCAGGGCTCGGGCAATGGCCACCCGATAGGACTGCCCCTGCTCCGCCACCGCCCGCCGGGTCAGCGCCGGCCAGTCGCCAGGATCGCTCTGCAGCAACCGCTGACGCAGGGCCGCGTCGAACACCAGGAACTCGCGCAGGGCGGTGCGCTTGCCGTCGGTAGACAGGGCCAGGCGCTGGTTGATCACCAGGCGCAGGGACTGCGCCATGGCGGTGATCAGATTGGCCCGTTCCTCGCTGGGCAGCAGGCTGACCATCCGCTGCATGGTCAAGGCCACGTCGTTGGCATGGGTGGTGGTGGTGACGGCATGGCCGGAGATCGCCGCCTGCACGGCGGCGGCCATGGTCGGACCGTCGCGGCATTCGCCGACGATGATGTCGGTCGGCTCGCGGCGCATACAGCCACGGATAAACCCTTCGAAGCTTGGCAGGTCGCGGGGGATTTCCGTCTGATTGATGGTCGAGGACGGACTCTTGATGCGGTCGAGCAGAAATTCGATCGGCGCCGCCGCCTCGACGATATGAAAATGGCCGTGTGGATCCTGCAGCTTCGCCACCGTCATGCCGGCGATCAGCGTCGACTTGCCCGATCCGGTGGCGCCGCTGACGATCACCATGCCGTCGCGCGGCCGGCAGGCCGCCAGGATGCCCGGTTCGATCAACTGCTCCTCGGGGGTCGGCGGCAGGTCGGGAATCGGCCGCAGCACGATATTGGCGCCGTCCCGCCGGCTGGTCCGCGTCGGCGTGGCGTTGAGGCGGAACCGCAGCCGCGTGGTGCGGTCGACCACCACCTCATAGGACACGTCGAAGTCCTGGCCACCCTGCAGCCGCGCGGTGCCGTCGGCGCCATAGAGGTGGTTGGCGATGCGGGCGATATCGCTCTCGTCCAAGGATTCGTCGGTCACCCGGCGGTTCCGCCCGTGGACACGCAGCCACACCGGGTGGCCGGTCTGGAAGGCGATGCGCGAGGCGCCCAGCCGGTAGGCCCAGGACAACAGAGAATCGAGACCCGGCGCGAACTTCCGCGGTTCGGCCACCCAGGGCAGGCCCTGGTCCGGCCAGTCGGCCGACAGGAGGATGGGGTTGGACCTTACATGCATGGCGATCCGGCCTCCCAACGCTTACGGTCGGGTTGCAATCCCGGCTGATCGGTGATGCGCACCGTGTGGTCGTCGACATGCAGGGCGTCGCGGCCACCCTCGACCGGGCGGTGCAGGAAGACCAGCTTGGGCTGTTCGACCAGGCCGGCCCGCAGCAGCACCCGGTAGCGTGCCATGCCGAGGAAGTCGCGTTGCAGCCGGCCAATATCGGCCAGGAAGATCTCCACCGCCTGTTTTTCGCCGCTGGCCCAGCCTTCGGCCACCCATTTGTTCCAGAAGGCTGCCTCCTGATCGGTACGAGGCAAGGCGGCATCATTGGGGCGCATCGGCGCGCCCCACACCCGCACCAGATAACTGCGCCAGTTGGGCGGCGTCGAGGCCAGCTGAGCCTCGCGGGTAATCTGGTAGATGCAGGCGGTCTCGCGGGAGGTCTGGGCATTGTCGCTCAAGGCGAAGGCCATCTGCGCCTCGGTGACGATGGGGGGACGCATCAGCGTCTGGCCCGGTCCGACCGGCAGCACGAGGCCGTGGAAGTCAAAGGTGCGATCGAGGTCCGCCTCGTAGCGCCGCAGCATGTCGTTGAGGGCGAAGGCCCGCGCCGCCAGACCGCCCTGGGCGCCGTAGGTGAGCGCGGCCTGGTGCAGGACCTCGGCCCGCCCGGCATCGAGGCCGTCGCCCGTCTGATCGCCGGGCCGGCTGGCCTGGAGGGCTTCCAGCGACGGCGGATGGTCGCTGCCGGTCACCCGCGGCGTCTCGGCGGCCCCGGTCACCGGCTTGTTCAGGGGATTGCCGAGGGCGGGCACGGCCTGTTCGATCTGCTCGGCCGTCGGCGCCGGCGGGACTTCCTGTCCGACGAGTTCGTCACCCGCCCAGCATGGGGCGCCGGCCATCAGGCCGAGGAAGAGCGTCGCCACCATCGCACCGGTCTTAGGCATGGTGGATCACCCGGACTCGGTGATGCAGAGGATCCAGTTCGACCGTCGCCCGCCCGCCGGCCTGCTCACCGAGCGCCCGGAACACCTCGATGACCGGCGCCGTCTCGATGGGGAGGGCGATGGGGACCGACGGTGCGCCGGAGGGTTCGAAGACCGTCGTGTAACCGATGCTGCCGGCCAAACGCGCCACGCCCTCGTCGAGCGATCCGTCCCAGGTGAAGCTCACGACGCGTTGAAGTTCGGCGGGCACCACGGGGACCAGCGCGTCCCGAGACGGCGCCATCCGGCCCAAGGAGGCCATTTGCGCGTCCACCTGCTCGATGCTCTCCCGAAGCGCCTGTTCGGGATTGGGCATGCCCGGAACATCGACGGTCGTCGGCACCGGCGTCACGCTGGCGGCACAGCCGCCTAACAGCAGCGCGGTCGAGACTCCGATCACCGCATAGCGGCCAAGGATCAACATTGTCGGCGGCTCCTTCGCTTTGGTGCGACGGAGCGTCATCCTTACCGGCGCGAACGGCGATGCACTGCGTTCGACCACCAACGATGAGCCTTTGATTGCTTGCGGCCAACCGACGGCGACCTTTGAAAAAGTTCATCTTTCAGGGGGCAGCTGCCTAAAAAGCTCCGGTCCGTTTTTCGCGGGAACGGGCCGTGAAGGGACGGTCTGCTATGGATTTCCCAAAACAGAAAGCAGACGCTCAGACGTTGAACCATCTGTGACCTGCGCCAGGATTTTCATTCGGCCAGGGTAGAAGTCCTGCCCAAAAAGGGAAGCGAGGGCGCGGGGGGCTTGTGGCACGAAGCTGATGGAGTAATGTTTCCTATCGCGGGAATTATTGCTACGCTATTCCAACGCTAGCTGGGCGCCAGCGTATTCCGCCTATTGAGAATTTTAAATGCAATCAATTCTTGACCTACTGCGCGGCATCATCCGCCACCCGATTAAGACGGTCGGGCATATCTTCACCGCAATCAGCGTTATGTTCACTGTCGTTAAGGTCGTTACGCACTTCATTCCTGGGGTGGAGATTGCAGGGCCGATTCCGCTGATGGCCATGATCTTCCTTGGGCTCTGTCATGGAGCGAGAAAGGTTTGGAAGCCGTCAAAAATATTAATAGAAATGCCTCATTCAAACACAATAATTGAGGTTTTATTTGGTAATATTTTTGAGCAAAGCGGGATTAAGGCAATTTCTGTCAACGATTTTTTTGATAGCAAATTGGGGAAGCCGGTATCAGACAAAAGCGTCCATGGGATGTTTCTGCAAAAATGCTTCGGAGGGCATCCCGAAGCGTTTGATAAGCAGGTGGAACAAGAATTAAAATCAATCCCACATGAAGAGATCATTAAAGTTGACGGAAAGACAAAAAGATATCCGATTGGCACGACGGCGCTCATCGGCGTAAATAGCGACAAATATATAGTTTTTGCTTTTGCGAAATCGGACCCTGAGACCTGCAAGGCGGGCTCGGATGTGACCATGATGTGGATTGCCCTGCATGAATTGTGGGAACGCGCGCGAAACGAAGCGGGGGGCCATAGCCTCAATCTGCCGCTAGTCGGGAGTGGTCTTTCAGGGCTTGGGCTACCGACCCGCGACCTATTGAATCTCATCATTCTTTCCGCGATTACTGAAACAAAATCCAAGGAAATCACGCAGCGGATTCGGATTGTTTTGCACCGCAGCAGGTTCGACGATTTGGATTTGCGCGACGTGAAAATGCATTGGGAGGAGAAGTGATGGCATATCGCAATGGTACGTATGTTGCCTTTCATGCAAATGGCACCAACATTCCGGGCGGAAAATCAGATATTGATTATTACAATTTGATGAGGGCTTGGTCTGAGCATCCGGACGACGACTTCACCATGAATAACAGCCATGACAAGGTGGGGGCCGTCCGCGACTCGAGCAAACGAGAGACATTAAGGCGCTCTGGGGATGTCCCGAGCTCTGTTGAAAAGTGCTCGGCAGGCATTGCGTGGGTAGCCTAACATGTTCTTCTTTTGTTTCAACAGAATTGTTTTCAAGAGCTGACCTGTCCATCGTTCAAGCGGCCACGGC
>JAJYTF010000046.1 GCA_021793155.1 Pseudomonadota bacterium | reverse complement strand
CTAGTGGTCCGCCCCAGACGCTTGGTCCCCAAGCGCCTGGATCAGGCGGCCCACCAACCAATTGAATTGTGGTGAAAATTCGACGGCTGGTGGCGGTACCATCCGTCGGATTTTCACCACTAGTGCAGTGACTCAATCAAAAAGTTCACTGCACCAAGTTTACCACAGTCGCTCGTCGGGCGGAGCCATCCGGCCCCGCCCGACGCCTGAGGGACAATAACTAACTAAGCATGCCCGGCGTCGCCGGACAGCATGCTGAAGTCCACGCCGATCTTGGCGATTGCCCGTTCCCATTTGTGTTCGATTTCGATGCCGAACAGCAGCTCTTCGTCCGCCGGCACATTGAGCCAAGCGTTTTCGCGGATTTCGGTATCCAACTGGCCGGCTCCCCAGCCGGCATAGCCCAGCGCCAGCAGGCTTTGCTTCGGTCCGCGACCTTCGGCGATGGCCTTCAAGACGTCGATCGTCGCGGTCAAGGCGACGCGGTCGTCGACCAGCAGGGTCGTGTCCTGGACATAATCGGTCGAATGCAGTACGAAACCGCGGCCGGCCTCGACCGGTCCGCCGAAATGGATGCGGATCGGGTTGCAGAGCGGCGTCGGCTCGATGTTGAGCTGTTCCAGCAGGTCGGGAAAGCTGAGCGCGTTGACCAGCCGGTTGACCACCAGGCCCATGGCGCCCTCGGCCGTATGCGCACAGAGATAGACGACAGTCCGCGAAAAACGCGAATCCTGCATCTGAGGCATGGCGATCAACATTTGGCCGGCAAGATAGCCGATGGATTTCAGAGTATGCGGCATACCCATCAAATATGCCGGTAGCAGCGGTAACGCAAGGTTCTCGGTGCCGGCGTGGTCGCCTGAGGTAGAGCGCATTGCCGCCGCAATTCCGCGCTGGCATGGCAGGCCATGACCCGGCCATAATTCGGCGCGAAGTTATGGCGGCAGGGTCTGCCGACAGGGAATGGACATATGGCGTTTTGTAGAAAAATCGGGGCGTTGGCGGGACTCCTGCTGGGATTGTCGTGGGTCGGGACGGCGTTCGCCGGGGTCGCCGATTCCGGCTGGTCGGTGAACGAGCAGGGGCAACTCAGGCTGGTCTCGGCGGTAACCGCGGTGGGCGATTCGGGTAGTGTCCAACTGGGGCTGGAATTCCACCTGAAGCCCGGCTGGAAGATCTATTGGCGTTCACCCGGCGATGCCGGATATCCGCCCTCCATCGATTGGAAAGGGTCGGACAACTTGGCCGAGGCCGTGATGTCCTGGCCGGCGCCGCACCGCTTCAGTGTCTCCGGCCTCGAGACGATGGGCTACAAGGACGAGGTGGTCCTGCCCATCGTCGCCCGGCTGAACGACGCGACCCGGCCTTTGTCGCTGCGCGCCGCGGTCGACTATCTGGTGTGCCAGGTGACCTGTGTGCCGCAGCGCGCGGACCTTGTCCTCGACTTGCCGGCGGGCAAAGCCGAGGCCGGTCCGGATGCCCATGTCATCAACCGCTATCTAGCCAGGGTGCCGTCGGATGGTGCCCGCCAGGGTCTGAGCCTGGTGAGCGCCACGGCCACCGACAGCGGGGCGATGACGGTGGTGGTGGCGGCCGATCCACCCTTGGAGAACCCCGACCTGTTCGTCGAGCGAGCCGACCAGATGCAGTTCGGCAAGCCGAAAGTGCACCTGGAACAGCGGGGCAGACGCGTCGTCTTCGAGACCATGCCGGTGGCAGGCACCGGCGAAGGGAGTTTGTTCGACAAGCCGGTGACGCTTACCGTGGTCGACGGCAACCGCGGCATGGAAGTGGTAAGCGGCGTGGCCCGGCCGGAACCGGGGCCCAGGCTCGGCAAGCTGTTCGCCATCATGGGCGTCGCCCTGCTGGGAGGCCTGATTCTCAACGTCATGCCCTGCGTCCTGCCCGTGCTGTCGCTGAAGGTCCTGGGCCTGATCGGCCATGCCGGTGCCGAGCGCCGGCACATCCGCGCCGGATTTCTGGCCTCGGCGGCAGGCATCCTGAGCTCTTTCCTGGTTCTCGCCCTGGTCACCAGCCTGATCAAGGCGGCCGGCGCCTCGGTCGGTTGGGGCATCCAGTTCCAGCAACCGCTGTTCCTGGTCGTGATGGTGATGATCATCACGCTGTTCGCCGCCAACCTGTTCGGCCTCTACGAGATACCCTTGCCGCAATGGGCGGCCGAAGCCGGGCGGGGAAAGGGCAATCCACACAGCCTGATGGGCCATTTTGCTGCCGGCGCCTTCGCTACGCTGCTGGCGACCCCGTGCTCGGCTCCGTTCCTGGGCACTGCCATCGGCTTTGCCCTGGCTCATGGACCATTTGAAATCTTCACCATCTTCATCCTGCTCGGTCTGGGCATGGCGCTTCCCTATCTGGCAGTGGCCACGTGGCCGCAACTGGCTCAGCGCCTGCCGCGGCCGGGAAAATGGATGATCACCGTCCGGCGCGTGCTGGCCGTGGTCCTGGTGGGGACGGCGGCCTGGCTGCTGATGGTTCTGGCGGTGGAAGCCGGCCGCGAGGCCGGCATGATCGTCGGGGGATTGATGGCTGCCGCCCTTCTGGTGCTGGCGGCGGGGCGCCGGTTGCCGAGCATGGCCCGGCTGGCCGCCGTGGCCCTTCTGGCCGTCGGCGCGCTGGCGGCCTCCTACGGCACCGTGCCACGGCCGGCAGCGCCGACCCCGACGGCGTTGAAAGGCCTGTGGAAGCCGTTCGACAAGGAGGCGCTGGCCAAATACGTCGCTCAGGGAAAGGTGGTGTTCGTCGACGTCACTGCCGAGTGGTGCCTGACCTGCCAAGTCAACAAGGCGACGGTGGTCTACCGCGGCAAGGTGGCGGACAAGCTGGCCAGCGGCGACGTGATCGCCATGCAAGCCGACTGGACACGGCCGGACGAGGCCATCGCTGCATATCTGGCAAGCTTTGGCCGTTACGGCATTCCGTTCGACGCCGTCTACGGGCCCGGCGCCCCCGACGGGCTGGCCTTGCCCGAACTGCTGACCGAAGACGCGGTGCTGGAAGCGCTGGAAAAGGCCAAGAAGCCGTCCTGACACGGGCGGCAATAGTGCGATCTCTCGCGAACGCTCGGGATGGCGACTGCTTGCCGTGGTAGTTCGGTTCCTCGCCTATTCCAGCTTCAGCGCGTTGGTCAGCGGCTTCGCCTTGGCGTCCCGCTCTCCCAGGGGGGGGAGGCCGAAGCGCAGCTCGATCGTCTTCAGGATCGAGGTCGTGTCGTAAGCGGTGTGGTCGACGAACGCTTTCCTGGCGAATGGCGAGATGACGATGGCCGGCACCCGCGTGCCGGGGCCCCAGCGGTCGATCTTCGGCGGTGCGGCATGGTCCCAGAAGCCCCCGTTCTCGTCATAGGTGACGATAATCACCGTTGATCGCCACAAGGGGCTCTTCTCGATCTTGCCGATGATGTCGGCCGCCCGGTTGTCGGCATTGGTGACGTTAGCGTAGCCGGGGTGCTGGTCCTCGATGCCCAATGGCTTGAAGAAGGCGACGGCCGGCAGCGAGCCGCGGGCGATGGCGGCGTAAAGGTCGGTCTCGTCCTTCAGGTGCTCCTTCCGGCCATCGGTGCCCTCGCCGTAATTGGCAAAATAGGCGAAGGGTTGATGGTGGAACTCGAAGGTGGGGTTCGGCCGCCCGGCAAGGGCGTCGTTCCACCCGCCGGAATACCAGGCCCATGACACGTTCTTCGCGGTCAGGCTGTCGCCGATATTGGGCAGGGTCACCGGCGGCAACAGTCTCGATTTGTCGGTGATCGAAGCCGCGTGTGGCTGGAAGCTGCTTTGGATGGTATTGACCGCAAAGCCGTCGGGCGTGACCGCGCCGTCCTTGACCAGCTTGCCGGCATCATCGAGCACCGCCTTCATTGATTCCGGCGCTCCTTCGTATTTCGGCGTGCAGGCGCAGACCAGCCAGAAATGGTTGAGGAACGAGCCGCCGAAAGCGCCCTGGAAGAAATTGTCGGCCAGCGTGTATTTCCTGGCATAACGCCAAAGCTTGGTCCGGCGTGTGTCGTAATAGCCCATCACCAGTCCGCCGGCATCGGAATAGGCGGCGAACTTGTCGTTCCGCCCGCCGTCGATCTGCAGCTGGTTCTGGTAGAACCGGTGCACCAGATCCGGTGTCTTCTGGTCGAGCGGCACGTAATCGTCGATAGGGAACGGGGCGTTGGGCAAGTGTTTGGGAAAGCGCGCATCGGAGATCGGCGGCAGGGTGACGTAGACCTTGCCGTCACGATCGACCTGGGGCAGCAGGGCCGCCTTCCCGGGCAGGCCGGCGGCGCCGGGGAACAGCCCGAACATGTTGTCGAAGCTGTGGTTTTCCAGATAGATGACGAGGATATGCTGGATCTTATCCAGCCCGCCGGGGGTATTCGGTTCGGCGGCGGCCGCAGGATTCCCGGCAGCGATCAGCGCCCCGACAGCGGCGCAGAGAGGGAGGGGGATACGGGCGATGTTCATGCTCTTCTCTCGACTGTTCGTCGCGTGTCGCAGCAGGGAACGGTACCTAAAGTTGGATTGTTTCGCCAATGATGGCTTGGTGACAGCGCCTAGTGGTGAAAATCCGACGGATGGTACCGCCACCAGGCGTCGAATTTTCACCACAATTCAATTGGTTGGTGGGCCGCCTGATCCAGGCGCTTGGGGACCAAGCGTCTGGGGCGGACCACTAGCCGGGCAGGCGGCGGGACTTGATCAGTCGCGCGCGACGCCTGCCTTGCCGTGCTGGCCGAGGTCGAGCAGGGTCGGGGCCGCCAGCACCAGGCGCACCAGTTCGGCTTGCCGGGTGATGCCGGTCTTGTTGAAGATCCGTTTCAGGTAGGTTCGGGCCGAACTTAAGGTGATGCCCAGCTTTTCCGCGGCGTCCTCGATCCGGCGGCCCTCGCCCAGGGCAAGGGTTAGGCGGGCTTCCGCATCCGTCAAGTCGAACAGCCGGCCGATGGTTTCGGCGGTCGGCATGGTCTGGCGTTCCGGATCGCTGATCAGCAACACGGCCACCGGAGGCGCCTCTGCCGTCGTCGGCAGGGGGGCAATGACCACGGAAAGAGGCCGGTCTTCCCGGTCGCGGGTTACCGCCAGGGCCCGTACCGAGGCGCCGTCCCCGGCCTCGATGATCTCCTTGATCAGCCGATGCATCTCGACGGTCTCGGCCTGGCGGGCGGCACGGCATACGCCGTTCGAGCCGAGGGATAGGGCGCCGCTTTTGCCCAGGTATTCGGCCCCAAGGCTGTTCATGAACACCACATGAGCATCGCCTTCGACCACCACCACGCCGGTGGGAAGCCGGTTCAAAGTCGCCACGCTCAGCATCTCGGCCCGGAAGCCCGAGGCGGGAGATGTGGCCGTCGAGGCCTCCACATGGGCCAGGGCCTCCGCGATGCCCGACGCCAGGACCGCCGCCGGGCAGGGTTTGGTATAGAACCGAAAGACCTTGGCTTCGTTGATGGCGGCGATGGCGGTCTCGAGATCCGCCGTTCCGGTCAGCATGATCGACGCGGTGGCCGGGTGATGTGCGGTCATGGCGCGGATCAGATCCAGTCCGGACATGACTGGCATGCGCATGTCGACTACGGCCACATCGAACGGATGGGCCTTCTGCGCCGCCAAGGCGTCGCCGGGCGTCACGTAGAATGCCATGTCCCAGGCGCCCCCATGGGCCCGCAACGACCGGCGCAGCCCGTCCAGCACATGGGGTTCGTCGTCGACGAAGACGATGCGCGGTGTTTGGCCGGTGTTCATCGGTCGCTGTCAGCCTCTTCCGCATGTGCGGCGGGGGTGTCCCCAAATGGGGATGTCGCAGCCGCGCGCCTGCCGTCAAGATGGCCAGTATTAGCCGCCCGAGCGGCTTGGTGCAAGATTTCGGCGGACGAGGAAAAGGCGCTTGGCCGGGATGAAGAAGATGTATTCCAGCGTTGAGGCAAGTCCGTTCCCGGTGCTGGTCCACGTCGATGGCTTCGTCGAATGGGGCAACCCCGCTTTCGTCAATCGGTTCGGCATCAATCCGGCGACCATCAAGCGCCTGAAAGTGCGCGAGTTGCTGTGGTGCCTGGGCATCCCCGACCCGCTGGCACGCATCGTGGCGGAAGGAGCGACTTTCCCCGAGATGGATGTCGCTTCACTGGCCGGTGCCGCGGCCATCAGCCTGCGACTGCGCCAGACGCAGATGGATGGGTGCGAGCCCTTGCGGCCGCACCTGGTCCTGTCGATCGACGAACGACAGACGCCGGCCGGCGCCTGATCTCATCCTCTCTCGTCGATTTGTCGCGAGCCGTGCCGTTCAGGTATGCTGCGGCAAGGCATGGCAGCGGATAGGGCCTCATGGCCATCGACATACTCCTCGTGGAACCGACAGCCCCGCAGGCGGCATTCATATGTGACCTGCTGCTCGCGGCCGATCCAGAGGCATTCCGCGTCGAGATCGCAGACACGGCCGACGGCGCCCGGCAGCGGCTGGCGACCAAAGGGTTCGATGCCGTGTTGGTCGATCTCGACGCGCTGCCGGACCCGCTTGGCGCCCTTCCGGCTTTCATCGCCGCGGCGGCCAACCTGCCCGTCATCGCGCTGACCAGGGGGGACAACCGTCGCCTGGGTCCCTTGGCGGTGCAGGCCGGGGCTCAGGATGCATTGGTGATGAGCCAGATCAACGGTGATGCCCTGCGCCGCGTCGTCCGCTATTCATGCGAGCGGATGCGCGTGCTCAAGGATTATGACGGTCTGTCCCGCCAGATCGCCGAACGCCGGCGGGTCGAAGAAGCGCTGCGCGAAAGCCAAAATCGCATCCACGCGATCACCGAAAGCCTGTTCGAGGGGGTTCTGGTCACCGATGCCAGCGGGCATATCACCTTCTCCAACCGCTCCGCCGACACGCTGCTGGGTGACGGAGGCCAGATGCGGCTGGTCGGCCTCCACATGGACGCCGTCTTCCGGCTGAGAGAGGGGCCCTCGCTGCACAAGTTCGATGACGGCCCGTTCCGCGGCGTCGCCGAAACCGGCCAGGTGCTGCGGAACGACGACGCGCTGTTCGAACTGCGCGATGGCCGGCAGCTCATGGTCGCCTTCGCCTGCTCCCCGCTGATTGAGGAAGGCCGGCGCAAGGGGGCAATCATTTCGTTTCGCGACATCCGCAGCCTCAAGAAGGCGCAACAGGAAGCGCTGCAGGCCTCGAAGCTGGCCAGCGTCGGCCAACTGGCCGCGGGGATCGCCCATGAGATCAACACGCCCACCCAGTACATTGGCGACAATCTCCGCTTCCTGGGGGATTCGTTTGCCGCCGTCGTCGAACTGCTCGCCCGGCTTCATCAGATCGCCGACGGCACGGGGACCGCCGGGCCGGACTTGCGTGCGACAATGGAGCATGCGATGGCCGACGCCGACCTCGATTACCTGGTCGAAGAGATCCCGAAGGCCATATCCCAGTCGTTGGAAGGCCTCGGCCAAGTGGCCCGCATCGTTCTGGCGATGAAGGAGTTTTCGCATCCGGGGGAGCGGGAGAAGGCGGTGGTCGACCTCAACCAGGCGATCGAGCAAACTCTTGCCGTCAGCCGCAACGAATGGAAGCACTTCGCCGACATTTGCCTCGATCTCGATGCCGAATTGCCCAAGGTGCTCTGTCTTCCGGGGGAGTTGAACCAGGTGCTGCTCAACCTGGTGGTCAACGCAGTGCATGCCATCGAGGCGGGCAAGCGGACGGCCAAGGGCACCATTGCCATTGCCACCCGGCAGTGCGGCAGCATGGTGGAGATTTCCGTCGCAGACGACGGCATCGGCATGAGCGAGGGCGTCAAGGAACGTATTTTCGACCCGTTCTTCACCACCAAGGCGGTTGGCAAGGGGACGGGGCAAGGACTATCCATCTGCCGCGACGTGGTGGTCAACAAGCACGGAGGAAGGATTTCCGTCGACACCGAGGAAGGGGCGGGAACCAAATTCACCATTGCCCTGCCGATCAACGGCGCCACCGGCCCGTCGGAGGCCCCGTGATGAGCCCGTGCCGCATTCTGTTCGTCGACGACGAACACAACGTTTTGTCGGGTTTGCAGCGGATGTTGCGCGGCATGCGTGGCGAATGGGAAATGCATTTCGTCGACAGCGGCGAAAAGGCGCTGGCCGTCCTGGCAACCCAGCCGTTCGACGTGATCGTGTCGGACATGCGAATGCCGGGCATGGGCGGTGCCGAATTGCTTGCCGAAGTCCGGCGCCGCTATCCCGGAGTGCTGCGTATCATCCTTTCCGGCTATTCAGAGGCCGAAAGCGTCATGCGCACGGTCGGGCCGGCTCATCAGTTTCTTGCCAAGCCGTGCTCCGATCAGACTCTCATCCGGGTAATCCGCCGCGCCCTGGAACTGCGGCGCATGGTCGATTCGGCCAAGCTGCGCAGTTTGCTGGCCGGTATCAAGAACCTGCCGACGCCGTCGGACACCTACTACGCGCTGATGAAATACATCGAGTTGCCGCAGGCTTCAGCCAACGGCGTGGCCGAGATCATCGGTCGCGACATGGCGATGACGGCTGAATTGCTGAAGCTCACCAATTCAGCCTATTTCACCATGCCGTCGCGAGTGACCAGCCCCTTGCAGGCGGTTCGCATCCTCGGTTTCGAGACCCTGCGGGCCCTCGTGCTGCGGATCGGTATCTTCCGCAGCTTCACGGGGTTGGAGGCCATGGGCCGGCTGATGGACGACCTCAATCACGACAGTTTTCGCGTGGCCCGCATGGCCGAGCGGATTGCCAGGCTGGAAGGCATGGATGTGCGTCAGGTGGAAGAGGCGTTCTGTGCCGGCATGCTCAGTCCCATCGGCATGCTGGTTCTGCTCGATCATTTGCCGGCGAAATTCGCCCGCGCCAAACAGGCGGTCGCCCATGGGGAGGATCCTCTGGACGCCGAGCTTGCCGTGTTCGGCGCCAGCCATTTGCAGGTTGGGGCTTACCTTCTGGGTTTTTGGGGGTTCAAGCAGGCGGTCGTTGAAGCGGTGGCCTTTTCAGGCCGCCCCAGCGTCATCCAGGGTGACCAGTTCGGCGTGCCCGCCGCGGTGCATGTGGCACGGGTGCTGGCTGGCCCGTCGCCGGCCTACGCCTCGGCCGACGTGGATCGCGAAGTGGGGCGCATGGCCCTCGATTTCGGCTATCTGGAAGGCCTGGGCAAAGGTGACCGGCTGGCGGCCTGGACGGCGGAAACCATGAATGACTGGAAGAACTAAGCCACCGCCAGGATCACGTGGGATGCCTTGAACAGGGCGCAGGCGCGGTCGCCGACGGAAAGGCCCAGTTCGTCCATGCTGTCGCGCGTCACCACCGCGGTCAGGAACTTGCCGTCGCCGATATCCAGCAGGACTTCGCTGTTCACCCCGCCGTCGACGCGCTCCACCATGGTGCCGAAGATCTTGTTGCGCGCCGAGATACGTGGCATTTCGTCGCCGCGGGCCAGGATGACGAACGAAGACTTGACCAGGGCGACCGCTTCCCGGCCAGGTTCGAGGCCCAGATCGTCGGTGCTGTCGTTGGTGATGACGGCGACGATGGTATTGCGCTCCGACACCTTGAGGGTGACTTCGACATTGACCGTGGCGCGCTTCACCTCGATGACCTGGCCATGGAAGGCGTTGCGGGCGCTGGTCTTCATGGCGAGGCTCCAGAACAGTCTGTCGGAATCGGTTCCCAATCCTTCTTCGGCGATCGCCGTCGAGATGCGCGTCAGCTTGTCCTCGAGGCGGCGGAAGGCGACGATCAACCGCCGTCCCTCCTCGGTCACTTCGGCAAAGCCGCCGCGGCGCCCGCCGGCCTGAGTGACCACGGCCGGTCGGGGCAGCAGGTTGTTGATGGCGGTGATGGCGTCCCACGCCCCTTTGTAGCTGAACCCCAAGGCGTGGGCAGCCTTGGTGATACTGCCGTGTTCGGCCACTGCTTCGAGCATGGCGATGCGGTCGCGGCCGACCAGCAGCCGCCCGTCACCCCTCAACGCCAGCAATGCGTCGATTTTGGGAGCCATTACTTGCCGATGATGACGTCCGACGATTTGATGATGGCTGTGACTTCGTCACCGACCTTCAGGCCCAGGTCCTCGGCCGCATCGTTGGTGATCGAAGAGGTGACATGGATGCCGTGCCCCACGTCAACCTTCAGCGTGGTGGTCACCATGCCCTTATTGATGCTCTCGATCCTGCCCTTGAGGGCGTTGCGTGCACTGAGCTTCATCGTCGTCTCCATTGTCTGTGCCGGGGATCTTAACGCCTCAACTACCTGCGGGAAAAGGGGATTGGGCCGACTTGGCGCAAGGTCGTCGGCCCGCTTTCGGAGCATCATTGATCGGACCCCCCGATTGTCCTCCACCGCGGGTGTCGGTACTTCGAGGAGCGAAGCGAACCGCCGTGCCGCCAGACCATGCAGGCGAAAGCGGTCCTCTACGACCTACCCGAAGAGTTACCCACCAATTGGCAATGCATTCCGGAAGTGGCGCAGCACTGTTATGACATTGACAGCCGCTTGACCGAGGCTCGCCAGAAACTGAGGGCGAAGGGAGGTTGAGCACGGCCGCTCCGCTTTCAGGAAGATGCCGAGCGTCCGGGCGCCTCGTTCGCGACGCTATTTTCCCTTCGAGCCCCATCGGATCGGGAGCCTGATCATGGAATTTCGTTCGCCTTTCGACCAAGTCTTTGCGGCATGGATGGCCACCTGCTGGCTGGCCGGCATCGCCGGAATGCATTGGTGGGCGGCCTGGGCGAATCCGCCGATCCGGCGGCGCCCCCATCTGCGGCTGGTGGCCGATCGCGGGCGGCTCATCGGGGTTTGAGGGCGTATTTCACGAGCAGGTCTCGCACCTCGTCGCTTTTCAACAATTCGAGGGACGCCATTGCCGCACCAGTCTTCTGCCCGGCGACCAAAACAGCCGGATGGACGATCGCCGCGTGCAGCCTTGCCAGGAAGGTGGCACGCGACCGGAACGGTGAGCCGCTCGGCAGATCATCCCCCGATGCCGGGGGGCAGGCTGGCGAGAACCCCGGCGGTCAGGACGATGGCGAGCCCGACGGCGGTCTCGACCATGACACTGCGATGCAGTCCCCGCTGCGCCGCGGTCGGCTCGGCCGCGGTGAGCTTCGGCATCAGGATGAAACGATTGATCGCCGCGATGGCCAGCAGCGCGGCGAACAGCGACAGCTTGGCCAGATCGGCCCATCCGTAAGCGGTCCCGACGGCCCCTGCCACACCGCCCACCAGCCCCCATCCCTGCGCCGAAGCGGTCGCCGCCAGCACGATGACGCAGGCCACCCCCAACGGCGAGAAACGCCGTAGTGCCAGGCTGGCCGCGGTCGGTGGCATTTCGGCTAGGAAGGACCACAGCGGTGGCAACTGCCCCAGCCAAACGCCTGCCGCGAGAACATGCAGCATGGTAGACAATGCGAGCCAATGCATCAGGGTTCCGCCCACGCTGGCAGCATGGCCGAACATGGCCTGCAACGCTGTCGCCACCACGGCGAGGGCGGTGGCGATGGCAAGCCGGAAGGGCCGCGGGCGGGTGGCGATGGTAAACGGCACGGCGGCCAGCAAGGCCAGCCTGATCACCAGCACCGTACCGAAGCGGCTGTGCAGGACGGCGATTGGGACGGCGGCCGCCATGGCTCCAAGCCCGGTCGCGCCGGCCATCTCGCCCGAGGCCAGCAGGAGCCACAGGGCCCCTGCCAGCAGCGCCGCGGCGACGCTGGCCCAAAGCAGCCGCAGCCAGCGCCGGTGCCAGCGGAGCGCCGCCGGTGCGTCGGCCAGCGCCAGCGCCGGCGGGACGAGGGCCAGCCGGAAGACGATCACCCCCAGCGCGGAGAGGCAGGCGGCGACCGAGATTCCACGGACGAGGGCCAGCCCGAGCCCGCCGGCGATTTCGAACGGCGGCATTTCAGCGGGCCACGGTAAAGCTGTAGCTGCCTTGCGTGCGGTGGGTGTCGACCGATACGGCGTGCCAGACCACCCTGTAAATGCCTGGGCCGAGGGGCTGCAGACCGACGACCAGGACCTGGGGCTTGTCCGGGGCCCTGTCCGGCTTGCCGCTATCGACCCGCTTGCCGGCGGCATCGGTCACTTCGATGGTGCTGAAAACCGGCTCGACCTCCTCTGAGAATGTAATGGCCACCTGTTTGGGCGGCGCCTGCACGGTGCCGCCGACCGGGGGAGAAGCGCTTTCCAGGCGGGCATGCGCTTCTGCCGTGGCGGCGAAAGCGAAAAGGCAAAGCAGGACCAGGGGAAGTTGGCGCATGAGTGATCCTCCTCAGAACAGCGGCTTGCCGAGCGGACTGCCGGGAAGCAGATCGTCGAGATAGATGTGGAATTGGGCGATGAAGCCCGCATAGCTCCCCGAGGCGTGGGTCGCCGGGATCAGGGCCTCGAGGCCGACTTGATACCATGCCGCTTCGTAGAGGACGCCCGGTGCGACGGTTCCGGTGGTGGTGATGCCCGCATATTGGCTCGACGCCGGAGTGGAATAGGCGAATTCGACGATCGGGATCAGGTGGTTGGCGAATTCCGGCAGGCCGTAGTCCTTCACCTGTGAGCGCAGATAGGACATGTCGTAATAGACCGACGCCCCGATGTTCAGGAAATTGGGATTTGGCGTCCGCGCGCCGTCGGGGGATGTGCTGGTTCCTACGTCGGCCCGCTGGTAGCCGAACTCGCCGGTGATGGCGAACGGCCGCAGCAGCCCCAGGCCGGGGGGCAGGTCGCCCAGGCCCTTGCCGGCGTAAAGGGTCGGCTGGGTCCACCCGACGCTGTCGGCCAAGCCATGGCTGACAGCGCCGATACCGCCGAATTCTTTTTGCACGCCGACGGAAGCCAGGATCTCGTGGGCGTCGTTCTCGAAGAACTGGTATTTGAACGTCAGGATGGGATCGTCCCAGCCCAGAAGATTGCCGCCGGCCTGCGCCGGCTGGCGGACCATCCGGTACTGGTCGTTGAAGGCGAAGCCGAAGTTTTCCGTCAGCCGCTTGTCCCATTCGAAGCCGTAATCGGTTTCGCTGCCGGGCTTGTTTGGTTGATAGACGACGGTAGGCAAGGAGGCTTCGTCGGCCACCGCCGGGTCGTCGAGAGTGAGGGTGACGGGAAAGAACCGCGCTCCGGCGATGCCGTGGGCGGCGGCCGGCAGCGAAACCAGAGTGGCCAGCGTCGCGACGATCGCGGCGCGGTGACGCTTGGGCATGATTGCTCCTGGTCATGACGTGCGGGATACCATGGGCGTACTCCGATGAGACGCCTGGCAGCGGTGTCGAATTCCCTGGGTCAGACCAGAACGGGAGGGGCGCGGGCGGTCGGGCGGCGAGCGTCGCCAAAGGACGGGGCGGATATTTCTCTCGGCGGTGGGCAGGTGCCGAATGCCAGGGGCGGAGAGGGCAATGCCGGGCTTGCCAAATGCGGCGCCAAGGCTTGGCTGCCCAACAGCAGGCAGAGCGGACAGGCCGGCCCGTGGGATTGTCGGCCGGTTGGGGCCGGTGCCTCCTGCGTGCGGTCGGCCGAACAGATCTGGGCTCCGGTCCACAAGGCCGCCCGTTCGGCTGCGGGCGATTGGGCGTCGGCCACCACCGTGGCGAAGGGGACAACGATGTTGAGGATGAAGGCGATGACGGTCAGCAGGGCGCCGCGCCGCATGCGGCGCGTTCTCTGTTGTCTCGTTGCCGGTTTCGCCTTCAGCCGCGTCAAACTCGGTTCCCCGAACCCGGCACGGGCCGGGCAACACTCCCAAGGAAAATGATGTCTATCCTGCCGGTCTCAAGGGGTGGGGACTTTGACTTGCGTCAAGTCGGCGGCGTCCTCAATTCTTCTGCATCGCCGCCACCATGGCGGGGACGTTGTGGCGGAACATCTTGACGTAGGTGTCGGCAGGGCCGCCCGGCGGGGACAGGGAATCGGAATAGATGGTGCCGCCGACCACCGCCCCGCTGTCCCGGGCCAAGGTCTGGATCAGTCGCGGGTCGGTCATGTTCTCGATGAACAGGGCCTTGATGTGTTCCTTCCTGATCTGGCGGGACAGCTGCGCCAAGCCGGCGGCCGTCGGTTCGCTCTCGGTGCTGATGCCTTCGGGGGCCAGGAAGGTCACCCCATAGGCCTTGCCGAAATAGCCGAAGGCGTCGTGCGAGGTGATGAGCTTGCGCTGTTCCTGAGGAATCTGGGCGATCTCGCGGCGGACCCACCCGTCAAGGTCCGTCAGTTCCTTGACGTAGGCCTCGGCCCGCCGGCGATAGTCGTTCGCATGGGCAGGGTCGGCCGCGGCCAGGGCGTCGGCGATGTTGTTCGCGTAGATCGCGCCGTTCGCCAGGTTTTGCCAGGCATGAGGGTCGGTCACGACCTTAGCCTTGCCATTGACGTCCGTGTCTTCTTCTTCCGCCATGGTCTGCGGCTTGATTCCGCTGGTGGCCACCAGGATCGGCGCCTTGCTGCCGGAGGCCTGGATCAATCGATCCATCCATCCCTCCAGGCCGAGGCCGTTGACGACGATCAGTTGGGCGCCGGTCAGCTCCTTCGCGTCGCCCGGAGAGGGCTGGTAGACATGGGCGTCGCCGCCGGGCGCGACCAGGGTCCGCACCGCCACATCGTCGCCGCCAACCTGCGTCACCATGTCGCCCAGGATGCTGATGGTGGCCACCACTTTGATCGGCTCCGCGGCCTGAACGGGGGTGGACACCAGCATCAGGCTTGCGCCGATGACGAAGACCAACCCTTTCGCCAAGCAATACATTTGTCGTTCCTTCGATGACGGGACTTGGACATGTATGTTACATTATAACATACAAAATCGTAGCTCCGGAAGGCCAATTCGGTCAACGGGCCGGCGGTCTTCTGGCGGGTCCGCAGACCAGCGGCTGGGCATTCTGGTCGTAGACGCGCCGGATGGCGTCATTCACCTCCCCCTCGGAGCGGCTCAGCATCCAGTTGAATCCCCAGCCCAAGACGAGGATGACGACAAGTAGAATCAGTCCTGGCTTGTAGGTTTCGATCAGGCTGTAAATGCGCCGTTTCGTCGGATTCATCGCAACACTTCTTCCGCGGGCCTCAAGCGGGATCCAGGCGCAGGCGATAGCCGACGCCGGGCTCGGTGACGATCAGTCTGGGGGAAGAGGGGTCCGTCTCGAGCTTTTGCCGCAGTTGGTTGATGTAGACCCTGAGATAGGCTGTGTCCTCGGCATGGGCCGGGCCCCACAGGGCTTTCAGGATCTGCTTATGGGTCAGGACGTGATCTGGGCTGGCGGCAAGAAAATAAAGCAGGTCATATTCTCGCCGCGACAAATGGACTTCGACGCCATCGCGGGTGACTACCCGGCGGGCGAAATCGATGCGCAGCCCTCCGGCCTGAAGCGCCTGAGGCCGGTTTTCCACGTCGCCGCGCGGCCGTAAAGCGGCACGGAGACGGGCCATCAATTCGCCGATGCCGAAGGGTTTGACCATGTAGTCATTGGCTCCGCGGTCCAAGGCCTCGACCTTGTCGGTTTCATCGGAGCGGACGGACAAGACGAGAATGGGCACCGGGCTGAACTCACGGATGGCGGTGATTACCTCCAATCCATCCATGTCGGGCAGGCCAAGATCGAGGATCACCAAGTCGACGGCCGCTCCACGCAGGGCCTCGATTCCCGTGCCGGCCGTCTCCGCCTCGGTCGCCTCGTAACCGTTCGCCCCCAGGCTGATGCGCAGGAACCGGCGGATTTGTGGTTCGTCATCGACAACCAGGATGCGCGGCATGGATGGCCCCCATTCAATCTCCTCTTGGCCTGACGGCAGACTTTCATTTGTAGGCCAGGAGCGCATCAGCGATCGATACGGATAAGGGCTCCGCGAATAAGGGCTCCGTAAAGATCTCGTGCGGAGGGAATAAGGTTTTCTCCTGCGAAGCCGCCCACCGGCGGTGCTGAAGCCAGATTTTTCCCGCCGCCGCAGCAATTTGGGCAGCCTCCCATTTAGCAGTGCTTTATTCGTTTACGGGAAACCGTATGGAGGCCGGCCGGCGGACGCTGATATCGGATTGGGCGACCCAACCATCCATGGGGTGGCCCATATGACAATGTTCCGTTCAAAGCTTCACCCGGCTCTTGCTGCCGGTCTCCTGCTGGCCATGGCGCAGCCGGCGCTGGCTGCAGGGAGCGAGGTGGCGCCCGAAGCGCAGCTGACCGCCTTTTCGCTGCCGCCGATGAGGGGCATTGCCTCCTGGTATGGCGGTCGCCATGTGGGGCGGCCGACGGCGAGCGGCGAA
Source organism: Pseudomonadota bacterium (assembly GCA_021793155.1). Classification (GTDB taxonomy): domain Bacteria; phylum Pseudomonadota; class Alphaproteobacteria; order Rhodospirillales; family Magnetospirillaceae; genus DUZF01. The sequence continues at coordinate 6,717 of JAJYTF010000046.1, read as the reverse complement.
ATCCATTCGCGAAAACTCCGCACAGCGGCGCATCGCGACCTGCCCCTGGGCACGCTCGTTCGCGTGACCAATCTGAAGAACGGCCGCAGCTGCGTCGTCAAGGTGAACGACCGTGGCCCATACGTTGCAGGGCGGATCATTGACCTATCCGAGCGCGCAGCTCGCGATCTGGCCATGCTGAACGACGGCCTTGCCGCCGTCAGGGTAGAGGTTCTTTCCCATGAATGAACGCCATTGCGCCCCGGCGAAAAGACCAGCCCCATGGCTGCGGCCCTGCGAGGAGCCGCGGCTCTCCGAAATACTGCGCGACCCGATCATCCGGAAACTGATGGAGCGGGATCACGTTGGATTGGCGGAAATACTGTCGCTGCGCATGCGGCTGGCGGACAATCCGTCGTCGCGGCATCGCCAGCCGATAAAGGAAAACTAAGGACAGGAGGCAAACAACCATATGGAGGCTTTATCGGCACCCCGCATAGGATTTCTCCATCTTCAATTGCAATGGATGCCACGCTATGTCGACCAAGTCGATGCAGCAGTCCAAGTCCGAATTTCCCGCCGTGCTGCCGTTCCCGGCCGGAGCCGACAACGGCTCGATCGATTGTCTTATCGTTGCTGCTGATATCCACCCTGACGACCATGTGATGGTGATCGGGCGACAGTTGTCCGCCCATCTGGTCGCCTTGGCTCATTGCGGTTGCCAGTCGGCGACTGGGGGCGATCCCGACTCCCTGTACATGCGCAAGGATCCGGCGGATGTGGCATGGATCACCGGGGTCGCCAAAATCGAAGGGCGAGTCGCCTCGGCCGTGCTGCATATGGAGGGGCTTCGCCTGGTCGTCATCGAGTTGACGGCAACCCAATCCATGGGCCGCCTGCGGGCCTTTCTGCGGCAATTGCGCGACGCCGGGCTGGTTCGCCAGTCTTATCGCCGCGCCGCCGACCGCCTCCTCGTTACTGCCCATCGGTTGGAGAGGGCGCAATGGGCGGCATGACCGACCGCGCCATCCCCGGCCTGCCCGGGCGTTGCCTTGCCGGCTTGCGCGGTTCGATGACGGCGCTGGTCACCCCCTTCAAGAAAGGGCGAATCGACGAAGATGCCTTCGTCTTTCTCTGCCAGCGGCAGATCGAGCGCGGCACCGCCGCGCTCGTTCCCTGCGGCACCACCGGCGAGGTTTCGACGCTGAGCCGGGCCGAGCAGCTTCGGCTGATCGAACTGGCGGTCAAGGTCGCGGCCGGCCGGGTGCCGGTGATTGCCGGAGCGGGATCGAACTGCACGGCGACGGCGGTAGATCTGGTGCAGGAGGCGGCGCGACTGGGCGCCGACGCGGTGTTGTCGGTCGTTCCCTATTACAACCGCCCCTCCCAGGAAGGGATCTATCAGCATTTCAAGGCGGTGCAGTCCTGTTCCGATCTTCCGGTGCTGGTCTACGACGTTCCGGCACGGAGCGGCATCCGCCTCACCACCGACACCATCGAGCGCCTGGCCGACTTGCCCAATATCGTCGGCCTCAAGGACGCATCGGGCGACATGGAGCGGGCCAAGGCGATCCGCCGCCTGCTGAGGGACGACTTTCTCCTCCTGTGCGGCGACGATTGCAGGGTTGGCGAATACCTGGCGCTGGGCAGCGCCGGGTGCATTTCGGTGACCGGTAACGTCGCGCCGGCGCTTTGCGCCACATTGCACGGGGTCTGGGAGGCCAATGAATTCTCGCTGTTCCAGCATTTGCGCGGCCTCATCGACACGCTGAGCGAGGCGATGTGCGTCGAGACCAACCCCATCCCGGTCAAATGGGCGCTCGCCCGCCTGGGTCTAGCCGGCGATGAGCTGCGGTTGCCGCTGACGCCCTTGGCCCAGAGCCGCCACGCTGCGGTCCTGCACGCCCTGGACGCCATCGTCGATGCCGAAGCGGCAAAAGCGGGGGAGATGGCCGCCGCCCGCAGCGGCCGGCAAAACGCCGCCGCCTGAAGAGATATCTCCATGATCCTGTCGGTGACGAAGATCTCCGAATTGGCAGGCCTGCGCCGGTGGTATGCGAGGTCCGATCCGCCGCCCCTATGGGTTCGGGTCGCGGTGGTCCTTTCCGGATTCGCCGTGACGAGAGCCGCGATCGCTTTGATCCTGACGGCCGTGGGGAAATGAGCCTTGTCACCTTTCGTAGCGCAGCGCCCGGTGTGCAGGAACTGCTCCGCATTCTCCTCGCCTGCTGGGAGCTTTGCCACGTCGGACGGCGCGGCCTGGATCCGTTGGACAGCCGGATCCGCGGCTGGCGGCCACTTGCCGCAGTGCGGGTGAATTCGAGCGGGGAAAGGCGCGCGATTCGGCGGATCAGGCGGCGGGCGGACATGCACTCGCGCGCCGTTCAAAGGCAGAAATGCCGCTTTGATGTTAATTAGAATGCGGAATTCCGAAAATATTATGCGGCATTTCTGCCAACTTATATTTAATATTTGTCACATTTTTGACGGTATACTGTCGTCTTTTTTCTACAGAACAGCTGCTGACCTATCATTTACCGCATGATTATACAGTCTTTACAAAATGTTTATCAGAATGCCTAGATTTCTACATGGAACCTTAATGGCATCTGGAGCTATGCACTGCAGGCTGGTGCAATCCGGAGAGCCAACATGCTCGATATCCTTTTCCTGACGGCTATCGTCGCCTTTTTCGCTGGCGGCGCGTTGTTCGTCCGCGGCTGCGACCTTCTGTAGAGCGGAGCCTGTCATGACCATCGATTTCATTCTCGGCGCCGTCGTGTCGGCGGGGTTGTTCGCCTACCTCGCCTACGCCCTGGTCCGTCCCGAACGTTTCTAAAGGAGCAGACCATGACATCCGCCGGCATCCTTCAGATCGTTCTTTACTGCGTCGTCGTTACCGCCGGGGCCATACCGCTCGGGTTCTACATGGCCCGTATCTATCAGGGCGAACGCACCTTTCTCTCGCCGCTTCTCCGACCCGTCGAACGCGGGCTCTACCGAATTTGCGCCGTCAACCCCGAGCAGGAGCAGCACTGGACGGCCTATGCCTTCGCCGTGCTGGCCTTCAGCGTCGTCGGCATTGTGGCGATGTATGCGATCATGCGCCTGCAGGCCATGCTGCCGCTCAATCCAGCAGGCGAAGCGCCGGTCACCCCGGACCTCGCCTTCAACACCGCCATCAGCTTCGCCACCAACACCAATTGGCAGAGCTACGGCGGCGAAAGCACCATGAGCTACCTGACCCAAATGATGGGCATGACGGTGCACAACTTCACCTCGGCGGCTACCGGCATGGCGGTGCTGGTGGCGCTGGTGCGCGGCTTCACCCGCCGTTCGGCCAAGACGCTGGGCAATTTCTACGTCGATGCCATCCGTTCGATCGTCTATGTCCTGCTGCCGATGGCGATCGTCTTCACCCTCGTCCTGGTGTGGCAGGGCGTCCCGCAGAACTTCGACGCCTACACCGACGCCACCACCCTGGAAGGGGTGAAGCAGACCATCGCCCAGGGCCCGGTCGCTTCGCAGATCGCCATCAAGCAGCTGGGCAGCAACGGCGGCGGCTTCTTCAACGTCAACTCGGCCCATCCCTTCGAGAATCCGACGCCGTTGACCAACCTTTTGGAGATGGTCTCGCTGATCTTCATCGCCGCCGGTCTTGTCTTCGCCTTCGGTCGCATGGTCAAGGACAGCCGGCAGGGCCGTGCCCTGTTCGTCGCCATGGGTCTGATGCTGGTGACCGGCATCGGCGTCGCTTACTGGGCGGAAGCCCAGGGCAATCCGCTGTTCGAGCCGCTGGGTGTCGACCAGACCATCAGCGACCAGTCCCCCGGCGGCAACATGGAGGGCAAGGAAGTCCGCTTCGGTATCGCCAACTCGGCCATCTGGGCGGCGGCCACCACCGCGTCGTCCAACGGTTCGGTCAACGCCATGCATGACAGTTTCACGCCAATCGGCGGCATGGTTCCGCTGTTCAATCTGATGCTGAACGAGGTGGTGTTCGGCGGCGTCGGCTCGGGCCTGCACGGGATGATCGTCGACGTCATCATCGCCGTGTTCATCGCCGGGCTGATGGTCGGACGCACGCCGGAATATCTCGGCAAGAAGATGGAGGCCAAGGAGGTCAAGCTGGCGGTGCTGTGCCTGATGATCTTCCCGCTGTCGATCCTCGGCTTCGGGGCGCTCGCCGTCGTCCTGCCCATCGCCACCCCGGCCATCGCCGCGCCAGGGCCGCATGGGCTGACCGAGGCCCTGTACGCCTACACCTCGGCCACCGCCAACAACGGCTCGGCCTTCGCCGGCTTCTCGGCCAACACGCCCTACCATAACACCATGCTGGGGTTGGCGATGCTGATCGGCCGCTTCCTGGTGATCATCCCGACCCTGGCCATCGCCGGTTCGGTCGCCGCCAAGAAGATCGTGCCACCCTCGGCCGGCACTTTTCCCACCCATGGCTGGCTGTTCGTCGCCCTGCTGATCGCCGTGATCATCGTGGTCGGCGGCCTGACCTTCTTCCCCGTTCTCGCCCTGGGCCCCATCGTCGAACAGCTGGCGCTGGTCGCCGGCACCACCTTCTGAGGCATGTCATGAGCGTTCATCGTCCTCATTCCATCTCGCTGTTCGACGCGGCTATCGCCAAGGAGGCCGTAGCCGCCTCGTTCCGCAAGCTCGACCCGCGGGAGCTGGTCAAGAACCCGGTGATGTTCACCACCGGCGTGGTCGCCCTGTTGTCCACGGTTCTATTCTTCCGGGACGTCTTCCAGGGCGTTCACGCCAACGTCGCCGTGGTCGGCCAGATCGCCGCTTGGCTATGGTTCACCGTGCTGTTCGCCAATTTCGCCGAAGCGGTGGCCGAGGGCCGCGGCAAGGCGCAGGCGGACGCCCTGCGCAAGACCAAGACCGACACTGTGGCGAAAAAGATCGACACCATCGACGCGACGAAGTGGCAATCGGTCCCTGCCGCCAGCTTGCGGGCCGGCGACCTGGTGTCGGTCGCGGCCGGCGACATCATCCCCGGCGACGGCGACGTTGTCTGGGGCATCGCCACCGTCGACGAATCGGCCATCACCGGCGAGTCCGCCCCGGTCATCCGCGAATCGGGCGGCGACCGCTCGGCGGTCACCGGCGGTACCCGCGTGGTGTCCGACCGCATCGTCGTCAAGATCACCACCAATCCGGGCGAATCCTTTCTCGACCGGATGATCGCCCTGGTCGAAGGGGCCAAGCGGCAGAAGACGCCCAACGAGATCGCCCTGACCATCCTGTTGGTCGGCCTGACGCTCATCTTCCTCATCGTCTGCGTGTCCCTGCCGGCCTTCGCCGCCTATTCCAACGCCGCCCTGCCAGTGGTCTTCCTCATCGCCCTGCTGGTCACCCTGATCCCCACCACCATCGGCGGGCTGCTCTCGGCCATCGGCATCGCCGGCATGGACCGCCTGGTGAAGTTCAACGTCATCGCCAAGTCGGGCCGCGCCGTCGAGGCGGCCGGCGACATCGACGTGCTGCTGCTGGACAAGACCGGCACCATCACCCTGGGCAACCGCCAGGCCGCCGAGTTCATCCCGCTGGCCGCCGTCAACGAACGCGAGCTGGCCGAGGCGGCGTTCCTCGCCTCGCTGGCCGACGACACGCCGGAGGGCAAGTCCATCGTCGCCCTGGCCGTTCAGAAGTTCGGGTTGCGGCAGGACAACGTCGATAGCGGAGCCATGGAGTTCATTCCCTTCAGCGCCCACACCCGCATGAGCGGCGTCGACATGCCGGGCAACATCGTCCGCAAGGGTGCGCCGGATGCAGTGCTCAGGTGGTCGGCAGACTTGGCCGGCGGTGGTGCGGTGAATGTCGTTGCGCGCGATTTGACGCAGGCGGTGGAACGGGTCGGCAAGGCCGGCGGCACGCCGCTGGTGGTCGGCAACAATGGCCGGCTGTTGGGTGTGATCTATCTGAAGGACATCATCAAGCCGGCCATCAAGGAACGCTTCCAGACGCTGCGCAAGATGGGCATCCGCACGGTGATGATCACCGGCGACAATCCCTTGACCGCCGCCGCCATCGCCGCCGAGGCCGGGGTCGACGACTTCCTGGCCGAGGCGACGCCGGAGCGCAAGCTGGCGCTGATCCGCGAGGAACAGGCCAAGGGGCGGCTGGTCGCCATGTGCGGCGACGGCTCCAACGACGCCCCGGCGCTGGCCCAGGCCGATGTCGGGGTGGCGATGAACACCGGCACCCAGGCGGCGCGCGAGGCCGGCAACATGGTGGATCTGGAGAGCGACCCGACCAAGCTGATCGAGATCGTCATGATCGGCAAACAATTGCTGATGAGCCGCGGCTCGCTGACCACCTTCTCCATCGCCAACGACGTGGCCAAGTATTTCGCCATTATCCCGGCGCTGTTCATCGCCAGCTATCCGCAGTTGCAGGCGCTCAACGTCATGCACCTGGCCAGCCCGCAAAGCGCCATCCTGTCGGCCATCATCTTCAATGCCCTGATCATCATCGCCCTGATCCCGCTGGCGCTGAAAGGCGTCCAGTACAAACCCGCCGGGGCAGAGGCGCTGCTGCGCCGCAACCTGTTCATCTATGGGCTGGGGGGCATCATTGCCCCCTTCATCGGGATCAAGGCGATCGACCTCGTCGTCGCCGCCCTCGGCCTGGCCTGACGGAAGAAAGCAAAGGCACCCCCATGTTGAAGCAAATGAAGCAGGCCGTCCTCGTCACAGCGGTGCTCACCGTGCTGCTGGG
>JAJYTF010000045.1 GCA_021793155.1 Pseudomonadota bacterium | reverse complement strand
GGGCGACAACGTGTCGATGACGGTGGAGCTGATCGCTCCGATCGCCATGGACGAAGGCCTGCGTTTCGCCATCCGCGAAGGCGGCCGCACCGTCGGCGCCGGCGTGGTTGCGTCGATCATCGAGTAATGGCATAACCCCCGGCTTCGCGTGCCCTGTAAAAGAGCTGCGAAGCCGGAGGATGAACTGGACGATATGATGGAAAGTCAAAATATTCGCATCCGCCTCAAGGCGTTCGATCATCGCGTTCTGGACCAGTCCACGCGCGAGATCGTGAACACCGCCAAGCGCACGGGTGCGCAGGTGCGTGGGCCGATCCCGCTGCCGACGCGCATCGAGAAGTTCACCGTGAACCGTTCTCCGCACATCGACAAGAAGTCGCGCGAACAGTTCGAAATCCGTACGCATAAGCGGCTCCTGGACATCGTCGATCCGACGCCCCAGACCGTTGATGCCCTGATGAAGCTGGATCTCGCCGCCGGTGTTGACGTCGAGATCAAGTTGTAAGGAAGTGACGATGCGATCCGGTCTCATCGCCCAGAAGGTCGGCATGACCCGAATCTTCACCGAGGACGGCACCCACGTGCCGGTCACCGTGCTGAAGGTTGACACCTGCAAGGTGGTCTCGACCCGCTCTGAGGACAAAGACGGCTACACCGCCGTGCAGCTCGGTGCCGGGCTGGCCAAGGTGAAAAACGTGAGCAAGGCCCAGCGGGCCCAGTTCGCCAACGCCAAGGTCGAGCCTGCCAAGAAGCTGGTAGAATTCCGCGTCAGCCCCGACGCCATGCTGGAAGTCGGTACCGAACTCAGTGCGTCGCACTTTGTTGCCGGCCAGTATGTGGACGTCACCGGCACCACCATCGGCAAGGGCTTTGCCGGCGGCATGAAGCGGCACAATTTCCGCGGCCTGGAAGCGACTCACGGCGTGTCGGTATCACACCGCTCGCACGGCTCGACTGGTCAGCGCCAGGATCCCGGCAAGGTCTTCAAAGGCAAGAAGATGGCCGGCCACATGGGCGACGTGCAGGTTACGACGCAGAGCCTGGCGGTGGTGTCCACCGACGTCGATCGTGGCCTGATCCTGGTCAAGGGCGCCGTTCCCGGTGCCGAAGGCGGCTGGGTCCTGGTGCGCGACGCGGTGAAGCGAAAGCTGCCTGAAGGCGTGCCATTTCCGGCCGGCGTGAAGACGGTTGCCGGGGCGGCTGGCGGGACTGCCGGCGGCGCCGAAGAGCAAAGGGATTAAGGGCCATGAAGATCGACGTCGTTAATCTCGAAGCCAAGACGGTCGGCTCGGTCGAGCTCGCCGACGAGGTGTTCGGGGTCGAAGTCCGCCGCGACATCCTGGCCCGCATGGTGAACTATCAGCTCGCCAAGCGTCGGTCGGGGAACCACAAGGCCAAGCAGATTTGGGAAGTGTCGGGCACGACCAAGAAGCCGTACAAGCAGAAGGGGACCGGCCGCGCCCGTCAGGGCAGCTTGCGCAGTGCGCAGTTCCGCGGCGGCGGGGTCATCTTCGGGCCGGTGGTGCGCTCCCATGCGCATGACCTGCCGAAGAAGGTCCGAGCCCTTGCGCTGAAGGTGGCCCTGTCCGCCAAGGCGGCGGAGGGCAAGCTGGTGGTTCTGGAAAAGGCTTCGGCGGCGACGCCGAAGACCAAGGATCTCGCGGCTCGCCTGTCGAAGCTCAACCTCGCCAACGCCCTGTTCATTGACGGGGCCGAACTGGACGTGAACTTCGCCCTGGCCTCGCGCAACCTTCCCTTCATCGACGTGCTGCCCTCGCAGGGGGCAAACGTCTACGACATCCTGCGGCGCGACACTCTGGTGTTGACCAAGGACGCCGTACAGGCCCTGGAGGCCCGACTGAAATGAGCAAGGTCCAGATCAGCAAGCTGCGGGCTTACGACATCGTGCGGGCGCCGGTCATCACCGAAAAGGCGACCATGGGCTCCGAGCACAACCAGGTGACGTTCCGGGTGCCGCTCGACGCCAGCAAGGGCGAAATCAAGGCGGCCGTCGAGTCGGTGTTCAACGTCAAGGTAAAGGCGGTGAACACGCTGCGCCAGCTCGGCAAGACGAAGCGATTCCGAGGTTTCGTCGGCAAGCGCAGCGACTACAAGAAAGCCATCGTCTCGCTGGCCGAAGGCCAGTCGATCGACGTGACGACGGGGGTCTGACGCGATGCCGCTCAAGAGTTACAAGCCGACGACACCGGGGCAGCGCCAGCTGGTCATCGTCGATCGTTCCGATTTGTGGAAAGGCAAGCCTGAGAAGTCGCTGACCGAAGGTCTGCGCTCGCAGGGCGGGCGGAATAGTGCCGGGCGGGTGACCGTACGGTTCCGCGGTGGTGGGCATAAGCGTCGCTATCGGATCATCGACTTCAAGCGCAACAAGTTCGATGTTGCCGCGACCGTCGAGCGTCTGGAGTACGATCCCAACCGCTCGGCCTTCATCGCCCTGGTACGTTACCAAGACGGTGAGTTGGCCTATATCCTCGCCCCGCAGCGTCTGGGCGCCGGCGATCAGGTGGTGGCCGGCAACCGCGTGGATATCAAGCCGGGAAATGCTCTGCCGCTGAAGAATATTCCGGTCGGCACCGTGGTTCACAATGTCGAGCTGAAGCCCGGCAAGGGCGGCCAATTGGCCCGCTCGGCCGGCACCTATGTTCAGCTGGTGGGCAAGGACCAGGGGTACGCCCAGTTGCGGCTGTCTTCCGGCGAGCTGCGGATGGTGCGTGGTGAATGCATGGCTACCATCGGTGCCGTGTCCAACCCCGATCAGCAGAACATCAGCCTGGGCAAAGCCGGCCGCACCCGCTGGCTTGGTCGCCGCCCGCATGTTCGCGGCGTTGCGATGAACCCCATCGACCACCCGCATGGTGGTGGCGAGGGGCGCACCTCGGGCGGCCGTCACCCGGTTACTCCGTGGGGCAAGCCGACCAAGGGCAAGAAGACTCGGAACAACAAGAAGACGGACAAGCTGATCATGCGCCGTCGCCAGCAGACTAAGTAAAGGAGGGACGGGTGGCTCGTTCCGTTTGGAAAGGTCCCTTCATCGACGGCTTCCTGCTGAAAAAGGCAGACAAGGCGCGGTCATCGGGACGCAACGAAGTGATCAAGATCTGGTCGCGTCGTTCGACAATTCTCCCCCAGTTCGTCGGGTTGACTTTCGGCGTGTACAACGGCCAGAAGTACATTCCGGTGCTGGTGACCGAAAACATGGTTGGTCACAAGTTCGGTGAGTTTTCGCCGACCCGGACCTACTACGGCCACGCGGTCGACAAGAAGGCGAAGAGGAAGTAAGGCGATGGGCAAGAAGACCGCACCGCGCGACCTGGCGGACACCGAGGCGAAGGCCTTCTCCGCATCGATCCGCATCAGCCCTCGCAAGCTGAACCTGGTCGCCCAGTCGATCCGCGGGCTGAATGCCGAGGCGGCGCTGGCGCAGCTGACCTTCTCGAAGCGCCGTGTGGCGCAGGACGTTAAGAAGGTGCTGCAGTCGGCCATCGCCAACGCCGAGAACAACCACCAGCTGGACGTGGATCGCCTGGTGGTGGCCGAGGCTTATGTCGGCAAGGCGCTGATCATGAAACGCTGGAGCGCCCGTGCCCGCGGTCGCGTCGGCCGGATCGTCAAGCCGTTCAGCAACCTGACGGTTATTGTTCGCGAGCGTGAAGAGAGCGCCAGCGAGGAGAAGGCTTAAACCATGGGTCAGAAAGTCAATCCCATCGGGCTTCGGCTCGGCATCAACCGGACCTGGGACTCCCGCTGGTTCGCCGATGGCGACTATGCCAAGCTGCTGCACGAGGACTTGAAGCTGCGGGATTTCCTGCGCAGCAAGCTGGTGCAGGCGGGCGTGTCACGTGTGGTCATCGAGCGGCCGGCCAAGAAGGCTCGCATCACCATCCATACCGCCCGCCCGGGCGTGGTGATCGGCAAGAAGGGGGCCGACATCGAGGTGCTGCGCAAGTCGCTGTCCAAGATGACCGGCAACGAAGTGCATCTCAACATCGTTGAGATCCGCAAGCCGGAACTGGACGCACAGCTGGTGGCCGAGAACATCGCCCAGCAGCTCGAACGTCGCGTGGCTTTTCGCCGTGCCATGAAGCGCGCGGTGCAGTCGGCCATGCGCCTTGGCGCCCAGGGCATCCGGATCAATTGTTCGGGTCGGCTGGGCGGCGCTGAAATCGCCCGCATGGAGTGGTACCGCGAAGGCCGTGTGCCGCTGCACACCCTGCGTGCCGACGTTGATTACGGCGTGGCGACCGCCAAGACCACCTATGGCACCTGTGGTGTCAAGGTGTGGGTGTTCAAGGGCGAGATCATGGCCCATGACCCGATGGCCCAAGACAAGCGCGCCCTCGAGGCGCAGCCGAGCACCTCGCGCGAGACGCGCGAGACGGCCGGACGCTAACCCTTTGATGGACGTGTACGGAAATGCTTAGTCCGAAACGCACGAAATACCGCAAGGCGCACAAAGGCCGCATCCACGGCTTGGCCAAGGGCGGTTTCGAACTGAACTTCGGGGCATATGGTCTCAAGGCCTTGGAGCCGGAGCGCATCACCGCCCGCCAGCTGGAAGCTGCCCGCCGCGCGCTCACCCGCCACATGAAGCGCCAAGGCCGCGTGTGGATCCGCATTTTCCCGGATCTGCCGGTTTCCACCAAGCCGGCTGAAGTCCGTATGGGTTCCGGTAAGGGCGCGCCCGAATACTGGACCGCACGGGTTGCCCCCGGCCGCATCATCTTCGAGGTCGACGGCGTGGCCGAAGAAGTGGCGCGGCAGGGCTTCGCCCTGGCGGCCGCCAAGCTGCCGATCAAGACCAAGTTCATTCAGCGTCTGGCTGGGGAGGCTTGATCATGGCAAAAGCTGCCGAACTTAAGACGAAGACCAGCGATCAGCTTGCCGACCGGCTCGTCGAGCTGAAGAAGGAACAGTTCAACTTGCGTTTCCAGAGGGCCTCGGGCCAGTTGGAGAACACTGCCAGGGTGCGTCAGGTGCGCCGCGAGATCGCGACCATCAGGACCCTCCTCGGCGAACGCAACCGCGCCGCGTCGTAGGAGGTTTTTGGCGATGCCCAAGCGCATTCTTCAGGGTGTGGTGGTTTCAGACGCGATGGACAAGACCGTTGTCGTCCGCGTTGAACGCCGCGTCATGCACCCGGTGTATAAGAAGTTCATTCGGCGCTCGAAGAAGTACAGCGCCCATGACGAGACCAATGCCTGCAAAGTTGGCGATGTCGTGCGGATCGAGGAATGCCGCCCGATTTCGAAAAACAAGTGCTGGACCGTGGTCCCGGACGATACGGCCTCGGCGTGACGCCTAGGCTGCAAAGTCAAAGAAAGGAAGCGAGCAAATGATCCAGATGCAAACCAACCTGGACGTCGCCGATAATTCGGGTGCCCGCCGGGTGCAGTGCATCAAGGTTCTTGGCGGTTCGCACCGTACCATCGCCAATGTGGGCGATGTGATCGTCGTGTCCATCAAAGAGGCGATCCCACGCGGTCGCGTCAAGAAGGGCGACGTTCATCGTGCGGTGATCGTTCGTACCGCTAAGGAGATCCGTCGTCCCGATGGCTCGTCCATCCGGTTCGACCGCAACGCCGCCGTGCTGATCAATAAGCAGGGCGAGCCGATCGGCACCCGCATTTTCGGCCCGGTGACCCGTGAGCTGCGTGCGAAGAAATACATGAAGATCATCTCCCTGGCGCCCGAGGTGTTGTGATGGCCGCAAAGGTGAAGAAGGGCGATCAGGTCGTCGTGATCGCCGGCAAGGACAAGGGCAAGAAGGGCGAGGTTCTGCGCGTTCTTCCCGAGGAGGCCCGTGTGGTCGTCCAGGGGGTGAACGTCGTGACCAAGCACACCCGTCCGAGCATGACCAGCCAGGGTGGCCTGGTCAGGCAGGAAGGTGCCGTCCACGTCTCCAATGTCGCGCTCGTCGACCCGAAGAGCAGCAAGCCGACCCGCGTCGGCTTCAAGACGCTCGACGACGGCCGCAAGATCCGCATCGCCCGCCGGTCGGGCGAGCAGATCGATCGCTAAAGCGGAGAGAGAGATCATGGCTGCGCGTTTGCGTGATCATTACGACCGGGTCGTCAAGAAGACCCTGCAGGAACAGTTCAACTACTCGAACCCCATGCAGGTGCCGCGTCTCGAAAAGATCATCATCAACATGGGGGTCGGCGAAGCCGCCCAGGATGCCAAGAAGATAGAGGGCGCGGTGGCGGATCTGACCGCACTGTCCGGCCAGAAGCCGGTGGTGACTCGGGCCAAGAAGTCCATTGCCGCTTTCAAGTTGCGCGAAAATCAGGTGGTCGGCTGCAAGGTGACCTTGCGCAAGGATCGGATGTACGAATTCCTCGATCGCCTGATCTCGATCGCCCTGCCGCGCGTGCGTGACTTCCGGGGCGTCCACGGCAAGTCCTTCGACGGTCGCGGCAACTATGCCATGGGCCTCAAGGAACAGATCGTGTTCCCGGAAATCAACTATGACCGCGTCGATCGTGTACGCGGAATGGACATCGTGTTCGTGACGACGGCGAAGTCAGACGAGGAGTGCAAGGCGCTTCTCAAGGCTTTTGACATGCCCTTCGTCGGCTGAGCGGTAGGAGAATCGTGAACAATGGCAAAGACTAGTTCCGTCGAGCGCAACAAGAAGCGCGAGAGGATGGCCAAGCAGTACGCGAATCGCCGCGCTCGGCTGAAGACCATCGTGAACAATGAGAGTGCGTCTCCCGAGGAGCGCTTCGAAGCTGTGTTGAAGTTGGCCGAGCTGCCCCGCAACTCGTCGCCGACCCGCATCCGTCTGCGGTGTGAAGTGACGGGCCGCCCACGCGGCAACTATCGCAAGTTCAAGCTGTGTCGTGTCCAGCTGCGGGAACTTGGCTCGAAGGGCCAGATCCCCGGCATGGTCAAGTCGAGCTGGTAAGGAGACGCCGACGATGATGACTGATCCCCTTGGGGATATGCTGACGCGCATCCGCAACGGTCAACTGGCACGTAAGTCCAGTGTGACCGCTCCGGCGTCCCGTCTCCGTGCCAATGTCCTCGAAGTGCTGAAACGCGAGGGTTATATCCGCGGCTATTCGCAGGCCCAGGCTCGCGCCGGGGTGGACGAGCTGACCATCGAGCTCAAATACCACGAGGGCCAGCCGGTGATCCGGCAGATTGCCCGCGTGTCGAAGCCCGGTCGCCGCGTGTATTCGAAGATCAAGGACCTGCCGAAGGTGTCCAACGGCCTGGGTATCTCGATTCTGTCGACCCCGCGTGGCGTGATGTCCGATGCCGAGGCCCGCGCTGCCAATGTGGGCGGCGAAGTCCTCTGCCAGGTGTTCTAAGGAGCCCCGCAAGATGTCGCGAGTCGGTAAATATCCGGTGCTGGTGCCTAACGGCGTCAGCGTCAGCCTGGCCGGATCGGAGTTCTCTGCGAAGGGCAAGCTGGGCACCTCGTCGCTCAAGCTGGTCGACGACGTCGAGACGACGATCGAAGGCAACCATGTGTGGGTCAAGCCACGCAGCGAAAGCAAGCGCGCCCGCATGATGTGGGGCACTACTCGGGCCCTGATCAACAACATGGTCAAGGGCGTGTCCGAGGGCTTCACCGTGAACCTCGAGATCAACGGCGTCGGCTACCGTGCGGCGGTTCAGGGAAAGACCCTGCAGCTGCAGCTCGGCTTTTCGCATGACGTGAATTTCCCGATCCCGGACGACGTGTCGATCAAGTGCGAGAAGCCCACCAGCATCTCGATCACTGGGAAAGACCGTCAACGGGTCGGGCAAATCGCTGCCGAGATCCGCGCCTTCCGCGGCCCCGAACCCTACAAGGGCAAGGGTGTCAAGTACGAGACCGAAACGATCCTCCGCAAGGAAGGCAAGAAGAAGTAGGGCCCAGCCATGTTCTCGCCGAAAGATCTTTTCCTGCGCCGTCAGGCGCGCAACCGTTTCGCTCTCCGCAAAAAGGCGGGCGGGCGTCCGCGCCTCTCGGTGTTCCGTTCGTCGAAGCATATCTATGCTCAGATCATCGACGATGCGAAGGGTACGACCCTTGCCGCTGCTTCGTCGCTTGATAAGGAGCTGAGGAGCGACCTGAAGACGGGGGCTGATACGGACGCAGCCGCTCGTGTCGGCAAGCTCATCGCCGAACGCGCTACCAAGGCCGGCATCACCGAGGTGGTGTTCGACCGCGGAGGCTACATCTATCACGGCCGGGTCAAGGCCCTGGCTGATGCCGCCCGCGAAGGCGGGCTGTCGTTCTAAAGGGACCAAGAGATGGCACGTACACCGAATCCCGATCGTGGCGACCGGCCAGGCCGCGGCGAACGCGGCGAACGCGGCGATCGCGCTCCCCGCGGGCAGCGCTCTGATGCCCAAAGCCCGCGCGAGCGCGAGGAGAGCGATCTCGTCGACAAGCTGGTGCATATTAACCGTGTCGCCAAGGTAGTGAAGGGCGGCCGCCGGTTCGCTTTCGCCGCTCTGGTGGTCGTCGGCGACGCCAAGGGTCGCGTCGGCTATGGGTCGGGCAAGGCCCGCGAAGTGCCGGAAGCCATCCGCAAGGCGACCGACCAGGCCAAGCGCAACATGATCCGTGTGGCGCTGCGCGAGGGCCGCACCCTGCATCATGACGCCCGGGGCCATTTCGGCGCTGGCCGCGTGGTGCTGCGTGCGGCTCCGGCTGGTACCGGTATCATTGCCGGTGGCCCGATGCGTGCGGTCTTCGAGACCATGGGCGTGCAGGACGTGGTTGCCAAGTGCATCGGCACGTCCAATCCGCACAACATGATCAAGGCGACCTTCGATGCCTTGGTGAATGTGGCGAGCCCGCGGGCGGTGGCGGCGAAGCGTGGCAAGAAGGTTGGCGAGATCGTCGGCCGCCGCGACGGCGCCAGCACCGCTGCTGCCAAGGAGTGATCGCGATGGCGACGAAGAGCACCAGCGGGGCCAAGAAGACCGTGAAGGTGACCCAGGTCGGCAGCCCGATCGGGCGCACTCCGGATCAGGAGGCAACCCTGATCGGCCTCGGCCTCAACAAGATGCACCGCAGCCGCGAACTGGAGGACACTCCTTCGGTACGGGGCATGATCAACAAGGTACGCCATCTGCTGCGCGTCGAAGAGGCGTGAGTCGGGGACACGAGATGAAACTCAACGATATTCGCGATAACGCCGGTGCCCGCAAGGCGCGTATCCGCGTCGGCCGGGGCATCGGTTCCGGCAAGGGCAAGACTGGTGGCCGCGGCGTCAAGGGCCAGACCTCGCGTACCGGCGTCGCCATCAACGGCTTCGAGGGCGGCCAGATGCCAATCTATCGGCGTCTGCCGAAGCGGGGCTTCAAGAACCCGTTTCGCCGTGACTACGCCGAGGTAAACCTCGATCGGCTGCAGAAGGCGGTGGAGGCCGGCAAGCTTAACGCTGCCGAGACCCTTACCGGGGACAAGCTGGTAGCGGCTGGCGTGATTGCCAACGTCAAGGACGGCGTGCGCCTTCTTGGCCGCGGCGAGTTGTCGGCCAAGGTGACCATTGAAGTGGCCGGAGCCACACAGGCGGCCATCGCCGCGGTGGAAAAGGCTGGCGGTTCGGTCGTCGTGCTGGCTTCCGTAGCCAAGGCCGAATGAAGCGCGGCGGCGCCGGCCTTCGGGCCGGCGTTCCCGTAATTGTCGCCGGCGCCTGAGGCTGGCGCAACTGAACGATTTTAGGTTCCGGAGAACGGCATGGCATCGGCCGCCGAGCAGCTCGCAGCCAATCTGAACCTGGGTGTCTTCGCCAAGGCGACCGAGCTCAAGAAGCGCATTTGGTTCACCTTGGCGGCCCTAATCGTCTATCGGTTGGGGACGTGGATTCCAGTTCCCGGCGTTGATCCGCACGTCCTCGCCGATATGTTCCGGCAGTCGGGCGGCGGCATCCTCGGCATGTTCGACATGTTCGCCGGCGGTGCGCTGTCGCGCATGACGATCTTCGCGCTGAACATCATGCCGTACATTTCGGCGTCGATCATCATGCAGTTGATGACGACCGTGGTGCCCAGCCTCGACTCGCTGAAGAAGGAAGGCGAGCAAGGCCGTAAGAAGATCAACCAGTACACGCGTTATGCGACTGTGGTCATCGCCGCGGTTCAGGCCTACGGCATCGCCGTCGGGCTCGAGGGCATGACCGGCCGGGGGGGCGCGGCTGTGTTCGATCCCGGCCTGTTTTTCCGCTTCACCACGGTGGTGACGTTGGTCGGCGGCACCATGTTCCTGATGTGGCTGGGTGAGCAAATCACCGCGCGGGGCGTCGGCAACGGCACTTCGCTGATCATTTTCGCCGGCATCGTGGCCAATCTGCCGCGGGCAGTTGCCAGCACCCTGGAACTGGGCCGCACCGGTGCGCTGTCGGCCGCGGTCATCATCGGCCTGGCCATTATGGGGGTCGGCGTCATCGCGCTCATCGTCTTCGTCGAACGCGCCCAACGGCGCATCATCGTCCAGTATCCGAAGCGGCAGGTCGGCAACAAGATTTATGGCGGCGAGGCTTCGCATCTGCCGTTGAAACTGAACACCTCAGGTGTCATTCCGCCGATCTTCGCCAGCTCGATCCTCCTGATGCCGATCACCGCGGCGGGTTTCGCCGCCGGCCGTGGACCGGAGTGGCTGTCGACCGTCACCGCCCTTTTGGGACGAGGACAGCCGCTGCATATCGCCCTGTATCTCGGGTTGATCGTCTTTTTTGCGTTCTTTTATACGGCTGTCGTATTCAATCCCGTCGACACTGCGGATAATCTGAAGAAGCATGGTGGCTTCATCCCCGGCATCCGGCCGGGCAAGAATACTGCAGACTATCTCGATTATGTCCTGACGCGCCTGACGGTGATAGGTGCGGCTTATCTGTCGGGCGTGTCGATCCTGCCCGAGATCCTGATCAGCCGCTTTTCGGTGCCGTTCTATTTCGGCGGCACCAGCCTGCTCATCGTGGTAACCGTGACCATGGACACGGTGGCCCAGATTCAATCACACCTGCTCGCGCATCAGTACGAAGGCCTTATAAAGAAGGCTAAACTGCGTGGGAGGCGTGGCTGATGCATTTGATTCTGTTGGGGCCGCCGGGCGGCGGCAAGGGGACCCAGGCGAAAAAGCTGCAGGACGACTATGGGCTCGTTCAATTGTCGACCGGCGACATGCTGCGGGCTGCGGTGGCGTCGGGTAGCGACATCGGCCTGAAGGCCAAGGCTGTGATGGAGTCCGGCAAGCTGGTGTCCGATGAGATCGTCATCGGCATCATCGACGAGCGCATCCAGCAGCCGGATGCCACGAAGGGGTTCATCCTGGATGGTTTTCCGCGCACGGTGGCTCAGGCCGAAGCTCTGGACAGGATGCTGGCGGAGCGCGGCATCAAGATAGATGCGGCGATCGAGGTGCGTGTTCCCGACAGCATGATCGTCGAGCGCATCACCGGGCGGTTCACCTGCGCCAAATGCGGTGCCGGATATCACGACAAGTTCCAACGCCCTAAGGTGGACGGCAAGTGCGACGCCTGTGGCGGCACGGAATTCACCCGTCGGGCGGATGACAACGCCGAGACGGTACAGAAGCGGCTTGACGCCTACCATGCCCAGACGGCACCCATTCTTCCCTTTTATGAGAAGAAGGGTGTTCTGAAGGTGGTGGACGGAACGCTTCCGATCGACGAGGTGACCGGGCGGCTGAAGGGCATCGTCGAAGGCGTAACGGTCGGTTGACAGGGCGGCAAATCGCCCTATAATCGCCCACCTTCAGTTTCCCGGCTGTGTGTTGGGTGTTTTTGTTTGTCTTGAGTTGAAGGAGTAACCAGCCTTGGCGCGTATCGCTGGCGTTAACATCCCGACCAATAAGCGGGTGCTGATCGCGCTGACCTATATTCACGGAATCGGCCGCGCCAAGGCGCAGCAGATCATTGAAAAGGTCGGCATTCCGGAGGCGAAGAGGGTCAATCAGCTTTCGGACGATGAAGTGCTGAAGATCCGCGAGCTGATCGACCGCGAATATCATGTCGAGGGCGACCTCCGCCGCGAAGTGGCGATGAACATCAAGCGGCTGATGGACCTGGGGTGCTATCGGGGCTTGCGCCATCGTCGCGGCCTGCCGGTGCGCGGCCAGCGGACCCACACCAACGCCCGTACCCGCAAGGGTCCGGCCAAGCCGATCGCCGGCAAGAAGAAGGTGACCAAGTAATATGGCCAAGGCAGCTGCCCCGCGTCCGCGCCGGCGCGAACGCAAGAACATCACTTCGGGCGTGGCCCATGTTAATGCCACGTTCAACAACACCATGATCACCATCACCGACGCCCAGGGTAATACCATCGCCTGGTCGTCCTCGGGCATGCAGGGCTTCAAGGGTTCGCGCAAGTCGACCCCCTATGCCGCGCAGGTTGCCGCCGAGGATGCCGGCCGCAAGGCTGCCGAACATGGCATGCGGACCCTCGAGGTCGAAGTGAAAGGTCCTGGCGCCGGTCGTGAGTCGGCTCTGCGCGCGCTTCAGGCGGTGGGTTTCGCCATCACCTCGATTCGCGACGTGACGCCGATCCCGCATAACGGCTGTCGGCCGCGCAAGCGCCGCCGGGTCTGACGCCTAGAGTATTTGTCCTGGCCAGCCGCCGGTCCCGAGTGGGCCGGCGGTCGACCATTTGCAGAATAGACGGCTTACGTCTGCCGTTCTTTAAGCGATGAGGTCACGCTCGTGATTCAACGTAACTGGCAGGAATTGATCAAACCGAACAAGCTCAACATCGAGCCGGGTGCCGATCAGGCGCGCAGCGCCACAGTCGTGGCCGAGCCGCTCGAGCGCGGGTTTGGTCTCACCCTCGGCAATGCGCTGCGGCGCGTTCTGCTCTCCTCGTTGCAGGGAGCGGCCGTGACCGCCATTCATATCGAGGGGGTGCTTCACGAGTTTTCGTCCATCCCCGGCGTGCGCGAGGACGTCACCGACATCATCCTCAACATCAAGACGCTTGGCTTGAGGATGCATGGCGAGGGGCCGAAGCGCATGACGCTGCGCGCGACAGGGGCGGGCGAAGTGACAGCGGGCATGATCGAGACCGGTCACGACATCGAGATCATGGACCCCGACCTGGTGCTGTGCACCCTGGACGAGGGGGCCACTCTCAACATGGAGCTCACCGTCGAGACCGGTAAAGGCTACGTGCCGGCATCGCAGAACCGGCCCGAGGACTCGCCAATCGCCCTGATCCCCATCGACGCCATCTTCTCGCCGGTGCGCAAGGTCGCCTACAAGGTGGACAACACCCGCGTCGGGCAGGTCACCGACTACGACAAGCTGTCCATGGTCATCGAGACCAACGGTGCTGTGACGCCGGAGGACGCGGTGGCCCTGGCAGCACGCATCCTGCAGGATCAGCTGCAGCTGTTCATCAACTTCGAGGAACCCACCGTGGTCACCGAGGAGGAAAAGAAGGACGAGCTGCCGTTCAACAAGAACCTGCTGCGCAAGGTCGACGAACTGGAACTGTCGGTGCGTTCGGCCAATTGCCTGAAGAACGACAACATCATCTACATCGGCGATTTGGTGCAGAAGACCGAGGCGGAAATGCTCCGCACTCCGAATTTTGGCCGCAAGTCGCTGAACGAGATCAAGGAAGTGCTGGCTCAGATGGGCTTGCATCTCGGCATGGAAATTCCCAACTGGCCGCCGGAGAACATCGAAGAGCTGGCCAAGAAGCTGGAAGAGCCATACTGAATTTTGACCACGCCTCCGTACCCGGCTGCCCCAGTGGGGCGGGCCGCGGCGGAAGCCTTACACCCATCGGTGTCGCGCGCGACGCCAAGCCCAGAGGAGTCGAGTTCCCATGCGCCACGGTATGAACGGCCGTAAGCTGAATCGCCGCAGCCAGGCCCGCAAGGCCTTGTTCGCCAATCTCGCCGCAGCCCTGCTCAAGCACGAGCAGATCCGGACGACTCTGCCGAAGGCCAAGGACCTGCGTCCGTTGGCCGAGAAGCTGATTACTCTGGGCAAGCGTGGCGATCTTCATGCGCGCCGCCAGGCCATCGCCTTTCTGCGCGACGAGAAGGTGGTCGGCAAGCTGTTCAGCGGGCTGGCCGAACGGTACAAGACCCGCAACGGCGGCTACACCCGGGTGCTGAAGGCTGGCTTCCGCTATGGCGATGCCGCTCCGATGGCGATCATCGAACTGGTTGACCGGGATCCGGCCGCCAAGGGCCAGGACAGTGGCCCGGTGCGGGTCGCCGAAGAGGCGGAAGAATAGGCTTTTTCACCATCCCGCCGCATGATAGAGGCAGCCTCTCGGGGCTGCCTCTTTGCGTTAGGGGTGGTAGAGTTGAGGTTCACCGCCCAGTGGATTTCCTATGAAAAGCCCTCGGATCATCTTCGTCTTAGCCGCCATCGTTCTTGCTGCCGCTCCGGCCCGGGCGGAGAAGGTGGTGCCGGAGTCCCGCGCGCAGCTGCAGTTGAGCTTCGCGCCGGTGGTCAAACAAGCGGCGCCGGCAGTGGTCAACATCTACACCCGCAAAGTCGTGCGGGCGATGTCGCCGATGTTCAGCGACCCGTTCTTCCGTCAGTTCTTCGGCGACCATATGGGCCTGCCGCAGGAGCGGGTGCAGCGCTCGCTGGGCTCTGGCGTGATCGTCAAGGCTGATGGCGTCGTCGTGACCAACAACCATGTGATCCGGGACTCGGATGAAATCACCGTGGTCCTCTCCGATCGGCGTGAATTTGAGGCGAAGGTGGTGGGAAGCGACGAGCGGACCGATCTGGCGGTGTTGAAGATCGATACCGGGGGGCAGCCTTTGCCGGTGCTGCCGCTGGGCGATTCAGACGCGCTGGAAGTGGGCGACGTGGTTCTGGCGATCGGCGATCCATTCGGCGTGGGCCAGACCGTGACCATGGGGATCGTTTCGGCCCTGGCCCGGACTTCCGTCGGCATCAGCGACTATCGCTCGTTCATCCAAACCGATGCGGCGATCAATCCTGGCAATTCCGGCGGTGCGCTGATCGACCTTCAGGGCAGGGTCGTTGGGATAAACAGTGCCATCTTCTCATCGGGCCAATCAGGGGGCTCGATCGGCATTGGCTTCGCCATCCCGTCGACCATGGTGAAGGCGGTGCTGGCTGGGATTACCAGCGGCGGCAAGGCGGTGCGCCCATGGCTGGGGGCCGGAGGCCAGGCGGTGACCGCCGAGATGTTCCAGGCCTTGCGTCTGGACCGGCCGACGGGTGTTCTGATCAACGCGGTGCGGCCGGGTAGTCCAGCGGAAAAGGCCGGAGTCCGGATCGGGGACGTCATTACCGCGGTGAATGGGCGCGAGGTCGAAGACCCCGAGGCCCTTCGCTTCCGAATCGCCACTCTCGCCGTCGGCGAACAGGCGCGCCTGACGGTACTGCGCAACGGACTGTCCCGGGAGGTGTCGGCCATCCTGGCCAGCCCGCCCGAGCAACCGCCGCGGGATACCACCGATATTGGCGGCCACAACCCGTTCACCGGGGCCAGGGTGGCCAACATGAACCCCGCGCTGGCCGACGAACTCGGCCTCGAATCGGTGGATAGCGGGGTTACCATCATCGACGTCAAGCATGGGACGATCGCGCATCGGCTGCAGTTCCAGCCCGGCGACATCATCCTCAAGGTGAACGGCCGCTCGGTGCCTTCGGTGGGGGACCTGCGCGGCATTCTGTCGGCGGCCGCGCCGTCGTGGAGCATCACAATCCGTCGTTCGGGCCAAACCATGACGCTGAACATCGAAGGATAATGGCGAGCCGCAAACCGACCGAGACGGCAGGATTGTTTGACAAGGCGGCTTCCCGTCCTTTGGC
Organism: Pseudomonadota bacterium; assembly: GCA_021793155.1. Lineage (GTDB taxonomy): Bacteria > Pseudomonadota > Alphaproteobacteria > Rhodospirillales > Magnetospirillaceae > DUZF01. Next base: position 7,235 of record JAJYTF010000045.1, on the reverse strand, counting down.
CGACCGGCTTCGCCCGAAGGCTATGGCGGAAGTGGTCGGCCAGGATCATCTGGTCGGGTCAGATGGGCCGTTGGGCCGCATGCTGGCGCAAGGGCGACTGTCGTCGATCATTCTTTGGGGGCCTCCGGGAACCGGCAAGACGACTATTGCCCGGCTGTTGGCCGAACACACCGACCTGGCGTTCGAACCCCTGTCCGCCGTGTTCTCGGGCGTCGCCGATCTGCGCAAGGTGTTCGATGTGGCGGCCAGACGGCGCGCCATGGGGCAGGGAACGCTGCTGTTCGTCGACGAGATACACCGTTTCAATCGGGCCCAGCAGGACGGATTCCTGCCCTATGTGGAGGATGGGACGGTGGTTCTGGTGGGAGCCACCACCGAAAATCCGTCGTTTGAGCTGAACGGCGCCCTGCTGTCGCGGACCCAGGTTCTGGTCCTGCGTCGCCTTGACGACGCGGCGCTGGAGAAGCTGCTGTGCCGAGCCGAGGCGGCCGAGGGCCGCGCCTTGCCGCTGAGCGACGAGGCGCGCGCCGCTCTGCGCGCCATGGCGGACGGTGACGGACGCTACCTGCTCAATTTGGCAGAGCAGCTTTATGCGCTGGGCCCCGGCCACCCCCTCGATCCCAGGGAGTTGGCGGCAGCGGTGCAGAAGCGGGCACCGCTCTACGACAAGGCGCAGGAGAGCCATTACAATCTGATCAGCGCCTTGCATAAGTCGCTGCGCGGTTCGGACACGGACGCGGCGCTGTATTGGATGGCCCGCATGCTGGCCGGCGGCGAGGACCCGTTGTTCATCGCGCGGCGCCTGACCCGCTTCGCCGTTGAAGATATCGGTCTGGCCGATCCTCAGGCCGTAAGCCAGGCGCTGGCCGCCTGGGACGTCTATGAGCGCCTGGGCAGCCCGGAAGGCGAGCTGGCCTTGGCCCAGTTGGTGATCTATCTGGGCACTGCGCCGAAATCCAACGCAGCCTACGCGGCCTTCAAGGGGGCGATGAAGGCGGCACAGGAGACCGGCTCGCTGATGCCGCCCATGCATATCCTGAACGCACCGACGCGCATGATGAAGGAATTGGGCTACAGCGCCGGCTATGTCTATGATCATGATACCGCCGACGGCTTTTCGGGGCAGAACTACTTCCCCGAGGGCATGGGGCGCCGTCGCTTCTACGAGCCGGTCGAACGGGGTTTCGAGCGGGAGATCCGCAAGCGGCTGGAATACTGGGACAAACTGCGCAGCCGGGCCGAAGGGCACACTGAATGAACAGCGTACAGACTCTTGCAGTGGCCGAAGACGAAGCCGAGCTCCGGCTTGACCGTTGGTTCCGGCGACGCTTTCCCCAGGTCGGGCACGGCATGCTGGAGCGCCTTTTGCGCACCGGTCAGGTTCGGGTCGATGGCAAACGTGCGAAATCGAACCAGCGGCTCGATGCCGGCCAGGTGATACGGATCCCGCCGCTGGCCGAGCTGCCCTCCGGGCAGGCGCCGGCCCCGCGGCCGGCGGTGATCAGCGATGCCGAGGTCAAGGCGCTCTGCGACGCCATCCTTTACAAGGACGCGGACGTCATCGTGCTGAACAAGCCGGCCGGCCTCGCTGTCCAGGGCGGCACCAACCTGGATCGTCATCTCGACGGCATGCTGGACGCGCTCCGTTTCGATGCGGCAGAGCGACCGCGGCTGGTGCACCGGCTGGACAAGGATACCAGCGGGGTCCTGTTGTTGGGGCGCACCGCCGCCGCCGCGGCCAAGCTGGCGGCGGCGTTCCGCAGCCGCTCGGCGCGCAAGTGCTACTGGGCGCTGGTGGTGGGCGTGCCGAAGCTGCGGCAGGGCCGGATCGACGCGCCCCTCGCCAAAATGACCGGCCGCCCCGGTCGGGGCGGTGGCGGAGACAAAGTCGAGGTGGACGAGGAGGAAGGCCGTCGGGCGGTGACCTACTACCGCATCGTCGAGGCGGCGTTGAGAAAGACCGCCTGGCTGGAAATGGAACCTCGGACCGGCCGGACCCACCAGTTGCGCGCCCATTGTGCGCTGCTCGGCACGCCGATCCAGGGGGACGGCAAATACGGCGGTCAGGCGGCCTATCTGACCGGGCAGGGGGTCAGCCGCAAACTGCACCTGCATGCGCGGGCCATCGAATTGCCCCATCCGCGCGGGGGCATGCTGCGGGTGGTCGCGCCGTTGCCGGCCCACATGGCGGCCAGCTTCGCCTTTTTCGATTTTGCCGAAGCGGTGGCCGGCGAACCGTTCACCGCCTTTCCCGGAGACGCCTCATGAGCGCCGAAGGCCGCGCCGAGATGCGGCAGATCGCTGAACGGCTGTTCTCGGCCTTTCTGCGGTGGATCGAAGAACACAACGGCGGCAGGCCGGCAAACGTCGCACAAATACAGGCGATGGCGAAGGATTTCATGGCCGGGGCGCCGTTCAATGTGCTGATGCGGCAGGCCCATGCGCGGCTGCTGGAGGCGGCCGCCGTCGAGTTGATCCGGCACCAGCGCAAGGATCCGTTTCAGCGGCTGCTGACCCATCCGATGACCGAGGCATTCGAGAGCGGTGAGCTGTCGCGGAGCATTCTGCCCAACTATTTCTCATTTCTGCATCTGGTTCTGGGTGATGCGCGCGAGAAACTGACCGCCACCTGCATCGACATCCTTGCCAGGTTACGGGGAAGCGACCCGCTCGATTTCTCGTGGGACAGCTTTTACGAGGACGCGGTGGCGAAGGAAATCCTGTGGGGCGTACTGGTTCGCATCGCCGAAACCTTCAAACGGTTCGAGGTGCGCCGCGACTGGTTCATCGCGCTGATGCAGAACCAGCCGCAATCTGTCAGCCTGGGGCCGAACGCGTTTGTGCCGCGGCACCACGGCGACGAGCCGGTTCCGTTCGGCACCGAGCAGTTCCGTATCATGTTTTCCTGCCTGTTCGAGCCTTTGCGCCGGCTGTCGGCGGCGGAGCGGGTGAGGTTCCAGCAGGCCTACGGTGCGCCGCCCGAACAGTTGCTTGCCAGTTTGTACACGAACTTGGCCAATTGATGTACACTGCGGCCAGCCGCCCCAATAAGATGCATTCATGACCGACCTTCCGCGCCTCGCCGTTTTCGACGTCGACGGGACTCTTGTCGACAGCCAGCACAACATCGTCGCCGCCATGAGCGAGGCCTGCCGCGCCAATGGCCTGGAGGCCCCGCGGCCGGAGGCCATCCGCCGGATCATCGGCCTGTCCCTGGTCGAGGCCGTGGCCAGGTTGTTCCCCGCCTGCGAGGAGGACCTGCACCTGTCGGTGGCCCATGCCTACAAGGATGCCTTCTTCACCCAGCGCGCCCGCTTCGATCACGCCGAGCCACTGTTCGCCGGAGCGGTGGAGACCATGGATGCGCTCGAGGGGGCCGGCTGGCTGATTGGCATCGCCACGGGCAAGTCGCGGCGGGGTGTCGACACCTTCCTTCGCCAGCATGGTTTTGAAGGGCGGTTCGTCACCCTGCAGTCGGCGGACGACAATCCCGGCAAGCCGCATCCGGCCATGCTTCTGCGTGCCTTGGCCGAAACGGGGGTCGAGCCGCGGAACGCGGCGATGATCGGCGATACCACGTTCGACATGGCGATGGGTAAAAGCGCCCGCGTCCATTCGATCGGCGTCGCCTGGGGTTATCATCCACCCGAGGAATTGGTCGAAGCCGGGGCCGAAAGGATCGTCGACGATTTTGCCGGTCTGCCGGCGACCCTGTCTTCACTGATCGAGAGAGCCGAATGCGCTTCGGTACCGTTCTGAAGCTGGCCGGGATCGGCGTTCTGCTGCTGATCGTGGCCCTCGTCCAGGTGGTGAAGTCGATCGACGTCAGCAGCTACCGCGACATACTGGCCCAGGCGGCGATGGCGGCGACCGGCCGCGACTTGGCCATTCGCGGCAAGTTGTCGCTGAAGATGTCGCTGTCGCCGGCCCTGGTGGCCAACGACGTGACTTTCGCCAACGCGCCATGGGGCTCGCGGCCCGAGATGATCACGCTTGGCCGCATCGAGGCGAAAATTTCGCTGCTGCCGTTGTTGACCCGCGAAGTGAGGATCAACCGGCTGGTCTTGGTGGATGCCGGCATCCTGCTGGAGCGCGGCGCGAACGGCCAAGCCAACTGGGATTTCCAACCGAAGCAGCCGGCCCGGGATATGCCGGTCGGCGCGGGCGGCGCGCGCACCACCTTCAAGCTCAGCCAGATCGAACTCGACAATGTCCAAATCCTGTACAGCGATGCGCGCGTTGGCCGAAAGCAGGCCGTCCGCATCGACCGTCTGATCGCCCAGGCCGACAATGCGGCGGCGCCCATCGGGCTCAACGGCAGCGGCAACTGGAATGGCCGGCGGTTCGACTTGAGCGGCGTTTTCGGCACGGTGCATGATCTGCTGGCATCGGCTAAGCCTTTTCCGGCGAAGTTGAAAGTGGTGCTCCCCGGCCTCGTGGCGACGGCCAACGGTACGGTGGGGCTCGACAAGACGGCGCCCGATCTCGCCTTCAACCTCAAGGCCGAGGCCACCGAGATCGCCGAGGCGGCGCGGCTGGTCGGCATCACCCTGCCGCCCTTGGGGGCGGGGCGCGTGGCACTCACCCTGTCCGGCACTGCCGCCTCGCCGGCCCTGACCAATATCGATCTGACCCTGGGACGCCGCGACGCGGTGGCGATCAATGCCAAAGGCGACATCGGCAATCCGCTGCGCCTGTCCGGCATGGACCTTCTCTTGACGGCCGAAGGGGACAACCTGGCCGGATTCAACAAGCCACTGGACCTCTCGCTACCTGCTCTTGCGCCGATCAAAGTGACGGCTCATCTGACCGACGCAGGCGGAGGATGGCGGCTGGGCGATTTCAAGGCGATTCTCGGCCACACGGACATCACGGGCGAAGCCACGGCGCGCATGGTCGGCCGCCGCCTGGTGGTGGATGGCCGCCTGGCTTCAGGCAACATTGATCTCGGGGAACTGGCCCCGACGCGGGACGAGGTGGCAAGCGGCGGCAAGCGTGCCGACGGGCGCGTGTTTTCCGACACCGGACTGCCTTTCGAGCTGCTGTCCGCCTTCGACGGCCGGCTGACCTGGAGGATCGACAGGTTGATCGACGGTGCTCTGACCGCCACCGGCATCAATGTGGTCGCGGCGCTGCAGGACGGAAAGCTGAGCCTGACCCCGACGGTCGCGGCGATCGCCGGAGGAAAGATCAGCGCCGACCTGACAGTGGATGCCTCAGCCAATATGCCGAGCCTCGCCCTGGCGGTGACGGCGGACAAGGTGGTCGCGGGGGATCTGCTAAGTGGCCTTGCCCTGTCACAGGCGGTGCATGGCGCTCCGACTGACATGCGGGTGAACCTGACCGGCACCGGCAACTCGCTTCGGGCAATCATGGCCAGGCTCAACGGCGAAACCACGCTCGCCATAGGAAAGGGGACGGTCGACGGCGCCTATGCCGACGTGCTGGCGGTGGACGTCCTGCGGCAGCTTGCCCCCTGGACCGACGAGAAGGACACCGATATGCAATGCCTGGTCAGCCGCTTCTCGGTTGCTGACGGCATGGCGCGCAGCGAAGCGCTGCTGTTCGACACCAGCCGGATGACCGTGGGCGGGCAGGGCAGCGTCAACTTGGCCAATGAGACCATCGACCTTACCCTGGCGCCGAAACCGAAGGAGGCCAGCCTGCTCAGCCTGGCGGTGCCGCTCGATATCGGCGGAACCCTGGCCCGCCCGACCATCGCGCCCAACAACGGCGCCATCGTCAAGGGTGTCGCCGGGGCGGTCGGCGCGGTCGCGCTGGGGCCGCTCGCCGCGCTGGTTCCCCTGGTCAGCAGCGGTACCGGCGAGGCCAACCCATGCCTGGCTGCCTTGGCCCAGGCCAAGAAGAACTCTCCGGCCCGGAAGCCGGCCAAGCCGGCGGGCGGGATCGGCGGAACCCTGCAGGGACTTTTCGGAAACTGATGAAGAAGATCTATACGCACGTCGCCGTCGCCAAGACCGCCGAAGGCTTTGGCATTGCCTTGGACGGCCGCCCGTTGCGGACGCCGGGCGGGCGCCCGTTGGCGGTGGTGCATGAATTGCTGGCGACCGCCATCGCCGCCGAATGGGCAGCCCAAAACGAGGTGATCCTGCCCGAGACGATGCCGATGACCCAGTTGGCCAGTACCGCGCTAGACCGCGTCGTGCCCAATCGGCAGGCGATAATCGACCAGTTGGTCAACTACGGCGGCACCGACCTGTTGTGCTACCGCGCCGCCAATCCTCGTGATCTGACGGAACGGCAGGAGGACGTGTGGCAGCCTCTGGTCGACTGGGTGTCGGTGGATCTGGGCGCCGAACTGGTGGTAACCTCGGGGGTCGTCCCCATCGCCCAACCCGAGTCCTCGCTGGCGGCGTTGCGCCGGATCATCGAAGCTTATGACGATTTCCGCCTGGCCGCGTTGCAAAGTGCCGTGGCGGCGATGGGGTCGCTGATCCTGGGGCTGGCCTTGACCGAGGGCCGTATCGGCGCCGACGACGCCTTCCGCGCCTCGCAGCTGGACGAAACCTATCAGATCGAGTTCTGGGGCGAAGACGAGGAAGCTCGTCTCCGGCGCGAGGGGTTGCGCAAGGATGTTGCCGCCGCGGCTCATTTCCTGGAGTTGTGTTAGCCAGCCACCTGTCGCGGTGGCAACTGTTCCGCCTGCCCGCATCGTCCCCCAAATCGCTGGAACCCCCCAACGGTTGATGCTATCCAAAACAAATGCCGGGGAACGGCGGAGTCTTTTCCTGGCCGAGACTGGTCGCTTCGATCCAACCGGATCAAGAACAACGGATTTCGAGGGGAAACGATGCAGGAGATCATCCGACAGCTTCAGGAGAAGCGCGCGCGCGCGCGCGCCGGCGGCGGCGAAAAGCGGATCGAAGCCCAGCACGCCAAGGGCAAGCTGACGGCGCGCGAGCGGATCGAATTGTTCCTCGATCCCGATTCCTTCGAGGAATGGGACATGTTCGTCGAGCACCGCTGCACCGATTTCGGCATGAGTTCGCAGCAGATCCCCGGCGACGGCGTGGTCACCGGCTACGGCACGGTCAACGGCCGGCTGGTGTTCGTCTTCAGCCAGGACTTCACGGTGTTCGGCGGCTCGCTGTCGGAGGCGCATGCCGAAAAGATCTGCAAGATCATGGACCATGCGCTGAAGGTCGGCGCGCCGGTGATCGGGTTGAACGATTCGGGCGGCGCCCGCATCCAGGAAGGCGTCGCCTCGCTGGCCG
>JAJYTF010000044.1 GCA_021793155.1 Pseudomonadota bacterium | reverse complement strand
ATTCCTTCGGGAGATAGAGACGCCGATCAATCAGCGTCTGGCCCAATCGGCTGGCATATCCGAGGAACACGCCGACCTGGCAGTTCTCGATCCGACCTGCTGTTCCTGAATATTGACGGGCAACGCCAACAGAATGCTGGCCCTTCTTCACAAAACCGGTGTCGCCGACGACCAGAACTCCATCATCATTGCCCAACTCATCAATGACGTAGCGGCGCACCGCATCGCGCAATCCATCGGCAGCCCAGCGACTACGTCCGATAAGCGACTGCATCCGATAGGGCTGCTCGTACCCGGCCTGCTCCGCCATTAACCAGCCGGTCTTGCGCTCAACACCAGACAGCCGGCCATCCACAAATGCCGAGGCTGTACGACGCAAATCCGTTCGGCCGAAGACCGGAAGCACCCGATCCTTCAACGCCTTGAGCGCCGACTCCTCCCACAAAACCCAGAGAGCGAATCGAATCATGCCCCGTCATAAAATGCAACTGTAGTACTAGCCGCGCAGGGCACCCCCGGTCGCCTTGCCCACCGCATCCACGACTTTTGCCGCCACCGCTTCGATATCGACGTCGGTCAAAGTCTTCTCGACCGGCTGCAGGGTGACCTGGATGGCCAGGCTCTTTTTACCTTCACCGACATGCGAGCCGTCGTAAAGGTCGAACACCAGGACATCGGTGATCAGCGCCTTGTCGGCGCTTTTCGCAGCCCGCACCACCGCATCGGCCGCAACGGAACGGTCAACGACGAAGGCGAAGTCACGCTCGATCGGCTGGAACGGCGAGACTTTCAGCAATGGCTTGGCCCTGGTGGCCTTGGCCTTGGGCAGCGGCACCGCGTCGAGGAACATCTCGAACGCCACCGCCGGTCCCTTGAGGTCGATCGCGGCCAGGACGCCGGGATGGACCTCGCCGAACCAGGCCACCGTCTTCGGCCCCAGCTTGAGGCTGCCAGAGCGGCCGGGGTGGTACCAGGCAGGAGCCTCGGCAACCACCTGCAGGCCGTCAGCGGGGCCGCCGGCGGCGGCAATGCCGGCCAGGGCATCGGACTTGGCGTCGAACACATCCACGGCTCGCGCGGCTTGCATCCAATGCCGTGCGCCGGACCGCCCGACCCTGAGGCCGGCTGCCATGGCCTGCTGCTCACCCGGCAAGTCGCCGTGGAACTGCGGTCCCTGCTCGAACAGGGCGACGTCCTTGATACCGCGGTCGGCATTCCGTCCGGCGGCAGCCAGCAGATTGGGCAGCAGGCTGGGCCGCATGGCGTCCAGGTCGCTGGAAATGGGATTGGCCAGCGTCAGTTCAGGCTTGCCGCCGCCGAACATCGCCGCCAGAGCGGACGGCAGGAAGGACCAGGTGACCGTCTCGACCAGCCCGCGGACGGCAAGGCCGCGGCGCACCCAGCCGGCACGTTTCTGCTGCGGTGTCAGCACCGGGCGGACGACCGCCGGGCGGGGCATCGACAGCGTCGGAATGGCATCGTAGCCATGGATGCGGATCACTTCCTCCACCAGGTCGTGTTCAGCCGTGATGTCGGCCCGCCAGGACGGCGGCGCCACGACGAGCGATTCGCCTTCGCCGCTGACGGTGCAGCCCAGGCCGTCCAGGATCCGCACCATCTCGGCGACCGGCACCTCGATGCCACCCAACTGGGCCACACGCTGCGGGCGGAAGACGATGCTCCGCTTGTCCGCGGGAGCGGCCCCGGCCACTACCGGCTGTGAGGCTTCGCCGCCGCACAACTCCAGGATCATGCGGGTCGCCAGTTCCATCGCCGGGATGGCGAAGGCCGGATCCAAGCCACGTTCGAAACGGTACCGGGCATCGGAATCGATCGCCAGCCGGCGGCCGGTTGCGGCGGTGCGCATGGGGTCGAACAGCGCCACTTCGAGAACCACCTCGGTGGTCTCGGCGGAAACACCGGTCGCCTCGCCGCCGATGACGCCGGCCAGACCCTGTGCTCCCGCGTCGTCTGCGATCACCGTCATGGTCTCGTCGAGGGCATAGGTCTTGCCGTTCAGCGCCGCCAACTGCTCACCCGGACGGGCCAGGCGGGCGTGAAGATCGCCGTTCAGCTTGGCCGCGTCGAACACATGGAGCGGCCGGTCGAGATCAACAGTGAAATAATTGGTGATGTCGACCAGCGCCGAGATCGGCCGTAACCCGACGGCTGTCAGGCAGTCCTTCAGCCATTGCGGGCTTTCGCCGTTGCGCAAGCCCCGGAAGCTGCGGCCGACAAACATCGGGCAGGCGTCGGCGGTGTCGGGTGAGAACTGCAGGGATACCCCCACCGGGCTGGCGAACGCTCCTTTCACCGGCTCGATCGACAACGGCTTCAAGCTGCCCAGACCCGATGCCGCCAGATCGCGGGCAATGCCGCGGACGCCCAGGCAATCGGCGCGATTCGGCGTGATCGACACATCGAATACCGGATCCAGATGAATCACGCTGGTCAGCGGCACCCCGACGGGCGTGTCCGAGGGCAACTCGATGATGCCCTCATGGTCCTCGCCCAGCTTCAACTCGCGCCAGGAGCACATCATGCCCTGGGACTCAACACCGCGGACATTGCCCTTCTTCAGCGCCTCGCCGGTGGCTGGGATGACCACGCCGGGCTGGGCCAGCACCACCTTGAGCCCGGCCCGAGCGTTGGGGGCGCCGCACACCACCTGCAACGTCGCCTTGCCGGCCGCAACCTTGCACAGTCGGAGCCGGTCGGCATTGGGATGTTTGTCGGCCTGCAGGACATGGCCGACGATGAAGCCGTTCAAGCGCGATGCCGGATCGTCCACCGACTCCACCTCGAGGCCGAGCATGGTCAGGCGGTCGGCGATCTCGGCGACCGTGGCGGCGGTATCGAGATGGCGCTTAAGCCAGGACAGGGTGAATTTCATCGGGTCAGCCCCCCGGTCAGAGTCGGCACGTCCAGCGGCAGGAACCCGTAGTGCCTGAGCCAGCGCAGGTCGGAGTCAAAGAAAGTACGAAGATCGGGGATGCCGTATTTCAACATGGCGATCCGTTCGATCCCCATGCCGAAGGCGAACCCCTGGTATTCGTCGGGGTCGATGCCGCAGTTCTTCAGCACATTGGGGTGCACCATGCCGCAGCCCAGGATCTCCAGCCAGTCGGCGCCGGCACCGATCTTCAGTTCGCCGCCGGCTCGCGAACAGCCGATGTCCACTTCGGCCGAGGGCTCGGTGAAGGGGAAGAACGACGGGCGAAAGCGCACCGGCACGTCATCGACCTCGAAATAGGTCTTCACGAACTCGATCAGGCAGCCCTTCAGGTGCCCCATGTTGGTCGCCTTGTCGATCACCAGCCCTTCGACCTGATGGAACATGGGCGTGTGGGTCATGTCGGAATCGCAGCGATAGGTACGGCCCGGAATGATCACCCGGATCGGCGGCGGCTGCTTTAACATGGTCCGCACCTGTACCGGCGAGGTGTGGGTGCGCAGCAGGAAACGTGATCCGTCTTCCTTCTCGGGCAGGAAGAAGGTGTCGTGCATCAGGCGGGCCGGATGCTCGGGCGGAAAGTTCAGCGCGGTGAAATTGTGGAAGTCGTCCTCGATATCCGGACCTTCGGCGACGGCGAAGCCCATCTGGCCGAAAATGGCCACCACCTCGTCGATGGTCTGGCTGATCGGGTGGATGCGGCCTTGCATCTCGGGGCGGACCGACAAGGTCACGTCGACCCGCTCGCGGGCCAGCCTTTCGTCAAGGGCGGAGGCGTCCAGCGCGGTCTTGCGGGCATCCAGCGCCTGCGCCACCGCCTCCTTCACCGCGTTGAGCTGCTGGCCGGTGGTCCGTCGCTCGTCCGGGCTCATCTCGCCCAGGGACTTCATCAATGCAGTGACGGAGCCCTTCTTGCCCAAAAGCGCGACGCGCAGCTGCTCCAAGCCTTCAAGATTGGCGGCACCGGCGATGCTGTCCAAAGCCTCGGCGCGAACCTGATCCAGATCGATCATGACGTGTCTCTCGGAAGCGGATGTAATGATGTCATCCACAGATGAACGCAGGTGCCGCTGCGCGGACACAGACAAACACAGACTTGTCTCTCTCATCCGTGGTCATCTGCGCTCATCTGCATGGATCTGTGGATAATTAAACAAAAAGGGGCCGCCTGGTGACGACCCCCTTCTCTTTTCCGACCTGTACAGGGGTCTCTTAGGCCGCCTTGAGGGCCTGGGCAGCCTGAGCGACGAGCGACTTGAAGGCTTCCGGCTCGCGCGTGGCAATGTCGGACAGCACCTTGCGGTCGAGTTCGATACCGGCCTTCTTCAGGCCGCTGATGAAGCGGCTGTAGGTCAGCCCGTGCAGCCGGGCGCCGGCATTGATGCGCTGGATCCACAGGGCGCGGAAATTGCGCTTCTTCGCCCGGCGGTCGCGATAGGCATAGGCTAGCCCCTTCTCGACCTTCTCGATGGCAATGCGGAAATTGGTGCTGGCGCGGCCGCGATAGCCCTTGGCCAGCTTCAGAATCTTACGGTGACGGGCGTGCGTGGTGACGCCCCGTTTGACGCGCGCCATGGCTTACACTCCGTACGGCAGATAGAATTTCTTGACGTTCGGCGTGTCGACCTCGGCGACAATGAACGTGCCGCGGGCCTGGCGCTTCATCTTCGACGTCTTGGCCGAGAGGCAGTGGCGCTTGAATGCCACGTTGGCCCGGACCTTGCCCGTGCCGGTGAGCTTGAACCGCTTCTTGGCGGAGCTCTTGGTCTTCATCTTGGGCATTTTCGCTTCCTTGCAAAAATGAGAGTGAGCGATTCATGAGCGCCGAGGCATGCCCTTACAGGCCTCGTGGCACCCGATGGAAGCGGAGGTTATAAACGCAGCCCTGGCGATTTGCAAGAATTGGGCGCAAGGCGTTCCGCGGCCTGGACAGAGCGTCGTCGCGGCCCATCTAATGGAAACATCCGCAACCGAAGGGGGAAGCCCGATGAAAGCCATGGTGATCGACGAATTCGGCGGAGCCGACAAGCTGCATTGGGCGGAGTTGCCGACACCGGTTCCCGGCCCCGGCGAGGTGCTGATCAAGGTGGCGGCGACCAGCGTCAACCCGGTCGAATGGAAGATCCGCGAAGGATATCTGGCCAAAGCGTTTCCTCACCGCTTTCCGCTGATCCTCGGCTGGGATGCCGCCGGTACAATCGCAGGGCTGGGCGAGGGCGTGACCAGCTTCCAGCCGGGCGACGCCGTCTACGCCTATTGCCGCAAGCCGGAGATCCAATGGGGCACCTATGCCGAGTATGTGACCATGCCGGCCGAGGCGGTGGCTCCGGCCCCGCGTAACATCCCCCTGGAAGCTGCGGCAACGCTGCCGCTGGTCGGGCTGACATCGTGGCAGGTGCTGTTCGACGCGGCCCAGTTGCGGTCCGGACAGACGGCACTGATCCATGCCGGCGCCGGCGGCATCGGCAGCCTGGCGATCCAGTTGGCGAAAGTAAGGGGCGCCCGCGTGCTGACGACGGCGCGAACCGAGAACCATGAGTATGTCCGGAGCCTGGGCACCGACGAGGCCATCGACTATGCCGCCGAACCGTTCGCCGATGCCGTGCGCCGGCTGGCGCCCGAGGGCGTGGACGTGGTGTTCGATGCAGTCGGCGGACAGACCCAGGCGGACAGTTGGCCGGTACTGCAGAAGGGCGGTATCCTGGTCTCGATCGTCGACCGGCCGGACCAGACCCTGGCGGAAAAGCTGGGAGTCCGGGCGGCTTATGTGTTCGTCGCGCCCAACGGCGGGCAATTGCGCGAATTGGCTGCCCTGGTCGAAGCAGGCAAGGTGAAGGCGCCAACCTATGAAATGCTGCCGCTGGAAAAGGCAGCCGAAGCGCAGGAACGCAATCGTGCCCGCCACCTGCGGGGCAAGATCGTGTTGAAGATCGCCTGAGGGGACGGCGCCGGGATTAGAGCAGCTTCGAGCTTCGTTTGACGCCCGAAGCCGCGATCAGCCCGCGCGGCGCCTGAGCGTCGCGGTCAGGATGGCGGCGATACCGATCTAACGCGGCGCCATCACCATGACCATCTGGCGGCCTTCCATTTTGGGGATCTGTTCGACCTTGGCCAGATCATCCAGTTCCTCGCGCACGCGCTCGAGCACCTTCATGCCAAGATCCTGGTGCGCCATCTCGCGACCGCGGAAACGCAGGGTCACCTTGACCTTGTCGCCTTCCGTCAGGAACTTGCGCATGGCGCGCATCTTGACGCCATAGTCGTTGTCGTCGATGTTCGGGCGGAGCTTGATCTCCTTGACCTCGATCACCTTCTGCTTCTTCCGAGCCTCGGCCTTCTTCTTCTGGGCTTCGTACTTGTACTTGCCGTAGTCGAGGATCTTGCAGACGGGCGGCTCAGCACTCGGCGACACCTCGACCAGGTCAAGGCCGACTTCGGCCGCCATGTCAAGGCCTTCGCGGGTGGAGACGACCCCGACCATTTCCCCGTCGGCATCGATCAGCCGGATGGTGCGGGCATCGATTTCAGTGTTTACGCGCGGACCGTCTTGGTCTTTCGGCGCGGGGGCAGGCGGCTTGGCTATGAAAGCTCTCCTTCGGTTGGTTGATATGGAACAGGCGCGGTCCGCCCCCAGCGGCCCACGCGCCCGAATTCAGGCCCCCGGTACGGTAGCCTCGTTGATCAGTTTAACAATGGCATCTTCCAGCGCAAGAATTTCTTGGGTGGTGCCTCCCAAGCGGCGTACCGCCACGGTGGAGTTTTCCCCCTCGCGCTTACCGACCACCAGCATCACCGGAACCTTGGCCAGCGAGTGTTCTCGCACCTTGTAGTTGATCTTCTCATTCCGCAGGTCCGATTCGGCACGTAAGCCGGCAGCCTTCAGCTTGGTCAGCACGCCCCGGGCATAGTCGTCGGCGTCGTTGGTGATGGTTGCCACCACCACCTGCACCGGCGCCAGCCAGAGCGGGAAACGGCCAGCGTAATGCTCGATGAGGATGCCGAGGAAGCGCTCGAACGAACCGAGGATCGCCCGATGCAGCATGACCGGCCGGGTCTTCTGGCCGTCTTCCGCGATGTAATGGGCATCCAGCCGTTCAGGCAGGACGAAATCCACCTGCAGCGTGCCGCACTGCCAGTCGCGGCCGATGGCGTCGCGCAGCACGAACTCCAGCTTGGGGCCGTAGAATGCGCCCTCCCCCGGATTGCGGGTCATCTCCAGGCCGGCGGCCTGGGCCGCCTCCATCAGTGCGCCTTCGGCCTTGTCCCAGATGGCATCGGCACCGGCGCGCTTTTCCGGGCGATCCGAGAATTTCACCCGCACGTCTTCGAAGCCGAAGTCACGGTAGACTTCCTTGAGGAATTCGCAGAAGGCCACGGTCTCCGAGGTGATCTGGTCCTCGGTGCAGAAGATGTGGGCGTCGTCCTGGGTAAAGGCCCGCACGCGCATGATGCCATGCATCGCCCCTGACGGCTCATAGCGGTGGCACGATCCGAACTCGGCCATGCGCAACGGCAGATCGCGGTAGCTTTTGATGCCGGTGCGGAAGATCTGCACATGGCAGGGGCAGTTCATCGGCTTGATGGCCAGCGTGCGCTCGTCCGGCGTGTGCACGGTGAACATGTTGGTGCCGAACTTCTCCCAGTGTCCCGACTGCTCCCACAGGGAACGGTCGACGAGCTGCGGAGTCTTGACCTCCACATAGCCGTTCCGCTCCAGCTTGCGGCGGATATAGCCTTCGACGGTACGCCACAGCGTCCAGCCGTTGGGGTGCCAGAATACCGAGCCGACGGCCTCTTCCTGCTGGTGGAACAGGCTCATCTCGCGGCCCAGGCGGCGGTGGTCGCGCTTTTCCGCCTCCTCGAGCATGGTGAGGTAGGCGTTGAGATCCTTCTCCTCGAACCAGGCCGTGCCGTAAATGCGCTGCAGCATCTCGTTGCGGGAGTCGCCACGCCAATAGGCGCCCGCCACCTTCATCAGTTTGAAGGCCTTGCCCAGCTTGGCCGTCGAAGGCAGATGGGGCCCGCGGCACAAATCGATGAATTGCCCCTGGCGGTAAAGGCTGATGGCTTGGTTGGTGGGAATGGATTCGATGATCTCGGCCTTGTACTTCTCACCCATGTCGGCGAAGAACTGGACAGCGGCGTCGCGGCCCATTTCCTCGCGGCTGATCGCCTCGTCGCGGGCGACGATCTCGCGCATGCGCTGTTCGATCCGCTCCAGGTCTTCGGGCGTGAACGGGGTGGACCGGGCAAAATCGTAATAGAAGCCGTTCTCGATGGCCGGACCGATGGTCACCTGGGTCTCGGGGTACAGTTCCTTCACCGCCTCGGCCATCACATGGGCCGCATCATGGCGCAGCAATTCCAGCGCGTCCGGGTCGCGCGGGGTGACGATGCCCACCTGGGCGTCGCGGTCGATGACCGTTGCCAGATCTTTCATTTGGCCGTCGACACGGACCGCCAAAGCTGATTTGGCGAGGCCGGGGCCGATGTCGCGGGCGATGTCGGCACCCGAGACCGGACCTTCGTAGCGCCGTACGCTACCGTCGGGCAAAGTAATGGCAACCATGGGACTCTGCGCTCGTTTTCCAGCGGGGGAGAGCGAGGACATTAAGCGGATTTGCCGTCAAGTCAAGCCGCTGTCAGGCCAAAGCGGGCGGCCGGTCGCGCAAGGCAGCCGGTCCTTCGGTGAGGGCGGCCATCACCGTGTCGACATCCAACTCAGCCAGGTCGTCGCGGCGGATCACCGCCACCGCGCCGCGGGGCTCGCACAGAGCCGGGTCGGAATCGGCCGAGAAGAGCACGGCGGCAGGGCAGCCTGCCGCGGCGATCAGATGCATCGGCCCGGTGTCATTGCCCACCGCGCCAACCGCTTGGCGGGCGACGGCAACAATGTCGATGAAGCTGGTGCGGCCGGCCAGCGAACAGGCGTGGGGACAGGCGGCCAGCACCGCCTCGATCTGTTCGGCGTCGTGATCGGTCCCCAGCAGAACGCTGACGATGCCTTGAGCCGCCAGGCGATTGGCCAGGGCGGCGAAGCGATCCGCCGGCCAGCGCTTGGCCAGGCGGTGCGGCGCGCCGCCGGTGACCATCAGGATGAAGCGGGCCGGCAGAGCGAACCGCGCCAGGTCGGCCTTGACCCAGGACAGGTCGGCCGGCGGCGTGACGGGGATGCCGGCCATGGCCAGCTGCTCCGCCTGGCGGTCGATGGTGTGCATCGAATCGCGGTCCGGATTGGCATGGGGATGGGAGCAGCCGCTTGCGATCCCCGACCAGGGCGGGTCACCCATGATATGAAAATAGGTCGAGCTGCGATCCGAGGTCTGCAGATCGTAGACCATGTCGAATTTGGCCGACCGCAGCAGCTTGCGCAGCCCCATGAAAGCAGAGACCTGCCATGGCTTGGGTCGGGTATCCACCCAGACCTCGTCGAAATAGGGGCTGGCCTCGGCCAGTTGGACATAGGGCCTGGTGGTCAGCAAGGTGATACGGGCATCCCTATGATGGGCGCGGATCGCGGCGAACGGCCCCATCGCCTGGACGAAGTCGCCCAGGGCCGAGAGCTTGATCACCATGATGCGCTTGCCCGCGCTCACGCCGCATCACCTCCGTCCGGGCGCAGACCCAATACCTCGCCGTAGACGCCCATGGTCCGGGCGCACATTAGCTCGCGCGAAAAATTCTCGCGCGCAAATCGGATGGCGACGGCGGCCCGCAATTCCCGCTCCTCCGCCCCAATGGCGAGCACCCGGTCGAGCGCCAGAGCCATGGCGGCCGCATCGTTGGGCGGCACCAGGAGACCGGTCTGCCCGTCGAGAACGTTCTCGCGCCCGGCGCCGTTGTCGGTCGCCACCACCGGTCGCCCCATGGCCTGCGCCTCGACGATGACGCGGCCAAAGGCCTCGGGATCGGTCGAGGCCGACACCACGACATCGGTCAGCATATAGGCGGCCGGCATGTCATTGCAGTCGCCGACGATGTGGACGACATCGGTCAACCCGCGCCGCTCGATCAGGGCCTGCAACTCTTCGGTATAGGCGGTGCGTCCCTGGTCGGAACCGACCAGGAGGCAACGTATGTCGCGCCGGCCGAGCACCGCCAGGGCCTCGATCACCACCGTTTGACCCTTCCAGCGGGTCAGGCGGCCCGGCAGCATGATCACCGGATAGCCGTCCGGCAGCCGCCAGCGCTGGGCCAGCTGGATGATCCGTTCCTGGCTGACCCGCGCCGGATCGAACTTGTCGATGTCGATGCCGCGGTGAACCACCCTGATCTTGTGTGGATCGGTCTTGTAGATGGCCTGCATATGGTCAGCAATGAAATGGCTGATGGCGATCACCCGTTCGCCGCGGGTCATGATGGCGTTGTACGCCGTCTTCAGGCCCATCCACCCGCCGTTGTAGGTCCCGTGGAAGGTGGTGACGAAATGGGTGCCGGTCCGCTGCGCCGCATAATAGGCGCTCCACGCCGGGGCCCGTGACCGGGCATGCACGACATCGACGCCATGCTGGCGGATCACCTCTTCCAGCCGGGCGATGTTGACCCGCATGACGAAGGGGTTCTTGCTGTGCACCGGCAGCTGGATATGCTTCACTCCGGCGCGGTCGAGTTCGCGCACCATGTGGCCGCCGTTGGACACCACCAGCGCCGTCCAGCCGGCTTCGGCCAAGGCAACCGCCATGTCGATGGTGCCGCGCTCGACTCCGCCCGTCACCAACGAGGGCAGCACCTGCATCACGACGGGGGGGCGGCCCGTCGGCGTCGGGTGAGAAAAGGCTCCGCGATTTTCTGAGGGCATGCCGGAATTTGACGAGTGAACAGGGACAAGGAACATGAACGAGCGCGCTGAAGCGAGACCGCCCACAAAGACGGCCGGGATATTACCACGGGGCGACGGCACCACAATCGCCTACAACAGGCTTGCCGGAAAAAACCCCGGCGTGGTGTTCCTGCATGGCTTCATGTCCGACATGACCGGCGGCAAGGCCATGGCGGTGGAGGCGTTCTGCCGCCGCCGCGGCCAGGCATTCGTCCGTTTCGACGCCTTCGGCCACGGCGTCAGCGCCGGTCGGTTCGAAGAGGGCTGCATCGGCCGGTGGGCGGCCGACACCGTCGCCGTGCTCGACGCGCTGACCGAAGGCCCTCAGCTGCTGGTCGGCTCCAGCATGGGCGGATGGCTGATGCTGCTGGCAGCGCTGCAGCGGCGGGAGCGAATCGCCGGCCTGCTCGGCCTGGCCGCCGCGCCCGACTTCACCGAGGAACTGTTGTTCGAAGCCTTCGATGCGGAACAAAGGCGGACTTTGCTCGCCGAAGGCGAGGTAATGGTGGCGGGCTACGATGGCGAGGGGCCCTACCCCATTACCCGCCGGCTGATCGAAGATGGCCGCCAGCATCTGCTGCTGCAGGGACCGATCAACCTGTCCTGCCCGGTCCACCTGATCCACGGCCAGCAGGATGCGAGCGTCCCCTGGCAGACCGCGCTCCGCCTGCAGGAACATCTGATATCCGACGACGTGGAGGTGACCTTGGCCAAATCCGGCGACCACCGCCTGAGCGAACCGGCCGATATCGAACGGATGCTGGGGATATTGGAAAGCCTGCTGCAAAGGATAGAGCGCGTCCCGGCTCCCCCGCCACCGTGAGCGACCCAATGTCACCCTGAACGGGCTGAAGATTTCGCGGAAACCGTCAGGCCCTTCGCCCACGGCTCAGGGTGGCAGCTTTTCTTGATCCACCAAGGCCCGCAACCCTTCCCGATAGGTCGGGTATATCAGCGCGACACCCAGTTCCTGCTTGATGCGGTCGTTGCGCACCCGCTTGTTGTCGACCCAGAAGGTCTGGGCCATGGGGGAAAGCTGCGCCTGTTCGTAGGGGATTTCGGGCGGCGGCGCAGCTCCCAGAAGCGCGCAGGCAAAGGCGATCACGTCCTGCGGCCGCGCCGCCTCGTCGTCGCAGACATTATAAATGGCGCCGGGGTTGGGCCGGTCCATCGACGCCCGCAGCGCCGTCGCCACGTCCTCCACATGGATGCGGCTGAACACTTGGCCGCGCTTGACAATACGCCGCGCGGTGCCGTCCCGCACGTCATCGATCGCGCTGCGCCCCGGCCCGTAGATGCCGGCCAGACGGAAGACATGGACCGGCAACCCATGCTGGCGGTGAAGGTCCAACCAGGCGGTTTCCGCCGCCACCCGCCGCCAGGCGCGGTCCACCGAGGGACGCAGCGGCGAGGTCTCGTCGACCCAGGCGCCGCGGTAGTCGCCATAGACCCCGGTAGTCGACAGATAACCGATCCAGCGCAGCGACGATCCCGCAGCGACGATCGCCTCGGCGCAGTGGTCGAGGACCGGATCACCGGCGGTATCCGGCGGAACTGAACTGAGGACATGGGTGGCGCCTACCAGCGCCGCCTCGGGCAACGGGTGGTCGCGGTCGAAACGCCAGGCATCGATGCCGAGGCCAGTCAATTCGCGCACCCGGTCGGCCTCGCGGGCGGTGCCGGCCACCTGCCAGCCCACAGCCCGCAGGCGCCGGGCCAGAACCAGGGCGCTGTAGCCGAGACCGAAGCAGAACAGGCGGGATTTCATGGTCGTCCTTGCAAATCGTGGCGGTTCGATGGACTGTAACGCCCGTTCGCGATCCGGGACAAGATAATGCGCCTTATCCTCATCCTCCTGCTCGCCAGCTCGACCTTCGCCCTGCCGGCCGTGGCCAAGGACAGCGGAAAGACACCGGCCACGGCACCGCCGGCGGCCGCGGCCAAGGCCGGCGACCAGGCCACGATCAACGAGAACGCGGCCCAGTATAAACATTGCCTAGCCCTGGCCCGCCAGAATCCGTCAGAAGGTTTGCAGGAAGCCATGGCCTGGGAGAGCATGGGTGGCGGCGAGGCGGCCCGCCATTGCAGCGCCATCGCCCTGGTCGGCCTCAGGCAATTCGAGGATGCCGCCAAGCGCCTCGAGGATCTTGCGGCGGACAGTCATTCGGATGCCAAGCTCAGGGCCGGCATGCTGGCCCAGGCCGGGCAGGCCTGGTTGCTGGCCAAGAACCCCGAGCGAGCCTATGCGGCGCAGACATCCGCCTTGAAGCTGGTGCCTGGGGCACCGGATCTACTGGTCGACCGGGCGGAAAGCCTGGCCGAGCAGAAGAACTACAAGGAGGCCCTGGCCGACCTCGACCAAGCCCTGGCCGCCGCACCCGACAGGGTCGACGCCCTGACTTTCCGGGGCACGGCCAAGCGGTTTCTCGACGACCGCAAGGGCGCCGAGGCCGATATTGGCAAGGCGCTGTCCATCGACCCGAAATATCAGGATGCCTGGCTGGAAAGCGGGATCCTGAAACGGCTGGCCGGCAACGACGCGGAAGCACGGCAAGCCTGGCTCAAGGTGCTGGAGATCGCCCCCAACTCGGCGGCGGCCGATTCGGCGCGGCGCGATATCGAGCTGCTGGACGTCAAGGGCCAGTGATGCTACGTATTGGCTGATGATCGCACAGATTCATATGCAGGGGCTCCTGCGACTTCTTGGCCCGGCCTCCATCGGAGACCGGGACATCGTCGTTGGCGTTTTCGCATTCGGATCTGTTGCGCATGTTCATCCAGCATTCCTGTAAGTCTTTCGCCCCCAGGCATCCGCCGTTTTGCCGGCAGGTCCGGCTGACGGTGTCGCGCGTCCGTCATCTGGCGCGACTTTGACGTTTCTCCTCCCCAATACCAGTTTCCATCCGAGGAGAACGATCATGAACAAGATGCCTTTCGGCAAATACCGCCCTTTCACCCCCATCGCCCTGCCTGACCGGCAATGGCCCAACCGCACGATCGAACACGCCCCCATCTGGTGTAGCGTGGACTTGCGTGACGGCAATCAGGCGCTCATCGAACCGATGAGCCCGGCGGCGAAGCGCCAGATGTTCGACCTGCTGGTGGAGATGGGCTTCAAGGAAATCGAGGTGGGCTTTCCCGCCGCGTCGCAAACCGATTTCGACTTCCTGCGCCTGTTGATCGACGAGCAGCTGATCCCCGACGACGTCACCATCCAGGTGCTGACCCAGTCCCGCGAGCACCTGATCCGCCGGACCTTCGACGCCATTCGCGGGGCGAAGAACGCCATCGTCCATCTCTACAATTCCACCTCGGAGCTGCAGCGACGCGTGGTGTTCGGCGCCGACCGGGCGGCCGTCACCGATATCGCGGTGACCGGGACGCGCCTGATCAAGGAATTGGCCGCGACCATTCCCGAAACCAACCTGGTGTTCCAGTATTCGCCCGAAAGCTTCACCGGCACCGAACTGGATTTCGCCGTCGAGATCACCGAGGCGGTGATGGAGGCCTGGCAGCCGACGCCCGAACGCCGGATGATCGTCAACCTGCCGGCCACCGTGGAAATGGCCACGCCCAACGTCTATGCCGACCAGATCGAGTGGTTCTGCCGCAGGGTGAAGAACCGCGAAAGCATCATCGTCAGCATCCATCCGCACAACGACCGGGGCACCGCCGTGGCCGCCGCCGAACTGGCGCTGATGGCCGGCGGCGAGCGTATCGAAGGCACCTTGTTCGGCAACGGCGAACGCACCGGCAATGTTGACGTGATCACCATGGCGATGAACTTGGTGACCCAGGGTGTCGACCCGGAACTCCGTATATCGGACATCAACCACATCATCACCGTATCCGAGGCATGCACGCAGATTCCAGTACCTGTGCGCCACCCCTATGCCGGCCAGCTGGTGTTCACCGCTTTTTCCGGGTCGCATCAGGACGCGATCAAGAAAGGTCTGACGGCGCTGCACCAGTCGGGCGCCAATGTGTGGGAGGTTCCATATCTGCCGGTAGATCCGGCCGACCTGGGGCGATCCTACGAGGCGGTGATCCGCATCAACAGCCAGTCGGGCAAGGGTGGGGTAGCCTATGTGCTGGAACAGGAATACGGGCTGTCGCTGCCTCGCGCCCTCCAGGTGGAGTTCGCCGGCGTCGTGCAGAAAGCCGCCGATGCTACCGGCAAGGAAATGAGTCCGGCCGAGATCTGGCGGCATTTCGACCGGGAATTCCTCGGCGCCCAAACGCCGTTCACCCTGGTCGACCATCATTTCGACCACATGGCCGACATCGGCCACATGACCGCCACCATCCGCACCCCGAGCGGCAAGCAAGCCATCCGCGGCCGGGGCAACGGCCCCATCGATGCCTTCATCGACGGGCTCAAAGGTGAAGGAGTAGCCGTCCAGCTGGTCGATTACCACGAACACGCCATCGGCCGGGGCGCCAATGCCAAGGCCGTGGCCTATGTGGAAATTGCCGGCCATGACGGCAGCATCTGCGGGGTCGGCATGGACGAGGACATCGTCGCTGCCTCGTTGCGGGCAGTTCTATCAGCGGTAAATCGGCGCAACAGGCAATGAAAGCATAGCGCGGGCGCCGTCAATCTGTGCAAGAGGATTGGGACGCCCCTCTCTGCCTACATCTTGGGTGAAGCTTATCTTACAACCTCAATAATGAGTGACATCAAGGGGTCAGGAGAGGTATTTTAGGCGGTGTGCCAACCTCAGTCGGAGGCCTGCCCAGAGTGGGTCACGTTGCAGAGCTGCCGCCACCCTGCCAGAACGCGATGCGCCGCGCGCCGGCCCGTCGTTCCTCCGATCCATTGCAGCAAATTTTGGTGCTGTTCCGTCGAAGCCTCCCCTCGGGGAGGCTTTTTCTTTTGTTGTCCTCCTGATGGAGCCGTCCATGGCCAAGCGTTCCCGTCAAGCTGCTCAGCCCAAGTCAGACAACAATGTTCACCCGCTGTATGGCAATAGCATGCAAGGGAGGTGGGACCCCCTTGGTGAGGAACAGCGTGATCAGAGCTACGTAAAGAAGGTGCGGCCGCAAAGCGACAACCAGCGCGCCCTGCTCGACGCCATGGAGGAAAAGAACCTGACCCTGGCCGTGGGCCCGGCCGGCACCGGCAAGACCTATCTGGCCATTTCCGCCGCCGTCGAGGCGCTGGAAGCCGGGCGCGTCGGGCGGATCGTGCTGTCGCGGCCGGCGGTGGAAGCCGGCGAAAGCCTGGGATTCCTGCCGGGCGACCTGCAGGAGAAGCTGGCGCCCTATCTGCGGCCGCTGTACGACGCCTTGTCCGATCGCCTGGGCGGCAAGCGCTTGCGCGCCTGCCTGGCCGACGGCTCGGTGGAAATCGCCCCGGTCGCCTATATGCGCGGGCGGACCCTCAACAATGCCTTCATCGTCATCGACGAAGCGCAGAACTGCACCTATGGCCAGATCAAGATGCTGCTGACCCGGCTTGGCTGGCATTCCACCATGGTGCTGACGGGAGACCCCGACCAGACCGACCTGCTGCCAGGCATGTCGGGCCTAGCCGACATTGCGAACCGGCTGTCTGCCCTGCCCGACGTCGCGGTGATCCAACTGACCGACCACGACATCGTCCGCCATCCACTGGTGGCCGCCATGCTGACGGTGCTGTAGACCATCGGTGAAGCGCAGTGACGCAGTCCAGGGCCGTGCCGCCGGCTCTGGATTGCTTCGCCTCTGGTTCCCAATGTCCCCGTCAAATCTCCGTTTACGCCGAACGCACGCCGTCGAGGAAGCTGCCGACCTCGCCCTTCAGGCCTTCCGCCTGCTCCGACAGCTTTTCGGCCGAAGACAGCACCTCGCCCGCGGCGCTGCCGGTTTCTGCCGCCGCCTGATTGACCCCGGCAATGGCGCCGGCCACCTCCTGCGATCCGGCGGCTGCCTGCTGAACATTGCGGGCGATTTCGCCGGTCGCCGCGGTCTGCTCTTCCACAGCGGCGGCGATGGCGATGGCGGCGACGGCCTCTCCCGTGGCGGCTTGCACGGCGGCGATCTGCCCGCTGATCTCGTCGGTGGCCCGCGCCGTCTGGTTGGCCAGCCCCTTCACCTCGGCGGCCACCACGGCGAAGCCCTTGCCGGCTTCACCGGCCCGCGCCGCCTCGATGGTGGCATTAAGCGCCAGCAGATTGGTCTGGCTGGCGATGTCGTTGATCAGCTTGATCACGTCGCTGATCCGCGCCGAGGTTTCGCTCAGGCCGTTCACTGCCGCTTCGGTGCGCGCCGCCTCGTCCGACGCCGCTTGCGAGATCCGCGTCGACTGGTCCACCTGCCGGGCGATCTCGCGGATCGAGGCCGACAGCTGTTCCGCCGCAGTGGCGACGGTCTGCACATTGGCTGAGGACTGTTCTGTCGCCGCCGCCGCGGCGGTGGCCTGGCGATTGGTCTGCTCGGCATTGGCCGACATGGCCTGGGCGGTTGAGCGCATTTGCAGAACCGCGCCGGACACGCTGGCCAGCATGGCGGACACCACGCGGTCGAAATTCCCCGTCAGCTCCTCGAGACGCTTGGTCCGACGGTCGCGATTGGCTTGCTCGGTTTTCTGCTCGGCCTCGAGCCGCTGGTTGCGCAGCATGTTGTCCTTGAACACCTGTACGGCTTCGGCCATGGCACCGATCTCGTCCCGGCGTCCGCGCGCCGGCACTTCGACCGCCAGGTTTCCCTCGGCCAGCTGGCTCATGGCGAGTGTCATACCGTTGACCGGACGGGAAATAGCGTTGCCGATCGTCCAAGCCAGTGCCGCGCCGAAAGTGATGGCGAAGGCCGACAGCAGGGCTGTCGTCCATTGCCCGCGGCTGATGGTGGCGTGAGCCTCGGCCTCGATGCCATGCTCGTCTTCGACTCCGGAGTCACGAATCCAGGCCGCATCATCTTCGAAGGCCTGGGCTTTGCGGACCATGGCCTGGCCGGACAGATCGGCGATCTCGGCACTCAAGGCGGCGGCACGATTGAACGCGCCGGCGTATCGCGGGACCAGGGTGCCGATTTCCTCGGCCAGCCCTTGCTGGGCGCCAGCCCGCGCCAACTCGGCCAGTACCGGCAGCATATCGGCCAGCAAATCGAATTCCGGCTTGGCCTTGGCGGCGAAGCTTGGGTCGCGGCGACCGATCATCTGGTTGGCGAACAGCCGCGCCAACAGCCCGTGCTCAAGCAACTGATCGGCCTTCGCCGCCAACGCCGCATTCCCGGCGATCCTCGCCTGATCGCGCAAATGCGTGACATCCTTGTAGAACTGCGCCCCGGCCGGATCCATGGTTTCGCGCAACAGCTTGTCTTCCTCCTGCCGGGCGGCTTTCAGCCGTTCGAGGTCGTTCAAATAGGCTTCCAGCTGCTGGGAAATCTCCGCCATCCGCTCATGGCGCCGGGCGTTGGTGGTGACGGATCACCGGTCAGGGCGAATTCGCGGACCTGCCGGCGCAGATCCAGAACCTCCTGGTCCAGCTGTCCGGCAATGACGACCACTAAGACCCGCTGGCTGAATTCTCCGACCGCCGTCCTGATACTCAGCAGGCTGAACACCGAGGCGGCCGCCGCCATCACCAGAAGGGCGAGAACTGCGGTAAAGCCCAATCGGATCTTCGTATTGATTTTCAGGTCGGCGAACAACGCGCCCATGTCCTTTCTCCCTCGCGACGACCACCGGCGAGGTGGCCCGTGGGTATTTTTTCTCCGAAGGAAGAACGCGGGGGCATCCCCAATCGAGGACTGGAATTATTAAAAACTGCATTTCTGATATGCACGAACCGCAGGGGAGCCGGATGGGGCGATCAGATTCCAAAGGACGATCACCACGGATTGTTGCGTCTCGTAATTATAGTAATTATAGACTTTGACATAGAATAACTAGCCTCCTTTGGAATGTGGCATTGTACTTTTTTCAAAAGTGACTATAATAGTGTTCCGTTGTATTGTATTGGCGTTTATTTCTAATGGCATCGCTCAGCCGATTGCCTAGACATTGGAGGAACCGCCATGAACAATCGAGCCATCTTCGCCGCCGTTGCCATCGCCTTCTTGGGAACGAGCGCTGCCGCTGCTGGCGCCGAGGGCGAAGGAAGTTACTGCAAGGTGGCGGACATCCGGGTGGACAACCCCAGCAACAAGCTGGTCCAACGGAAAGTCTGGGAGTATGGCGAAGCCACCCTGCACGAAACGCCGGTGATGGGCTGGATCGATATCGCTTGCACCGACCGTGGCATCCCGACCAGAAATGACCAAGACTTCGGCAAGCGCATCTGGTTCAGCATTTCCGGTCCCGACGGAGCCCCGGCGAGCAAGGGAACGTTGCGGGTTATCGACGGCAAGCTGATGAGCCAGCTGGCGGCGTCCGGCGCCTCGATCCAGGGCCTGGCTTTTTATGGAAGAGTCTCGCCGCAGCACGCCTGCACCTACACGGTCGCGGTTTGGGGAGCCAGCTGCCAGGGCCATTAGTTCGGTTTCGCGGGCTCGTGGCAAATTCCACTTCGAAACGAAGCGGAATTTGCTCCAGCCCCACCTCAGGCTCGCCGACCGAAAAATACGTGGTGCCCGATCACGCGCCGTCGGCTGAATCGCGACATCGCCCATGCGGGGTGTACTGAAACGAGATGAAAATAAAGCGCCCCGCCGGTTGGATCGCGCTCGTCGAGCGCCTGACGGGCGACGGTTTGCGCCTGGCTCCACCAGGCTTCGTCACGCGGCGTGGTGTCGGCGCCGCTGCAGTACCAGTGGAACTGGCAGGGAAAATGCCGCCCACCCTGGTGCACCACGCCGCAGATGGTGTCGGCGAAGCCCGGTTGCCCCACGCGGTTCAGCACCACATGGGCCACCGCCCTTTGGCCTTCCGGCGGCTCTCTCCCGGCCTCCCAATAGATGGTCATGGCCAAGCAGCGCAGCTGGCCCTCGTCCCGACCTTCCTGGCTCACCACCAGTTCGCGCGGCTTACCCGGCGGAGGCGGCGGTGGAGCGACGAATTCCCGCGCCGGTTCGGGCTGTGGCGGCGGTCCCCAAGCGGGGCCTGGCCTTGCCACCACCAGAGATGCCAGAAGGATGAGAACGATCCTACCGCTGCGCATGCCGACCACTCTGCCGGAGCAGCGCCGGCCGGCGCTATCGGCCGGAGGTCAACCGGCCGGTTTGATGCAATACTTATGCGGGCCTATGTCGAGATGGAAATGGTCTCGATGCAGAGCATTACTATCGGGAGTGATGACTACGTTGAAGATCCGGCAGGCTTCCTCGGCCACCTGGTGCAGAAAGACGCTCTTCGCCCCCTTGCCGCGCCAGTCCCGCAGCACCGAGACGGGCGTTCCGTCATCCAGTTCGAATCCGGTCACGTCGATCGCGCGGCCGTAGGCGTGTTCGGACATCCGTTGCGGCCGGTCGCTGCGCCGGTTCCGGCAGTCGTAGGTTCCGGCATTCCACATCTTACGAACGCCACGCCCGAAATTGCGTTGCGCCGCTGGCATCACCACCTGCGTTTCGAAATCCCAAAGGCGGCTGGCCATGGCACAGGTCAGCAAGCCCGAATGATTCCATTGGGTCGCTGATTGCTTCACCCGCACTGCGGTTTGGATGCCGCAACCTTCCGGCGTGTGCCAATCCTGCAGCCGCTCATAGGTTATGTGGCGCTGATCGAGGCCAGCCAGGCACGCAGCGGCTGGATCGGCAGGCTGAAGCGGCGGCGGCGGCGCGGAAGAACATGCCGTGCCGAGCCCGGCGCAAGCCATCGCGAACACCAACAGCCGCCACCGCAAAATAGACCCTCCACACCACTTTCGACCACCAGATATAGCCGAAATCAGCAGGAAGGTGTTAGAGCAGCTTCGCGCGCAGTCGCTACGCTTTGCCGGCAGGGCGGCGCTTGCGCGTCACGGTCAGAACGACCACGCAACCGATCTAGAGAAGTGCCCCCACCCGGCGACGCAATTCCGGCAGCAGCTCTTCGGCAAACCAGGGATTACGCCGTTCCCACATGGTTGTCCGCCAGCTGGGATGCGGCAGCGGCAGGAAATCCGGAAGATATTCGCGGAAAGCGCGTACGGTGTCGGTCATGCTCTCCTTGCGGCGGCGGCCGAGCACATAGGCCTGGGCGTGGATGCCGACCAGCAGGGTCAGCCGCAGTTCGGTCAGGGCCGGAACCAGACGGGGATGCCAAGTCGGAGCACATTCCGGGCGTGGCGGCAGGTCTCCGCCGCGCGGGTCACGCCCCGGATAGCACAGGCCGGTGGGGATGATGGCGATCCGCCGATCGTCGTAGAAGACCTCGGGTTCAATGGCCAGCCATTGGCGCAGGCGGTCACCCGAACGATCGTTCCAGGGGACGCCGGTTTCGTGCACCCTGGTTCCCGGCGCCTGGCCGATGATCAGCAACCGGCAACCCGGCGAGGCCCGCAGCACCGGCCGAGGCCCCAGCGGCAGACTGGCGGCGCACAGTCGGCAGGCCCGCGCTTCGGTCAACAGCGCAGCAAGATCGTCGTCGCTCATTCGCCCAACAGGTGCAGCACGACCTGCCGGCGATGCGGCCGGCGCCGGTGCTCGAAAAGATAAATGCCCTGCCAGGTTCCCAGGGCCAGCCGCCCATCCTGCAGCGGAACGGAAAGCTGAACTCCGGTCAGCGCCGTGCGGATGTGGGCCGGCATGTCGTCCGGGCCTTCCTCGTCGTGGCGGTACAGCCCGTCGTCTTCGCTCACCAGACGGCGAAAGAACACCTCCAGATCCTGAACCACCGCAGGATCGGCATTTTCCTGAATGATCAGGCTGGCCGAGGTGTGGCGCAGGAACAGAGTGAGCAGCCCGTCTCTGATGGTTTGACGGGCCGTCCAGGCAGCAACCGGATCGGTAATGTCCTGCAGTCCCTGGCCCGAGGTGGTGAAAGCAAGGGTGGTCAGCGCCTGGCGCATCGCTTCACTCGCCCACCAGATGCAGGACCAACTGCCGCGTCGTCGCGCTGTCGCGCTGCTCCAGCAGGTAAAGACCCTGCCGCGCGCCGAGAGCCAGCGTGCCGTCACGCACCGGAATGCAGACCTGCGTCGCATAGAGGTGGGTCGGACGCGGCACCACGTCGTCTTCGGCGCCCTCCAGACGCTGAAAGAATGTGTGGAGGTCGTCGCGGTCGGAATGGTGGCGGATCGAAAGCGAGGCCAGAACATGCTGAACGAAAACCGTCAGCAAGCCGGTCCGAATCCCCTGGCTGATCACCCAGGCCTTCACCTCGGGCGTTATGTCATGGTGACCTTGGCCACGCGTGCGGAAATTGATGATGTCTTGTGCCTGTCTCATGCCACCGGGGCCGTGGTTGGGCGCCGGGCGTAAGGCGCCGGGTCGGTCAATCCCGCCTCGGCGAAGCCCTTCAGCCGCAGCCGGCAGGAATCGCAGCGCCCACAGGCGCCGGCGGGGGTCGGGTCATAGCAGCTGCTGGTCATGCCGTAGTCGACGCCAAGACCTACGCCGCAGCGGATGATCTCGGCCTTCGACAAGTGGATCAGCGGCGTATGAATGGTCAGCCGCAGGCCGTCCTCGACTGCCGCTTTGGTGGCCAGATTGGCCATGCGGGCGAAGGCTTCGACATACTCCGGCCGGCAGTCCGGATAGCCGCTGTAGTCGACCGCGTTGACACCGATGAAGATGTCTTGCGCCGCCTCGACTTCCGCCAGCGCCAAGGCAAAGGACAGGAAGATGGTGTTGCGTGCCGGCACATAGGTGATGGGGATGCCCACCGCCATTTCCGCCTCGGCGCGATCTTTGGGTACTGCAATGTCGGCAGTCAGCGCCGAACCGCCGAATGCCCTGAGGTCGATATCCACCACCACATGCCGCAGCGCCCCCTGCGCTGCCGCCACCCGGGCGGCGGCGGCCAGTTCCACCTCGTGCCGCTGGCCATAGCGGAAAGACATGGCCAGGGGCGCGAACCCCCGGCTCTTGGCGATGGCCAGACAGGTGGCGGAATCAAGGCCGCCGGAAAGCAAGACGACGGCTTTACGTTGGGATGATGACATGGTCGATGCGGCTCGCAGGTCCGGTGGACATCAAGATTGGGCCGTATGGCATAGGTTTCCAGTGCGCCCAAATCGACTTCGCTGCAAGATCTTTGATCGGCAGCAGGACCTTTGAGTGTTCGTCAGGGCCAGCACCGTCCCTTCCAGGGCAGGAACGCCGGCACCCGTTGCCGGTACCGCGCATAGTCTTCGCCGTAAAGGCCCAGCAGCCTTCTTTCCTCAAACCGGCTGCCGATCACCAGGTAGAGGCTGGCCCAGATGGCAGTGGCGAGCCCCAGTGGATTGATTGCCGCCCCCCACAGCACCAGGAAGGCGAAAGCGTACAAAGGGTGGCGGACGCAACGATGCGGACCGTCCGAGCGCAGCGGCTCGTCTTCCGGGCGTTCGGGATGGAGCAACTGGGTCAGTCCGAGCAGGCGCGCCCCGTCGTAATAGCGCATCGACCACAGCAGGCCCGCCCAGCCCGCCAGATGCATGACGAGCAGCCCCGCCTTGACCGGTGTCGGCAGCTCGAAGGCCGGGAGGACGCCCAGAAGCAGCACGCCAACCCAGGCGATCAGTGCGAAATGCAGGCCGGCGAACAGGTTGTAGGCCAACCTGTAGCTTCTGCCCAAGAGCGGCCCAAGCCAAGCCTTGACCCGCACGCCGGCCAACAGCGAATGGCCGGCCCCGAAGGTCAGCCAGGCCAGAGCGTAGAGGAGTTCCGCCGAATCCGGCATGAGCGCCGCTATCTGACCATTCTTGCGATGGTAGCGGTGGTGGAGTGGCCCTGTGCCAGTTCGGCCAGCAGGACGCGGCCGCCATAGCCGGTGACCAGGTCGGCGCCGACCACCCTGTCGAGGCTGTAGTCGGCGCCCTTGACCAGCAGGTCGGGGCGCAGCAGGGTGATCAGTTCGAGGGGGGTGTCCTGATCGAAGATCACCACCAGGTCGACGCT
>JAJYTF010000019.1 GCA_021793155.1 Pseudomonadota bacterium | reverse complement strand
TGGACGGACGACCCGCAGCGCTGTGCTCGGGCTGGTGTCCCTGAGGATCGGCGTGCCCCCAAGGCGAAGCCGGACATCGCCTTGGAGGAGATCGATCGGCTCCGGGCCGCTGGGGTGCGGTTCGGCTCCGGGCCGCTGGGGTGCGGTTCGGCTGTGTGCTGGCTGATGCGGGCTATGGCATCAGCGCGGCGTTCCGCCAAGGCCTGGACGCTCGGAAGTTGGCCTGGGCGGTTGGCATTCCACGCATCCAAAAGGTCTACAAGGCCGACGTGGCGTTGGTTTGGCCGAAAGTCCCGAGGGGACGGCCGCGCAAAATCGCCGTTCCTGACCAGGAGGCGGTTCCGGCCGACATGCTTCTGGCTGCGGAGCAATGGCGCACGGTGACCTGGCGCGAGGGGACAAAGGGAGCGCTCGCTGCGGAATTCACCGCCCGACGGGTGCGGGTCGCCGACGGGCCGGAAGCTCGCATCGGGACCAGGGCCGGTCAGCACTTGCCCGGTGCAGAAGCGTGGCTGATCGGCGAGCACCGCGTCTCCGGCGAACGCAAGTACTACCTATCCAACTTACCCGCCGACATGCCGTTGGAAGAACTCGGTCTTGACCACTTTGAAGGCCGCGCCTGGCACGGCCTTCATCACCATGCGCTCATGGTCATGGTGGCCTGTGTTTTCCTCCAATACCTCCGCCTTACGGCGGCAAGAAAAAAACGTCCTCCCGCCCCTCAGGCCCGCCACCCCAGCCGACACTCCCCGCTATCCGCGCCGCCGCCGCCCATCTGATTGCGGCCGTTCCCTGCCTCAGATGCCCCAGATGCAAACTTTGGATAAGAGGCGGCCTCTATGCGTGAGACTGCCAAAGTAGTGCTAAGGCCTGTTGACATTCGATAGCGGGGAATGGGTTGCACCCTGCCTTGTCGGCGCCTTCCTGTCGCTGAAATGACCGGCTTCCGACCGCTCGGCAGCGATTGTCAAGCGACACCACCACGACACCAAGGCACCAGGACGACGACCTGTCATCCCGAGCAGGTGCGAGGGGGCTCCTGCGGTCGGGAGATTCTTGACTTCATTCAGGGTGACAAGTCGATGGGCTGGAGGCGCTGAGCAAGGTGACCGGCGGCGCCGCCCTCGCCACGTCCTTCAACCTCGGGGGGCACTTCGCCGTCATCAGCGGATCGAGCCGGCGACCTGAGAATGGCAACAGGCCTGGTGCCGGGTATCGGCGTTTTGGGATATCGCCTTTCGGGTGGTTGAAAGTTACAACTTTTGAACAAACACGTAAGAATTTTTATCCATGTGACGATCGTCACATGTCCCCATATACACCAGTGGTAACGGACAGACCGACGCGATCAATCGGCATATGCCTCGCTGACCGTGGAGCCGCCATGCAACACGCCTTTTCCGGAGATGTCCGCGCTGTGGTGTGCGAAACAAACCCGGCTTTGCGAGCCGGCATCCAGACAGCCTTGTTTGCCAAAGGCATTCGCGAACCGACCCTGTGCCGGGATGTGGACTGTCTGACCGATGCCATGCAGCGTGAAATCGTCGACCTGCTCGTCTGCGACGCTGACTTGCCGGGCACGGACTTCTGCCGGATGGTGCAGGAGATCCGGCATAGCGCCATTGGCCGCAATCCGTTCGCTCTGATCGTAGCGACCTCCAGTGACACGTCGGCCCCCAACGTTCGACGGCTCGTCGGCGCCGGGGTCGACCGGGTCATGCGCAAGCCGATGCCGATGAACGTGCTGGTCGGTCATATCGCCGCCCTGGTCCAGACACGTAGGCCGTTCATCGCCACCGAGGATTACATCGGGCCCAGTCGCCGTGCGCCGCCCCGGCCGAACGACGGAGACATCAATGCCCTGGATGTGCCGAACACCATGCGTAGCCGTATTCTTCACGGAGCCAGCGAAAGCCATCTTCAGCGGATCGTCGACGAAGGGGTGGAGCGTATCGAGGAATTGAAGGTCAAGAACGGGCCGCTGGTAATTGCCGCGGCAATCCGGCGTGCCCTGCTTGCCTGTCGTGAGGGCAATCGACAGGGGGTGGCCAATGCGCTGGCTCGGGTGACGGTTCTGACCGGCCAGCAAATGCATCGGCATCGCAATCGCGGTGCAACCCATCTCGTCGATCTGCTTTCCAGCCTGTCCGCCTTGGTGGAGCGGATGGCCGACTGTCAGACCATGCCGTCGAAGGTCAGTTTCGAGTTGCTGGCCAACCTGGGAGAAGTCATCCGACGGACCAACACCGCAGGCAACGGGACTATCGGCGTCGTTCAGGAGATCGCCGCGACCGTCGACCGGTTCACCCGAGGCGATGCGGATGCGGCGGATAAACAGAGGCCTAGCGGCCTTTCCGGTCCCAAGCCGTTGAATTAGCGCGACGCGATCGTCGGCGAAGCCGGCGGCCGGCGACTAAGCGTGTGCTCAGAGCCGGCCGTCGTGGAACGAAGTGAATGCGGAGCGGATAACGCGGTGGATGACCGCGACACCGATCTACAAGAAGCGGTTCCACCACCCTCGGCGCGGAGCCGTTGACGATGCCGCAGGTTCTTCCGTTGCCGGGGTGGCCGCCGATTCTTCGGTAACTGCGGCGGCATCCTCCCCGGCGTGCTGTGGCGCCCCGTCGTCGGACGGCTGCGCCTCCTGTTCCGTCGCCGGCTCGATGGCGGCGGCGGTCACCGCTTCCGCAGGCGGCACTTCGACAGGTTGCTCGACTTTCTTACGGCTGCGGGTCCGCTTCGGCTTCGGCGGCGGCTCGACGGCCGCCGGCTCTGTCGTCTCGGCAGCCTTTGCGGATGCGGATTCCGCCTCTGCCGCGGCTTCCACCTTTCCCGCCTTCTTGCGGCTGCGGGTTCGCTTTGGCTTGGCCGGAGCTTCGGCGGCAACCGGTTCGGCCGCGGCGGTTTCAGTCGGCACTTCCGGTTGCTCTTCGGCTGTGACCGCCGTTGGCTGCGGCCCTACTGCAGCCGAGACCTCTGTTTCGGGAGTGACCGCCCCGGTCAGCGTATCTGCCGCGGCTTCCATCATAGCTGCGGCGGGGGCTTCGGCGCCTTCGGGCAACGGTTCGGCCGGCATCGCCTCGGAGAAAGCCTCGCCCATCTCGTCACGCCGATGCCGCCGACGTCCGCCACGCTTTCCGCGCCGCCGCCGGCGGGGGGCCGGCTGGCCATCGCTCAATGCGGCGGCAGGTTCTCCTTCCTCTTCATCCGCTTCGGCCTCTTCGGCGGCGACGGTCTCGCCCTCGGTCGGTTCAGCTTCGCCGATCGCCTCGCCCTCGCCTTCGCCGGCAATGGCTTCCGACGGCTCGATATCCTCGCGGCGCCCGCGTCGCCGCCGGCGGCGGCGGCGGCGACGCGCGCCCTCGCTTTCCTCGCCTCCCGCTTCGGCGGTGTCCGCGGCAGGCCTGTCTTCGGCTTCCGCCGCCTCGGCGGGTTCATCGACGTCCGCGATCTCCGGCTCGTCCTCCGGCTCGATGATCTCCTGCTGCGGCTGGATCGGCTTGGCTTGGGGGATTTCGATAGGAGCCTCGGCCTTTACCCGGTCCATGCGGTAAGCCGGCGGTATCAGGCCGCCATCGCCCGTCAGCAGTACGCGGAATCCATAGCGGGCCTCGATTTCGCCCAGGGCGGCGCGCTTTTGGTTAAGGACGTAAAGCGCGACGTCGGGATGCACGGTCACGGTTACTTCGCTCGAACGGCGGCGGATACCCTCTTCCTCGATGGCGCGCAGCACATGTACCGACGCAGATTCGACCGAGCGGATGACACCCGTTCCGCCACAGTGGCTGCACGGCAGGAAGCTGGTCTCCATCAGGCTGGGACGAAGCCGCTGGCGGGACAATTCCAGGAGGCCGAAGGCACTGATCTTGCCCAGTTGGATACGCGCCCGGTCGAACCGCATCGCCTCTTTCAGGCGACGCTCGACGGTGTGGTTGTTGCGCGATTCCTCCATATCGATGAAGTCGATGACGATCAGGCCGGCCAGATCGCGCAGGCGAAGTTGGCGGGCAATCTCGTCTGCGGCCTCGCCATTGGTCTTGAGCGCCGTCTCCTCGATATGCCGCTCCTTGGTGGCGCGGCCCGAGTTGACGTCGATGGCGACCAGGGCTTCGGTCTGGTTGATGACGATATAGCCACCCGATTTCAGTTGGACCACCGGGCTGTGCATGGCGTCAAGCTGCGCATCCACCTGAAATTTGTGGAACAGCGGCATGGCGGGATCGCGGAACAGTTGGACCCGGCGTGCGTGGCTCGGCGTCAGCATGCGCATGAAATCCTTGGCAAGCCGATAGCCCTCTTCGCCATCCACCAGGATTTCATCGATATCACGCGAATAGAGGTCGCGGATCGAGCGCTTGATCAAGTTGGCTTCTTCATAGACCAGCGCCGGCGCCGTCGATTTCAGGGTCAGCTCGCGCACGCTGTCCCACAGGCGCAGGAGATATTCATAGTCGCGCTTGATTTCCGGCTTTGTGCGTTCCGACCCTGCGGTCCGCACGATCACCGCCATCCCATCGGGGATGTCCAATTCATTGGCGATAGTCTTCAGCCGCTTTCGGTCGGCGGCGTTGGTGATCTTGCGCGAAACGCCGCCGCCGCGCGCGGTGTTGGGCATCAACACGCAGTAGCGCCCGGCCAACGACAGATAGGTGGTCAACGCTGCGCCCTTGTTGCCGCGTTCCTCTTTGACCACCTGGACCAAGACGATCTGCCGGCGCTTGATGACTTCCTGGATCTTGTAGTGACGAAGGCTCTTCGGGCGTCGACGTTCCGGTTCCTCGGTGTCGTCTCCACCGACCAGATCAATCGCCTGGGCATCGGCCTTGTGCCCGTCGCCCCCAAGCTCGTCACCCCTATGCTCATCGTGGGGCGAGCCGCTTTCGGTAGTCGAGGCTTGGCGGCTTTCCTCCGACAGCATTTCCGCCCCGGCCTCGGTGGCGTCGGGTTCCGCCGGAACCTCGTGCCGTTCCCGGCGGGAGCCCGCGTCGTCGCCTTCGCCATCGCCGAAGTCCGCCGAGACGGCTGTGGCGCTCTGCTTCATCACCTCCCGCTGTTCGGCCAGCAGAGCTTGCCGGTCGGCCACGGGAATCTGGTAGTAGTCCGGGTGTATTTCGCTGAAAGCCAGGAAACCGTGGCGGCCGCCGCCGTAATCGACGAACGCCGCCTGCAACGAAGGTTCGACCCGGACGATCTTCGCCAGATAGATGTTACCCTTCAGCTGCTTTTTAGTGGAAGTTTCGACGTCAAATTCTTCGAGTCGTGTCCCATTCATCACGACGACGCGCGTTTCTTCCGCGTGCGTCGCATCGATCAACATACGTTTGGCCATTAAAATCAAAGCTCCAAGACGCTATCGCGGGCGCAAAGGGCGCCGTCGCGCAGCATGGTGATCCGACGAAGCCGGTAGCGCCTGCGGTCTCCAGATTCAGCGTCTTGGTCTTGTGCATGACAAAGTGCATCGAGGGAGGAACCCTGGCGGGCTGCACGCCCGGCTTCGAAATCTGTACAAAACGAACGCATGCAGCATATGGCCGCCGACACCGTTCCGCGAACCCGACCAGGATCAAGACCCGATCACGTCCGGCGGAAGCAGACATCACATCTTGTGCCGGTCACACCCAAAGGAGGCCCGCCGGCTGCAGCATTCGCGCCCCCAAGATAACCGCAGCACGAGTGCTACGGCAATGGCCTTCTTCGCAGCCTGGCGCACTGACGCCGCTTTGGACGCTACCTTCGAGGAGAAGTGAACATCTTTCGGAATCAAAGGCTTTTACGTTGAACCCAAATGATCCTTTTGGCTATAT
This sequence comes from Pseudomonadota bacterium, assembly GCA_021793155.1. Lineage (GTDB taxonomy): Bacteria > Pseudomonadota > Alphaproteobacteria > Rhodospirillales > Magnetospirillaceae > DUZF01. The sequence continues at coordinate 84,348 of JAJYTF010000019.1, read as the reverse complement.
GAGTGCGCCTTTGCTGTAAGGACGGCGCAAAGATGAGCCCGTGCGGCTTGGTCTTCCGGTTTCTTATCCTGTTCGCGATCACCGTGGCCTCGCTGCTTGGCGCGCCGCTCCGCGCCGCGTCGGCGGCCGAGCGTCCGGCGGTCACGGCGGTCCGCGTGGCGGACCACAATGGGACGACGCGGTTCGTTCTCGACCTGACGGGCCCGGTCGGCTTCACCGCCAACGCTGAAGTCGAGCCCGCGCGCGTGGTGGTGGACCTGCCGGATCTCGACTGGCAAAGCAAGATGAAAAGTCTGTGGCGCCCGGTGGGTGTGCTCCGCAATTTCAGCTTCGCCGACGCGGCGGGGGCGGGGCATTTGCTGCTCGAAACCGTTCAGCCGGCGACCGTGAAGAAGGCTTTTCTCATCCGGCCGACGGACGGATCGATCTATCGCCTGGTCCTCGATCTGGTACCCGCGCCGGCGGACCGGACCCAGCATCTGTCGGCCAATCCTATCCTGAGCGCAGCCCCGGTGGCTCCGGCGACGGCTATGCGGGCCGGTGACGTGGCTGGCAGTCCCCTGCCGATCCGGCAACCGCAAATGCCGCCGGCGGCCGTTCCCATTCCCGCGTCGCTGCCACTTTCGGCTCCGGCGGAGAATCCGGGCCGGCCGGCGGGGCGCAAGGGCGGGCATGCGGGAAAGCCCATCGTGGTGATCGATCCCGGCCATGGCGGTGTCGATCCGGGGGCGACGAGCCTGACCGGGGCCTATGAGAAAAATATCGTGCTGGCGTTGGCCCGCGAGGTGAAGGCACAACTCGGTAAGCGCGGCAAGGTCACCTGCGTGCTGACCCGCGACCGCGACGTCTTCATCGCGTTGCGCGACCGGGTGGCCATCGGTCGCGCCGCCAATGCCGACCTGTTCATGTCGTTGCACGCCGACACGGTGGCCGACCCGGACATCCGCGGCCTGTCGGTCTATACCTTGTCCCAGACCGCTTCGGATGCCGAGGCCCAGGCCCTGGCCGACAAAGAAAACAAGGCCGATATCGTCGCTGGCATCGACTTGTCCAACGAGTCGCCGGAAGTGACCAACATCCTTATCGACCTCGTCCAGCGCGAGTCGATGAATCTTTCGGCGGTATTCGCCCACTACGTCATCCAGGAGGTCTCGCGCGAGACGCACGAGTTGCTGCAAAACACCCACCGCTTCGCCGGATTCGCCGTTCTCAAGGCTCCGGACGTGCCATCGGTCCTGGTCGAAACCGGTTATCTTTCGAATCAACGCGACGAGCAGATGTTGCGCCAGCCTGAATACCGCGCCAAATTGGCCAACGCCCTGGCTCGGGCGATCGAACGCTATTTCGCCCGGACCCAGAAGGCCCGACGCTCTTAAACGAGGCAGCCCCAGCCTTGCCATATTCCAGGCTTATGCTCGACGTCCGGTCGCCTGTCGTCGCATAAGATTATTCGCATAGGATTGCGCCCACCATGTTGCGGTTCATCGCCCTGCTGTTCAGCACCTTGATCCTCTTTGCCATCATCGGGATGGCGGGGGTGCTGGCGGTGTTCTGGCACTATGGCCGCGACCTGCCGGACTACCACCAGCTCGCGCACTACGCGCCCCCGGTGACCACCCGCGTCTATGCGGGTGACGGCCGGCTGGTCGCCGAGTATGCGGTCGAGCGGCGCAGCTTCGTGCCCATCAATGCCATGCCGCAGCGGGTCATCGATGCCTTTCTGGCGGCCGAGGACAAGAACTTCTACCAGCACTCCGGCGTGGATCCGATGGGCATCATCCGCGCCGTGCTGATCAACCTGAAGAACCGGGGTATGGGAGCAGACCGGCGCCCGGTGGGTGCCTCGACCATCACCCAGCAGGTGGCCAAGAATTTCCTCTTGTCCAACGAGGTGTCCCTCGAGCGCAAGATCAAGGAAGCAATTCTTGCCTTCCGCATCGAACGCACTTTCAGCAAGCAGCACATCCTCGAGCTCTACCTCAACGAGATCTACCTCGGCCAAGGCAACTATGGCGTGGCCGCCGCCGCGCTAAACTATTTCGACAAAGGGCTCGATGACCTGACGGTTGCCGAGGCCGCCTTCCTCGGCGCGCTGCCCAAGGCGCCCAACAACTACAATCCGGTGCGCAACCCGGTGGCGGCCAAAGACCGGCGTGACTGGGTGATCGGCCGCATGGCCGAGGACGGCTATATCAGCCAGGCCGAAGCGCGCGCGGCGGTCAGCGAACCGTTGACCATCCGGCCGCGCGCCGAGACGGTGCTGGTCCCCGGCGGCGACTATTTTGCCGAGGACATCCGCCGCGAAATCGTCGACGAGTATGGCGAAGATGCCCTCTACAAGGGGGGGCTTTCGGTCCGCTCGACCGTCGATCCGGCCTTGCAGGCGGTTGCGACCCGGGTGCTGCGCGAGGGGCTGATGGCATATGACCGCCGCCATGGTTGGCGCGGTCCGCTGACCCGAATCGAGATTGGCCAGGGCTGGTCGAAGCGGCTGGCCGCATTGCCGCCGCATCCCGAACTGGCGCCTTGGGTGCCGGCAGTGGTGCTGGCGCTGACCGACAGCCGTGCCGACATTGGACTGCCCGACGGCCGCCACGGGCACATACCGATGAGTGAGTTGCGCTGGGCCCGTCCGACATTGCCGCAACAGTTGCTGGGGCCGACCCCGAAGAAGCCGGCCGAGGTGCTCCAACCGGGCGACGTGGTTGCGGTCCAGCCGGTGAGCCGCAGCGACGACGGCAAGGAGCAATACGGTCCCGACACCTACGGCCTCAGGCAGCTGCCCAAGATCGAAGGGGCGCTGGTGGCAATGGATCCGCACACCGGGCGCGTGCTCGCCATGCAGGGCGGCTTCTCCTATGCTCTCAGCCAGTTCAACCGGGCGACCCAGGCATTGCGGCAACCGGGATCGTCGTTCAAGCCGTTCGTCTACATGGCCGCCCTCGACAGCGGCTACACGCCGTCGTCACTGGTGCTGAATACCCCGGTGGAATTCGACCAGGGTCCGGGTCTGCCGAAATGGCGGCCGAAGAACTACCACGCGGGCGAGGGCGGCACGGTGACGACCCTGCGCGTCGCGATCGAAAAGTCGCTGAACCTGGTGACCATCCGCTTGGCGGCGGCCATCGGAATGACCAAGGTGGCCAATGTTGCCGAACGTTTTGGCGTGGTCGACAAGCTGCCGCACGAACTGGCCATGGCCATCGGCGCCTGTGACACGACGCCGCTACGCATGGCCACCGCCTATGCGCAGATCGTCAATGGCGGCAAGAAGATTACCCCGACGCTGATCGACCGCATCCAGGATCGCAACGGCAAGACGATTTATCGTCACGACGACCGAACTTGCTCCGGCTGCGAGGCGACCTTCTATACTGACCAGGATATGCCGGGAATTCCCGATGCCCGGGAACAGCTGATCGACCCGATGACCGCCTATCAGATGGTCCACATCATGGAAGGCGTGGTGGAGCGGGGTACCGGCCGGATCGTCGCCTCGGTCGGCAAGCCGCTGGCTGGCAAGACGGGCACCAGCAACGATTCGAAGGACACGTGGTTCATCGGCTTTTCGCCCGATCTGACCGTTGCGGTCTTCGTCGGCTTCGACGAGCCGGCTACGCTGGGCGAACATGAAACAGGCGCGACGGCGGCAGCGCCGATATTCCGGGACTTCATGGCCGAGGCACTTAAGGACAAGCCGCCGACGCCGTTCCGCGTTCCGCCCGGCATTCGGCTGGTCCGGGTCAACGCGGCGACCGGCAAGCCCGCGCAACCCGGCGATGCCAACGTCATTTACGAGGCCTTCAAGCCCGATAAGGTTCCTCTGGGAACGGACGAGCAGGTGCTCGACAACAATGGCGGCATGGACGGTTTGAGCTATGGGAATCTGCCCGGTAGCGGGACCGCCGAGGGCGAAGCGGCACCCGCGGCGCCGGCGGATGAGACCGCGCCCGGAGTGACGGTCGCGCCCGAGGGCTCCGCCCCCGGGACATCCATCGAGATGTCGCCGTCTGCCGGAAGTGCGCCTCCGGCACGTCCGGCGCCGGCCGCCGAACCAATGGCCGGCGGATTGTATTAGATTGCAGGGTCCGATGGTTTCCCCTAAAACGGCCGTTCCTGAAAAACCCGGAAAGATCTGAGGAACCCGACAATGCGCGCCGAAATCGAGGCGATCGCCAACGAAATCAGGCAGTCCCTGGACCTGCTGCGGCGGCATCTCGACTGGGGCAACGCTCTCGTCCGCCTGGACGAACTGAATGCCCAGGCGGAAAATCCCCAGTTATGGAACGACGCTGTCTTGGCCCAGAAGGTCATGCGCGAGCGGACTAATCTGGAAACGGCTACCAGCACCGTATTCGCCATTGAGCGGGACCTCCGGGATTTCCTCGAACTGATCGAGTTGGGCGAGGCGGAGGGCGACCAGACCGTCGTCGCCGACGCTGAATCCGGGCTCAATGACCTGCGCGAGCGCGCCCGCAAGATGGAGCTGGAAAGCCTGCTTTCCGGCGAGGCCGACGGCAACGACTGCTATCTTGAAGTCCATGCCGGCGCTGGCGGTACCGAAGCCCAGGACTGGGCCGAAATGCTGCTGCGCATGTATACCCGCTGGGCCGAGCAACACGGCTACAAGGTGGAGTGGCTGGAAGAAAGCGCCGGCGAAGAGGCTGGCCTCAAGTCCGCGACGGTCCGCATCTCCGGGCACAATGCCTATGGATGGCTGAAGACGGAGAGCGGCGTACATCGGTTGGTGCGCATTTCACCGTTTGATTCGGCAGCGCGCCGACATACCAGTTTCACTTCGGCCTGGGTCTATCCGGTGATCGACGACACCATCGACATCCAGATCAACGAGTCCGATTGTCGCATCGATACGTTCCGCGCCTCGGGTGCCGGCGGCCAGCACGTCAATAAGACCGATTCGGCCATCCGCATCACCCATATTCCCAGCGGCATCGTGGTCAGTTGCCAGGCCGACCGTTCGCAGCACCGCAACCGCGCCATGGCCTGGGACATGTTGCGCGCCCGCCTGTACGAATCCGAATTGCAGAAGCGCGAGGCGGTGGCCCAGGCCGAGGCCGACGCCAAGACCGAGATCGGCTGGGGACACCAGATCCGCTCCTACGTGCTGCAGCCTTATCAGATGGTCAAGGACTTGCGGACCGGCGTCGAGACGTCGGATACGCAGGGCGTGCTGGACGGCGACCTCGATCCGTTCATGGCGGCCTCTCTGGCCGCCCGCATCCAGGGAGGCGTTGGCAACGAGGCCGCCGCGCCATGAGGCTCGCGGCGGCTGCGTTGCTGATGCTTCTGCTTGCCGCCGCCGCCGAGGCCGCAACAGGCGAGCCGTTCACCTTTCCGGGGACGGTCATCCCCACGCCGTTTCCCGGGCCGGCCCGTTCCATCGGCAGTGCCGCCAACGGCTGCTTGGCCGGGGCCACCGCGCTTCCGCTGACTGGCCCGAATTGGGAGACATTGCGCCCCGGGCGCAACCGCTTCTGGGGCAGCCCGGCGCTGGTCGCCTTCATCGAGGACATGTCCCGGCAGACCGGCAGCCTCGGCAAGCTGCTGGTGGCCGACATGGCGCAGCCGCGTGGTGGCCGAATGACCTTCGGCCATGGCAGCCACCAGACGGGGGTCGACGTCGATCTCCTTTACCGCTTGGCCGATGGCCCGCTCAGCGCGGAGGAGCGCGCCGCGCCAGCCATGGACAGCGTGTTGGGGACCGACGGCAAACCAGATCAGGCCCGTTGGGGCGCCAAGCAGACGGCCTTGGTCAAGGCTTTCGCTTCCGATCGACGAGTGGAACGCATATTCGTCAATCCGGCCATCAAGCGGGCGCTCTGCCTTACCGCCGGCGTCGACCGCGGCTGGCTGCGCAGACTGCGCCCATGGTGGGGGCATGCGGACCATTTCCATGTGCGCATCAGATGCCCGGCCGGCCAGACGGAGTGCATTCCCGGGCCGCCACTGCCGCCCGGCGATGGTTGCGGCAAGGAACTGGACTGGTGGTTCACCGAGGAAGCCGCCCGGCCGAAGCCCCCGGTCCCCCCCCGGTCTCGCCCGCCGATTCCCGCAGCTTGCCGGCAGATCCTGGAAATAAAGGGATGAAGTCCGCCACTTGGGCATGACACAGAAAATCTGCATCATGCCCACCCGCCGCCGAGGCGACGGCCAAGCGCGCGGACGCGCGCGCCCGGGTGCGTCCGTGAGGACGCCTTGTCAGCAGGGTGGAAGTTCCTGTCGCACGCAGTCACATCGTGCGAAGTCGAGAGTAACCGCGTCGCCGCGAGGCGGGGTGGGAAGCAACAGGAGACGAATGAGCAGCCCGTAGGAAACGAACCCGATACGGCGGAGTTGCACGGCGAGCCTGCCCGGGTAGGGCGAAGCCTGGAAATCACCGGATGCGCTGACGTGACGAACAAAGCGACATCCGGGTGCGCGACGTGGGTGGCGACGGGATGCCCGGACGGCAAGGCGGAGTAAGCGGAGAGACCTGCGGGGCGGGACCTACCGGCCGCAGCCGATCCGGCGGGTGGACATCCCCAAGGGCGATGGCAGGACGCGACCGCTGGGCATCCCCACGGTCAAGGATCGCATCGTCCAGACGGCGGTGAAATTCACCCTCGAATCGATCCTTGAAGCCATGTTCCTGCCTTCGAGCTACGGCTTCCGGCCGGGCCGGGGCTGCAAGGATGCGCTCAGGGAGGTGGATCGCCTGATCCGCCATGGCAAACCTCCCATCGTTTGCCAGAGTGACTCATATCCAGGCCGTTTTGGGAATCCCCCTCGTGAGTCACGTTCAACGGGACTTGGTATAAGCCATGCTGCGAATTTTTTGCTTCACGGTCCGGAGCGCCAAGCCGCTATGGTTGCACTGGCCGTTTGGCGGCTTTCGTCTGTTTGGCGGGTTTCAACCTGAAGTTGAATTCGATATGGGCCAGGGCATGCAGCAGCGAAATCTTGCCGGCGGCGGCGCCGATGCCGCGCCTGGGCATGCGATTGGGCGGCAGGATGTCCGGCTTGGCCGGCCGCGCCGGCCGCACCGGCGGTTCGGCATGGCCGACCTCGGCGATGCGCCCTGACCGCCAATCCGCGGAAAAACCCTTGGTCAGCCGGGTCTTGTCCCCCGGCTCGGCCACCGTCAGGACGGCAACGGCGGCCTGGGCCAGGGTGGTCATAGGGATCGCAACTGTTCGAGTACCTTGGCGGCGTGGCCGTCGACTTTCACCTTGCGCCATACTTTGCGCACCGCGCCCTTGGCGTCGATGAGGAAGGTCGAGCGTTCGATGCCCATGTATTTCTTACCGTAATTGCTCTTTTCGACCCAGACGCCGTAGTCTTCGCAGACCTTGCCGTCGACGTCCGATGCCAGGGTGAAGGCAAGACCGTATTTGGCCTTGAACTTGTCATGCCGGCCGGGATCGTCCTTCGATATGCCGACGATCGCGGCGTTGGCCCCGGCGAAATCGGGCAAGGCAGCCTGGAAGGCGCAGGCTTCGGTGGTGCAGCCCGGGGTGTCGTCCTTCGGATAGAAATAGAGGATCACGTTCCGGCCTTTCAGCGCGGAGAGAGTAAGCGTCCCGCCGCCGTCGGTGGGCAGGGAGAAGTCGGGGGCCGGCGCGCCGGCTTCAATGGTCATGGATGAGCTTCCTTCTGCTGTTCGCGCAACGGTTTTGCCGGATCTTCGATCAGTCGGTGATAGATCGCAAGCACTTGGCCGGCCCGCTCCATCATGGTGGCCTTCAAGGCGTCGAAATGGGTGCTCCCGGTGGCTCGCACCAGGATTTCCCGTAAATGTCCCGGCGCGCTGTCTTCGCGGAAGTTGCCGGCGATGGTTTGACGCAGGACCTGCTGGATCGCCGACCACAGGCGCAATGCATCCTGCAGTATCTCCACCTCGTCCATCGGCAACAGGCCCAGCCGAGCCGCTTCGGACAGTACCTCGGCTGTTCCGGGATGGAGAATCGTGGGATGCTCATGGGCCCAGCGCAACTGGAGGTACTGGGCGATGAAATCGATGTCGACGGTGCCGCCCCGCAGATGCTTCACTTCCCACGGGCTGTCGGCCTTGTGCTCGCGGGCCATGCGGTCGCGCATGTCCGCCACATCGGCCACCAGCCTAGCCGGGTCACGGGGACGCTTCAGCGTGTCGGTGATGATGGCGTCGATAGCTGCGCGCAAGACCGGATCGCCGGTCACCACGCGGGCGCGGGTCAGTGCCATATGCTCCCAGGTCCAGGCCAGGGTGGCGTGGTACTGGGCGAATGAGGCGAGGCTGGTGGCGATCGGTCCGGCATTACCCGACGGCCGCAGCCGCATATCCACGTCGTAAAGGCTTCCCTCGGCGGTCTTGGCGGTCAGCGCATTGATGATGCGCTGGGTGAGGCGGGCGTAATAGGCACTTGGGGACAGCGGCTTCGGTCCGTCCGAGCTGTCCGCTCCATCCACCTGGTCATAAACCAGAATCAGATCGAGATCCGATGTGGCCGTCATTTCGCGGCTGCCCATCTTGCCCATGGCGATGACGGCGATTCCGGTGCCCGGCAAGCGTCCGTGGCTATTGGCGAATTCGGCCTCGACTCGGGGCTGCAGCACTCCAAGCGCGGCATCGGCGACATCAGAGAGGTGGCGCCCGGCCTGCTGCGGATCGAGCATGTTGCGAAGAGTCTGCACGCCGATGCGGAATTTCTGCTCGTTGCACCAACGGCGCGCCGCGTCGAGCATCTCTTCGTAATCGCCGGCATCATCCAATTGCCGCGTCAGTTCAGCGGCCAGCGCGGCCATCGGCGGCGGGGGATCGAAGAAGCCACCGGCCAGGACACTGTCGAGCAGTGTCGTGTTCCGCGACAGCCATTCGGCCAGGCGCGGGGCGTCGCCCATGATCTCGGCGACCAGATCGAGCAGGCTGGGATTGTTGGTGAACAAGGCGAACAGTGGCACGCCGGCGGGCAGGCTGGACAAAAAATGGTCGAAGCGATGGAAGGCGGCGTCCGGATCGGCGGCACGGGCCAGTGCCCCGAGCAGCCCGGGGGTCAGTTCGGTCAGCATCTCGCGGGCGCGGACGCTGCGTGTGGCGCGCACCCGGCCATGATGCCAGCCGCGGATCTGGTGGGATATGGCCTCGGCCTGGGTGAACCCCATGGCGGCTATCGTCTTCAGGGTTTCCGGGTCAGATTCGGCCCCGGTGAACACCAGATTCCCGCCCGGCGAGAGGGGAGGCGCGTCCTCGAAGAGGCGGCCGTAATGGCCTTCCACCGTCTGCAGCACCGTGGTCAGGGCTGCGGCAAATTCCTCGGTGTTGGGGAAACCCATGAATACCGCCACTGCCTCCAGCTTGGCCGGGTCGTCCGGCAGGGTCTGGGTCTGCTTGTCGTCGATCATCTGCAATCGGTGCTCGAGACCGCGCAGGAAACCATAAGCGGCTGTAAGGTCTTCGACCACCGGCGGGGTCAGATGTCCGGCGGCGGCCAGGGCGGCAAGTGCCTCGCAGGTGCCCGGGCATCGCAGCTCGGGTTCGCGGCCGCCCCAAATCAATTGTTGGGTCTGGGCGAAGAATTCGATTTCTCGGATGCCTCCGCGGCCCAACTTGACATTGTGACCGGCCACGGCAATCCGTCCGCCGCCGCGATGGGCGTTGATCTGCCGTTTGATGGAGTGGATGTCCTGGATGGCGGCGAAGTCGAGATTCTTCCGCCAGATGAAGGGGCGCAGGAAGCGGGTGAAGGCGGCGCCTGCCGCGCGGTCCCCGGCGACTTGGCGGGCCTTGATCATGGCGGCGCGTTCCCAGTTCTGGCCGACGCCTTCGTAATAAGTTTCTGCCGCCAGCAGCGAGATGGCCAAAGGGGTCGAGCCCGGATCCGGCCGCAGCCGCAGATCGGTCCGGAACACATAGCCGTTGGCCGTACGCTCGCTCAGGATCCGTACCAAATCGCGGGCGATACCGACGAACAGTTCCTGCACCGAGCGCCGACCCCGATAGTCGACCTTTTCGTCGTCGTAGAGGATGATGAGGTCGATGTCGCTGGAATAGTTCAGTTCGTCGGCGCCCAGCTTGCCCATGCCAAGGATGATCAACCCGCAATCGCGTTCGGGATCGTCGGGATGCGGCAGCACCACGTCGCCTGCCAGGTGTGCGCGATAGAGGAGGTGGCGGGCCGCCAGGGTCACCGCCTGGTCGGCGAGCCGCGACAAGGCCGTCGTGACTTGCCCGAGCGACCAGGCGCCGCCAATATCCGCCAGACCGATGAGCAGCGCGGCACGGCGTTTGGCTGTGCGCAGCTGGCGCATCAGTTCGGCAATGTCGAAGTGGGGTGCAGTCGTTGCGAGCTCGGTCATCAGTTCCGAGAAGGCTTCGTTCGGTCCGCGCTCCAGCAGGTGTCTCAGGAAGCCGGGGTCGGCAATCGCTGCTTGGGACAGGAAGGGGCTGTTGCCGAAGATTGACGCCATCAGCGCAGTGGCGGCGGGATCGGCGGCCAAGTCGGTGGCAAAGCCCGCCAATTCCGCGTCGCCCGCCTGAGCCACGGCATCCATCCATTGTTCGAAGTGGCGCCGGTTCATGGCGGTATCGGCCGGTAGCGGCAGCCGGTGCGACTCAAACGCTATAGTCACGAAACAATCCCGTTGTTGTGTTTTTCGTCAGACTGGGCAAAGCTCCGCCGGGAATCAATGACGGAGATTGCAAAGGGTGGTGCACGGCACCGTACGAAGTCTTTTCCAGCTGCTGGGCGCCATCGGCGTGACGGTCCTGGTCCTGGCGGCCTGGTTCGCTTACCGGTTGACCGAGGCTCCCTTAAGTCTTTCCCTCCTCAGGCCCTATATCGAAGACGCGCTGGTCACTCCCGACGGCAGCCTTTCGGTCAAGCTGGACCGAACCGTGCTGGTGTGGAGCCGTGACAGCCGAACGGTGGAAATCCGCGCCGAGGGCGTGCGGGCCATCGCTCGCGACCAGGGGACGATCGCCGCAGTACCGGAGATGGCGGTCTCGCTGTCGGTGCCCGCATTGCTGCGCGGTGTCGTCCGGCCGAAGAGCCTGCGCCTCTATCACCCGAAAATCCGGCTGGTGCGCGACAGTGCCGGGAATCTGCATTATGGAATCGGCGAAACCGAGGCGCCTGGTGCCGAGGCGTCTCCGGCCATCCTGGACGCCGTCGATGCCTTGCTGGGAGGGGGGGGCGCCGGCACCGCGGCCGGCAGCTTGCAACGCATCGAAGTGGTGGCCGGCGACCTGATGATCGAGGATCAGGCGTTGGGCGTGCAATGGCACGCCCCCCAGGCCGATTTCCGCTTTTTGCGCAATGCCATCGGCATGATCGGCCATGCCCGGCTGCTGCTTGCTCTGGGGGGCGAGATGGCGCGGGTCGAAGCCCACGGCGCTTACAGCAGCGGCGAGCGGGCGATCGACGCTACGCTGACCGGAGACGGGATCCGGCCGGCAGTGTTTGCCGGCGTGATGCCTCCGCTGCAACCCTTGGAGGGCTTGCACCTGCCGCTTGGAGGAACGCTCAGCCTGCACTATCGGCTCGACCAGGGGCTCACCGCATTGCGCTTCGATCTGACCGGAGGGCAGGGCGTGATCGACGTCTCGCCCTGGTTGGGCGTCAGTTGGCCAGTCACGTCGGTGACCGCCAGCGGGGCCTTCACAGACGGCTTTTCGAGCCTTGCGCTGGACCAGTTGCGCATTGACCTGGGTGGGCCGGTGGTATCGTTGAACGCGTCCGGCCGGAATTTGGGTGGGGATGCCCAGCTGGATGCTTCGGCCCGTATCGACAACCTGCCGGTCGACGACCTGAGGGGCCTGTGGCCGCCCGAGTTGGCGGCCCATCCGCGCGACTGGATTCTGGCCAACCTGTCGCACGGACAGGTTCGATCGGCCACGGCCCGCCTTGCCGCTCATTTGCCGATGGGCAAGCCGCTGGATGCGGTGGTCATGGACCGTCTGGAGGGAGAGGTGGTCCCGGAAGGGGTCACGGTGCGTTATCTGGCGCCCATGCAGCCGGTGAAGAACGTCAATGCCGTCGCCACATTCGATGCCAACCGTTTCGACATCCAGGTCAAGGGCGGAGAGGTGATGGGGCTGAAGGTCACGGACGGCAAGGTGGTGCTGCACGGACTATCCGAGCCCGATCAGACAGCCGAGATCGGCCTGAAGATTGCCGGCCCGGTCGAGGATGCGCTGCGCTTGATCGACAGCAAACCGCTGGGCTGGCCGCATAAGCTCGGACTTGATCCCGCACGGGTCAAAGGCGATGCGGTCACCCAGCTCGATCTTGCCTTTCCCCTGGTAAAGACGCTGCAGCTCGACCAGTTGAAGGTTCGGGCGCACGCCCAGACCAGTCATCTCGCCATGCCCGCGGTGGCTTTGGGCCTTGATCTCGCCGACGGCAGTCTGGGCTTGCAGGTGGACCCGGTCGGTCTGGATTTGGCCGGCAAGGCATTGCTCGGCGGACAGCCGGCCGAAATCAGATGGCGGGAGAATTTCAGCAAGGCGGCGCCTTACCGCAGCCGCTATCATGTGAAGCAGGTCATGAGCGACGCGGCGCGGAATGCGGTCGGCCTGACCGCGGCACCGTTCCAGCCGCCATTCCTCAGCGGCGCCATCCCCATCGATCTGGTGGCGACTCTGAACGACGGAGGGACCGGCGACATCGCGGTGAAGGCGGATCTGACGCCGGCGGCGATGGAACTTCCGGGTCTGAATTGGGCCAAGCCGGCCGGTGTTGCCGGGCAAGCCACCGCCAGCCTGCGCCTGGCGGACGGGAAACTGAGCGAACTGCCCAATTTCGATGTCGCCGCGGCAAATGGCCTGGATGTCCAGGGGCAGATCGCCTTCGACTCGGGCCATGCCCGGCGCGTCACCTTCCGCAGGGCCAAGTGGGGCCGCACGGACCTCGAGGGGACGATGACGATCCGGCCGGGCGACGAGGGCCTGGCCATCGACGTTAGCGGATCCAGTTTCGATGGACGCGAGATGGTGTCAGGCCGACGCTCCGATCCCAAGACCGACAAGGCGGCCGTGAAGCCCGAAAAGGGAATCGAGCCTTCGCCCACCCAGGTGGCCAAGCGCGAACTGGTCACTCCGCTGACGGTGCATGCGACGTTCCGCCGGCTATGGGTGTCCGACGATGGCCTGACCAGGGACGTGACGGCCGCCATGGTCCGCGACGACCGCGACTGGCAGCAAGCCCATGTCGATGGCCTGGTCGACGGCGGCAAGCCGCTTCACATCGAGCTGCTGCCGGCCGGTCGGAACCGCCGGACGTTGAAGCTGAGCAGCCCCGATGCCGGTTCCGTGTTTCGCAGTTTTGGCCTGTTCGAGAACATGGTGGGCGGACAGTTGACGATGGAGGGGACGTTCGATGACGCGGACCCTCGCCAACCGCTGACCGGTCTTGCCACGGTTGCCGATTATCAGGTCGTCAAGGCGCCCGCCTTGGCCCGCCTGCTCACGGTAGCCGCCCTGACCGGGATCGTCGAAGTTCTCTCGGGCGAGGGAATCCACTTCTCGACCTTGAAGGCGCCGTTCACTCTGACCGACGGCGTACTGGAACTGCGCGATGTCCGCGCCTATGGCACGGCACTGGGCATCACCGCTAAAGGGCAGGTGGATCTCGATTCCGACATGCTGGCATTGGAAGGCACGGTGGTGCCCGCCTATGCCATCAATTCCGTGCTCGGCGATATTCCCCTGGTCGGCCGGCTGTTCTCGCTGGAAAAGGGCGGTGGGGTCATCGCCATGAATTATTCGATGAAAGGCCCGGCGGCCGACCCGCGTGTGACGGTCAACCCCCTTTCCGCGCTGACGCCCGGCTTTCTGCGCAAGCTGTTCGACGTCTTCGACACCGGCACGGAAACGGAAGTGCGGCCGAAAGCCCCGACGGACAAGGCAGCCCCTGCGGTTCCCGCACCGGCAGCGAAATAGTGTCGTCAGCCGTCGCCGATGTCCCCCATGGCGCTTTGCAGGTAATTCTGTAGGCCCAGCTTGCCGACCAGTTCGGTCTGCGTTTCCAGATAATCGATATGATCTTCTGTATCCGCCAGGATGTGCGACAGCAGGTCGCGGCTGGGGTAGTCGCCCGAGCGTTCGCAAAGGGCGATGCCCGCCACCAGTTCGGCTCGGGCGCCCCGCTCCAGCGTCAGGTCGTTGCCGAGGGTTTCGGGAACGTCCTCGCCGATCAGCAGCTTGCCGAGGTCCTGCAGATTGGGCAGCCCCTCCAGGAACAGGATGCGTTCGACCAGGGCATCCGCATGCTTCATTTCCTCGATGGACTCGTCGTATACGCGCTTGCCCAGGGATCGCAGCCCCCAGCTCTGCAGCATGCGTGCGTGGAGAAAGTATTGGTTGATGGCGGTCAGCTCGTTTTTCAGGTTCCGGTTTAGTTGCGCGATGACGTCCGGGTTGCCCTTCATCGTCGACCTCCTGCCGGCGGCGAGATATTCATCACGGTATTGCGAATCATTCGCAATTATGCATAATGGCGGCGAGCTACAAGGGAGCCGCACCTGTGTATGTATGCATTTGTCACGCTTTGAATGACCGCGATGTCGAGAAGGCGAAATGCGACGGCGCCTCCCGGACGGGTGACATCCACCGGCACTATGGCGTGAAGGTGCAATGCGGGCGTTGTCTGCCGATGATTCGCCGGATGCTGGACAAAGAAAGAGAAGACGGCGCGGCCTGACGGCTATTCCAGCTTCACCAGGACGTGCCGCTTTTTGCCGGCGGTCAGCTTGATCGCGCCGTCTTTCAGGTCTGCCGCTCCGATGACAGCCACTTCATTGGTAACCGGGGTGTCGTTCACCTTGGCGCCGCCGCCCTTGATCAGCCGCCGGGCCTCGCCGTTCGATGCCGCCAAGCCGGCCTTGGTGAACAGGGCAAAGGCGGGGATCCCCGCGGTCAATTCGGCCGCCGGGACGGAAACTGTCGGCAGGCTGTCGGCCAGGGCACCCTCCTCGAAGGTGCGACGAGCCGTTTCTGCGGCTTGACGGGCCGCTTCCTCGCCGTGGGCCAACAGGGTCGCGGCGTTGGCCAGAACCTTTTTCGCCTCGTTGATTTCGGCCCCTTGCAGAGCCTCCAGGCGGGCGACCTCGTCGAGGGGCATTTCAGTGAACAGGCGCAGGAAACGGCCGACGTCGGCGTCCTCGGTGTTGCGCCAGAACTGCCAGTAATCCCAGGACGATAGCTTATCGGCGTTGAGCCACACGGCGCCCTGGGCCGTCTTGCCCATCTTGGCGCCCGAGGCGGTGGTCATCAGCGGAGTGGTCAGGCCGAACAGGTCCAGACCATCGACGCGCCGCCCCAGTTCGACGCCGTTGACGATGTTCCCCCACTGGTCCGAGCCGCCCATCTGCAGCGCGCATTGATGGCGCCGCGCCAGTTCCAGGAAGTCGAAGGCCTGCAGAATCATGTAGTTGAATTCGAGAAAGCTGAGCGGCTGCTCGCGTTCCAGGCGCAGCTTTACCGAATCGAAGCTCAGCATCCGATTGACCGAGAAGTGGCGGCCATAATCGCGCAGGAAAGCGATGTAGTTGAGGCCGTCCAGCCAATCGGCGTTGTTGACCATCACCGCGTCGGTGGGGCCGTCTCCGAAGGTCAGGAACTTGCCGAACACGGTTTTGATCCCCGCCATGTTGCGGGCGATGTCGTCGTCGGATAGCAGCTTGCGCGCTTCGTCCTTGCCCGAGGGATCGCCGACCCTGGTGGTGCCGCCGCCCATCAGGACGATCGGCTTGTGCCCGCTCTTTTGGAGATGGCGCAACAGCATGATCGGCAGAAGGCTGCCCACATGCAGCGAATCGGCCGTGCAATCAAAGCCGATATAGGCTACCACCGGGCCGCCGCCCATGCGGGCGTCCAGGCCTTCCAGGTCGGTGCACTGGTGCAGGTAACCGCGTTCGGATACGGTGCGAAGGAAGGTGGAACGGAGCGCTGTCATGGGGAGACCCGAAAGCTTGGAAAATGGCGCCGTCGTTTAGCACGAATACCTTCAACGCACAACCGGAGCGCCTTGCTTGACCGAACATTTGCTTAGCCTCGGCCTGATGTCCGGAACCTCGCTGGACGGGGTGGACGCCGCCCTGATACGCACAGACGGCAAGACGATCAGCGAGCATGGGGCGGCCCTGACACTGCCATATCCCGCACCGCTCCGTTCGCGGCTGCGCGACATCCTGGGCGGCAAGGGGCCGGTGGCCGAAGTCGAGCGCGAGGTCACGCTGTTTCATGCCGAGGCGGTGGAGGCTCTGCTGCAAAAGGTCGGGGTCGACGCCGCGGCGGTGTCGGTGGTCGGTTTCCACGGCCATACCATCCTGCATCGACCGAAGCAGGGGCGGACCTGGCAAATCGGAGATGGCGCCCTTTTGGCGGAACGGCTAGGCCTGACGGTGGTCAACGATTTCCGTAGCGCCGATGTCGCCGCAGGGGGGCAGGGGGCGCCGCTGGTTCCGGTGTTTCATGCGGCGATGGCGGGGCCGCTGGACCGGCCGCTTGCCGTGTTGAACCTGGGCGGCGTCGGCAATGTCACCTGGATCGGCGCGGACGGACGGTTGCTTGCCTTCGATACGGGGCCGGGCAATGCCCTGATCGACGACTGGGCGCTGCACCACACCGGGCAGCCGGTCGACGAGGGAGGAGCGTTGGCCGCCGCGGGACGGACCGACGCGCGGGCGCTGGACCGTTTCTCGGCTCACCCCTATTTCGCCGCATCACCACCCAAGTCGCTGGACCGGGACGATTTTCGCCACCTTGCTCGGCAACTGACCGAGTGCATGTCGGCACAAGATGGCGCGGCGACCCTGACGGCCTTTACCGTTGCCGCCGTGGGAATGGCTCAACGGCATCTGCCGGCACCGCCACGGCGCTGGCTGGTCTGCGGCGGCGGGCGCCGGAACCCCCAGATCATGGCCGGATTGCACCGCATCCTTCCTGTTCCCGTCGAGGCCGTCGACGCGGTGGGCTGGGACGGCGACGCGCTCGAGGCGCAAGCCTTCGCCTTCCTGGCGGTGCGCAGCCTCAAGGGCCTGCCGCTGACCTGGCCCGGCACCACCGGCGTGCCGCGGCCGCAATGCGGCGGGCGGCTGCACCGGCCGTCCGACAGAACCTAAGCGGCTCGACGATGCCCGGTACTCAGCTGGCGGCGACGGCTGCTTCCGCCGGATGCTGCAAAGGGAGTGCGGCCAGATAGTGGTCCAGCGTCGTGGTCAGGTCATCCAGCTTGGTGCCGAATGAGTGATTGGCCCCCGGGATGGTCTGGTAAGCCACCTTGATGGTGCGCTGGGTCGCCAGCTTGTTCGCCAGCTTGGCCACCGACGGCTCGGGAACCACTTCGTCCTGCAGGCCGTGTACGATCAGGCCCGACGAGGGGCAGGGGGCGAGGAACGAAAAATCGTAGACGTTGGCCGGTGGTGCCACCGAAACGAATCCGTCGATTTCCGGCCGGCGCATCAGCAATTGCATGCCGATCCAGGCGCCGAAGGAAAAACCGCCCACCCAGCAGCTTGCCGAGTTGGGATTGAACGACTGCATCCAGTCCAGCGCCGCCGCGGCGTCGGACAGTTCGCCCTGGCCGTTGTCGAAGCGGCCTTGGGAACGCCCCACTCCTCGGAAGTTGAAGCGCAAGGTCGAAAAACCGCGGCGCGCGAAGGCGTGATACATGGCGTACACCACCTTGTTGTTCATGGTGCCGCCATGTTGGGGCTGCGGATGTAGCAGCAGTGCGATGGGCGCATTTGGCAGAGTGCCATGATGGTAGCGGCCTTCCAGCCGCCCATCCGGCCCGTTGAAGATGACTTCAGGCATGGCTTCTTGTCGAACTCATAAGCTGACCGGCGAGGACAACCTGACGTAGCCGGTATGGATTAATGCGAAACAACTCAGCAGTTCACGAGGCCATTCTTGACCCGCTTTGTCGGATATCCTATATTCTCGTTCGAACACCATCTAATCCGGCCGATGGTGTGGGAACCCCCCTTTTTGTAAGCGGCGTACAATAACATATTGAGGACTATGGTTTTCAAGAGACTTTGGGAAGAAATCGACTCGATCCGTGCGCGCGACCCTGCGGCACATTCGGCGTTCGAGGTTCTCCTTTGCTATCCCGGCCTGCACGTCCTCGTGTTTTACCGCTTCGCCAACTGGGCATGGCGGCATCGCCTGCATCTGCTCGGCCGGTTCGTTTCGCATATAGGTAAACTGCTGACCGGTATCGAGATCCATCCCGGTGCGCAAATCGGTAGGCGCCTTTTCATAGACCATGGAACGGGCGTGGTGATCGGCGAAACCGCAGTGGTCGGCGACGATGTTACCCTTTATCAGGGTGTTACCCTGGGTGGCACCTCGCTGCACAAGGGCAAGCGCCACCCCACCCTTGAGGACGGAGTGATCGTCGGCTCGGGCGCGCAAGTGCTGGGGCCGATCACGGTCGGTTCGGGGGCGCGCATCGGCGCCAACGCCGTGGTGCTGTCCGACGTCCCGCGGCAGGTCACCATGGTCGGCATCCCGGCGCGGATGATCATGCGCCGCAACAAGGAGGCGGAATTCCTCGCCTATGGTTGCGATGCCGATCTGCCTGATCCGGTGGCGCGCACCATCGATGGACTGCGCCAGGAGGTGGCTCGCCTTCTCGACCGGGTTGGCGAGCTGGAAAGCGAATTGCACGGCCATTACGGCACGGCTGGGGGTCGGGGGCACCGAGTGGTCGAGGGACCATCGGGCGACGAAGGCGGGGCGCCGCGCACCCAGATGCGCGGCTGAATCTCGATTTTTTGGATATGGGAGCGAGACAGTGAGACTCAGCACCAAAGGGCGCTATGCCGTCATGGCCATGGCCGATCTGGCAAGTCACAGCAACGGCAGTCCGGTAGCTCTCGCCGATATTGCCGAGCGGCAGGAGATTTCCCTGTCCTATCTTGAGCAGCTGTTCGGCAAGCTCAGGAAAGGGGGGCTGGTCAAGAGCGTGCGCGGCCCGGGCGGCGGCTATCTGCTGGCGCGCGCGGCGCCGCAGACGCGCATTTCCGACATCATCCTGGCGGTCGACGAACCGATCCAGACGACCCGGTGCTCACCGGGTTCGCCGGCCGGATGCCACAATCACAAGGGCCGCTGTCTGACCCACGATCTATGGGAGGAACTGGGCAACCAGATCTACCTCTATCTCAGTTCGGTGTCGCTGGGGGATGTGGTGGAGCGGCGAGTCCTGGGTTCCAGCGGGATGTTCCACGGCGTGACCGGCGGCGGCCCCAGCGTCGCGGCCCAGTAACGGGGGCGGCCCCGTCTTGTCATCCTGACGACCGGAGGGAGGCAGGATCTTTCCTATCCACGAGGTTCCTCTTCTTCCCTCGGGGATGGCGGAGGCCGCCGAGCCAGAGCGGTTTCGGGCTTCTTTTGAAGACAGAAACCGCGGCAAGCCCGGGCGGCGCCTGAGCGTCCCGGTCCGAATGGCCGTGAAACTGAGTTAGATCGGCAAATGCCTCCTCAATCCGTCTATCTCGATTACAACGCCACGGCGCCGGTTCGCCCCGGCGCCATGAAGGCTGTCCTGGCGGCGCTCGGGACCACCGGAAACCCGTCCTCGGTGCACGGGTTCGGCCGTGCCGCGCGCCGCCTGGTGGAAGAGGCGCGGGAGGCGGTAGCTGCGCTGGTCGGCGCGGCACCGGCCGGCGTCGTCTTCACTTCCGGCGGCACCGAGGCCAATGCGCTGGCCCTGGCGGGGCTGGGCCGGGAGCGAATTCTGGTTTCCGCCGTGGAACATCCCTCGATTCTCAAGGGAGGGGCGGCCGGGATCGTTCCGGTGGATCGCCATGGCGTGGTCGATTTGGCCGCCCTTCAACTGCTATTGGCGCAAGACGACCAGCCGGCCCTGGTGGCGGTCATGCTGGCCAACAACGAAACCGGCGCCATCCAGCCGATTGCCGAAGTGGTCCGGCTGGCCCGTGCCCACGGTGCCCTGGTGCATTGCGACGCCATTCAGGCGGCCGGGCGGATTCCCATCGACATTACAGAGCTCGGCGTCGACACGTTGTCCCTCTCGGGGCATAAGCTGGGTGGCCCGCAAGGGGTCGGGGCCCTGGTCCTGTCCGATCCCGATACCGATATCCATCCCATTCTGGGCGGCGGCGGGCAGGAGCGGCGGCGGCGGGCAGGTACTGAGAACGTTCCAGGCATCGCGGGCTTGGGGGCGGCGGCTGCGGAAGCGCAGGCCGAGCTTCCCTTGGCTGCGGCGCAGGCGGCATGGCGCGATCGGCTGGAAAAAAGGGCGCGGGCTGCAGTGCCGGATCTGGTGGTGTTTTCGGCCGAAGCGGCGCGCCTGCCCAACACCAGCTGCTTGGCCATCCCGCAGATGTCCGCCCAGACGGCGCTGATGGGGCTGGACCTGGCGGGCGTGGCGGTCAGTTCCGGTTCGGCGTGCAGTTCGGGTAAGGTGGCGGCCAGCCATGTGCTGACGGCCATGGGGGCCGGTGCCCTGGCGGCCTCGGCCCTAAGGATAAGCTTGGGCTGGGCGAGCCGCGAGGCCGATGTCGACCGCTTCGTCGAGGCCCTGGCCGGCTTTGCCAGGGCTGCGGCCCCCGTGGCCTGAGCGTTGGTTCAATAATGACTGCGTCATTTTTGAACAGGGCCTGAGGAAGGAAAACAAAAAGACTCGAGAGAGGTGAGCGCGGTGCAGGAAGAGAGGAATACCGGGACCAGGCGGCCGATCTATCTCGACTACCAGGCCACGACCCCGTGCGATCCGCGGGTGGTCGAAGTGATGATGCCGTATTTTACCGAACGCTTCGGCAATCCGCATTCGCGCAACCACCTCTACGGCTGGGAGACCGAAGAGGCGGTGGAACTGGCGCGGAGCCAAGTGGCCGGGATCATCGGCGCTTCCGCCAAGGAAATCGTCTTTACCTCGGGCGCCACCGAGTCCAACAATCTGGCGCTCAAGGGCGCCGCCGCCATCCACAAGGAGCGGAAGAACCATCTGGTCACCGTGGCGACCGAGCACAAATGCGTCCTGGAAGCCTGCCGCCGGCTGGAGGATCAGGGCTTCCGCGTCACCTATCTGCCGGTGCAGGCCAACGGCCTGATCGAGCTTGGCGCATTGGAGGCGGCGATCACCGCCGAAACCGCCCTGGTTTCGGTGATGGCGGTCAACAACGAGATCGGCGTCATCCAGCCGCTGGCCGAGATCGGCGCCGTCTGCCGCCGGCACGGCGTCCTCTTCCATACCGATGCGGCACAGGCGGTGGGCAAGATACCGCTTGACGTCGCGGCGATGAACATCGACCTGATGAGCATTTCGGGGCACAAGATCTATGGGCCGAAAGGCATTGGTGCCTTGTATGTGCGCCGCCGGCCGCGGGTGCGGCTGAAGGCGCAGATCGACGGCGGCGGGCAGGAGCGGGGCATGCGTTCGGGCACCTTGGCGCCGCCGCTTTGCGTCGGCATGGGCGAGGCCTGCCGCATCGCCGCCGCGGAACTGGAGGCCGAGTCGGCGCGGCTTGCCGGGCTGCGTGACCGCATGCTGAACGGGCTGCGCCGCGAGCTTCCGGACATCCAGGTGAACGGTGACCTGGTTCGGCGCATTCCGGGGAACCTCAATGTCAGCTTTCCCTTCGTCGACGGGGGCGGCCTGATCGGAGCGATGAAGGAGATCGCCGTCTCCTCGGGCTCGGCCTGCAGCTCGGCCGCGCTGGAGCCCAGCTATGTGCTGCGGGCGCTGGGCGTCGATGCCGAAATGGCCTTCGCCTCGCTCAGGATCGGGCTTGGTCGCCTCACCACCGAGGCCGACATCGACCATGCCGTCGGCCATATCGTGACGGCGGTGAACCGGTTACGCGAAGAAAGTCCGCTTTGGCAGATGCATTGTGAGGGGATCGACATTAAATCAATAGAGTGGGCCAAACATTGAAACTGGTCCAAATGCCATTCGATAGTGACGAGGTGATTCCCGATGGTTCAACAATTCGCCCCTCTGACCCTGACCGATGCCGCGGCCGAGCGCGTCAAGACGTTGCTGGCCAGCCGCGAGACTCCGGCGCTAGGCATCCGCATCGGCGTCCAGCCGAAGGGCTGCTCGGGCCTGTCCTATACCATGGAATTCGCCGAAGAGAAGGGACCGCTCGACGAAGTGGTGGAAACCAAGGGCGTGACGGTGCTGATCGATCCGAAAGCGACCATGTTCATCCTGGGCACCGAAATGGACTTCGTCGAGGACAAGATGCAGACCGGCTTCGTGTTCCGCAATCCCAACGAAAAAGGGCGGTGCGGCTGCGGAGAATCGTTCCACGTATAGGTTTTCCTCGCCTTTTCCTCGCTCTTTCGACACGAGGCCGGCTCGCCAGCGATGATGTCTTGCCGCGAGCCGGGCACAGCGCTATCCATTCGACGGTAGCGCTACGCTCGATTTGCACGATTTGGAAGAGAAGAGGCCTCGAATGTTGAAGATGACCTTTGTTGCACCCGACGGCAGCCGGCGCGAAGTCGAAGCGGCCGAGGGGCTCTCGGTCCTCGAAATCGCCCACCGTCACAGGATCGACCTGGAAGGAGCCTGTGAAGGCTCGCTCGCTTGCTCGACCTGTCATGTCGTCGTGGCGCCCGAATGGTTCGACAAGCTGCCCGCACCCAGCGACGAAGAGGAGGACATGCTCGATCTGGCCTTTGGCCTGACGCAGACCTCGCGTCTGGGCTGCCAGATCATCATGAACAAGGATCTGGACGGTCTGGTCGTGACTCTTCCGCCCGGCTCGCGCAACATGATGGCGGGCAAGTAAGCGACCAGGAGCGGAAGGGCCGTGAAGTCGATGGGCCAGACACTGTTTTCCCGCCTGAAGGCCGCCTGCGCCACCGAATGGGATGCCTATGCGCGCCATCCATTCGTCCTGGGCCTGGGCAGCGGTACCTTGCGGCAGGAATGCTTCCGTCACTATCTCGGCCAGGACTACCTGTTTCTCATGCAATTCGCCCGGGCCTATGGGCTTGCCGTCTACAAGAGCGATAATCTCGAGGATATGCGCCAGGCGGCAGCCGGCATGGCGGCCATCCTCGACGAGATGGGTCTGCATGTGAAGTATTGCCACGAATGGGGCATCAGCCAGGACGAGATGACCAATCTGGCCGAGGCCCAGGCGACCACCGCCTACACCCGCTATGTGCTGGACAAGGGGGTGTCGGGCGACCTGTTGGATTTGCATGTGGCGCTGGCGCCTTGCGTCATCGGCTATGCGGAAATCGGCACCGCGCTGCGCCTCGATTATGCCGACAATCTGGACAACAACCCGTACCGTGCCTGGATCGACAGCTATGCAGCGACCCAGTACCAGGATCTGGCCAGGGCCCAGACGGCCCAGCTCGATCGTCTGATGGCGGAGCGCGGCGGGCCGGGGCGGTTTCCCGCCCTGGTCGAGGTGTTCCGCCATGCGGTGCGCCTGGAAGCTGAATTCTGGGAAATGGGCTTGACCCTGGCCCAATGATCGACCTGCCGGCCATTCCTCTTGCCGATACGGCGGCGGTGATCATCGCCATCGCCTTGTGGCAAGGTTTCTCCTATGTGATCGAGCGGTCCCATTGGGCGAAGATCAGCCTGACGGCGGCGGTCAACGCCGAACGAGTGGCCTGGATGAAGCGGGTGACCGAGCGGGAGAATCGCGTCACCGACAGCTCGTTGATCGGCAACCTGATGCACAGCGTCTCGTTCTTTGCCTCGACCACCGTCATCATCACCGGTGCGGTGGCGGCCATGCTGGGCGGCGTGGAACGCAGCTACGACACCATCAGCGCGGTGCCGTTCCTTCCGCCGGTGAGCAAGGAGCTGTTCCAGGTCAAGCTGATCCTGCTGTTGCTGGTCTTCGTGTACAGTTTCCTGAAATTCACCTGGAGCCTGCGGCAGTTCAATTACTGCTGCATCGTCATCGGCGGGGCTCCGGGACCGAACACCGGCGAGGACGAGCGCGCGGCCTTCGTCGCGCGGGCGGCACGGCTGAACGAGTTGGGCGCCCGCAGCTTCAACCAGGGCCTGCGCGGCTACTATTTCGCACTGGCCTGCCTGGGCTGGTTCATCCATCCTCTCGCCTTTATCCTGGCCGAGGTGGCGGTGGTACTGATCCTGTGGCGCCGCGAATTCCACTCCAACACCCGCCGTGCCCTTCGCGGCAAATGAGCAAAGAAGTCGAGCATGGGTAAGCGCATCGTCGTCGCCATGTCGGGAGGCGTGGATTCCTCCGCGACCGCAGCCTTGCTGCAGGAGCAGGGATGGGAGGTGGTGGGCGTTACGCTGCAGCTTTACGACCATGGCTGCGCCACTGGCAAGGCCAACACCTGCTGTGCCGGAAAGGACATCCACGATGCCCGGCGGGTGGCCGACGCCCTGGGTATTGCTCATTACGTCATCGACTACGAATCTACCTTCCGCCAGGACGTCGTCGAACGGTTCGCCGATTCCTACGTCCGTGGTGAAACACCCATCCCTTGCGTGCTGTGCAATCAGACGGTCAAGTTCCGCGATCTGATGAAGGTAGCCCGTGACCTTAGCGCCGACGCGCTGGCCACCGGCCATTACGTGCGGCGCGAGGACGGCGAGGCCGGACCGGTGATGTTGCGCGGCGTCGATCACAGCCGCGACCAGAGCTATTTCCTCTTCGCCACCACCCGCGAGCAACTGGCCTTCCTGCGCTTCCCCCTGGGCAGCATGGCCAGCAAGGACGAGACCCGGGGCATCGCGCGACGTTTCGCCCTGCCGGTGGCAGCCAAGCCGGACAGCCAGGATATCTGCTTCGTTCCCGATGGCGATTACGCCGGGCTGGTGCGGCGGCTGCGGCCGGGCGCGGTGGCCGGGGGCGATATCGTCCATCTGGACGGGCGCGTGCTGGGCCGCCACCAGGGCATCGTCCATTACACGGTGGGTCAGCGCCGGGGTCTGCGGCTGGGTGGCGGAGAGCCACTTTACGTGCTGCGCCTCGAACCGGACAGCCGCCGTGTCGTAGTCGGTCCGAAAGAGGCGCTGGCCTGCCGCCGGATTCGGCTTGCCGGTGTCAACTGGCTGGGCGAAGGCGACGGGCGCGAGGAACGGGTGACGGTGAAAATCCGCTCTACCCGCCCGCCGGTGCCGGCCACCCTTTCCCTTGATGCGGATGGCGGCGCGACGGTCGATCTGGATGCCCCGGAAGAGGGCGTGGCCGCGGGGCAGGCCTGCGTCTTGTACCGCGGAGAGCGCGTCCTGGGCGGCGGTTGGATCAGGCGCGAAGATCAAGTTGACTTGCCGTCGCCAAGCCGATAAAAAGTCGCCCTTCACGCATTGCGGCGGAGTAGCTCAGCTGGTTAGAGCAGCGGAATCATAATCCGCGTGTCGGGGGTTCAAGTCCCTCCTCCGCTACCAACGAAAACCCCTGTCAGGTCAAGCACTTGGCAGGGGTTTCGCTTTTTGTTCTCCTGGCTCTGCGGGCGTAATTGGATTCTGCAGTTTTCCGCCATTTTCCGAACATTCCGAAAAATCCATGCCGCACGGATGCCGCACGATGTTCCCATTGCGTTCATCCGAGCAACGAGCGCTCGATCGCTCGGGTGATGGCCTGGTCGGACATGTCGTCGGTCCATAGGTGGCCGTAGCGGTCCAGCGTGAACTGAATGCTGGCATGCCCCGCCCAGGTCTGGATTTTCTTGGGTGTGGCGCCTTGTTCGATCCACAGGCTGCAAGCGACGTGGCGGAGGGTGTGGAGCGCGAACCAAGGTGAGACGGTACGAACCGAATTCTCGCCTTCCCTGTTGCCCTTTACGTCGACCAAGCGGGCCGCATCCATCAGCGGGACCCAGATCCGGTTGTAGACGTTGGCATAGCTCTCGACTTTGCCGACGCCGTTGGGGAAAACCAAGCCTTGCTCAGACGGAGGCGCGTGTTCGAGCCAGCGCTTTATTGCCGCGACGGCGACCGGAGGAATTGGCACCATACGGCGGCTGTTCTTGGTCTTGCAGGGGCCGATGACGTTCCATCGGTCGGCCCGCTGGCGGACGTCGATCTTTCCCTTGTTCAGGCGCAGATCGCGGCGGCGAAGCCCGCGCATCTCGCTGGCGCGCAAGCCGGCGAAGGCCAGCACCGCCACCATGGCCTCGGCTTGGCCGGTGGTGTCGAAGGCCTTGGCTGCTTCGAACAGCGACTTGATTTGCGGCTTCGGAGGAATCTCGACCTCGACACCGACTATCTCGGCCGCCCGAAGCTGGACAAGGCGAAGATCAAGGCGGCCGAGAAGTTCGACGGCAAGTTCGTCGTCATCACCAATGACGACACCCTGTCCGCCGACGATGTGGCGCTCGGCTACAAAGGCGGCTGGATCATCGAATCCTGCTTCCGCAGGATGAAGCAGACCGGTCTTCAGGTGCGGCCGATGTTCCATTGGACGCCGCGGCGCATCGAGGCCCATGTCCGGCTGTGCGTGCTGGCCCTGCAGATGCAGCGTGCCGCGGAGATCCGCGGCGGCCAGCCTTGGGGGCGGATCGCCCACCATCTGACCGGCCTGAAGGCCATCCGCTACACCGCGGAAAATCGGACTATTGTTCAGCGGACAAAAATCTCTCCCGAGCTCGCCGAAATCCTGAAAAAGCTCGGGATATCAACGCCAAAGAAGATCGTCAGCGTCGACGAGCACCCCGCCGGACCTGGGTTCGCGGTCACTGCGCACATGCCTTGGATTCCGCTGATTTTTCAGGACGTTATGGAAGGCGGATTCCGGGCGTGTATCTATGCCGCGGAGGCCCCGGCGGGGCGCTCGTCGACGCTGACGATCTTCTTTGGCGTTGATATCCCGAGCTTTTTCAGGATTTCGGCGAGCTCGGGAGAGATTTTTGTCCGCTGAACAATCGTCCGATTTTCCGCGGTGTAGCGGATGGCCTTCAGGCCGGTCAGATGGTGGGCGATCCGCCCCCAAGGCTGGCCGCAGCGGATCTCCGCGGCGCGCTGCATCTGCAGGGCCAGCACGCACAGCCGGACGTGGGCCTCGATGCGCCGCGGCGTCCAATGGAACATCGGCCGCACCTGAAGACCGGTCTGCTTCATCCTGCGGAAGCATGATTCGATGATCCAGCCGCCTTTGTAGCCGAGCGCCACATCGTCGGCGGACAGGGTGTCGTCATTGGTGATGACGACGAACTTGCCGTCGAACTTCTCGGCCGCCTTGATCTTCGCCTTGTCCAGCTTCGGGCGGCCGAGATAGTCGGTGTCGAGGTACCGGCCATAGCGCCGGGACGCCAGCAGGTGGCAGGCGCCCTTCGGATGATCCTGCCGGCCCTGGCGCAGCAAGGCGAGTTCTTCCTCGACTTCGGCCAGCACCAACTCCCGATGCTGGCGCTGCCGCGCCGCCTCTTCGGGATTCAGGCACAGCACGTAGCGCCGCCGCCGTTCGCCTTCGCCGACCCACACCTCCTTGACCTGAAGGTTGTCCGCCACCGGCTTGTAGCGGCCCGGCTTGGTCAGCACCTCGGTCTCGACCTCCTTCAGCCGGCGCATCGGCACGGCCAGGATGTAACGGCCGAGGCCGCGGCTCAGTTTGGCCAGGTTGTCGGCCGAGTACATGCCGGCATCGCCGACGAACACGCAGCGGCCGAGCCGCCAAGCCCGCAGGTCGTCCTTGATCTTTTCTACCGTGGTAACGTCCGCCGTATCGCCCGGCAGCACCCAGGAGCGCACCGGCATGCCGTCACGGCTGACCGCCAGGGCGATGATCACCTGCGGCTGGTTGTCGCGCCCCTCCTTGCTGTGGCCGCGGCGGCGCAAGGGGGCAAACAGCCGGCCGCCCCATTCCTGCGGCTCCTCGTCCGGCTCGTCGATTTCGAAGTAGGCGGTGGTGGTGTCGTAAAAGATCAGGTCGACGTCGAGGTTGAACAGGTCGGCCGTGCGCAGGAAGACGTCGTGCTCGATCTCGCTCGTCCACATGGTCAGGAAGTCGAGCGCCCGGTATAACTGGTCGACCTTGAGGCCGGCGGCGTCCGGCAACCAGGCGACATCCGGCAGCCAGCGGGACGCACAGGCGAGCTTCGATCCCGGGTCTTCCAGCCG
The DNA here is from genome assembly GCA_021793155.1 of Pseudomonadota bacterium. Classification (GTDB taxonomy): domain Bacteria; phylum Pseudomonadota; class Alphaproteobacteria; order Rhodospirillales; family Magnetospirillaceae; genus DUZF01. The sequence continues at coordinate 56,329 of JAJYTF010000019.1, read as the reverse complement.
GTTCGCCGCCATGGCGAACAGTGCCGTCTCGTGCGGAGCGGCCAGGTCGCCCTCGGCCATGCAGCGGCGGATGGCCGGACCAATGCCCAATTCCTCCCACAGCGCCCGGGCGACCAGCGGCACGCCCAGTTCGAACACCCGTTCAATCTCAATATCCGGGGCCGCGCCGCCCGTCGTCGGCGCGGCCGTATCGACATCCAGCACCCGATTGATGCTTTTGACCAGCCGCTCCAGCGCGGCGCGGTCAACTTCATCGGCCCGGCCGAAGCTGTGCACCACCTGCGTCTCGGACCGCTTGGCTTCGGCGTTCCAGACGTTCTCGGCAAGCGCATAGTAGGAGACCTTGGAGCCGTCCTTGTTGCGCCGTTCGGTCACACGAAGATACATGCCCATAACGGTGGCATGTACGCAGTTCTATTGCAACGGATTTATCGCAAGTCGTGTGTCTAGGTTTTGCGCGCTTTCCCGGAAATTTGAAAAACTGAAATCGGGTAAAATCAATGCATTACGCGGCGTCCCTTATGCCATGTGTGCGCTGTGACCGCGAACCCAGGCCGGAGCCTCCGCGGCATAGATACCCGCCCGGAATCCGCCTTCCATAACGTCCTGAAAAATCAGCGGAATCCAAGGCATGTGCGCAGTGACCGCGAACCCAGGACGGAGTCGCTGTCAACGCGCGTCGTCACACCGATCCTGCCCGGAAAGATCAGAAAAGCGTAAGCCGCAGCGACGACCGGAGCATCACAGGACTGGTGTCGAATGCTGGGTCAAACGAGAATCCCCTGCACTTTGTCCACAAACGCGTCCAGTGTGAATGGCTTCGTAAGAACCTGCATGCCTTCATTAAGCTGACCGCTGCCTGCCGTGAAGACTTCCGAGTAGCCGGTGATGAACAGCACCTTCAGGTCCAAGCGACGTTGCCGCGCGGCGTCGGCAAGCTGACGTCCATTGATGCCACCAGGCAGGCCCACGTCACTGACCAGAAGGTCGATTCGGGTCTGGGAATCCAAGATGTTCAGCCCGGACGCGCCGTCCCCTGCGGCCAATACGGTACAGCCCATTTCCTCGAGCACGTTGACAAGGAACATGCGCACGTTCGGTTCGTCTTCGACCAACAGCACAACTGCGTTCGCTTGCGAATGGCCCGCCGGAAGAACATCTCCCTCCGCTGGCTTGCTCGCCACTCCCAAATGCCGGGGCAAATAGATCGTCACTGTTGTTCCAAGCCCCTCCTTGCTGTGCAAGAACAGCCTTCCGCCCGATTGCTGCACGAAGCCATAGACCATCGATAAGCCCAGTCCGGTACCTTGGCCGAGCGGCTTGGTGGTGAAGAATGGTTCAAACGCCCGCGCCAGGGTTGCCGGGGACATTCCGACGCCGGTATCGGTGACGAGCAGCGTCGCGTAGTCTCCGGGCGGCGGCTCAGGCCCGTCTCCGGTCTCGTCTCCGCGATCCGGAATGACCGAATTGGCGGTCTCTATTACCAGGGACCCGCCGTCGGGCATGGCATCGCGGGCGTTGATGATCAAATTGAGCAAAGCGGTTTCAAGTCGATTGCGATCGCACAGGGTCAGGTGCAACTCAGAAGCCAGCCTCGTCTCGATCCGGATCGCCGGTCCCACGGTGTCTCTGAACAATTCGGCCATTCCCAGAACCAGCTCGTTGATGTCGGTCGGCTGCGGGTCCAGCGTTTCACGGCGCGAGAAGGCGAGCAGACGATGGGTCACCGTTGCCGCGCGAGCGGTCGAGGTCAGCGCGGCTTCGATGTAGCGCCCCACCCCTTCCGTGCGTCCCTGGGCCATGCGGCGCCTAATCATCTCGAGGCTACCGGAGATGGCGGCAAGCATATTGTTGAAATCGTGCGCGATGCCGCCAGTCAGTTGGCCGATCGCGTCCATTTTCTGGCTCTGGCGCAGTGCCGCCTCGGCTCGCTCGCGTTCCAACGCCTCTTTGCGCAAAGCTTCAACCGATTTCGTCAGTTTCGCCGTGCGTTTGGCCACGCGAACCTCCAAGGTCAGATTCATCTGGCGCAGGCCCGCCTCGGCGCGCTTCCGTTCACCAACCTCATGTTTCAGATGCCGATTCAGTTGGGCAAGTTCGCTCACCCGCATCTGCAGAATATCCGCCATTCCATTGAACGAATTGGCGACGATTCCGATTTCGTCGCGGGACAATACTATGGTCCGCGCGCTCAATTCTCCTGCGGAGAACGAATTGGCCGCTCGAATGATCTCTCCAAGTCCCTTTTGTATGCCTCTGGTGACGGTTATGACCAATAACAAGCCCGTGGTTTCCACGGTGATCGCGGTTGCAAGCAGTAATCTAAGGACCACTCTTTCCAGCCAACGGGATCCTTCACCAAGGGTGAATGAAAATTCATCCTCGAATGCGGTGAGCGTCTGGTTTATCGTATAAAGAGAGGCAAGAAGCTTATTTATTCTTTCCTGAGACGGATTCGAAGAATTTATCTCTGCACGCAATTTTTCTGCGATAGGCGGCAGTTGCATGGCGATGGCTTCCGCCTTGCCCCATAGGTTTATGGCTTTTCTAATGTATGAGACGTTATTGAAACGAATAAACAGATTTAGCATCCCATCAATGTCGTCAGGATTATTTCGGCCCTGCAAGAAACCCTGACGTGCCACATCCATGTTCCCATTACCCGACAGCACTTCCCGTCGCGTCTTGGCATCGCCGGCCGGAACCCGCATAAATTGCTTAAAGAGCTCGTAGTCTTTATCGGTGTGTGACACGCCGTACTTGTACAGATGGAAGACGGCATCCTTCTCCGCCTTGGACCACAGCCCCTCGCCGCCGACATAGGCTCGCAAAGAAGAAAGAGTATTCAGACTAAAAAGCAGGACGAAAAGCTCAACTCCGATCAACATCGCCATAATGCCAACTGAGAAGTACAGCTTGCGGGCGATAGAGACATCCTTGAACCGTCGATAGAGGAGGAACCCATTCTTCCGCATTGCGTGCAATGCGCCGGATGCCATAGCCCGCACTGCGCGAGACGCATCGCTCACTGGGTGGCCTACCAGCCTCAACAATCCGGGCATTTTCCGCTCCTGGCCATAGTGCCTGTTAGGGGCCACTCAGGATCGTCGGAGGCCATCTGATTCCGACATCCCTGTGCGCATCGGCCTCCTCGATGGTTTGCCCCTGCACCAACGCCGCCGTCGCCACTTGGCCCCATATGCAGCATTTGATTTCCGCAACCGTTGAATTTCGTAGAGCATTGGTTCAGATAGGGCTGGTCGAAAAACGTCGTAGCCCCGTCGGCGGGTTTTAACCCATCTTCGTATTAAGCACTTCCGGGATGGCGAAAATTGGCCGTAGGCCTGTCGGATAAGAGGCATTACGAAGCGCAACTTCAAGGGTCGTGCCCCACGGGATGGTGTAAGAGCTGTGCTGGGCATGTCCATCGGCTGCTCCGAGGCCGAGACCTTCTGGACCGCCTTCCTGCGTGAATTGACGCGGCGTGGCCTGCGCGGCGTCAAGCCGGTCGTCTCGGACGCCCCCGCTCTTACACCACTCCTCGGGGGTACGTCATGGAAAGCTGATGATCGCCTGTGGGTGCGAGTCCCACTTGGCCAAAGCCGTAGCGGGCAGGCCGATACCGAGTCTTGCGGGCGTCACGGTAAGGGGCCGGCCCGAAGGGAACCCAGGCGCGGAGGCTGGGGGCCGGACACAGAGCCGGATCGCCTACGATCCCCTGACGGCTCCAGACGCCGCCGATAGGCTGGCGCTCGAGGAGGGCGAGCGTTTACGTCTGGTCGAAGCGTATCACCGGCGTGCCGGAGTTTTGGCGCCGGAGCCTACCGTGCATGCGACGCTTCACACCATCGTCGAAAGCCAGGTTGCCGCGGACGACCCATCGGCCGTACGGCGGGCACTGGCGCGAGTCATGAAGGAAGGCCTGGATCGTCACGAGGCCATCCACGCCATCGCATGGGCGCTGACCAATCAGCTACACCAGGTGGCCAACGACCGTACCGATTTCTCGACTGCCAATTACGAGGCCGCGCTCGACGACCTGACTGAAAGCCGCAGGCGTGCCGCCACCGAAGGTGAAGAGGACGATTGAGGCGTCGTCACCTTCGCGCCAAGGGGCATGAAGCCACTTCCTATGCAAGAGCTGCCGCAAGCATTGTCACATCACATATGATGTGACACTATATGTGATGCGACTGGTTCTCGACACAGACGTCATCGTTGCTGCTCTGCGAAGCCCGCGAGGGGCGTCGGCGGCTTTGCTGTTGGCGATCGATGACGGGCGGGCGGACCTGCTGGCTACGGTGCCTCTGTTCCTGGAATATGAGGCTGTCTGCCGACGAGCTGACCATGTTCTGGCGGCAGGTCTGCAGCCGGCCGACGTCTCGGTGTTCCTCAACCGCTTGGTTGAACTCATCAACCCTGTCGAGCCGTGGTTTCTTTGGCGTCCGCAACTACGTGATCCTGGGGACGAATTGGTGTTGGAGGCGGCGGTAAACGGGCAAGCAGATTGCCTGGTGACGTTTAACCGTCGGGATTATCTGCCGGCGGCCGAACGGTTTGGTTTGCCGGTTGTGTTGCCGGGCGAAATCTTATGGAAGGTGGTGTCATGACGACGAAGACCTCTACCTATCCGCTCCGCCTGCCGGTCTCGATCAAGGCCGAGGCTGAACGCTTGGCGGCGGAAGAAGGGACGAGCTTGAATCAATTTGTCGCCACGGCGGTAGCTGAGAAGCTAGCCGCCATGCGGACTGCCGAGTTTTTCACGAGTCGCAAGGGTTTCGGTGATCGGGCGGCTTTTCGTCATCTCCTCACGAGGGATGGCGGCGAGACTCCCCAGCCAGGGGACGAGATGCCGACCTGAAGAGGACACGATCCCTGTGGGGGACGCGGACGGTACATTCGAAACCTATCACTTTGAGAACAAAGGGACTTAACCCGTATCATAATCCGCGTGTCGGGGGTTCAAGTCCCTCCTCCGCTACCATATCAGGCCCGTCAACTTGGTCAGTTGGCGGGCCTTTTTGCCGCGTGTCAGGCCGTCGTTGGCCGGATCAGGCTTTCAGCAGGAATTCCCCATTCGCGGTTCAGCCTCCATGCCATCTCCATGGTCAGAGGGCGCTTCCGCGAAAGAATTTCCGATGCCCGCGACCGCGACCCAAGCAACGCGGCCAAGTCTTTTTGGCTATAGCCCTTCTGTTCCATCCGGAACTTGATTGCCTCGATGGCGTCCGGCGGATCGATCGGCCAATGCTTCGCCTCATAATCCGCAATGACCAAGGCAAGAAGATCGAAGCTATCGGCCTCGGGCGTCCCAGGTGCCGGTTCCGTCACGAAATACTGTTCAATCTGTTTGAGCGCCGCGTCGTAATCGGTCTCGGAATGAAGAGGACGGATCTGCATCACACGATCTCCGCATTGATCTTGTCGTATTCGGCATGGGTTCCGATGAATTTCACCAAGACCCGCTTGTTGGCATAGGAAACATGGACGACCAACCGGTACTTGTTGCCGCCCAAGTCGAATATCAGCCGATTATCGCCGACGAAATCGACCCCCGCACCAAACTGCCTTTTGACATCGGCCGTCGAAGCCCAATCCGCCTTGGAAGCGATGGCGTACCAAACCTTGATCGGCGTTTCGGCCTGGAAATGGCGTTCCCAGAATTGCCTTAGGGTGCGGAGGGCGATCACCTGCATGGCATCAGGATAGCCTGTTCCCAAATCGGGAACAAGACGGAAGTGCGCGATGCGCGAACGAAGGCGGCTGGTTCGCTTGTTGCAGCGCCGCGATCACCAGCGTCTCTATCTGCTCCGGCCCACTAGTTCTATGAATTCTCCCGCCCGGCGGCTACCATGCGCGCCGTTTCGATCTCGCTTGTCGGGAGTCCCCCATGTTGCCGTCCTCCGCCCTGCCCCAGCTTGGCAAGCTGATCGCCGCCGATCTGGCGGAGGGACATTTCAGCGGCGGGCTGCGGGATGTCGGGGAGATGCTGGCGGCCAACCTCTCCGAGAACGCTCAGTCAGACGCGTTCGTTCAACCGAGCCTGTGCGCCCGTTCGGGCGCGCAAACTCTGATTCGTTAAGTGTGGTCTGAATGCCGGATGAAATTCCGCTGCTCAAGGTGGCTATCTGTGGAACCCGATCGCGTGAGATGGACCTGGCGCCAAGTTCCAAGATACAATTCGCAGGTGGCGGTAGGCTCATTCTCAACGGACGGACGTTATGGCTCTTCTCGATCAGATTGGGATCCGGCGCCAAGCGATCAGTGAGATCGCCGCCCGTCACGGGGCAATCAGGCTACGCTTGTATTTCTGGCCCAGCGGCTGATCCAGGACGCCGTGATCCGTAATTTCGAGGTTATCGGCGAGGCGGCCAACCGGCTTTCGCCGACAATCCGCGAAAATCCGGCGATTCCCTGGGCTCGGATCATCGCCTTCCGCAATCGCTTGATCCACGGATATTGGAGCGTCGACCTCATCCTCGTCTGGGATGTGGTGGTCCGCGCCGCCTCTGAAGGCTGAGGTGCTACGTCTCCTTCCGGAGACTGGGCGTCCCTCCTGTTGATGTACGATTGCCGCACCGTTGCCGCAAGGCGTGTCAACCGGCACCCGGAACTGGTCCCTTTCCGGGAAAATGTTCAGGAAGTGACCTGTCCGGATGCGAGCTGACCTCCCTTTGCTTTTTTGCTGACAGCAGTCGACATTCGGCTGTGAAGTTGGGGATACTTCATATCGCGGCTCGCTTGGCCCTCCGCTACCAAGAACTGGATCAGACACATGAGCACTCCCAAAGTTCCAACCGAAGATCAGGCCAGCCTGATGGACGAAATGGACGTCGAGGATCTTCGCCGCCAGATCACCGAGCTGCGTCGCGAGCTCGATGAACTCCGCTTTGAAGCCGACCTCGATTCCTGCCATATTGCCGGCCTGACGGCGCAGATTGCCGCGCTGATCGCTGAAAGCGAAGCTTGTCCCAACAAGGCCGCCCACCGGTTGGTGGAGCGGGTGGAGTATATCGACAGCCGCACCGGCGAGCCCATGATCCGCACTCGGGCCCTACCATTGTACCGCGAGGCCTTCGATGCCGAAGCGCGCGAATGCGGCATCACGGAGCCGGAAAAACATCGGCGCTGACCGTCGAACAGGGGGCGCCCGCGAGGTGGTGGCCCGGCATCGGAAGACGCTGGAAGAGCTGGGGATCATCAAACGCCACCGCCGGGCGGGGGCGACGGAACGACAGATCTGGGAATTCCGTGTCCAGCTTGGCGACAACGCGAAATCCCGCCAAGGCCTGGATCTCCGCCAATCTCATTGCCGTCTTGCTGGCCGACGACATTGACGTGTCGGCGGACTCCCCCTCTCTGTGCCACCCTCTGATTGCCTGTCGCCGTGGCGGCGTCTCGCCATCGCATTCCACGGCATCGTTCAGGCTGTCGTCTTCTGGCCGTGGAAAGCGATGCGATACGTCATTCGTCCACCCGGTCCCCCGTTTGGCTCCGTCAAGTGCTGATCAGCCTGTCCAGCGGGCCTCATGCGCCAGCAGCCAGCGTTTGCGTTCGATGCCGCCGGCGTAACCGGTCAGGCTGGCGTCGGCGCCCACCACCCGGTGACAGGGAACGACGATGGCGACGGGGTTGGCGCCGTTGGCCAGGCCGACCGCGCGCGCTGCCGTCGGCCGGCCGATGCCGCTCGCCAGCCGGCCGTAGCTGACTGTTTCTCCGGCCGGGATACAGCGCAGGGCATCCCACACCAGCCGCTGGAACACGCCGCCGTTGGTGGCGGTGGGCAGGCCGGCCAGGACGGCCAAGTCGCCGTCGAAATAGGCGGTCAGGGCCCGGCCGGCTGGCGACGGTCGGGGCCGATCGCGCAGGGCGCCGGCGCCGTAGTGGCGGTGCAGAAGCGCCTGCATGCGCTGCTCACAGTCCTGCCAATCCAGGGCGCGGATGCACCCCTCGTCATCGGTGACCAGCAGCATGGTGCCGGTGGGGGTCCCCAGGCGCTCCAGGCGGAAGATGGTGACGGACATAGCGATCCTCCTTCGTTGCTGACGCAGGATATGCTCTGTTGGGAAACCTCCGTCTGGCGGTTTTCGGACGCTTTCGCCGCCATGAGGATGTCCGAAAACCGCTAGACGGCGCGGCCCCGCGGCCCCACTGTCTGGCCATGGATCTCGATCACGATGCTTGCTATCGCGCGGTCTGTCTCCGCGATCCCCGGTTCGACGGCCGGTTCTTCACTGGCGTCAAGACCACCGGCATCTATTGCCGGCCGATCTGTCCGGCGCGCACCCCCCGGCGTGAGAATGTCGTCTTCTTTCCCTCGGCGGCGGCCGCGCACGAGGCGGGGTTCCGTCCCTGTCTGCGGTGCCGGCCCGAGACCGCGCCCGACCTGGGAGCATGGCGCGGCACGGCCAACACGGTGTCGCGGGCGCTGGGGCTGATCGAACTGGGGGCCCTGGACGAGGCCACGCTCGACGTCTTCGCGGCCCGGCTGGGGGTGGGCGAGCGGCATTTGCGGCGGCTGTTCCGCCAGCATCTCGGCGCCTCGCCGGTGGCGGTGGCGCAGACACGGCGCGTGCTGCTGGCCAAGCAGCTGATCCATGAGACCCGACTGCCAATGGCCGAGGTGGCCTTTGCCGCGGGCTTCGGCAGCATCCGCCGGTTCAACGAAACCTTCCAGGCGCTCTATGGCCAGCCGCCCGGCGCGCTGCGGCGTGAGAATGGTCTCGAGGTGCCGGCGGCGGAGGAGGGTGCGATTGTGCTGCGGCTCGGCTACCATCCCCCCTACGACTGGCCGGCGATGGTCCAATTCCTCGGCCGCCGGGCCATCGCCGGTGTCGAACGGGTCAGCGCCGACGCATATGCCCGCACGGTGGACCTTGACGGCGCGCAAGGAACCGTCGTCGTCCGCCCGACCGTCGGCAACGCGCTCCGTGTCACTGTCCGGTTCCCCAGGCTGCCCGCGCTCCCAGTGATCATCGCGCGGCTGCGCCGGGTATTCGATCTGGCAGCCGATCCGCTGGCCATCGGCGCCCATCTGGCCAAGGACCCATTGCTGGCGCCACTGGTGGCTTCGCAGCCGGGCTTGCGGCTGCCGGGGGCCTGGGACGGCTTCGAACTGGCCATCCGCGCCGTCCTGGGACAGCAGATCTCTGTCGCCGCCGCCCGCAGGCTGGCGGGCCGCCTGGTTACCGCCCATGGCGCCATCTTGCGCGAGCCCGCGGGGGACCTCACGCATGTCTTCCCGCGGCCGGACGCCCTGGCGACGGCCGACCTCGCTTCCCTAGGCATGCCCTGCAGCCGCGCCGCCGCGTTGTCGGCGGTCGCCGCTGCCGCCATGGCCGACCGGCACCTGTTCGAGTCCTATTGCGATCTCGACGAGGCGATGGAGCGCCTGCGCACCATCCGGGGGGTGGGGGAATGGACGGCGCAGTACATTGCGTTGCGCCAGTTTCGCGAGCCGGACGCCTTTCCCGCCGCTGATATCGCTCTCATCCGTGCTGCCGCGCGTAGGGTGGGGTGCTCCCAGTCGTCGGCCGAACTCCTGGCACGGGCCGAGGCGTGGCGGCCGTGGCGGGCCTACGCGGCGCAGCATCTGTGGGCGGGGGGATGAGTGCCGCCAGTCTTCGACCTCCCGCCGCCACGGTAATCGTCTATAGGCAGTAGATCCTAACTAGTGGTCCGCCCCAGACGCTTGGTCCCCAAGCGCCTGGATCAGGCGGCCCACCAACCAATTGAATTGTGGTGAAAATTCGACGGCTGGTGGCGGTACCATCCGTCGGATTTTCACCACTAGGGTAACCGGCTTCTCGAAACAGGGAGTTGCCCTGTACTCGCGCGCGCATCCGGCTTTGTGGCGCCGTTTTCGGATGGTAGCGCCGAAACCGCCCGGCAATCCTGCGGCGTTGCCGACCGCCGCTGGATCACCCAGTTGCACGACGAGCCCGATCGCATGCCCGCTTGGACCGACGAGGCGGACGCCTGAGTGACCCGGCCATCCCCAGATCCAAACAGCCTGGAAGTGATAGCGGCTGGGATGGTCGAAGGCCACTCGGCCTCAGTAAGCGAGGCACTGGCCGCCATCATCGAAGCGCCGAATGTTCGCCACCTCGGATGCTTCGACATCGTGCGGCTGGCCGAAGAGGTCTCGCGGCGAACCGGCTTCAGGCTCGTCCGGCGTGCTGTCCGCCGACGATCCTGTTCCACACAAATGCCGCGGCGAATCCGCATCCAATGGCCGCAATTACGCGAAGAAGAGCCCAGCTTGGCAGGCCGAGCCGCGGCATGATCGTATTAATCACCGCGTAATTGACGATATATATGAACAGTGAATTCGCGGCTAACAGCATGATCGGCCGGCGAAAAAGTCTTGGGATGGGAATGTGGTCAACCCAGATCAGCATGACGACGGAGATGAAGAAAAACTCTCCGAGACTTTCTTTCAATCCAGTGTCTGTAATGAGCCTTGCCACCCATAAAATGCCGATAATGGCTGTAACGCATGTCAGAAGAAATTTATGTATCCTGGTTTCTGCCGTCTCGATGGCGGCGCCGAACGCGACCATCCAGAACCAACGAAATGGAGCGACGCTCCCTCCAAGATCACCATTATGCCAGCCCGTTGTAATTTGTGCCATCAGTGTAAAAATTGCAATACCACAAGCAAATACAGAGAACAAAAATAGATTTTCTGTGCTAACATTATTTAACTTGCGACTTATCGTCGATAGGCACCACGCAAGAAAAGATAAAAGCAAAATACTGGCTGACAATGCATCAAGGAACCAAAGTGACTCATGCGGACTCACGGGGCTCTTCCAAAATGTGCCTAATAGAAATATTTCCGGTATCCATAGATTATCGAAATATAGGCCGCGAATTAGTTCGTATAGTCCTGCTGGCATGGCAAATTTTATGATAAATTTTATGGTGGGCTTGATGTCTCCCCTGTTGATGATCCCGGGAAGCAACATTCTGGAAAAACTCATCCCGGATACGACAAACAATGTCGATGTGCCAAATATCGTTGTGGCACCGGCATGGAAAAGCACGACCAGCATGATGCCGATAGCCCGAAACAATATCGTCGATTGGATTTTAATCAGTCCGAACATGTTGTTTTCTAGTCGCTTCTCGGACTTCATGGAGGCGATGTCTTGAAATGGAATTTTCTCCCACCTGTGTGGGAGGAACCCCAGATAATCCTCAATCAACATCGAGACCTGTATGGAGGACAGGGAGTCGCCGCCCAATTCGACAAATGAACGATCAGCCTCGAAATCAAGGGCGTGCAGAGCAGTCGCTATGTCATGTAAAAGAGGGTTTTCAATATTTTCTTTTTTATTTCCCTGCCATTTCAAGCGGTCACAGCCAATACCCCGTAGAGCTGCGCGGTCGATTTTGCCGTTAGGCAACAGCGGAAAGTAATCAACATGAATAATGATTCGTGGCACCATATATGACGGCAATATTGTCGGCGCCTCGTTTCGAATGACATGCTCGTTTCCAGTCACAAAGGCCATCAGGAAATTTTTGCCATCCGTCCCTGTCATCGGCAGGACGACAGCTTGTTCCGTTGATCCATGACGCTCCAGGGTTGCGGCAACATCTGCGCAATCGACGCGGTATCCTCTGATTTTTACCTGGTCATCCTTTCGCCCACAAAAATATGTTTGTCCCTCTGCATCCTGGTAGCCAATGTCTCCCGTCAGGTAGGCGCGCTTGCCCTGGCCACCAGGCAAGCGCCGCACATAGGACATCCTTTGTTCCGTCTTATTGTCGGCGTCATCGAGATACCCATGAGAAAGGTATTCAGTTTCGATGACAATCTCACCCGCCGTACCGGCTGCCATGGGCTTCAGGTCGTCGTCCAGGATGTGGATGGTTACGTCTTGAATGGGCTTCCCCAGTGGATAAGGGGGCTGCAGTTCAGAACTTACGGCTTGATAGGCCATGGCTTGAGGGGTTTCGGACGTGCCGTAGAAATTAACCAGCTCTGCGGCCGGGGCTATTTCCCTCGCATTACGGACTGTGGCTGGGCTAAGTACATCGCCTCCACTAAATATATAACGGAGATCCTCCAGGCATGATGATTTTCGTTTGCCTGTGGCAAGCAATCCTATGATCTGTGGAGTGACGTGGGCGTATTGAATGCGCGACGATAACATCCATTGATAGAGGTGGTCGGGGCAAAAGATATCGCTCTGATCGGGAATGTGTAATTCCCCGCCGGTTGACAATGGAATGAAAATGTCCCTAAACAAAGGATCGTGGCTCAAGCCCGACAGCATTGAAAATTTTGACCCATGTCCGGGAGAGAAGGTCTTCTCATACCAGTGAGCGAAATGAATTAATGGCTCATGTCCTGTGCGGATCCCCTTGGGGTGACCAGTGCTTCCGGATGTGAAAATAATGTACGCAGTATTGTTGTTGAGCGGATCTGGAAATATTCCTTGTCGCGCTGGATCTGTCTGATCAATTCTTATCCATTCGCGTATGTTCATTCTTCGCCGAAGCATGGCGCTGTCGACAATACGATCCAGCGATGGGGAGTACAGGGCAACCTGTGCCTTCAATTGATCACAGATTGCCGCAATCCGGTCATGGGGATAGGAGCTATCTATTACAGCAAATGGCACGCCTGCGATAAGGCTGGCAATCATCGCCAGTGGTGTTTCCATTTCACGGCTGCCCAATATCACTATTGGTTCACCGGGAAATACGTTGTGGGTAATAATATGTGCAAGTGAGCGAGCCAGGCTATGGAGTTTGGCGTAAGTGAATGTGCCTTTCTTATCTGAAATGGCGATGGAATATGGAGTGGACCTGGCGTTTATAATAAATCTATCGCAAATATGTGAGCCTATAGTAATGGACGTATTCATTCTGTGGTGCCCTTATACCACGCTGGCGCAAGCGTATTCTGCGTCGTGATTGGAGTTGCCGAAACACATTTTCCGGGTGAGAATATTCGCTATTTGAGAGTGAGTGCCGGCCGGCAGCGGGCATGCCTGGATTTTTAGCCCATAGGCGAACCGGCAGGGTTGCGTCGGCGGGCATAGGCGTCGTGGCGGTTGGCCGCGAATTTTGCCTCGGGGGAAGGCGCCCCGAGTTACCACACCCTTGGTCGGCGTGGCGCCGCTCATTGCGCGAGAGGGCTGTCGTTCGGCCCGTATGGATTATGACCTCGCGGCAACGCACCCAAGAACTGTTGCCATTCTCGGGTTCGCCGGGGTTCGCTATAGCGGTTTCCGGCTCTATGCTTCCGGCCCTGGAGGAGGGGCGGGGAAGGCTGCTCTACCGGGACTGGCCGGGGCTGGTCGGTTTGGAAAGGGTGACATCGGTGGAGCGGCTCTTCATTGCCATTACCGACCTCGGCGATTCCGCTACGCTCAGCGCCATTTGCCTTGTCAGCGTTGCGTTCCTGGCGTGGAGCGGCCACCGGCGGGAGGCCGGCGCTGTCCTGCTCGCCTGGCTGACCGCCGCCCTGGCCATTGCCCTGTTGAAGATCGCCGTGGCGGGCTGCGGCCTGCACCTGTTCCGCCTTGACATCCGTTCTCCTAGTGGCCATGCGGCGATGTCGGCTTCGGTCCTCGGGTCCCTCGCCGCGGTGGCGAGCCGCCAGCTGACTGGTCGGCGGCGCCTGCTGGCCGTTCTGCCGGCCGCTTTGCTGGTCGGCGCCATTGCCGCGACGCGGGTTTCGCTGGGCATTCACAGCCTTCACGAGGTGCTGGCCGGGCTGGTGGTGGGCGGAAGTGTGGCCTTGCTGGCGCGCCGATGGATGCGGGGCGTCGCCCATGCTCCGCTCGATCTTCGGCGGCTGAGCCTTTCTCTGGCCGTTGTCGCCCTGGCCATGGCCGGAACGCGCCTGCCGGCCGAACGGGTCATCCGGATGATTTCGGCCAGCCTGCGTGCGCACGCCCCATTCTGCGCCCAAGGCGCCGGGCATGATTTCTGGCAGAGGCTGGCGACCGGGCCGGTCGCGCCGTTGGATGCGGGCTTGACGACGGGTCCGGCTTGGGTGAGGTTGAGACGGCCATGACGCCATCGCCTTTGTCCAACATCCAGGTCGACGAGATCGGTCCCCAGCAGTTCACGTTGGTGGTTATGTTCGAAGGCCAGCGGTTCGATTGCGGCAGCTACATCAGCCGAGCGGCGGCCATGCAGGCCGGCAAGCTGTTCGTCCAAAGGAAGGAAGGCGAACAGGCCGGGCGCCAGAAGCGGCCACGGAAAAAGCGATAGGGGCCGTAGCGTGGATGAGATGACCGAGCAGCGGCTCATTGCCCTGGAAAGCAGGCTTTCCCATCATGAGCGACTGGCCGAGGAATTGTCCGAGGTCGTGGCCCAGCAGGCGCGCACCATCGACCTCTTGAAGGCACAGGTCCGCCACCTGCGGGAACGGCTAAGCGAAGTGGCGGAGGGCTGGTCGCGCTCTTCGCAGGACGACAAGCCCCCACCCCATTATTGAACTGCCAGGCCGGCCTATGCCGCCCGCGAGCGCCGAAATTCCTCCCGCCCTTCGCGGTCCAGGGCGGCGTACTCTTCGTCGGATAGTGCGATTTCGACCGCTCCCACGTTTTCCTCCAGATGGGCGACCTTCGAGGTTCCGGGGATCGGCAACATCACCGGGCTGCGTTTCAGCAACCAGGCCAGCGCCACCTGGCTGGGCTTCGCGCCGTGGCGCTTGGCGACGTCGTTCAGAAGCGATCCGGGCTTCGCCAGCGCCCCGTTGGCCAGCGGGTACCAGGGGATGAAACCGATGCCGCGCCTTGCGCAATGGTCGAGAACCTCTTCGCTGGTGCGATCGACCAGGTTGTAACGGTTCTGCACGGTGGCCACCGGGAAAACCGCCGCCGCCGCCTCGATGTCGGCCACCGAGGCTTCGCTCAAGCCGATATGGCGGATGACCCCCTGTTCGCGCAGCTGCTTGATGGCCTCGAACTGCTCCTGGCGCGGAACCTTGGAATCGATGCGGTGCAGTTGCCACAGGTCAATCCGCTCGACTCCCAGCCGTCGGCGGCTGGTATGGGCCTGCTGGATCAGGTATTCGGGGCGTCCCACGGGCACCCAGCGGTCCGGCCCGGTGCGCGCCAAGCCACCCTTGGTGGCGATCAGCATGCCGCGGTAGGGATGAAGGGCTTCACGAATCAGTTCTTCGGAAACGTCAGGGCCATAGGAATCGGCCGTGTCGATCAGGTTGACGCCCAGGTCGGGCAGGCGGCGCAGCGTGCGCAGGCACTCGGCGCGGTCGGCCGGGTCGCCCCATATGCCCGGCCCCGTCAGGCGCATGGCGCCGAAGCCCAGGCGATGCACGGCGATGTCGCCACCAATCCTGAAGTTCCCCGATTTGACGGCGTTCGGCATGGGCTGCTTCTCCTTCCATCCATTCGTCCGATATGAACGTTCTGAGCGGGATTGCCGGTCCACTCCCTTTCTAATCCTTTGCCAGATGATCGAGCGGCAGGGCGGTCCGGTACTGTACCTGTTTGAGCGCGAAACTCGACTTGATGCTTGCGACGCCAGGAATATGGGTAAGATGGTCGAGGACAAAATGCTCGTAGGCTGCCAGATCGGGAACCACCACGCGCAGCAGGTAATCGGCTTCGCCGGTCATCAGGTAGCATTCCATCACTTCGGGCCGGTCGAGGATGCTGCGCTCGAATGTTTCCAGATTGGCCTTTACCTGCTTTTCCAGGGTGACATTGACGAAGACATGCACCGGAAGATCGATGGCCGCCGGGTCCAGCAGTGCCACATAACGGCGAATGAACCCGTCCTCCTCCAACAGGCGCACGCGCCGGGAGCAAGGTGACGGCGACAGACCGATCTTGTCGGCCAGATCCAGGTTGGACAGCCGGCCGTCGTCCTGCAACGACGCAAGAATGCGGCGGTCGATGGAATCGATCGGGCGTTTTGGCATAATCGATCACATTTGGTCTGAGAATTAGTCAGATGTGTTCGAGCATGACGCTGTCTTGGCCGTAAACGCAAGCACATGCTGCAGCCAAGGCGATAGACTGGGGTTATCCCAGACGCGAGGTCCGGTCATGCCCATCGCAAATACAGCCAAGGCTTCCCTTGAGTCACGAACCATCGGCGGCACGGTGTCCGAGCCAGGCGATCAGGCTTGCCTGCGCGACCTCGAGCGGCAGGTGCGATGGCTGTCGTCCTGGATGATCCACAATGCCAACCACCTTCGCGCGAAACGCGACGGCCTCAAGGTTGGCGGTCACCAGGCGTCCTGCGCCTCGGTCACGGCACTGATGACCGCCCTCTATTTCGGCGTGCTGCGGCCCCAGGATCGGGTGGCGGTGAAGCCCCATGCCGCGCCGGTGCTGCACGCCATCGAATATATCCTGGGCCGGCAGACGCGCGAGAGCCTGGAGAATTTCCGCGGTCTGGGCGGGGCGCAGTCCTACCCCTCTCGTACGAAAGATAAGATCGGCGTGGATTTTTCTACCGGGTCGGTGGGGTTGGGCGCCGCAATGACCATCTTTGCCAGTCTGACCCAGGATTATCTTCGGCGAGCGCCGGCCGGGCGGATGATCGCCGTGGTGGGCGACGCCGAACTCGACGAGGGCAACATCTACGAAGCCCTGCTGGAGGGCTGGAAGCACGACATCCGCAATGTCTGGTGGATCGTCGACTACAACCGGCAAAGCCTGGATGCAGTCACCACCGACCGCCTGCATTCCCGCATCGCCGCGCTGTTCAACGCGATGGACTGGCAGGTGGTGACGCTGAAATACGGCAAGCGGCTGCAGGCGGCGTTCGCCGGGCCGGATGGCGACGCCCTGCGCCAATGGATCGACAACTGCCCCAACGCCCTTTATTCGGCCCTGACCTACAAAGGCGGCGCCGCCTGGCGCCAGGCGCTCGGCCGTGATCTCGGCCATCTTCCCGGCATCGCCGCTCTTCTGGCCAACCATGACGACGAAGCGCTTGCGGCACTGGCGACCAATCTGGGCGGGCACGACATTGAAACGGTCCTCGAGGCCTTCCGATCCATTGACCATGACCGGCCGGTCGTCTTCCTTGCCTACACCATCAAGGGGTTCGGATTGCCGCTGGCCGGCCACAAGGATAACCATGCCGGCCTGATGAATCAGGAACAGATGGCCACCTTCAAGGCCGGGCTGGGCATCGCCGAGGGCGGAGAATGGGAGCGGTTCTGCTGCTGCACCCGGCCCGAAGACGAGTTGCGCCGGTTCATCGAGGCTTGTCCCTTCGCCGTCGTCGGCGAGCGGACCCACGCCTCCCCAAAGATACCGGTTCCCCCGATCCTGCCGGCGAACACCAAGGCGCCGCAGTCGACGCAGCAGGGCTTCGGCCAGATCCTCGGCGATCTGGCCCGGCGGGATGACGCCTTCTCCAAAGCTATCGTCACGACCTCGCCCGATGTCACCGTCTCGACGGGGTTGGCCGGTTGGGTCAACCGGCGCGGCATTTTCGACCGCTGCCAGCGCCCGGACACCTTCCGCGACCTGGACGTCGTATCAGCGCAGAAATGGGCGATGTCTCCCTCCGGGCAACATATCGAACTGGGCATCGCCGAGAACAATCTGTTCCTTCAGTTGGCAGCGCTGGGCCTGGCCGCGCCGCTGTTCGGCCGGCGCCTGCTGCCGGTCGGCACGCTGTACGATCCGTTCATCGCCCGCGGACTGGATGCACTGAACTACGCCTGCTACCAGGATGCGCGCTTCATGCTGGTGGGGACCCCGTCCGGCATCACCCTGGCGCCGGAAGGCGGCGCCCACCAATCCATCGTCACGCCGTTGGTCGGCATGGGCCAACCCGGCCTGGCCTATTTCGAGCCGGCATACGTGGACGAACTGGCGGCGATCATGTGCTGGGGCTTTGAACAGATGCAGAAGCCTGACGGCTGTTCGATCTATCTGCGGCTGACCACCCGGCCCCTCGATCAGCCGGATCGTGGCATGGACGCCGCCCTGATGCGCCAGGTGATCGAAGGCGCCTATTGGCTGGTTCCGCCGGGCCAGGATTGTCCATTGGCCCTTGTCTATTGCGGGGCCGTCGCGCCCGAGGCGCGCGAAGCGTTCGATCAGGTCCGCCGGGATATCCCCGCCGCCGGACTGCTGGCCGTGACTTCGCCCGACCGCTTGCACGCCAACTGGCAGGCCTCTCGCCTGCTGGGCTCGCCGGACCGCTCCCATGCCGGGCGGTTGATGGAACGCCTGCCGCGCGGCGCCGCGCTGGTCACCGTCCTCGACGGCCACCCCGCGACGCTGTCATGGATGTCCAGCATCGGCGGCTTTTCCAGCCGCGCCCTGGGCGTCGATCGCTTCGGGCAATCCGGCGACATTCCCGACCTGTATCGAGCCTACGGCATCGATACGGGCGCCATCCTCGACGCCTGCGCTATTGCGATGCGTGAGCGGCCGGGCTTGCAAAGCGTTCCGTGACCAGCGGCGGCAAGCGGAAGGGTGGGCTTCCGATCCCTTCCGCTTCGTTCCGCAGGGCCGGCGCGCGCCGGCCGGGAGTGTGTTCGAGGAGCGCAAGCCGCTGGTCCACTTCCGGCAGATGAATAGCGCGAACCAGATGGCAAACTTCGGCGGTCGCCGCCCGGTGTGACTTGCTGTCGGCGACGCCGAAGCACGGCTCATCCAGGTCGAGCACGGTCACTCCGGCCAGGAACATCTGCCGGAAGACCACTCGCTCGGACAATCCCGGCGTTACACGGAATTCCAGGACTCCGCAAAGCTGGTCGAGCTTGTCGGCAAGGTTCTGCTTGTTCTTGTCGCCGATATGGCTGAGCCGATTGCGGACGATCACCCAATCCTGCCCGAGGCGCCTGCTTTCCAGGCGCTTGCGCCGCTGGCCCTTCACCATCTCGGCATAGACGCCGGGACCGTCGCACCGGCCCTTGCCGTTCAGGTCGGCGATTACGTCCAGATCAAGGAAGCTGTCGTTGATTGGAGTGATCACGACGTCGGCATGGGCGTGAGCCGTCCGCACCAGGATGTTCTCACTGCCGGGACAGTCGATGACGACGAAATCGGTGGCGGCGGACAGCGCGCCAATGGCATTGACCAAGGGGAACGGGTCATTGCCGAACGGGCGGAACTGGGGATGCTTGGGCATTGGCAACGCAATGTCCATTTCCTGGCACATGCGGCGGCGATTGCGCAAATAGCGTGAAAAGCTCTGTTGCCTTACGTCAAGATCCAGCGTTCCCACGCGAAATCCCATTCGCAAGAGCGCTGTAACCAGATGCATGGCCGTCGTAGTCTTGCCAGACCCGCCTTTTTCATTTCCGATAACAATGACCATGGCTGCCTTTGGCATGGACGAATATTTCGCCTCCCATTCGAGGGATGCCGAATATCTAATTTTCTACCTCAGGCGGCATCGAATTGCCCATACGAACATTGGATATCGGAGGAAGCGGATAGCCCGCGTATCGCCAATGCCGAAGGCGCCTGGCTTCAGAGAGCCGCCAGGATCGCCGTCAGCAGGTGCCAGCTGCGGGCGACCGAGGCGATGTCGACCCGCTCGCCGGGAGCGTGGGCACCCTTGATGGTCGGCCCGAATGAGACGATGTCGAGGCCTGGATAGGTGCCGACGATCAGTCCGCATTCCAGGCCCGCATGCATGACCTGGGTGACGGCTTCGCCCTGGAACTCGCGGTGATAGACATCGCGGCACAGGCCAAGCAGAGGCGACCGGGGATTCGGCGCCCAGCCGGGATAGCTGCCCAGGATGGCGGCTTGGCAGTCGGCAAGGGAGAACAGGCTGACGATCTCCTCGGCCAGTGCCGCGGTCGCCGAGTCACGGAGCGACCGGACCATCAGGGTGGCCTCGAAGCGGCCGTCGGCCAAGTGCATCACTCCCAGATTGTTGGATGTCTCGACCACTCCCTCGAAAGCGGGGCTCATGCGATAGACACCGTGCGGCGCGGCATGAATGGCGGCGAGAAGGGCGGCCTGATCGGCCTTGTCGAGGACGGGCGCGGGGTGCGCAGAGTTGGCCTGCAGCAGGATCGCATCGTCGACGCCCGCCAGTTCTTCGCGGAACAACGCCAGTTGTTCGGCAAGGATGGTTTCGACCAGGCTTGTGTCGGCGGCCGGAAACGTCACCACGGCCCAGGCCTCGCGCGGCAGGGCGTTGCGCGCGGTGCCGCCCGCCAGGGCGCACAGGCGCAGATCGGTTCGCTTCTCGAGCAGCCGCAACAGGCGGACCAGCAGCTTGTTGGCGTTGCCGCGGCCGCGGTGAATGTCGATGCCGGAATGGCCACCCCGAAGGCCGGACACCATCACTTGCCGCGCCGCGAAGCCGGTCGGCGGCGGGTTGGTGGGGCAACGGCGCGTCACGGTGACGTCGCAGCCGCCGGCACAGCCCAGGGTGAATTCACCCCATTCCTCGGTGTCGAGGTTGAGCATCCGGCTGCCTTGCAGCAGGCCGGGAGGCAAGCCACGGGCCCCGCCCATGCCGGTTTCCTCATCCACGGTGAACAGCGCCTCGAGCGGCGGGTGGGGCAGGTTCGGAGCCTCCAGCGCGGCCATGGCCAGTGCGACCCCGATGCCGTTGTCGGCCCCCAGCGTGGTATCCCTGGCGACCACCCAGCCATCCTCGATCGCCGGGCGGATGGGGTCGGCAGTGAAGTCGTGCGCTATCCCGCGGTTGGCCTGGCAAACCATGTCGAGATGCGCCTGCAGGACGACCCCCGGCCGGCCTTCGCGGCCGGGCGAGGCAGGCCGGCGGACCAGCAGGTTGCCGGCGGCATCCGTCTGCGCTGCCAAGCCGTGCCGGGCGGCCCAGTCCACAATGTGCCGGCGCGCCGCAGCCTCGCCGAGCGAGGGGCGGGGAATGGCGCAAAGCGTGGCGAAATGCCGCCAAACGAGGCTGGGTTCGATCTGATCGAGTGCGGTCACGGGCGATGTCCAAAACAAGGAGTGGCTGTCGGTGCGGCGATCGACTGTCGCCGATCTTGGCGCCGCCGGCAAGTCGCCCCCCCGATCGCCCGGGCAACCCCTACCTCGAACCGGGAATGGGTAGGCCCTTGGTGTATCCCCCTTGTTGGTTAACACAAATTAATTAATTTTAAACATGTCTGCAATAATAATAAATGATCAAGACGCACCGGCGTTCGGAAAATAAAAAATAAAATGAAGGAAAATCATGGGAATCGATAAGTATAACGAGAGCACGGTCCTGGCTAAAGAGGGGCGCTTCGTCAGTCTTGCTCCTTACGGGACGCTTGGAATCGATGGGCTTTCGGCATCCAGTACGACGACATCCGCCGGTGCTGAAGGGCGGGCCGTGGTCGCCGCCAAAGGAGCGCCGGAGATGTCCCTTGGCGCTGGCGGCGGGGCGAGGGGCGATCACAGCACGGCGATGGCCCATCTGTTCACGTCTTTTGCCGAGACGCTCGACCTTTCTTCCCTGACGGCCGCCAGCCACTCGGCACCTTTCTTCCCGCAAGCCACGGACCCACTGCGGCCGTGGCCAGGCCTACCCCATGCCGCGTCGGCTGCCATCGGCCATCCCGATCCCGCCTGGGGCCTGGCGGATGACGCGGCGGCGGTACCGGTGGCAGACCACCACCATGACCACGACAAATTCACCGACCATCTGGCTCACCACGTCCATTACGAGTTCGGCTGACCGTCGCGAGATCTGCCGCATTTCCCACGGGAACAGCCTTGGCGCGGATGATCGGCGGCAACTTCCAGCGACTCGGCAGTTGCGCGGGAAACGGCGAAGAGGAAACTGTGGTGCGCTGCTCATTGGTTCGACCTCTGTTGCTCCTCCTTGGTGGGAAAGCTGGTCTCCCAGCCGCCGCCGAGAGCTTTGTACAGGGCCACCAGGTTGGTCGAGACTGTGGTCGTGCTGTCGGCCTCCTGCTGCTCGGTCGCCAGTAACTGCTGCTCGACGGTCAGGACCTGGAGGAAGCTGACCAGGCCCTGTCTGTATTGTTCCCGCGCCAGCCGCAAGGCCTGGCGGTTCTCTTCGACCGCCCGGGAAACCCGCTCGCGCCGTCGCTGCTCGGCATCATAGGCGACCAGCGCGTCGACCACTTCCTCCCAGGCGGAAAGAACGGTCCGTTGATACGCGACGGCGGCCTCCTGCTGGCGTGCTTCGGTCAGCTGCAGATTGCCGGTCAGCTGGCCGCCGTTGAAGATGGGCAGGCTTAAGGTCGGGCCGAGGGTCGCGGTACGGGACTGCCAGTTTCCCAGGTTGGCGAACTTCAACGCCTGCAGGTCGAACATGGCGTTGAGCGTCACATTGGGGTAGAAGCTGGCCACGGCGACGCCGATCTCGGCTGTCTGCGCGTGTAGTAGCGCTTCGGCCTGGCGAATGTCGGGGCGCCGGCGCGCCAGTTCGGCCGGCAATCCCACCGGCACGCGCGGAGGCGGCGGCGGGACCGGATGGGGCGTCGCCAGCTCCGCGGCAAGGCTGCCGGGCGGCTGCCCCAGCAGGAAGCTCAAGCGATTGACGGTCTGCGTCTCGCTCTGCTGCAGCGGCGGGATGGTGGACTCGGTGGTGGCGACCTGGGCGGCCGCCGTGGCCACGTCCAGCCGGCTGCTCAACCCGTCAGCGGCGCGCTTCTCGGTCAGCGCCAGGCTGTCCTTGGCGGTATCCAGGTTTTCCTGGCTGATCCGCAACAGCGTCTGGATGCCCCGCAGCTGCAGATAATCGCGCGCCACCTCGGCCAGTACCGAAAGAAGCGCATCGCGCCGCGCCTCGGCCGATCCCTCGATCTGCGCATCGGCGGCCTCGATCGATCGCCGGACCTGGCCCCAGAGGTCCAACTCCCATTGCGCATCGAAGCCGTATTGCCAGAGATCGAGGGATTGCAAGGAGCTGCCGGCGGCCGGGATGCCGGTCGGACCGGCGATGCCGCCAGCGGCACCGCCGCCAAACAGGCTGAAGATGCCTTTCTCGCTGGGCTTCAGGCGTTGGTACATGGCGTTCCCGTTCACCTGGGGGAACTCGGCAGCGCTGGTGATCTGGCGCAACGCGCGGCTCTCGGCCAAGCGGATGGTCGCCGTCCGCACATCCAGATTCGCGTCGGCGACACGGTTCTCCAGCGAGGTCAGCTCGCGATCGTTGAACGCCCCCCACCAATCCGCGGCGATCGGTTCCGCCGCCGCCTGGCTGGCCTGGCCGGCTTCTCCCGCCGCCGGGGGGGCTTGGTCCAGCCAGGATGCGGGTAGCGACGGCTTGGGCCGCTGGAAATCTGGTCCGACGGTACAGCCGGTGGCAAGCAGCGCGGTGATGGCGGCCAGTGCCGCACTCCGGGGGAATTGCCGGCTAGGCCTGCGCATGCGCCCGCCCGCCCACTTTTCCGGTCAGGAGAAGGGTGAACGGGATAACGCACAGGGCCGCGATCCCGCCATAGGTGAACAGGTCGGCATAAGCCAGCACCGATGCCTGGCTCAGGAAGGTTTGGTAGAGGAGCCCCAGCGCCGACCGCCCCGGGGCGCCGGTATGGTGGCCATAGTCGGTCACCGCCTGCTGGTACTGCCGGAGCGTTGCTGCATAGCCCTGGTCGAGCGGCGTCATATGCGGGGCAAGATGGGCCATGCGGATCTGGGTCCGCTGGGTGATCATCGCCGTGGTGATGGAAATGCCGACCGATCCCGAGACGTTGCGGAACATGGTGAACAGGGCCGAGGCGTCGCCGTTGTCCTGGCGGCTGATATTGGCGAAGGCGATGGTGGTCAGAGGGGCGAACAGGAAGGCCAGGCCGGCTGCCTGCAGGGCGCGCATGAACACCAACTCGTCGAAACCGACGTCGGGCGGCACGCGATGGGAATAGAACATGGAAAACGAAAGGATGCCGAACCCCACGGCGATCACGTATTTGGTCTTTATCAGTCGCTGCAGGCGTTCCGCCAGTGGGATGAGGACGATCAGCAGGGCAGCCCCGGGAGACAGCAGCATCCCAGACAGCGTGGCATCGTAGCCGAGCACGGTCTGCGCCAGTTCGGGCAGCAGGACCACGCTGCCGTAGAGGATGCAGGCCATGGCGGCCATCAGTGCCGAGGCCATGGCGAAGTTGCGATCAGCAAGAACCCGGATGTTGATGACCGGCTTCTTGGCATAAAGCAGCCAGGCGACGGCCCCCAGCAGCCCGACGACGGCCAGGGATGCGAAGACGCGAACGAATTCCGAGCCGTACCAGTCGGCATCCTCGCCGCGGTCCATGGTGACCTGAAGACAGCCGAGGCCGAGGGCGATCAGCGATATGCCGATGGCGTCGACCTCGCACAACCCCCGAGCCCGCGTCCAGGGCGGATCCTCGACCAGTTGGCAGACGGCGAAAAAGGCAAGCGTTCCGACCGGAATGTTGATGAAGAAGATCCACGGCCAGCTGTAGGTGTCGGTGATATACCCGCCAAGAGCCGGCCCGATCGCCGGGGCGACGACGGTGGCCACCGCAGTCAGGCCGAAGGCGCGGGCGCGTTGGGCCGGCCCGAAGGTATCCAGCAGGATGGATTGCTGGGTCGGCTGCAGGCCGCCGCCGAAAAATCCCTGCACGGCGCGGGCGATGACGATCTGCCCCAGGCTGGCCGAGAGGCCGCACAGCACGCTGGCCGCGGTGAACCCGGCAAGGCAGATCAGGAAATAGCGCTTGCGGCCTAAGACCCGGGCCAGCCAGCCGGAAATGGTCAGCACCACGCCGTTGGCCACCAGATAGGAGGTCATGGTCCAGGTGGCGTCGTCGTAGCTGACCGACATCCCGCCCGCGATATGCCGCAGCGAAACGTTGACGATGGTGGTGTCGAGGATTTCCATGAAGGCGGCGAGGGTGACCACCACGGCGATCAGCCATTTGTTGCCCGACGGCTGCCACTCGGACGTCTTCGCACCGCTCATCGCTGGTACACGGTCGGTTCGACAGAAATACCGAGGGGCAGCAGCCGGGCGGGATCAAGGCCGCTGTCGATGACTATCTTCACCGGCACGCGTTGCACGATCTTGACGAAGTTGCCGGTGGCATTTTCAGGTGGAAAGGCGGAAAAGCGGGCGCCGGAGCCAAGCTGGATGCTGTCCACATGCCCTTGCAGCTTCAGGTCAGGGTAGGCGTCCACGCGGATGCTGGCCTTCTGGCCCGGCCGCATGCGGTTCAAGGCCGTCTCCTTGAAATTCGCGGTGATCCACACCTGGGGTTCGACGACCGCCATGATCTGGGTGCCGGCTTGGAGGAAGTCGCCCATTTCCACGTTGCGCCGGGTGACCCAGCCGTCGTGCGGGGCGGTGACCCGCGTGTAGGCCAGATTGATCCGGGCCTGTGCCAGGGCGCCCTCGGCCTGGCCCACCTGGCCCTCAAGCTGCTTTACCTGCGCCTCGGCCTGGGCGATATCCTGCCGGACCAGCTCGGCCTGGCGCAGCTGGCCGGTAGCTTGATCCACCTGTCCCTGGGCGATTTTCTGGTTGGCGGTCGCGGTGTCGACATTTTGCTGCGAGGTCGCGGCCCGGTCGATGCGATGCTGCCGTTGAAAATCGCGTTCGGCCTGGAACAGGCGTCCCTGCGCTTCGAGCAATTGGCCCTGGGCCTGCGTCAGCTGCGCCGGATAGGTGGTCCGAGCCTTGTCCAGGGCGATCCGGCCGCTATCGAGCTGCGCCTCGATGGCCATGAGGTGGCCGGCTGCCTGTTGCTCGGCCGCCAAATAATCCCGCTGGTCGATCTGCACCAGCAGGTCGCCGGCATGGACGAACTGGTTGTCGTCGACCGCCAATTCCGTCACATAGCCGCTGACCTGGGGCGCGATCATCACAGCCCGCCCGTCGGTATAGGCATCGTCGGTGGTCTGCTGATCCTTGGTAAAATACCAGTAGATCGTCCCGCCGATAACCGCGGCGACCACCCCGATGCCGAGAGCAATCAGCGGCCAGCGGGTGCGCTTCTTCGGCGGCTCGTTCTGCCCGGGCGAATTGGGGCGCGCCGGCGCTTTGTCCTCGCGCCGTGGCGGCGCGTCAGTCTCGGCGCTCCTCGTCGGGTCGGGGGCGTCTTCCAAGCGGTCAAGCATCCTTGAATCATCCGCAGGCGGCGAATGATTCAACAGGTGGAGCTCCATTGGGTTCCGGCAGGGGGGGGGGCGGCGGATCACGGTGGGCCGGGCGAAGCCGAAGTTTCGGGTTCGCCCGGTGCAAGACCCGATGCAAAAAATTGACAGCCCGGTTGGTGATCGCCGCCGAGGTCAGCGTCGAACGCGAAGCCGGCCGGGTACACCTAGCCCGCGCCGCCGCTGCCGTCGACGACGGCTTGGCGGTCGGCGCTTCCTCGGCACGGGAATCGGCGGTTCAGGCGCTCTTTGTTTTGGCCGGTTCCTCGGCGCCGCCAGTCTCTTTTCGGGTATGTGGCTTAGGCCGCCATCGGCCGGAACTGTTGAAAGCTACGCTATCTGACGGGCCGGGCGCACATTTGGTTATGGTCCCGCCGTGGGAGTAGAATTCCGCGATCTTCGCGTTCAGCTCCGTCCGCTCGGCAGCTCGCGTGGCCACCTGGGTTCCTTGCTTGCGCTGCATGTTGCCCAACGATCAAATGCTCCTGACTGGTTTCTCATGACCATAGCCGATGATGCGCTCCCGTTCCGAAGGCATAAGCTTAGGTGGCGCCGCACAAGAGGTCAGGTTGTCGCCGGCGCGGGGTATACCCATATAAGATCCGTTTTCCATCTTCATACATCCGAACGTCCCTTGAACAGAGGGCGCGAGGGGCTTATTTGTGGCGCGTCAAATTTCGTTGGGCGCTTCCGCGCGGTGTGCGGACGTATCTATTTCTCCCATCTCTAATTTGATGCTCCTGTGATAGCGTGCAGGGCAACGCCAATTGCGCAGGTGGCATTAGCCGACCGTGCAAGTTTCAAGGATTCAGCTCTTGGCTAAAGAAGATTTGATCGAGTTCGAGGGTGTGGTCAGCGAAGTGCTGCCCGATGCACGATTCCGGGTCAAGCTCGACACCGGCCACGATGTGATGGCCTACACCGCTGGGCGGATGAAGAAGAATCGCATCCGCATTCTTGCCGGCGACCGCGTCACCGTGGAAATGACTCCCTACGATTTGACGAAAGCCCGGATCAATTTCCGGCACAAGGATGAACGGGCGGCGACGCAACCCGGTCGCCGGCCGCCGCCGCGCCGCCGCTAAGCCGCCGGCGGAGCTTCGGCCCCGACAACAGGTCTTCGATCTCGCGATTGCCGCTATGCCGATGTCAACCTGAACGGCCAATGCCCGCGGAGAAGCACCATGCTCGTCCAGCCGTATCTGTTCTTCGAAGGACGCTGCGAAGAAGCCATGGAGTTTTATCGGCGCGCCGTCGGCGCCCAGGTAGAGATGCTGATCCGCTACAAGGACTCCCCAGAGCCAGCCCGGCCCGGAGTGGTGCCGACTGGCGGGGAGGACAAGGTGATGCATGCCAGCTTCCGCATCGGCGACACCACGCTCATGGCTTCCGACGGCCATTGTTCGGGGCAAGCGGCCTTCCAAGGTTTCTCGTTGTCGCTGACAGTGGCCGACGAGGCGGAGGTCGGCCGGGTATTTGCCGCTCTGGGTGATGGCGGAAAGGTGATCATGCCGGCGGCCAAGGCTTTCTTCTCGCCACGTTTCGGCATGCTTGCCGACAAGTTCGGTGTGACCTGGATGATTATCGCCCGGGTTTGAAGCGCGCATGGCTCGGTTGCTGACAGCGGTCCTTGCCGTTGGCGGCGGGGGGTGCGATAACTCGTCAGCGCCATTCCATTGGATATCGCCATGCTTGCCGCCGACGTGATCCGTGCCGCCATTCCCCATGTCCTCACCGAGGCGCATTTTCCCGAACTGCCCCATTATTATCGGGGCAAGGTGCGCGAGAACTACGATCTGCCCGACGGGCGGCGCATCCTGATTTCGACAGACCGGCAGAGCGCTTTCGATCAGGTGCTGGCGGCGGTCCCTTTCAAGGGACAGGTGCTGACGCAGACCGCCCGCTTCTGGTTCGAGGCCACCGCCGATATCTGCCCGAACCATGTCCTCGACTATCCCGATCCCAACGTGGTGGTCGGGCGCCGCCTGACCATGCTACCGGTAGAAATGGTGGTGCGTGATTATCTGACAGGCTCGACCGACACCTCCATCTGGCCGATGTACCGCGACGGTCGCCGCGAGGTCTACGGCGTGACCCTGCCCGACGGACTGACCAAGAACGACCGGTTGCCGGCAACCATCCTCACCCCGACCACCAAGGCGGCGGTGGGTGGGCACGACGCGCCGACGACGCCGGCCGAGATCGTCGGCCAGGGGTTGCTGACCCAGGCACAGTGGGACGAGGTGGGGGCGCTGACGCTGGCGCTGTTCGCTCGCGGCCGCGAGATCGCCGCGCGCTCGGGCCTGATCCTGGTGGACACCAAGTTCGAGTTCGGCCTTGACGCGGACGGCCGGGTCACCCTGGCGGACGAGATCCTTACCCCCGATAGCAGCCGCTACTGGCAGGCGGCCAGTTACAGTGACCGCCATGGGCGTGGAGAAGAGCCGGAAAGCCTGGATAAAGAATTCCTGCGACTGTGGATCGCCAGCCGCTGCGATCCCTATCATCAGCCGATTCCGCCGATTCCCGACGATACGCTGGTGGAGTTCAGCCGGAAGTACATCGCCTTGTTCGAGACGGTGACCGGCCAGACCTTCGCCGCGCCGCCCCCCGGCGAACCAGTCAAGCAGCGGATCCGGCGGAATCTCGCGCCCTATTTCGGGTAGGACTGTCGCACTATCCTCATGGGCCGGTCTCGACGGGGAGCCCGGCGGCACGCCATTCAGGGAGCCCGTCCTCCATGCGGCGGGCCTTGCGGCCTTGCTCCCGGAGGGCGGCCACAGCCTCGTAGGAAAGAACGCAGTACGGTCCCCGGCAATAGGCTACCACTTCGGCGGCCTCGGGCAATTCACCGAGGCGCCGCTCCAGGTCCTTGAGCGGGATGTTGATGCTGCCAGGCAGGTGGCCCGCTGCATATTCCTCGGGCGGGCGGACGTCGAGGACGGTCACCAGTCCATCCTTCATGCGAGCCAGCAGGTCGTCACGTGATACCGGTTCCAGGCCGTCCTCGGCGTGGAAGTAGCCGCGCAGTAGGCGGTCGATCTCGGCGACATGGCGTTCGGCAGTTCGCCGCAGCGAAGCCAGCAAGTCCAGGACGTCGTCGTCAGCCCGCGCAGCGTCGAAACCGGCGATCCTGAACGTCGTCTGCATCGGCCGCTCTTGCCATTTATCATTCAAGAGAATTATAGAGTGGTTGGCGGGGTGACGGCTGTGGTTCGTGGTGACGGGCGATACCCTGTTCGTCGGTGCTGCGGGCCGCCCGGATCTGCCCGGACGCGAGGTGGAAATGGCCAGACTGCTGTATGACAGCATTCACGGCAGACTACTGACCTTGCCCGAGTCGGTGGAGATCTTTCCCGGGCATCTGGCCGGCAGCGTTTGTGCGGCTGGGGTATCGGGCAAGCCGTCCTCGACCATCGGCTTCGAAAAGCGCAGGAACCCAGGTCTCACAATGGCCAAGGAGGCGTTCGTTGGATTTCTCACCAGCGAAATTCCGCGACGGCCTGTCGACATCGATCGCATCATCGCGGCGAACCTGGGAGGCGGTACTCCGTGAAGGCCCTGACCGACAGGGACGTCGACGGGGCTCTGGTGTTCTGACGGTTCCTCACAGCCTGGCGACGGCAGTCAGGAACGTCTGTATTTCGCGTTCCAGCACCTCGCTGTCGCTCTGCAGGTTCCTGGCGGCGCTGCGGACGTCGCCGGCCATGCGCCCGGTTTCAGCGGCCGAGGTGGCGACCGCCGTGATGTTGTGGGCGACTTCCCGCGTGCCGGCCGAGGCTTCTTCCACATTACGGGCGATCTCGGCGGTGGCGGCGCCCTGCTCCTCAACGGCACTGGCGACGATTGCCGATAGCTCGTTGATGTTGCCGATGGTAGCGGTGATGTCCCGGATGGCTGCGACGGCGCTGCGCGTCTCGGTTTGTACTTGGGCGATCTGATCAGCAATGTCGCTGGTGGCGGTCGCGGTCTTGCCGGCCAACCCCTTGACCTCGTGGGCGACCACGGCGAAGCCCTTTCCGGCTTCACCCGCCCGGGCGCTTTCGATGGTGGCGTTCAGCGCCAGAAGGTTGGTCTGCGCAGCGATGGCGTTGATCAACTGCACTACCTCGCTGATCTTCTGGGCCGCCTCGGCCAGCCCGGCGATTTTGGCGTTGGTGTCGTCGGCCTCCCGGGCGGCCGACCGGGCGATTTCGGCGGAATGCTGAACCTGTCTGGATATCTCCTGGATCGAGGCGGAGAGCTGGCTGCCGGCGGTGGACACCGATTCGACGTTGGTGGTGGCCCGCTGGGTCGCCGCCGCCACAGTGGCGCTTTGCTGCTGGGTCTCGCTGGCGTTGGCCGACATTGCATCGGCCGCCGTCTGGAGTTGGCGCACCTCTACCTTGATGCGCGAAAGATGACCGGTGATGGTCTGGTCGAATTTGGCGGTGGCCTGCTCGACCGCCTGCTGTCGTTTCTCGCGTGCCGCCAGCTCTGCCAACTCGCGCTGTTCGCGGGCTCGGTCCTCGATCACGCTCCGGCGCCACTGCTCGATGGCCTCGGCCAGCGGACCGAACTCATCCTTGCGCCCGACCCCGGCGGTGGGTTGGTCGGTCCGGCCGCCCGCCACCGCATTCACCGATTCGACCAGGGAGGACAATGGCCGGGTGATGGAACGGATGACCAGGAATATGGCCGCCACCAGCGCGGCGACCACGGCCGCGGCGCCCAAGAGCGCGTTGCGGGCGCCGACGAAACGCCGGTGGGCGTTCAAATGGGCGGCTTCAGCGTTGTTCAACTCGTTCTCGACGAGCGCCGCCATACTTTGTTCGACTTGGCCGTAGCGCTTGATGGCCACCCCCATCAGGGCGTCTTCGGCGTCGGCGAAATTGCCTTCTTTGAGGGAATCGATGGTGGGCTGGAAGCCCTTCTTCCGGAAGTCCTGATATTGCTTGACCCATTCCTCGGCAAGGGTCTTCCGGCCGTCCGACAGGTCGCCGGAGAGGTAGCTGCCGACAAGGCGGTCGATCTCGGCCGTGTTCATCTCGACACGATCGAAATAGCGCTGAAGGTTCGAAAGGCTGGGCCTGGCAATGACGGCGACAAGGAGCGTCTCGATGTTCTGCCGGGTCAGATCGCCGATCCTGGCGAGGCGGCTGACCGGAATCAGCCGATGCTGGTACATGCGGGCGAGATCGTCGTTGGTGGTGGCGATCCCCAGGTAGCCGAGCACGCCCACACTGACCAGAATGGCGCTGCTCAACCCGAAAACCGCCAGTAATCTGGCCCGGATGCTTACGTCTACCAGCTTCGCAAGGACCATTTCCGCCTCCCGCACCAAAGCCATCGGCCGACCCGATTTTTCTTCCCAGCCCGGAAGCCGGTCACTCTACCGGCAAGCCTGCGGCCTTCCATTCGGGGAAGCCGCCGCGGAACCAGTGGACCTCGGAGTATCCGGCCTTCTGCGCGGCAATGGCGGCCTTGTAACTCTTCCAGCATTCCGGGCCGTTGCAGTACATGACGAGCGGCGTCTTTTTGTCCGCCGGCAGTTTGGCGACGGCGAACTCATCCTGGCTGGCGTCGTAGTTGACGTTCTTGGCGCTTTTCTCACGATAGGGAACGCTGATGGCGCCCGTGATATGGCTTTCTCCATATTCAGCGGCGACGCGCACGTCGAGGATCGCGGCACCCGAACTTTGCAGCTTCTGCGCCTCGGAGGCGGTGACCAGCTTCACCCCGGCCAGGTTGGGCGGCGTCTCTTCTGCTCTTGCCAACGTTGCAAAAGATACGGGAAGTACGACGAATGCGATAATCAGCAGGCGGATAATTGTCTTCATGAATGGCCCCTATTGATGTAGCGCGGCAACACGTCCAACGTGGAAGTATTCTATTAATTGGCCAGTATACTATCCAAGTCTGGATTGATTGTGTCAAGTAGTTCTGTAGCATTGTATGTGAATACTGTCATACCGTCATGTAATAAGAGTAATTATAAGTGAATAAGCGCAGCTGGCGACAGGAGCGCGTACCTGGCAGGGGGGGGAGGGGTGCTTGCGCCGTAAGAGGCAT
Source organism: Pseudomonadota bacterium (assembly GCA_021793155.1). Lineage (GTDB taxonomy): Bacteria > Pseudomonadota > Alphaproteobacteria > Rhodospirillales > Magnetospirillaceae > DUZF01. The sequence continues at coordinate 24,248 of JAJYTF010000019.1, read as the reverse complement.
CTCAAATTCCGGACAGCGCCACGTTGCGTGCCGGCATGCCCTGCCGACGAAGGGCCGCGACATCCGGCACCAGCCATTGCGTGCGGCTCAGGCGGCACAGGCAGCCGGCCCGGATCAACTGGTTCAGCACCGCCGATGCCGATTGGCGCGTGGCGCCGACCATATTGGCGACGTCTTCGGTATTGAGGTCGACGTCCAGCACCAATCCGTCGGCCGTGCGGCGGCCGTGCCCCTCGGCCCGGTCCACCAGGACATGGATGATGCGATGCCGCAGGTCGCTGAACATCAGGCCTTCGATGATTTCGATGGTGCTGCGTAGCGTGCGGCCCAGGATGCCGATCACCGTGGGCGCCAGCGACGGATAGGCTTCCAGGGTCTTCTCGAATGTCGCCATGTCGGCGAACAGGAGTTCGCTGGGCTTCCGCGCCTCGATCATCGCTCCCGAATGCAGGCTGAAGATGTCACCCGGTTCCAGGAAGAACAGGGTGAACTCCTTGCCCTCGTAAGAAAGGAATACTCGCAGCCGGCCGACCAGAACGACGAACACGCCGTCACCTTCCATCTCAAGCAGAACACGCTCGGCAACGCGGCGGCGCATGAAGCCGTGGAAGAAGCCTTTGTTGGTCGGGTCGCCAATGGCGTCAAGAACCGTCTTTCGGTGCGGCATGGCGGGCGGACCGAAACTGTAGATGGTTACATCAATTGCTATTGGACGCGCCAAAAGGCGTGACGTCAATGCTCGTGATGTTCATGCCGCGGCAGACGGGTAGCGACCTCGTCCAACGCCTCGGCGGCGGCGCGCAAGGCGTCGATGGCGGCGGCGAAGTGGCGCGTCGCCTCGGGATCGGCGGATTTCGCCGCGGCCTGCCATTCGCTCAGCTCCTCGATGTGGACTCGCGTGTGCTCGATCCAATGGGGCACCAGGACTGCCAATTTTTCCAAAGGCGTCTTGCCGGTCATCGGGTTACCTCGCGCAACAGGACGGTGCCGCTCATGCTGTCGATATGGACGACCGCGGCAAGGGGCAGCGTGATCGGGTCTTCGAACAGCGGCGCCAGAGTTACCGCGTCACCCTCGATCTCGATGCTGGCGACGTCACGGGCGATGACTTCGTCCCGGTCGCCGCGGACCAGTTTGACGGTCAATTGGCACATGGCGGGCCTCCGTCATTTGTCAGGGAACATGGCGTCCAGCCGCTCGACGATCGCCATCGCTTCATCGAGCACCAGGCCGCCGATATCGTAGGGGGATCGACCCCGACGGTCGGTATCGCGGATGGCCTCGCTGAAGGAGAGGGTGCCGAGCAGCCGGTCGGCCGGCAGTGCGGCCGCCAAAAAGGCGCGGTCGCCGTCGTCGGCCACCTTGCTGGCCACATAGGCGATGGCCGGGATGCCGATATCGGCGGCCAGCCGCTCGATCTGCCGGGCGGTCTGCACGCTGCGCTGGCCGGGTTCCACCACGACGATCAGCAGGTCGACCGACTGGGCGGTGGCGCGGCCCAGATGTTCGATTCCGGCTTCCATGTCGAGGATGACTACGTCGCCGCGTTCGACCAGAAGATGCTTCATCAGGCTGCGCACCAGGGTATGCTCGGGGCAGACACAACCGCTGCCGCCTTGCTCCACCGTCCCCATGGCCAACAGACGCACGCCCTTGTGTTCAACGACAAAGCGGCCGGGCAGGTCGTCCACCTGCGGATTCAAGATGAACAACGAGCCATAGTCGGCCGCCGCGCCGGTGCGCTCCTTCGCCAGGTCCTTCATCTTGGCGATGGGCGTCATCGACGCTGCCTGGTCGGCCGGAACGCCGACCGCCGAAGCCAGATTGGCGTCGGGGTCGGCGTCGATGGCCAGCACCGGGCGGCGGCGGGCCGCATAGGCGCGGGCCAGCAAGCCGGCAAGAGTTGTCTTGCCGACCCCGCCTTTGCCGGTGATGGCCAGCTTCACTTGCGGCCCCCAGGCTAAAGGCCAAGACCGGCGCGCCGGTCCTTGATGGCGGCCAGCAGCTTTTCGGCTGCAGTTTCCGGGTTGGGATCGACCAGAAAATAGCCGCCCAGCACGTCCTTGACGTCCTCGGTGATCAGCTTGGTTACGGTCTGCGATCCCATCACCGGTGGGATCGTCCCGAGATGGGTCGGCAAGCCCAGGGCGACGCTCCAGGTGCCGATGGCCACCGCCTTCTCGCTCATCGCTTCGGGGGCCGAGGCCACCACCGGCAGGTCCGAGATGTCGACTCCCAGCTTATTGGCCAGCGCGACGGCGACCGCCACGGCGCGGCTGTTGTCGACACAGGACCCCATATGCAACACCAACGGCAATGGGCCGCCCAACCCGGCGGCCTTGCCGATGGCGGTGAGAACCGCTTTGAGGCCGGGGCCGGCAAATTGTTCGGTGGCCTCGCCGGTCATCAGGCCATGCTTGGCAAAGCAGGCGGCGCCGCAGCCGGTGGCAAGGAGCAGCACATTGGCGGCCGCCAGCTTCTTGGCAATGACCTGGAAACTTTCGTCCTGCGTGCTCTGCGGGTTGTTGCAGCCGGCGAACAGGCAGACGCCCTGGATATTGCCGTTGATCACATTGTCGATCAGCGGCTTCAGCGTGTCGTCCGGATTCACCAGCGAAAGGGCGCCGACGATGGCTTCGGCGGAAAAGCCGACCACGGCGGTATTCTTGATGTCAGGAATACGGACACCCTTGGGGTCGCGCCGGCCGAAGGCGGCGATGGCGATCTCGACAATCTTGCGGGCCGCCTCGTCGGCATGCTTCTCGTCGAAGCTGACATGCAGCGCGCCAGGGATCCTGTTCTCGTCCAAAGTGGTGATGAACTGGGTGTGGAAGCATTCCGCCACCCTTGGCATGGAAGGCATGATGCACTGCATGTCCACCACCATGGCGTCCAGCGCACCGGTCAGGACGGCCATTTCCTGCGAAAGGTAGTTGGTCGCCAGGGGGATGCCATGGCGCATCATCACCTCGTTGCCGGTACAGCATATGCCGACGATATTGATCCCGTCCTTGGCGCCGGCCGCCATCGCCGCCTCCTGCATTTCGGCGGCGACGTCGCAGACGATGTCGGACAGCAACGGGTTGTGGCCGCCGACCGCGATGTTCACCGCGGTCGGCTTGATCACCCCGAGATTGGCCGCGGTGACTATCGGCTTCGGTGTGCCGAACAGGATATCCGACAGTTCGGTGGCGAGCGTCATGCCGTCGTAATCGGCAATGGCCGCCCGGATTCCGCCCAGCACCAGATTGGTCGGGTCGGCGTCGCAGCCGACGTTGGTCCGCGCCATCACGCCGGTGATGGTGGCGTCGATGTTGTGGGCCAGCAGGCCGGCATCCTTCAGGCGTTTCAGCCGGCGTGGCGTCAAGGTGGCGGTCAGCCAGTTCGCGCCCGTACCGTAATCCTGGCTCTGGAAGTCCTCGAGGGTCTTCAGCGCCACATCGCGGGCAACCTCCTCGACTGGCCGATCCTTTGTGGAGATGCCCAGCTTGGCGGCTACCGCCGAAAGCTTGGCTTCGTCCCGCACGCGGTAATCCGGAGCCTTGCCTTCGGCCATGTGCAGCAGGGTCAGGGCGATATGGCGGCCGTGTTCGGAATGGGCCGCACCACCGCCGGCCATCATGCGGATCAGTTGGCGGGCGACGATGGTGTCGCGGTCGGCGCCGCAGATGCCGTATTGCGGGCCTTCACCGAACGGGTCGATGCGGCAAGGTCCCTTCATGCAGTTGCGGCAGCACAGGCCGAGGCTGCCGAAACCGCATTGCGGCTGTTGCGCCTGATAGCGATCCCAGACGGTTTCCACGCCGCATTCCTTGGCGCGTGGCAGCATGGCTTTGACGGCAGGATCGGACGAGGGGATGTGGTTCGTCATCGGTTTGGTCTCCCTCTCAGACTGGCAGGCGCATGTGGCGGTGCGATTGGGCCAATTCGCGGGCCCGCGCTTCGGCCAAGGCTTGGCGGTAGACCTTGAGATCGACCAGCCGGGTGGCCCCCGTCGGGCAGGCTTCGACGCAGGCGGTCACCGCCTTGCCGTTCGCCACCCGCCAATCGGCGCACAGATCGCATTTCTTGGCGACGCCGCGGTGGGTACGGGCATTCTGGTCGAAGGCCTGCTCCGAACGCACGGTGATCGCGCCGAATGGGCAAACCATGGCGCACAGCTTGCAGCCGATGCAGGCCTGCTCGAAGATCCGGACCTGTCCCCCGGCCTGCCGGCAGGCCCCCGTGGGACAGGCAAAGGTACAAGGGGCGTCCTCGCATTGCCGGCACTGGATGGGCATGGTCACTCCGTCGCCGACCACCACCCGGTTGCGGGCATGCAGCGGCAGCCTGCGGGCGACCGAGTCGAGCAGGCCAAGGCCCTCGCCATGAGCGACCGCGCAAGCCAGCTCGCAGGAATGGCAGCCCAGGCATCTCTCGGGATCGGTGTAGACGATGACGTTTTCGCGGATGGGCTCGGGATTGGGCAGCATCGCACGGCTCCTTCGTCTGTTTTTGCTACACCTCTATGCTTTCGATCCGCAATTCTCGCCCGGAGATGATGTCGAGGCGGGTTCCGTGACAATATTCGCAATGAAAATCGTAATTCGAAATGCGGCTCTCGTTTTGACAGTCGGTGCAAAGCACGCGGATTGGAACGGTTTCGATAGCCAGTTCAGCACCGGCTGCGGGTGTGTCTTCGGCCAGGATCTCGAAGCAGGCCGCCAGAGCCGCCGGTTCGATGGCCGCCAGTTGGCCGACTTTCAGGTTCACCCGCCGGATCGCGGTGAGGTTGCGGCACGCCGCCTGCTCACACAACAGCGTGACCAGGCTGCCGACGACGGTGGCTTCGTGCATGGCCCTGCAACTTACATTCCGTGTCGTCAGTGCATTATGCCGTGGCGCGCGCGGCAAATCTGTCGGCTGGCGGACAAAAGCCATGGTCAGCGCTCCGTACAGGACAGACAGGGGTCGACGCTGTTGACGATCATCGGGATATCGGCGACTGCGGCGCCCTTCAGCATGACTTCCAGCGCCGCCCAGTTCATGTAGCTTGGCACCCGCCACTTCAGGCGCTCGGGGCGCTCGCTGCCGTCGGTTCGCAGGTAATAGATCAACTCGCCGCGCGGCGCCTCGGAGCGGGTCACCGCCTCTCCGGCGGGAACCAGGGGCAGGGGCGATACCGCTAGCGAGCCCTGGGGCAGCCGCGCCAGACATTGCCGCAGGATGTCGATAGACACCCGGACCTCGTCCAACCGCACCATGGCGCGGGCCCAGACGTCGCATTCCTCGCGGCTGACCACCGGAACCTCGAGCCGGCTGTATGCGCCGTAGGGCGCCTTGGCCCTGACATCGAACGGGATGCCGGACGCGCGGGCCACCGGGCCGACCACGCCCAGCGCCACCGCGTCGCCATAGGGCAGGATGCCGATGCCACGGGTGCGGCTGCCGATGCTCCGATCGCTGGCATACAGCTCGCGGATTTGCGCCACATCGACGGCGACACGGTCGAGTTGGACACCCAGATAGGCGGCGCCCTCGGCGTCCAGGTCGAAGCGTACGCCGCCGATGCAGTTGGCGCCCAGGTCCATACGGTTGCCGAAGATGGTCTCCTTCACGTCCTGCATGATCTCGCGGGTCTGCATCACATGCATGAACAGGGACTCGAAGCCCACCAGATGGGCGAGGATTGCCACATTGAACAGATGCGAGGCGATGCGCTTGATTTCGTCGGCAACGGCCCGAAGAGCCTCGGCTCTCGGCGGCGGCGGGGCGCCAGCAATGCGTTCCAGAGCCATGCAATAGGTCAGCGGATGGCTATTGCTGCACAGCGAACATACTCGTTCGGTGAGCACCAGGTTCTGGTGAAGGTTGCGTTTGGTCGCCAGGTACTCGATGCCGCGATGGGCGTGGCCGGCGGTGACCTCGACACCGGCCACGGTTTCACCATCCACCTGGATGCGGAAATACATGGGCTCTTCTAGAGCCACGTGCAGCGGGCCCAGTGGCAGCGTGGTAAGCGGACGGTCGGTGGCGGTCATGGTTGGTCTCCGGCCCTGGCGGCCAGCAGGATTTCCCACAGGGCCTTGGTACTGGCGGCATTGGCCAGAGTGGAAAAGGGGATCAACCGTTCCAGAGGTCCGTCGCCCACCGACTCGTCGAGGAACAGCCGGCGCGGGTTTGGTTGTCCCTCGATAGCGATGCCGTACATCTCGGCGATTTCCCGCTCGTTCCAGTCCGCATTGCGAAATAACGGAACCAGCGATTGGATTGCCGCGCCGGTCGTCATCGTGACGCTCACGGTCAACAGGTCGCCGCCCAGATCGAAATGATAGGCCAGCAGGTGTTCGCCCGGAGGTGCGCCGCGGGGCGCCAAGGCGGTGATGGTGGCCAGCCGGGCGCGCATGCCGCGCAGCAGGGCGGCGACGGCCAGCAAATGGGCGCTGTGATCCAGAGTGAACCACGCGGTCAGCACGCCCTTGCCGTCGGCATCGGCACGGAAGTGGCCGGGGGCGACGGCGGCCAGCGCTTCGGCTAGAACGGCGGCGTGGTCAGACGAGGCTGCGGTGGGCATGGCGCATCTCCCTGATGCTGGCGATGCGGCGGCAATCCGGGCACAACCGGCGCAGCCGTTCGATTTCGGTAGTACGGCCCTTGAAAGCCAGCCGCATGACTTCGTCGGATAGCGGCAGGATGGGCTTACCGCAGCCGACGCAGGGGATCATCGATACGCGGCCCCGTTCCACCAGGTGGAACTTCTCGGCCTGGGGATGGGCCAGATGCCAGTCGTCGGTCTGGCGGATCGCCTTGGACAGACAATAATGGGCGCACAAGCCGCAGAAGACGCAGGTGTTGTGCCAAATGGTCAGTTGCAGGCCGGCGGCATCCCGGTCGATGCGGATGGCGCCGCCGGGGCAGACCAACTCGCACATGCCGCAGCCGGTGCAGGATGCGGGATCGAAGGCGACGCGGCCGCGATAGTGCGGTGCGGCGGGGGGCGGCCCGAAGGGGAAAGCTTCGGTCGCCGGACCTTTCATCAAGTTGTTCAGCAGGACCTTGAGGAAGCCCATGACGCGGCCCCTATGGCAATTTCGCTCTAAAGTCGTTGCGCCCAGATCTCGATGGCCTTGGCGATGCCCTCGATGATCGCCTGTGGCCGCGGTGGGCAGCCGGGAACGTTCACATCCACCGGGATGAAGCGGTCCAGCGGGCCGGCGATGGCGTAGCTTTCCCGGAACACACCTCCGGAAATGGGGCAGACGCCGACCGCCACCGTCACCTTGGGATCGGGAACCTCGGCCCACAGGTGCAGCGCCTTGTCCTTGACCCGTATGGTCAGAGGGCCGGTTACCAGCACGATGTCCGCATGGCGCGGGCTGCCGCAATAGCGGCAGCCCAGCCGTTCGACGTCATAGCGCGGGATGCAGGCGGTCGTCGCCAGTTCCACGTCGCAGCCGTTGCACGACCCGGCGTTGATCCGGTACAGCCAGGGAGAACGCCCTGCCAGATGGGCAAAGAGGGTCATCCCATCCTCCCAAGAACCAGCAGCAGGCTGGCCAATGCCAGCCACAGCGGTCCCTTCAGGAAGAAGCGAAAGGCCTGGTCGATGCGCATCCGGCCCATGGCGGTGCGCACCACCGAGACGCCGAGCGCCGTCAGCACTGCATATTTGAGCAAGTGGATGACCAGGGCGGTAGCGGGATCGGCGGGCGCCAGCGGGCAGAACAGCGCGATGCCGAGTCCCAGCACCACCACTGCCTTCGTCGCCGACATCAGCTCGAACAATCCCAGTGCCGGTCCCGAATATTCCAGCAGCGGCCCATCCAGCACCTCGGGCTCGGCCTCGGGAATGTCGAACGGCACCATGCCCAGATTGGCCGGATAGAAGGCCAGGTAGGCAAGCAGCGCCGGCCACAGTGCCGGCTCGCCGATCAGCGGGCCATGCGCCTGTTGCCAGGCGACGATCTCGGTCAGGGAAAACGTCACCGTCTGACCCTCGGCCCGTCCGACGAACACCGCGACCGCAGCGATTACCATGAGCAGCGGGCCCTCATAGGCCAGGACCATGGCCATCTCGCGCGAGAACCCGATGGCGCCGAACGGCGACGCCGAGGCCGACCCGGCCAGCATCAGAGTGATGGCGGGCACCGCCAGCAGGTACAGCAGCACCAGCAAGTCGCCCAAAGCCGCTGGTGGTGCGTAGACGCCACCGATCGGCAGCAACGCTACGGCCAGCGCCGCGGTGCTGGTCCCGGCCAGCGGCAGCGTCAGGAACAGCAGCCGCGGGGCGGCTTTGGGCACCAGACTATCCTTGCGCGCCAGCTTGATCAGGTCGAAGAAGGGTTGCGCCAGCGGTGGTCCAACCCGGCGCTGCAGGCGGGCCGCGATGCGCCGGTCCAGCCCTTTGAGGCAAAGACCCAGGACCAGGGCGAACACGCCGCCGGGGAACAACACTGCGGCGAAGGGGAGCGGCATTTCAGTCATGACGAGGGGCCTCCGCCCCGGGCCGCGTCGCCAGCAGGGCGCGCAGGAACATTGCCGGTGCCGGATAAAGGGCCGAGCCCGGGAGGCGGGTGCGTCGCAGGTCGAGATCGGCCACGCCGCAGGTGTGGATGGCGGTGCGCTTTGGCGGCCGTCGTCCGGCCCACAGATAGAGCAGGCCGGGAGCAGCAAGAACCAGCAGCAGGCCGGCGAGTACCGCCGGATGCCATCCTCCGGCGCCCGGCAGAGGCCCGCTCCAGCTTGCTTCGATTGCCGGCAAGCCCAAGCTCCGCTGCAGCCGGGCGATCGGGACCAGCGCCAAGCCGGGCAGCAGGCTCAAGGCCAGGCTGCCGACAGCCAGCGCGGCCATGGCGCCTCGCATGCTGCGCGGCGCCTCGCGCAGGGTTTGGCTTAGCACCGAAGGCTGTCCGAGGAAGGCGGCGTGGGCGAATTTCATCACTGCCGCCAGGGTGAACAGGCTGGAAAGCATGGCTGCCAGCCCAAGGAATGGATGGCCCGACTGGAATGCCGCCACATAGATCAGCCATTTCGAGGTGAAACCGTTCAGTGGCGGCACTCCGGCCAGCGACAGCCCGGAGAACAGCATCAATCCGAAGGTCACCGGCATGCGCCGCCCCAAGCCGCCCAGATCGTCGAGGCTGGCCAGGTGGGCCTGGGCCAGGATGCAGCCGGCGGACAGGAACAGTGTGTCTTTCAGCAGCATGTGGTTGATGAAGTGGAACAGCCCGCCGGCCACCCCGGCGGCGGTCCCTAGCGCCACGCCCAGCAGCACATAGGCGAGCTGGCTGACCGTGCTGTAGATCAGCAGCCGCTTGATCCCGGTTTGCAGCACCGCCATGGCACCGGCATAGACCGTCGTCGCCGCGGCGATGATCGCCACTGCATCCATCGGCAGGCTCAAGTCGCCCTGCTGGCCCATGCGGGCGAACAGGGCGCCGCCGCCCAGGGCGGCAAAGAACTTCAGCAGGCCCCAGGGGCCGGCCTTCAGCAGAACCGCCGAGATATAGCCGCTGACCGGCGTCGGCGCGGTCGCCGGGTGCATCTGGATGTCGATGCGCGCCGGCAGCACGGCAGCTTTCATCAGCAGGCCGGCAAGGACCAAAGCCGTCACGGTGGCCAGCAACGGCACCGGTACCAAGGCCACCCCGTCCTTAAGGCCGGCGAAGGCCCAGCGACCCGACACCGAGCCAAGACCGGCCAGGCCGAGGAACAGCAGGCTCGCCCCGACGATATTGAACAGGTAGTACTTGAAGCCTTCACGCAGGGCTTCACGGCTTTCCGGGTGGATGATCAGGAAGTAGAGACTCCAGCTGCTCATTATCTCCCAGAACGCGAAGAAGCTGAACAGATCGGGTGCGGTGGCCATGCCCATCAGCCCGGCCATCATCGCCAGGAACAGGAAGGCGTAGCGGCCACGGGCGCGCTGGTCGGCCATATAGCCGATCGAATGCAGCAGGTTGACTGCGCCGACCGCAGCCACCAGCAGGGCGAACCAGAATCCCAGGGGATCGAGGGTTTCCGCCTCAGCGACGACCGCGCAGGCCGAAGCCGCCGCCGCCCCCACGGCAAACGGCAGGGCCAAGGACGGCCGCTTGCGACCCAGCAGAAATGCGGCGGTCGCGCCCAGTGCGGCAAAGGCGGCGGCGGCGCTCCAGGCCATCTGTAACGGCGGCAGGACCGGTGCGGCCATACCGCCACGCTCGACCATCTCCGCCACGGAGGGGGCGACCAACTGCAGGCTTGGGCCGGGCAACAGGCCGTTGAACAGCACCGCAGCGGCTAACAGCAGGCAGGGCAGCAGCATCGGCAACGGCGCCTCCTGCAACTGCGGGCCGGCATAGGGGAGGAAGTACATCAGCCGCACCAGCCGCGCGTAATAGATGGCGGCCACCACGCCACCGGCCAGCAGCAGCGCGGCCAGCTCCCACCGCCCGGCATCGATGCAGGCGACGATGACGAGGAATTTGCTGACGAATCCGGCGAAAGGCGGCAGGCCTATCAGGCCCAGCGCCGCCACCGACAGGCAGCCGGCGGTCACCGGCATCACCCGGCCGATGCCCTTCAGATCGTCCAGGCTTCGGCCGCCCAGGCGGAAAATCAGGCCGCCGGCGGCCAGGAAGGCCAGGCTTTTCATGGCCGCATGGTTGACGGTCAGCAGCAGCGCCGCCGTCGCTCCCAAGCCGGTGCCCAGGCCCAGGGCGGCGCCGATCTCGCCGACCTGCGCTAGGGTGGAATAGGCGAGCATCCGCTTGACGTCGGTTTGCTTCAGCGCCAGCACTTCGCCAAGGACCACGGTGGTGGCGCCCGACAGGCTGAGCATCAGGCCGAAGGCGGAAAAATCGCCGAACCGGGCGATCCGCGCCAGCGTTCCGGCACCGACCAGTACGAACATCAGCTTGGCCAGGCCATAGATGCCGGCCTTGGTAAGGATGCCTGACAACGGGGCCGAAATGGAGGATGGAGCCACCGGATGGGCGTCGGGCAGCCAAGCGTGCAGAGGGAACAATGCTGCCTTTACCGCCATCCCGGTCATCATGGCGGCCAGGATGGCGCCCGCGGCCCGCGGAGCAAGCTGGTCGGCATGGGCGGCCAGCAACGCCATGTCGAAGCTCCCGATCTGAGCGTGGGCGACCAGGATGCCGAAATGCATCACATAGGCGCCGGCGGTGCACATCAGGAAATATTTGAGGCCGGCCTTGAGCGCCGCCGGTGACTGTTCATGGACGACCAGGAAATACGAACTCCAGGTCATCAGCTCCCAGAAGACGTAGAAGCTGCCGAAATGACGGGTGGTGACGGCACCCAGCAGCGATCCGGCCATCACGAACAGAAAGAAGTAATAGCGCCCGGCAAAGGCGTTCCCGGCCATGTAGCCGCGCGAATAGAGCACCACGAGGGCAAGGGCCGTGGCGAACAGGCGGGAAAACAGCAACGACAGGGCGTCCGCATCCCGGGCATTCCAGGCCAGCGCCAGGGTGCCGGCGATCAGCACCAGGGCCAGGCCGTCCCGGGCAGCCGCACGCCAGCGGCCGACCAGCCACAGGGCGAAGCCGCCGCCATAGGGCAGGAGCACCAGCGGCGACCAGGGAGTCTCGTAATCGGGCAGGCCGGATGCGCCCAGTGTGCCGGCCGCCCATTGGGCCGCCCGCTGGAACGGCTGGGGCGTCAGGCTCAGGGCAATGGTGGCGACCGTCAGCACGGCCAGGGCGAGGTGAGAGGATGTTGCCACCGGGCGGCCGGGCCGGCGCCGTGTGTTCGCCCGCTCGAGACACACCCGCTGGATGATCACCATGTAATAGACGGCGGCGATGATGCTGGCGACGGTGCCAACTCCGGCCAACAGCCAATGCCCCTGCTGGACGGCGGCATACAGCACCAGGAACTTGGTGTAGGAGCCCTTGAACGGCGACAGGCCCATTACCGAAAACATGGAGAAGCCGAAAAGAACCGCCAGCCAGGTCCGCCGCTCGCCGCTGCCGGCAAGGGCGTCGAGCCGCTGCGAGCCGGCGTCCCGGATCAGCAATGCCGCCGACAGGAAGACAAGGCCCCGCATCACCGCCTGATAGCCCAGATGCATGACCGCGCCCGTCTCCCCGGCAGCGCCGGGAAGCCCCAGCCCGATCAGCACGTAGCCCAACTCGGCCACTGTGGACAGGACCAGGGCGCGCATCACCGTGCGCACACTGGCCAGGGCTGCCAGCTCACCGGACAGCAGCAGGATCGCTCCACACCACGCCAATACGGGAAATTCGTTCATGGCGGACTCCGCTTGAGCCACGCGATCGCCTGAAACCGGATGCAGCCTAACGCGGCGCCGCAGTTCGGTCTGTCACTTGGCCGACAGGGCAGGTGATTTGCCCCTAGTGGTCCGCCCCAGGCGCTTGGATCCTGAGCGTCTGGGGCGGGCGGCCCGCCAACTAATCGAATTGTGGTGCCATAGTCCCTCGCCGGATGGCCCCGCCCGGCGCGGGACAAAAAGCCAAGGCTACTCCATCTGCCGCAACAGGCGGATGGCCTCCCGCACATAGACCGCGACCTCGGTGTCCCGGTCGCGCAACAGGGCGGCTGCGTGGATCAGCTTCGGCAGCGCCGCGTGCACTCCACCGGGTGTATCCGCCAGGGCCTCGGCCTGCTCGATGAACTCCATGCGCTCCTCGGACGAGAGATCGGCGCGTTCCGCCAGGTTCAGCAGCCGCTCGTAATGTTCCTGGTCCATCTGGTCTCTCCTCGGACCTTTCGCCCGCGTCAGCGGGCGGAATGAGATGTTGGCACGGCCATGGAGACGCTGCCGCGTGCCGGTGTATCAGCCAGAACGGTCTGCAGACTCATCGGGTGGGCGATCGCACCGCGTATCCTTCGCGGACGAGGCTGTCATGTAGTCGCGGGTGGCAGGAATACCGGCGTTCCCTTTTGCCATCTGCATCTGGAACACCATCAGCCCCTGGTGCCGGAAGGCTGCCTCGGAACCGGCCAGATAGAATTCCCACATCCGGCAGAAGCGCTCGTCATACAGCCGAGCCACCTCGTCGCGATTGACCTGGAAACGATGGCGCCATTCGCGCAGGGTATCGGCGTAATGTTCCCTCAGGATCTCGATGTCGGTAACCTGCAGCCCGCTGTGCTCGACCGCCGGAAGCACTTCCGACAAGGCAGGCATATGGCCGCCCGGAAAAATGTATTTGCGGATCCAGGGATTGGTGGCGCCGGGACCGTCGCCCGAGCCGATCGAATGCAGCAGCGCCACGCCGCCATCGGCAAGGTGTTCGCGCAGGGCGGCGAAGAACTCGCGATAATGCCCGATCCCCACATGTTCGAACATGCCGACCGAGACAATGCGGTCGAAGACGCCCTTGACATTGCGATAATCGCAAAGCTCGAAACGGACCCGGTCGGCGAGGCCGTTCAGCGCGGCGCGTCGTCTGGCCTCGTCAAGCTGCTCGCGAGACAGGGTGATGCCGAGAACTTCGACGCCGGCCGCCGCCGCCAGGGCCAACGCCAGCCCGCCCCAGCCGCAACCGATATCCAGCACCCGTTGGCCGGGTGCAAGCAGCAGCTTGGCGGCGATGTGGCGCTTTTTCGCCTCCTGCGCCTCTTCCAGCGTCATCCCGGAATGTGCGTAATAGGCACAGGAATATTGACGGTCGGCATCGAGGAACAGGTCGTAGAAGTCCACCGCAAGGTCGTAATGGTGCCGGGCGTTTTGCGTGGCCCGGGTGACCGGGTTCCACTGATACAGGCGCCGCAGCAGGGTAGCGGCGCGGCTGGCTAGTCGCTGGCCGGGCGGACAGTGGGGGCGGCACAGGTTGTAGGCGGCCATCCCCAGAAAGTCGTAAAGACTGCCTTGCTCGACGGTCAGATCGCCGTCCATGTAGGCTTCGCCCACCGCCATGGCCGGCCGCAGCGCCAAGTGCCAATCCAGGCTGACGTCGCGAAGCCTGATCGTCACCGGCGCGATGCCGTCGATCGAAGGGCCGGCAAATATCCGTGAGTGCCCCTGAGGGTCGATGAAGGTCAGGGTGCCGCACCGGATCAATCGGTCGAGCAGTCGCGGGAAGAACACCGCGCGTCGAGTTCGTGTGGAAATGTCCGGGCGGCAGCGTGACACTGACGATGGGCTCGGCGGGAAGGTCTCTCGCGCTGTCATGATGGTAATTCCAGCGCAAGCCTGGGATAGTCTCACTAACCTGGATCAAACCGCGCGTTGCAATATGGCATCTTGCCAGTTTTCGTGCCGCGCGCGTTCAATTACTGTGCCGGGAGGATGACAGCGAAACCGTCTCCAGGAACCAAAGGTCGTATGAACACGCATCTTGCCGCCCTGATATTCGATGTCGACGGCACTCTGGCGGAAACCGAGGAGGCCCATCGCCTGGCTTTTAACCGGGCGTTCACCGAGTTCGATCTTCCCTGGTCGTGGGACCGCCCGCTCTACAAGGAGCTTCTCAGGGTCGCTGGCGGCAAGGAGCGCATCCGCGCCTTCGCCCTCCGCTACGATGCGGGCCGCATCGACGATAAGTTCGACGAACTTGTGGCGGCCCTTCACCGACGGAAGACGGAACGTTACACCGGTAGCGTCGCCGGCGGTTCAGTCCCTCTGCGCGACGGCATCGCCGAACTGATCGGCGAGGCTCGTACAGAGGGTCTGAAGGTGTCGGTGGCGACCACCACCAGCCGAGCCAATGTCGATGCCCTGCTGCATGGAGCCACGGCGGGAGAGGGGCGCGGATGGTTTGAAGTCCTGGCCTGCGCCGAAGACGCCCCGGTCAAGAAGCCCGACCCTCAGGTCTATCTGGCGGTGGTCGAGCGGTTGGGGATTCCCGCCACGGCCTGTCTCGCTATCGAGGATTCGGCCAACGGGGTGCGCGCCGCCTGCGCCGCCGGGGTGCCGGTGATCGCCGTGCGCAGTGCATTTACCGATACAGACGATGTCAGCGGCGCGCTGGCGGTGTTTTCCGACCTTCAAGGGATCGGACTGTCGCACCTGCGTTCCTTGCATGAGGGAAGAGAGTAGTTACCTACAGAACGCCGATGCGGCGCCACATCGGCACAACCGAGGCAAGGACCCGGCCGGTCTCTTCACGCAGCACGGCCATGTTGACCTGTTCGCCTTCCACCAGCTGGCCATCGCGGCGCAGGCTGTCGCCCCGAGACGACAGATCGCTCCATATTCCGGCGGCCAGGGCGCCGCTGTCCAACGGCAGACCGGCGGCGAGGCCGGCATAAGTCAGAAGTTCGAACAGATTTGCGTGGACGCCGCTGTGGGCGGCGGCGGCGGCAAAGGCTGTAGAGGTTGATCTTTCTCGGGCACAGTGGGTTGCCATGGCCTTATTGAAGGCCACGGCGGCAGCCGCATCGCCGCCGTCCGCCGATACGGGCAAGGCCTGCCCCGAACCTACCAGCATTCCGGTCAGTTCCACTGCATTGGCAGCGGGCTTGCCAAGCAGTTCGGGCAATGTCACCAGTTCTCCCAATGTTCTGCTTTCGGCGGCCAATGCCTCGCAGACGGGAGCGTAAAGCCGAGGTTCCAGTTTCGCTCCGCCGATCGGGGCCGCGATTTCATAATGGATCGCATCCGGCGCGGCGATCAGAGCAAGCCTCAGCTGGCGGAGCCGCTCCTCTTGCCGGATTCGGCTGAGCCCTCGTGGGCCGCGTACGAAGATGTCCTGGCGGAACGACCGGGCGAGGAAGTAATCCTTGAACGTTTCGCGGACCGAGCCGGGTGGGATCCCTGCCAGCAGTTGCCGTTGTTCGGTCGTCAAAGTCAGGTCGGGATAGTTCTCCAGTAGCATCGCCGATCCGACGAAGGCCAGTTTTGCCTGGGCCATGTCATGAGCCACGTCCGCATGATAGAGCGGCGTCCAATGTTCGTTCAGGTATTCGTGTACCAGATAAGCGCTTTGGCCGCGGTCGCTATCCTGCTGCAACCGGGTGACCAGGTCGGCGTCGATCACATGCCGGGCGCCGGCGGCCTGCATCGCATGCAGGAACCCGATGGCGCGCTGCAACGTAAGGTCGCTACGGCCGGGTTGCAGCCGGGCATAATCGGACAGCAGGCGTTGCAGCGGCACACCCTTCAGCCAGCCGGGCATGGCGTTATAGGTGACGTAGACGAGGCCGCCGGGCTTTACCTTTCGGCCGAGGAAGCGGAGGATGGCTTGACGGTTTTCCTGGGAAATCCAGGAATAGACGCCATGCATGGTGACGTAGTCGAACTGCGGCAGATCCGGCCCGTCAGGCTCGCAAAGTTCGGCAAAGGATGCTTCGATCAGTTCCAGATTGGTGAGACGAGCTTCGGCGCCGAGCGCGCGGCCGCGGGCGATATGCGTGGGGTTGAAGTCGATACCGAAGAACCGGCCGGTCGGGTTTGCTGCCGCCAGCACCAGGCTGGTCACGCCCACACCGCAGCCCAATTCGCAATAGGTGAAATCTTCGTTCCGGTCTGGCGGCTCGATCCCTGAAATCAGGCAGGCCAGGTCCAGATGTGAGGGGCATTGTTCCCGATAGAAGCCAGGGAGGTATTCGATGTCGCTGACATATCCGGCCGTCCAGTCAGTCATCGGTCAATCCCCTGACGCGTCGCTTTCGAAGGGCACGCCTCACCCCCGGCTTCACTCAAATAGCGTAGAACCGGTAGAATAAAAATTATAAACGGCCCTTCAATTAAGAATAGCGAACAAATCTCCGGGTGACAACACGACAATAGTCGCCGCAATACTCCTGGTTGTTCCGAGCGCCTAGCCATTGGCCCGGGGTGACGGATTGCCGTCGGCCGGCAGGCTGACCAGGGGAACGAAGGCAACGGCCAGGACCGAACGGCCGTCCAGGCTGCCATCCTCGGTCTTGTCGAAGACCCACAATTCCTGCGCCAGGGGATGATTGCCCAAAGGCAGTACCAACCGCCCGCCGGCCTTTAGTTGCGGCGGCAGCTCCGACGGCGTGCGCTCCGCCGCAGCCGTCACGACGATGCCGTCATAAGGTGCGTGTTCCGGCCAGCCCCGGCGGCCGTCGCCCCACCTCACCTCGACATTGGAAATGCCGAGGTGCTTCAGCCTTTCGGCGGCCTGTTCGGCTAACTGCGGGATTCGCTCGACGGTGTAGACCCGTTCCACCAAGTGCGAGAGGATTGCCGCCTGATATCCAGAGCCGGTGCCGACCTCGAGCACGATGTGCCCCTTGCGGGGGCGAAGCAGTTCGGTCATCAGGGCAACGACTGTGGGTTGCGAGATGGTCTGCTGCCAGCCGATGGGCAGGGCGGTATCGTCATACGCGGCTGGCTCCATGCCCCGGGCGACGAACAAGTGGCGCGGCACCGCGCCCATCGCGGCTTCCACGTCCGGTGAAAGTCGGCAGCCGGTACGTCCTTCGAGGCTCCGTAGTTCATGGGCGACCCGTTGTACCAGATGCTGGCGGCGAATCTCCTCGTGCTCATCCATTGCGGATTATCTGGTGTCGGTCTTGTTCAGGCTAAGGATGAAGGCTGTTATGTCGCGAGCTTCTTCGGGCGACAGGATGAGGCTCGGCATGGTCGGGTGGGGCGTGCTGGTCAGCCAGAAGATCAAAGCCCGCGGCGTCATGCGAGGATCGGCGGCGATTTCATCCAGGCTGCGTTCGGCCCGGGCAGGCCTGCCGGTTCGGCCGACGAGATGACAGACGGCGCAAACCTTTTCGGCCAGTGCCCGCCCGGCCACCGGATCCCCCGGAAAGTCTTCTGCTCGGGCGACACCGCAGGGGATCAATGCGGCGGCGAGCGCGATGATTGACATGGCCCGCATGGCTTGCGTTTCCCTCGCATCGGCCGCACGGTTGTCTGGTCCCGATGATCAAGGCCCGGTGACCGTTGCGGCCGGCATCCCGGTTTCCTGCTACTTGCACAGGGAGCGGCGACCAAGCGGGGCCGATCCGCAGAATACGAGATGCTTTATGCTATGCCAACTCGGGAGGCCGATTCTTAATCTGGATCAAGCTGGCCGGCGGCCAGGGATCGTAATGTCGTCGGCAGTGGAGTCGGCTGGAGTGGGGCGTCATGTTCAAGGACCGCTGCGACGCCGGCCACCGCCTGGGCAAGAAGCTGCTGCGGTACAAGGATCGCCATCCGTTGGTCCTCGCTCTGCCGCGTGGTGGCGTACCGATCGCCTATGAGGTTGCCCGCATTCTGGACTCGCCGTTCGACGTGTTGCTGGTTCGCAAGATCGGCGTTTCCCGGGATCCGGAATGCGTGGTCGGCGCCATAGTGGACGGCAGCCCGCCGCAGTTGGTCGGCATCGGCCGGGCCGGGGCGCGGCCCGGTGGCGACTCGGATGAATTGCGCCGCGAAACCGAGCGCCAACTGGGTGAAATCGAACGGCGCCGACGGTTGTACCTGGGCGATCGTCCGCATGCCCAGGTGAAAGGGCGGGTGGTGATCGTCGTCGATGACGGCATCAACACCGGCGCGACGATGCGTGCCGCCATTCGAGGGCTTCGCCGCCAATCGCCGGCCCGTATCGTGCTGGCCGTCCCGGTTGCCGGGTCCGATGCGCTGGAAGACCTGTCGGGCGAGGTCGATGATATGGTGTGCCTGATCTCGTCGCCGCAAATCGAGGCGTTGAGCCACTACTACGAAGACTTCCACCAGATCCATGACAACCAGGTGGCTGACCTGTTGAGACAAGCGGAACAGGGACATGGCTCGGCTCAAGGGCGTCATGCGATCACCTCGAGTCGGGGTCTTCAGCCAGAGCGGCGCTTACGCCTTGAAAAAGCGGAGCTTTTTCAGGCTCAAAAAACCTAGAGCATTTTCCGCTCTCGGAGAATCGACGGGGAATTCCTCCGTAGGTGGAAATCTGATCCACGATAAGGGCCGGTGAAGGAAGTCAGCCCTCGTGACGAAACCTCTTTCCTCGGGCTTTCGGGGGCGGCCGTCGCCACCGCGTCGCTTCACTTTACAGAGCGTCACCCGGCGCCGTGCGGGTATCCGCTAACCCGTTGGATTATCAGTTCATGTATCTGTGGCGCGAGAATTGCAGTGGCCCGTTGCAAGTATCTGCTGTCTGAAGCTGGAGAAATTAAATGGGTATTACATCGTCAACTAAAATGCTTATGTGCGTTGCACCTATTACAATGATACTTGCCGCCGTCATGGCTGGAACGGCATATGCCACCCCGATCTCCTTTACGCCGGGAACGTATACCTTCACCACCTCGGCAACGGGCGAGTATGCCATTGATGCAGTAGGGGCACAGGGCGGCAATCCCTTTGGCGGGACTGGGGGGCTTGGCGCCAATGCTTCCGGTTTGTACAGCCTGTCGGCGGGTGAGGTGCTTGGCATCGTTGTCGGCGGGTTGGGCACCTCTTACGGAACGTCCAGCGGCGGAGGTGGCGGCAGCTTTGTGTACGTGACCGGGACCAACGCATTGCTCGTGGCAGGCGGCGGCGGCGGCGGGACCTATGACCGCGGTCCCAACGGGGGGAACGCGAGCACGGTGTCATCAGCGCTCAGCGAAAGCAGTGGCAATGTCGCCGGTGTCGACGGCAGCGACGGAAGTTGCTGTGGTACTATAAGCTCTACTGGTGCAGGTGGCCTGTCCTATGTCGATATTTCCGCCGTTGATGGGTACGTCGGGGACGCGTCGATCACCCTGGCCACCGGCGGCGGGAATGGCAGGGTGACGATTTCCCCGGTTTCCGCGGTTCCCGAACCTGGCTCGATCGCCTTGCTGGCCACTGGCGCGGCACTCCTCGGCTGGCTCCGGCGTGGGCGCTCCAGCAAGGCCGTCTTCGCCGGGTAGGCCGTTTCAGCCTATGGATCTGCAGGCAGCGCGCACTCCTCCTGATTGGCACGCATTTCAGATGTGCCCGATTAGGAATCGTCGTTGAATCGGCCGGAATGGGCTCTGGTAACAATTGGAGTATGTTCTGTTCTCAAAGAATTGGCAGGGCATTCCTCTGGAGACCAAGATCTGATTCAAGATAAGGGCTGGTGAAGGAGGTCAGCCCTTATGACGAAACCTCTTGTCTTCGGATCTTCGGGAGCGGCTGATTGCAGCCGTCGAGGGCGGGTGATCACGGCGCGGGGTGGCGAAGCAGCGGTCGTCCACACCATCATTTTGACAGAACAGGCCGGAGGTAAGGGCGTTGGGCGATAACCCAACATGCTTTTCGGCGGCGGCGCTGTGAGTTTTTCACCGCCAAGCGCCCTTCCGGCGAAGGGCTACGCCAAGAACGCCAAGGCACCGAATCCGCGGAGGCGACGCGGCTCCTACCATTCTGTCCCCTTGGCGTCTTGGCGAGCCCGCCTTTGGCGGGCGCTTGGCGGTTCAGCCTTTGTCGCCAGCGCCAGAACAGTGGGTGGCCCAGAGGCACGGCGTCGTTAAGAAAGAGCTTCCCCTCTGACTCGGAAAACGCCCACACGCTGTTCGGCATGACGAAGATCCCCTGCGACAATCACATCCGACAGACGCTTGACGGGGTGCCGCCGGACCACTTCGACGGCCTGTTCGCCCACATCGTCAAGGATCTGGACGACAGCGGACAGATGAAGCCGCTATGCCGGTTGGATGCGTCTCTTCGAACACATCCGCAGCCTCACCGTCTATCTTGTCTTCCCCTCCTGGACGAGCTTGCTGCGGACCATACGAACAGGCAGGCCGCCACGGCAGCCTCCCTGACCGGTGCGTCCCGCCGCATCAACCGCCTTCCCAACCTTCAGACTGATCCGCCGACCGATGAAACCCGCCGCCGTCACATAGTGAGATGCCGCTGGTGGCGAAGCGGGTTCGTGGAGGCGACCTCGACGGCGATAAAACTGCGTGACCTGCGGCGGCAAAAGCGAAGAGCCTGGCAACTGAACGATTTTTACCGACGGTTTGACGGGGAAGGCGCGATCAGCGCGCGCGAAGATGCCACAGATTAATAAGTTGATGCCGTTTCTGCCGGGAAACCCGCCAGATGACGGATCAGCGCGGCATAGTCAAGCCAGCGGGCGACCAGCCCTGGATGATCAAAGGCGACAATTCCATCGCGATCGAGGACATAGGTGGTCGGGAACTGGTCCGCGACAGAGCGATCTTCTACGAAGGTTCCGTCCGCCAGACGCAGCTTGCTGCCGCCCCTTTGGGCGATGCCCGAGTCGTACAGTGGCAAGCTGTAGCCTTGCCGTTCGGCCCAGCGCCGTGAAGCCTCGATCGGTTCACGCGTCTGCACCAGGACGAAGGCCACACGGCGCAACGGCGCCAGGGACTGGTAGAGCTGCTGCAGGTCCGGCAGTTCCTTCTGGCAGAACGAACACCAGCTTCCCCAGAAATGCAGCACGACCACTTGACCCTTCAGGTCGGCCAGGGTGACCGGCTGGCCGGATGGTGAGGTCAGGGCAAGATTGGGGAACCGTTGGCCTTTTTCGATGCCAATCGGCGCCTTGCGGCTTGGAACAGGACCGGTTTGCCACGAAGCCACCCAGCCCTCCTGGTCGAAGACCACCCGGTCGTCCACCGCATAGGGATGGCAGGGTTGGGTGGTTTCCTTGCGGCAGGATTGCATTGCCGCGGCGATGGCCGCGGCCGCTGTCGGCTGCTCGATCGCCATGCCCCAGGTGCCGCCGGGGGCGATGGCGAAGGCCCGATGTTGGCGTGCTTCCAGGAATGCCGAATAGCGTGCTTGCGCGGCCCGATCAAGCTGGGGCACGGCGCCGATGTCGCCGAGATCCGCGGCACCAGCCGGCAGGTTGGCGAAGACAGCCAATGCGCCCCACAGAGCGACCTTCCAACCGTTGACTTTCAACAGAGCCCTCTATCCGGTTCGATGGACCATCTTTTCCGTTGCGAAGAACTCTTCCGGCATGCGCCCCATCCCAGGGGCAGGATGGAGGCGCATGCCGGAGCGACCGCCGCCGCGAACGATCGGCGGCGTCGCGTCAAGCTCAGCAGCCCGCCGTCTTCAGGAACGACTTGCTGTGATTCTTTTCGCCTTCCGGTTCGTACTTCGTGCGAATTTCATCGCCTTCGACGATCCGATGGTCCTTGAGCTTGTCGAGCGTCAGGTCGTCGTCGATGAAGATGCTGATGTCCTGGCCGGTTTTATTATCCTTGAGGACGGCGACCGCCGACTTCCCGTCGGGGGCCAAGGTGATCTTGTTGATGACACCGACCATTTTTGTTTCGTCGGCGAACGCCGTGCCCGAGAAGGTCGGTGCCGACACGGCGACAACGGCCAGCAGGACAGTGGCAATCAGGGTCTTTTTCATCGGTTACTCCCGTTGTGTTGAGGCGTGTCAGAACTTGACCTCGAAGGTTCCATAAACGTCGTAGGCGTCCTTCAGCGGCGTCATCGGCATCAGCTGTCCGGCGACCGCCGACATGGGCATTGGAGCACCGACCCAGTCGTTGCTGCCAGTGTACTGGAAGTCGTAATACTGTACACCAAGGCGGAAGAATGCCTTGCTGAAGTATGATGATATTGGCTTATAGTTAAGTTCCTGGATTACATAGGTTTCATAGACATTGCCGCGGGTCCCTACTTTTGATGTCCACATGTCGTCGGCAGCAGGGGCGAAGGTAATCCAGTTCTTGGAGCCGTGATTGTATTCGAATCCGAGCTTGGTATTTGTCGGAAGATCATATCGAACACCGGTGTAAATGCCCCAGCCCATCTTGCTGGTCGGGTCTTCGGGCTGGAAGAATTGTCCGGTCATCAGCCCCATGAAGCCGAACTGCGACGAGACATTGTGATTCGGATGGGTGATGCTGGTCGCGGCATCGAAGAACATGTTCAGATTGCCGACACCGACATGCTTGATAGTGCTCATTGCGCCGGCGCCGAACCAGTCGATATTGCCCAGATCCACCGTTGGGCCGACATTACCGAAATAGGTACCGTACATCTGCGGCGCGTCGAAGATGTTGAAGCCTCGGTTCCACTGGGTCCACACGCGCAGTGGGTCGGTATCGATGGGGAGCACCGCGACGCCGAGCATGTCGGTGTTGGCTACCGTGTTGGTCGGATAGGGTTCGTCGCGGAAGCCGCTCTGGAAGCCGCGGCCATAGCAGATCTTCGCGTAGGCGCCCGGCAGCGCGTCAATGTCGGGGGCATAGCCGATGGTCATGCCGTCAAAGGCGTAGTCGACCAGGATCGACGGGGTGCCGCCGTTGCCGGGCCGCGGGTTATCGAGACGCAGGTTGCTCGGCGCGCCGTTGGTCGACGGCCGGCGGCCCACCGAGAACCAGATCGGCTCGTCGCCGATATTGCTCCACGTGGCGTAGGCACGATCGACGTCCAGATAGCTGTTGGACGGAACATGGCCCAGCGTCCCGTCGAATACGCCGACGCGGTCGGCGAAGAACGGCGCCGCGCCGCCCGGTCCCCCGTTGACGATGGCGTTGTCGTCCTGCGCGCCGAAGATCTTGTAGGCGAGGAAGCGCGCCGTGACGGTCACGTCCTCGGTGGCCTTGGCGTGCAGGTCGAGGCCGAAGCGGTTGGTGAAAAGCGTGTCCATTTGCGGCTTGTAGGCCGGCGTGTACTGGGCAAAGGCCCCCAAGCCCTGCACCAGCGCGCGGTTATTCGGGTTGCTCAGGAAGGCCATCGCCGCGTCAAAGGTCCGCGCCCCGGTCATTGCCGAGGAGAAGCCGCTGAGGGCACTCAGGGCTGCGGCCGTCGACATGCCCATCGACCCGAAGTAGCGTGAAACGCCCGTCGGGTTCGAGAAGAAGTCGCCCTGCAGCGCCGCCTGGGCGTTGGCAAAGGTGGCGAAGACGTCGGTGAACGGTTGGGTCGTGCCGCCCAAGGAGTCGACGCGGAAGCGGTAGTCGCCGCCGATGGTCAGCCAGTTGTTGATCGCTTTACCCTCGTCGCGAACAACCTGGCGTTTCAGATCGTCGACCTTGTCCGACGCCTTCTTGGCCGTATCGGTCGCGGTCTTCGTATCTTGAGTGGTTTTGTCTTCGTTCGCCTTGACCTGGTTCTTCAACTGCTCGATCTGCTTCGACAGCATGTCGATCTGCTTCATCAGTTCGGCATTCGTCGGCGGCGGGTCACTTGCCGCGTAGGCTGCCATCGGCAGGGCAAGTCCTGACGACATCAGTGCAATCAGCACACCTTTGGATACTGTATTCATAACTTTCCCCCTTTTTTCCTTTACGAAAAAAAGCTCTTGGATTGGCATGCACATACTTACCTTGCGTGGGTTTCCTCGACCTCGTCCTCCCATCCGGTGATCATCGCCTTGATGTGCGCCAGCGGGGTGTGTCCGGTGGTGGCGAAGTAGACGTGGATGATGAGGAACATGAGCATGAGGAAA
>JAJYTF010000043.1 GCA_021793155.1 Pseudomonadota bacterium | reverse complement strand
CGGCGACCAGAATGGAGGAGGAGACCTCCTTGCTGTTGGGGTCGTTGCTGACGGCGTCGTCGGTGACGATGAAGTGGCCGCTGGCGGCGTCGTAGACGGCCCGCGGGTCGGTCAGGATCTGGTTGTCGGCGGAACCGAGATATTGGAGGGCGGCCGGATAGAACGACGCGAAGGAGAGGATCGAGGTGATGTTTCCATTGGTGCCGCAAAAGGCGATGGCGGAGTTTTCGGCCATGACGATGCCGTCGGGGCCGACTGCCAGAGCGTTGTCGGGGGGAACATAGCCTCCGGCCACAAGGTCGGTCATTGCGGCGAACTTGCCGAGGATGGCGGAATTGCCGCTCATACTGGAAATGTCCCCTTGTGTCTGGTCTGCAGAAGAAATTACCGGCCCGCGGCACTCCGGCTTCGACAAACCATCAACTGTAACCGGCAATACCCCATTTCCGCAGGCGCACATAAAGATTTTGACGCAGAACGCCGCTCATCCGCGCCGCTTCCGCCATGTTTCCGCTACTGGCCTCCAGCAGGCGCACAAGGTATTCGCGCTCGAAATTCTCGCGCTCCTTCCAGTAGGGCCCAATGCCGGCCCCACCGAGCGCCCGCGTTACGGAACCCTGCCCCGGCATGTCGCGAAGCATTTTACCCACGTCGCAACAGGTGACCTCCCCTCCCGAATGCAGCGCCACGATCCGCTCGACTGTGTGCTGGAGCTGCCGAACGTTGCCCGGCCAAGGACATGACATCAGCAAAGCGGCAGCCTCCGCATTGAACGGCCCAACAACTTTGCCGAATTTCGCGTTGAAATGTGCGAGGAAATGAGCAGCAAGAATGATGACGTCGCGTCCCCTCTCGCGCAACGGCGGCAACTGAATCGATACCACGTTGATACGATAATAAAGGTCATCACGAAAGTTCCCGTTGGACACCAACTCCGCGAGCGGCTTGTTGGTCGCGCAGACCAGGCGAAAATCACTGTGCCGCTGGACCGTGCCCCCGATTCGCATGAAGTGGCGTTCCTGCAGCACTCTGAGAAGACTGCTCTGCAACTTGGCACTCATATCGGAGATTTCGTCCAGGAAGAGCGTTCCCCCATCGGCCGATTCGAAACACCCGGCGGTCGCCTGCGCGGCGCCGGTAAATGCCCCTTTCTCGAATCCGAACAAGGTACTTTCCAGCAAGGTTTCGGGCAGCGTGCCGCAGGTAACCTCCATGAATCGCCCTTTATTTCGCCGACCATAGGCATGGATCAGCCGGGCAATCACTTCCTTCCCCGTCCCGCTTTCGCCCTCGAGCAATACCGTGGCGTCAAGAGGAGCAACTTGCTCGATCTGCGCCAGCAGGCTCATCATCGCCGCGGACTCGCCGATTATCAGCGGAATATCTCCGCCACCGGGTGGAGTTTTCGATGATCCTGTCAGATTGCCACCGTCCATGTTCGTCATCCCGCCTTCCACTCGACTGTCGCCAAATGCGCTTCCCCGGCTCAGCTTCCCCGAGTTCCACCGCCACCCGTTGCCAAGCGATTCGGTTAATAAACTTTTTAATATCGACGCATCCAGCCAAACATAGTCATCGCTCACACACCGAATTAGTGTGAAATCTTATCTCATAGGGAAATAAACAGCGAATGTTCGCTACGGTTAACCAGTGTAACAAATTGTAACAATATCCCCAAATAATTCGGCGTCCGACGATTTCCTGAACAGCCTCGCAGGAAATGCAGAAGAAGCACCCTAAACGCCATTAGTACGGCAATTATTGGCACACACCATGCATAGCCACCCCCCAGTTTCCACGATGATCGCGAGCGTAGCGTGATGGTTTGCATTCCGAATCCCCAACTGCCCCCGCGTGACGACCACATTCCCGCCTCACCCCAATCGGGCGCCATGGCAAGCGCCGAGGACGGCTGGACTGAGCAATTGCTCCATGCCCTCCATATGCTGTCCTCCGTGATGGTGACGGCCTCGGAAATGACTGTTTCGGCATGGCTCGCGCGCCCCGGCCACAACAGTCGGCACCCTTGTCGGGGCGCTGAATACATCGTCCGCGGCGTCACCCCCCAACTACCTTCGGTAAAAGTGGAAGTGGTTTTTGCCGACTCCGCCGATGACACGCTGGAGGCCCCCGCAGTTGTCTATCTGGATTCCGATCACCATGCCCAGTACGACGGAGCGCCGCCCGCCCCCGTACTTTGTTTCGCGGTCTGCGACATCGGCGGATGGTTCCGCAGGCAGGTCGAGAAGGCTTTCGATCGGGCACTGATCGCTCGAACACCCGCCATTCAGATGCTCTTCGTCGCCGAGCGCGGAGGAATAGGACGGCATTCACTGAACCGCCTGAACTCGCCGATCGTCCCGCGATGCTACGCGTTGGACGAAGTCGTCATTTCTCCGTCGATCAACCTCGGTTCGTCACCGGAATAGGACTCCCGTCTGATTCCAGTGACAGACCCTGGCGTCGCTTACATTGCTAATTTCCACAAATTCTCAATGGATTACCGCCTTCGCGAGATATGGCACGGGTCTTGCCTTCAAGAGGGCCGAACCATACGGACCGCGGCGCCCGCAGTTGGGCGACGGCGAGTCTGTGCTCGCGGACGCCTCCAGGTACCCTGACCCAGGAATTCGTCAGCGCCCCGCGAGATCAGTAATTGGGGGATGTGTTAATGACGATAAAACATGTGGTGACCGGGCTCTTCGCCGGCATCGTGTTCCTGCTTGGCGCCAGCGCCTGGGCCGCCGAAGGCCCGTCGGCCGCGACCCAGCCGGTCTACGCCAAGAAGGCCGAACTGACCTGTATGAAGTGTCACGATTCGGCGCCCGTCACCGATATCTTGAAGACCCCGCACGCAATGAAGGCCGATAGCCGCACGCCGTTCGCCGAACATGCCTGCGAAACGTGTCACGGGGCGAGCCCCGAGCATATCGCCAGCGCCGCGCGAGTCAGCGAAGGTGAAAAGCCGGTCATGCCCGCCGTACTGTTCACCGGCAAGGATGCCTCCCCCGTCGAAGTGCGGAACAAGGTATGCCTGAGCTGCCACGATGAAGGCATGCGGGTCGACTGGCAGGGCAGCCAGCACGAAAGCAACAATGTCGCCTGCACCAACTGCCACACCATCCACCGCGACAAGGATCCCGTCCTGGTCAAGGCGACGCAACCGGAGAAATGCTTCACCTGCCATTCAAAACAACGGGCCGAGAGCTTCGAATTTTCACACCATCCGATCCGCGAAGGTAAGGTGGTCTGCTCCGACTGCCACAATCCCCACGGCTCGGCCGGCCCGACGTTGCTGAAGGAATTCACTGTCAACGACACCTGCTACAACTGCCATCCGGAAAAACGCGGCCCATTCCTTTGGGAACATGAACCGGCTCGCGATAACTGCAGCAACTGTCATACCCCACACGGCTCCACTCAGGCACGACTGTTGACGGAACGCCCGCCGTTCCTCTGCAACGAGTGCCACCAGGAAGGCGACCACCAGATTTCGCCTTGGAGCGGCAACGTGACCTTGGGCGTCAATGCCAACATCGCTGGCACCCTCACGCAGGGCGCCGCGGCGACGCAGATGCTCGCCCGTGGTTGTGTCAACTGCCACTCGCAGGTCCATGGCTCGAACAGCCAGGCCGGCGCCTTCCTCACCCGGTAAGCCAACCCGACAGAACGCAGTAGGTGTGATATGACGACCAAATTCACTCTCCGGGCCGCGGCGTTGGCTAGCACTTGCCTTCTCCCCTTGGCGGCCTTCGCCCAGGAAGCGCCCGACTACAATAACGAGGCGACAATGGGGACCCGCTTCCAGAGTTCCGACTCCGCCTTGTTTGGCCGGTATAGCGGCACACCCTTTGGTGGCTTTTACGGAACTGGCAGCTTCAAGCTCGACGCCAGCGACGCCTGGAATTCCGGCAAGACGGAGTATTTCCTGGCCGAGGGCGATAACCTGGACGTCGATGGCCATCAACTCTTCCCGGATGCCGAGTTATCGGTAAAATACGGAGAACGAGGGAAATGGGGAATCCAGGCTTTCTATGATGGCATTCCCTATTGGCAATCACTGGGGTTCCATTCCCTGTACAACTCCTCCGGCGCGCTCAAAGGCTTGACCCCGGGCAGCCTTCCCGTCAACAGCGGCCTGAGTTATACGCCGCCGACCGCCGATCCCGTCACCGGGGCTCTCTCTGGCGGGGCCACTCCCGGAGAACTCGCCGCGGGCCAGTCATTCCTGAATGGGATTTTTGCTGCCGTCAGTCCCTTCAATTCGACCCAGTTCGTCGGCACGCAGCGCGATATCGTCGGCGGTTCCGCCACCTATATGGGCCTTGCAAACTGGACCTTCTCGACCGGTTTGAAGCACGAACACAAGCAAGGCACGATGGAAAGTTCATTCGCCACCAACGATATGAACAACGCCCTCGCCTTCCCCGAACCGGTGGATTGGGACACGGATACTTATTCCGCGTCGGCCAGATACAGCACGAAGCAGTTGAAGGCTGTCTTCTCTTATACCTTCTCCAACTTCAACGACAATCTGACATCCTTTAACACGTTGAATCCGTTCAATCTAAGCGACCCATCCTTGCAACTGGCGCCTGGCTATGTCGGCAGTATTTACTCACTGCCGCCGAGCAATGATGCGCACCAGTTGAAGGGACAGGTCTCTTACCTGCTGACGCCGACCACGCGCATCAACACCGATTTCGGCTACCAGTTGATGCAGCAGAATTCCTCCAACACGCTGGCCTACCAGGGCGCTCCGGCAAACCCCTACCTGCCTGGCGGCAATTATAACGCGCAGATCCAGCAGATGTACGGCAATATCGCGCTGAACGCCCGGCCGTTGCCGAAAACCGACATCCGCGCCAGCTATTCGATCAACGATCGTGAAGACGACAGCCCGCGGGTTTTCATCCCCGCCGACTATGGCGCGACTGGTCAGATCACGGCAGATACCCTCATGTCTTCGCATGTGCCGATCGCCAACCTGCCGATCTCAGAACTCGACCAGACGGCCAAGCTTGAAGCCGGATATCATATCCTACCCTCAACCAAGGTGACGGCGTTCTACACCTACAAGGATCAGCAACGCGACTACTCGGTAACGGACCGTAATCACGAGAGCACTGAAGGCGCGAGAGTAAACAGCTCGCTCTCCAATACCATCAATGGAATGCTCAGCTATTCGCATTCCGTCCGCTCGGCAACCGACTACAACGACAACGCGGCCTGGGTGGCAAACACTTACTATCTAAGCGGGCTGGCCAATCCAGCCGGGCTCGGTATGTATTATCTGGCTGCCCGGACCCGAGACGAAATCAAAGGCAATCTCACCTGGAGTGCCAGCGACGCACTGTCGGCCGGACTGACCGGCAAATTCTACAATGACCATTATCCCACCTCCTTCTATGGCGTGACCAACGATCACACCTTGTCGGTCGGTCCGGATATCGCCTATTCACCGACAAAATCGGTGACGACCCATCTGTTCTATACGTTCGAAGAAGTCTTCACCGATCAGCTGGCGTCGAACCAAAATGATCCCTCGCAGACAGCGGGCAGCACCACCTGGAGCCTCGGCAACAAGGACACCATTCATACCGTCGGGGCCTCGGCCGACTGGCAGATTTCCGACAAGGCGAAGATCAGCCTGTCGGAAAATCTGTCCTACGGCAACACCGCCTTCGCCGAGGGAGCCAGTCTGATCAGCGCCCCTGGGTCGGTGCTGCCGGCGTTCCCCGAAAACCTAGTGAGTGCCCTGCCCAACGATACGACGATCCTCAACTCCATTCTCCTGTCCGGGGAATACAAGTTGGCGTCGAACGTGTCGCTCCTTGGCAGCTATAGCTTCGACCGAGCGGTCGCCAAGGACTACCTCTACAACCAGCCCTCCACTGCATTCGGCAATTCCTTCGGCGGGGCGGGAAACCCAGCCGATTACCTCGAGTTCCTGCCCGGCGACGGCAATCCAAGTTACTCGATCCATACGGTCAGCATGGCTGTCCGCGTGAAGTGGTAAACCGAAAACCCAAAATAACGGTGCAAACCCTTGAACGATCCAGATACTACACGGCAAGCATTGTCGTATGTCTCCGTCGCGTACGCACTTATGTTTTACGTGGCGGCGACAATTCTGCTGATCGGCTTGGCGGCGCGGATCCTGCAGTTTCTGCGGGATCCGTCTCCGCTGCGGCAATCGCATCAGCCTAATTCCGAAGAGCGCCGCGCCGTTACGGCGGCGCGGTTCGCGGCAGACTTGACTCTCTTCCGCAATACATTCTTCACCGACCGGATCCAGTGGATTTTCAGCGCCTTCTTCCATTTCGGGCTGCTGCTTGTGGTGGTGCGCCACCTGCGCTATGCCATCGAGCCCAATTGGGTCGGCCCGCTGTGGAAGCTGATCATCCTGGCCCAGCCTCTGGGACTCTACGGCGGTCTGGTGATGATGGCGGGGACGGCGGGCTTCTGGGCCCGCCGCCTGCTGGCCAAGGAGATACGCCAGACGACCACCCTGACCGACCACTACATGTTGGGCCTGTTTCTGCTGATTCCGCTGGCCGGCTACGTCAACAACATCGTTCACACCGATGTGATCGCGGTCAAAGAGTTCTTCCTCGGCCTGGTGCGGCTGAAGTGGAGCAATCTGCCGGCCGACTCGATGCTGCTGACCCATCTCTGGCTGGTCGCCGTGCTGATGGTCTCGCTGCCGTTCAGCCAGCTTCTGCATCTGGCCGGGGTGTTCGACAAGGCGCAGCAATTCGACGAGGGGCGGAGGGGGAAAGCCCGCCTGGCCGTTGCCGGTGCATTGGCCGTGCTGATGTTGATTCCCGCCGCCTTCGCCACCGGCCAGGTGGCCCAGGAGGGGTGGACCAGGCCGCAGCCCAATTTCGCCAAGCTGGCCCGCGCTCACAAGAACGACGACCCGACGGTGATGATCCGCAATCATCCGAACTTCCTCATGAATGTGCGGTCGATCGCCGTCTACAAGGGTGTCCGCGCCGACATCAACAAGATCGAGAAATGCGTCGACTGCCATGCCGTGAAAGGTGCCGACGGCGAGCCGGTCGACATCGAGAACCCGAAGCATTTCTGCGTCGGCTGCCATTACCGGGCGGCGGTGTCGATCGACTGCTTCGAGTGCCACAACTCCAAGCCGGCTAATAAGGACGATGCGGCTTTGGATGCGCCGACGAAATTCGCAGTCCTGGCGCCTCGTTCCAACCAAGGGAGTTCCGTGCGATGAGCGAGAGCTTCGCAGTTTCCCGCCGGACGCTCCTTGGCGGGGTCGCCGCTTTCACCGCCGCCACCCTGGCCCCGGGGGTGGTGCTTTACGCCCGCTCGACCAGCGAGCCGGTGACCAATGCGGTGCGCTGGGGCATGCTGATCGACGTCAACCAATGCCAGGCCGATTGCACCGCCTGCGTCGATGCCTGCAACGCCGAGTTCGGCCTGGTCAGCCACGGACGACCCGATACCGATCCGCAATGGATCCGCAAGGTGACCGTCAAGGATCCGGCCACCGGCTTTGCCCAGTCGTTCCCGGTGATGTGCCAGCATTGCGCCCATCCGCCCTGCGTCGACGTCTGCCCGACCGGGGCGTCGTTCCGCCGGGCGGACGGCATCGTCCTGATCAACCGGCACATCTGCGTCGGCTGCCGCTATTGCGAAATGGCCTGCCCCTACATGGCGCGCAATTTCGTCCATGAGGACGTGACCGATCAGAAGCCCTATGCCCCGCGCGGCAAGGGGACTTCCGAGGCCTGCACCATGTGCGTGCATCGGGTCGATGCCGGCCGCGTCCCGGCCTGCGTCGAAGCCTGCGCCGCCGCCGGCCATGCGGCCATGCTGTTCGGCGATCTCAACGATCCCAACAGCGAAATTTCCAAGCGGGTTGCAGCCGTCAAGACCTCGCAGATCCGGTCCGACTTGAGGACCGATCCCGGCGTGCGCTATCAGGGGCTTTGAGATCATGAGCACTCCCAACGTCACCTATCACACGATCGACGGCCGCAACGCCGGTACCTGGGCGGTCCTCATCATCTTCGCCGTGATGGCCGCCATCGGCTTCCTGGCCGCCATGTACATGGACCACAACGGCCACTGGGTCACCGGCATGACCAACCATGTGGTCTGGGGCCTGCCGATCGCCATCGCCATCTTCCTTATCGTCTCCTCCACCGGCTGCCTCAACGTCGCTTCCATCGGCTCGGTGTTCGAGAAACAGCCCTACAAGCCGTTCGGCCGGCTGGCCGGCATCACCGCCTTGGCGGTGCAGGCCGGCGGCCTCTTCATGCTGGTGCTTGATCTCGGCCGAAACGACCGGATCATTACCTTCGTCACCAACCTCAACCCCACCTCGATCTTCTCGCTGAACGTCTTCCTCTACAGCGGCTTCTTCATCTTCGTCGCCTTCTATCTGTGGACCATGATGGACGGGAAGAAGATGGGCCACCTCTACCGGCCGGCGGCCCTTCTTGCCTTTACCTGGCGGCTGATCCTGACCACCGGTTCGGGGTCGATCTTCGGCTTCATGGTGTCGCGCAGCGCCTATCACTCGACCTTGGTGGCACCGCTGTTCATCGCGCTGTCCATGTCGTTCGGCCTGGCCATGTACGTTCTCGTGATGCTGTGGCTGAACGCCAGCACCGGCCGCAAATATCCGTCGCCGGAACTGTTGCGTCGGCTGCGCATCCTGCTGGGAATCCTGGTGGGTGTGTCGCTCTATTTCGTCGTCATCCACCACCTGACCAACTACTACACCGCCGAGCGCCGCGACGTGGAGAAGTTCCTCCTGTTCGGCGACAACGTCTACGTCCCGTTGCTGTGGGTCGGCTTCGGCCTGATCGGCAGCGTCATTCCCATGGCGCTGGTTCTGCTGCCGGCGAGGACTTTCGGCAGCGCCAAGATTTCGCTGGGGCTGGCCTCGGCCTTGGTGGTCTTTGGCGGCCACTGTTTCATGTACGCCTTCGTCATCGGCGGCCAGGCTTTCCCGATCGAACTGTTCCCCGGAAAAATCGTCTCGTCCTCGTTCGGCGACGGGGCGATCGCCCATTACGCGCCCAGCCTGCCGGAATTACTACTGATCATCGGCGGCTACGGCGTCACGGGCCTGCTGATAACGGTGGTCATCTGGGCCTTGCCCATGCTGCCCAGCAGTTTTTCCGCCGAGACTGCCGACCGGCTCCACCATCTCCACGAGATTGAGGCGAATGCCCATTGAACCGGGGTCGTCTCCCCGCCTTGTCGACGCAGGAGCCTTTCGAGGCTCCTGCGGTACGGCCGGCCGATGCCACATGCCTTGATTCTCGATAGCCAAAAACATAATTTCCAACACGACGCCAATATAATAATATTACCGCATATAATAGGTATCCGCCCCTCCATATTTATTTTTTTACTTGCGCATTTAATAATAGTTCCGATACAGTCTCTCGTCAGGCCTGCACACATTGTAACACGCACGGTCTTGTTCATGATACGACTGTCCCTCGACCAGAAACCTTCAGCTCCGTCGGCAGTTGGTTCGCGTCCTCAGGGATGGCGCTGCGGAGAGACACCACAATGAATAAGCTTTTCGGAATTTCCTTGGTCGCCGTCGGCCTGTCGCTGACCTCAGGAGCCTTGGCCGCCGACCCCGTCGAAGCTTGCGCCGGCTGCCATAACAAGGACGGCGTCAGCACCGACTCGAAAGTACCGACGTTGGCCGGCATGTCGGCAAAGTATCTGAGCGACACCATCGGCGATTATCAGAAAAAGGCTCGGCCCTGCCCGGAGGCCACGGTTATAAACGGTGACAAGAAAGGCAGCAAGACCGACATGTGCCAGGTCGTCAAGGATCTGTCCGCAGCCGATATCGCCAAGATCGCGCAATATTATTCTAATCAAACTTACGTCAAGGCCAAGCAGACCAGTGACGCAGCCCTGGCCGCCAAAGGCAAGGACATTCATGTCAAGCTGTGCGACAAGTGCCACACCGAAGGCGGAACTGTCGCCGATGACGACTCCGGCTTCCTCGGCGGGCAATGGATGCCCTACCTGGAAGCTCAACTGAAGGATTTCAAGGCCGGCAAGCGTCCAGTTCCGACCAAGATGAAGCCCAAGCTGGACGAAGTCCAGGACAGTGACATTCCAGCCCTGGTCCAGTATTACGGCAGCGTCAAATAGCGACGGCGAGGTACCGCCCGGGTGGCCCGCCACTCTCCGGAGGGCCACTCTCCCCTTCCGTTCTCCAGATCCTCTTTACCATCACCCCCCTCAAAGGCGCGGTGCCCTGAGTGAAAGAAGTTCCGAGCCGCGCCAGACTCCGCAGTCGGTCGCTCAGGCGGCAGTCCCGGGCCGGCTTGCAGAAAGCAAAGCGGCGGCGGTCCGGCGGTTGAAATCGGCGATCATTTGGATCGTGTAATCGTCAAGCCGCCCACGA
Organism: Pseudomonadota bacterium; assembly: GCA_021793155.1. Taxonomy (GTDB): domain Bacteria; phylum Pseudomonadota; class Alphaproteobacteria; order Rhodospirillales; family Magnetospirillaceae; genus DUZF01. Next base: position 15,976 of record JAJYTF010000043.1, on the reverse strand, counting down.
TCCGCGCCCGCCGCGGCCAGTGCCATCCCCGTCGCGACTGAATGGGGGAGGATTGCTATTGAAGACGTCGCCGCATCCAGTTGCACCTTCGCCCAAATTCGCCGATTTACCCGCAAGGCGGCAGCCAGCTGCTGCCACTCATGGGCACTGTCGAGCCGCCGGGCGACGGCTCGAAGTCCGCGAATCGTGGCGGCAGCGGCCGTCGGAATACTTTCCCTGTCGCGTTCGGACATGTCGATCTCTCCCGGCATCCACCGTAGCTATCGCCAACTACTGCGACATTGCCACATTCAGCCTACCTAATAGTATTTCGCAAACAATCAGATCATGAAGATCCTCCATGAGGGGCACAACGGCCGTTGTCGGCACGGCGCTCCGATACTTCGCTCTCCGCGCGCGCGTGAATGGACGAAAGATCATAGAGGTCGTCCGGCAGCGCGTCGGCCAAGCCAAAATCCGTGTCCGTGGCGGCGCGGCGGATGCCGCAAACCCGTTCCATCAAAGCTTGGTGGCATGCATCGATTTCATCGTGGCCTGTGGCCAATTCGTCCGACCATGGAATGCAGTTCACTTCTCCCTCCCCTACTGTGAACAAGCTCAGGTGAGGTTTTGCGACCATCAAGGGCGTAACGGCCTTACTGCACTGCCAAGCAATCTTGGTTGACATCCGAAATTTGTCAACAATAAAATTATGGTTTTATATTATACATACATTGTGCGCGAATTAACCAAGAAACATATTAGCGTTGATTTATTTGTTCCGCGGCACGCTCGTCTGCCGTCATTCAGGGCGCGGCTTCATTCGGCGAGGACGCCGAAAATAGCCATCTCGCACCATGTTGACCAACACCAGGGCGTCGTGCTTCGACATCGTCGGAATGGCCTTGAGCACCGCGGCAACAGCCAAATAGGTCTGCGACCTTCGGTCCCACCCCTCCTGTCTTGCTTCGGCGATGCGCCGCCGGATGGTTTGGCGAATATCGCCTTTTTCCCGCACCTGGTTGGCTGTTGTCGTGGACTCTTTGTTCGAGCCGTTCGTTCCTGCGGCACCGCCATTTTCCGGCGCGGAATGAACGACAGGCCGACGCTCAACCATCAAGCACTCTTCTCGTGGACGATCCACCACGATTACACCGCTTCCCAAGGCATAGCTCATGCATTATTGAGTAAACCAAGGAAACAAAATGTGACGAAATGTAAACCTAACAAGCGGTCAGCTCTTGCCATTTCAGAATTGGCCGGCACCTGCATGCGAAATCGTTACCCTATCGACCATGAGACGATCGAGGCAGGTGAGAACCTTGACGGAAGCCTCCTCAACCAAGGCGTAGCGCCGTAACGCTTCTTCGTGTTGCCCGCTGTTGAAGGCTCGAACCGCCTCGATACCGTTGTCATGGACGTCGCGATGCGGGCGTTCGAGATCTCGATAGGCCGGCTGCTCGCGAAAGGGCATCGAACCTGGGCCATAATACCACTTCCCGAGGCGGCATCCCTTTTCACTGGCAAGTTCTTCGGCCGACAGAGTTATCTTGCCCACCATCATGTCGATTAGCCGTTTTTTCCACATGACGTGATCCGATTTCGCCAACATTATGACCTTATCGGGGATATCGCGATCGGCCAGGTGGGCAAGCAAGGATGCCATTTCCTTTTCTACGCTCAATAGTGCATCGGTGCTTGCTTCGATGGCCCTGCCATTTTCTTCAGCTTGCGAAGCGACAGCCTGCACACCGCCGGAAATTTGATTGGCCGCCGCCGCCTGCTGCGAGAGAACGCCCGACAGATCGGTCATCCGCCCGGTGGCATCGGCCACCATCCGGCTGACCTGGCCCATCCGGCCATCCATCGACTGCATGGACTCCCGGCCTTTGGCGATGGCTGCGGTTCCACGGTTCATCGTGGCGACGATGCCGGCCATCTCCTGCCGCAGGTTGGCGACCCGGCCAGTGATGTCCTCGGTCGCCTTGGCCGTCTGGTTGGCCAGGATCTTAACCTCGCCGGCCACGACGGCAAAGCCCTTGCCGGCCTCGCCGGCGCGCGCCGCCTCGATCGTGGCGTTCAGCGCCAGAAGGTTGGTTAGACTGGCGATCGAGTCGATCGATGAGGTGATTTCACCGATTGCCTTCGACGCGTCCTCAAGCGCGCCGACCCGCTTCGCGGCATCCGCAACCGCATCCTCGATGGCGGCAAACTCGGCCATGGCGGTGTTCACCACCTGCCGCGCATCATCGGTCAGTCCTTTGGCCTGCACCGAGAGGTCGGCTGCGTCGCCGCTGTTTCGGCTGATCTCTCGGATGCCGACGACCATTTCCTCGGTGGCCGCGGCCATGCCCTGCGCCTGTTTGACCGCCTCGCGAACGCCGCCAACAATCCGTGCGTTGGCGATGGCCCCTTCATTCACCGCCATGGCGATATTTACCGCGTCTTTCAGCACGCGACTTTCAAAGCCGGCCAACATTCGCGTTTTTTCCTCCATCGCCGCATTGGTTTCCTTCGAGAAGGCATCAATTTGATCCAGAACCCGGTCGACGCTGCGCGGCATTATCCCGTCGCAGCCATGCCCACGAATATTCTGTACCCACGCTCCGAGCTTTCCATCCGCGGCTTCGCCAAACGCCTTAATTGCCTTGTCGATGCTCGCACGGGAGCGCGTCAGCCAACGGTTGGCCAAGGCCGCCGCACAAACGCCGGCAATCGCCAAGCCGGCTGGACCATACTCCCCTTCCATTCCGCTCCAGACGCCGGCTGCGGCCGTCGCGGCAACAGCCACCACAGCGGCGGCCAAGGCTTTAGAAATCGACGAAAAATTGCTCATGGCTAAGGCACTCTTGATACATTTGACCCGTCGCATTACAGCGCTTTCCGGCTCTTCCTTCACGCACCGTTGGGCAAACCTGTGAAACGAAGTGTCACATTACGTAAATGGCTATGCGAAACGGGCCGCGCAGAGTTCCTGGCGCGGCCCGTTTGATCTTTATTTGTAATGCAATTGTATTCTACGGTCGCCGTTACGGCCGGGTCGCTCCCTAAAGCACCCAATAGCCGGAAGCGCCTGCATGAGCGGCCGTGGCGTTCGCGTTTTCCGTGCTATTGGCGAAGCCGATCAAGACGGTATCCCGCGTCACGCCATGATTGAGCTGATCGGTCCAGTATGCCTCTCCGGCCGAATCCGGCGCCCGATTCAGAACGCTTTGATAAAGCTGATCGACGAACTGCTGATTGGTCAACTGCCCGTACTTGGTCTGGAATTCCGAGGAATTCATGAAATCGTGGGCGAGATCCTGTACGCTCATCCCGTTTTGCACCTGCGACATCCAATACTGGAAGCCGGATGCATCCGGTTCCCGGGCGAGGGCGGCTTGGTACATGTGCCAAACGGTGCCCGCCGTGGACTGGTTGAGGCCCAGCATGATCTCTCCATCGGCCGCGACAATCGTGTCCGCTCCGCTGGCCATATGCACGGTCTGCCCCGACCCTCCGACGGTGCCGACGTTGTACGCGCTGGTGGTCGTCGACGCACTCGTGGCCGCAGCTGAGGCGCTCGAATCGATCTGAGGGGTTGCCGAGGTGACGGTCAGATCCGCCCGCGACATCGTTGCCGCCAGCACATGGCCGTTCGTCGACAGCATCATCTGCGGCAATGTCGACCCGGTCGACCCGGCGCTCGTCGTCACCGAAGGCGCGGTGCTGGAGGAGCCGCCAGAGACGATGCTCTCCATCGCGTTCAGCATGCTCTGCATGTACGACGTGGCATTGCCCGTGCCCGCACTTGTTCCGCTGAGGACGCCTTCCATGGCCGTCACCATGGTCTGGAGAGTTGTCGCTCCCGTCGCCGTCGTGGTGGATGAGCCCGCCAGGAAGTCGTCCATGGCGTTCAACATACCCTGCATCACACCGGTGAACGTCGTAGATCCGGACGTGGCCCCGGAAAGCACGCCGTTCATATCGTCAAGCATCGACTGCGAGAGACCCGACATCATCCCGCTGCTGCCTGCACCAGTCATCATAATCAACCTCCATCTCTCGCATTTCACGAGCACCGCACGTAATATCACCCAAGATCATATACGACAATACTCATATCATCGCATTTACACTTCGTTACATTCATTTATATTGGACAACAGTGCGTCAGTATGCTGTGTGTTTTCACGTCATTCTATTTCGCACTGGACTTTCACTTCTGCGTCATTTGACCTGGAAATCCTGCCGCCGTTGTTCATTTCTGCGGCATCGGTTTCCCCGGCATCGTCTCCAGACCTTCAGGCGCCATCGCCGGCCTGGCGCGCGTGGAAGGCAGCTCCGGAGCAATATCCTCCGATGCCGCCGGCACCACGGGCGGCGAGGACGACGCACCCTCTTTGCCGGTGCGCGAAGCCCCACTCCCTTCCGGCCCAGGGGCAGTTTGCGCGGCGACCGGCGTCGTCGCATCCGTCGGTAGGGTTTGGCGATGGACAATGATCACGGCCGCGACAGCTGCGGCCAAGGCGATCGCCATGCCGTACCATCGCCAGAACGGACGGACCCGTTTAGGCGCAGCAGCCGGTGCAGAAGTTCGAACCGGGATGACCGTCGCAAGCTCCGGTGGCGCCGGCTCCAATCGCGCCGCGACCGTGTCGAGAAACACATCGGCAGCGGCCAGATCATGGAAAGCCGCCGACGACCGCGAAAGCCGATCATGGACATCCGCCTGCTTCGCACTGTCCAGTCCGCCGTCGAGATAGGCCGCCAAAAGCGCCATTGAACAGTCCGCAGCTTTCATCCGTTCGTCTTCGCCAGGCTCGTCCATCTCGCCGATATAGGAACCCAGGCGCGCTGCCCGACGTTCCAAATCATCACCTTTCGGCAGACCGTCCGTCTCGCCCAAGAGCCGCTCGAACAGGGAATGAAGCTTGTCGGACATCGCGGTCATCATCTCCTTGCCAAACCATTAGACGGACGCCCGCCACATTTTGACCGCGGGATGATCGTCAAGCACGGCTCGGAGTCGCTCCATGACGCGTTGCTTCAGCTTGTAGACCTCCTTTGCCGGCCGCCGCATCAGCCTGGCCACCTCGCGTGCCGGAATCGGTTCCCCACTCCCCAGCGCGATACGCAGGTACAGCCGCTCGGCTTCCGACAATCGGTCGGCCGCTTGCTGCAGCACGTTGATCGCCACCGACAGCAACCTTTCGTCCTCATCGGCCAGCAAGGACTCCTCGGGAGACGGCCGGTCAGAGGGAATGTCGTCTTCCTCCGGCAGGGAAACCATCACGGTCGCCTGGGTCGAGTCCGCCCCCCTGCGCCGTGGAACCGAGCGCCGGATGACATCGATCAGCAGTCGGTCAATCGTCTGCAGGACGAATCCCGTAAAACTGCCGACACCGCGATAGGCCTTCAGCCGCCGGTAGTCGTCCTCAATCAGCGCCAGGCAGATCTCCTGATAGGCATCTCGGCGCGCCTCTTCGCGATCAGCTCCGGACAGCCGGCGCAAAATGAGGCGGTTGATATCGGGGCCGAAGAACCGTTCGAATGCCGTCCAGGGATCGCCGCCGGCGCCTGCCTGGAACAGGCGCAGGATGCGGTCTGCCAGGAATTCCCTGGTCGCGAGGGCGACGAAGGTCTCGATACGGCTGGAACCGTCATAGGGACGCAGACGCCGGAAGCCATCGGCCTGCAACGCATCCATGACATCGGCGAAGGCTGTGCGGGCTTCGGCTTCGTCCAGCGCGAGGATGCGACATGCGGTCCACACCGTATCGGCGACGCGACGCGCGAACCTGTCCCATGCCTGCGGTTTGGCCGAAAGAACGTCACGGGCAAGAGCAAGATCAGCGGCGGAATGAAAGGTCATTTTGTCTCGCGGCAAGGCCACACTAACTTCATGACTATTCTACGAACCGCCGCGCCCTGGTCAAATGGCTCGATAATCACAAAACTTCAGATCGGATGGCACAATATATGGCATCCACCCACTGTGGAATTTTCTGTTTGCACCAAGGCAAATTCCCGAAACTATTTAAACGAGATTTTATCGCCCGGTCGACCGAACCCGCACGCTCGCCGAAATTCGGATTATTCGGCAAAAATTTCCCCGGCATCCGTCTAATGGGTGAGAAGTGGCCAATGGTCGGGGACGGGAAACACAATCATGGCGGCACAACGGGCGGCGATCGGGATTTTCATCGGGCTTCTAGCCCTCGGTGAACCTGCCATCGCCGCCAGGGCCGATAACCAGACACCGCCTTCCATTGATCTCGCCCGCAGCCTGATCGAGGCGGAACAATTTGAAAAGGCCGTTGACGTCCTCAAGCATTTGGACGCCGAGGACGCGTCCACCTCCGCCCGGATCGACCTGCTGTTCGGACAGATCTATCTGGCTATCGGCAAGCCGGCGAAGGCGCTGGGATTCTTCGAGGACGCGTCATTCGCATCCCTCGACAACGAGGCAGAAGCTTATCTGGGCTTGGCTGAAGCCGACCTGGCGCTGGGCGACCTGGCCAAGGCGCGTCGCAACGCCTCGCTGGCGCTGAAAAGCGATTCCGACCTCATCGCCGCCCATCTGGTCCTGGCTCGCGCCGATCAACGTATCGGAAGGACCGATCTGGCGACCGCTCGGATCCGGGAACTGCAGCGCAACCGCCCGGATTCGGAAGCTGTGGCGGTCATCCTGGCGCGTTATCGCAGCGAGCAGGACGGGCCTGCCGCCGGGATTGCAGACCTGCGGCATTTCGTCGGCCTCTATCCCACCGCGGCAGGAGCCTGGGACGCGTTGGGACAACTGCTGTGGATCTCGGGGCGGAAGGTGGACGCCGTCGAAGCGAAAGCCACGGCGCGCCAACAGTACCTGGAGCGGGGCCAGAATGGCCGGGCAGCCGTGGTAGTGGCCTGGCTGAACGCGGTCGATCCACAGGGCAGGTTGAAGCCCAGAGGCGCCAGCCTGGAGGCGGAACCGCGACCGCAGCCGCCCGTCGAGCCCCCGGCGCCCCGCTCCAGCCCGAGGCCGTCAGTCAAGACCGTGCCTCTGCCACCGCCGCCACCAAACCTTTCTGCGAGACCGACACCAGCCGCCGTCCTGTCGCATCCCGAACCCCTGCCGTTCGCCCCGGGCACGCCGATCATGACCGGAAGCGGACTGGTGCTGGAAGGCGGGCGGCAGGTCCTTACCAACCGACACGTCGTCGAGGGCTTCAGCGTCATCGCCGTCCGCAACGGTACCGGGCACGTCCGCAAGGCGCGGGTGCTCCGGTTATCGCAGGTGGATGACTTGGCCCTGCTGGAACTCGACCGTCCCTTCCCTGAAGGAGCGGCGATGCCGCTGGGCGACATCGTCGATCCGGCGCCCGGCCGCTCGGCCATCGTCATGGGCTTTCCCATCATCAGCCTGTTCGGCGACGAACAGCCGGCGCTGACGGAAGGAATCGTCGCCAAAACGACAGGACTGGCCGACGATCCCAATACCTTCCAGATGACCGCAAAGCTCAACAAGGGCAATTCCGGCGGCCCAGTCTTCGACAGGCGCGGCCACCTTATCGGCCTTGCTGTCGGCAAGGTCGATTCTGCCGGCATCTACCAGAAAAGCGGCACTTTGGTCGAAGACATGAACCTCGGCATCAAGGGCGACCGCCTGCTCCGTTTCCTTGACAAGCCCGCCGCCGCCGAGGCAGCGGCGCCGGAGATGAACCTCGAGGATCTCTACCAGCAGATGCTGCCTCGTGCGGTGCTGATCGCCGCGGTGAAATGAGATGCGCGCCGCCACCGTCGCCCTGCTGTCGCTCCTGGCGCTGCCGGCCGCCGCCTCCGCCGAATGGGTACGGGCCAGCGGCAGCTATATGTTTCCCCCGGTCATGCCCGAGGCGGAAGCCTGCCAACAAGCCGAGGAACGGGCCCGGGCCGATGCGATCCGCCAGGTCAGCGGCGAGACGCTGTCGGCTGAAGACGTCATGCGCTGCTCGGAGCAAGGGGACGAGGCCGAATGTGCCCGCAATTCCACCGTTTGGACCATGGTCGGTGGAGAAATCGGTGCGACACGGGACAAGACCGTCTCGTCGACAGATGAAGCGGAAGGCTTCCGCAAATGCACGGTATCCTTCGAAGCGGACGTCCATGTCGCCGCAGGTCAGCCGGATCCGAATTTCACCATCGGCGTAGATCTCAACAACACGGTCTTGCGCGACGGCGAGGCCCTTACGGTGACCCTGAAGCCGTCGCAACCGATGGCGGTGCAGATCTTCCAGTGGCTGCCCTACGAACAGGGAGATGCCCAGGTTACCCGGCTATTCCCCAATCGGTTCGATAGCCTCGCCCGTATCGAAAGGCCGATCACCGTTCCCACCGAAGCCGGGGCCAAGCTGTATGATCTGAAGGTCGCGTTTCCCACGGGACAGGCACCGCGCCGCAAGATGGTGGACGAATATCTGATGGTCGTCGCCACCCGGACACCTGTCGTCTTTCGCGACAGCTACTCCCTTGACGACTTCAACAGGCTGATCGCCGAAATCCCCCAAAACGATCGCCGCATCGTGCGGAAAGCATACGCCATCGTTCGGGGAAATGAATGAACAAGCGCCGCGCCCTTCCCCTCTTGCTCGCCTTGACCGCTGTGTCGGCATGCGCCTCGCCGACCTATGTCAATACGGGTGAGGAAGCGCCCGCCACGCTCGGCTTCAACGAGGTGGTCTTTGACGTCAAAGACGCCTACAAGGCCGCGCCACCGGACTGCGTCGCAATCCTGCCGCTTGCCGTCAAGACGCCGGCCCGGCCGGAAGTTGCGCCGGAAGATCGCGCCAAGGTTCGCCTGGCGCTGTACGCCCAGCTTGCCACCCGGTCGAAAAGAGAAATTCCCTTGGCTCGGGTCGACCAGGCGGCGGCGGAGGCCAAAGGCGACCGCAAGGCGTTGGGCGAGCACCTCGGTTGCGCCGCCCTCCTGGAGGGAGAAGTCACCGAATACGGCAGCGCGTTTTACGGCATTTACTCGCGCGTCGCGGTCGGCACCGACCTTCGCATGATCCGGGCCGCCGATGGGGCGCTGCTGTGGGAGGGGCATCACGTCGCCGTCAGCCATGGCGGCAGCATCCCGATCGACCCTTTGAGCATCGCCTGGGGAGTCGCCGACGCTGCCAGCAACATACGCGACGAGCAGATTCTCCGCGTGACCGACGACCTGGCTCGGCGTCTGGTCTCAACCATCCCCGACGACCAGCCCGCCCTTGCATCCGGGCAGGTCGCCGAACCGGCCGCCGAGGGCAAGGCGATCAATGCGGAAGCTTGGTTTGTCAAAGGCCGGATGTTGATGCAGGCGGGCGATCTTAGCGGGGCCGAGTCGGTCATCCTGAAGGCCGTGGCGTTGGATCGCGGCAATGCGAAATACCTTGACGCCCTGGGCGCGGTGAACGAACGGAAGGGTGCTGGCGAGCGGGCCCTGGCCGCCTATCGCATGGCCATCGACGCTGATCCTGCCGATGGTTTTGCCTGGTACAACAGCGCCGTCATCGAATTCAACACCGGCAATCCCGAGGCGGCAGCCGACGCCTTCTACCGCGCCGGCTTGGCCTATATGAAAACCGGCAACTTGGCAGAGGCCGAGCAGGCCCTCGCCCGTCTGCGTGATCTCGAGAATCTGGGCATGCCTGTCACGGGCAAGATCCAGAGCCTCGACGGTGCCGTTGCCGACCTGACCAGGAGACAAACATGAACCGCTTATTGATTTGCACCGTTCTTGGCGTTTTGAGCCTGAGCGCCTGCGCCTCTCCTGAGCCAGGCTCTCCGGCCTGGACGGCGGAGCAGCAACAAAAGAAGCAAGAGACCCGGGTAGAGGAAGTCAAGGCATCGATGGACGACATGCCGTCCTGGTACGCCAAGCCGCCGATCGACGAATTCTCGCTTTACGCGCCAGGCGCCGCCACTTCATCGGATCTTCAGTTCGCTGAAGACAAGGCCGTGCTGGGCGCCAAGCGGGCCCTGGCCGACCGTATCAACAGCCGGCTGTCGTCCAAAATGAAGGAGTTCATTTCCGAATCCGGCGCGGTGGAAAACGCCCAGGTGCTGGCCGAAGGCGAACGGGTGACCAGCAACCTGATCACCGAGGTCAACCTGTCCGGCTACACCATCGTCGAAAAGAAATTCTTTCCTGCCGGAACCCAATATCGAGCCTATGTCCTGCTGCAATACCCGCTGGGCAACGCCAACCGCATCCTGGTCGACCAGGTCAAAAAGAACAGCCTGTTGCAAAGCAAATTGCGCGCATCGAAGGCATTCGAGGAATTGGAGAAAGACATCCGGGAAGCCAGGGAAAAGCCGGGGAAGAACGACGCGCCTTCCGCCGGCACCGAAGAATAGGCAGGATATGGGGACAAGCGCCAACGGAGCAGGCTGATGATCGCGATGATGAGATGGAAATTGGCGGCGATGCTTCTGTTCATGCCAGCCGCTGCCTGTTCCTTGTCTTCCTGCGCTGTCGGGATGATGGCACCAATGATGTTGTCGACCCCGGCTGTCGGCGCCGGAGCGGCGGCGATCGGCGGTGCGGCGGCGATTGGCGGTGCGGCGGTCGGCGGCGCGGTCGCCGCCACGCCGGCGCCCCCGGCCGGCGCCGCTCCGCAGCAGTTCATATCCGCGCCTCCTGCGGCCGCCGCCGCTCCGGCGCCGATCCCGGCTGTCGCCCAAGGGACATTCAGTCCGCTCGACCCCGATCGCCTGAAGGCGACGTCACGCCCCCAGGCGATCGCCCTGATCATCGGAATTGACCGGTACAAGAGCGCCCCGCCTGCGGAATTTGCCGAAAACGATGCCCGAAGCTTTTCCGCTTATGCGGTCACTGCCCTGGGCGTGCCGCCCGATCGTGTCCGTGTGCTGACCGGTATGGAAGCTCAACGCCTCGACATCGAGAGGGCATTGATCACCTGGGTCAGGCCGCTGATCGTCAAGGACCAGACCGATGTGTTCATCTTCTTTTCAGGACATGGCCTTGCCTCGGCGGATGGAAACGACCTGTTCCTCCTGCCTTACGATGGCGACGGGGATCTTCTCGGCGAAAGCTCCATCCGCCGCCGTCAGCTTATCGATGCGGTCGTCGAGGCCGGCGCTCGATCGGCCACTCTGTTCCTCGACACCTGTTACTCCGGCGCCACGCGGAACGGTGACACGTTGATCGCCGCGGCCCGGCCTGTACTGATCGCCGCCAAGCCCCAGGATGTGCCGTCCAACGTTACCATCCTCGCCGCCGCCGCCAACAACCAGCTGTCCAGCGCCCTGATCCCGGCCAGACACGGTCTGTTCAGCTATTTCCTGATGAAGGGCTTGGAGGGCGCGGCGGCGGGTGCCGATCACGCCATCACCGCTGGCCAACTCGAAGACTATCTCGCCAGCCACATCCCGGCCGAGGCGGCAAAACTTGGGCGGACGCAGACGCCTCAGTTGATCGGGAATAGCGACAGAGTCATTGCGTCCTGGTGACTTAACCCCAACAGTTACGAAATACCGTCAACTTAAGATATGGCGTAAAGTAAACGGTGTTGGACCTGACCCCCATTTCTCGGGCTCGCGTCACTGCCGATCATTTTCCTTGCTCGGCGAGGATCTTGGCGAACTGGTCATAGGGCAAATCGCCCGCCACCAATTTTCCATTGATCAGGAAACTCGGCGTCAGGTTGATCCCGTAGGTTTGCACGCTGTCGACCTTGCGGGCATTGATCGCGTCCAGCAGCGAGCGGTCATTGAGGCAGCTTTCTACCTGGCTCTCGTTCATGCCGCCCATCCTCGCCATCGTGGCCAAGGCATCGATCGGCGATGGAGACCGTGTCCATTGCGGCTGATAGTGGAAAAAGGACTCGATAAAGGTGAAGTAACGGTCACCGGAGCAATGGGAGATCATCGCTGCGGCTTGCGCCAAGGGATCCAGGGGAAAGTCGCGCAAGATCAGCTTGGCTTTACCCGTATCGATCCATTCAGCCTTGAGCCGCGGGAGGGTCATCTCATGGAACTGAGCACAATGCGGGCAGGTGAGCGAAGAATATTCCACGATCGTGATGGGCGCGTCCTGCTTCCCCATTACTTCGTCGATCGGCCATGACTTATCGGCCGCCTTGGCCGGAACCGCCACCGCCAAAACGACCGCCATCATCGCCCCCTGCATCGATTTCCGCACAATGACCTCCTGCGCAACTGAAGAATCAGTATTGGCAAATGGCGACACCACAGGAACTCAAGCCGCCCGCTCGCACCACCACAGTAACACTGTATTAATGCAATATACTCCCGTCGTCAACCGAATATAATTCCGCTTGTTGTTGCCGCATGAGAGCACACATTAAGACAATTGGCCTGGTCATCTGCTGAATACAATATATTACGCAACTCGAATGCTTGTGTTCCGCGCCCCAGCGGAACGTTAAATTTCTTCACACTAGTTTACACTTTAACGTGCAGCCGCACACAATCTGTTTCAACTAAGCAGTCATGATCTTCTCATCCGCCGAACAATCGCCGCACGGCGAACATCGTACCGGCACGGGAGCAGGCGGCGACACAGCTTCAAGATCCGGCGCATGCCGGCCGACGCATACAAGGAGACTGATATGATCATCACTAGGCAAATTATCCGTTTGTGGGGTGTCCTGCTGCTGGCGGGCCTTGTTCAGACCGGAGCCGCGGCCTGGTCGTCGGTTGCGGTTGCCGCAGACCGAGACGCGGAAATCAATGCAGCGGTAAAGTCCGCACTCAATACCGATGCTGCGTTGAAAGCCGACAACATCGACGTCCAAACGTCGAACGGCATGGTTCATCTTCGTGGGCTGGTTGATACCCGAATCGAAGTTCAGGACGCCGGAAATATCGCCAAGGGCGTCCCCGGTGTCACTTCGGTGATGAACGAACTGCGGTCGAACAACGGAAATTAGCGACCCGCGACAGTTCACCGACAGGCCAAAGGGGGAGCCGAGCACGGCCCCCCCCGTCATCCGCTATATGTGGCTTAGTATTTGATCGGAACGATGAAGCGAAGGTTGAAGGCGTCACCGCCGGGCGCATTGTGATCAACCACATCGTGGAAGAACATCGCCTGCGCCTCGAGCGGTCCGAAGTTGTAGCCGATGATCGGGCCCAGGCCGATCTTCTGGTCGATGGTGCCCGCCTGCGAGACGCCGTTGATCTGGTCGCGTTGCAGCTGATTGAGGGTGTAGCCGACCAAGCCGCCCGACCACTTGCCGACGGTCTTCATGGCGGTGAACGAAGTGGCGAACTCGTCACCCGACTGGTAGGACCCGGGCAGGCCAGTTATAGCCAAGGTCTTGCCGCTGTTGCCGTCCTGAGTGCTGGTGTCGTAATAGGTTTCCAAAGTCAGGTTCCAGCCATCGTGCAGCCAACTGACGGACACGCCCGGCTCGAAAGTCCAGTTGGCCATGCCCGCCCCGACCCCGTAGGTCGGAAGGTTACCCCGGGCAAAAGACGAACTGGCGTCGTCGGAGAAGACGGCCAGGCTGGCCGACACATGGAAGTCGTGGGGCAGAGTCCAACTGAGTACCGCCGGGATGAGAATTGTATTGTAGGTGCCCCAATGCGCAGCCTGCGAACCGGCTCCGCCGATGCTCGTGTAGTCGAACGGCTGAGCAATACCGACCATATAATCGGCACCCAGGACTTTGAGACCGGTGCTCCACAGCAAGAACGGGACATCCACATAAGAATCCAATTTCGTGCTAGTCAGCTGACTGCTTTGGGCGATCTTGTATGTGGTCCAATAAGAGTTATTAACGACATACAACCCTTCCGGTGGCACCGCACCCATAGCAAGACCCGCGTTAATGCCGAATAGATGAGGATCCCACAGCTCTTCAGCCGAAGCACTGCTTGCAATAACACCAGCCACAGCCAGAATTGCTGCGCTACCGATAACTTTTTTTAGCATTATTGATCTCCCTGTCTTACCCAACATCGCCATGTGGCGGCTTTTGTATAGATAAAGGGAGACAGATAGCTAATGCAGGCGCAATTTAAACGAATTTTTACTATCGGATTGCATCGAATTCGTAGCAAAAATGCAACACTGACTGCAGGATTGAGTTGTAGCAGGCCGATTGTTCCGCCTGCCGAGCCGCTGAAAGTGGTTTCCCGAGGACACCACTGCAGCAACGGTGCCGATCAATATTTCCCATCAATAAACGAAATACCGCCGCCAGACCACTTCCAGACGACGTGCGTGCATTCGCCTCAAGATGATCAAGACCCCGGCCTTTGCCCTCACTGAACGGAGGCGACGACCAAATGCGGGTTCACCTCAACTTTCTTGTACATAGACGTTTTGTTATTTCATCTGATTTTATAACGAAATACAGTGCAATATCTGAAATTGCTATCGAGACCAGCTGTGCTGCCAACGGAATTCTTTAACCTGGCTCATTCCGCCGCCGGCTTTGCCGTTGGTCTGTTAGTCGGTCTCACTGGGGTTGGCGGGGGATCGCTGATGACCCCTGTGCTGGTCCTGCTGTTCCGGGTCCACCCCGCCACCGCGATCGGCACCGATTTGCTTTACGCCGCGGTCACCAAGGCCGCCGGCACCGTCATGCACGGCGCGGCTGGCACGGTCGATTGGCGGCTTACCGCACGACTGGCGGCGGGAAGCGTGCCAGCGACCATCGCGACGTTGTTTCTGTTGCGCCATTTCGGGATCAACGGTGGCCGGATCGCTCCATTGCTGACCCATGCATTGGGAGCCGCGTTGCTCCTCACCGCCATTTGCCTGATCTTCCGCCCACACCTGCTGGCTTGGGGCGCAAAGCATTTCGCCGACCCCGGACCTCGCGTTGCGAGGATTCTGACCGTGGCAACCGGGGCGGCGCTTGGCATTCTGGTCTCGCTGTCCTCGGTGGGAGCAGGAGCGATCGGGGTGACCGCTCTGCTCCTGCTTTATCCCCGGTTGCCACTTGGGCGGATCGTCGGCTCCGACATCGCCCATGCGGTGCCTTTGACCCTGGTCGCCGGCGCCGGGCACTGGGTCCTGGGCTCGGTGGACCTCGCGCTTCTCCTCTCCCTGCTGACCGGATCGATTCCCGGGATCGTGCTTGGCAGCCGCATGGCGACGCGGGTGCCGGAGAGCATTCTTCGGCAGATCTTGGCCACCGTGCTGGTGTTAGTCGGAGGCCGCCTGCTGGCGTAACTCCCACCGGCAAAAGGCAGGCTCTGCCCCGCTCTCCTCAATGCTGGTGATGCAGGTGCGCATGATCCTGGTGCTGGTCGGCGTCGTCCCGATCCGCCGCCCCATGTGCAGAGCCCCCTCCTTCACCGGGCGTCGCCTGTTGCTCCGCGCTCGGCTCGTGCCGATGTGCATGCCGGCCCGGATCAACCAGGTCGGCCTCGGCCTCCAACCTGGTGTAGGCCGCCGAATCAAGCGTCGGGAGTTGCGTCAGGAAGGCGACGATCGGCCATAATTCTACATTGCCGTGATCCGACCAGGCCGGCATGCCGGACATCTTGACGCCATTCTTGATGATCCAGAATAGTTGGGCAGGTGTGCGCCGGAGCACCGCCTGCCGGAGATCGGGCGGCGCCGGATACATGCCCCGCGCCATGTCGTCCGGCACAATCCCCGGCCCGCCGTGGCAGACGGCGCAATGAGCCCGATAATGCATGAGCCCCTGGATGATCTGGTCATGTTGCCCCAGGTCCGCCGGTACGGAAATGCCTTCCGCGTGAGCCTTGATCGAGCGGTCACGCGCCAGTTCGAACACCACTCGGGTTAGCCCCCAGTGCCGATCCTGGGCCGAGATATTGAAGGCACCGGAATACACGAAGCCCAGAGCGCCAGCCAACAGTAGAGCGGCGATCGCCACCGACCTAGCAACGTTTTTCAATTTAATACCTCCCGATAAAATCCGACAACTGAGGTGGACCCCGTCGGCTGGACAGGAAAGACGGGTCGCTTAAGTGGGGCCGATCCCGGTGTTGATGCCAATTATGCCGTCTGATCTTTCACAGTCAATGGTTGTGCGCGTGGCGGGTTGTC
>JAJYTF010000042.1 GCA_021793155.1 Pseudomonadota bacterium | reverse complement strand
ATCCGGTGATGATCAAGGCCTCGGCCGGCGGCGGCGGCAAGGGCATGCGCCTGGCCTGGAACGACAAGGAAGCCCACGAGGGGTTCATTTCGGCGACCAACGAGGCCAAGGCCTCGTTCGCCGACGATCGGGTGTTCGTCGAGAAATTCATCGAACAGCCACGCCACATCGAGATCCAGGTGCTGGGCGACGGGCACGGCAACGTGATCTACCTGGGCGAGCGCGAATGCTCGATCCAGCGCCGCCACCAGAAGGTCATCGAAGAGGCGCCCAGCCCCTTCCTGACCGAAGCGGTGCGCGAGGCGATGGGGGAGCAGGCGGTAGCCTTGGCCAAGGCGGTCGGTTACAAGTCGGCGGGCACGGTCGAATTCATCGTCGACGCCAAGCGGAATTTCTATTTCCTGGAAATGAACACTCGCCTGCAGGTCGAGCACCCGGTGACCGAGATGATCACCGGCCTCGACCTGGTGGAATGGATGATCCGGGTTGCCGCCGGCGAGCGCCTGACCATCGGGCAGAGCGACGTCAAGCTGCACGGCTGGGCTATCGAGGCCCGTGTTTACGCCGAGGACCCCTTCCGCAATTTCCTGCCCAGCATCGGCCGCTTGACCCGCTATTTGCCGCCGGCGGAAGGCCCGAATGTGCGGGTCGACACCGGCGTCACCGAGGGTGGCGAGATCAGCATGTTCTACGACCCGATGATCGCCAAGCTGATCGCCTATGGGCCGGCGCGCGATCCGGCGATCGTCCATATGCGCCAGGCGCTGGACGAGTACTGCATCCGCGGCCTGAGTCACAACATCCCCTTTCTGGCGGCGCTGATGGCGCATCCGCGCTTCGTCGCCGGCAAGCTGACCACCAACTTCATCGCCGAGGAGTACCCCGACGGCTTCACGGCCTCCGATCTACCGGTGCAGGAGCCGCGGTTGCTGGTCGCGGCCGCGGCCTTCATCCACCGCAGGCAGGTCGAGCGGGAGGTGTCGGTCAGCGGCCAGCTGCCCGGCCATGAGGTCGAGGCGGCAGCCGAATGGGTGGTGCAACTCGGCGAAGACAGCTATGCCGTGACGATCTCGCCCATCGAGGGCGGCTATTCTCTCGCCCTCGATGGCGAGGAGATAAGGGTGGTTTCCGACTGGGACATTGGCCAGCCACTGTTCCGCGCCGTGGTAAACGACGACAATAGCCACCATGTGGTTATGCAGGTCGATCGGCAGGGCATCGGCTATCGGCTGTTTCATGCCGGCGGCCGGGTGGATGCGGTGATCCTGAGCCGGCGGGCGGCCGATCTGGCGGCTCTGATGCCGAAGAAAGCGCCGCCGGACATGTCGCGTTACCTTCTGTCGCCGATGCCTGGGCTGCTGGTGTCGCTGGCGGTGGCCGAGGGGCAGGAGGTCAAGGCGGGCGAAGTGGTCGCCGTGGTGGAGGCGATGAAGATGGAAAACATCCTTCGCGCCGAACGCGACGCCACCGTCGCCAAGGTCCATGCCAAGCCCGGCGATAGCTTGGCCGTCGATCAAAAGATCGTGGAGTTTGCCTGAAGGCGGCACTGCTGAACCAACGCCCGTAGTCATTGCGCGCCCGAGGGGGCGGGACGTGGCGCAATCCAGAGTCGAGCCGCCCTCTTCCTTGGTCGCTTCGCTCCGCACGCGATGACAGAGCCCTGATGCAACAGCGGTGAGGCTGCGGGCGGTATCCGGTGGATTAGCATGACGTTTGCGACGGAAGAGGTCTCCCTGTTGGTGCGTATCGAAGGCCGTGTGCAGGGCGTATGGTTCCGCGGCTGGACCGTCGAGCAGGCGCGCCTCCGAGGCTTGGAGGGGTGGGTGCGCAACCGGTCGGATGGGACGGTCGAGGCGTTGTTCAGTGGGCGGTGGCACCAGGTCGACGACATGGTGGGTGCCTGCCGCCGCGGCCCTCCTGCCGCGATGGTGACGGCGGTACGAACGGAACCGGCTTCGCCGCCCGACTGCGCAGGATTTCATCAGTTGCCGACGGTGTAGCCTAGATCGTGATGCAGAACATCTACACCACGATCTAGTGCACTAGTGGTGAAAATCCGACGGATGGTACCGCCACCAGCCGTCGAATTTTCACCACAATTCAATTGGTTGGTGGGCCGCCTGATCCAGGCGCTTGGGGACCAAGCGTCTGGGGCGGACCACTAGGCTCTTGGATTTGCCCTCGCCGGGCGCGCATCTCCGCGCGCTTGGCCGTGGCCTCATCGGCCGCTGGTCGCAACCTGCGTCAAATCTGACGCAGGTTGGTCTAGGCGGCCGCGTCGCCGGCGATGCAAACGCGGTTGCGGCCACCGCCCTTTGCCAGGTAGAGGGCGTGGTCGGCTCGCGCCACCGCGGTCTCCGGAGGGACCTGTGGAGTCATCTGGGCGATGCCGATGGAGATGGTCACCGTGATCCGCCGGCCCGCCGCAGTGCGCATGGGCAGGCGCGCCATCAACAGCCGAAGCCGGTCAAGGATGCGCTTGGCCGTCGGCGGGTCGGCATGGGGCAGGCAGAACAGGAACTCTTCACCGCCGAAGCGATACACCGTGTCGTAGGGGCGCAAACGGCGTACGAAGAAGCGGGCGGCGGTGGCCAGGACTTGGTCCCCCACCAGATGGCCGTGGCCGTCGTTGACCTCCTTGAAGTGGTCAAGATCGGCCAGTGCGATGCAGCAAGGATCGCCGTTGCGTGTGGCCCGCACCCACTCGCGGCGCAAATCGCGCATCATGCCGCGCCGGTTCAAGAGGCCGGTCAGCGGATCGGTCTCGGCCAAGGCCTGGTGAAGCAGCAGTTCCAGGCGCCGGCCTTCGCTGTGATAGCCCTCGACCGCCGCCATGAATTCCATGTAGGCTTCGGGATCGAGGCGCTCGCCGCGGCGCGCTCGCTCGGTCAGATCCGCGCCGATCGCCTCCATCTTCTGGCGCGTCTGCATGTAACGCTGGAACGCGGCGCGCCGCTCGCCGAACAGGTCGCTGACCTTGGCCGCCAAGCCGCTTTCGGCGGCCCGGCACTGCCCGCCGCTTTGCCGCTCGTCATCACGGAAGAGAAGGGTACAGTGAATGCGCTTCAGCCATTCCAGGTGGTCGGCAGAGGCTTCTTCGAGGATATGCAAAGCCTCTTCCGTCACCTCGGGAGGTGGCGGCGTCACTGGTGGCGCCATGCTCTGCCCATTTGTTCGATAGCGTCGGGAGGGGAATTATTTCATGACCGTCGGGGATGCGGCCCCGGTACAGACGGGCTATGCGCGGACGCAATGGAGATATTTCGCCTTACTCGGAGGGGGTAGCGAGAAGTGTTGCCGCCTTCGGTCCGAGGCCGAAACGGTTGTCCGGAAATAGCGTAGTCAATTCCCCACCGGCCCGAAGATCGCGTCGAATTCGGCCTTCAGGGCCATGTCGACCTCGTCCATGCTGGGCGTATGGCCAAGATCCCACAGCGAGGTGACCCCGTGTTCGCTGATCCCGCAGGGCACGATGCCGGCGAAATGGGCCAAGTCGGGATCGACGTTCAAGGCGATGCCGTGGAAGCTCACCCAGTGGCGGATGCGGATGCCGATGGCGGCGATCTTATCCTCCCGACCGCCTCCGCGGTCCACCCAGATGCCGACCCGGCCTTCGCGCCGTTCGCCCTTCACGCCGAAGTGGGCGAGGGTGCGGATCAGCCATTCTTCCAGGCTGTGGACGAAGCGCCGGACATCGGCGCCGCGCTTCTTCAGGTCCAGCATCACATATGCGACCCGCTGGCCAGGGCCGTGATAGGTGTACTGGCCGCCGCGGCCTGCCTCGTAGACCGGAAAGCGGCCGGGGTCCAGCAGATCGCGCGGGTTGGCCGAGGTGCCGGCTGTATAGAGCGGCGGATGCTGCAACAGCCAAACCATTTCGGGAGCCTGTCCGGCGCGGATGGCTGCGACCCGATCCTCCATGAATGAAAGGGCTGACGGGTAATCCACTTCGGCGTCGCTGATTCGCCATTCCACCGGGATTTCGAACACTGCCCTTGAACCTTGCCTCGGGTTTTGGTATTGAGGCCAACCTTACCGGCAATCAGGCCGGACAGACAATGCGGTCGTGGCGGAACTGGTAGACGCGCAGCGTTGAGGTCGCTGTGGGGCAACCCGTGGAAGTTCGAGTCTTCTCGACCGCACCATCTGAAAAAAGCCCACGCTGTCGCATGCGTGGGCTTTTTCATATGCGCCCGCCCGCCAAGGGCAATGATGACCTGGACGCTGACGCAGATTTTCTGCGTCACGGTCTGGCGAAGCTGACACAGACCTTCATTCCCGGCGCATTGTCCAGTATTTGCACGGGGGCATCGTGCAGTTGGGCGACCGCGGCGACCAGGCTCAGTCCGAGCCCGCTGCCCGGGGCGGAACGCCCCGCCGCGGTCCGGTAGAATCGCTGGAACAGCTTGTCGCGGTCTTCGGCGGCCACGCCGGGTCCGTTGTCGGCGACGCACAGGGTCCACCGGTCGTCGACCCCCGTCACCGTCACGGCGATCCGCGTGCCGGCGGGCGTGTGCTTGAGGGCATTTTCCACCAGATTGGCGAGCATCTGGGTCAACAGGTCCTGGTCGCCGCGCACCGCCGTGCCTTCCGCTACCGCGGCGGTCAGCAAATGGCCCGACTCTTCGGCCACCGGCTGGTAGGCTTCCAGGATCGTTTCCACCAAGCCCGCCAGGTCTACCGAGCAGAAGCCCGAGCGGCGGGTGCCCGCCTCGATCTGGGCGATGCGCAGCAGGGCGTCGAAGCTGCGCAGCGTAAGGTCGCATTCGGCGATGGCACGGTCCACGGCCGCCTGATAGGCCTCGATGCTGTCGGCTTTGTGCCGGGACAGTTCCAGGCCGTGGCGCAGGCGCGTCATCGGCGTCTTCAGGTCATGCGCGATGTCGTTGGACACCTGCTTGAGGCCCATCATCAGCGCTTCGATGCGGTCCAGCATGAGATTGACCTGCGTGGCCAGGCGGTCGAATTCGTCGCGGCCGCCGTCGACCGGAATGCGCCGGGCCAGGTTGCCGGCCATGATCTCTTCGGTGGCCCGGGTGATGACCTCGACCCGGCGCAGTGACACCATGCTCATCAGGACCGCGCCGATACCGGCCAGTATCAGGGTGGCGACCGATCCCCACAGGAATGCCTGGATGATGCGCCGTTCCAATTCATCGAGGCGCGTCGCGTCGCGGCCGACCAGCAGATAGCTGCCGTCGGGCAGGACCACGGCCTTGGCCATGACCCGGCCCTCGTTGCCGGGGCCGGCGCCGCCGGCGGCCAGAAAGTCGGTCCAGCCGGCCTTTGGGGGCATCGGTCCGGCGTTGCCGGCCAAAAGGCGGCCGTCGGCCGTCTGCAGCAGATAGTAGGCCGTCCGGCCTTGTGTCGCGTGCAATCGGCTGATGATCCCGGCGACCACGTTGTCCAGCCCCCCCAGATGATATTCGGCCCTGAGCGCGGCCAGATCCGCTTCCACCGAGTTGCTGAGTTGGCGGGCGGTATCGCCGGCGGTGGCCAGGTAGATGATGGCAAAGATGACCAGCACAGAGGCGAGGAATAACGCCGCGTAGTAGAGCGCGATACGGAAACTGGCCGTGCGGATCAGTTCAGTCGGGCGCACGGACGCAATATCCCGCACCCCTGACCGTGTGGATCAGAGGGTGTTCGAAGTCCTTGTCGACCTTAGCCCGGAGCCGGCTCATATGGGTTTCGACCAAGGTGGTCTGCGGGTCGAAATGGAAATCCCAGACATGCTCGAGCAGCATGGTGCGGGTTACCACCTGCCCGGCGTTGCGGATCAGGTATTCGAGGATCTGGAACTCCCGCGGCAGCAGGTCGATGTTGCGCCCGCCGCGGCGGACCGAGCGGCCCAGCAGGTCCATGTCCAGATCCCCGATGCGCAAGGTCGTTGCGCCGTGGTCGGCCCCCGGGCGGGCGCGGCGGCCCAGGGCGGCCACCCGGGCAGCCAGCTCGGCGAAGGCGAAAGGCTTGCCCAGGTAGTCGTCGCCGCCGGCATTGAGGCCCGCGACGCGGTCGTCGATGCCGCCCAGGGTGGTAAGAAACAGCACGGGCGTCTGAATGCCTGCCGCCCGCATGGTTCTGACCACCCGGATACCGTCGACGCCGGGTAGCATGCGGTCGACCACGATGACGTCGTATTCGGTTCCTCCGGCCCGCAACAGGCCGTCGTTGCCGTTGCTCACGCAGTCGACCGCATGTCCAACTTCCTTCAGGCCCGAGGCAAGGTAGTTGGCTGTATCCGGGTCATCCTCGATCACCAGGATGCGCATGGTGACGGCTCAGGACTGGTTCGACTTGGGAAGAGGCACGACGACGAACTGCTCCTGGCCGTTGCGTTCGATGTCCATGGCGATCGACTTTTTCCCTTCGTCTCGGGCCGAGCGGATCTGATCGTAAACCTGCCGCGGCGAGCGGACTACCGTGCGGCCGACCTTCTCGATCACGTCGCCGGCCTGGATGCCCGCCCGATCGGCCGGTCCACCCTGTGCCACGTCGAGAACCAGGACGCCCTGGATGTTTCTCGGCAGATCATACTGCTGACGCGTCTCGGGTGTAACCGCCTGCATTTCCAGGCCGACCTGCGGCTGCCCTTCGGTCTCCGACGTCGCCTCGGCGGTCTGCTGCGGTCGCATCCGGCCCACGGTCACCGAGTCGGCGTGGGTGTCTCCGTTGCGCAAATAGGTGAGGGTCACGGTCTTGCCCGGCGCCGTATTGGCGACCGCCCAGGTCAGATCGCGCAGCCGGCGAATCGGATGGGAATCGTATTCGGTGATCACGTCGCCCGGCTTGAGGCCCGCCTGTGCCGCCGGGCCATCCGGCGAAACCGTGGCGATCAGCGCCCCGTTGGTGCTTTTCACGCCGAGCGCGTCCTCCATGTCAGGGCGGATGCCCTGCACCGCCACGCCAAGCCATCCGCGTACCACCGTGCCCGATTTCTCCAACTCGGCCACTACCGGTCTGGCCAGGTTCGAGGGGATGGCGAAACCGATACCGACGCTACCGCCGCCGTTGGGGGAGAAGATGGCGGTATTGATCCCCACCACGTTGCCGTTCCGGTCGAAGGTCGGCCCGCCCGAGTTCCCTTGATTGATCGGGGCGTCGACTTGCAGAAAGTCGTCATAGGGGCCTTCATGAATGTTGCGGCCGCGTGCCGACAGGATGCCCGCCGTCACCGTTCCGCCGAGGCCGAAGGGGTTGCCCACCGAGACCACCCAGTCACCCACCTGCAACCCGTCGCTGTCGCCGAACTTGACATAGGGCAGGGGGTGGTCCGCCGAAACCTTGAGGACGGCCAGATCGGTCAAATCGTCATGGCCGATCACTTTGGCCTTCAAGGTGGTGCCGTCCTGCAGAGTCGCTTCGATATTGGTGCCGTTCTTGATGACGTGGTTGTTGGTGACGATGATCCCCGACGGATCGATGATGAATCCCGAGCCCAATGCCGTAAGCGGATGGGACGGCGGCAAAGCGCCTTGCGGTGCCTGCATTCCGAACTGATGGAAGAACTCGTCGAACGGCGAGCCCGGCGGAAATTGCGGCAGCTGGCTTCTGTCGGCCGAACTCTCCAGTTCGGTGGTCGAGATGTTGACCACGGCAGGCTTCACGCGATTGATCAGCGGGGCGAAGCTTTGCGGCATCGAGGACGTCGATTGCTCCGGCGCGGGCTGCTGGACGGCAGGCTCGGCCAGGGCGGGCAACGCGGCGGAAGAGAGTGCGAACACACTGGCTGCCCCCAGGGCGATCAGGCGTGAACGGTGGTGGTTGCGCATTGATTGTTCTCCGGGTGTGGCGAAAGGCGCTATGCGTAAAAATAGTGTGGCCCGATAGCCCGGCAATCACCTTACAAATATTTATACTGACTGTAATTTCTGTGTAAAAATATGCAGATGCTCTTTCTGTCCAAATGTTGTTTTGGGGTCACGTTTTATATCAAGCCCGCTAATGGTTATATTTCTCTGGGCGGCTGACTAATTATTTTAAGTGGGTGTTTTGTGGTGCTCTGAAATATAATTTCGCGCGCCGCTCATGCGGTTGGTGGAAACCCCTGCAATCGGAAGGTGACTTGTCCATCGGCCCTCCCGCATTGTGGAAAAGCCGCCCAGACACTTGCTTCGGCGGGGGGTAAAAGGCATATTTCCACCCCCAAGCGGACCGACAGAGTCCGCGCCATTGACGCGTGAAAGATTATTTCTCCATGTCCGACGAACTTCGCGACGCCGCGCTCGAATACCACCGTCTTCCCACTCCCGGTAAGATCAGTGTCAACGCCACCAAGCCCTTGGCCAACCAGCGCGATCTGGCGCTCGCCTATTCGCCGGGGGTGGCCGCCGCCTGCGAGGTGATCAAGAACGATCCGCAGGAGGCCGCCAGCGTCACCAGCCGGGCCAACCTGGTTGCGGTGATCACCAACGGCACCGCCGTTCTGGGTCTGGGGCCTATCGGGCCGCTGGCCGCCAAGCCGGTGATGGAGGGCAAGGGTGTCCTGTTCAAGAAGTTCGCCGGCATCGACGTCTTCGACATCGAAGTCAACGAGCGCGACCCCGAAAAGCTGGTGGACATCATCGCTTCGCTGGAGCCGACTTTCGGTGGGATCAACCTGGAAGACATCAAGGCGCCGGAGTGCTTCGTTGTCGAGCGTCGCCTGAAAGAGCGGATGGGCATCCCGGTGATGCACGACGACCAGCACGGCACCGCGATCATCGTCGGTGCCGCGCTGCTGAACGCATTGCGGGTGGTCGGCAAGGACATCGGCTCGATCCGCCTGGTTGCTTCGGGCGCCGGCGCCGCCGCGCTGGCGTGTCTCAACCTTCTGGTGTCGCTCGGGGTCAGGCGTGAAAACGTGACCGTCTGCGACATCGAGGGCGTGGTTTACAAGGGGCGCACCGTCCTGATGGATGAATACAAGGCGCCGTTCGCCCAGGACACCAATGCGCGCACCCTGTCCGAGGTGATCGGCGGCGCGGACGTGTTCCTGGGTTTGTCCGCCCCCGGTGTGCTGACCTCCGAAATGGTCGAGCGCATGGGCGACAAACCGATCATTTTCGCGTTGGCCAACCCGGTTCCCGAAATTCTGCCGGACGTGGCGCGCGCCGCCCGCCCTGACGCCATCATCGCCACCGGGCGCTCGGACTTCCCCAACCAGGTCAACAACGTCCTGGTCTTTCCCTATATCTTCCGCGGCGCCTTGGACGTCGGCGCCACGGCGATCAATGAAGAGATGAAACTGGCGGCCGTGAAGGCCCTGGCGGAACTGGCCCTGGCCGAAAGCGACGAGCGGGTGGCGGCCGCCTATGGCGGGGCGCAGCTGTCGTTCGGTCCGGAATATCTGATCCCCAAGCCGTTCGATTCCCGGCTGATCCTGAAGATTGCGCCGGCCGTTGCGCAAGCGGCCATGGACAGCGGCGTGGCGACGCGGCCGATCGCCGATTTCGACGCCTATCGCGAACGGCTCAACGCCTTCGTCTTCCGTTCCGGCCTGGTGATGAAGCCGTTGTTCGACCGGGCACGGCGGGATCCCCGGCGGGTGGTCTATGCCGAAGGCGAAAGCCGCCGTGTCCTGCGGGCGGTCCAAACCGTGGTGGATGAAAACCTGGCCAGGCCGATCCTGGTCGGCCGGCGGGACGTGGTAGAGAAGCGGATCCGCGATCTCGACCTGCGCATTCGTATCGGCACCGATGTCGAGTTGTGCGATCCGCAGGCAGATCCGCGCTTTCCCGAATACTGGAAGACCTACCACGGTCTGATGGCGCGCAACGGCGTCACCCCCGAAACGGCGCGTGCCCTAGTGCGTACCCGCAACACCATCATCTCGGCCATCATGGTGCGCCGCGGCGAGGCCGACGCCATGATTTGTGGGGTGATCGGGCGCTACGTGAAGCACCTCCAGCACATCCTGGACGTGATTGGCAGGCGGCCGGATGTGCGTGTGCCTTCGGCGATGAACCTGATGATTCTGCGCAAGGGCACCTATTTCCTCTGCGACACCTATGTCACCCATGATCCGACCGTCGAGCAGGTGGTCGAGATGACTTTGCTGGCCGCCGACGAGGTCCGTCGCTTCGGCATCGAACCAAAAGTGGCGCTGCTGTCGCACTCCAATTTCGGCGGCCGGCCCAGCCCCTCCTCGGACAAGATGCGTGAGGCGGCCGGCATCCTGCAGGAACGCGCGCCCCATCTCGAAGTGGAAGGCGAAATGCACGGCGACTCCGCCTTGTCGGAGGAAATCCGCACCCGCCTGTTCCCCGATTCGCGGCTGAAGGGCGAAGCCAACCTGCTGATCATGCCCAACCTGGATGCCGCCAATATCGCCTTCAACCTGCTCAAGGTATTGGGCGAGGGGCAGTCGGTCGGACCGATCCTGATGGGTGTGCTCCAGCCGGCGCATATCGTCACCCAGTCGGTGAGCGTGCGCGGGCTGGTCAATATCACGGCGCTGGCCGTGGTCGATGCCCAAATGGCGGCGGCGCGCCAACCTCGCTGATCACCATATTGAAGGGCATGAGGCAGGTTCCCGTCACGCATATTTGGCTTGCCCCGGGCCGGCGAAGGACTCATCGTGCGTTCCTTGTCTTGATCGCAGGAGATGAAATGTCATGCCTCGTCAGTTGATTTCGTCGGGATCACCGTTTGAAGAAGTCGCCGGCTATTCGCGTGCCGTGGCGGACGGCCGTTGGGTTTTCGTCGCCGGCACCAGCGGCTTCGCCAATGGACAGATCGCCGACGGTGTCGAGGAGCAGGCCGAGCAGGCCTTCGCCACGATCGCCGGAGCGCTCGAGCAGGCCGGTGCGTCGCTGGCCGACGTGGTGCGCGTGCGCGTCTTTATCACCGAGGCACAGGATTTCGAAAAGGTAGCCCGGGTCTGCGGTAAGCACTTCAAGGGAATCCGGCCGGCCAACACAACGGTGGTGTGCGGCCTCGTCGACCCCAGGATGAGGGTTGAGATCGAGGTGACCGCCCGCAAGAGTTGACCTTTTCGGAGAGGTGAAGCATGCCGAGCGTCTTCATTACCGGAGCCAGTCGCGGGCTGGGGTTGGAGTTCGCCCGGCAATACGCGGCCGACGGATGGTCGGTGGTGGCGGCCTGCCGCCGTCCGTCCGAAGCACCGCAACTGGAGCGGCTGGGCGTCGAGATCGTCTGCCTCGACGTCGCCGACTTCGGCGCCGTGGCTGCGTTGGCCAGGCAACTGAGTGGGCGGGCCTTCGATCTGCTGCTGAACAACGCCGGCGTCTACGGCGAGAACCAGGAGCTTGGTTCCATTGATGCCGAGGACTGGCAGAGGGTGTTGCGGACCAATGTCATCGCGCCGCTGAAGATCGCTGAAGCCTTCTTGCCCCATGTGCTGGCCGGCCAGCGGAAGGCCATGGCGTTCCTGACCAGCCGGATGGGCAGCATCGCCGATAACGACAGCGGCGGATCGTATATCTATCGTTCGAGCAAGGCCGCGCTGAACGCCGCCGTCCGGAGTCTCGCCATCGACCTTCGGTCGCGCGGGGTGAGCGTCGTGCTGCTGCATCCGGGCTGGGTGAAGACCGACATGGGCGGAAATGCCGCCCCTCTCGACGCCGAGACCAGCGTCGCCGGGCTGCGCCGGGTTATCGACGACGCCCGACCGGCCGAGAGCGGGATCTTCCGGGATTACACCGGGGCGCTTCTGCCTTGGTAGGCGGGCCAGGTCGCTGTCGTGCCAAAGGGATTATTCCTAAGTATCGGCATGCTATCCTAACGGACCCACCGGTGCCGTGGCCTCTGCCCTGGCAAACTCCAAATGGCCTGCCATATGAGATAGGTAATACCACGGCGGTTGCTAGCGGCCCTCGGCCAAGAGAGGGGCTTTGGAGGAAGGCCTTGAGCGATGAGCGACTACAGTTTCGAGCATCTGAATTTCCTCATCGTCGACGACAACCAGCACATGCGCACCCTGGTCAGGACCATCATCTACGCGCTGGGGTCGAAGCGGGTGATGGAAGCGGGAGACGGGGCCGACGGGTTCAAGGCATTGCGCCAATTTCCCGCCGATATCATCATCTGTGACTGGAACATGTCGCCGCTGGACGGCTTGGATTTCCTCAGGCTTCTACGCAATGCCGAGGACAGCCCCAACCCTTACGTGCCGGTCATCATGATGACCGGGCACACGGAACGGCAGCATGTGCTGCAGGCTCGCGACGCGGGCGTACACGAGTTTCTGGCCAAACCCATTTCGGCCCGCAGCCTTTACCTTCATATCCGCTCGGTCATCGAGCGTCCGGCCCGCTTCGTCCGCTGCCAGGGCTATTTCGGCCCGGATCGTCGGCGTCGGCAGCTCGACATCGCGGGGAAAAACCGCCGGCTGATCTGCCCGCGGCCGGCGCGGCCGGCCGAGACCGACCTCCAGTTGCAGCTGGGGTAAGGGGGGGCGAAAGCGTGACGATGGCCGACGAACCGGAGATCATCGAAATTCCAACCCGGAGCAGTCCCAGTCTGCCGGCCGAGCCGGTCGACATCGATCCCGAGCTGTTGGCCAAGGCCGAGGCACTGGTCGCCGGGTTGCGACCTCAGTATCTGTCATGGGTGCGCGAAGACCTGGACAGGCTGCAGGCGACGTGGGAGAGCGCCCGTGCAACGGAAATAGTGCAACGTGCGGAAGCGATGCGTGCTGCATTCGCGGTCGCCCACGACATCAAGGGCCAGGGAGGCAGCTTCGGCTATCCCCTGATGACCGATATCGGCGCCCAGCTATGCCGTTTCCTTGAAGCGGGAGGCAGGTTCGACGACGAGGCGTTGGAGGTTGTGCGCCTGCATATCGAGGCCATGCGTCTCGTGGTCGCCGACCGCATGGAGGGCGACGGCGGCGACGCGGGGCGCAAGCTGATGAGAGGGCTTCAGGCGGTCATCGTGAAAACGGCTGGGAAATAGCGGTCAGGCCGCCGACGACGAACAGACTGACCAAGTCGCAGAGCAGGGATTTCACGGGAAAGGGGGAAGGCCGGGGGACGCCCGGCCCTCCTGCCTCGGCCCTTCTGCATCGTTCGGCGGGCCGTGATCATTGGCCGCCGGTAGTGTTGTGCTGATTCATTTGGGAGCCTCCGGAGGGCGGACCGCCCATGCTGCCGGATGGGTGCCCGGCGTTCGGATTGGACTGGGGAAGCTGCCCCTGCTGCGTCCCGCCCCGGCCGCCCATATTGAGCGCCGCCATGGTCTCGCGGTCGGGCTGGCCGGTAGCCTGCATTCCCTTGTCTTCCTGGAACTGCCGCAGCGCCTGCTGGGTGTTGGGGCCGAGCTGTCCGTCGACCTTGCCGACATCGTAACCCTGCTGCTTCAGCTTGCTTTGGATCTGCTTGATTTCGTTCTGGCTCATATGCTGGCGGCTCGACGAGGTCATGCCGCTCTGGCCGCTCATTCCACTCTGGTTGTCGCTGCTCATATTTGCAGCATAGGCCGTGCCGACCGCCAGGGCGCCGATCAGAGCCAACGGTAACACCGCTTTCATCTGTAACCTCCTGTCCCTCGTGCGTGGTGCAAGCGAAGATGCGGTCCCCGCTTCGGCCGCGCCATTGCGCGGCCGACACTGCACTAATGCTTGCAGCACCGCCTCTGTTCCCATCTCCTCCGACGTGAAGCGGCAAAGTGGATCAACCTCGCCGGTCCTCATAAAGGCCCTCGAGGGCTTGCCCGTAATGGGCAACGATGACGTGGCGGCGGATCTTCATGGTCGGTGTGCACATCTCGTTGGCGACGGTGAACGGCTCTGCCGTCAACATGAAGCGACGGACCTTCTCGATGGGCGACAGGTTGCGGTTCACTTTTTCCACCGTTTCGCCGATGTGACGGCGAAATTCGCCGTCGGCCAGCAACTCGGGCAGGGCCGTGGGTTTGCCGCGTTCGGCCGCCCAGGCGGCGGCGTGGTCGGCATCGGGGACCAGCAGGGCCACCAGATGGGGGCGGCGGTCCCCATAGGTCATGCATTGGGCGATTTCGGGCTGCAGCATCAGGAAGCCCTCGACCCGCTGGGGTGAGATGTTGTCGCCCCCGGAATTGACGATGATGTCCTTCTTCCGGTCGGTGATCTGGATGAATCCGTCCGCGTCGACAAGGCCAATGTCGCCGGTGTGCAGCCATCCGTCCTGCACCGCGTGCCGGCTGGCTTCCGGGTCGCCCCAATAGCCTTTCATCACCAGCTCTCCACGCACCAGGATCTCGCCGTCGTCGGCGACCTTGACCTCGACGCCGGACAAGGGGGGGCCGACGGTGTGCAACTTGACGCGGGAAGGTGGATTGCAACTGATCACGGGTGCCGCCTCGGTCTGGCCGTATCCTTGCAGGATCCGAACCCCCAAGGCGGTGAAGAACAGCCCGACTTCATAATTGAGCGGCGCGCCGCCGGAGACCATGGCCTTGAGCCGTCCGCCGAAGCGCTTGGCGACTTTTCGGCGAACCAGCAGGTCGAGCATTCTGTTTTCCAGCCGCTCGCGAAGCGAGAGGCTTCCCGGCTCTCGGTAACGGCGGCTGCCTAGGGCGACGGCGCGCTGGAACAGCTTGGCCTTCGAACCGCCGGTTCGCTCCACCCCGGCCAGGATGCGGTTGCGCATCAGTTCATAGAGGCGGGGTACCGCCGTCATGATGGTCGGCCTGGCTTCCACCATGTTGGCGGCCAGTTGTTCAATACCCTCGGCGTAATAGATCTCGGCGCCGATGGAGATGGGGAAGAACTGGCCGGCTGTGTGCTCGTAGGAGTGGGACAGCGGCAGGAAGGAGAGAAAGACGTCATCCTTCAGGCCGATTTCCAGCAACAGGTCGTGGGCTCCCATGCAGTTGCAGATGATGGCGCCGTGGCTCAGCATCACGCCCTTTGGCGCTCCGCCGGTCCCCGAAGTGTAGATCAGGCAGGCGGTGTCCTGCCGCTTCGTGGCGGCGACCTGGGCGGCGATGCGGTCCTCGTGGGTGCTGCCCAGGGCCAGCAGGTCCTGCCAGTTGCGCAATTCGACCCCGGGGTTCTGCATCAGGCCAAGTGGCTCGATGGCGATGACCGAGGGTGGGTGATTGGCGGACAGGGCGGCGGCGATCACCCGTTCGGCGAGCGAGCGGGTCGACACGACCACCATGGAGGCGCCACTGTTGTTGATCAGATGCAGATTATCGTTCACCGTATTGGTGGTGTAGCCGGGAACTGTGACGCCGCCCGCCGCCATGATGGCCAAATCGGCGATCAGCCATTCCGGCCGGTTTTCGGCGATCAGCACGACGCGGTCGCCCGGGGCGAGGCCGAGAGCCTGCAGGCCGCGCGCCAAAAGATTGACCTGGCCTGCCACCTCGCGCCAGGTGAGGGATGTCCAGACCTTGTTCCGTTTGCTCCACAGGAATGGCCTGTCAGCCATGCGTTCGGCCTGCTCGAAAAACATTGCCGTCAGGCTGGGACAGGCCGGATAGTCAGCGACGCCCATCTTTATTTTGCCCCCAATTTTCTCGCGCCGGACCCATCACCGCCGGCTATTGTCCGGAAAGTGCCGCAACACAATGTTTCATAACCATATGATCGCCCGGCGCAAGGAGTAATCTGATGAACGGAACCGCAGCATCCGCTGCCGCCTCGACAAATGACCTTGGTCCGCTGCCGGAATGGGACCTGTCGGATCTCTACCCGTCGCCCGACTGTCCCCAGTTGGAGAACGACCTGCAGGCGGCCGATCAGGCGGCGCAGGCGCTCCAGCAGCGTTGCCGCGGCAACCTGGCCGCGATTTCGGGCGACATGCTGGGCGAGGCGATCGCCGACTACGAGCGCCTGACGGAAACGTTGTACCGTGTCCTCAGCTATGCCCAGCTGCGTTATTCGGCCGACGTTTCCGATCCCGAAAGGGGAAGGTTCTACCAGGGCATTCAGGAGCGGGTGACGGCAATCTCGACCCAGACGCTGTTCTTCAGCCTGGAACTCAATCGCCTGGATGATGCGACCCTGGCCGAAAAGCTGGCATCGCCCAAAGTCGCCCATTATCGCTCCTGGCTGCGCGATCTGAGAGTGTTCCGCGATCATCAGTTGTCCGACGAGATGGAGCAGGTGCTGCATGAGCGCGAAGTGGTCGGGCGCTGCGCCTGGGTCCGCCTGTTCGACGAGACCATGGCCGAGATGCGCTTCCCGGTAAACGGCAAGGCGCTGACCTCGGCCGAGACGTTGCACCTGATGAGCGACAAGAGCGCCGGTAACCGGAAGGCCGCGGCGGTGGCGTTCGGTCGCGGCCTGGCGGAAAAGAGCCGCCTTTTCACACTGATCACCAACACGCTGATCAAGGAGAAGGAGATCGACGACAAATGGCGCCGCTACCCGCGCCCGACCTCCTACCGCAACCTGTCGAACCAGGTCGAGGATCATGTGGTCGATGCCCTGGCCCAAGCGGTGCACGGCGCCTACAGTCAGCTGTCGCATCGCTATTATGGGATGAAGGCGCGGTGGCTGGGCGTCGAACAATTGGACTATTGGGATCGCAACGCCCCCTTGCCCGAGGA
Organism: Pseudomonadota bacterium; assembly: GCA_021793155.1. GTDB lineage: Bacteria > Pseudomonadota > Alphaproteobacteria > Rhodospirillales > Magnetospirillaceae > DUZF01. The sequence continues at coordinate 10,518 of JAJYTF010000042.1, read as the reverse complement.
TGAGGATCGCCGCATTCCCTGGCAGGAAGCCAGGGAGATCGTGATCGGCGCCTATGGGGCGTTCTCGCCGCAACTGGCCGAAGTGGGGCGGCGCTTCTTCGAGAACGACTGGATCGACGCCCCTGCGCGCCCGGGCAAGTCGCCGGGGGCATTCGCCCATCCCACCGTGCCGTCGGCCCATCCCTATCTGCTGCTCAACTATCTGGGCAAGACCCGTGACGTGATGACCCTGGCTCATGAACTGGGGCATGGCGTCCATCAGGTGCTGGCGGCCGGCAAGGGGCAGCTGATGGCCGACACCCCGCTGACCCTGGCGGAAACCGCGTCGGTGTTCGGCGAGACCCTGACCTTCCGCGCCCTGCTTGATGCCGAAAAGGCGCCGGCGCGGCGGCGCATCATGCTCGCGGCCAAGGTCGAGGATATGCTGAACACGGTGGTCCGGCAGATCGCCTTCTACGAGTTCGAGCGGGCCATCCATGTGGAGCGTCGCCGCGGCGAGCTGTCGGCCGAGAGGATCGGCGAGATCTGGCTCGATATTCAGCGTGAGAGTCTTGGGCCATCCCTGCGATTTCACGACGAATACGGGCACTACTGGTCCTATATCCCGCATTTCATCCACACGCCATTCTACGTCTATGCCTATGCATTCGGCGATTGCCTGGTGAATTCCCTTTACGACGTATATCGCGCCGGGGCCCCGGGCTTCGAACAGAACTACATCGACATGCTCAAGGCGGGCGGCACCTTGCGCCACAAGGACCTGCTGGCGCCCTTCGGGCTGGATGCCGGCGACCCGGCGTTCTGGCGGCGCGGATTGGACGTCATCGTCGGTTTCATCGACGAACTCGAGGAGATGTCGTGAGGCAGCGCTAGTGGTCCGCCCCAGACGCTTGGTCCCCAAGCGCCTGGATCAGGCGGCCCACCAACCAATTGAATTGTGGTGAAAATTCGACGCCTGGTGGCGGTACCATCCGTCGGATTTTCACCACTAGTCTTGGTTTTTTGCCCCTTGCCGGGCGGGGCCACAATTCGATCAGTTGGTGGCCCGCCCCAGCTGAATGGGCCTGTGCCCCAGGCCTGTGCCCCAGGCTTGACGAACGGGCGGGGTTCCATCACCCTGGGGCAACCTGATCTTCCCGCCAGAACACCGCTTTCTTTCCGGACAAGGATACCATGCCGGCGCAAAAAGACGGTTTCTCCGAAGCCAACCGCTTGGGTGGCCGTGTCAAACGTTATGCCCAGGTGTCGACCGCCGTCGGCGGCTTGGCCGCGCGTCTGGCGGGCGAAAAGGTTCTCGGCATCAAAAGTGACTCCGGCCGGATGGCGGCCGATCTGAAGACGGCTTTGGGCGGGCTGAAAGGGCCGCTGATGAAGGTGGCGCAGATCCTGTCCACCATTCCCGATGCGCTACCCCAGGACTACGCCCGCGAACTGTCCCAGCTGCAGGCCAACGCCCCGCAGATGGGCTGGCTGTTCGTCAAGCGGCGGATGGCCTCGGAACTGGGAGTGAACTGGCAGACGCGGTATTCCAGTTTCGAGCACGAGGCGGCGGCAGCTGCATCGCTCGGCCAGGTGCATCGGGCCGTCGCCTTGGATGGGCAGCGGCTGGCCTGCAAGCTGCAGTATCCTGACATGGCCTCGGTGGTGGAAGCTGACCTCAAGCAGCTGCGCGTGATTCTCAGCCTGTACCGTGGATACGACAAGGCCATCGATCCGTCGGATGTGCAGGAGGAATTGGCCGAGCGACTGCGCGAGGAGCTGGACTATGCGCGCGAGGCCCGCCACATGCGGCTCTACGGCCATATGCTGGCCAACGAGCCGGGCGTCCATGTGCCCGAGGTGGTGCCCGACCTCACCACGCAACGCCTGTTGACCATGACCTGGCTCGACGGCGAGCGGTTGATGACCTATGTCAACGACCATCTCGAGGCGCGCAATGCGGTCGCCTACAATATGTTCCGCGCCTGGTACGTGCCGTTCTACTTTTTCGGCGTGATCCATGGCGACCCTCATCTGGGCAACTATACGGTTCGCCCGGACCGCGGCATCAACCTTCTCGATTTCGGATGGATCCGCGTCTTCGCACCAAAATTCGTCGGCGGCGTAATCGACCTTTACCACGCCCTTGACCGCGGCGACCGTGAACTGGCCGTTCATGCGTATGAAAGCTGGGGGTTCCGCAATCTCACCCATGAACTTCTCGATATCCTCAATCTGTGGGCGGAGTTCCTTTACGCTCCGCTGTTGGAAAATCGCACCCGACGGATCCATGAGGGCGAAGGGATGTTCGGCCGCGAGGTGGCTGAAAAGGTGCATGCCGAATTGCGGCGGGTCGGCGGTGTCAAGCCGCCGCGCGAGTTCGTCCTGGTGGATCGCGCCGCGGTCGGACTTGGTTCCGTCTTCATGCGGCTCAAGGCCGAGATCAACTGGCATCAGCTGTTCCACGACCTGATCCGCGATTTCGACGTGGACGTCCTGGCCAAGCGCCAGGCCGAAGCCTTGCGCCTTTCCGGTCTGGTGGGTTAGATCGCCGCGACGATGCGTTCGACTTCGGCGGCCAGATCGGCCGGAGTAACCGGTTTCAGCAGAAGGCCTGCCGGCTGCAGGGCCTGAATTCGCTCAAGGGTCTGCGGCTCGCCCGAGCCGCTGACGAAGACGATAGGAAGCGGTCGGCGTGCGAGGATTCGCCTTGCCGCTTCGATGCCATCAACCCCCCCTTTGAGACGCACATCCATCAGCACCAGGTCGGGAGCATCCTGGAGAGCGGCGGTGACGGCCTGTTCCCCCGAGCTTACCAACCCCACTACCTCATGGTTGCGAGATTCAAGGTAGATTTTCATCCCCATGGCGACCAGGGAATCGTCCTCGACGATTACGATGCGTGCCATCCGTCGACCGCTCCAGCCCTTTCCGTCCGTGCCCACAGCCCAATGGATAGCGCTCACCTGAGAGGGAGAACAGGGCAAAAAGGAGGTGCTTCCGCCCATTAGCCCGGAAGCGGTCTCCCTTTAGGGATCGCCGACCGATATCTTCCGGTGAAGGAGGTCTCCATCCAATGGGCGTTTCCCGCTGGCGTTTCCCGTCCAAGACGACCTGCTCCCTGGTGGCCGCGCTGGCCGTGTCGGCTCTGCTGGTGCTCGGGTGCTTGACGCTGCTGCTGGCCTCGGGGCTGAGGAGCGGGTTGACCGATTCGTTGTTCGTGGGGGCGGGGCTGCCCCGGTCGGCCATCGACCTGCATGGCTGGCGCCTGGAGATTTATCCCTGGTTGCTGTTCGGCCTGACCGCCTTGGCGAGTGTTGCCTTGTTCGGCGCGGTTGCCGTGCATCGTGCCGGGGCCGAACATCTGGCCCAGAACCGCCTGCAGACGGCCGGCCGGGCCTTGTCGGTGATGCTCGAGGAAAAGGACGCCTTGCTGGCGGAAATCCACCACCGGGTGAAGAACAACATGCAGGTGGTGGTCAACCTCTTGCACATGGAGTCGGCACGGCTGAGCGACGCCGGCGCCCGCCAGCGCTTCGACGCCCTGGGGCGGCGGATCACCCTGATCGGCCGGGTCCATGAACGAATCTACGCGTCCGACAATTTCGCCCGGATGGACTTGGCCGCGCATCTGGCCGAACATTGCCGGGAGTTGGCCATGTCCTGCGGTGGGAGGGAGGTCGAGGTCGTTGCCGAACCTCTGTCCTGCGGCTTGGACACGGCTCTTCCCCTGGCATTGATTGTCCACGAACTGGTCAGCCATGCCATGACCCACTGCGATGGCTCGACCTTCACCGAAGTTTGCCTGGTGCGCGGTGACCAGGCGGTGGAATTGCGCGTCGCCAACGGGGCCGGCAGAGGCTTTTCCGACGACCTGGAGTTCGCCCTGGTGGGTGCTCTGGCCGATCAGATCGGCGCGGTGGTGGATTTTCCCGAGCGCAATGGTTTCTGCGCCAAGCTGACGATGCCAATGTCGCTGTTCGCCTAGGCTTGGCTATCGTCCCTCGCCGGGCGGGGTCATGGTAAACCAAATGATTGATTTGTGGCGATCTGCCAATGGCAAAAGCGCCAAGCCCTTTGGGCTTGGCGCTTCAAAAGGAGACGCCACGCAGGCTGTCTTAAGCCTTAAAACCCTTCGCGTTCGAGGCGCTTGCGCTCGAGCTTGCGAGCGCGGCGAACCGCCTCGGCCTTTTCGCGCGCCCGCTTCTCCGAGGGTTTCTCGTAGTTGCGGCGCAGCTTCATCTCGCGGAAAACGCCCTCACGCTGCATCTTCTTCTTGAGGGCCTTCAGGGCTTGATCGACGTTGTTGTCACGAACGAGAACCTGCACGTTTCGTCACCGCTCCTTCACGCTTCGGGCAAAAACGCCAAGGACGGCTTGCGCCGTCCAGGGCAATATCGTTGGGGACGGTCGGAACCATCCGGGAGCAGGTTAAATAGCACAACCAGCCGGCCATGGGAAGAGGCCGCATAGGCCTTTACCAACAGAACCTTGCCGCTCATATTTGCGGCATGGCTGTTCTCGATATTGCTCTGATGGGCCACACCATCCTATCGCAGCTGGCCGGTCCGGTGGAAGACCCGACCGATCCGGCGATCCGGGCTCTTGTCGCCGACATGATGGACACCATGGCGGCGGCCGGCGGCGTCGGGTTGGCCGCTCCCCAGGTCAACCGATCGCTGCGGCTGGTCGTTTTCGAAGTTCCGGCAAGCCGCACGGCCGACGGCGTGGGGCTGCCGCTGACGGCCCTGGCCAATCCCGTCATCGAGCCGCTGGACGAGGCGACGGATGACGCCTACGAAGCCTGCTTGTCGATTCCGGGACTGACTGGGGTGGTGCCACGCTGGCGGCATATCGGCTATCGCGGCCTTGGGTTGGATGGAAAGCCTGTCGAAAGGGAGGCCAAGGGTTTCCACGCCCGGGTCGTCCAGCACGAATGCGATCACCTGCTGGGGGCGCTATATCCAATGCGGATGCGGAATCTGTCCACCCTGGCGTTCACCGAGCAGTTGCGCCGATTGGCACAGGAACAGGAGGAATCCCGATGAGCGAAACCCATGCCATGCGCGACTTGCGCGACCGCCTGATTCTGGCCGCCCTGCCTCATGTTCCGTTCGATGGCTGGAGCCGTCGAGTCCTGCGCGAAGCGGCGAAATCCCTGGACTTCGACGAGACGATGGGAGAGCGGGCCTTTCCGGGCGGTGCGGTGGCTGCGATCGAACATCTGGGCGAACTGGCCGACCGTCGGATGGCCGAGGCGGCCGCCGCTGCCGACCTCGCCTCGATGCGCCTGACGGAACGGGTCGCCTGGCTGACGCGGCGGCGGATCGAGGCCTGGGCCGATCACCGGGAGGCCGTGCGGCGGGCCGTGACGCTGCTCAGTCTGCCGACCAACGGAGCGGCGGCGATGCGGACGACCTGGCGGACCGTCGATGCGATCTGGTTCGCCGCCGGCGATGCCTCTGCCGATTTCGGATACTACACCAAGCGGGCCGGTTTGGTGGCGGTCTATACCGCAACTTTGCTTTACTGGCTTGAGGATGAGTCCGACGGCTTCGCCGACAGTTGGGCGTTCATGCGGCGTCGGCTGGACGAGGTGAGCAGCCTGCCGAAGATGCGGGAGGCCGTGCGGCAGCGGGTTGGCAGTTTGCCCAACCCGCTCCGTTTCCTGGCCGAAAAAATGCCGGCCAGGCGTCATTTCGGGGTTAGTCGCCGCTGACCGGTTCGCGCTCGGTGGGGGCTGCCGCGGCAGAGCCGCCGGACGGCGGATTCTTCCGCCGCTGCCGAAGCCAGTTGAGCACGGCGCTGGCGGCCGCCACGGCGACGACAACAGCCAACACTACCCGCGACGACTGGCCGAGATAGGCCTCCATCGCCTTGCCCAGGGTGAAGCCGCCCCATGCGAAGGTGTTGGCCCAGACCGCGGCGGCGATGAAATTGAGGGCGAGGAACTTCAGGCGCGAAACGCCGGTCATGCCGATGACGAACGGGCTGATGTTGCGCAGCCCGTAGATGAAGCGGAAGGTCAGGATGAACAGATCTTCCTGCTGTGCCAGCAGCCGAAAGGCCCATTGCACCTTGGTGGCCATGTTTGGCCAACGCTTGAGCAGCGGGGTTCCGTAACGTCGCCCGATGTAGAACCAGGACTGATCGCCGCCGAAACTGCCCAGGAAGGCGAACAAGGTGAGCAGCCAGACGTCAAGATGGACGGTGCCGCTCGAGATCAGCGCACCGGTAATGAGGACTACGGTTTCCCCTTCGAGAAACGTCCAGACAAGGATCACCAAATAGACCAATGGTCCATAGTTATTGGTGAAATGAATGATCCACTGTTCCAAAGACATAGCCCAGGTTAGCCCATCCCCACGGGCGCAATCCCAAAATCCCCATTAGCCTCGGCGGCGTCAATCAAAGAATTAGCGTCGGAGGACAAGACAATCGACCACAGGTTATCCCTTAGCAGTCCGATCTCTTGTCCGATCGCGGTTGCAAACGGGTAACGTGGCCCATCTTGCGACCGGCACGTATCTCGCTCTTGCCGTAAAGATGGAGCCGCGATCCTTTCTGCCGGAGCAGCGGCAGCCACTGGTTGACGTCCTCGCCGATGAGATTGGTCATCACCGCGTCGGAATGGCGCTCGGGGCTGCCTAGCGGCAGACCGCAAGCGGCCCGTACCAATTGCTCGAACTGGTCAGTCAGGCAGGCGTCGATGGTCCAGTGGCCGGAGTTGTGGGGGCGCGGCGCCATCTCGTTCACCAGCAGTGCGCCGTCTTTGCCGACGAACATCTCGACGGCCAGCAGGCCCACCAACTCCAGGGCATGGGCGGTGCGCTCTGCCACATCCTGCGCCTGGCGGGCCAGGCGCTGCGGGATGTGGGCCGGTGCAATGGTGACGTCGAGGATGTGGTTGCGATGCCGGTTCTCCACGACGTCGAAGCAGGCGACCGCACCGTCCAGGCCACGCGCCACCAGCACCGAAACCTCGCGCTCGAAGTCGATGAAGCCTTCGAGAATGGCTGGCTGTCCGCCCATTCCCGCCCAAGCCTCGTCCAGATCGGTAGAGGCATCGATCTTTACCTGCCCTTTGCCGTCGTAGCCGAAGCGCGCCGTCTTCAGCACCGCTGGCCGGCCCAGCGCGGCCACTGCGGTCTCCAGGCCGGCACGGTCGAGCACGGGCCGCCAAGGCGCGGTGGCGATGTCGATGGAGTTGAAGAACGATTTCTCCACCAGCCGGTCCTGGGCAGTTTCCAGGACCCTCCAGCTGGGACGCACCGGCACATGCTGCGACAACACGCGGACGGTTTCCGCCGGGATGTTTTCGAATTCGAAGGTGACCACGTCGACCGCGTCGGCAAAACGGGCCAGCGCGGCTTCGTCCCCGTAAGACGCCACCGTAGCTTGCGCCACATGGAAGGCCGGGCTGTCGGCTTCGGGGCAATAGACGTGGCAACGATAGCCGAGGCGCGCCGCGGCCAAAGCGGTCATGCGGCCAAGCTGGCCTCCGCCGACCACACCAATGGTGCTGCCGGGCGCGATAACTTTGTCGTCAGGCGCCATTTTTTTCTTCGTCGATCGGCTCGTCGCCTACGGCGGCGGTCTGCCGCGCGCGCCAATGATCCAGCCGTTCGGCCAGCGAGGCATCGGATAGGGCCAGCACCGCGGCAGCGAGCAGGGCGGCATTAATCGCCCCCGCCTTGCCGATGGCCAGCGTGCCGACCGGTATCCCGCCAGGCATCTGGACGATCGACAGCAGGCTGTCCATTCCGGAAAGAGCCTTGCTTTCCACCGGCACGCCGAACACCGGCAAGGGAGTCATGGAGGCCGTCATGCCCGGCAGGTGGGCGGCTCCGCCGGCCCCGGCGATGATCACCTTGAGGCCGCGATCGCGCGCAGTGCGGGCATAGGCGACGAGCCGTTCGGGCGTGCGATGGGCCGAAATAATCCGGCGCTCATGGGGGATGCCAAGGGCATCCAGGGTTTCGGCGGCATGACGCAAGGTGGGCCAATCGGATTGGCTTCCCATGATGATGCCTACCTTCGCCTGCATCATTCCCTTTCCTTAAGATTGGTTTCGCGGTCATCCTGACCACGACGCTCAAGCGCCGCGTGGGTTGAACTCAGCTTCGGCCGACAAACGAGGCTCGACGCTGCTCCAGCCCTACCGGGAAGGCGGCATTATAGGCAGCGTCGGCGTGAACGCAAGCTTGCCGCCCGAACCGGCCGCTTCATCCGTAAAAGAACTGTGGCTCGCACAGGAAAAGCGAACGCCCCGGGAAAGAGCGAGGGAAGGGTCATGGGCTTGCCGATCGACATGGATGCAACGGCGATCATAGCTGCCGGATGCATCGCCACCTCGGGCCGCTCGGGGCGCGAAGGCGCTTGGCCACGCTCGACGCCGCGTCGCCGGCAAAGGTCCGCCGGAATTGTCGACGTGGCCTCGATCCTCGGGCTGCCACCTGGGGCGATCCCGGCTTCGGTACAGGATTCCATTGCGGCATTGGTCGACGAGGTCGAGTGCCTGCGTGACGAGGCGGATCAATCGCGCCACGTCGAGACCTTTCTGGCGATGGAGGCCGACCGCCACTCTTTTCTCCCGGTGTTGACTCGTCGCGCGCTGCTGCGCGAACTCGGCCGCCTGCTCGATCTTTCCGAGCGGGAAGCGCTGCCGGGATCGCTGATCTATCTCCATTTGGGAGGCATCGAGCGCTTGCGGGTGGTCGAGGGGCTTGCCGCCAGCGATGCGGTCCTGGTTCAGGTGGCCGAAGAGATCCGCTCGGAGCTGCGGCAGACCGACCTTCTCGGCTATCTCGACGGATGCGACTTCGCCGTGGCCCTGGCGGTGGCCGAGGACGGCGGGGCGGCGGAGAAGGCGGAAAATATCGCGGCGAAACTGGCCGGGCGATCATTCGACTGGCAGGGGCGGCCGATAATCCTTTCGGTCGGCCTGGGGGTGGCGCATTTCCGTTCCGGCGTCCGTGCCGAGCAACTGCTTGCCGCGGCCGACGCGGCGCGGCGCGGCCTCAGGCGATGATGTCCGGCACCAGCGCGCTCTCCAGCGCGGTGATCTGATCCTTCAGCACCAGTTTGCGCTTTTTCAGGCGTTTGAGCTGCAACTGATCGAACGGCTTGTCTTCGGACAGCCGCGCAATCACGTCGTCGAGGTCACGGTGCTCGGTTCGCAGATCGTTCAATCGGCGTCGCAGTTCTTCGTTGGTGTCGTCGGTCATGCCCGCAGCCTGTCGATTCGAAGAATGAGACTAGCAGAACTTACTTGAAAACGGTATGCCAGGTTAACGTTGCCCCCGACCACTCCGGCGAGGACCCATGGCACTAGTTCATCGGCTTGGCATCCTGACCAGCGGCGGCGATTGCGCCGGCCTCAACGCGGCCATCCGGGCTGTCGTGCACCGCGCAATCCAGAGTTACCAGTGGACGGTGTTCGGCATCAAGGATGGCAGCCTGGGTCTGATGAACCGGCCCCTGCAATATCAGGAACTCAACCTCGACCTGTTCAACGGCAACATGCTCCGCATGGGTGGCACGGTACTGGGGACCACCAACAAGGGTGATCCGTTCGCCTATCCCATGCCTGACGGCACCAAGAAGGACCGCTCCGGCGAATTCATCGAAGGGTTCCACATGTTGGGCCTCCATGCCCTGATCGTCATCGGTGGCGACGGTTCCCTGAGGATCCTCGACAAACTGTGCCAACTGGACAATGTGCCGATGGTGGGGATCCCCAAGACCATCGACAACGACGTCCATCAGACCGAATTCGCCATCGGGTTCACGACAGCGGTAAATGTGGTGGTGGATGCCCTCGATCGGCTGCAGCCGACTGCCGCCAGCCATCACCGCGTGATGATTCTCGAGGTGATGGGGCGTGATGCCGGCCATATCGCCCTTTCCGGGGGTATCGCCGGCGGGGCCGACGTCATCTTGATTCCGGAAATTCCGTATTCCCTCGACGGAGTGGTGGCGAAAATCAACGAGGTGCGCCGTGAAGGCCGCAACCACGCCCTGGTTGTGGTCGCCGAGGGCTGCAAGACCGAAGATGGTTTGCCGCCGACCATCGCCTGGAGCGGCGACCAGTCGCGCTATGGCGGCATCGGCCACTACCTGGCCGACAAATTGTCGGAACGGGTGGATGCGGAAACACGAGTTACCGTGCTTGGCCATGTTCAGCGCGGCGGCCAGCCGGCAATGCGAGACCGGCTATTGGCTTCGGCATTCGGCGTTCACGCCGTCGACCTGGTGGCGCAAGGCCGTTTCGGGCGGATGGTGGCATGGCAGGACCGCGGGGTGGTCGACGTGCCGATCTCCGAGGTGGTAATCGGCTCGCGCAGCGTCGACCCCCAGGGGCCGATCGTGCACACGGCCCGCGGCTTGGGCATCTATGTGGGGGAACTAGGCTAGTGGTCCGCCCCAGACGCTTGGTCCCCAAGCGCCTGGATCAGGCGGCCCACCAACCAATTGAATTGTGGTGAAAATTCGACGGCTGGTGGCGGTACCATCCGTCGGATTTTCACCACTAGGAGC
>JAJYTF010000005.1:68202-226194 GCA_021793155.1 Pseudomonadota bacterium | reverse complement strand
CCGCCAGGCTGTAATGGCCATAGCGCTCCACCTCGTCGCGGAACGGGCGGATCATCTGGCTGTGGCACAGATAGCAGCCTTCGCGGACATAGATGTCGCGGCCCAATTGCTCGAGTGGCGAATAGGGTCGGATGCCGTCCACCTTCTCGATGGTGTTGGAGATCGTGAACAGCGGCACGATCTCGACGATGCCGCCGATGACCACTGTCACCAGAATCCCCACCATCAGGAGAATGACGTTGGTCTCAAACTTGGCGTGATGCTTCAGAATGGACATGGGTCGTTCTCCTCAGCCCCGAGCCGCGGCCGTGACGGGGGTGCCGTACGGCACTTCGGTCCGCACGTCGCCCTTGATGGTGCGATACATGTTGTAAGCCATGATCAGGGCTCCGGTGAGGAACAGGGCGCCGCCGGTGGCGCGGATGACGTAGTAGGGATGCATGGCGGCCACCGTCTCGACGAACGAGTACTGCAGGAAGCCCATGCTGTCATAGGCCCGCCACATCAGGCCCTGCATGATGCCGGAAATCCACATGGCGGTGATGTAGAGCACCACGCCGATGGTGGCGATCCAGAAATGGTAGCTGACCAGGCGCATCGAATAGAGCTGTTTGCGCTGCCACAGCACCGGCACCAGGTAGTAGAGGGCGCCGAAGCTGACGAAGGCGACCCAGCCGAGCGATCCCGAATGGACGTGGCCGATACCCCAATCGGTGTAGTGGGAGAGCGAGTTGACCGCCTTGATCGACATCATCGGCCCTTCGAAGGTCGACATGCCGTAGAAGGCCACCGAGGTCACCAGGAAGCGGATCACCGGGTCGGTGCGCAGCTTGTCCCAGGCGCCCGACAGGGTCATCAGGCCGTTGATCATACCGCCCCAGGAGGGCATCCACAGAATCACCGAGAAGGTCATGCCCAGGGTCTGCGCCCAGTCGGGCAGGGCGGTGTAGTGCAGGTGGTGCGGGCCGGCCCAGATATAAGTGAAGATCAGCGCCCAGAAATGCACGATCGACAGGCGGTAGGAATAGACCGGCCGCTCGGCCCGCTTCGGCACGAAATAATACATGATGGCGAGGAACCCGGCGGTCAGGAAGAAGCCCACCGCGTTGTGGCCGTACCACCATTGGGTCATGGCGTCCTGGACGCCTGAATAGAGCGAATAGCTTTTCCACCAGGTGCCGCCGAAGATGATCGTGGGTACGGCCAGGTTATTGCCGAGGTGCAGCATGGCGACAGTAATGATGAAGGATATATAGAACCAGTTGGCCACGTAGATGTGGGAGACCTGACGCTTGTAGAGAGTGCCGCTGAACGCGAGGAGGTAGGCCACCCAGACGATCGTCAGCCACAGGTCGGTGTACCATTCGGGTTCGGCATATTCGCGCCCCTGGGTGATGCCCATGACATAGCCCGAGGCGGCCAGCACGATGAATAGCTGATAGCCCCAGAAGATGAAGTTGCCGAGCGCCGCGCCGCCGAATAGCGAGGCGCGGCAGGTCCGCTGCACTACGTAGAACGAGGTTCCCAGCAGTACGTTGCCGCCGAAGGCGAAAATGACGGCAGAGGTATGGACCGGCCGGATGCGGCTGAAGGTGGTCCACGGCAGATCGAAATTCAACACCGGGAAAGCCAGTTGCCAGGCGATAAAGTCCCCCATCAGAAAGCCGACGATGCCCCAGAAAACCGCAGCGACGACGAACTTGCGGATTACGTCGTCGACATATGGTGAGGTGCTTGATTGGCCGTGGATGGCCAAGGTGGCTTCGGTCATGCACAGACTCCTTTTCGGGCGAGTTGTGTCAGCCCATGAAAATCCCCCCAGCGGCCCGCATGGATGCCGTCCGGTAGTATGAAGCCTATTGGCAATAGTTGAATTGGAGCATTCGCAATTCACATTTCACGGGGCAAAAACGCACGGCCGGACCAGGGTGATGCCATCCTAGTGGTGAAAATCCGACGGATGGTACCGCCACCAGCCGTCGAATTTTCACCACAATTCAATTGGTTGGTGGGCCGCCTGATCCAGGCGCTTGGGGACCAAGCGTCTGGGGCGGACCACTAGGCAGGTTGAATTCGGTCATCTTTGGCATGCTGCCGCACCGGCCGATCTTCGTGGATGAAAAGATTGTCTCCGCGAGCGCAAGCGACGCAGTCCAGAGCGGCGCTGCGGCCCCTGGATCGCCCCGTGGCTTCGCTCCTCGCCATGACGGAATTGTCTTCCTAAGGACGCCCGTGAGGGCCGTCTCGACGGTTCTCAGCCTTCGGCGGCGATCTGTTCGAGGCGCGGAAGATCGCGGTGGAAGATGTTGGGGCCCACTTCCCGCACCAGCCTGGCGCGCTTGAATTCGGCCACCGTGCGGCTGGCCGTCTGGGTCGTTATGCCGAGAAGGGCGCCCACATCCTCGCGGCCGAACAGGCGGCAAAGGTCGCCGGACCCGGGAGCCAGCAGGACGAAAAGGCGGGCGACCCGCTGGCGGGCGCTGCCGGTCGACAGTTCGCGGGTACATTCGTGGGAGCGCTGGATCGCATCGTGCCACTTCTTCATCAACTGGTGGTGCAGCTTTGGCGACAACCGCGTCACCACTTCCTTGGGGATCCGGCACACCTTGGTCGGCTGCAGAGCGATCGCGGCATGTTCGTATATCGGCGCCACGATGGCTTCGAGGCCGGCCACGTCGCCCGGCCTCAGCAGGCTGACGATGCGCTGCGCTCCATCCGGGAGATACTGCTCGAGCTTGAGCAATCCCTCGCGCACGGTGAAGAGAGCGGACGAATTCTGGCCGGGCTGGTAAAGAGATGTGCCGGCTGGAAGCCAGATGTCCTCGATCGGCAGGTGGATGAAACTGAAATCCTCGCTCGTCAGGTCTGCGAACAGGACAAGGCTGCGTATGCCGCATTTTTCGCAGGTGGCCAATCCGTTCCACGCGGCGGCGATGTCATTGTCCTTCATTCCCGTCAGACTGCCCCTGGTTTGCAATGCCCCTAACGGCCCTGTGCCTAAAAATGTAGAATATGCCCGACGCCGGTTGTGTCGAATATCCGGATTGCGGTCTTTCGGCGCCCGATAATATATTAGAATCCGTAACGGTGTTAGCCGTCCAATCGGCGGCGGACGGCCGGTGTTGAAAAAGGATCCTGACAGGTTATGGATAGCACTCCCACATTGTTGACGTGCGGCGGATTGGGTTCCATGGAAGACCTGGAACGACTGCAGGACAGTGCCGATCGCGCCAGTACCCTGTTGCGCGCGTTGGGCAACGGCTACCGCCTTATGATCTTGTGCAAACTGATCGACGGCGAGAAATCGGTCAGTGAGCTCGAACGAAGCGTCGGTCTTTCGCAGTCGGCCATATCGCAGCACTTGGCCAGGCTTCGGCGTGATTCCCTGGTCCGCACCCGGCGGGCTGGAAAGGTGATCTACTATTCGATCAACGGCAGGGAGGCCGAAGCCATAATTCGGACACTTTATGGGTTGTATTGTTCTGCGTGAATCCTCGGGGCGCCGCCCCTCATGCCGGAGTAGGTGAACGTGGCTTCCCGCCAAGCCAACATCGATGAGGCGCAGGGCAGGTCTTCTGCCGGTCCCGTCGCCGAAGCCGTTTTGCCGAAGAGCCGTCTTCTGCTGATCGAAGATGACGTGGAAACGGCGAACGAGATCGTCATCGATCTTTCCGAGCGCGGCTACGAAGTCGTGCATGTGGCCAACGGCGTCGACGGATTGACCAAGGCCCGCATGAAGGATTTCATACTGGTGATCGTCGATCGCATGCTGCCCGGGCTGGACGGGTTGTCCATTCTGGAGACATTACGGCGCGAGGACTGCCAGGTTCCGGTTCTGGTGCTGAGCGCCCTGGGCGAAGTGGACGAACGGGTGCGCGGCCTGAAGGCGGGCGGCGATGACTATCTGACCAAGCCGTTCGAGTTCTCCGAACTGGCCGCCCGCATCGAGGCGCTGCTGCGCCGCCCGCTGATGTCGCGCGAAACGGTGCTGCGCGTCGGTCCGCTGGAACTGGACCTGATTGAACGCAAGGTGCGCCGCGGCAGCCGGACCATCGAGTTGCTGCCGCGCGAGTTCAAACTGCTCGAATATCTGATGCGGCGCCCCGGGCAAGTGATGACCCGCGCCATGCTGCTTGAGGACGTTTGGAACTACCGGTTTCTCACCGAGACCAATCTCGTCGATGTGCATATCGGCAAGCTGCGCCGGAAGATCGATGCGGCGGGAGAGGCTCCGATGATCCACAGTATCCGTGGGGCGGGGTTCATGTTGAGCGCACCCGCTTGACGAGGCGCCCGGACGCCATGCGGCCATATCCGAACGGGGCCTGAGGGGGCGCCTTGTCGGCAACAGAGTTATTTCGGACATCCACGTTCCGCCTTGCGATGCATTTCGCCGCGGCGTTCGCCGTTTCGACGCTTTTGCTGTTCACCTTCATCTATTGGCAGACGGCGGTGGTGGAAACCAGGCGCGTCGAAAGCGAAGTGATGATGGACGCCAAGGCTCTCGCCGACGACAGCCGGAAGGACATGGCTGAGGGGGTTCGCATTGCGCTGGCGACCCACGCCCACCGCATCACCTATGTCTCACTTTTTTCCCCAGACGGCTACCGGATCTCCGGCAATCTCGAGCGCTGCCCGCCGGGCTTGCCGGCCGACGGCCGGGCTCATCGCATGGACAAGGAGTCCCTGGGCGCGGGCAATGCCGAACATGACGTTGTCCTTATCGTCCGCCGCAGCCTTCCCGATGGTCGGTCGCTGGTCATCGGCCGCGGTGTCGACAGTCTGGATAACCTTCGGGCGGTAGTGCTGCGCGCCCTCCGTCTGGGCGTCATTCCGACTTTCATACTGGCGCTGGCGGCGGGCGCCATCCTGAGCCGGCGTGCACAGGAGCAGATCAAGGCGGTGCGCACGACGGCGGAGCGCATCGTGCAGGGGAATCTGAGCGAGCGCCTGCCGACGCACGGCACGGGCGATGATTTCGATCGCCTGGCCGAGACCGTCAACTATATGCTCGACGAGACGGAGCGCCTTCTCGCCGAGGCCAAGACCACCAGCGACAACATTGCCCACGATCTGCGCACTCCTCTCACGCGTGTCCGTTCGAGGCTGGAGCGCGCCCGCAATACCGCACGCACCCACGCCGAACTGCAGGAAATGGTTGACCGTGCCATCGTCGGCCTCGATCAGACGCTCCGCATCATTACCGCTCTTTTGCGGATCGGCCAGATCGAAGCGCGCCACCGCCGGGCTACCTTCTCAACGGTCGACCTGAGGACCGTGGTGCGCGAGATCGGCGACCTGTTTGAGCCGTTTGCCGAGGAGAAAGGCGTGCGTTTCAAGCTGATGGCCGCGGATGCTGGCACCATTCATGGCGATCGGGACCTGTTGAGCGAGGCGATCGCCAATCTGGTCGATAATGCCATCAAGTTCACTCCGGTAGGCGGCATGGTGACCCTCGCGCTGGATCGGACCGATGGTGTTCCGGTGGTGCGCGTGCGTGACAACGGACCGGGCATCGCCGCGGAGGAACGTGATGCCGTCATGCGGCGCTTCTACCGTTCCGACAAGAGCCGGCATATCGAAGGCTGCGGGCTGGGCCTGAGCCTGGTCGACGCGATCGCCAAGCTGCACGGCTTCCGCGTGGTCATCGGCGATGGCGATCCCGGCTGCGTCATGGAACTCATCTGTGCGAGCGGTGAGCCGACTGGGGGCGATCACGTCATGATGATGATGCTCCCTTAGTCGAAATGAACTAAGGAAAATGTAGGGAGATCACCCAGTTTCGCAACGCCATATCATCTTGATGTGTGGCGTGAATGTCACGTTTGTCGAGTATTTGCATGTGCAGCATTGTCATAATTTGTACATGTTGTTGCTATAATGCTCAGATGTGGCTGAATTGAAGGGCTTTTTCTGCTGTATGACGCTGTCTACATCCGTTTACATATAGAAATTCAGCCTAATGTGATTCCTCCCATGTTCGGGCAAAACCTGGGGTCGGCCGAAGGGCCCGCAACAGAGGCGACGTCCCATCGCCTGTTCCCGAACAGAGGAGAAATCTAGCATGAGGAAATATCTGCTGTCTGCGGTTGCTTTGGCCGCCCTGGCGAGTGCCGCGCAGGCGGCCGATGAAGGTCTGACCCTTGATGGCATCACCGTTTACGGGGTCGTCGACATGGGCGTGCAGTACAATTTGCACGGCACCTCGACCAGCGACTACTTCCCCACCGGCACCGCCGAGGTGCTGCACAAAAATAACGGCAAGGCAACCTTTGGCCTGGCACCCAGCAACCTTGGCCAGTCCAAGATCGGCATCAAGGGGGCCGAGGATATCGTCGACGGCCTGACCGGCATCTTCAAGCTGGAAACCTTCTTCAATCCGCAGGCCGGCACCATCAGCGACGCCCGCAAGTCACAGACCGCTTGCAACGGCGTGACCAACGATCCGGCCCGCAACTGCGCGACGACCAACGACGACTCCAGCATCGCCGGCCAGATGTTCAACAGCGCCGCTTACGTCGGCTTGAGCTCGCCAAAGTGGGGCACCGCCACCTTCGGCCGCCAGACCGGCCTGGTCGCCGACGGCGTTTCGAAATACGATCCGCAGGCCGCCTCGAACGCCTTCTCGGTGATCGGCTGGTCGGGCACCGCCGCGGGCGGCGGCTTCACCGGCGACCGGCGCCTCGACAACTCGCTGAAATACCTCGAACAGTTCGGCCCGGTGCGGATCGGCGGCCAGTACAAATTCGGCCAGCAAACCACCAGCAACCGCGACGCCTACGAGTTCGATCTGGGTGGCGACTATCGCGGCGCCTCGATCGACGCCTTCTACATGCACGTCAACGACGCGGTCTACACCAACCCCCTGACGGCGACCCAGTTTGCCGGCCTGGCGGCGAACTGCCCAGGCTGCTCGTCCGATACCACCCTGTCGGGGACGGTGGCAAACACCACGACCTACGCCGTCATGGCCTTGTACGACGCCGGCAAGCCCAAGGCCTATTTCGGCTATGAGCACATCACCTTCACCAACCCGACCGATGCGCTGCCCAGCGGCACCACCGACTTCGGCGGCTACAGCCTGGCCTTTAACAACAACAGCCCGTTTCCCATCCACAAGGCTCTGCAGATTGTCTGGACCGGCCTGAAATATTCGTTCACCTCGAAATTCTACATGACCGGCGCCTGGTATCACCTGTGGCAGAACAGCTATGCCACCGGAAGCAATGCCGGCTGCTCGACCTCGCTCAATGGCGCCTGCAGCGGCTATCAGGATTTCCTGTCGCTGGTCGCCGACTACCAATTGTCCAAGCGGTTCGACGCCTATGCCGGCGCCATGTGGTCGAAGTATGCCGAGGGCATGGCCAACGACTACAACCACATCGCCAACATTGCGCCGACGGTGGGTATCCGGTTCACCTTTTAGAGACTGCTGAATTTCAGGAAGTCGTCGTGGCCGGACTCGATCCGAACCGCCATAATCGGCCTGGAGTTCCCGCGTTCACTTCATTCTGTTGAGCATAGGCGGCAACGGACCGGTCTCGTGCGAGAACCGGTCCGTTGCCAGATAAAGGGTGGAAGGGCCTCCTCGGATCCAGGAGATCCTTCCACCGCTCCGAACGAGAGAAACCTTAGAAGGTGTAGCGGACG
The DNA here is from genome assembly GCA_021793155.1 of Pseudomonadota bacterium. Taxonomy (GTDB): domain Bacteria; phylum Pseudomonadota; class Alphaproteobacteria; order Rhodospirillales; family Magnetospirillaceae; genus DUZF01. The sequence continues at coordinate 218,544 of JAJYTF010000005.1, read as the reverse complement.
CCGACGGTCGGCGCGATATTGGCGATGTGGTTGTAGTCGTTGGCCATGCCCTCGGCATACTTCGACCACATGGCGCCGGCATAAGCGTCGAACCGCTTGGAGAGCTTGTAGTCGGCGACCAGTGAGATGAAGTCCTGATAGCCGCTGCAGGCGCCATTGAGCGAGGTCGAGCAGCCGGCATTGCTTCCGGTGGCATAGCTGTTCTGCCACAGGTGATACCAGGCGCCGGTTACGTCGAATTTCGGGGTGAACGAATATTTCAGGCCGGTCCAGGCGATCTGCAGGATCTTGTGGTTATTGAACGGGCTGTTGTTATTGAAGGCCAGGGTGTAGCCGCCAATGTCGGTGGCCCCGCTGGGCAGCGCATCGGTCGGGTTGGTGAAGGTGATGTGCTCGTACCCGGCATAGGCCTTCGGAGCGCCGGCGTCGTACATGGCCATGACAGCGTAGGTCGTGGTGTTTGCCACCGTCCCCGACAGGGTGGTATCGGACGAGCATCCCGGGCAGTTCGCCGCCAGGCCGGCAACCTGGGTCGCCGTCAGGGGGTTGGTGTAGACCGCGTCGTTGACGTGCATGTAGTAGGCATCGATCGAGGCGCGGGCGTAGTCTGCACCGGCATCGAATTCGTAGGCGTTGCGGTTGCTCGTGGTATCCCCGCCAAACTTGTATTGGCCGCCGACGCGCAACGGGCCGAACTGTTCGACATATTTCAGCGAGTTGTCGAGGCGCCGGTCGCCGGTGAAGCCGCCGCCCGCGGCGGTGCCCGACCAGCCGATCACCGAGAAGGCGTTCGAGGCGGCCTGCGGATCGTATTTCGAAACGCCATCGGCGACCAGGCCGGTCTGGCGGCCGAAGGTGGCGGTGCCGAACTTCGGCGAGCTCAAGCCGACGAAGGCGGCGCTGTTGAACATCTGGCCGGCGATGCTGGAGTCGTCGTTGGTCGTCGCGCAGTTGCGGGCCGGATCGTTGGTGTGGCCGTTGCACAAGGTCTGCGACTTGCGGGCGTCGGCAATGTTGCCGGATTGCGGATCGAAGAAGGTTTCCAGCTTGAAGATGCCGGTCAGGCCGTCGACGATATCCTCGGCCCCCTTGATGCCGAGCTTGGACTGGCCAAGGTTGCTGGGTGCCAGGCCGAAGGTCGACTTGTCGCTGTTCTTGTGCAGCACCTCGGCGGTGCCGGTGGGGAAGTAGTCGCTGGTCGAGGTGCCGTGCAAATTGTACTGCATGCCCATGTCGACGGTACCATAGATGGTGACGCCGGCCATGGTCATGCTGTCATCGGCGTGGGCGGCGCCGGCCATGGCAACCACGGCTGCAGCAGACAACAGATACTTTCTCACGATTTATGCTCCCCTATTCAGGATTGGACAAAAGGCAGTCAACTCTAGGAGTAGGCCGTTTGGCTCGGGGCTAGCTTTCGCCCGAAATGGGGAGAAAAAAATATTAAACAATCTGTTAATCTTGGCGCGGGCAGGCCTCTAATGAGCCAGCAAAAAACAGAAGAAAAACAACGTTATAAAGTGATATTCTGCTCTCTGGCTGGAAGGGCATTTTGGCTTTCCCAGCCCCAACTTGTCACGGCATGTGGCAAATTGGTCACGCATAATGACGGGTGGATGACTGAAATATGACAAATAGATTACATTGCGGTAGCGGCGCATATTAAAGAAATATGACAGAGTGCGCAGTCAAGACGAGGGAATGGAAAATAAGTTGTGCTATTTTGCTTATGTGTTAGTACGTCCGCAAACCCTACGGGGTTAGGCGGTTGCCCAAAGCCGGATTTTCCCGCTTTGTGCCGGTTTTGGCGCTGCCCTTTTGCCCAGTTGGGGGACGTCGAAGCGCTACGACAATCGCAGGGAGGAAAGATGATGGCCGATAAGCAGGCTTGCCGATTAATCTTCGCCGTCGTTCTGGCCGGCACAGTTGCCGCGTGTTCTTCTTTTGGGGGGTGTAAATCCAGCGCCTGCGTCGAGGACGAAAGGGTCTCGGCGGACGTGGAAAACACGCTCCATGCCCATCCCGCATTCAGGATGGGCAATATTCATGTCCAGGCCAAAGATGGCATTGTCTATCTCAGCGGCTTGGTCGACACCGAGTCGGAGCAAATGGATGCTGCCTCGATCGCCGGGGATGTTCCGGGTGTGAGAAAGGTCGTCAATAATCTCGGTGTGAACAATATCAATTGAGCTGTTGCCGGCGCCTCTGGGCGCCGGGATAAGCGGTCGCTCCCTTGCGGGAGAGGGTGACCGCGCCAGCGTTTAGGGGGACAACGTCCGCCATCCAAAGGGCGGCACCAGTTTTCCCGACAGCAACATGATCGATCCAATCCTGGCGAGCCGCTTCACCTTCAAAGGTGTCCGGTAAATGCGGTTCCATGGCCCCGTGACAAGGCCAGGGGCTTGGCGGCGGCACAACCGGGGCTGGCGGTCAAGTGTGGCGACAAAAATGTCATCAAACAGACGCGCTTCGGCAACAAAAACGTCACAATCTGTGGCTGAAAAACAACAGTATCGAAGAAACTATAAGGAGAATTGGGCCTCGCAAAGGCTCCTGGGCAGCGTCAAGCCGATCTAACTATCGGAAAATTAATGAAAATCTATCCCACCATGCCAATTGGCCGCAGCATAAATTAAAATTTAATTTAATGTCGATCTCCCACTATTCAGGCCAAAGGTAACGCCGCCAAACGGCCTATTGCCAATCCAATGCGCTTACTTTTGGTTTCTGAATAGGGGAGAACAAAATCGTGAAGAAGTATCTTCTCTCGGCCGCTGCCTTGATTGCCATGGCAGCTGTGGCGAACGCTGCCGACGACAGTATGACTGTTGCGGGAATCACTATTTATGGTGTGGTCGATATGGGGATGATGTACCAGACCCATGGCGTCCCATTAAACGATTACTTTCCCACTGGAACTACTGAGTTGGTCCAGAAGACCTCCAACAAGGCGTTGTGGACCATGTCGCCCAGCAACCTGGGCCAATCCAAGGTCGGCGTGAAAGGGGCCGAGGAAATCATGGAGGGTCTGTCCGGTGTCTTCAAGCTGGAGACGGCCTTCAACCCGACGTCCGGCAACATCAGCGACGCCCTGAAGTCAATCACCCAGAACAATGGGCGCGCACTCAACCAGCAGACCTCCAACGCCGACTCGAGTATTGCCGGCCAGATGTTCAACAGCGCGGCCATTCTGGGCCTGAGCTCGCCAGCCTATGGTACCGTCACATTCGGCCGACAGACGGGTCTGCTGGCCGACGGCGTCGCAAAGTACGACCCGCAGGGTGCCTCCAACGCCTATTCGGTGATCGGGTGGTCGGGTGCGGCGGCCGGTTCGGGGGATACCCAGGATCGTCGCTTTGACAACTCGATGAAGTACCTGGTCCAGGTTGGTCCCGCCCGCGCCGGCGCGATGTACAAGTTCAGCGGCTACGGTGGTTCGGCCTACAGCGCCTTGGAAGCCCAGGTCGGCGCCGACTACGCCCGCGCCTCGATCGACGTGTACTATGCGAAGATCAAGGACGCCATCAACATCGGTGGCCCGATGTCCTCGGCTCAGGTTCAGCAGGCGATCCAGGCCGGCTTCTCGCCCGACACCACCGTGAGCGGCACGGTCTCCGACAACCAGACCATCGGCGTCATGGCCATGTACGACTTGGGCGCGCCAAAGGCCTTTTTCGGCTTCGAACATATCATCCTGGCCAATCCGACCCACCTGCTGCCCAGCGGCTTCCAGGATATCGGCGGCTATGCGCTGTTCAACCCGACGCAGAACGCGTTCGCCAACCATAAGGAGCTCGACTACTACTGGACCGGGCTGAAGTATGCCGTGACGCCGAAGTTCGACGTCACCGGCGCCTTTTATCACATCGAACAGAACAGCTTTGCCACCGGCGCCAATGCCGGTTGCTCGGACTCCCGCGCCGGCAACTGCAGCGGTTCGGAAAATGCCGTCTCGCTGGTGCTCGATTATCGCATGAGCAAACGTTTCGATGCCTATGCCGGCGCCATGTGGTCGCAGGTGGTGGATGGCATGTCCAACGGCTATATGCACAACAACACCATCGATCCGTCGGTCGGCGTCCGCTTCACCTTCTGATCTTTGCCGAGGATGCGGCCCCATGATCAAGGCCATGGGGCCGTTTGCCATCCTTCGCCAGCCTGTCCAACCGTTAGTTAGAATTGCCAAAAGCCGGCCATAATCTGTGGCGCATATGCCACATGTGTTGAAAAATTGTCGCGGAAAAGTCGGAAGTGGCATGCGTTTCTAAGCGGTGTCCGCACGCTAACGCCCTGAAAAGTCATAAAAATGTCATCTTCTAAGCCCGACTTCGGCGGTAGACATTAAAATTTAGTTTAATGTTCCTCCTTACATATTCAGGCCAATCCTGGACCAGCCAATGGGCTTGCTACCAAAGCAATGCTCCAAGCGCCTATTCCTGAATAGGGGAGAATCCAATCGTGCGAAAGTATCTGCTCTCTGCTGCTGCCTTGATCGCCATGGCTGGTGCTGCGAACGCCGCCGACGATGGCAGCATGACCGTTGCCGGTATCACAATTTACGGCACCGTCGACATGGGCATCATGTATCAGACCCATGGCGTTCCTCTGAATGATTACTTCCCCACCGGCACCACCGAACTGGTGTACAAGACGGTCAACAAGTCCATGTGGAACATGTCGCCCAGCAACCTGGGGCAGTCCAAGTTGGGCATCAAGGGTGCCGAGGAAATCATGGATGGCCTCTCCGGTATCTTCAAGCTGGAGACATTCTTCAACCCGACCTCGGGTGACACCAGCGATGCGCTGAAGTCGATGACCCAGAACAACGGCCGTTCGTTGACCCAGATGACCTCGAACGCCGACTCGAGCATCGCCGGCCAGATGTTCAACAGCGCCGCCATCGTCGGCCTCTCCTCGCCGAAATGGGGCACCGCCACCTTCGGCCGCCAGACCGGCCTCTTGGCCGACGGCGTCGCCAAGTATGACCCGCAGAGCGCGTCGAACGCCTTCTCACCCCTCGGCTGGTCGGGCACTGCCGGTGGATCGGGCGATACCCAGGATCGTCGCTTCGACAACTCGGCGAAATACCTCGTGCAGGTTGGTCCGGCCCGCGCCGGCGCCATGTACAAGTTCAGCGGCTACGGCGGCTCGGCATACAGCGCCCAGGAATACGAGGTCGGCGCCGACTATGCCCACGCCTCGATCGACGCGTTCTATGCCAATGTGAAGGACGCCATTGCTGCTGGCCCGCTTACCGGCCCGCAGGTGACGTCGCTGATGACGCCCGGTGCGGCGCAGTTTGGCATGTCGTCGGTCACGGCCCTGTCGGGCATCGTATCGGACAACGAAACGTTCGGCGTGATGGCCATGTATGATGCCGGCAAGCCGAAGGCCTTTGTCGGTTACGAGCACATCACCTTCGCTAATCCGTCGCATCCGTTGTCGCCGGGCTTCGACGACATCGGCGGCTATACCCTCGCCTTCACCAACAACAATTTCTACCCGAACCATAAAGAGCTGGACATCGTCTGGACGGGTTTGAAATATGCCGTGACGCCGAAGTTCGACGTGACCGGTGCCTATTACCATTATGACCAGAACAACTTCGCGTCCGGTTCTCTCGCCGGCTGTTCCTCGACTGCCGCTCCGCAGTGCAGCGGTCAGCTGAACGCCCTGTCCCTGGTCCTCGACTACCGCCTGAGCAAGCGCTTCGACACCTATGCCGGTGCGATGTGGTCGCAGGTGACGGGTGGTCTGGCCTCGGGCTATCTGCACAACAACACCATCGATCCCGCGGCCGGTATCCGGTTCACCTTCTAAGAAGGTATAGCGGCAATCGCAATCCCATGGCTTCGACAAGAAGCCATGGGATCTGCTCAACAGAAAGTGCTGCTGCATACTCCCCGCGAAAGCGGGGATTTTCTTTTGGCAGCAGTGGAGCGGGCAAGATGTCCGCCCCACTTTACTGCATGTGCAAGCTGAAGGATCTTGTGTTCGCGATCAGCAGGAAAGCGCGTCACGGCATGGCCGCGCTGGTCTCCAAGGTCGAAGCCGCATCCGGGCCGGGCAGGTCGGTGGCTGTCCAGCCGCCGCCCAAGGCACGGATCAACGATACGTTGGCCTGGTAGCGCCGTGTCGTCAGGTTGAGCGAGACCAGTTCGACCTGCAGAGCGGCGGTCTGAGCGACCGTCACGTCGAGATAGCTGACCGCGCCGTCGCGATACAGGTTGAGCGACAGGTCCAGGGTGTGCTCGGCCGCCTTGACGGCGGCGTCTTCCCGTTCGGCTTCGTCCCTCAGGTCGCGCAACAACGCCAGCTGATCTTCGACCTCCTGGAAGGCGCGCAGCACCAGGCTGCGATAGTTCTCGCTGGTCTGCCGATGAAACGCGTAAGTGCGTTCTTCTTCGGCTTCGAGCAAGCCGTTCTCGAAGATCGGCAGGGTCAGCCCGGGGCCGACGGACCAGAAGCTGTAGGGCGCGGCCAGCAGCTGCGCCGCGCCGCCGGCATTCTGGAAGCCGCCCAGGGCAGCCAAGGTGATGTTGGGGTAAAAGGCCGCCTTGGCGACGCCAATCTGGGCATTGGCTGCGGCCATGCGCCGCTCGGCTGCCGCGATGTCCGGGCGCCGTTCCAGCAGGGCCGCGGGAACGCCAGTGGGCACGTTCGGCAGGTTCAGGGTGACCACCTGCGGAGCGATGGAGAACTGCGACGCAGGTTTGCCCACCAGGCTGGCGATGGCATGTTCGTAGAGGGCGCGCTGGGCCTGGACTTCCGCCACCGCGGCGCGTGCCGTTTCCAGCTGGGTTTGCGCGCGGGACACGTCGATGCCTGACGCAATATTGCCGCGGAAACGGTCTTCGGTCAGCTTCAGCGCCTTCGAGTAGCTTTCCACCGTATCGTTGAGCAGCTTCGCCTGGGCGTCCAGGCCGCGCAGCACCACATAGTCGTTGGCCAGTTCGGCCTCAAGGCTGAGGCGCACCGTTTCGAGGTCCGCGGCGCTGGCCTGGGCGTTGGCGGTGCCGGCCGCGGCAATGTTGCGCAACTGGCCCCAGAAATCGATCTCATAGGTCGCCTGGAGACCAATATTGTTGTTGGCGAACTGGTTGGGCTGAGCGGGCGAACGCAGCGGCCGCTTGGCCGACTGGCGGTTCTGGGTGCCGGACCCGGCAGCGTTGAGGAAGGGGAGCAGCGGTGCCCCTGCCTCGACGGCCAAAGCCCGTGCCTGGTCATAGCGAGCGATTGCCGCCGCGAGATCGGGGTTGACCCTGTCGATCTCGGTCTCAAGCGCAGTCAAGGTGGGATCGCCATAAAGCTCCCACCAGTGGCCGCGCGCTATTCCGTCAGAAGGCTTGGCGGCCTCCCACGGACCGGCTTCCTTGTACTGGGTCGGCACCTCAACCGTCGGCACCTTGTAGTCAGGAGCCAGATTGCATCCGGCGAGAGCGAGAGTGCAGCCGGCGATTGCGGCGTAGGTCGGGAACCTCATTGACCCGCTCCGCTAGGGGAGGTTTTGGCGCCGCGTTCGGCGAGGACAGCATCGGCAACCCGCACCGTGTCGCCCTGTTCGATGGAGTCGGGCGGGCTGTTGATCACTTGGTCCGCAGCGGTCAACCCGCCGTTCACTTCCACTTCATTGCCAAGATCGCGGGCGATGACGATGGATTTCAGAACCACCTTGTTCTCTGCCCCGACGGTCGCGACCTGCAGGCCCTGTGCGCGGAACAGGAGCGCGCTCGCCGGGACACGCACGACGTCGGCGTTGCCCTTAAGCTGGAAGTGGACCTCCGCATAGGTGCCGGGATTTAGCTCGCCCTTCGGGTTGTCGGTGTCCAGTTCCACCAGCAAGGTCCGCGATGCCTGATTGATTGCTTCGGAAGTGGTGACGACCGTTGCCGGGAAGGGGCGATTGGGGAACTGGGGCATGAACATCTCGGCCTTCAGGCCGGCGTGCAAATCGGCGGAGAGAGCCTGCGGAACCCGCACATAGGTCCGCATCTTGTGCACGTCGGATACGCTGAAGAGTTCCGGTCCGGTCCCGCTGCCGGCATTGATCAGGGCGCCGACGTCGGTCTTGCGCGCGGTAACCACGCCGTCGAATGGCGCGACGATGCGCTTGAAGGCCTCCAACGCCTCCAGGCGGCTGACATTGGCGTCGGCTGCCGCCACGATGGCTTTTTTCGCCTCGGCATCGCCCACTTTCTCGTCGACTTCCTGGCGCGACACGGCGTCGCTGACCAGCAGGCTTTGCCAACGCTTGGCAGTGATCTCGGCCAGCGCCAGATTGGCTTTGGCCGCGGCCAGGTCGGCTTTGGCCTGGCTCAATTGCTGATCGAGGTCGGGAGTGTCGATCTCGGCCAGGAGCTCACCCGCCTTCACATGAGCGCCGATGTCGCGGTACCAGGTCTTCAGATAGCCGCTGACCCGTGCGTAGATCGGCGCATCGAAATAGGCTTCGACGTCGCCCGGCAGCACCACGTCCTGCGTCTTCGCACCGGCTTGCGGGTGGATGACCTCGACCGTCGGAATCGCCTGTTCGGCGGTCCACTGCGCCAGTTCGGCCTGGCTCTGGGTTCGGCTCCAGATGCCGAGCCCACCGATCGCTAGGGCGACCACCGCGCCCCCGGTAAGGAAACGGCGAAGGGAGCGCGACATCTTCGGCCCTTCCTCGTTTCGTGTTTCATGATGTGCGGACATGGCGCTCTCTCCAGAAGTCAAAATTCAGAGTTCGGACGTCAAAGCTTGCGAATGCTGCAGCGGGTCGGGCAGGGCAGGGTGGGCCACGCCCCCATCTTCTTCCGGCTGGTCGGCAGGATTGCGGGAATGGACCAGGCTGAAAATGACGGGAACGAACAGCAGTGTGGCGCAGGTGGCGAACACCAGGCCGCCGATGACGGCCCGGCCCAAGGGGGCGTTCTGTTCACCGCCTTCGCCCAGGCCAAGCGCCATCGGCGCCATGCCGATGATCATGGCCAGGGCGGTCATCAGCACCGGGCGGAACCGGGTGAATCCGGCCTCGAGCGCGGCGGTGACGGCATTTTCGCCCATTGCCAGCCGTTCACGGGCGAAGCTGACCACCAGGATGCTGTTGGCGGTGGCAACACCCATACACATGATGGCACCCGTCAGCGCTGGCACGCTGAGCGTGGTGTTGGTGGCGAACAGCATCCAGACGATGCCGGCCAACGCCGCCGGCAAGGCGGTGATGATGACGAACGGATCAATCCACGATTGGAAGTTGACGACGATCACTAGGTAAATGAGCACCACCGCACCCACCAAGCCGAAGAGAAGCTGGGCATAGGCGCTGGTCATCGTCTCGACCTGCCCGCGCATCACCACAGTGGAACCTTTCGGAACTTCTTTGGCCATTTCCTTCATGATCGCCTGGATGTCATGGGCGACGCCGCCCAGGTCGCGCCAATGCACCGAGCCGAACAGGTCGATCACCGGCTGGACGTTGTAATGCGATACCACGCCGTCGCTGGGGCTGCGGGTGATAGTCGACAGGCCGCCCAGAAGCGTGGGGCTGGTGCCGTTGGTGGTAATCGGCAGATTGCCCAGGTCCGACAGCGAGTCGATACGGTACTGCGGCATCTGCGCGACGATGGGGTACGAGACGCCGTTATCGGGATTTAGCCAGAAGGTCGGAGCCACCTGGCCGCTGCCGGCAAGCGTCACGAGAAGGCTGTTGGCCACGTCACGCTCGGTCAGGCCGAGTACACCGGCCAGCGAACGGTTGACTTTGACGTTCAGCGTCGGTTGGTCGAATGCTTGCTGCATCCGCAGATCGGCGATCCCTGACACCCTGCGGATACGCTTTAGAAGCGCCGTCGCATAGGCGCGATTGGCCTGGAGGTTGTTGCCGACGATCTGTACGTCGATGGGCGCCGGCAGGCCGAAATTCAGAATCTGGGTAATGATGTCGGCGGGCAGGAAGGCGAAACTTGTCGACGGATAAAGACGCGGCAACTGTTTGCGCAGAAGCTCGACATAGGATTCGGTCGGTTTATGGCCGTCCTTCAGCGAGATGAGGATGTCGGCGTCTTCGGGGCCGATCGGCGCAGAATTGCTGTAGGCCATGTTGATGCCGGAAATCGGCAGGCCGATGTTGTCGACGATATTGTCAAGGTCCGTGGGCGGAATCATCCGGCGGATGGCGTTCTCCACCTGGTCGCACAGCTTGGCGGTTTCCTCGATGCGGGTGCCGGTCTGGGCACGCAGATGCAGCTTGATCTGTCCGGCATCGACCGCCGGGAAAAAGTTGCTGCCCAGCCACGGCAACAGGATGAAGGACAGCAGGACCACTGCCATGAAGCCGATGACGAACTTGCCGCGATTGACCAATGCCAGGGCCAGAACATCGCGATAGCCGGCCCGAATCGCGGCGAACTTCACCTCGAAGCCGTGCTGGAAGCGGACCAGCGGGTTCCGCGACCGGCGGTGCATGCCAATGCCATGGGGTTCCATGATATAGGCGAGGTGGGGGCCGGCATGCAGTGCCGGGGGATGGCTCCGCAGCAGGTATTTGGCCAGGGTGGGGACCAAGGTGCGGGAAAGGATGAACGAACCGATCAGGGCGAACACCACCGCTTCGGCCATCGGCATGAACAGATAGCCGGCGACGCCGCCCAGCTGAAACATGGGCACGAAGACAATGCAGATGCACAGCAGCGAGACAAAGGCCGGCACCACGATTTGCTTGGCGCCATCCATGATGGCGTGCTGGATTTCCTTCCCTTGCTCAAGGTGCCAGTTGATGTTCTCGATGGTCACTGTCGCATCATCGACCAGGATGCCGACGGCGAGAGCAAGGCCACCCAGCGTCATCACGTTGATGGTCTCGCCGAGGGCTGCCAGCATGGCAATGGAGAACAGGACGGCCAGGGGGATCGAGATGGTGATGATCAGGGTCGAGCGCCAAGATCCCAGGAACAGCAGGATCATCAGGCCGGTCAAGGCCGCGGCGATGGCGCCTTCGCGGATCACGCCCGAGACCGCTGCCTTGACGAACACCGATTGGTCGCCGACGAGGGCCAGCTTGAGCTCCGCCGGCAGCGATTCGGCGATTTTCGGAATTCGTGCTTTCACCTCGCTGATGATGTCGAGGGTCGAGGCGGCCCCCGCCTTCTGGATGGTCATCAATACGGCGTGATTGCCGTTGACCCGCACCATGTTGGTCTGCGGCGGACTTCCCTGATGCACATAGGCCACGTCACGCAGGAAGACCAGCGTACCGTTCTTGTTGCTGACCGGGATGTCGTTCAGCCGGTCGATGAGCTTGGGACTGGCGTTCAACGCCACGTCGTATTCGAACTTGCCGATCTTCTGGGTGCCGGCGGGCAGGATCAGGTTCTGCGCCGATACGGCGCTCACCACGTCCTGGGCCGACAGATGCTTGGACTGCAGGGCATTCAGGTCGAGATCGATCTGCACCTGGAGGATCTTGCCGCCATAGGGCGAGGGAATGGCCGCACCGGCGACGGTGGCCAGCTGCGGGCGGATGAAGTTCTGGCCCTGGTCGAAGATCTGCTGCTCGCTCAAGCCCTTGGCCGCCAGCGCCAGCTGCAGGATCGGCACCGTCGAGGCGTTGTAGCTCAGCACATAGGGCGGCGTAATGCCGGGCGGCAGCAGTTTCAGCACCGTCTGCGAGGCGGCGGTAACTTGGGCCAGGGCAGAATTGATGTTGACGCTGGGCTGGAAGAAGATCTTGACCACGCCGTAGCCCGGCAGCGATTGGGATTCCAGGTGCTCGATGTCGTTGACCTGGCTGGTCAGCGTGCGTTCGTAATAATAGATCACCCGGCCCGACATGTCGTCGGGCGGCAGGCCGTTATAGGTCCAGACGACACTGACCACCGGAATATTGATGTTAGGAAAAATATCCGTAGGCGTCCGCAGCGCGGACAGGACGCCGAATATCAAGATCAGCAGGGCAAGCACGACGAATGTGTAGGGTCGTCGTAACGCGATCTGTACGATCCAAATCATATACTCTTCTCCGAACGCTTCCCGACCTTAGAATCGTTCTGCTTGATATATTTTTTTGGGCTTATGAGGCAATGATTCCATATCAATGTGAAACCTCTGGTATAGGGGCGGCCTCACCGGATGCATCCTTTTGCGCCTTGGTGCCGCCCAGCGAATGAAGGAAGGCGAACACCGTCGGTACGAATAGCAAGGTGGAAACGGTGGCGAACATCAGCCCGCCGATCACCGCACGCCCCAGCGGGGCGTTCTGCTCACCGCCGTCTCCCAGGCCCAAAGCCATCGGGATCATGCCGATCAGCATGGCCAGTGCGGTCATCAACACCGGCCGGAAGCGGGTAAAGCCCGCTTCGAGTGCCGCAGTTACCGCGTCACAGCCCTCGGACATGCGTTCCCGGGCGAAGCTGACCACCAGGATGCTGTTGGCGGTGGCCACGCCCATGCACATGATGGCGCCAGTCAATGCCGGCACCGACAGCGTGGTGTGGGTAGCAAACAGCATCCACACGATACCGGCTAGTGCCGCCGGCAGCGTGGTCACGATGATAAACGGATCGAGCCAGGACTGGAAGTTGACGACCACCAAAAGATAGACCAGGACGATGGCGAAAGCCAATCCGCCGTAAAGGCCGATAAAGGATTTATCCATCGTCTGGACCTGGCCGCGCAGGACCACGGTGGATCCCTTGGGCAGTTGGCTGGCGGTATCGTGCATTACCTTGCGAATGTCCGTCGCCACAGCCCCGAGGTCCCGGCCCTGTACCGAACCGAACAGGTCGATCACCGGTTGTACATTGTAATGCGAGACGACGCCCGAAGCCGGACTGCGGCTGATGGATGCCAGGCCGCCCAGGAGCTGCCGCGTGCCCTTGGCGGTAATGGGCAGATTTTCAAGGTCGGAAAGAGTATCGATCCGATGCTGCGGCATCTGCGCGACGATCGGGTAGGAGACGCCGTTGTCAGGATTGAGCCAGAACGTGGGGGCGATCTGGCCGCTGCCGGCCAGCGAGATGAGCAGGCTGGAAGCGACGTCCTTTTCCGTCAGGCCAACCTGGCCGGCAAGCGACCGATCCACCTTGACGTTGATTTGCGGCTGGTCGAATGCCTGCTGCACGCGCAGGTCCGCGATGCCGGCGATGGTCCGGATGCGGTTCAACAGGTCGTCGGCATAGGCGCGGTTGGCGTCGATGTTGTTGCCGATGACCTGCACGTCGATGGGGGCCGGCAGGCCGAAGTTGAGGATCTGCGAGACGATATCGGCCGGCAGGAAGGCAAAATCGCTTCCGGGGAATTGGCGGGGCAGCACATCGCGCAGGCGATGCACATACTCCTTCGTCGGATGGTGATCTTCTTTCAGGCTGATCAGAATATCGGCATCCTCAGGCCCGATCGGGGCGGAATTGCTGTAGGCCATGTTGATGCCCGAGATGGGCAGCCCGATGTTGTCGACCATGGAGTCGAGTTCATTTGGCGGAATGATCTCCTTGATGGCGTTCTCCACCTCGTCGCACAGCTTGGCGGTCTCCTCGATGCGGGTTCCCGTCTGGGCGCGGACGTGAAGCTTGATCTGTCCGGCATCGACCGAGGGGAAGAAGTTGCTGCCCAGCCACGGCGCCAGGCCGAAGGACACGAAGACGAAGGCCAGGAAGCCGATGAGGAAGCGCCTGCGGTTGGCCAGCGCCAGCTTGAGCAGTCCGAAATAATGATGGCGCAGCCGCTCGAAATTATGCTCGAAGCCGCGCTGGAGGCGGACCAGCGGATTGCGCGAGGGCGGCTGATGGCCTTCGCCGTGGTGGCCGGTGTGGGGGCGCAGCCAGTACTTGGCCAAGGTCGGCACCAGGGTGCGCGACAGGATGTAGGAGGCCAGCATGGCGAACACCACGGCCTCGCCCAACGGGACGAACAGATAGCGCGCCACGCCGGTCAGGAAGAACATCGGCACGAAGACGATGCAGATGCACAGCGTCGCCACCAGGGCCGGCACGGCGATCTGCTGGGCACCATCGAGGATCGCCGGTTCCACCGGCTTGCCTTGTTCCAGATGCCAGTTGATGTTTTCGATAGCGACGGTGGCGTCGTCCACCAGGATGCCGACGGCAAGCGCCATGCCGCCCAAGGTCATGATGTTGATGGTCTCGCCCAGCGCCGACAGGACGATGATCGAGGACAGGATTGAAAGCGGGATCGAGATCGTGATGATCAGGGTCGAGCGCCAAGACCCCAGGAACAGCAGGATCATCAGGCCGGTCAGGGCGGCGGCGGTGATCGCTTCGCGGATGACGCCCGACACTGCCGCCTTGACGAACAGAGACTGGTCACCGACAAGGTTGAGTTTCAGCGCGTCGGGCAGCGATTCGGCGATTTTCGGCAAGCGCTCCTTGACTTCGCGGATGATGTCGAGGGTCGACACCGAACCCGCCTTCTGCACGGTCATCAGTACCGCATGGCTGCCGTTCACCCGCACCATGTTGGTCTGCGGTGGGCTGCCCTCGTGCACATAGGCCACATCATGGACGTAGATGACGGTGCCGTTGACCGTCTTGACCGGCAGGTCGTTCAGTCGATCGATGAGCTTTGGGCTGGCGTTCAGCTCCACGTCATATTCGAATCTGCCGATCTTTTCCGTGCCGGCCGGGAGGATGAGGTTTTGTGCCGAGATGGCGCTCACCACGTCCTGGGCCGACAGATGGTTGGCCTGCAGGGCGTGCAGGTCGAGGTCCACCTGCACCTGGAGGATCTTGCCGCCATAGGGCGAGGGAATGGCCGCACCGGCGACGGTGGCCAGCTGCGGGCGGATGAAGTTCTGGCCCTGGTCGAAGATCTGCTGCTCGCTCAAGCCCTTGGCCGCCAGCGCCAGCTGCAGGATCGGCACCGTCGAGGCGTTGTAGCTCAGCACATAGGGCGGCGTAATGCCGGGCGGCAGCAGTTTCAGCACCGTCTGCGAGGCGGCGGTGACCTGGGCCAGGGCGGCGTTGATGTTGACGCTGGGCTGGAAGAAGATCTTGACCACGCCGTAGCCCGGCAGCGATTGGGATTCCAGGTGCTCGATGTCGTTGACCTGGCTGGTCAGCGTGCGTTCGTAGTAATAGATCACCCGGCCCGACATGTCGTCCGGCAGCATGCCGTTGTAGGTCCAGACGACACTGACCACCGGGATGTTGATATTCGGGAAAATATCAACAGGCGTCTTCAGAATAGCGAGGACCCCGAATATGGAAATCAAGAAGCCCAGCACGATAAAGGTGTAGGGGCGCCGCAGGGCGATATTGACGATCCACATTCTTGATCTCCAAATACTCTATTCTATTACCTGGGCAAATTGAATTCAGTCAGGCAGTCCGGCCTGCCAGAACCAGCCTGTCAATCATTCTAGGCACCGAGGGGCTGGTTGCCGACGGCGTGGTTCGGCCCTCGCCGAGGTCGGCGCTCGAAGCCAAAGGTAGCTCGACCGAAAAGCGGCTGCCTTGGCCGGGCGCGCTGCTGACCGAGACTCGGCCGCCATGGGCGACGCAGATCGACTTGACGATGGCCAGACCCAGACCTGCCCCGCTTTCCCCTCGGTCGGTCGCGACCCGGAAAAATCGGTCGAAGATCAGGTCCTGATGCTCGGGAGCGATACCGATGCCGGTATCGGCGACGGTAAGGACGGCGTTGGTGCCGGTGCCCTCCACGGTTACCGTCACGCGCCCGCCCGACGGGGTATATTTGGTCGCGTTGTCGAGCAGGTTGACCAATACCTGTTTCAACCGGTTGCGGTCTCCCAGGACAACTACGGCCGGCCCGCTGGGGCCGTCCAGCCGGATGTTCTTATCCTCGGCCAGCAAACGCATCTGGTCGATGGTCTCGTCGGCAAGGCCCGTCAAATCCACCGCCTTGTGGGTACGCTTGCCGCCGATGCTCTCGAGCCGCGACAGGGCCATCAGGTTTTCCACGATCTGGCTGAGCCGGACGGCTTCATCCAGCGTGCTGCCTAAAGCGGCCTGCACGTCGGGCGGCAGGTCGCGGCGGGTGGCCAGCAGCTCCATCTCGCCGCGCATGATGCTGAGCGGCGTTCCGATCTCGTGGGCGGCATCGGCCGAGAACCTGCTGGCGTGCTGATAGGCGTTGTCCAGACGTTCGAGCATCCGGTTCAGTGCCTGACCGAGCGCCTCGATCCGGTCGCCGGTGCCGGTGGGTGGCAGACGGTTGTGCGGGCTGTTGAAGGTCAGCGCCTCGGCCGCCTTGATCATGCTTTCCACCGGAGTCAGCGCCCGGCGGACCAGGACGTAGCCACCGCCGGTTGCCAGGATGAGAAGAACCGGCAGTCCGAACAGCATGGATACGGCAAGACCCTTCTCAATCGCTCGCATCATCCCGGTGGCTTCGCCGGTCTCGACGGTAAGGGTCCTGCCGTCGGCCAGCTTGTAGGAATGAACGTAAAGAATCAGGCGACCAAGCCGTTCCAGCCTCGGCGTCTTGACTGCCGCCGGGGGCGGGATGGCCGCAGGGTCGAAATCGTGCTCGGCCGGCGGCCCGGACACGTATGCCACCTGGCCATTGACGGTCACCCGGATGAAGCGCGCCCTCAATTCCGGAGCGAAGCGCTGCTCAATCAGGGGGGGCAAGGCGGCCCGGTCGTCCAGAGCGGTGCTGGCGATGGCGCGGATGGTATCGGCCCGCGCCACCAGTGTCGCCTTGGTGCTGGTGCGGACATAGCGTTCGAAATCGGTATAGGTATAGGCGGCGAACCCCATCCCCAACAGCAGCAAAAGGGCGCAATACCAGGCGACCAACCGGAAGGTGAGGGAGCGCCGGTTCACTGGCCAGCTTCCAGATCGATCGAATAGCCCAGCCCGCGGACAGTGCGGATCAGCTTCGGTTCATAGGTTTCATCCACCTTCTTGCGAAGCTGGCGGACGTAGACGTCGACGATGTTGGTGAAACCTTCGAAGGAATGATCCCACACCCGGTCGATGATCATCGAGCGGGAAAGCACACGCCCGGGATTGAGCAGCAGATACTCCAGCAACGAGTATTCTTTGGGGCTGAGTTCGATGCGCTGGCCGCCGCGGCGCACCTGGCGGGTCAGCCGGTCCAGTTCCAGATCGGCCATTTTGAGCACGTTCTTCTGCACCACCGGACCCCGGCGCAACAAGGCGCGCACGCGCATCAGCAGTTCTGCAAAGGCGAACGGCTTCGTCAGATAGTCGTCGGCGCCCGCCTCGAAGTTCTCCACCTTCGCCTCGATGTCGGTGCGTGCCGTCAGAACGAGAACGGGCACATCCTGCTGCTGTTGGCGAAGGTTTCGGAGAAAGCTTGTGCCGGAACTGTCGGGCAGAAGAAGATCAAGTACAATCAAATCGTAATGAACAGCCTGCGAGAGTTCGACCGCCTCAGCCACCGTCTCCGCCGAATCGACGGCATAGCCCTCTCCTTTCAGGCTCCGCATAAGGATGCCTGCGAGCTTCCGTTCATCTTCGACGATCAGGATGCGCATCTAACCTCCTCGTCTTCGGCCAGCTTCGGATCGACGCCTAGTGCCAGCGAGGCGGTTTCTAATACAGTCTAGATGAGAACGTCATGAGTCCAGCATTAAAATTTACTCATAAACCCCGATGCTGTTCCCTTGGCATCGGATGGGGTGGGCCGGCAGCCCGGCATCCTTGACGCGGGCCAGGCATCCATGCATTCTGGTTTAGTGCGAGGCGCTGTATGAAACCGGTGCTAGTGCATGTGATTTAGTATTGTGGCACAGCGAATTTAGCACCACATGCAGGCTTGCTCCCGGCAGGTGTCGGCAAGCTTTTGCGTTTCCGGGGCGGCGCGTGGTAGCGCGGCCGGACTTGGCTCTGGCAAAGGGTTGTTGCGCTGGCAGCGTCCCGAATTAGAGGCGGTCGGGAGACATTCGCTCGATGTCGCTGGTCGGTTTCGTACTAAGACGCCCCTACACCGTCGCCGCCGGCCTGGTGCTCGTTTGTCTCCTCGGCATCGGCGCCGCGTTGCGCATGCCCGTCGACATTTTCCCGGAAATCAACATCCCGGTCGTCAGCGTCGTCTGGACCTATAACGGCATGAGCGCCGAGGATGTCCAGAACCGCATTCTATCCCTGCATGAGCGTTCGCTGGCGGCGCTGGTCGACGACATCTCGCGCATCGAGGCGACCTCCTATACCGGGGTCGGAGTCGAAAAGATCTTCCTGCATGAGGGTGCGGACGTGAGCCGGGCGGTGTCGCAGGTGGCCAGCAGCGCGCTGGTGGTGCTGAAATACCTGCCCCCCGGCATTACGCCACCGCTGGTCCTGCGCTATAGCGCGACCGATGTGCCGATCATCCAGTTGAGCCTGTCCAGCAATTCTCTGCCCGACACCAAGCTGAACGACCTCGGCCAGAACATCATCCGTCCCGACCTTGCCGTGGTGCACGGCGCGGACGTGCCCCAGCCCTACGGCGGCAAACCCCGCATCATCATGGCCGACCTCGACCAGCAGGCGCTGACCGCCCGAGGCTTGTCGCCGGCTGACGTCACCCGCGCGCTGCTCAATCAGAACGTCATCCTTCCGGCCGGCGACGTCAAAATCGGCGCCAAGGACTACATGCTCAGCATGAACAACAGCCCGCGGGGAATTCAGGCGATCAACGCCTTTCCCATCGCGCGGATCGACGACAAGACCGTGTTCATGCGGGACGTCGCCCATGTGCATGACGGGTACCAGGTGCAGACGAACTCGGTCGCAGTGGATGGCCGACCAGGTGCTCTGATCACCATCCGCAAAACCGGCGGCGTCTCGACGCTGGCGGTGATCGACGGAATCAGGAAGACGCTGCCCGACATCGAGAAGGTGCTTCCCGGCGGCGTGACCGTAAAGCCGCTGTTCGACCAGTCGGTGTTCGTCAAGGCGTCGCTCAACAGTGTGAAAATGGGCGGGATGATGGCGGCCGGCCTGACCGCGCTGATGATCCTGCTGTTTCTCGGGAACTGGCGGCTGACGCTGATCATCCTCGCGTCGATTCCACTGTCGATCATCTCCGCCCTGCTGATCATGTATGTCGGCGGGCAGACCCTGAATACCATGACTCTGGGCGGTTTTGCGCTGGCCGTCGGCATCCTGGTGGACAATGGCACGGTGGTCATCGAGAACATCGAACGCCATGTCGGCCTGGGCAAGCCTCTCGTCGCCGCCATCATCGACGGGGCCGGCGAAGTAGGGGTTCCCACTTCGCTGGCCACCCTGTGCATCTGCATCGTATTCGTTCCCGTGTTTCTGCTCGAGGGAACGGCCAAGTATCTGTTCTCGCCCCTATCGCTGTCGGTGATCGTGTCCCTGGTGGCCAGCCTGGGGCTGTCGTTCACGCTGGTGCCCGTATTGTTCCGCTATCTCATGCGATCGCCCGGCGTCAGCCATCAAGGGGAAGAGGGGCAACGGGAGGTGGGACGATCCGGTAATCCGTTGATGGCCGTGCATCGCCGATTCCTCGGCGGATTTGATCGGTTCCGCGACACCTACCGCGATACCCTGGCCTGGGTTCTGTCCCGCCCGGCGGCGGGCGTCGGCTTCTTCCTCGGCCTCATGGCCGTTTCGCTGCTCTTGTTTCCTCTCCTCGGCCGCGACTTTTTCCCGCAGGTGGACGCCGGCCAGATGCGGCTGCATGCGCGCGCGCCGGCGGGCACACGCATCGAGCAGACGCAGGCCGCCTTCGCCGAAGTGGAACAGGCCATCCGCCAGATCGTCGGGGAGCAGCAGATCGACACCCTGCTCGACAATATCGGGTTGCCTTACAGCGGGATGAACATCGCCCTCAGCGATTCGGCGACCATCGGTCCGATGGATGGCGAAATTCTGATCTCCCTCAAGCAGAAACATACGCCGACGGCCGATCTGGTGGCCCGCCTGCGCCATGATCTGCCGCGCCGTTTCGCCCAATTGGAATTCTTCTTCCAGCCGGCGGACATCGTCGACCAGGTCCTCAATTTCGGCCAGCCCGCGCCCATCGACATCCGGGTATCCGGCCCCGACAACGATCGGGCCTATGCACTGGCGGCCAAGCTGGCTCGCGGCATCCGCAAGATCGGCGGGGTTGTCGATTCCCATGTTTTCCAGGTGCCCGACGCCCCCGCCCTGAATGTGGACGTGGATCGGGCCCTGGCCAACGAGATGGGCCTCGACCAGCGGACCACGGCGTCGAATGTGCTGGTGACGACCAACGGCAGCGCGCAGACCACCCCCAATTTCTGGGTCGACCCGAAGAATGGCGTGAGCTATCCGCTGGCCGTCCAGATGCCGACCTACAGGATCGACAGCACCCATGATCTGTGGACGTTACCGGTCACGGCGGAGCGGCGCGGGACCTCGCCGCAGATGCTGATGAACCTGGCCCGATTTCGGCGCGGCAGCACGCCGATGGTGATGTCCCAGCTGAATATCCGACCCGTCTTCGACGTTCATGCCGACGTCCAGGGCCGCGACCTGAATTCGGTGGCCGAGGAAATTCGCAAGGTGATCGCGGCCGACCAGCCGCCTCCCGCCGAGGCCATCACGGCAGAATTGAGCGGGCAGGTGGAGACCATGGCGGAAAGCTATGCCGGCCTGTTTTCCGGCATGGCCCTGGCTGTGGTGCTGGTCTACCTGTTCCTGGTGATCAATTTCCAAAGCTGGCTTGATCCGGCCATTGTCCTGATGGCGGTTCCATTTGCCCTGAGCGGCGTGATGTGGATGCTCTATTTGACCGGCACCCATCTCAGCGTTCCGGCGCTGATGGGCACGCTGATGTGCATCGGCCTGACCACCGCCAACAGCATCCTGGTAGTGACCTTCGCCAACCAGCGGATGTCGGCCGGCGACGACCCGCGGCAGGCCGCTGCGGCCGCCGGCAATACCCGGCTGCGCCCCGTCCTGATGACCGCCGGCGCGATGATCCTGGGGATGGTTCCGATGGCCCTGGGCGTCGGTGAGGGCGGCGAACAGAACGCCCCGCTGGCTCGTGCCGTCATCGGCGGTCTGCTGTTCGCCACCTTTGCCACGCTGCTGTTCGTGCCGACCATGTACCGGCTGTTACGCCGACCCCAAAAGGCTCGGCAGGCCGATGTCCTGGAAAGGGATCCCCTTGCAACGACGTGATGACGAGTCTGGCGGGGCCATGATGGAAATCTCCCGGCCGGCAGCCGCGCCGCCGGCCGGGCCGCGGTCCCCTGCCGGCGATGTTTCGCCTGGGACGGGGCGCAGGATCCGTATCTTTGCCGGCGGGCTGCTCCTCGTCTTGCTGGCAGGCTTCCTGTTGGTGCACGGGCTGCGTTCCTACCACGATCGGCGGCTGGCAGTCGACGCCGCCGCCGACGCTGCGGCGCCGCCCCGCGTCGAAGTGGCCATCGTGCGCGCCGCTCCGGCGGGACGGCCGCTGGTGCTGCCGGGCGAGACGGCTGCCTGGTATGCCAGCACCATTTACGCCCGGGTGAACGGTTACGTGGGCGGCTGGTCCGCTGATATCGGCGACCATGTGAAGCGCGGGCAGGTGTTGGCGACCATCGACACCCCGGAACTCGATGCCGCGCTGGCTGCGGCGAAAGCCAAGCTGCGTTCGGCGGACGCCACGGTCAGGATGCGCGAGGCGGAAGCCGCTTTTGCCGAGACGACCTATGCCCGCTGGCGGGATTCGCCGAAGGGTGTGGTCTCCGAGCAGGAGCGTGAAGACAAGAAGGCGCAATATGCGAGCGCACAGGCCAAACTTGCCGCGGCTCGAGCCGAGGCAAACGCCGACCAGGCGGAAGTCGATCGCCTGAACTCCTTCCAGCTGTTCAAACAGGTTACGGCGCCCTATGGCGGGACCATCACACAGCGGCGTATCGATATCGGTGATCTTGTCTCGGCCGGCAGTTCGTCGCAGACTACGCCGCTCTATCGGATGTCCAAGGCCGACCCGATCCGGGTCTTCGTCGAGGTTCCGCAAAGCGCACAGACCGACCTGATGAAGGTCGGGGTGTCGGCGGAGATTACCGCAGAGGCACTGGCCGGCCGCAGGTTTTCCGGCCAGATCACCCGGACATCGGAGGCGATCGACCCGACGGCCCGAACCTTCCGCGTGGAAGTTGACCTGCCCAATCCGGACCTGGCGTTGGTCCCCGGCATGTATGTCCAGGTGGGGTTTCGGCTCGTCACCGAAGGCGCGGTCGAGGTACCGGCGGCCGCCCTGGTGTTTCGCGCCCGGAGCCCGCAGGTCGCGGTGGTGGACGACGACAGCAAGGTGCGCTTCCTGCCGGTTTCGATCCTGCGCGACGAAGGCAATGTGATCGACCTCGCGAGCGGTGTGCCGGAGGGGGCGAAAGTCATCCTCAATATCAGCAACCAGATCGTCGAGGGCGAAAAGGTCCAGGTGACTACCGAGGACCGGCGAACCTTCGGCAGGCTTGCGGCGGAGCCTGTTCAGTGAGCCGGCTACCCCGGACTGCAGTTCTGCAACTGCTTGTGGCGGGTAGTTTGGCCGCCTGTGCCGTGGGGCCTGATTACCACGAGCCAGAGCTGCCGGCGCCGGCATCATTCGCCTCGGCGACGCCGGCGTCGCCGAGCAAGCCGGAGATCGACTATACCCAATGGTGGCGCTCTCTCGAGGATCCGCACCTCGATTCGCTGGTGGGCCAGGCCATCAAGGCCAATCCCGATGTGGAGATCGCGCTCACCCGTCTCCAGCAGGCCAGGACCGAGGAAGCTGTATTGATCGCCGCGGCCCTGCCGGAAGTCGATGCGGCGGCTGCGGCTGCCAACGGCAGCGGCCGCGACAGTACGCGGGGCCGTGTCCCTTCGGTCCTGACGTCGGGCGACAACGCCCATGAACTGCAGCATATCCGGCAAGTGGCCGGCTTCGACACGCTTTGGGAACTGGATCTTTTCGGCCGCTATCGGCGAGCGATCGAGGCGGGTATCTACGATGCCGAGGCTGCGGCCGAGGCCCGCAATCTGGTGTTGATCAACGTTATCGCCGACGTGGTGCGGGCCTATCTGGATCTGCGTGGCTTGCAGACAAGCCTGGCCGTGCTGCGCCAGGACGTCGCCGCGGCCGAGCAGTCGCGCGATTTCCTCAAGATTCGGTTCGAACGCGGACTGACCAACGAACTGGACCTGACGCTTGCCGAGCGCGAGGTGGCGACGCTGCATGCCCAGATAGCGCCCCTGGCCGCGGCGATCGATGCGGCGCAATACACCATTGCGGCGTTGCTCGGCCGCTATCCCGAAGATATGGCCGAAGAGCTGGCCAACCCGGCGGCGATCCCCGCCCTGCCGGAGCGGATCCAGCCAGGTCTGCCGCTCGACCTCATCCAGCGCCGACCCGACATCAGGGAGGCCGAACGACAACTGGCTGCGGACACCGCGCGAATCGGCGTCGCCACCGCCAACCTGTTCCCGCAGGTCTCCGTAGGGGCCAGCATCGGCGTGCAGTCATCGAGAGTGGCCAACGGCCATTACGCCCATTTGTGGTCCTTGGGACCCTCGGCCTACTGGCCTATCCTCGATTTCGGGTCGCTCGATGCATTGGTCGACATCGCCGACCTCCAGACGCATGCGCAGCTTATCGCGTACAAGCAGGCCATTCTGGTCGCCGTGCGGGACGTGGATACCGCCGTGTCGGCATTCAGCGCCCAGCAGGACCGCGTCAAGAACCTCGAGGTGGCGCTGGTGGCGAGCCAGCGGGCGCTGACCCTGGCCACCGAGCGGTACAATCGCGGCCTGACCGATTACCTCAACGTGGTCGATGCCGAACGCCAGGAATACGCACTGGAAGCCAGTCTGGTAGCGGCGCAGCAGGCGGCCGCAGATCAGTTCGTCGCCGTCTTCAAAAGTTTGGGGGGCGGTTGGGAGCGCTATCAGGAGATCCCGCCGGTGCGTCTGCCGCATCCGGCTTTGATCGCCATGTTCGAGCGCCTGGTCAACCCGCCGCATGGGGAAGGCCTTAAGCCGTGATCCGGAAAGGTAACAGTTGACCTATATGTACACCGATGCGATCGATGGGCTTTGGCACTAGACTGCAGACCTCAGGTTGAAAAGCAGGGAAAATTGAACTGGGTAAGTCGCCTGGCGTAACCCTGATGATGAGGGCGAGCAGACTGCTGATTTAAAGTGCATTTTACTTCTGTGGCATTCTGCATTGTGCCATTTTGTGTGAAACGATATTGCGCGAACCCCCCTATTCGCTTGGCGCAAATCTATAAGCTTGGATTGGCAAAGCCTATACGCAGCACCCGTCGCAGCAGGTGTTGCGTATTTTTTTATGCGCGATCAGAGGCTTGCGGTCTTTGCTGGGCGCATCGATCTGTGCAAATGAAAAAAGGGGAAACGGACTGTCGCCCGTTTCCCCCCCCCCATTCTCGGAGATACTTTGCTTATTACTTGAACGGCACGATCAGGCGAACGTTGAAGAAGTCGCCGCCAGGAGCGTAGTGATCAACCACATCGTGGTTGTACATCGCCTGCAGTTCGACCGGTCCGAAGTTGTAACCGACAATCGGTCCCAGGCCAATCTTCTGGTCGACGGTGCCTGCCGCCGAGACACCATTGATCTGGTCGCGTTGCAGCTGGTTGAGGGTATAACCGCCGAGGCCGCCGGACCACTTGCCGATGGTCTTCATGATGGTGAACGAGGTGCCGAACTCATCACCCGACTGGTAGGACCCGGGCAGACCAGTTATGCCCAGGGTCTTGGCACTGTTGCCGTCCTGGGTGCTGGCGTCGTAGTAGGTTTCCAAGGTGATGTTCCAGCCATCATGCAGCCAGCTGACGGACACGCCCGGCTCGAAGGTCCAGTTGGCCATGCCGGCACCCACGCCGTAGGCCGGCGTATGCCCGACGGCAAACGACGAACTGGCGTCGTCCGCATAGATGCCCAAGCTGGCCGACACATGGAAGTCATAGGGCAGTGTCCAGGCCAGAATGGCGGGGATCACCAGGGTGTTGTAGGTGCCCCAATGCGCAGCCTGGGAACCGGCCGGGCCGATGCTCGTGTAGTCGAACGGCTGGGCGAGGCCGACGCCATAATCAGCGCCCAAGACCTTGAGGCCCGTGCTCCACAACAGGATCGGCACGTCCACGTAGGAATCGAGCTTCAGCGCATTGTTCATCGCCGGATTGGCTTGGGGAACTTTGAAAGTGGCAAAATAAGAGTTGTTGATAGCATAAACACCCTGCGGCGGGAGCGCGCCCATGGCAAGGCCTTCGTTGATGCCGAACAGATGGGGATCCCACAGTTCTTCCGCCGAGGCTTGACTGTTTACGAACCCCGCGGCTGCAGCAACCGTCGCCAAGCAAACAATCTTTTTAATCATTCTTGATCTCCCTTGTATCCTTCCCGTCTATGCGGGTTCGCTCCTTGCCCTTTCAAGGGAGCCGGTCCGCCATGAAAATGTAAATTAAACGAGATTTTAGCCTCATCCATTTTGCACAGGTGTGCCAAAAATAGCACAGAGGAGGTTCCGGTGCTTAATGTGTGCAAGTGCTCCCGCTGTCTGTCCGGAGCGTTCTGTTTCCCAGGACTTCCTTTGCCCTTGGATCAGGGTTGGATGGTCCAGCCTGTTCTCAATCTACGTATTTTTTCGTATGGGCTTCCCTAGGAATCGGCTTGCCGTTCCCTTGGGCGCATCGTGTGGACCGCCATCGGCGCCAAACCCCGCACTCCAGCATGATGGGAAAATTTCCCTGAGTCGCTGGCCAGGAAAACTGTGCCGCAAGCCAATCTCAGCCGAGAAACACATCAGAAGAGGAAGGCAATAACTCTATCGGATCGACTGGAGGAATTCTTCATATCATTGGATGTAAGCCGCTTCTAGGGCATCTGAAGACTAGGATGAGAGTGCAAAATTGTAATAGATGTGACGCATTTGAATCTGCTACTATGAGCTACGAGGGGCTATCGGTCCAGCCAAGGAGACCGCTATGCGTGCCACATCTTTCGCCGCGATCCTCGCTATATCCCTCCTCGCCGCGCCGTTGAGTGCCCTTGCACAAGGGGCGGGGACGGGGTCGGGTGGACCTGGTCCGGGCCCCGGCGCCGGCATGGGGATGGGCCCCGGTTCCGGTGTGGGGCCCGGGCCGGGAATGATGCGTCGGGGAGGGGGAGGGCTCCAGGACCCCGCCACCCTGCCGGCTCTCAAGCAGAAGCTCGGCGTCACCGCCCAGCAGGAGATGCAATGGAAGGCTTACGCCGACGCCGTCACCAACGCCTGGGAAACGCGCCAGGCCCAGCGCCAAACCATGTTGCAGTCGCCGCCGGCAACGGTGGCGGAGCGCGAGCAAATCCGCGCCAGCCATCGGGAAGTGGGCCTGCAGCTGCATAGCGAGGTGCTGAAGGCTCGTGACGGCCTCGCCAGCGTTCTGACGCCCGAGCAACGTAATACCCTCAACCAGGTCGCCCCGGCGTTCCAGCCTAGGATGGGGCCGCCTCGGTAAGTCGGAAGCGCCAGGCGCAGAACCAGTCGGCCGGGTGCGGATCGGGCGGACAGGCGATGCATTCGCAACGGATCCGCGGATCCATGGTGTGGGCGAAGCTGGTGTATTCCACCACTCCGCCCGACTTGCACGGGTAGTCGGGGAGGCCCTTGCGCTGGCGCGCCGCCTGCACCCGGCAGTTGGTCATGCGCATCACCAGTGAGCCGTCGGTGTCGAAGAACACTTCCTGCTCGTTGATCGAGCCGTAAAGCCGGTGGGCGAAGCTTTCGGCCAGCGCCTCCAATCCGCCGGCCTCGGGCAGGCCGGCCAGCTCCTTGATGCGAGCCGCTTCGAGGGGCGAAAACCAGGCCCAGCAGGCGTCATTGACATCCTTTGCGGCGGCCATTCCCTCGCGCCCTTCGACCGCTTGGAACCACACGCCGTCGAGCGCCAGCCAATTGACCGCCAGCGCTTTCAGCAAGGCCTTCTTGCGTTCCTCGTCCATGGTGGCTAAGGGGACAGGCACGCCGTCCTTCTGCTCCACTCCGAGAAGGGCGCAAAGGCGTTCGGCGATGATTGAGAAAGCCCGGTTACCTGCTTCCTTTTCCATGGCCAGGGCCTTGTCGATGCCGAACCGGCTGGCTGCATTGGCGAACCACAGCCCATAATGCACAGCCATGCGCCGGATCGCGTCGATCAAGGCCTGGGCCGTGTGCCCTTCATCATACTCGCTCATGGACAACCTCCTTGGCGCCGAACCCCTGGTGGTCGTCGCGCAGCCAGACGTAAAGGGCCGGGATGACCAGCAAGGTCAGCGCGGTCGACGATGCAAGGCCAAACACCAGGCTGATGGCCAAGCCCTGGAAGATTGGGTCGGTCAGGATGAAGGCCGCGCCGATCATCGCTGCCGCGGCCGTCAGGAAGATCGGCTTGACGCGGATCGCGCCTGCATCAAGCAGCGCTTGGCGCAGCGTGACCCCCTCGGCTCGGCGATGGCGGATGAAATCCACCAGCAGGATCGAATTGCGGACGATGATGCCGGCTAAGGCGATGAAACCGATCATTGAAGTGGCGGTGAACGGCGCGCCGAAAAGCAGGTGGCCGAGGACGATGCCCACCAGAGTCAGAGGAACCGGTACCAGGATCACCAACGGAACGCGGAACGATCCGAACTGCGCCACCACCAGCAGGTAAATGCCAAGAATGGCGACACCGAAAGCGGCGCCCATGTCGCGGAAAGTGACATAGGTGATTTCCCACTCGCCGTCCCACAGGAGCGTGGGCTTGCTTTCGTCCTGCGGCTGGCCGTGGAAGCGGACCTCGATGCCGCTGTCCTTAAGTTTGTCGTCGACCGCCAGCATGCCGTAGATCGGCGCTTCGTAGCGCCCGGCCAGATCCGCCTGAACCATCTCGGCGAAACGCCCGTCGCGTCGAAAGATGGGGAAGGATGCCGGTTCGTAGGCCACCCGCACCACGTCGCCCAATTCCACCGTACCGTTCTGCGCGGGAACCGGAGTGGAGGCAAGGTATTCGCCGGGGAAGTTGTCGCGGTTGGGCAGGCGCACCACGATTTCTTCCGGCTTCGCACCGTGGCCCCGCTGGAAATAGCCGACGCTGACGCCGTTCATCAGGGCATTGATGGCGTCGTAGACCGCCTTTTCCTCGACGCCGTGGAATTCCATGGCATCGCGGTCGAGAGTTACCCGCATGCGCTTGCTGCGGCGGCCGTAGGAATCATCCACGTCGACAATGAAATCGACGGACTCGAACGCCTTGCGCACGGTGGCCGCGGCGGCGCGGCGAGCCTCGGGTGTGGGTCCGTAGACTTCGGCCAGCAGGGTGGAAAGCACCGGCGGGCCGGGAGGGACCTCGACCACCTTGATGCTGCCGCCGGGTGGCAAGGGCAGCGATTTCAGCCGTTGACGGATGTCCAGGGCGATCTCGTGACTGCCCCGGTGGCGCTCACCCTTGGGCGTCAGGTTGACCATCAGGTCGCCCTGCTGCGGTTCCGAGCGCAGGTAGTAGTGGCGGACCAGGCCGTTGAAATTGAACGGCGCGGCAGTTCCCGCCTGCGACTGGATATCGACCAGTTCGGGGAGGTTGGCCAGTTTGCCGGCCGCAGCGGTCAGCGTCCTGTCGGTTTCTTCGAGCGAGCTGCCGCGCGGCAGGTCGAGCACAACCTGAACTTCGGATTTGTTGTCGAACGGCAGCAGTTTGACCGTGACCGCTTTGAAAGCAAACAGCGAACAGGCCACGAGTGTAGCTACGGTGACCCACAACAGCAGCTTTTTCGAGCGGCTGCGGCCGGTCAGCAGTGGGCGTGCGATGCGCAGGTAGATCCGCCCCAGGCCGCCGGTATGGTCGTGCGCCTCGTCGCCGGCAGCCGTCGAGCCGCGGTGGGTGCGCATCAGCAGCCAGGGGGTGAGGATGACCGCGACAAAAAAGGAAAACACCATGGCGGCCGAAGCGTTGGCCGGGATCGGACTCATGTAGGGGCCCATCAGGCCCGAGACGAACATCATCGGCAGCAGCGCGACGACGATGGTCAGGGTGGCCACGATGGTCGGGTTGCCGACTTCGGCCACGGCGTCGATGGCCGCCTGCACCTTTTCCCGCCCGTCCCTCATTCGCCAATGGCGGGCGATGTTCTCGATGATGACGATGGCGTCGTCCACCAGGATGCCGATCGAGAAGATCAGGGCGAACAGACTCACCCGATTGATCGTGTAGCCCATCAGCCACGACGCGAACAGGGTCAGCAAGATGGTCACCGGAATGACCACCAGCACCACCAATCCTTCGCGCCAGCCGAGCAGGAAGGTGATCAGGCCGACGATGGTGATGGTGGCGATGGCCAAGTGCAAAAGCAGTTCGTTGGCTTTGTCCGAGGCTGTTTCGCCGTAGTTGCGACTGACCGTCACCGCGACGTCCGACGGAACCAGGCGACCCTCCACCATGGCGAGGCGGTTCAGGATATCGTGGGCCACGGTGACCGCGTTGGCGCCCTTGCGTTTCGCCAGGGCCAGGCTTACCGAGGGCCGCTTTTCCAGCCGGCCGCCGGCCGCCTTCTGGAATGTCCATGTGTAATGCTCGGCCGGCGCCCATCCGACGATCGTCTTCGCCACATCCTTGACGTAGACGGGCCGCCCATCTGCGGTGGTCAGCAGCAACTGGCCAATATCGGGCATGCCCGACAGGGTCCGTCCGGCGATGACCGGGATGGACGAATCCGCCTGGCGCACCGCTCCTGCGCTGAACGCGCGGTTGGCTTGCGCCACCTTGTCGATCAGTTGGTTGATGGAGATGCCGTACAGGGAAAGGCGCTCCGGATCGGGCTCGACGCGGATCTGATCGGGACGGCCGCCGACGATGTAGGTCAGCCCCACATCGTCAACCTTCATCAGTTCATGCTGCAGTTCCTGCGCCACGTCGAACAGGCCGTTGTCGTTCCAGTGGTTTTGCCAGGCCGGCTTGGGCGACAGATTCAGGACCACCGTGGCAACGTCGTCGATGCCGCGTCCGATGATCAGCGGCTCACCGATGCCGGTCGGCATCTCGGCCATGTGGGCAGTCAATTGATCGTGGACCCGCACGATGGCGGCGTCCTCGTCGGTGCCGACCAGGAAGCGGGCCGTCACCACGACATGGTCGTCCTCGGTCTGCGAGTACACATGTTCGACCTGGCGGATGCCCTTGACGATGTCTTCGATCGGCTTCGTTACCAGTTCCACCGCGTCCTGGGCGGGGAAGCCGTTGGCGTTGACGATGATGTCCACCATCGGCACGCTGATTTGCGGCTCCTCTTCGCGCGGCAGCTTGGCCAGGGCGACGGCGCCCACCACCAGGGAGGCCATGAGCAGCAGCGGTGTCAGCGGTGAATTGATGAAATGACGCGTTATGGCGCCCGAAATTCCAGCCTTCATGGCGCGACCACCACGTCGCCGTCGCGCAGCCCCGCCAGGATCTCTATGCCATCCGGGACTTGACGACCCGGCTGCACCAGCACCTCACCGCCATCCTTGAGCTTGACGAAGCACAGGCCGAAGCGCCGGTAGAGGTATTTCACCGGGACCACAAATCCCGGGCGCT
This sequence comes from Pseudomonadota bacterium, assembly GCA_021793155.1. Classification (GTDB taxonomy): domain Bacteria; phylum Pseudomonadota; class Alphaproteobacteria; order Rhodospirillales; family Magnetospirillaceae; genus DUZF01. The sequence continues at coordinate 188,089 of JAJYTF010000005.1, read as the reverse complement.
TCCCGGTCGATACCAGGACACGGACGCGCTCGCCGACGAAATAATCGTTCAGGCCGCTGACCTCGATATCGGCCATCACCCGGCCGTTGTCGATTTCCGGATAGACCTTGCGCACCGTGCCCGGGCGTGCCGGCTGATGGAACAGCGCCTTGCCCTGCAGGCCCAAGGGTTCCTCGTCCTCGTTCTCGCCGACGGTAACCGTATCGCCGGCTTTTATGAAGCGGGCGTGCCGTTCGGGCAGCGAAGCCCGCAGGATGTAATGTTCGGTGGCGATGACGGCGACGGTTTCGCCCGGCATGATCACCGAGCCGACGCTGACCGGCACCTGCAGGACACGACCGGACGCCGGCGCCAGCACCGCGCCTTCGGCCATCTGCTGGCCGGTCACGGCACGCTCGGCTTTAAGCGCCGCCACGGCGCGCTCGGCAACCTGAAGGGCGGTCTGCGCCTGTTCCAAGGTGCTCTTGGCGATGCTTCCGGCGCGGAACAGCTGCTGCGCGCGTTCAAGGTCGGATTGCGCCTGGTCGCGTTGCGCCTGCTGCGAGCGCATGCGCTGATCATTTGCTTCCAGTTGCAGCACCAGTTTGGGATCGCCCACCAGGGCGATCTGCTGCCCCGCGGTCACACGGTCGCCTTCGGTAACGTTCAAGGCGCCGACGGTACCGCCGATGCGGGCCCGGGCCATGGTGCGCCGAATGGTCTCGACGGTGGCGAATACCGCCTTGCTGTCCTCGATGGGGGTGGTGTGGACGGTGAACTGGGCTGTGTCCGGCGGCGGTGCGGCTGGAGCCGGCTTATCCTCGGCAAGGGCGGGACCGGCAAGCAGGAGAAGTACGGCGGCGGCGATTTTCGTTCTAGCTTCGGGCATCATGGTGTATCGGGACCCGTTGAAAAACACATTCAATACCACTAATATGTTTTCTGTCAGTCAGCCGCAAGGGGCGTTTCAAGCATGAACATCGATCGTATCGTATTTGCCTTCGCCGGTACCGTGATCCTGGTGAGCATCGGGCTCGCCTATGTCGCTTCGCCTTATTGGCTTTTCCTTACCGGCTTTGTCGGACTGAACATGCTGCAAGCGGCCTTCACCGGGTTCTGCCCGTTGGCGAGCATCCTCCGGCTTCTCGGTTTCCAGTCCGGCTGCGCCTTCCCGGATAAGCGGTAGGGGCGCTCCCGCCCCCCTGGCACGCGCAGGGTTGGAAAAAATTCATAACTACTGATATTTCTTCTGCAGGCCAGCCGCAAGGGTTGTCTCGAGCATGAATATCGATCGAGTTGTCTTTGCCTTCGCCGGCACCGTCGTCGTGGCGAGTCTCGTTCTCGCGCGGACGTTGTCGCCCTATTGGCTTCTCCTCGCCGGTTTTGTCGGCCTGAACATGTTGCAGGCGGCCTTCACCGGGTTCTGCCCGCTGGCCATCGTCCTGCGCCTGGCCGGCGTGCCCGCCGGCTGCGCCTTCGCCGGGAAGCCGCGGAAAGGCTCTGAGCATCAGGGAAGAAGAGTGATGTCGGACAATATTCACATGGCGGACCCGGCGACCGTTCTCGAATGGTACAAGAGCGGCGCCGCGACGATCGTCGACGTCCGCGAACGGCGCGAGCACGAAGCCGGGCACATTCCGGGATCCGTGCTGGTGCCGCTGTCCTCCTTCGATCCGCGCAAGGTCCCCGTCGATCCGCAGAAAAAGCTGGTCTTCCATTGCCAAGGGGGCATGCGCTGCGGGCCGGCTGCGGCCAAAATGCTTGAATCCGGATTCTCCGGAGAGATCCATCGCCTGCGCGGCGGCTTCAATGCCTGGCTGCAGGCCGGCGGTGCGGTCGTGCGAGGAGCTTGAACGGCTTCCTGACTTCGTCCTCCTGATGAGGCAGTCGACAAATCTAACGATGATGGAGAAACGATATCATGGTTGACGATTGGCCCAAGATGGCTCACGACCTCGGTGGGGCGATCGCCCAGCTGCGCAGTGGCATCCCCGAGGTTATGAAGGCTTTCCGCGAGATGGATACCGCGGTCAGCAAGAACGGGGCCCTGGATGCCAAGACCAAGGAGCTGATTGCCGTGGCCCTCGGCATCGCTACCCGCTGCGACGGCTGCCTGGCCTTCCACGCCCGCGCCGCCCTGAAATACGGCGCAACGCGCGAGGAAGTCATGGAGATGATCGGCATGGCTATTTACATGGGGGGCGGACCCTCGGTGATTTATGGGGCCAAGGCCCTCGAGGCGTACGACCAGTTCGTCGCCGCCCGTGCTTCTGCCGGCTGAATCATGCCCCCGCGCGGCACCCAGGCACCCCAGCGCAATGTCGATGTTCTGCTGGGAACGCTTACGCTTTCCGGTAAGCGGGTGCTCGACGTCGGCTGCGGTGACGGCGCGCTGGCCCGGCTGATGGCCGGGCACGGGGCCCAGGTAACCGGAATCGAATGCAGCCCCCGCCAGTTGGCCAAAGCCCATGCCGCCCCGCCGGCCGAGGGAGCCACGGTCGTCGAGGGCGTGGCGCAGGCGCTGCCGGCTGCCGATGGCAGCGTCGATGTGGTCGTGTTTTTCAACAGCCTCCACCATGTACCGGCGGAATTCATGGACAAGGCATTGGCGGAAGCCGCCCGTGCCCTGGTGCCGGGCGGCGTGCTGTTCGTGTCCGAACCCTTGGCCGAAGGCGATTTCTTCCAACTGGTCCGTTCGGTTGACGACGAGACGGACGTCCGCGCCAAGGCCTACGCCGCCTTGCAGGCGGTCGAACGCCACGGTCTGCGCATGGAGGAGGAATTCGTGAATCTGCATCCCATGCGGTTTGACGGCCTGGACGGAGTTCGCGAGCGTATCGTCTCGGCGAATGCTGAGCGGGAACGGCTGTTCGCCGAGAAAGAGGGCGAATTGACGGTGGCTTTCCTGCATCTTGGTGTGGCCGACGGAACGGGACGGCTGTTCCTGCAGCCGACGCGGATCAATATCCTGCGAAAGCTCGAGAGTGTGAAATAATGCCGCGTCTTGAGAAGCGGCTTAGGCGCCACTTCTCAAGACGCGAAGAAATAGACTTCCTGTTGGGCCGGCCCCCTGTCGGCCTTCGCCGCAAAGTGGCAAAATTGCTCGTTGTCCGGCTGCGCCGAAACGCCGGCACGGAGGCCAGCCCCACCGTATTTCTCGCAGCCTCTTCGGACGAGATGATCCACTGAAATATGAAGACCCTTCATCCTGAGCAGGGCGCCCGCGAGGGCGGCCGTATCGAAGGATGGCCCAGGGCCGTCTCAAGGTTCCAACTCGAAGTACTTGTGCAGTTTGCCGATCTGGACGAGTTTTTCGACTTGGCCCGTGGCGCCTTTGAGGCACACGTTCCGCTGTTGCTGAACCGCTGCGTCACGGACGATCAACAGCATTCCCAACGCCGAGGAGTCGACGAAATCAACCTGCCGCAAGTCAAAAACGGCACGGGAAGGACGATCGTCATTGATTCGCCCGAGAATTTCCCGGAAGCCCTTGTAATCTGCGTGGGTCATGCGTCCCTTCAGGCGGATCCACAGGCTTCCGGCATTTGACTCGAATGCGTAATCCATTGTCTCTCCCCCAGGGGTCGCAGGTCGCGGGCAGTTGGTGCTTTCCCTTCTGCAAGGTTTGCCCCAAACTCGTCTCGGAGCAAGCAGAATGAACATTGTCGTCGTGCCGCGGGATGTATCAGAGACCAAGGCCGGGGAATTCGCCCGCCAATACGGCTGGCTTGCCGCGACCAAATCCCGCCAGCGGTCGCCGGGTCTGGTTCTATCCGGGCGCTTCGACGCGGCAGCCATCCGCAGCAGTCTGGCCGCTCCGTTCATCGGTGGTGTCGAGTTCGATCCGGGGCGCACCCAACTGCTCGGCCAGCGTTTCCGGACCCATCTCGCGGCAGGCGGCACGGGGCTCAACCTGCGCACGGATACAGCCTACCATTGCGAGGCGGCGCGCCTGTTCGCCGGCGCTTTGCGCGAACGGCTCGGGGCGGATTGTCCGGGCGATCTGGAATTGGCGCTCCACGAAGTGGTGGCCAACGCTCTGATCCATGGCAATCTCGGCGTGACGTCATGTGGCCAGGGCGTCGAGGATTTTGCCGAATATTGCCGTAGCCTCGATGCGATGCTGGCGCATCCCCAGCGGGTTCAGCGCCGGGTCGAAATCTCGGCGGTGGTGAACTCCAACGGACTTGAGGTGGCCGTTCAGGACGAAGGTGCGGGCTACGACTCCGAGGCGGCGCGGCAGGATGCTGCCGATTCCCTCCGCCTGCACGGGCTGGCCATCGCCTCCGCCGCGGCCCGCATTACCGTCGAAGACCGCGGCCGGTGCACCATCATGACCTTCTCAGCGGACCGCGGGGTGGCAGAATGAGTTTCGGCGGGATGCGGGTCCTGATCGTCGACGACAATGGGGCGAACCGTAAACTGCTCGAGGAATTGCTGACTTTCCTCGGCGTGGAGTGCATCGAGACCGCGAACGACGGCGTCGAGGGGCTGGCGGCGGTGGAAAGATCTCGGCCGGATCTGATCCTGCTCGACGTCATGATGCCGGAAATGGACGGCTATGAGATGTGCCGTCGGCTGCGCCAGGCCCATCCGCGCACCGAGCTTCCGGTGATCTTCGTCACTGCCCTGGGGACCGCCCAGGAACGGGCGGCCTGCTTCGCCGCCGGCGGCACCGACGTGGTGTCCAAGCCTTTCAATGTCCAGGAGATGTGGGCCCGCGTCGGTGTGCACCTGGAAAACCGGCGGCTGCTGGCCGGCCTGACCGCCTATCAGGAAAGAGTGCGGGAAGAACTGGTGGCCGCCAGGGCAGCCCAGATGAGCTTGCAGCCCAGTGCCGAGGTTCTTGCCGAGATGCGGAACCATAGCGGACTCGAAGTCACCGGCCTGATCAAGACGTCGTCGGAATTGGGCGGTGACTACTGGACCACCTTCGAGCCGGCACCGGGTAGGCTGGGTATTCTAGTCGCCGATTTCGCCGGGCATGGCGTGGCGGCCGCCTGCAATGTTTTTCGTCTTGATGCCATCATCAGCCGCCTGCCGCGCCGCAATTGGCAGCCGGCCGAACTGCTTGAGGTCCTCAATCAGGCGCTGAAAGCTCTGTTGAAGCCGGGACAGTTCGCTGCCGCGCTGGCTGTCATCATCGACACAGCCGCTGGAAATTTGACTTATGCCGGAGCGCTGTCGCCGATGCCGGTGCTGGTGGCCGGCGGCGCCCCATGCCTCCTGGACGCTTCCGGCCCGCCGCTGGGCGCTTTCGACGATCCGGCCTTTCGTCAGGAAACGGTGCCATTTCCACCTGGCGCCGCTTTCCTTGCCTACAGCGACGCCCTGTTGGAGGCGGAAGTGGACGGCGTGCCGACTGCCGACGAAAAAACGCTCCTGGGGTGGGTGGCCGAGGCTGCCACGGGCGAGTGCCTGGCCAGCGCTGTACTGTCGCGCTTCGAGCGGCGCATCCCCGGCGACCCGTCCGACGACCTGACCCTGGTCTGCGTGCGCCGTCCTACCGACGAATGCCGGGACTGAGATTTCAATCCACGAGAGTAGGCACGCCGCCGGTCCCCAGCTCTAAGTGAAGCTGGCCGCCAGTTCGTCGAGCAACCGCTGGACTTCGTTCGATGGATCTTCGATGGCGGCAACGGCTTCGACGGCGCCGTCGAAATCGCCGTTGCGATAGCGCTTGGCCGCTTCGATTCCCAGGTGGTGCACCTCTGCATGCGGCTTTTCGAGAGCGCGGAAGGCGGGATGGTTCTTGATCGCGGCATCGCCGACGGCGTCGTACCATTTTCCCAGGCGGCAGGTGTGGTGGTTGGCCAGTTCGTCGGGGTTGAGGGTGGCCTTTCCCGCCAGCATTTCAGCCAGGCGACGGCGCCACACCATGTGGTCCGCCTTGGCCAGATAGATCACTGCGTTGTGGATTTCCACCTGGCCGACCTCGCTCAGGATTTCCCCGACCGCGGCGCTGGCTTTGCTGGCGATCTCGATGACTGAATTGATCGCGTCCGTGTCGTTGGTCGAGCGCGCCCGCTCGGCATCCAGATTGTTGGCGATTTCCTGGGCGGTCGTCCGCTGCTGGCCCAAATGGTCGGCAATTTCCTGCATCAGCGTAGTGACGTCGCGGATTTCCTGGCTTACGGCGCGCATCTTGTCGACCGAGACGGCGACGATCTGCTCGCCGCTGCGAACCGAGTCGGCGCCTTTGGTCATGTCGCGCAGGATCACCTCAGTCTCGCTGCGCAAGGTTTCGATGCGGGCGCGGATGTCGGCTGTGGCGCTGGCCGTCTGGTTTGCCAGATTCTTCACCTCGGTGGCGACGACGGCGAAGCCCTTGCCGGCCGCGCCGGCGCGCGCCGCCTCGATGGTGGCGTTGAGTGCCAGGATATTGGTCTGCCGGGCGATCTGCTCGATCTGCTTGACGCTGGCGCCGATGCTGGATGAGGTCTCGGACAGGTTGGACACCCGCTGCGAGGTCTCGTTGACAGTGCCGACGATGCTGCGCATCGCCTCGGTCACCGACTCGGTATTCCTCGCGCCGTCATCGGCGATTTCCTGGACCGAACGGGCGTTGGCGGCAGCCAGCTCCGATGCCCGGCTGATCGCCTGCACGGTGGCCACCATTTCCTCGGTCGCCGCCGAGATGGCGGTCATCCGCTGGCTCATTTCACGGATGCTGCGCAGGGTATGGACCGCCTGCGTGACCGTACTGTTCAGGTGCACCGCCATGCCCACGCCTTGGACGAGAATGCCGCGCGATCGCAGCTCCAGCTTCTCCGCCAACAGGCGCAGCTTGTCGGCCAACGGGCCGCTGCCCTGGGGCAAAGATCGGTATCCGCCTTCGATCAGGCGGTCGATCATCGCATGAAAACTTCCGATATCGAGAGTCTGCTCCACCATGGCCCCCTGTTGGCGTGTGACCTCACGGGGGACAGCATACCCATTCGGGAGTCTTCGACGCAAACAGTAACCCATTCAAAAATTGTGATTATTGTCATGAATTGGTTGGGTCAGGCTGATCACAGCGTCAACTAAAGTCAAATATGCCGGGTCGTTCAGCCGAATGTATATCGGCGATGCCGATTACACGCGGCATTCAAGGAAGGAAACGACCATGGCCCAGAGCACATTCTTTATTCCCCCGGTCAACATGATGGGGGCCGGCAGCCTGCAGGGCGCCGTCGAGAGCATCGCTACTTATGGCTTCAAGCGGGCGCTGATCGTCACCGACGCGGTCCTCGCCAAGCTGGGCGTGGCCGGCAAGGTAGCCGGCCTGCTGGCCGAGCGGGGCATCCATGCAACGGTGTTCGACGGTGCCAAGCCCAATCCAACCATGGCCAATGTCGAGGCTGGGCTGGCCTTGCTGAAGGCCGACAACTGCGACTTCGTGGTCTCGCTCGGCGGCGGCTCACCCCATGACTGCGCCAAGGGGATCGCGCTCTGCGCTACCAACGGCGGCAATATCCGGGACTACGAAGGGGTCGACAAGTCGGCCAAGCCGCAGTTGCCCCTGGTCGCCATCAACACCACCGCCGGCACCGCCAGCGAAATGACCCGCTTCTGCATCATCACCGACGAATCACGGCATGTGAAAATGGCCATCGTCGACCGCCATGTTACTGCCATCCTGTCGGTCAACGACCCCACCATGATGGTCGCCAAGCCGGCCGGACTCACCGCGGCCACCGGCATGGACGCCCTGACCCACGCGGTCGAGGCCTATGTGTCGACGGCCGCCACCCCGATCACCGACGCCTGCGCCCTGCAGGCCGTCCGGCTGATTGCCGCCAATCTGCGTCGCGCAGTGGCCGACGGTAAGAATCTGGTGGCACGCGAGCAGATGGCCTATGCGCAATTCCTTGCCGGGATGGCGTTCAACAATGCCTCGCTGGGCTATGTCCACGCCATGGCGCACCAATTGGGCGGCTTCTACGATCTGCCGCACGGCGTGTGCAACGCGGTGCTGCTGCCCCATGTCGAGGCCTTCAATGCCGCGGTGTCGGGCGAGCGTCTGCGCGACGTCGCCACCGCCATGGGGGTGGATACCGCCGCCATGACCGCCAAGGAGGGGGCCGCCGCCTGCCTTGCCGCCATCCGCGCGCTTGCCGCCGATATCGGCATTCCCGCTGGGTTGACCGAACTGGGCCTCAACAAGTCCGACATCCCCACCCTGGCGCAGAACGCGCTCAAGGACGCCTGCGGCCTGACCAATCCGCGTCCGGCCAATCAGGCTGATATCGAAGCTATCTTCCTCGCCGCGGCCTGATGTCCCGGGATCCCGCCGCCCCTATTCAACTGGCGGCGGGGTGCTCCCGCCGGTTATTCTAAAAAGCGGAACACGCAAATGGTCCGGTCCTGACGCTTGGTTCCCGCACCACCCGTCAGATTCTCACCGCTAGGGAGGCGTGCCGTGCCGCTGTTCGAAATGCGCAAGTTCGTCGCCCCCGAGATCGTCTTCGGTGTCGGCGCCCGCCGTCGTGCAGCGTTCTACGCACATAATCTCTATGCCCGGCGGGTATTGGTGGTCAGCGACCCCGGGGTTGCCGCCGCCGGCTGGCTGGACGAATTGCTCCAGCTGTTCGCCGAAGAGGGGATCGACGCCGCCGTGTTCCAAGGCGTATCGCCCAATCCCAAGGATGGCGAGGTCATGGCCGGCGTCGAGGTCTACCGGCAAGCCGGCTGCGACATCATCGTCGCCCTGGGCGGTGGCAGCGTCATCGACTGTGCCAAAGGCATCGGCATTGTTTCCGCAAACGGCGGCCATATTCTCGACTACGAAGGAGTGGATGTCATCCCGGCCCCGGGTCCGCCGCTACTGTGCATCCCGACCACCGCCGGCACATCGGCCGACATATCGCAGTTCGCCGTTTTCGCCGATCTCGAACGGCGCACCAAAATCACCATCATCAGCAAGACCGTCGTTCCGGATGTGGCCCTGGTCGATCCCGAGACCACCCTGACCATGGACCCGACGCTGACCGCCTGCACCGGCCTGGACGCATTGACCCATGGAATCGAAGCCTTCGTTTCCACCGCCAGCTCGCCGGTGGTGGACGTTCACGCCCTGGCGGCGATCCGCGGGGTGAAGGAAAACCTGCTGGCGGCGGTCGCCGATCCCGCTGATCTGGCGGCGCGCGAACGGATGATGCTGGCCAGTCTTCAGGCCGGGATCGCCTTCTCCAATGCCAGCCTGGGCGTGGTGCACGCCATGGCCCATAGCCTTGGCGGCTACATCGGCCTGCCACACGGCGAATGCAACGCGCTGCTGCTCGAATTCTGCATTGACTTCAATTTCCCGGCTGCCGAAGACCGCTTCCAGCAGGTGGGCGCGGCGCTCGGGCTTGACTTTCGGGGCCTTGGTGCGGCCGAGCGGCAGCGCCGGATCCTCGACGACCTGCGCGAACTGCGCAAGGCGGCGGGGATCCAGGATGGCTTGTCGACCCGCGGAATCGGTTCGGGGCAGATCGGCGACCTGGCGGAATACGCCATGCGCGACCCCTGCATCTTCACCAATCCGCGACGAGCCTCGGCCGCCGACCTCAGGGCCCTCTATGGCGAAGCCCTTTGACGCCGAGACCATTTGGCGTGCCCAGCGGGACCGCATCATCGGCCTCGGCGAGCGGTCGGTCCACAAGAACTATTATCCGCTGCTGCGACGGAACCTGACCGATCTCAAGAAGCTGCTGCAGGCGGTGGAGCAGGCCACCATCGGCATCCTCATCTGCAACCGCGACGTCGCCATCGAATACGTCAATCCGGCCTTATGCGGCATCACCGGTTTTCGCGCAGAGGAACTGATCGGACGCACGCCGCGCGCCTGCTGGTCCGGGGCCGCCGCCGAACAGCCGTGGGACGACTTGGAGCGGGCAGTCGCACAGGGCGCGCCCTGGCAGGGCGAAATGCTGTTCCGCCGCAAGAGCGGCGACGACTTTTGGAACAGCGTGTCCGTCACTCCGGTGCGCGACGATACGGGTGCCATTACCCATGCGATTGCCATCAATGAGGATATCTCCGAGCGCAAGCAGGCGGAAATGCAGATCCATCTGGCCGCTCAGGTGTTCGCCGCCAGCGGCGAGGGGATTGTCATCGCCAATGCGCAAAGGAAGATCGTCGACGTCAATGCCGCCTTCGAGGCGATGACCGGTTATCGGCGCGATGAGTTGGTGGGCCGGCCCATATCCGAACTGCGGAGCGATTCCCACGATCCCTTGTTCTACGAGAACGTCTGGGCCGATGTGACTGCTACCGGCCAATGGAAGGGGGAGGTCTGGCGCCGCCGCAAGAACCGCGAGGTGTTCCTGGCCCAGATGGCGATCAATGGGATCCGCAGCGAGGCGGGCACGGTCACCCACTATGTCGGAACGTTTTCCGACATCACCGACCGCTGGAAGGCCGCCGAGCAATTGCGCGAGGCCAAGGAGGACCTGGAGCGCCGGGTCGAGGAGCGGACCCGCGAGCTGAAGGCGATCAACCGCCAGCTGGCGGCGGCGAAAAGCAACGCGGAGCAGGCCAATCTGTCGAAGACCCGCTTCCTTGCCGCGGCCAGCCACGATCTCTTGCAGCCGCTCAATGCGGCGCGGATCTTCGGCTCGCTGTTGGCCGCGCGACGGCTGGCCCCAGCCAACCGTGACCTGTTGCGGAATACCCTGACGGCGCTGGATACGGTCGACGAAATCCTGACGGCGCTGCTGGATATTTCGAAGCTGGATGCCGGCGGACTGCCGGTTTCCGTCACCGATTTCGCCGTCGCCAACCTGTTCTTGGGGCTGGGCGAGCAATGCCGCCTGCTGGCCGGCCGCAAGGGGCTCGACCTGACCTTCGTCCCGTCTTCGCTTTGGGTGCGCAGCGATCCGCGCCTGCTTGGCCGCATCCTGCACAATCACATCGCCAACGCCATCCGCTATACGCCGGAGGGTGGCCGTGTCCTGGTTGGCTGCCGCCGGCGCGGCGGCCAGCTGCTGCTTGGTGTCTGGGATACGGGGCAGGGGGTGCCGAAAGACAAGCTGGAGGAAATCTTCGAAGAGTTCCACCGGCTGGACGGCGAGGTCGAGCGGCGGGAAAAGGGGATGGGTCTGGGGTTGGCCATCGTGCGGAGGATTGCGCGCCTGCTCGGCCATCGGTCGGTCGTGCGCTCGACGCTGGGCAAAGGAAGCCTGTTCGGCGTCGAAGTGCCGCTGGTTGCCGGCCGACGCCCCGATCCCGAGGCGGTCGCCGTGCGGGCTCAGCCGCGAACGGCGCTGTCCATTCTGCGGGGAGCGCAGATCGTCATCATAGATGATGACGCCAGCATCCTTGCCGGCATGCGCAAGCTGATCGAGCATTGGGGGTGCAGGGCGGTGGCTGGCGCTTCTGGCGCTTCAGTCTTCGTCCAGTTGCCGGCCGACGGGCCGGCTCCTCATCTGATCGTCGCTGACTATCATCTGCAGCCCGGTGAAATGGGGCTGTCGGTGATCGCCGGCCTGCGCGAGCGGTTCCACGCCGACATTCCGGCCATCGTGGTCACCGCCGACCACAGCGAACGGACGCAGCTGATGGTCCGGCGCGCGGGCTGCCATTTTCTGGCCAAACCGATCCGGCCGCCCAAGCTGGGCAGCCTGATGGCGCAGATGCTGCGGGATCGGGAGCGGTGAAGTGGGGCGGGTCTGGTGTTCCCCACCGAAGCGGGTCACGCCCGGCTACGACCCATCAGCTTGGCGGCGTTCAGCACGGCCTGGGTACGGCTGTTCACCTTGAGTTTGCGCAGGATCGCCGAGACGTGGGATTTCACCGTCCCCTCGACCACGCCCATCTCGAAGGCGATGACCTTGTTGGATTTTCCCAGCACCAGCATTTCGAGTACTTTGCGCTGTTGGGGCGTCAAAGCGGCATAGCCTTTGCGGAATTCCTCGTCGATGCCGGGAACGCCTTCACCGGGTGCGTCGTAGGCCAGGTCCACTGGGACGAAGATTTCGCCGGCCAGGACTTGGGCGACAGCGGCCGCCATTTCGGTGCCATTCATCGACTTGGGGATGAAGCCCCAGGCTCCCAGGGTCATCGCCTGGCGGATGGTTTCGATGCTTTCATCGGCCGAGACGACGATGACGGGTGCGGACGGAAAGACGTTGCGCAGATGGACCAGGCCGCTGAAGCCGTTCATCCCCGGCATATTGATGTCGAGCAGGACGAGTTCGAGTTCGTCGGATCCGACGATGGGTTCGACCTCATCCAGGCTGCTGGCTTCGGCAATGGCCGCGCCCGGCAGGGTGGTTTCGACAACCTGGCGCAAGGCTACACGAAACAGCGGATGGTCGTCGGCAATCAATACGCATCTGCCGGAACCGATTTGTTCCATCCTTGAACCCTTCACCACCATTACCGGTCGCGTTCGAGCCGGGAAACCGCGGAATCATAGGGCTAAGATCTGTGATGCGCACGAAGGAAGTGAAACTGGAAGTGGACCGGGACTGTTCCGGAAGCTTGCCATCCCGAAGGCCGCAGGGGGGGAGGGATCCCGTCGGGCGAACGGGACCCTTTGCGACCACTCGGGATGGCATCCGAATTCGGAGCGCTTCCGTTAACCGAGGATGGACACCAGTCCGAAGCTGACCCCGCCGATCAACAGCCAGGACGATACGGCGAGAACCAGCGGCCGGAGTCCCTTGCGCTTGATGGCCCGCAATTCGACCCCGAACCCCATGGCGGCAAGAGCGGTGGCCAGCATATAGGAGGACGCCACCCCAACCTGCTTGACCACGTCATGCGGCACCACGTCCAGGCTGGAGACGCCAACCAGCGCCAGGAAGCCGAAAGCGAACCACGGCACCGGCACTTTGGGCGGCGTCTCGCCCGCGGTCTGGTGCATCTTGAGGCGGCGGCGGTGTTCGATGGCGGCCATGGTCAGCACCATGGGGGCCAGGAGCAGTACGCGGATCATTTTGGCGATGGTCGCGACGCCGGTGGCTTCCGGGCCAAGCTGTGTGGCGCCGCCGACCACTTGGGCCACCTCGTGGATCGAGGCGCCTAGCCACAGGCCGGCATGCACGGAGTCGAGGTGGAGAAGCATGGCGATCGCGGGCTGCGCCAGCATGGCGAGGGTGCCGAGGATGGTCACGGTGACCAGGGCGTAGGTCACATCCTCGTCCTTGCCATGGGTGACGCTGTTTGCCGCCACCACGGCCGAGGCCCCGCACACCGCGGTGCCGGTACCGATCAGCCGGGCCAGCTTTGGGTCGACGCCGAGACGCGCTCCCAGCCAGACGGTGCCGAAGAAGCACACCACCAGGCCAGTCGTCACCGACACCAAGGCGCCGACGCCCAAGGACAATATCTGTCCGACGGTGACCTGCAGGCCGAGAAGAACCACTGCGGTGCGCAGCAGAGTACGGAGCGAAAAGGTCATGCCGGGCCGCAGGATGTCGGGCAGGCCGACGATCTGGCGGGCGATGATGCCGAGGACGATGGCGATGATCGCCGGGCTGAGCGCCGACACGCCCGGCAGGCGCCGCAGCTGTACGGCCAGGACTGTCAGGGCCACGCATACGGCGAGGCCGGGAATGATGCCGCGGATCGTGGCAAACGGCACTTGGGGACGCGCGGCAGCGACGCTGTCGACTTGTGACATGGGCAGAACTCCGCCGACCAAAAAGGGACCAAAACTGGACGGCGACTCTGCGGTGCGTTGATCAATCTGTCCAACGCATTGTTTTTGTGATATTAACAACTTCTACTAATGAGTCTCCGCCATGACCCTCGAACAGCTGCGCATTTTCGTCGCCGTTGCCGAACGCCTTCATTTCACCCAGGCGGCCCAGGCCTTGGGCCTGACCCAGTCCGCGGCAAGCGCCGCGGTGGCCCAGCTGGAAAGCCGGACCGGCGTCGCCCTGTTCCACCGTATCGGCCGGCGGGTGGAACTAACCGCCGAAGGGGCCGCCTTCCTGATTGAGGCGCGCGACGTCCTGCGCTCGGCCCGCCGTGCCGAGAGCCTGCTGGAAGAGATGTCCGGCCTGACCCGTGGGCGGCTGGCGGTGATGGGCAGCCAGACTATCGCCACCTATTGGCTGCCGCCCTTGCTTTACCGTTATCACAGCCTCCATCCAGGCATCACCGTCGCCCTGTCCATCGGCAATACCGCCCAGGTCTCCGCCGCCATCCTGGCCGGCGAGGTGGAGTTGGGCTTCGTCGAGGGCGAGGTGGAGGTCGCCGCGCTGGAGCAGCGACCGGTCGACGAGGATCGCCTGGTACTGGTGGTCGGTCCACAACATGCTTGGGCAGCAGCGAAGGCCTTGGATGCGGGCGATTTCCGCCGCCTGCCCTGGGTGTTGCGCGAGGCCGGTTCGGGGACGCGGGCCGCCACCGAGTCTCTGTTGGCCACGCGCGGCCTCTCTTTGGCCGACGTATCGGTGGCGCTGGAGCTACCCAGCAATGAAGCTGTGCGCATCGCCGTCGAGGCGGGGGCGGGGGCGACCGTGCTGTCGGCGGTGGTGGTGGCGGCGGGCTTGCGGGCCGGTCTGTTGAAGGCGGCCGCCTGCGCCCTGCCGGGCCGCCATTTTGTGGTGCAGAAGCATCGTGAGCGGCGGCTGAGCCGGGCCGCCCAAGCCTTTCTCGAATTGATGCCGCAGCTTCGGGGAATCCCGCCGGGCACGCCGTTCAGCGGCAACCCTGCGACGGGTTTCTGGTCGTAGGAAACCCTTTCATGTTCCACCGCAACGCTTGCCTCGTCCTCAGGCCCATCGAGCTTGCTTGGCCGCCAGGAGCCCGTCCGAGTAACACCGTTCCCCCTCTGCCGCAAGCGGGAGAGGGGGCGTCGCCGGAGGCGATGGGAGGGTGACAGGCGGCCCGTCAGTTGTTGCTGGCCGAATTGGTGCTCGCCTTTTTCCAGGTTTCACCGGCCGCGGCGGCCAGGGCGGCGTGGATGGCGTCTGGGGCGCCCATGATGCTCATGAAGCTGTGCGAGCCCATCATCGACAGGTCGGGGAAGTCGATGGCGATGCGGAAACGTGCGGACAGCGCATAGACCTTGCCGTCGGATACCACCATCTCGTAAGGCAGATGCGCGGTCGAGCGCTGGTCCTTGAAGTCGATCTGGCTCATCAGATAGCGGTCGTCCTGCTGGTCACCGCCCGCCTTGGCGCCAGACATCGACACGCCGAACACCGATTCCGCCTTGCCGGGCATGTCGATACGGTAGACCTTGCGGATCCCCATCACACCGGCGGCCAAGTTCTTCTCTATCGCCGCCAAGGCTTCTGTCTGACTGCCGTAGGTGGCGAGCAGGTCAGGATCGGAGAATTCCTCCATGCCGAACATGTAGCGATATTCGCGGAGGTCTTCGTCCGAAATGCCTTCGGCCCCGAAGGCACCCGTATTACCCAGTGCCGCTGCGAGGCGACGCGCCACGTCCGAGACATCGCCGTTCATCCGGTAGGCGGCCGCCATGTAAGGCGGATTGGTGTAGGAAACCTGCACTTCGCCGCCCACGGCGGTTACCGCTACCCGTTCGGCCGCACCATAGGCTCCGAATGAGGTGGCGGCGGCAACCTTCTTCAACGAATCGTCGGTGACGATGATGATTTCGGTGCCGGTATAGGGCGAATAGTGCCCCACCACCTGGAAGCCCTGGGCCTGCAGCTTCTGGGCCGCATTGGCCGCGGCGGTGGCGACGGCCGCGGCATCGCCCGGCACCCGGCTGCCCATGATGAACGGCTTGAGCAAAGGCGCGGCCTGGGCCACTGCCGGCGCCAATACCGCCGTCGCCAAGGCGATGGCGGACAGGATGGTCTTTCTCACATGGTCCTCCCGTGGGCTGTCGTTCTTCACGCGACAGGCTATCGGGAGCGCGAAAGCCGCAGGTAGTAGCATGCGACCCGCGGCTTCCGGCAAGGGTGGCACCCCGAAAAAGGATCAGGCGGCCGGCTTCCTCAACCACCGCCACAGGCGGACTCCCCCGTAGCCCAGGGCGGCGAAGGGGAACAGCTGAAAGGCTACGATCAGCAACGCCAGCGCAACCGGCGCCACCACGGTCAAAACCAGGATCATCGCAAGCAGATCGACACGGACATCCGGAGCAGGAGTCGGTGCCGCAGGCCAAGCCAACGTCATAATCATGATCGTCTCCTTTCCTATAAACAATATATTCCACATATGGAATTTATCGTTATGCGTTTTTAGAAAGGCAGGTCATTCTCCTGGTGGTTTGGTGGCCGGCTGCCCTAAATTCCGCCGCATTCCTATGGGATAGTAGGATCATGTCCGGCGATCGACCAAGGTCGAGGTGCCTCATGAACATCCTGTCGAAGATTGCGCTGCTTTGCAGTGTGAGTGCCGTATTGTCGGGATGTGCGGTCTATCCGGCGGCCCCGGTCTATACCGCCGCCTATCCTTACCCCTACGGCTATGCTTACAGCTATCCGTACTATTATGCCTATCCGCCGCCGATGTACGGCGGCATGGCGGTCGGTGGTGGCTATTACCGCCATTACGGATGGCATTAGCGCCAGCCCGCATTTCCCGCAACGCGATGCCGACGACGCGGGTATGAGAAATCCGGGCTAAGGGGAATCGCCAAGCAGTACGCCGTCAACGACCTGGCCGTAGTAGTCGCCGTCGCGGTGGTACTTCTCCTTGGTTTCGGCGACGCTGCCGGTGAAGCGAGGATCCTGCGGGCGGGGCCGGCTGTCGATGTAGGCTGCCACGTCCCAGGCCTCCTGGTCAGTCAGGCTGTCCCCGAGGCCGAAGGGCATGTTCGTTTTGATGAAGCGCCCGGCGTTTTCCACCCTGGCCATGCCGGCCCCCCAATTGTAGGACAATGGGCCCCATAACGGCGGAAAGGCGTAGCGTCCGTCCCGACGCGTTCCCTGGCCGTCACTGCCATGGCACAGGGCGCATTTTTCGGCGAAGAGACGGTGTCCGCGCGCCGGGCTGGGGTCCAGGTCAGCGTCCGCCAGCATGGGATAGCCGCGGCCGGGCAGCTTAGCGCCGATGGGCGCGCCGCGGGACAGCCAGGAAAGATAGGTTTCCAGGGCAATTACCACTTCGCTGCCCAGTTCAGGAACCTTGCCGTTCATGCTGTAGCGGAAGCAGTCCTGGATCCGTTGGCCCAGCGAGACTACCTGCCGGCTGCGACTCGAATATTGCGGGTAGATGGGGACGGCGGCCCACATCGGCGATGAATTGCGGCGGCGACCGCGATCCAAGTGGCAGTTCTCGCAAGTAAGCCTGCCCCTTACATAGTCGGCTGCCGCGACCGGTGTGTCGGTAAAGATCCGCTCACCCTTGGCCACCATTTCGCCGAAAGGGCCCGGTGGGTGCTCGACCGGCGGCTGGAATTCAGGCTCGTCGCCCAGTGCCGGAACAGCGCTGCCGATGGCGATCAGCAATGCGCTCCATGCTCGCCTCATCGGCCTTGCCCTTGTGCCTGGTAATGGCGGGCAACCGCCGCCACTTCGCTTTCCGAAAGGTGCTTCGCCACGTGCTGCATCAGGCCCAGCGGATCGTTTCGCCGCGCGCCGCTGCGGAATGCCTCGAACATCCACATGGTATAGCCGATGCGCTGGCCGGCCAGCGCCGGGAAATGCGGCGGAACCCCCGCTCCGCCGGAGCCATGGCATTTGTCGCAAGGCGCAACGCCGGCTGACCATTTGCCATGGGTTGCGAGTTCCCGGCCTAACGCGTCGCCCTCCGCGGTCGGGGCTGGCACGGGCTCCAATGCTGCCACGTAGGCGACGAGGCTGCGGATCTGGCCCGGGCTCAACCGGCCGACAATCGGCGTCATGACCAGGCTGTGACGGGCGCCGCTGCGAAAATCCTCAAGCTGCTTGGCCAGATAGGCGTCGAACTGGCCACCAATTTTTGGGTACCGGCCATCATTTCCGCCCGCGCCGTCCTTGCCGTGGCAGTCGGCACAGGCCCGCATTCCGGGCATGCCCCGTTCGAACAACAGCCGTCCGGTGACCTCCGCCCGGCAGTCGACGGCGGTCAGGATGGCGATCATGATGACCATCACCCCTTTGATCCAGCCTGCCGCCATTCGTGACGTCCCGCTCAATCGCCGATAAAACGTATTTTGCTAATACGTTACCGCAAATGTTTCCCAGCGAAAATACGCAAGGGGGATGACTGGGCTTTACGGCTGCCTGAGAACGACCTGCTTCAATTCTTCGAGGGAATGCAGCAGGTGGTCCCGGGCCTGTATCAGTTCGCCGATGCGGGAACGCGCCTCGTCGATCCGCCCCGCGCCGCTCAACTCGGCCAGTTCCATGGACAGCCGGTGGAGTCGTTCATGCCTGGGCCGAAGGGCCCTGAAGCATGGCAATTGGCTGTAGCGCTCGCGCCCCGCTCCTTCGTACCAGCGACCGAAGCGACAGGAATGAGGATCGAGCTGGGGCAGGCCACCGGCGCCCTGATCGGCCGATTGCAGCCAGGTCAGCATGGCCTCCATCCAGTTGCGATGCTCCATTTCCATCGCCAGTAACGGAAGATCCTCGCGCGGCAGGGGCTGCAGGCCGGCATCCAGCCAGCGCCGATCGGGCGTCCAGGAGCTGATCCATTCCGCCAGCTTTTCTGCCGGCATTGGCTTGGCTATGGCATAGCCCTGGGCCAGGTTGCAGCCGAGCTGGATTAGAACCAGGCCGTGTTCCGGGGACTCCACGCCTTCGGCAATGACGTCCCGGCGGAAGGCGCGACCGAGGCTGATGACGCCTTCGACGATGGCCAGGGCTTCCATGTCCACCAGCATGCTGTGGACGAAGCTTTGGTCGATCTTCAAGGTGCGGGCCGGCAGCCGCTTGAGGCAGCTCAGGGACGAATAGCCTGTGCCGAAGTCGTCGAGGGCAAAGTCGATCCCCAGCCGCTGGCAGCCCTGGATCAGTTGGGCAATGTTCGAAACGTTCTCCAGCGCCGCCGTCTCCAGGACCTCGAATTCCAGCCGGCGGACAAGATCCTCCGCGTAGGGCGCGACGATGCGCTCCAGGCGCAGGATGAAGTCGCCGTATTGAAGATGGCGGGCCGCGACGTTGACACTGAGCCTGAGGTCGAGGCCGGCCTCGCGCCAGGCGAGCAATTGGCGCAGCGCGCTATCGATGACCCACTCGCCGACGGGAACGGCGAGATTGCCTTCGTTGACCAGCGGGAGGAATTCGGCCGGCGGAAGCAGCCCCCGATCCGGGTGTTGCCAGCGGATCAACCCTTCGGCGCCGAGCACTTGGCCGGTGCGCATGTCGACCTTCGGCTGGTAGTAAAGGCGGAACTGATTCTGGTCGAGGGCCGCGGCAATACGGGCATAGGCCTCGCGGTGAGCATGAACCTGTCGGTCGCTTTCCGCGTCGAATAGATGGTAGCGGTTGCGGCCGGCCTGTTTGGCCGAGTACATGGCCTGATCGGCGTGGCGGATCAGCGTCTCGGGGTCGCTCCCGTCGCTCGGGCACAAAGTCACGCCAATGCTGGCTGAGAGCTTCAGGTTTCTTCCATCGACCGTGTACGGGGCGGCGATAGCGCCAAGCACCCGATTGAGGACGCTGTCGCATTCCTGAAGCGAGTCGAGGCCGCCCAGGACCAGGACGAATTCGTCGCCGCCCAGCCGAGCGATGGTATCACCGCCCCGAATGAAGCCTTTCAGGCGGTCGGCGACCTCGACCAACAGGCGGTCGCCGACGCCATGCCCCAGGCTGTCATTGACGGTTTTGAAGCCATCGAGGTCGAGAAAGCCGATCACCAGCAGCGCATTGTTGCGCCGCGCCTGGGCGATCGCCTGGGCCAGGCGATCGGCCAGCAGAAGGCGATTAGGAAGCTGGGTCAACGGGTCGTAATGGGCAAGTTGCTGCAAACGCTCCTCGGCCTCCGCCCGTTCCACCAGGCGCCGGCGCGCCCGGCGGTCAAAAAAAATGATGCCGGCCAGTCCCAGGATCCACGCGCCGCCGTGGGATCCCAGGATGGCCTGGTTATCGGTCTCCAACTGGCTGAAGAAGGGCTCCATGGCCACTGTAACGCTGATGCCGCCGCGCACGTCGCCCAGGCGGTAACCGTGCCGGGCATGGCATTTCAGGCAGGTACTCTCGACGCGCATGGCGCGCAGCATGCGAATATGGGGTTTGGCGTCGATCTCGGTAGCTTCGGATATCTCGTCGAGTGCCGGCGTTTGTTCGATCCGTTCGAGTGCCCGCCTTTCCCACGGGTCGGGAGCATTGATCGGATTGATCGGGCGCAGGCTGGTGATGCGGACCCTGACCCCGGCATCTTGCGCAAAGGCTTGCTGCATCTGGCGCAGGATGTAGGTGGAATTCATCAGGGTCAGCGTACTCCCGTCAGGGCCGTCGATTTCGCGATTGGGGACGTCAAGATACGGGTTGGGTGGGGTCGCCTCGTCGATGGGCACGTAGACGCCGCCGTGGGAAGCCGCCCACCGTCTCAGTGCCAGATCCTTGTTGATAGAGCTTGCGGCTTCGTTGCGCGCCAAAGCGTAGGCCGCGTCCCGCGCCCGATGCAGGTTCCAGGACAGCGAGGCCGAGACCAATGCCGACCAGCCAACCACCGCAAGAACCACGTATATGCCGATGGTGCGGCGTTCCTTGTCCATGGCACCATCATATGGCCGAGTCATATTGTCCGGCAAGGCTGTGTGAAATACAGGGGCGGCGCAATCCCTGGAACCGGCAGGGCTTTGACTCCGGGGGAATTCGTGGTAAGAATATATTACCAATCAAAAAGAGACTGTCATGAATCTTATCCAAAACCGGACGCCCGACTATGACGTGCTGCGCCAGGAGATGGCGCGCTTCATTCCCGCTGAGCGGCTGATCACCGATCCTTTGCGCCGACTTGCCTACGGCACCGATGCCAGCTTCTACCGGCTGATCCCGCAGGTGGTGGTCAAGGTGGATAGTGAGCCCGAGGTCGCCAGGGTTCTGGCCAGCTGCCGGCGTCACGGGGCTCCAGTGACCTTTCGGGCCGCCGGTACATCTCTGTCCGGCCAGGCGGTCACCGATTCCGTGTTGATGGTTTTGGGCGACGGCTGGAACCGTATCGTGGTGGACAAGGGCGCCGCCGCCATCCGCCTGCAGCCAGGCGTGATCGGTGCCGAGGCCAACCGCCGGCTTGCCGCTTTTGCCCGCAAGATCGGGCCGGACCCGGCCTCGATCGACTCCTGCAAGATCGGCGGCATTGCCGCCAACAATGCTTCGGGCATGTGCTGCGGCACCTCGGACAACAGCTATCAGACGCTGTTGTCGATGCGCTTCATCCTCGCCGACGGCACGCTGGTGGACAGCGGCGATCCGGGCAGTGTCGTGGCCTTTCGCCGCTCGCACGGTGAATTGCTGTCCGGGCTGGAGAAACTGGCGGCAGGGGTGCGCGCCGACGCCGCCCTTGCCCAACGCATCCGGCGGAAGTTCGCCATCAAGAACACCACCGGCTACAGCCTCAACGCCCTGGTGGATTTCACCGATCCGGTTGACATCCTGCAGCACCTGCTGATCGGCTCGGAAGGCACTCTCGGCTTCATCGCCGAGATCACCTTCCGCACCGTCGCCGAGCAGGCGGCCAAAGCGAGTGGGCTGCTGGTGTTTCCCGACATCGGCGAGGCCTGCCGCAGCGTGGCGCTGCTCAAGGCGACGCCGGTTGCCGCGGTGGAACTGATGGACCGCGCCGCCCTGCGTTCGGTCGAAGGCAAGCCGGGCATGCCCGAGGAAATCAACGGGCTGCCCGAAGGGGTCGCCGCGTTGCTGGTCGAGACGCGCGCCGACGACGAGGCGGGGCTGGCGCGAAACCTCGCCGCGATCAATGCCCTGCTGGCGGGTGTCAGCACCTTGTTTCCGCCCGCGTTCACTTCTGATCCGGCCGCGACCGGTGCGTTGTGGAAGATCCGCAAAGGCCTGTTGCCGGCGGTGGGCGCCGTGCGGCCCGTGGGCTGCACGGTCATCATCGAGGATGTCGCCTTCCGTATCGAAGATCTGGCCGCCGCCACCCTGGATCTACAGGCGCTTTTCGCCAAGCACGGCTATGACGAGGCGATCATCTTCGGCCACGCCCTGGACGGAAACCTGCATTTCGTCTTCACCCAGGATTTCGGCCATGCCGCCGAGGTCGACCGGTATGCCCGCTTCATGGACGACATCTGCAGGCTGGTGGTGGAAAAATATGACGGCTCGCTAAAAGCCGAACACGGTACTGGCCGGAACATGGCTCCCTTCGTCGAGATGGAGTGGGGACGGGAGGCTACCGAGTTGATGTGGTCGGTCAAGCGGCTGCTCGACCCGTTGGCGCTGCTTAATCCCGGTGTCATTCTCGATGTCAATCCGCGGGCCCATCTGGAAAACCTGAAGCCGTTGCCGCCGGCGGACCCGCTGGTCGACGCCTGCATCGAATGTGGGTTCTGCGAGCGAATGTGCCCATCGCACCAACTGACCCTGTCCCCCCGGCAACGTATCGTCGGCTGGCGTGAAATCTCGCGGCGCGCCGCCGCCGGCGAGGATGCGGCGGAGTGGCGCCGACTCTATGACTACCAGGGCATCGACACCTGCGCCGCTTGTGGCCTTTGCGCTATGGCTTGTCCGGTCGGAATCGAAACCGGGGTGCTGACCAAAGCCCTTCGGGGGCGGCGGCATGGCCCCTTGGCCAAGGCCGTAGGCGATTGGACCGCCGGCCATTACGGCAGCGTCCTTGCGGCGGCGCGGGCCGGCCTCTCGGTCGCCCGGGCGGCGGGCAAGGTGGTTGGCCGCCTGCCGAAGCTGAGCCCCAACCTGCCGACCGCCGCCCAGGTCCTGACGATCCCGGCGAGCGCGCCATCTGCCGAGCCGGTCGTGTATTTCCCGGCCTGCGTATCCCGCACCATGGGGCCGGCGGCAGATGACCCGGAATCCGATTCGCTCCCGACAGTTACGGCGCGGGTGCTGGCGCGGGCCGGCTTCAAGGTCATCCTGCCTTCCGGGCTGGCCGAGCTTTGCTGCGGGCAGCCCTTCGAAAGCAAGGGACTGGCCGAGGCCGCCGAGGCGAAAGCCGAGGAATTGCGTCAGGCTCTCCTCGATGCGTCGGACGGGGGGCGTATCCCTGTCATCGCCGATGCGAGCACCTGCAGCTGGCGCATGCGCACGGCGCTCGGCGCCGGGCCTGCCGTCCTCGATCTGGTGGAGTTCCTGCACGACCGGGTGTTGCCCCGCCTGGCTGTCACGCCCCAGCCCCAGCCGGTACTGGTCCATGTCAACTGTGGGGCGCGCAAACTGGGCCTCGACGACAAGTTACTGGCGCTGGCCAAAGCCTGCGCCACCCATGTGGTGCTGCCGGATGGGGTCGGTTGCTGCGGCTTCGCCGGCGACAAGGGGTTTACCACGCCAGAACTGAACGACCATGCGCTGCGCCGCCTGGCCGACCAGGTGCCGCCCGGGACCGAGGCAGGCTATTCGTCGAACCGAACCTGCGAGATCGGCCTGGCCGACCACGCCGGGGTACCCTACCGGTCGATCGTCTATTTGCTGGATCGGGTCAGCCGGTAGCCCGTGGCAGGGTGGGTGCGGTCGCCGGCAGCTCAAGAACGAAGACGGCGCCGGCCGCCGACCCGGGGGCGAGGGAGATGCTCCCGCCCAGCACGTTGGTCACGATGTTGTAGACCACGTGCAATCCCAGGCCGGTCCCTCCCTGCCCCTGGCGGGTGGTGAAAAACGGCTCGAAGACGCGATGATGCACGGCGGGCGGTATCCCCACCCCATCGTCGCGATAGACCATGTCGATCCGGCCGTCGGCCCGCTGCCTTGCCGTCAGGGTGATATGGCCGTGGTCGCTCTGCCCGAAGGCGTGGACCAGCGAATTGGTCACCAGATTGGTCACCACCTGTCCCAGCGGGCCGGGATAGCTGTCCATCCGGATACCGGGGTGGATGTCGATCTCCACCGTATGGGCGGTGCGCTTGAAACGCGGGCGCAAAGTGGCGACGACCTCTTCGATGGTCTCATGCAGGTCGAACTGGCGGCGCTGTGATGACGCCTGGTCGGCGGCAACCTGCTTGAAGCTTTGCACCAGCTCAGCCGCATTTTCTAGATTGGAGGTCAACAGGCGCGCCGCCTCGTCCACGTCATCGGTGAAGGAATCGAGCCGAGAGCGTTTGAGTGCACCATCCTGGAGGCCGCCGCGGAATCGGCGCACCACTTCGGTCAGGCTGGTTGAAATGGTAATTCCGTTGCCGATCGGGGTGTTGATCTCATGCGCGATGCCGGCGACGAGCCCCCCCAGGGAAGCCATTTTCTCGGCTTGCACCAGCTGTCGGCGGGCAATGTCGAGATGCTGGAGCGTTCCTTCGAGGCGGACGTTGCTTTCTTCCAGTTCCTTGGCGTAGCGAGCCAGAGCCGCCTCGGCCTGCCGGCGTTCGGCGATTTCCGCATTAAGGGCGCCGTTGGTGGCTTCGAGCTGGGCGATGCTCGGCAAGGAAACCAGATGGGGAAGCAGGGGCCACATGATCGTGGCCGTTGCCACCGAGACCACCGCAGTAACGATCTTCACCACGGCCTGCGCGCCGTAGTCGGGGTGCCACAAAGTCCAGATTTCAAACAGATGGCTGGTGGCACAGGCCAGGATGAAGGCGGCGAACAGCAGGCTTACCCCACGGAACAGGCTCTCCCGGCGCTTCGATGCGATCATCACCAGCGTTACGCCGATGGAGTAATAGGCCAGTGCGATGAGCGCATCGGCCGTCGCATGGGTCCAGAACAGGGAACTGAACCACAGCAGGCATGTGCCATGCGGGCTGAGCCCGTCAATTCCGAAGAGTTGGAACGGCATGGGCCACCTCCACCGCCCGGGCCAGCCTCAAACTAGCCCGGGGTTATTCGAGCATCTCGGCGAATTTCTCGGGCGGCACTGCCGGCGAGAACAGAAAGCCTTGGCCGAACTCGCAGCCGATGGCCCGCAGGCATTCCGCTTGCGCCACCGTCTCCACTCCTTCGGCCACGACTTCCTTGCCGAGGAGGTGGCCGATCCTGACCACGGCTTCGGCGATGCTGTGGTTCTCGGGGCTTTCCGTCATGTCGACGACGAAGGAGCGATCGATCTTCAATGTATCGATGGGCAGCATCTTCAAGCGGCTGAGCGACGAATAGCCGGTGCCGAAGTCATCGACGGCGACCCGCATCCCGATTGAGCGGAAATCGCGAAGCTGCGTGGCGATCAGGTCGCTATCGTGGAACAGGGTGGACTCGGTGATCTCCAGTTCGAGCAGGCTGGGATCGACGCCGGCGCCGCTGATCCGCTTCACCAGGCGTTCGGCGAATCCAGGGTGGCGGAACTGGACGGGTGAGATGTTGAAGGCTAGGCGGGGTCCGCCGCGGCAGCTGTCGGACCAGCGCCTCAACCAGCGGCAGGTTTCCTCCAGCACCCAATCGCCGATGTCGTGAATAAGTCCCGAGTCTTCGGCAGCGGCAATGAATTCAGTTGGGGAAATGAAGCCGCCGTCGTTCGTCGGCCAGCGTAGCAGGGCTTCGCCGCCGATGTAGCGGCCACTGTCCAGCCGCACCTGCGGCTGGAAATACAGGCGGAGCTGCCCGGCGGCGAAGGCTTCGTTCAGTTGCGACACCATGGCTAGGCGCTCGCGCTGCAATTCCCCCATTCCCTTGGCATAAAAGGCGCTTCCGCCGCGGCCTTCGGTCTTGGCGTTGCGCAAAGCCATATCGGCGCGGCGGAACAGAAGCTGCTCGGTATCGCCATCGCGCGGGTACAGGGCTCCTCCCAGGGATACCGAGGAATAGATCTTATGCCCGCTGATCTTGAGCGGGCCGTGGAGGGCAGTGTGAATCTTCGCCAGGGCAGCCTCGCCCGCCGCTTCGTCCGCTGCCGGCAGGACCAGGCCGAAGGCATCGGAATAGAGGCGAGCCACATAGCCGTCCATGTTCCGTGCCGCACGGGCCAGCACGCGGCCGGCTTCGATGAGAATTTTGTCGCCGAAGGAATGGCCGAGCCCGCTGTTGACCGTATGAAAGTGATCCATGTCGGCCACGGCCACCATGAACTGCTGGCCCGCGGCGATCCGGCGGACGATCTCCTGGTCGAAGGACAACCGGTTCGGCAGGCGGGTCAGCCGGTCGCGGAAGGCCAGGTCCTGCACCTGCTCGAACAGGTCGGCATTCCGCAAGGCTACGGTTATGTTCGCCGAAAACACTTCCAAGAGGCGCCGTTCAAGATCGCTGAGCGGGCGGGCGTGTTCGACATGGACCAGGACTTCGTCGCCCGACGGCAGTTTGGCGTAAAGATCCGCGGTGCCCTGCCGAGAGTGGTCGGTCCGCTCTGCGAACCTGGTCCGCAGGAATTCGCGCATGGCGGTCTCCGGAATGTCCTCCACTGCGCGGCCGCCAACCGAATCGAACCTGCCCGCCGCCGCCAGGACCTTGAGCGGCTGCCCTGCCACGCCGCTTTGGCCCAGACAGACCGCTCCTTCGGTCGGTACGTCGAGCAGCGAACAGATTTGCGTCAGCACGCCGGCGGCCAGACGCTGCAGGCCGGTTTCCTGCATCAGGTTACGGGTCGCTTCGACGATCATCGACAGCCCGCGGCGGTGCGCTTCGATGGCCTTGAGCTGTTCATAGGAGCGGCAGGACGCGGTCAAGGTGGTCAGCAGGCAGATGTTGCTCAACTCTGCCTTGTGCTTGTAGTCGTTGACGTCATAGCGCTGAACGACTTCAAGTTCGGGTGCCTGTCCGGGCTGGCCGGTGCGCAGAATGATGCGCACCAGCCGGTTGCCCATCGGACCGCGGATCCGCGCCACCAGGCCCAGACCGGCGTCAGGGGTGTCCATCACCACGTCCAGCAGCACGCAGGCGATGTCCGGCTGGTTACGCAGAATCGCTTCGCCCTCGGTCGCCGAATAGGCATGCAGCAGTTGGATCTGCCGGTCGTCGATGTTCGCGCCCTTCAGGGCGAAACGTGTGGCCTTGTGGACTTCGTCGTCGTCGTCGACGATCAGGATCCGCCAGGGCTCCATGCCCGGCAGCGTCGCTTGCGAGGGCGAGGTATCCTCTTCGACGAGGATCACGTCGTTCCGATGAACCAGAAGGTCCTCACCCATGCCGCAACTCCTCTTGCCGACGGCAAAGTATTTCAACCGGCCTTGGCTCAACGGCTCACGAACTCTGTACCGGGTATCTTAATAAATTTTCGTGGGAATATCATCCCCGATGCGCGGGCCGGCTCCGCGTCGACAATAGCGTTGCAGTGATCGTGTCGTCGAAGTCTGTTGCCCGCATAACTATTCGCAAGGCGGCAGCCATACCGCGAAAGTAGTAGTCCAACAACAGGCGCGGGGGCAAGCTGAACAACCGAAGGCGATACTTCCGCCTTCGGTTGCGCGATGGTCGGTGAACAGGTGCGAGGGGTGATCGCCGTGCCGTCTATGCGGCCTTGACGCTCAGTTTATCCTCGCCGTGGCCTTCCGGAAGGCAGGCGGCGTCAAGGTCGCAATGTGTAAGGCGGGTCATTCCTACCGCGCAGTCGATGAACTGGGCGGCCGACAGATCACATTCGTGGAAGGTCGTGTGCGACAGGTCGCAACGGACGAATTGCACGCCAAACAAATTGGCCCGGTCGAATCGCAGCCCGACCAGTCGGCAGTCGACGAAAAGGGCGCCGGACAGATTTTCCGGCATGGCGGTCCCCGGACTGAATTCGCAACCGACGAAGGTGCCGTCGGCCATGCTTGGTGGCGCCGTGCCGGAGAACGTCAAATTTTCCACGCGGGTGAAGGACAAATCACAGTGGCAGTTCATGTGGTGGCTAAGTTCTTCGAGCGAGTTAATCCGAATCATAGGGAACCCTTCTGTCCCGTGAAAGCGGAGTGCAGTGTCTTTGTGAAACTGTGTAAATATCGCTAATGAGCAGGCGTGGCTTTGTCACCTAACTTTATTTTTATTGTTTGTGTTGTTGTGGCAGAGGCTAGCCTGCTATTGCAGATGTTGCATGTTACCCGAATTTGGAGCTTGTTATCGTGACATTGTGGTGATTTTTTGGAGCAGGGGGGATATCGGGCGGCCGTCACGGCGCACGGCCGCGGTGCGGGTAAGATGACCGCCAAATTGGTCTGACAGGCGGCGGAAAAGCTCACTGTGTCCCGCCGCCAAATGTTGTGCCGGCACTTGATCCGGGCATTTGAATGGCCCCCCCCGGGGGGCTAAGCCCGGGGGTGATCCGAACAAATCGTTGCTCGACTCAACGGTATCGCGTCTTAAGAGTGCGGGTCAGGGGTTGGCCAGCGCCTTGGCTACTACCATGCGAACCCAGGCTGCGCGGGACAGTCCCAGCGCTTCCGCGCTGGAGTCGATTGCGGTAAGTTGCTGATCCTCGAAGCGGATGATGACCGCCTCCTTGTTTTTGTCCTTCTTTTTCTTTTTGTCTTTATCCTTATCCTTGCTTTTCCCTTTGTCTTTGTGCCCATGCTTGTCTTTCAGCTTCTTTTCCTTCTCCGGCAATTCGGCGCCGGCAGGCGCGGATGCCGTCAAGGCCGGGGCGGCGGGCTCCGCCACTTTGGCCGCCGCGCTTCGCCGCCGTGCCGGCTTTGCGGCGGGTGCCGCTGGCGGTTCCGCCGGATGTTCCGCCCCTTCTATAAAGGTTTCGGCGGCCGCCTCTGTCGCCTTTGGCGCCTTGGTCGGGCGCGCTGGTTTCCGGGTGATGGTCATGGCGACTTGGCTCCTTTCTTGCTGCTGCGGGATAGAGGAATAGCGGAGAGGCTGTCGGCCAACCGCATGAGTTCGGCGCAGGCCTTCTGGTCCCGCTGCAGAGCCTCGAGAACGGACAGTCCGATGGCATTGCAATTGGGGAATGCCTTGCGGCGCCCCAGAGGAGCGTCGAGAAAGGTGATTTCCGTGTTTTCCGCCAAGGCGTTGGCTGCCGCCTTGTTGTCAGGGCCCTGCGGATCGGCACAGTTGATCACGGCGACCGCGCGCAAGCCGGGATTGAGGATTTTCGCCTCGCCGATCAGTCCCGCCACTTTGTCCAACGTCCAGACGTCGAAGCTGCGGGGCTGGAACGGCACTACCGCCAGATCGGCGACAGTCAACGCGGCGCGCAGGGCCATCGTGTCGCGCCCGCCGGTGTCGATGATGATGTCGTCGAATTTTTTCTGTAATGCCGAAACCTGGCTGCGTACCGCGGATCCGGTGATCTGCACGGCGGTGAAGCCGGTGGAACCCAGCCGCTCGGCGCGGATCGCGGCGAAGTCAGTGGCTGTTCCTTGTTCGTCGGTGTCGACCAGAAGCACGTCCCGGGCGGCGCGGACGACCCGCTCGACGGCA
Organism: Pseudomonadota bacterium; assembly: GCA_021793155.1. GTDB lineage: Bacteria > Pseudomonadota > Alphaproteobacteria > Rhodospirillales > Magnetospirillaceae > DUZF01. The sequence goes on along the minus strand of JAJYTF010000005.1, from coordinate 158,885 downwards.
AGGTTGACGGCCAACGTGGTCTTGCCGACGCCGCCTTTGGTCTGGACGATGACGAGGATCATCTGCGCCCTTAATCGTAATCAGCAGGAGGATATCTATCATATATCGGTAAGATATCGGTAGAAATATTTGCGGCGCTCCGAGGCCCTGTGATGGTTCTGAAATATTACCGCTTTACATTATTGGTAAATATATCTTACCATCCAGTGATCTTGATCCGGGGGGACGGGGAAGTCGATGGTTGGTGAATCCCAGTTGGATCTCAACTACGTCCAGGGGCTGTGCGAGCGCTTTGCCTCCGAACTCGGCTATATCGTTTCCGTGATGGGCGAGGGCGGCATCATCGTTGCGTCCAGCCTCAAGACGCGGATCGGCGACCGGCATGCCCTGGCAGCCCGGGTCATGGCCGGCGAATGCGATGAAATTCTGGTGACCCGTTGGCAGGCGATGCGGTCGAAGGGGATGCGCGCCGGCTACAACATGGCTCTCGACTTCCGCAGTAAGCGGGTGGCCAATCTCGGCGTTGCGGGCCCGCCAAACAAGGCCAAGCGGTTCTGCCACATCATCCACTTCTGCATCCTGTCACTGCTGGAGGCCCATCAGGCCCTTGTCGACCGCCAGCTTGAGGCCGAAGAGGCCCGCCGCCGCGAGGTGCGCAGCCTGGCCGAGGAATTCGAGGGAACCGTCGCGAAGGTCGTTCCGGATGTGGCGGAAGTGGCGGGTGGCGTGAACGTCACCACCAGGACCTTGCTGACGGTAACCGGCAATCTCAATGACGGGATCCGTTCGGTGGCCGAGGATGCCGTGCAGGCCAGCACCCATGTGGACAGTGTCGCGGGGACTGCCGAACAGCTTGCTGCCTCCATCGCCGAAGTTAGCGGGCAGGCCGAGCATTTGCGCCAATATGTGGTCAGCGCGCTGGACAAGTCGCAGAAAGGCGACCAAGCGATAGGGGCCCTGGCAGCCTCGGCCGGCAAGATCGGCGACATCGTGAACATCATCCGCGATGTCGCCCACCGCACCAACCTGCTGGCGCTGAACGCCACCATCGAGGCAGCGCGCGCCGGCGAAGCCGGCAAGGGATTTGCCGTGGTGGCCAGCGAAGTCAATATGCTGGCCAAGCGCACCGCGACGGCGACCGAGGAAATCGCCGGCTATATGGGTGCCATCCGCGGGCAGACGGCGGAAGCGGTGGAAGATATTCGCGGTGTCACTGCCGCCATCGGTGGTGCCAGCGAAGTGGCCTCGGCCATCGCCGCGGCCATTGCCGAGCAGGGGGCGGCCACCGGCGACATCGCCCGCAGCGTCAGCCAGGCAGCATCTGCGACGTCACACATCTCTGAGAGGATGGAACGCCTCGCCTCGGGCACGCGGGAGGTGGAAGCGGCGCTGGGCACCGTGGGCGGCCAGTCGGATCGCCTGGCGGGCCTCTCCCATACGCTGGAACGTACATTTCGGCAGTTCCTCGACCACCTTTTGGCACGCCATTAACCGCCATTCGAAGAGACAGCATATCCAAACGGTAAGAATCTGAGGAATCGGGCGGTCGCCATCCGTCAGCTTCTTACCAGAATTCAATCAGTTGGTGGGCCGCCTTATCCAGACGCTCGGGAACCAAGCGTCTGGGGTGGACCAGTGGGCGGCAGCCTCCTTAGGCCGAGGCTCAGCAATCTCTGTTGCAGATCGCCAAGAATTTTTCACAATTGGCCGGCATTCTTCCGATCCATTGAGGCCGCCTCCGGCCCAACCACGAGTGGGATGATTCAATGTTTCCTCTGCACGACAAGCTGATGAGGCCGGTGACGGCGGCCATTTTCGTGGGTTCCATCGCCTGGGCCGCACCGGCCCTGGCTACCGGCACCGACGCCGCTCCCGCTGCCAAGCCGCAGGCCCAGACTGCTCCGCAGGGCAAGATGCAGGCCGATGCGGTAGAGGCGCGGATTGCCGAATTGCATAAAAAATTGGGCATAACTGCGGGTCAGGAGGCGCATTGGGCTCAGGTCACCCAGGTGATGCGGGACAATGCCAAGGAAAACGTCGCGTTGATCGCCGCGAAGCGGAAGAACGAGGCGACGATGACGGCTTCCGAAGATCTTCACGCCTATGCCGAGATCGCCCAGACCCATGCCGACCACGCCAAGAAACTGGCGGATGCCTTCGACACCCTTTATGCGACCATGTCCGACAGCCAGAAGAAGACTGCCGACCAAGTGTTTCGGGAACACAAGCAGCGGATGATGCGCCAACAGCGCAGCACGCAGCGGCATCAATCCTGATGACGGAACGTCCGATGACTGAACGAACGGCCCGCATGGCGGGCACCGCCCCGATGAAAGGAGGGGCTCCATGAATGGAAACAATACGAAGGTTAAGAAGAGGGCCACCAACAGCCGTCACCTGGCCTTGGTGATCGGGCTGGCAGCCTTACTCGCGGGCGGGATCGCCTCTACCGCCCATGCCGACGGTTGGCGCGAGCACCGATGGCGGGAACATGAGTGGCGAGAGCATATGTGGCGCGAGCGCGCAGGGTGGGGATACGGCTATGGCTATGCGGCGCCGCCAGTCGTGGTCGCGCCGCCGCCGGCGATCTATGCTCCGCCGCCGGTGGTCGTTGCCCCGCCGGTCCCGCCGCCCGGCCTCAACATTGTCCTGCCACTGAATTTCCGGTAGGTCGTCTCATCCCGTCATCACGAGCGAAGGCGAAGCAATCCAGAGCCGATGGCATCGCCCCCCTGGACTGCGGCGCTCCGCTCGTAGTGATTTCTCCTTTCGTTCGAAAGGGGCAATTCGATCAGTTGGTGGGCCGCCTTTTCCAGACGCTTGGGAACCATGCGTCTGGGGCGGACCACCGGCTGGCACCACCGCTCACGGCGGCATCACCCTTTCGCCGCCGGCGGCACGACGCCGACCTTTGCCGCTTTCTGACCCAGCCATTGCCAGGTCTGGGCATCGATGGCCAAGCCATCACGCAGACGCTCCTTCCGGCGCAGATCTTCCGGTTCACCGGGATAGAGGATTTCGTTCACGCCGGCCGCCTTGCGCGACGACTTCACATGGTCGATCAGCTTGCCGACATTCGCCTTGAATTCGTCCAGTGGAGTGAATGCGTCGATGCGGATTACCGTGTACCAGCAGGCATTGCCGTGGCGTTCGGCGGTGGGATTGGAACACCCGGCGCCCGATAGGCCGCCGGCCAGGCCTTCGATGGCCATGGATAGGGCGAAACCCTTGTGGGCCACCACGCCACCCATGGGCAGCAGGGCACCCACCGGCTCGGCATAGAACTTCCAGGGATCGGTGGTGGCGTTGCCGTCGTGGTCGATGATCCACTGCTCTTCGGCTTGCAGACCCTTGTTGCGGCGGACCTGAAGCTTGCCTTCCGCGACCACGCTGGTGGTCATGTCGGCCAGGAAATCCGGCTTGCGGTCAGCGGGAAAGGCGACCGAGAACGGGTTGGTCGGCAGCCGCCGGTCGATGCCGCCGAACGGTGTCACGCAGGGGCTGGCGCCGTGCAGGTTGACGCAGCCCAGGCCGACCATGCCTTCCGCCGCCGCCATGGCGGTGTAATAGCCGACCCGGCCCATATGGTTGGCGTTACGCACCGCGACACAGCCGACGCCCAGTTGCCGGGCCTTGGCGATCGCCGTTTCCATCGCCAGGCGCGAGGCCGGCTGGCCGAATCCCCAGCCGCCGTCCACGACCGCCGTCGTCGGGCCTTCCGTGACAAGGGCCGGGACTGCCTTGGGATCCAGCTCGCCGGCTTCGATCTTTTCGATATACCAGGGGGCCCGCAGGGCACCATGCGAGTCGTGCCCGGTCAGGTTGGCCTCGACCAGATGCACGGCCACTTCCCGGCCGGTATCCGGCGGCGCCCCGAAGCGGACGAACAAGTCGGTGAAATAGGCGGTTAGTGCCTCGGCGGATACGATGATGCTGTCTTTCATGGACGGAATTCCCGGAGAAACATTTGCGAGGTCCAGCCGAGCAGCGATTCCCGCTCGGCTTCTTCAGGCGCCAAGGGCTGCGGCCGTTCATCGGTAAGCCGCAGCGTATAGATGTGTTCGGTGATGGGTACGATGCCCACCTTATCGCCGATCAGGTTGCCACGGCGGATGACCGAGGCGCGCGTGGCACAGCCAAGGCCATAAAGAGAACGGTAAAGCCGGGCCCGTTCGGGCCCTGGCTTCGGGCTTTCGCTAATGCGCTCGAACTGCTCGGCGGCGGCGTTTACCCAGTGGTCGTTGTAGTCGACATAGCCGGGAAAGACGGTGTCCAGCCCCTTGTAGTGGAGTTCGGTGACCAACTCGTCGAGCAACCCCGCCGGGCGGAATGGGCAGAGGTAGTTGACGTAGAGGATGGTGTCCGGATAGTCGCCCGTAGCTTCCATGGTCTGCAGGGCGTAGCGCAGAATGTCGCCCAGGGAGCGGTCGCGCGAACGCAGTTCCTCGGGACGCGCCAGGAATCGCGCGCCCAGGCGGCCGGCGGTGGCCCGAACCTTGTCGCTTTCGGCCAGGGTATAGACATTGCGCAGATAGCGGCAATCGGTCAGCTGGCGCAGCATTTCGGCGAACACGTCGCCGCCCTGCAATTCGCGTGGCTCGCCCAGTACCGGGGCGATGGCGACGACGTTGCAGTTTTCCGGCCGCATGTTCTCCGGCAGGTCGGCGACGATCTCGGCTTCCAGCCTGTCGAGCAGGGACGAAACGCCGTGCGCGCGACCGCGGTCACTGTCGCCTTGATTGATGCCGTGGTGATGGAAGACGGCGGCCTCCGGTTCGTAAACCAGGGTGTGGCCGGCCTCGATCATCGCCTTGCCCCATAGCCGGTCCTCGATGTTGGTGGCCTCTTCGTCGAACGGGGTCGCCTCCCACAGGTCGCGGCGCAGCATGCTGTTGGCGTTGTGGAAGAAATAGTCCTTCACCTGCACCCGCCGGTCGAGCCCGAATACCGTCAGCAGGTCCCGCTTGTCGATGGCGCCGGAAAAAGCCAGCGGCAGCTGCCGGCCATAGGCACCGGCCACCTTGGGGTCGTCGAAAGCCGCCGCCAGTTTCGACAGCCAGTCGATTCGCCGCGGAATGCAGTGCGACGAGAGGCAGGCGATCAGAGCACCGGTCGACGCCCTTATCCCCGTGTTCAAGGACAAGCCCGGCATGTAGCGGGAAATCCGAATCACCTCCTTGACCGGATAGCGGCGGACAATCTCGAGCGTGTGGTCGGTACTTTCATTGTCGACGACGATCACCTCGAAGTCTGGGTAATCCTGCCGGAACACCATGTCGAGGCAGGGGCCGACCCAGGTTTCCTCGTTCCGCGTGCGGATGATGACCGAGATCTTCGGTTTGCTCATGGGCGATCCCTCTAAACCAGGTTCGCGGTCATGCTGACGGCGCCGCTCTAGCGCCAACGTGCCACCCCGGCGGCGATCGCGTCGTAGCCGCGGCGCAGCACGCCGCCGTCCACCCCGATGGTGATGAAACGGACCCCCAACTCGACCAGCGGCTCGGCCGCTTCGGCGGTGTGGGCATAGGCGCCGATGGCGACTCCCTTGTCGGCCACCCGCTTCACCGTCTCGCGGAACACCTTCTGGAAGGTGGGATCGTTGAGGTCGCCTTTCAGGCCCAAGCTTTGCGACAGGTCATAGATGCCGATGAACAAAACGTCGAGGCCCGGCAGGTCGCAGATGGCGTCAATCTCGGCGATGCCCTGGCGATCCTCCACCATCAGCACCGACAAGGTCTTGGCCGCGGCGCCGTCGAGATGGATCCGCTCGTTCTGGTAGTTGAACATGGAGGAGCGGGTCAGCGTGGCGATGCCGCGATTGCGCGAGCTGGGGCCATAGACCATGGCCTCGAGGCATTCGGCCGCGACCTTCGCGCTGTCGACATGCGGCACCATGACGCCGCGGGTGCCGCTGTCCAAGACCCGCAGGATATTGCTGTTGCCTGTGCCCGGGACGCGGGTCACCGGCACCAGGCCGCTGGATTCGGCGGCGCAATAAAGGCCGGGCATGTCGGCGAAGGAATGGGGACCGTGTTCGAGATCGAAGACGATGAAGTCGAGGCCCGATGCGCCGACGATTTCGACAACGGTGGTATAGGCCAAATGCGACCAGGTGCCGAACACGGCCTTTCCCGCCTTCAGGCGGGACTTCAGTTCAATGACGTCCATGGCAGCTCTTTCCCGTGGAAGAAATCACCACCGAGACAGAGGGAGCGCGAAGAAGAATAAAATCCTCTGTGCGCTCTGTAGCCCTGTGGTGAACAATACTCACAGCACCGCGCCGCCGGCGACGCTGATCACCTGGCCGGTGACGTAGGCCTGCTCGTCCGAGGCCAGCCAGACGCAGGTGGCGGCCACGTCGGACAGATGCCCGGCGCGCTTCAGCAGCGTCATGGCGACAATCTTGGCGCCGTCGGGGCCGGCCAGCTCGTCGGCCGTCTGATCGGTCAGCATGATGCCCGGCGCCACAGCATTGACCAGGATGTTGTGTTCGGCGCCGTAACGAGCGACCACCGCGGTCAGGCTGTTCAATCCTGCCTTGGAGACGGCGTAGTGGACCGTCTTCGGCCCGTGATACTGGCCGGCCACCGAGCTGATGTTGATGATCCGCCCGCCGCCCCGCTTGATCATATGGGGAAATACTTCCTGGCTGCAGATGAACGGCCCCTTCAGATTGACCGTCATGATACGGTCCCAGTCCTCGTCGGTGGTTTCCTGGAAGGTGCAGCGGTTGTTGATGCCGGCATTGTTGACCAGGATGTCGATGCCGCCCAGGGCCGCCGCGGCGGTCTCGAACGCCCGGCGGATGGCAGCGCGGTCCCGCACGTCGCTGGCTACCGCCACGGCCTTGCCCCCCTGGCCGGCGATTTCGGCGACCACTTCGTCGGCCTTGCCGGCTTCCCGCGCATAGCCCACGGCAATGGCGGCTCCCTGGCGGGCGAATTCCAAAGCGATGCTGCGTCCGATGCCGCGGCTCGCACCTGTGATGAATGCGACCTTTCCGCCCAAGCGCATGGTGTTCGACCTCCGTTTCTGTTCAGGGCAATATACCGGCAATATGCGCTTGCGCAATGGTGGGAGAGGCCGGTAGGTTTTTCGCCATTTTGGAGTGGCGCCTTGTCCAACGATCCCGTTTTCGATTCCGCCAGGTTCATCGAGGTAGCGGGCCGCATCCTGGCACGGCATCTGGGCGGTACCGGTCAGGTGGAGTTGCTGGGAAGCCGTTCCGGCAACATCAACCGCATCCTGGAACTGCGCTATCAGGGGCGGCGGCTGGGGGCGCGTGTCGCCCTCAACCGCCGGCATTTCCGCTACGAAAGGGACATCATCAAGGAGGTGTTCGCCATCCTCCTGCTCTACCACGCCGGCGAGACACTGGACGACGGGTTGGTGCGGGGCATCGTCGACAGCGTGCTGCGCTCGCCACGCGGCTCCCATGTGGCACATACGGCAGTGCGCACCATCCTCCATTACGACTGGTCGATGGAGGAGTTCCCCTTTCCTTTTTTCATTTTCGAGTGGGTCGACGGGCACGCGCTGTGGGAGGCTCCTTCGGCCGACTATTATGCGCAGGCCGGACGGATCCTGGCGCGGCTGCACCGCAACCGTTTTGAGCATTTCTACCAGGACGTCTTCTCCATCCGCCATGCGCCGCGGCCGTGGGAGGAGCATATGAAGGCGGCCTACGGCCGGGAATTGGCGCAGGCGGAAACGGCGTTGCCGCCGGGGTTGACGGCGAGGCTGCGCAGGCGCGACCTTTCCGGCCTGCGGCCGGGGGCGCCCTGTCTGATCCACAACGATTATTCCGGTGCCAACATCCTGGCCGAACGCAGCGGGCAGCTCCATGTCATCGACTGGGACAACTGGGTAGTGGACTGTCGCGAACTCGACCTGGTGAAGATGAAATACTGGACGGCCATTGGCGCCGACGGCCGCCTGGCGCACGATCCGGCGCTTTTCGCCGCCTTCCTGGACGGCTATGAGGAGACCGCCGACCAACCCTTCGACAGGGCCAGGCTTGCCGCTTACGAACGGCTGTGGCTGCTGCGCTGCTTCAATTTCGAGCACTCCCGAGAGGTGTCGGGCCGGCCGGCCGCCGATACCACCAGTTGGCAGGAGGTCTACCCGCCGGCCGCCACCTATGCGGCGATTCTCGGCACTCTTTAGATTTTCCGCTTCACCGTCCGGTTCCCGGGTCAGTTTCGCGGCCATCCTGACGCGACGCGAGAAAAGCCGCGCGGGCTTGACGCGTGGCCATGTTGTGCCCCAGATGCCTATGGTGTAGGTATTAATATGAAGAAAAAACTTGTGGTTACGCGTCTTTTTGGAGAGGTGATAATTCGATGGCCCTGAGCATCAAGCAGATGATGGAAGCCGCCAACCAGATCGTTCCGCGCATACCGCCGTTGAAGGCGCGCGAGATGATGTCCCAGGACGATGTGCTCGTGGTGGACGTGCGCGACGCGCCGGAAGTTGAAAAGGACGGCAAGGTCGCCGGGGCGCTCCACGTGTCGCGCGGCATGCTGGAATTCCGTGCGGATCCCGAGTCCCCCTACCACGACAAGAGCTTCTCCCGGGAAAAGACGATCATCGTCTACTGTGCTTCCGGCGGGCGTTCCGCGTTGAGCGGGAAAGTGCTCAAGGAGTTGGGATATGACCAGGTCTACAATCTCGGTGCCTACAAGGAATGGGTGGAGTCCGGAGGCCCGGTCGACCATGTGATCGAACCGGGGATGTAACCACGAGGCCGGCTCCGGTGGCCCAACACGGATGGACACGGATGGAATAGTGGAATAAATCCGTGCCCATCCATGGCTACGCCGCGAGGGGCCCGCCAACCCGGCGGCGTGGTCAGTCACCAGGAGGTTTCCCCGTCATGGATGTCGCCATCGTCATTCCAGCCCGCTATAACTCCCGCCGTCTACCTGGCAAGCCGATGGTGAAGATCGCCGGCAAGAGTCTGCTCAACCGCGTCTTCAGTATCGCCAAGGCGGTGAAGGGCGTCAGCGAGGTCTACATCACCACCGACGACGAACGGGTGGCCGAACATGCCGCTACATTCGGCGCCAAGGCGATCATCACCTCACCCGACTGCCCGACCGGCACCGACCGCGTCCATGCGGCGCTGAAGCAGATGGCCAAGCGTCCCGACGCCGTGGTGAACCTGCAGGGTGACGCGGTGCTGACCCCGCCCTGGGTGGTGCAGGCACTGGTGGACGAGTTCCATGGCAATCCCAAGGTCGGGATGGTCACCGCCGCTGTGCGCTGCACCTGGAAGCAATACGAGGAGATCCAGGAGCTGAAGTCGAAGAGTCCGACCAGCGGGACACTTGTGACCATGGACAAGTTCGGCCGGGCGCTTTACTTCTCGAAGGCAATCATCCCCTACATGCGCATCCGCGATTTCGACGTGCCGCCGGTGCACCGGCATATCGGCATCTACGGCTACGCCGCGGGCATCCTCGACCAGCTTTGCAGTCTCGAGCAGACGCCGCTGGAGGTGGCGGAACAGCTGGAACAGCTGCGAGCGCTTGAGAACGGGATTCCGATCAAGGTGGTGGTGGTCGACTACAAGAACCGCACCCACGGTTCGGTCGACGCTCCGGAGGATATTCCGTTCATCGAGGCCATCATCGCCCGTGAGGGCGAACTGGTCGGGGGCTGACGTCGATGGAGATCCTGTTTGCCCGCCACGGCAACACCTTCGATCCGGGTGACCGGGTGGTGTGGGTCGGCCGCGAAACCGACCTGCCGCTGGTCGAGAAGGGATTGGCCCAGGCTTCGGCAGCCGCCGAAGCCTTGCGCCGCACCGGCCGGATACCCGACGTCATCTTCACCGCCTCGCTGAAGCGGACCCGGCGGTTCGCCGAGATTGTTGCGGCGACGCTGGGCCTGCCACCGCCGGTCATCGACGGTCGGCTGGACGAGGTGGACTACGGCCGCTGGGCCGGCCGCACCAACGACGAGATCGCCGCCGACGCCCCGTCCGCCCAGGCCGCCATGGAGGCGTGGAACAGTTCGGACGCCTGGCCTGCCGAGGCCGGCTGGATCAGCCGCAAGGACGAGATCCTGCAGGCGGTCTGGGATTTTGCCGGAGAGCGCCTGGGCGAAGCTGCGGCAAATCGGCCGCTGGTGGTCAGCAGCAACGGCATCCTGCGTTTCCTGCCCCGCGCCCTGCTGCCAGCCGCGGCGCACCGGGCCAGCTTCAAAATGAAGACCGGCGCTCTCGGCATCATCGACCGCGAGGGTGGGGAGGCGCGGCTGCGCTGCTGGGACGTCAAGCCGGAGGAGCTGTCTTAGGCGTGGCTGTCGTGGTCGGTGTCGCTCAGGCGATCGGCAACGGCCGTGAGCAGCATCACGAAGGCGAAGGCCATCATGATTCCCACTACCCACGCCAGCTTCGTACTGTCGGCGTGGCGCTCGATATCGAAAAACCATTCCAGGGCCGAGACGGCCGCAATGGCGACGAGCGATCCGAAAAGCTTCTGTTTCAGGAGGGAATAGCTGATCTTGCTGAGCCCTTCTGGCCACTGCGGATATCCCGTGGGATCGATCCGAGCAAGAAAATTCTCATAGATGGAGCGGATCACGATAACGATCAGGTTGGCGGCGAGTGTGATGTCTACCAGACCAAGGATGCTGACGATCACATCGGCGCTGGTGATGCTGCCGACTAGCCTCAGCAACTCAACGAGTTTGATAAAGAATGCATAAAGCAAAGCCGTCAGACTGACGGTGAGACCCAGCAAAAACGGCGCCAGCAGCCAACGGCTGTTGACAACAATCGCTTCGATGACGCGCTGGAGCCGCTTCACTCAGAGACCTGCTCGACTTCAGGTGCCGTTTGGCTGGTTAGCCCGCCGCCGGCGATGGCGGGACAGACCGACCAGGCCGATCCCAAGGATGGCGAAGGAGGCGGGCTCGGGCACGGGATTGGCCACGAGGCCATCGGTGTTTCCTGCGGCGTCGACGTAGAACCCGACGATCTGGCCCCTATCATTGACCCCGTTGAAGGTTGTGGTGCCGATATTGTTGATCCCGGTCACCTGCGTCTGAACCGAGCCGAGGGCGTTTTCGTTGGTATAGGAACTCGGCGGCTTGAAGGTGTAGCCTTTATTCGGGTGGACGGCCGCGCCGCTGCCGAAATAGCCGGCAATCGTCCCGCCGTTGTTGATTCCCAGCAACTGATTGAAGGTCACATCAGCGGGATTGTCGTATGTCTGAAAGGCATAAGTGGTGGGGGCGGCCAAGGTCTGTCCGGCGACCGCCGTCATCCCGGCGATTATAGCAAGAGTCGCTACCGTCATTCTTATCAGGCGTGCCTTCATTGATTGCTCCCAACCAAACGTATTGTCGATAACAGCTTCTCGGAATAAGTAGTGCGACAATCGGTTGAAAGATCTGCGCCAGATTATTGTATTCACGTATTGTGCCAATGGCTGGAATGAACGTATTTTTTGACCGGACATGCCGCCGTGGGTCGTCAACGTGTAAATTCCACCGACGTGCAGGAACGCTGACCTGGATCCTGATGACCTGAGGGCCTCGTCAAGGTTGCCGGGTGGCGTGGGCATGTGGCACCGCTGACGAAATCCGGCCGACGGTGTCGGGGGATGGTCTTGCGGTCACGGTCGGTCAAGCATGCGTCTCGCCGCCCGTTCCCCAGCGGGCGAGCCAGGCGGGCACCTGCTGCGCCTCCATCGGGCGGGCGATGGCGTATCCCTGTCCGCTGTCGCAGCCCAGCTCGGCCAGGACCTGGGCGACGTCGTCCGTTTCCACCCCTTCGCCGACCACCGACATGCCCAGGTTGTGGGCCAGGTCGACCATGGTTTTGACGATCACCCGCGCCTCGGTCGAGCGGTCGCAATCGCAGACGAAAGAGCGGTCGATCTTCAATTCGGAAAAGGGCAGGCGGCGCAGCAGCACCAGCGACGAATAGCCGGTGCCGAAATCGTCGATGGACAGCTTGAACCCCTTGATGCGCAATCGCGTCAGGATGTCGAGGCCGCGAACCGGATCGGCCATCGCGGCTGTTTCGGTGACCTCGAAGGTTATGTGTTCCTTCTTCGCCCCTGTCGCCCAGCAAAGCGTTTCGATGCGGTCGGCCAGATCCTCATCATCCAGATTGTGAGCCGATAGGTTGATAGCCAAGTTCACCGCCATCCCGTCTTCTTCCCATTGGCGAGACTGAACCAGGGCGCGGGTGGTCACGGTTTCGGTCAACCGGTCGATCTGTCCGCTGGTTTCCGCCAAGGGGACGAATTCTTCGGGCGATATGGTGCCTCGCTGGCCATGCTGCCATCGCGCCAGGGCTTCGAAGCCGATGGGGCGCCATGACCGGAGGTCCACCTTCGGCTGGTAGAACGGGACGATCTCGCCGATGGCAAGAGCGTGGTCGAGGCTCTCGCGGTTGACTTCGGTCGAGCCGGAGCGGTTCTCGTCGAGGACAGCCCGCAGTTCCTTGGCGCGGATCGGCTTCTGCAAGCTGCCGATGATATCGAGACCGCGCTCGATACCCAGCCGGCGGGCGGCGTCCACCACCCGGGCGTCGAAGCCGCTCATGATCAGGATGCGTGCCCGCGACGCCTGGCTGGCCAGATAGCGCAGCATTTCGATGCCGTCGACCTGGGGCATGGCGAGGTCGAGGGCGATATGGCTCGGGCGCCATTCTGCCAGCCAACGCCGGAACTGCCCCGGATCGTCGGTCGTCCGCACCTCGTATCCCAAGCCTTCGCCGACTTTGGCGACGAAGGCTGCGTATTCGGCTTCGTCGTCCATGACCATCAGCCTGTCGGTCATATCCTCATCCTTTGCTGTCCAGGATTCCGCGTATCGCCTGCGCCAGTTCCTGCCGCCGGTAGGGCTTGCCAATGAACGCCATGCTGTCGTCCAGTCCGCGGCCGGCGGAAACCGAGGCGCCAGGGAAGCCCGAGGTGAACAGCACCTTCAGCTCCGGCCGGCGCCGCTGGGCCTGTTCGGCCAGGGCGAAACCATCCATGCCGTGCGGCATGATCACATCGGTGAACAGAAGATCTACCTCAGGCGTGTTTTCCAGCAGCGCAAGGGCTTTGCCCCCGTCCTCGGCCTGCAGGACACGGTAGCCGAGGCTGGTCAGTTGCTGATGGACCATGCGGCGGACCTCGGCGTTGTCGTCCACCACAAGCACCGCCTCCCTTCCGCCGCGCAGCTTGCTGCCCGCCGTCTCCTGCGCACGGCCCTGGCCTCTGGCCGGGGCGGCTCGCGGCAGGTAGAGTCTGACCGTCGTTCCGATACCCGGTTCACTGTAGAGCTTGATCTGCCCGCCCGACTGCTTGGCAAAGCCATAAACCATCGACAGCCCCAAACCTGTTCCCTGCCCGGGCGCCTTGGTGGTGAAAAAAGGCTCGAAGGCGTGGGCCAGCACCTCACTCGACATCCCGCTGCCGGTGTCGCTGACTTCGATGGCGACGTATTCGCCTGGCTCGACCTCCTGCAGGCGGGCACCGGCATCGTCGTCGAGGATGACATTCCGCGCAGTGATGGTCAGGTGACCACCACTGGGCATGGCGTCGCGGGCGTTGATCGACAGGTTGGTGACGGCCGATTCCAGTTGCGCCGGGTCGGCCACCACCGGCCAGAGGGCGCGCGCGATTTGCAAAGAGACTTGGACCTGTTCGCCCAGCGTTCTGCTCAACACCTTCATGGTGGCGCCGAGCAGGTCGGCCACATCCACCACCGACGGCCGCAACGGTTGCCGCCGGGCAAAAGCCAGCAGGGCTCGGGTCAGCTCGGCGCCGCGCAGGAGGGCGTCGAGGGCCGACTTGACCAGGGCGGCCGTGGCGGGGCGATCAGAAATCTGCTCCTCCACCAGATCGAGATTGCCGATGGCGACGCCCAGGATGTTGTTGAAGTCATGGGCCATGCCGCCTGTCAACTGCCCGACCGCCTCCATCTTCTGTGCCTGGTACAGGGCGCGGGCCATGGCGTTACGGTGCGTCAGGTCTTCGAAGACACAGATGGCGCCGCGGATGCGGTCGTCGGAGTCTATCAGCGGGGCACCCGAGAACGATGCCTCGACCGCCGACCCATCCTTGCGGCGACAACGCACCTCTTCACTCTTCAACGACTGGCCGGTAACCATGCGCAAAAACATGTCGGCGGCTCCGGCGTCGTGATCTTCGGCGACCGACATGAATACTTTGGTGGGTGCGGGCTCACCGACCATTTCCTCCGCCGTGTAGCCCAGGATGGTCTCTGCCGCGTGGTTCCAGAGTTCCACCCGGGCGTCGCGGTTGATGGCCACCAGGCCCACCGGCAGCGCCGAGGCGATGGAGCGCAGGACATCGGCGCAATGGTGGAGAGTCTCCTCGGATATCCGCTCCTCTTCCTTGGCCTTTTCGGCTTCGCCGCGCCAGCGGGCAACTTCCGCTGACAGTTCACGCAGGCCAGCCGCCAGGCGCAGGGACAAGCCACCCAGCAACAAGCCCGCGGCAGCCAGGACCGCGGCCGCAATTCCCACCATGTCGGCCTCCGCACCTCTTCTGCAGGGCATCCAGCAGGTGCTACCAATGTTGGCGGGAAGCGGACACCCCGGCATTGCCCGTTGGAGGGAGGCCCTCCTGCAGGTTAGCCCAGGCTTCCCGCCTCCCTGCCAGCGGCGCGGAGGCGAGAAATGCCGGCAATGTTCGTGGCCTGGCGGAACGGGGCGGCCATAAGCATTTGGCTTCCCGCCGTTCGGCGATCGGCTTTCCTTCCGCCTCGATCGGCAGGGAACAGGGGGGCGCCAACCGGGCGATACACTTCCGGGCGACCAATAGGGCTTCCGGCGACTGCTCCGCCGGGGTAGCTGCTCGCGAGCCTAGGCGACCGCCCTTGAATCGGGGGATCGAACCTCTCCACTTCAGCGCCAACGCGACATGCCCGGTGGTGGGTCCGCCGAGGGGAGGTCGCTACCTCTCCTGAGAGAGGCGCAGACTACGTTTGTTTCGGCGGGCCGCAGCCAGGGCGACAGAATAGGGAGAGCAACATGACCTATTACGACGTCCAGCAGCAGGCTTCCCAACAAAACCCGCAGCAATGGGGCATGAACACCGGGCTGACCAATCCCTCATTCGGTCAGCACCAAGGCAACATCGGGCTGCAGGGATGGGGGCAACTGCCTGGATTGGCCGCCTATGGTCAGCAATACGGCCAATACGGGGGCCAGCAGTTCGGACAGCCGACAACGAGCATCTGGGGCCAGGCCGGCACCACCGGTTGGGGGCAGCCGCAGCGCCAGCTGTCGCAGCAGGAAGTGGGTGATGTCGTCCGCCAGTTGGTGCCGTTGCTGCCTCAGATCCTGGCACAAGCGCAACAGCAGCCTCAGGCGGCATTCGGCTACGGATTCGGGCAGACGCAGCAGCGGATGCTCACGCAGCAGGACGTAAATGAAGTCGTGCGGCAGATCCTGCCCATCGTGCCGCAGATCGTCGGTCTGCTGCAGGGCCAGATCCCGCAGCAGGCCGCCACGGCGATGTACGGCGGGTTCGGCACGCAGGGAACGACGGGCAGCCTGGGGCAGATGACGGGGGCGTACAACCCGTTTACCCAGCAAATGAGCGGACAGCACCCATTCACCCAGCATCCCTTCGCCCAGACCATGATGCAGCAGCCCTTCGGCCAGCAGGGGTTACCCTCGTTCCAGGCGGCCTTCGGCGGCCAAGGGGGATGGGGGCAGCAGTCCCGGCAATTGACCCAGCAGGATGTGGGTGAGGTTGTCCGCCAGCTGGTCAGCGTCATTCCCCAGGTCATCGGCAACCTGCAGAGCTTCACTCAGCAGCGCAATATCTAGCCGCCATTCTGCCGCGCCGGGGAGCTGCCGCCGGGGTTCGCCCCGGAACGGCTCCCCGGCCCCATCCAGGAAGGAGACTTCTCATGGCAAATCCCATTCCTACGATGTCGGCGGGGGCGGGGGGGCCTCAGCCGTCATCCGACGCGCAGACCCTCGTCACGCTGCTGGGTAGCCTGATGCCGTTGCTGATGCGCATCCAGTCGGCGACGGCCGAACAGATCGCGCCGATTGCCGGTCAGGGACATATGCTGCAGATGTTGCAGGGGGCGACGGCCCCGGACCCGATGATCGACCACCAGGCGGCGGTGAATTTCGTGCAGGACATGGTGGCGGACAGCCTGCGGACCTTGTCGTCCTATGTGGAGGCCAATGCGGAACGCCATGCGGGGCTGGAAAATGGTGTCGCCCTGGTCACACAGGCGGCACGCTGCTATGCGGCGCGGGACTACGGCCAAGCCTTCGCCCTGATCTGGCATGCCTATCGCCTTGTCACGGCGTTGCGCCAGACCGATCCGCAGCTGCCGCCATTGCGCTCTGCCGGACCGGCGGGGGCACAGTTCCAGGCGGTCACCACCATGACCCATTGAGAGGGTGCGATGAGTGTGAAACCGGAAGAATCCCGCGGCAGCGACACGCCAGCCCGCTCCGCGGCCAAGGCCGGCGGAGAAGCGGCTGCCGCGCGGGCCGGCGCCCGGCAAAGGGTAGACAGCCGTCACCGTCGGTACATGATCATGCCGCTCGGGGGCGGTTCGGGCGAGGAAGCGATCAAGGAACGCCTGCGCGGTCTCGACGGTGTCGAGTTGCTCCGCAGCCTGAACGCCGCAGGGCAGGCTTCGCCGGTGATCGTGGCCCGGATGCCGGCAGAACGGGCTGAGGCCTTGGCTCGGTCGGAACAGGGGGACTGGCTGGTCGAGATCGACCATCCGCTGTTGGCAGCCGCCTCGGTTGGCCCGGTGCTGCCGATGCCGGGCGTCGCCGCACCCCCGGGGGCCGTCTTCACGACGACGATCCAGGTGCTTGGCGAAAGTGATGAGCCGATTGAGCATGCGCAGGTGCAGTTGTTCGGCCGACAGAGGGTAGCGGAAGGATCCACCGGCGCCGATGGGCGGGTGGCGCTTGCGCTCTACGGCGAGAGCACGGAGACGGTGTCAGGGCTGGTGGTAAGACCTCGGGCCGGCTATTGGGGCGTATGGATCAGCAGGCCGCGCCTCCAGGCCGACGGGGTCAATGCCGTGCCGCTGAAGCCTCTCGATTGCAAGGAAGCCGGGTGGGGTGAGCGCGCCGTGCGGTTCGACCGGCTTCCCGCCGGCTATGGAGGGGCCGGCGTCAGGATCGCGTTGATCGACAGCGGGGTGGCGACGAGCCACAAACTGTTGCAGAAGACCCGAGAGGGATTCGATACGTCGGGTGGCAAGGAACGCTCCTGGGCGCAAGATCCCACCGGCCATGGCACGGCCTGCGCGGGGATTCTCGCTGCCCAGCCCTCCGGTGATACGGCCATCCGCGGGTATGCACCCGAGGCCGAAGTCCATGTCTGTAGGCTGCCGGCCGATGCGCATTGCAGCGACCTGGTGGCGGCGCTCGATTATTGCCTTGCCGCCGGCATCGACGTCGCCTGCCTGGGTTTCGGCTGCGACCATGGTTCGGCCATCGTCGAGCGGCGGATCGTTGCGGCCAAGCAGCGAGGTCTAGCGATGGTTGCCGCCGCTGGAAGCAGGAGCGGGCCGGTGCAGTTTCCCGCCTGTTCGCCGCATGTGCTGGCCGTCGGTGCGGCCGGGCAGGAAGGCTCCTATCCCGGCAACAGCCCAGCGGCCGCCTATGCCGAATCGGCGCGGATCGGTAGCGATGGCAGGTTTGCTCCGGCCTTTTCCTGCGCCGGGCCCGAGGTCGACTTGGCGGCACCGGGCGTCGCGGTGGTTTCCTGCCAGTCGCCCGACGGTTTTGCGGCCTGGGATGGAACCTCTATCGCCGCTCCCCATGTCGCAGCATTGGCTGCGCTGGTGCTCGGCCATCACGCCGATTTCCGCAGCGGCTACGCCACGCGTAATTCCAGTCGGGTCGAGCGATTGTTCCAAATTCTCAAGGAAACCGCACAGCCGCTGGGCGATCCGGCGCGGACCGGCGCTGGCATGATCGATGCGCCCTGCGCCCTTGGCCTCGAACAGGTGGCTCATCCATGGAACCGAGTGGCGGCCGCGTGGGGCTCCAGCGCGGGCGCTCTTGACCAGATGCGCGACGCCATGCGCGCGGCTGGCTTGGCCGGTGGCGGGCCCTCGGCGGTGACCGAGCCGCCCCGTGGGCCGGCGGCTGTCGGGCATATGCCCTTGACGGCGTGGCGGCCGTCGCCGACCGCCATGGCAATGCCGGTCGAGGCCGGCCTGCGCGAGCTCCGTTCGGCCATGATGCTGGCCGGCATCTGACCCGCCCGCGAATTTCACTGCCTCGAAGCGCCGGAGAAATCTTCGGCGCTTTTATTTATGCGTATCCGACTGGAGGTGCGCGGCAATTAACGTCGTATTGACATCCTCTAAGGCTACACTGGTGTTTGACACTTCCGTGATAGTAGCCAGAGGTTGAGAATTGTCTCATCTAGGCGGCTTGGGTGCGCGGGTATGGCACATCAATCTTAGCGATCACGCACGGGATCGCCGGGAAAGGCAGGTCATATCCTTGGCCCTGGCCCCCAGCGGGCAGGAACCCCCGGGCATCTCGTCTGTCTCGGTGGCCGGCGATATGGTCACCGTCGAAATGAGAGTTCCCTCGGGACACCTCGGCCTTGACCTTTGTTGCCGCATTCACGCCCCTGTCGGGAACCTTCCTCGGCTTCACCATCGGATTCTGCGCGACGTCAACCATCGGCGATCCGGTCTGGTCATCGGTGCGATGATCCTTCTGCTGGCGCTGTGTGGTTGGATCCTTGGCGGGGATGAGGGCGCGCTATGGGCGCTGCGCGGCGGCACGCCGATGCCCGACGCCACCGCCATCACGCCCGAGGCCATGCGACAGCGTTTCGGTGCACGCCTCGTGTTGCCCGGGGAAATGCCGGCGCTGTTCGAGATGTTGGAAGTCATCTGCCGGCGGGCCGGCTTGCCGCGGATGCCTGCGCTCTATCTGATTCCCGAGCCGCGCGGCATGAATGCCTACGCCTTGGGGGGACCCTCGATCTCGGCCATCACCGTGACCGAGGGGCTGCTGCAAGGGCTCACAGTCGGCGAATTACGCGCCATCCTGGCCCATGAGGTCGGCCATATCCGCAACAACGACGGTTGGGCGCTGACCCTGGCCGAGACACTTCATCGCGCTACCGCATTGACCTCGCTGCTCGGGCTGCTGTGCCTGCGGGGGCGCGATGGCCGCTCGGTGGGTACGGACGCACCGCTTGCCACCCTGCTCAACGGTGCGCCCGCCATCGGCCGCCTGCTGCATCTGGCGTTGTCGCGCATCCGCGAATTCGACGCCGATGCTACGGCCATGGAACTGGTCGACGACCCCCAGGCCCTGGTCGATGCCCTGCACAAGCTGGAGCGCCACCACGGCGGCGACTTAGCTCCTCTGCCCTCGGACCAGATGCTGCTGCGCTGGTTGCGCAGCCATCCCGCCACCTGGGAACGGGTGCGGACGCTGCTCGCTCTCGCCGGTGCGCACTGAGCTTTGCCACAAGGATCGCCCGGCCGGGTGACCGACCGTCCCGGGGGAAAGGAAAGGAGCAGTCACTGCGAGCGAAGCGAAGCAATCCATCGGCCATGCCATTAGCTCTGGATTGCGTCGCCTGCGGCTCGCAGTGACTGCTCCGTGCTTTCCCAGTCGGCCAATTCTACCGGCCGCCCGTTCCGGACGACGAACCTCCCATCCCATTGCTCGATCCCGGCGAACTGGACGCGCCGCTGTTGCCCGGCGAACTGTATCCCGAACTGCCGGTGGACGGGCTACTGCCCTGGTAACCCGAGCTGCCGCCCTGCCCCGAGGTTCCGGGGACTTCCGCTTGCTGGCAGGAAGGCCGCGTGTCGCCGGGAGCACAATCCGAAGGCTTGGTGCTGGTGCCGCCCATGGAGGAAGAACCGCCAGGCGAAGTCGTCGATCCACCCCCCATGCCTCCGCCGCCGGTGGCCCCTTGTGCCAAGGCGACGGCGGGAGCCAGAAAAGCGGCAAAGGCCACTGCGGTCATGATCTTCTTCATGCTCTGCTCCTCCTTGTCTGTGGTGCAAGTCCTCCAGATTCCCTTACACCGCATATCGTTCCCGTCATGACCAACGGCATCGAAGGCTCGGAGTTGCTGTGACAGGGTGATGCCCACCCCAATGATCACCGGCTTCACTCCGCCGTGCGGGAGGTGACGGGGTGTGCCGTTACTGTTGCTGCCGTGGCAACAGACAATTCCCAGTGTGGCTGTCGGAAATATCTGTCTCTTGGAAACGGCGCATTACACAATATCTCCTAATGGTCGTCCGATTGGGTGGCCGAATGCTGCAACTGCGGAGAATTCCTATGAAGATCTCGTCCCTCGTCATCGCTGCCGCCATGATTTCGGCCGTTCCCGCCTTTGCCCAGCAGGCTGGGCCGACGACTGACCCGGCCAAGGTCGAAGGGGGGGATTTCGTCATGGACCGCGATCATGCCCGGGTCATTTTTTCTTACACGCATCTTGGCTTTTCCCAGTCGTACGGCTTGTTCACCGAATCTGGCGCCAAGCTGCATTTCGACCCCAAGGCGCCGGCCAACAGTTCGCTGGAAGTCACGGTCGATCTGAACGGCATCGATACCACCGTGCCCAAGCTGGACGAGCATCTGAAGTCCGCCGCATTCTTCGATGTCGCGAAATATCCCACCGCGACGTTCAAATCCACCAAAGTGGTCGTCACCGGGCCAACCACCGGCACGATCACCGGCACCCTGACCCTGCATGGCGTGACCAAGCCGGTGACGTTGCAGGCGAGGTTCAACGGCGGCGGCGTCAGCCCCATCACCAAGGCCTATGTGGTCGGCTTCAATGCCGTCGGCCAGATAAAGCGCAGCGACTTCGGCATCTCGGCTTACGTGCCGGCGGTCAGCGACGAGGTGACGCTGAACATCAGCGCCGAGTTCGACCGTAAGCCGTGACAGGGGCAGACCGATGTCCGAACCGGCCCGCTACGACCCGGTCGCGCAAGCCTTCCACTGGCTCACTGCCCTGGCGGTAATCGGCCTCGTCGCCATCGGCATGGTGATGACCGAACTGCCGCCGGGGTCGTCGCTGCAGTTCCGGCTTTTCCAGTGGCACAAGTCGGTGGGGATCACCGTTCTGGCGGTCACCCTGCTGCGGGTGGCATGGCGGCTGGCCCACCGGCCGCCGTCTTTGCCGGCTGGAATGCCGGGGTGGGAGGCGATGGCTGCCAGGGCGACCCATGCGGTGCTTTACAGCCTGCTGCTCGTGCTGCCGCTGGAGGGCTGGGCGGTGGTGTCGGCCTCACCCCTGCATATACCAACTGTCCTCTATGGCGTGCTGTCATGGCCCGATCTGCCGGGGCTCGGTGCGCTGTCCGGCAAGCCGGCGATCGAGGCCGCACTGAAGACGCTTCACGACATCCTCGGCTGGAGCTTTGCCGCCCTTCTGGTTCTGCACGTCACCGCCGCCCTGCGGCACCACCTGATCCTGCGGGATGACGTCCTGCGGCGGATGTTGCCCCGCCGTCGCCGTGTCCGCGTTCACCTTTATTCCGCCTTCCTTGCCGTCGCCATCGTTCCCGCTCTCCCCAGCCACAGCGCCCGGGCTGCCGAATGGGCGGTGGACATGGGCCACAGCACGCTGGGCTTCACCGGCAGCCAAGGGGGAAGCCCGTTCAGCGGCCATTTCACCCGCTGGCAGGCCGAGATCGCCTTCGACCCGGCCAATCCGGCCGGAGGCCATGCTCGGGTGGTGGTCGATATGACCAGCGCAACCACCGGCGATTCGCAAAAGGATCAGGCGCTGCCCCAGCCCGACTGGTTCGACGTGAAGGAATTCCCACAGGCCGAGTTCGTTGCCGCCGCTTTTCGGCCAAAAGGCGGCAATGCCTATGAGGCCGTAGGGACGCTGACAATCCGCGGCGTCAGGCAGGACGTGGTGCTGCCGTTCACCCTCGATCTGGATGGCGATCACGCCCATGCGGCAGGGCGGCTGCCTCTGCTGCGGACAGACTATGGCGTCGGGCAGGGAGCATGGAGCACAGGGCAGATGGTGGGATTGGAGGTGGCGGCGACGTTGGATCTGACGGCGACGCGGCGCCCGTGACTCCTGCCGCCCATTGTGCTCGGCTGCGTCGCCCCCACATTGACTCGCCAATGGCGCCTGCCTAAACTCCCCGGTTCAGTTTTTTGGCGGGCTTTTCTTGCTGGGGCGCAGCTCATGGAATGTCGGCGGCTTTCTCATGTCGTCCTTGGGGCAATGCTGGGATTGGGGCTTTGGCCGGTGGCGGCCGAGGCTCAGCAGCAGATGGCACCCCCACCCGTGACGGTCAGCCCGCCGGTGAAGAAGAAGGTCGTCGACTGGCAGGAGTACAGCGGCCAGTTCGCGCCGGTGGAATATGTCGAGATGCGGGCCAGGGTCAGCGGCTATCTGACCGAGATTCATTTCACCGACGGCCAAATGGTCAACAAGGGTGATCTTCTGTTTGTCATCGACCCGCGCCCGTATGAAATCGCCCTGGCTTCGGCCCGGGCAAATGTGGCTCAGGCCGAGGCCTCGGTGGAACTGGCCAAGCGGCAACTGGCGCGTGGTGGAGAGTTGCGCAAGAGCGACTTCCTGGCGCAAAGCGACTATGACATCCGCCTGCAGCAGGAGCGTGCCGCCGAGGCGGCGCTGGACGCGGCGCATGCCGCCGCGCGGGATGCCGATTTGAATCTGACCTTTACCCGCGTTACCGCACCGGTCAGCGGCCGGGTCAGCGCCCATCAGGTCAGCATCGGCAATCTGATCAGCGGCGGCGGCAACGGGGCGCAGGCGACCTTGCTGACTACCATCGTCTCGCTCGACCCGATCTATTTCACCTTCGACATGAGTGAAGCCGATTATCTGGCGCTGCAGCGCGCCGCGGCCGCCGGTCAGATTGCGCCGGCGCGCGACGGCAAGCTGAAGGTGGAGGTCCGCCTCGACGGCGAAACCGGGTGGAAGCACCTGGGCCGCCTGGATTTCGTCGACAACCAGATCGACCGCAGCGCCGGTACGATCCGCGGCCGTGCCGTCCTGGACAATCCCGACTTCGCCATCACGCCGGGGGGCTTCGGCCATGTCCGGATCCCCAGCACCGCTTTGTACGAAGCCCTGCTGGTGCCGGAAGCGGCGATCGTCACCGACCAGTCGCGCAAGATCGTCATGACGGTGGCCGAGGACGGCACCGTGCAGCCGAAGCCGGTGGTGGCCGGGCCGGTCATCGACGGGATGCAGGTGGTGCGCAGCGGGCTCGGACCCGAGGACAAGGTCATCGTCAACGGCCTGATGCGGGCCCGCCCGGGGGGCAAGGTCACTCCGCAACTGGTGACGAACTGAGGTGGCGGCTGCCGGCGGATTCGCAGACCGCTACCGCCAGTGCCCGTCATTCCCGCAACAGTGGGAACCCAGGCGGCAGTGTGGATCCCCGCCTTCGCGGGGATGATAAATCAAGGCGCAGTGATATCTTGAACAGGGTCTGAGCATGCGTTTGTCGCATTTCTTCATCGACCGCCCGATCTTCGCCACGGTCATATCGCTGTTCATCACCCTGATCGGCGGCATCGCCTATTTCATCCTGCCGCTTGCCCAATACCCGGAAATCGCCCCGCCGACCATCGTTATCACCGCCGCCTATCCCGGCGCTTCCGGGCAGGTGGTGGCCGACACGGTTGCGACACCGCTGGAACAGCAAATCAATGGCGTCGAGAACATGCTCTACATGTCGAGCCAGGCGACCGGCGACGGCAACCTGCGCCTGACCGTCACCTTCAAGCAGGGCACCAACCTGGATATCGCGCAGGTCCTGGTGCAGAACCGTGTTTCGCTGGCCATTCCGCAGTTGCCGGCCGAGGTTCAGCGCCTCGGCGTCAATGTGGTGAAGAACTCGCCCGACTTCCTGATGGTCATCCATCTCTACTCGCCGGACGGCTCGCGCGACCAGCTCTACCTGTCGAACTTTGCCACTCTGCAAATCAAGGACGTGCTGAGCCGTGTCGACGGCGTCGGCACGGTCACCGTGTTCGGTGCCCGTGACTATGCGATGCGGGTGTGGCTGGATCCGGACAAGGTGGCGGCGCGCAACCTCACCGCTGGCGACGTGCTGCGTGCCTTGCAGGCGCAGAACGTCCAGGTGGCGGCCGGTGTGCTGGGGCAGCCGCCGGTAGCCAATCCCGGCGCCTTTCAGTTCAATGTGCAGACGTTGGGCCGCCTCAAGGATCCGGAGCAGTTCGGCGAGATCATCGTGAAGAGCGATGCCCAGGGTCGGGTCACGCGGGTGCGGGACCTCGCCAGGGTCGAACTGGGCGCGCAGGACTACAGTGTCAACGGCTATCTCGATACCCAGCAGGCCGTGCCGATGGGCATCTTCCAGCTTCCCGGGTCGAATGCCCTGGATACGGCCAAGCGCGTGCTGTCGACCATGGACGAGATGTCCAAGAACTTTCCGCCGGGGGTGAAATACACCGTGGTGTACAACCCCACCGAATTCATCGCCCAGTCGGTGAGCGAGGTCTACAAGACGATCTTCGAAGCCATTCTTCTGGTGGTGGTCGTCGTCATCGTCTTCCTGCAGACCTGGCGAGCTTCGATCATTCCTATCGTTGCCATTCCGGTGTCGCTGGTCGGGACCTTCGCCGCACTGGCCGCCTTGGGCTATTCGCTCAACAACCTGTCGCTGTTCGGCCTGGTGCTGGCAGTCGGCATCGTGGTCGACGACGCCATCGTCGTGGTGGAGAACGTCGAGCGCAATATCCGCAACGAGGGCATGTCGCCGCGCAACGCTGCCCATGTCACCATGGACGAGGTGGGCGGCGCGCTGATTGCCATCGCCCTGGTGCTCTCGGCGGTGTTCATTCCGGCGGCATTCATCCCCGGGATCTCCGGCCAGTTCTTCCGGCAATTTGCGGTGACCATCGCCGCTTCGACGGTGATCTCGCTGATCGTCTCGCTGACCTTGTCCCCCGCCCTCTGCGCGCTGCTGTTCAAGCCGCACAAGATGCATGACACCGAAACGGTATGGGCGCCGTTCCGGCCGGTGGTCGGTTTCTTTCACCTGTTCAACCGGATCTTCGACCGCCTGTCCGCCGCCTATGGCGGGCTGACCCGGCGCCTGGCCCGATTCACTATCCTGATGCTGGCGGTTTATGGCGGGCTGATCACTATCACCGGTTACCAGTTTGCCCGGGCCCCGAAAGGCTTCATTCCCGACCAGGACCAGGGCTATCTGATCGTCGTCATGCAGTTGCCGCCCGGTGCTTCGCTGGCCCGCACCGACAGCGTCATGCAGCGGGCGATCAAGATCATGCTCGATACGCCCGGCGTGGCGCATGTCGTACCTTTTGCCGGCCTGGACGCGGCGACGTTCACCAACGCGTCGAACTCGGCCACGGTGTTCGTACCGCTCAAGTCGTTCGAAGAGCGGGCGGAGAAGGGGCAATCCGCAACGAAGATCCTGTCCGAACTGAGCAAGCGCTTGGCCAGCATCCAGGACGCGATGATCATCCCCATTGCCCCGCCGCCGGTGCGCGGCATTGGTACCGCCGGCGGCTGGAAAATGATGATCGAGGACAAGCGCGGGCGCGGACTGGAGGCGCTGGAAGCGGCGACCAACGAAATGGTAGTGGCGGCCAACCAGGTGCCGGGCCTGCTGCGCGTGTTTACCACCTTCAACACCCGCACCCCCAGCGTCTACGCCGACATCGACCGGGTCCGCTCGGAAATGCTGGGCGTACCGGCCGACCAGGTGTTCGAGGCGCTCGAAATTTATCTGGGCTCGGCCTATGTCAACGATTTCAACTATCTGGGGCGCACCTATCGGGTCACTGCGCAGGCCGACGGAGACTTCCGCACCGACCTGCATGCAGTGTCCAACCTCAAGACCCGCAACGCCCGGGGCCAAATGGTGCCGCTCGGCTCGGTAGCCGACTTCCGTTTCATCACCGGCGCCTACCGGGTGCCGCGCTACAATCTGTATCCGGCGGCGGAGGTCCAGGGTGCCACTTTGCCCAATGTCTCGAGCGGCTATGCCCTGGAGCAGATGTCGCGCTTGGCCGCCGAGCATCTTCCCGACGGTTTCGGCTTCGAATGGACCGAACTGGCCTTGCAGGAGGTTTTGGCCGGCAGCCATGGGATCTATGTGTTCGCCGCCTCGGTGCTGTTCGTCTTCCTGGTGCTGGCGGCGCAGTATGAAAGCTGGTCCCTGCCGCTGGCGGTGGTGCTGATCGTTCCCATGTGCCTGCTGGCGGCGGGGACGGGCCTCTCGTTGCGCGGCATCCCCGTCAATATCTTGGCGCAGATCGGCTTCGTGGTGCTGATTGGCCTTGCCGCCAAGAATGCGATCCTGATCGTCGAGTTCGCCCGGCAGGGCGAGATGGTCGATGGCCTGGACCGGGTGGCGGCGGCGGTGCAGGCGGCGCGGACGCGGTTGCGGCCGATCCTGATGACCTCGTTCGCCTTCGTCCTCGGGGTGCTACCACTGGTCTGGAGCACCGGAGCCGGCTCGGAGATGCGCCAATCGTTGGGCACCGCGGTGTTCTTCGGCATGCTGGGAGTGACAGGATTCGGCCTGATCTTCACGCCGGCGTTCTACATCGTGGTGCGCCGCCTGGTCGCCTGGCTCAATCGCCGCAAGCCGCACCTGCCACAGCATCACGCTCCGCATCCGGTCCCCCCGCAACCGGAGCGGCAGCCGGAGAACGTGGCGAAATAGAGCGAAATTTCCCTACCCCCCGTGGTCTTATCACTCATTGATTTTGTGGTTATAGGCCTTATGGATGGCTTGTGACATTATTGAATAACAGATAAGCCACTCAGCTTTCATGTTGGATGGCTGCCGTTGCAGCTTCGGATCCTAATGTGAATATCCGGCCACTGACGTCATCGGGGAAGCCAGCCGCGGGGGAGCGTCCCGCCAGCAGCGAGGATCGCGAGGCATTGGCCGCGCGGGCCGATGAGATTGCCCATCTGTGGAGGCTGGGCGCCGAAACCGCCCTTCTTTCCCAGCGCCTTGCCGAATTCCGCCAGGCGGCCGTGGCGTGTTTTGCCAAAGAGTCGAAGCGGCGGCATGGAGAGTGCGAGGATACCGAGCTGCGGCAGGTCGATTATGCCGAGATGATTGCCCGGATCGATTCGGTCCTGATGGATTTCGCCGCCGGCTCAGGCATCCATTGGTTCCAGATGTTCAAGGCGATGAGGCGCTTCCTGGCCGATTATCCGATCGAGGAAATCGAGGGGGACCTGCCGCCCCTTCGCCAACCGGGGGATGCGGCCGAAGAGGCGCTGATCGCATGGGGCCCCGAACTGGAACTGGGCGTCAAATGGATCGATCAGCACCACCGGGGGCTGGTCGATACGGTGAACGCATTGGCGCGGCTGCCTGCCTGGTACGACCCGGCCGAGGCCGACGCGCTGCTGGAGCGGCTACGCCGCGCCGCCTGGCATCATTTCCACGAGGAAGAGGCGCGGTTGCGCGGAGGCGCCGAGGCCAACGAACACGTGGCCCATCACCGCGATCTGCTGGCCGAACTGGATCGGTTGATCTTCGACGTGAGGTCCAGGCGGGTGGACCTGCAGACCGTGGTGCGCGCCCAGCTTTGCGACTGGCTGGTCGAACATATCCAAGTCACCGATCGTCGGGACTTCGGGCGTTATACCAAGCCTCGATGAGCGAACCTGATCGAGACTTCGCTGGCCCATCGATGGCTCCCGCCATCGTTGGCGCGTAGCCAGGGGTAAGGAATAACCCCGCCCGGCTACCGAGGGCGCGATGACCGGTTCCGCTCATTGCTGCTTCGTGTTAGACCAGTCTGGCGGTCTTCCTGACGGCGATGCTCAAGCGCCGACGGCCCCCCAAGCCGATTTCCATCACAGGTTCCCATCGGATTGCCAGCGGGCAACAACAGGGTTACCCTGTCCTCGAAGAATGCGAAATCTCCCCGTTTAAGAATTAACCTGGATAGGGGGTAAGAAAATGCGCACGGCGAGGAAAGTCTTTGCTACCGTTGTCCTGGCCTCATCGATTTTCGCCATGGGAACGACAGCCGCCGCCGCCGCGGGTGGCACGTTGACCATCGGCTTCACCGTCTCCGAGACCGGTCCGCTCAATGTCGATTCCCTGGCACAGTTGCACGGCTTCGAGCTGTGGCGCGATCAGCTCAATGCCGCCGGCGGCCTGAAAATCGGCAGCTCCAGCTATCAGGTAAAATTTGTCACCTATGACGACCAGTCAAAATCCGAGCGTGTGCAGCAGCTGTACAGCCGACTGATCCTGCAGGACAATGCCGATTTCCTGTTCAGTCCATACTCGTCCAATCTTACGGCAACCGCCGCCATCATTTCCGAACAATACGGCAAGGTGATGCTGACGACCGGCGCCGCTGAGGACAAGACTTATCAGCTGGGCAACCACGGCCTGTTCCAGATGTACACGCCGGCGACACATTACCTGTCCTCGGCGATGGCCGTGATCAAACAGAAGAATCCGCAGGCGAAGGTCGCCGTGGCCTACTCCGACGACGGCTTCTCCAAGGCTGTGGCGGGGGCGGCGAAGGAAGAGGCGAAGCGCCTGGGCCAGCCGGTGGTACTGGATGAGGCTTATGCTCCCGGAACTACCGATTTCGGGCCGATCATCAACAAGATGATATCGGCCAATGCCGATGTGATGGTGGGCGGCGGCCATTACGCCGACGGCGCCACCCTGGCCCGGCAGATGTACGACCAGAAGGCGCCGATGAAGTTCGTTTGCTTGCTGGTCGCTCCCGACAGCCCGCAGTTCGCCAGCCTGGGTGATGCCGCCATCGGCATCTCGGTGCCTTCTCAATGGGAGCCCTCGGCCGCCTACAAGCCAGACTTCGGTCCGGACGGTGCGGCGTTCGGCAAGGCATTCAAGGAGAAATTCGGCGCCGAAGCCAGCTATCACGCCGCCGGCGGCTATGCGGCCGGGCTGATCCTGCAGCATGCCATCGAAAAGGCCGGTTCCCTCGACTCGGCCAAAGTCACCGACGCCCTTAACGCGACCGATGCGACGATCTTCTACGGCCATGTCAAATTCGCCACCGACGCGCAGAACCACGGCCTGCAGATCGGCCATGAGATGGTGCTGGCGCAGTGGCAGAAGAAGGACGGTCAACTGGTCAAGGAAGTGGTCTCGCCGGCCGCGGCGCAGACCGCCCCGCTGCTTTATCCGTTACATTAGGCCGGCATGTTCGGCGTACTCGCCTCGATGATGGACGGCGTCCTGGTGGGCGCCGTCTATGGCCTTGCCGCCATCGGACTGACCCTGATCTGGGGGGTGATGGACATCATCAACCTTACCCACGGCGCGATGATCGCTCTCGGCATGTTCGGGCTCTATCTTCTGTTCGGGCATCTGGGACTGACCCCTTACGCCGCTCTGGCGCCGGTGGCGGCGGGCGGCTTCGTCCTTGGGGTGGTGATCTATTGGGTCGCGGTCCACCGGGTCATCAGGCGGCCGCCGCTGATGAGCCTGCTGGCCACGTTCGCCGTCAATATGGTGGTGATCGGCCTCGGCACCGCCGTGTGGAGCACCAGCCCCTACAACGTCGCGTTTTCCGTGCCGGGCATCACCTGGCACGGATTCACCTTTACCGGGGCTCATATCCTAGCGGCGATATCGTCGGTGATGATCGCCGGTGCCCTTTACCTCTTCATGCGCTTCACCCGGCTCGGCAAGGCCATCCGAGCCGTTGCCAGCAACCGGCAGGCGGCCGAACTGATGGGCATTCCATCGAATCAGGTGCTGGCCATCGCCTTCGGCTTGGGCATCGGGCTGGCGGCGGTGGCCGGCGGCCTGATCGCCACCTTGTTCCCCTTCACCGTCTTGTCGGGTGACGACTACCAGCTCAAGAGCTTCGTCGTCACCGTCCTGGGCGGTTTGGGCAACCCGGCCGGTGCCCTGCTGGGCGGACTGGTGCTCGGCCTTATCGAGGGCGGCGTCACCCCGTTCATCGCAGTGAGTTGGACGCCCGTCATCGAGTTCGTTCTGTTCGTGCTGATCCTCATCGCCTTTCCCCAAGGCCTGTTCGGCCGGAGGGCCGAGCGATGAGGCACCCGATGTTCTGGCTGATCCTGGCGGTGACGGCGCTGTTCGCGGGCCTTCCCGCCATCGGCGGCGATGTGGGCCTGCGCGAGACCCTGTTCCTTGCCGCCGTGGCCATTATCCTGGCGTCCAACCTGAACCTGATGATCGGCTATACGGGATATGTCAATTTCGGCAATATCGTCTTTTTCGGGCTGGGCGGCTATTTCGGCGTCTGGCTGACCGTCGTGCAGGGCTGGCCGCTGGTGGTGGCGGTCCTCGCGGCGGGCTGTGCGGTCAGCGTTGTCGCCCTGCTGTTCGGCCTTGGGATTTTGAGGCTGAGAGGCGCCTATTTCGCCCTGGCGACCATCGGCATCAACGAGGCGGTGCAGGCCCTGGTCTCGAACCTCGATGTCTGGGGCGGTTCCACCGGCATCTATCTGTCTGTGGCCGCTTACCAGGCCCTGGGGGGCGCCAGGCAGGCACTGTGGATCGTCTATTTCCTGGTGGTGGCGGTCATGGCGGCGTCGCTGTTCCTGAGTTGGCGCATCCGCAGTTCAAAGTTCGGCCTGGGCTTGTTCGCCATCCGCGAGGACGAGGATGCCGCGGCGGTGCTGGGCGTCAATCCGGCCACTTACAAGGCCGCGATCTATAGCATCTCGGGTTTTTTGCCGGCGGCGGCCGGCGCGCTGTTCTTCTTCAAGAACGGCGTCATTCAGCCTGACCAGGCCTTCGACCTGACGCTGTCCACCGAGGCGATTGTCATGCTCATGCTGGGCGGGCAGGGCAGCGTTGCCGGGGCGGCGCTGGGAGCCTTTCTTTACGAGCAGCTCCGCGGCTACTTGCTGACTTCACCGCTGTTCTCCGACTTCCATCTGGTGGTCGCCGGACTCTTGCTTCTGGGAATCGTGCTGTTCGTGCCCGGCGGGCTGATGGGCTGGCTGACCCAGCGCTGGCCCAGGCTGCGGGGGAAACTGGAATGACGGCGCTGCTCGAGGTCACCGGCTTGTCCCGTCAGTTCGGCGGGCTGACGGCGGTCAAGGATGTGGAGTTCTCGGTGGCCGAGGGCGAGATTTTCGGGCTGATTGGCCCCAACGGCGCCGGCAAGTCGACCATCTTCAATCTGATCAATGGCGTGCTGGCTCCCAACACCGGGCGGGTGGTGTTCGGCGGCGCCGACATCACCGGCTGGGCGCCATATCGCGTCGTGCGCCAGGGGCTGGCCCGCACCCACCAGATCGTCCGTCCGCTGAACGATATGACCGTGCTGGAGAACTGTGTTGTCGGCGCCTGCTTTGGCCGCGACGACATGCCGCTGGTTCGGGCGCGCGACATGGCCCGTGAGATTCTGGACTTCGTCGGGATGGCGGATCGGGCCGACACGTTGGCCCAGCATTTGACCATCGCCCATAAGAAGCGGTTGGAGGTGGCCCGGGCGCTGTGCGCACGGCCCAGGTTGCTGCTGCTGGACGAGGTACTGGCAGGCCTCAACCCCACCGAGGTCGCCCGCATGATCGACGTGTTCAAGGCGATCCGCGGCCGGGGTATCGCCATCCTGATGATCGAACATCTGATGCAGGCCATCATGAGCCTGTCGGACCGCGTCATGGTGCTGAATTTCGGGGCCAAGCTCGCGGAGGGGACACCGCGCGAGGTGGCGGAGGATCCGGCCGTCGTCGAGGCCTATCTCGGCGATCCCGATATCGCCCGCAAGCTGATGGAGAACGGCTGATATGGGCGGCGAGGCCATCCTGGAGATTCAGCAGCTGGAAGCCGGCTACGGCGAAGTCCAGGTGCTGTGGGGGCTTTCCCTACGTGTGGCCCAGGGCCGGGTGACCACCATTGTCGGCGCCAACGGCGCCGGCAAGACCACAACCTTGCGTGCCGTCAGCGGCCTGATCCGGGGGCGGGCGGGGCGCATCCTGCTGGAGGGGGAGGATATCACCCGGCTTCCGGCCTACGGTCGGACGCGGCGCGGCCTGGTGCTGGTGCCCGAGGGGCGGCAGCTGTTCCCCGACATGACAGTGATGGAAAACCTGGAGATGGGCGCCTTCGCCCCGCGCGGCCGACGACACATGGCACGCAATCTGGAACGGGTGTTCACCCTGTTCCCCCGGCTTCAGGAGCGCCGCAGCCAGAAGGCCAGCACCTTCTCGGGCGGCGAGCAGCAGATGCTGGCGGTCGGACGAGGGCTGATGGCTGAACCCGCGGTCCTGATGATCGACGAACTGTCCCTTGGGCTGTCTCCGCTGCTGGCCCAGCAGTTGTTCTCGACCTTGAAGCAACTGAAGGACAGCGGGACCACGATCCTGCTGGTCGAGCAGAACGTCCATCTGTCGCTGGCGCTGTCGGACTACGCCTATGTCCTGGCCGAAGGCCGGATCTTTACCGAGGGGCCGGCCCGGCAGGTGGCGGAGCATGCCGAGATCCGCACGGCTTATCTGGGGCTTTGAAGCGTTTCCCGCTTCAGAATGATGTGGAAGTTGCTCTCGCGCATTTTCAGTTGGGGTGACCCGATATATCCTCAGCGGCGACATGTCTTCGCACCGCCGCACCGTCCTCTTCGCTGTCATCCTGCTGGGCGCCGCCGGCGCCGCATTAGCCTATTTTGGCGGAATGCAGGGGCCGGAAGTGGTCGCCGCCAAGCCGATCCGCGGGCCCGCCGTCCAGGCGGTCTATGCGACGGGCGTGGTCGAGGCCGAGACATGGGCCAAGGTCGCGCCGGTCGTTGCCGGGCGTATCGCCGGCTTGCTCGCCGACGAAGGGCAGGAGGTCAGGCAGGGACAGGCCCTCCTTCGCCTCGACGATCGGGAGGCCAGGGCCCATTTGGCCGAGCTGGAGGCCAAGGAACACTATTGGCGAGCGGAAGTGGGTCGCCAGGAATTAGGGCTTTCCCGCGGCTTTGCCAGCCACGAGGCCCGGGAAAAGGCCGAAAGCGAATATCGGCAGGCGCAATACACCGTCGCCGCTCAGCAGCAGCGGATTTCCGATTTGACCATCACCGCGCCGATCGATGGGATGGTTCTGCGTCGTGACGGCGAGGTCGGTGAGGCGGTGGACAAGAACCAGGTGCTGTTTTGGGTGGGGCAGCCGCGTCCGTTGCGCATCACCGCCGACGTGGATGAAGAGGACATTCCGCTGGTCAGGCCGGGCCAGAGAGTCCTGGTGAAGGCCGATGCCTTTCCGGGGCGGGTTCTGGAAGGAGCCGTCTCGTCCATCACGCCGAAAGGCGATTCGTTGACGAAGAGCTTCCGGGTCCGCATCGGCCTGCCTGCGGATACGCCGGTACAGCTCGGCATGACCACCGAAGTCAACATCATTACCCGCGAGGTTCCCGGGGCGTTGCTCCTTCCCTCCGCAGCCGTAGTGGACGGCAAGGTGTGGACGCTGGATGGCGAGGGGCGGGTGCATGCCCAGGCGGTGGCGTTGGGAATTCGCGGCCGTGATCGCTTGCAGGTGGTCGGGGGCCTGGCCGACGATGCCATGGTTCTGAGCAACCCGCCAAGCAGCCTGAGCGACGGCCAGCGGGTGCGGGTCGGCAAGGCCCCGTGACATGCCGCTGGCGCTGGAATTCGCCCTGTCCCATTTGCGCGTCCGCCGCCGGCAGACCCTGGTATCGGTACTGGGGGCGGCGCTGGGGGTCGGCTTCTTCATCGGCATCGCCGCCATGATGCAGGGCTTCCAGCGGGATTTCGTCGCCAGGGTGATCGATGTGCAGCCGCATATCACCATCAAGGACGAGTTTCGCACCCCGTTGCCTCAGCCCGCGGAAGAGGCCTTTGCCAGTGGTGCCGTCGAACTGCGCGACCTCAAACCCATAGACGAGGTGCGTGGCATCCGTAACGCCAGGGCCATCGTCGACTCCTTGCGCGAATTTCCGGGCGTCAGGGTGTCGCCGGTATTGACCGGCCAAGTGCTGTTGCGGTTCGGCGCGAAGGACGTGGCGGCCAGTATCACCGGTATCGAACCGGAGAACGAACGCTTCGTCGGCACGCTGGAAAAGGATCTGACCGCCGGTTCGCTTCTTGCGCTGCGCACTGCGCCAAACGCCATCATTCTGGGGCAGGGGGTGGCGGACAAGGCGGGTGTCAGGCTGGGGGACACCATCTCGGCGGTGTCGCCGGAGGGCGTGGCCCTGAAGATGACGGTGGTCGGCCTTTTCGCCACGGGCATCGTCGCCACTGACAACTTCGACACCTACACCCTGTTGAAGAAGGCCCAGATCCTGCAGAATCGGCCCAATGTCATCAACCGCATCCGCCTCAAGCTGGACGAGGTCACCACGGCATCGGATCTGGCGCACCGCATCGAATCCCGCTTCGGCTACCGGGCGGAATCCTGGGAAGAGGCGTCGCGCAACGTGCTGGGCCTGTTCGTCATCCAGAACGGCATCATGTATTCGACGGTCGGCGCCATCCTGATCGTCGCCAGCTTCGGCATCTTCAACGTCATTTCCACCGTCGTCTACGAAAAGACCCGCGACATCGCCATTCTGAAATCCATGGGTTTCAGCGAGGCGGACATTCGTAACATCTTCGTGCTCGAAGGTTTCGTCGTCGGCGTCATCGGCACGCTGGTCGGCTGGCTGATCGGCTATGGGCTGATCGCCCTGATGGGCTCGTTCCATTTCAAGATGGAAGGATTCGTCAAGGTACAGGGCTTCATCCTGTACCGCACACCCAAGCATTATCTGATCTCGGGGGCCATCGCGACGGCCACCGCGACCTTCGCCGCCTGGCTGCCGGCGCGGAGGGCGGCGCGCCTCAATCCCGTCGACATCCTGCGGGGCGGCGGATGAACGCGGTGATCGAGGCCCGCCGCCTGACCCGTCGATTGCCCGGCGAGGTGCCGGTGACGCTGGTGGACGAAGTCGATTTCACCGCAGGCAGGGGCGAGTTCGTCGCCATCTCCGGTCCGTCGGGGTCGGGGAAGTCGTCTCTGCTCTATCTGCTCGGCCTGCTCGACCGGCCCACTGCCGGGCAGGTACTGGTTGGCGGCGAAGATACCGGCCGGTTGTCGGCCGAAGCCCTGTCGCGGCTGCGCCTGCTCAAGCTGGGCTTCGTCTTCCAGTTCCACTTCCTGTTGCCCGAATTCACCGTGCTGATGAACGTCCAGATACCGATGAAGAAGAAGGGCGACGCGACCGAGCGGGAGATGCGCCGTCGGGGGGAAGCCCTCTTGACGGCGCTGGGCCTGGCCGAGCACATGCACAAGCGGCCCGACCAGCTGTCGGGCGGGCAGCGCCAGCGGGTGGCAATCGCCCGGGCGCTGGCCAATGACCCATCGATCATTCTGGCCGACGAGCCGACCGGCAACCTGGATACCGCCTCGGCCCATCAGGCCTTCGGCATACTGAAGGACCTGGCCCATGGCGAAGGCCGGACAGTGGTCGTGGTGACCCACGACAAGGAACTGGCGGCGATGACCGATCGCCAAGTCCATCTGGTGGACGGGAGAATGGTCAGCTAAATCGTCAATCGTGCCGGTAGGGCGCCAGTTCCGCCGCGTCGGCCATGCATTCCTCCACCATCAGGCGTTCCCGTTCAAGATAGCCGGCAATGGCGCGGCGGAATGCCGGATCGCGGATCCAATGGGCGCTCCAGGTGGGCGTCGGTAAGTAGCCGCGGCTGATCTTGTGTTCGCCTTGTGCCCCCGCTTCCACCCGTTGGAAGCCGTGCTCGATGGCGTGGTCGATGGCGCGATAGTAGCAGAGCTCGAAATGCAGGAAGCGGAAATCGCCCTCGGCCCCCCAGTTGCGGCCGTAAAGCGTATCACCGCCGGCCAGGTTGAGCGCCCCGGCCACCCAATTCCCGTCCCGTTCCGCCATGATCAGCACGACCCGCTCGCCCAGCGCCGCATGCAGACGGGCGAAGAAATCGCGCGTCAGATAGGCGCGGCCCCATTTCTTCTCGATGGTGCTCAAGTAGAACCGATAGAAGGCATCCCAATGCCCTGCCTTGAGGTCGCCGCCGGCGAGGCTGCGGATGGTCACGCCCAGCGCGGCGGCCCGCTCGCGCTCCTTGCGGATGGTCTTGCGCTTGCGCGATGACAGGGCGGACAGGAACTCGTCGAAGCTGCCGTATCCCTGGTTCGTCCAATGGTATTGCTCGCCCATGCGCAGGAGCCAGCCCCGCCCGGCCAGGGCCTTGGCTTCCGTCTGAGTGGGAAAGGTGACATGGGCCGAGGATAGGCCCGCCTTCTCCAGCAGTTCGACCATCCGGTCGGCGAGGGCGAGTTCCAGGCCGCGTTGCGCTACCTCCGGGCGGATCAGCAGCCTGGGACCAGTCACTGGCGTGAAGGGGATGGCGCACTGCAACTTGGGGTAATAGGCTCGGCCATTCCGCTGATAGGTGTCGGCCCAGGCCCAGTCGAACACATATTCCCCGAAGGAGTGGCTTTTCAGGTAGAGCGGGGCGCAGGCGAGAAGCCGGCCCGCAGCGTCTTCCGCCACCAGATGGCATGGCGACCAGCCGGTCTGGGCATTAGCCGAGGCCGATTCTTCAAGGGCCAGCAGAAAGGCATGGGAGCAGAACGGATTGTCGGGGCCGGCGCACGCGTCCCAGGCCTCCGCCGCAATGCGGTTGACCCCACCGACACTGCGGACGGTGATCCCTTCGCTTCCGTCGGGCATGCATCTTTC
This sequence comes from Pseudomonadota bacterium, assembly GCA_021793155.1. Taxonomy (GTDB): domain Bacteria; phylum Pseudomonadota; class Alphaproteobacteria; order Rhodospirillales; family Magnetospirillaceae; genus DUZF01. Next base: position 122,239 of record JAJYTF010000005.1, on the reverse strand, counting down.
CCCATTGGACTTGCGCCTTTGTGGGCCTTACATGGGGTTGCATCCTCCTGAAGTACAGAGGTGAGAGCCATCGCCATCGTCGACGATACGCAACGGGCCGTAGCCTTGCGCCGGATGCGGCTGACCGCCACCGGGCTGCTGGTCCTGATGTTCGCGGTCTTCCTGCTGGCCCTGCTGGGCGAGCGGCAGTATGCCTGGTTGTCGTTTCTGCGGGCCTTCGCCGAGGCGGCGATGGTCGGCGGGTTCGCCGATTGGTTCGCCGTCACCGCCCTGTTCCGCCATCCTTTCGGCCTGCCGATTCCCCACACCGCCATCATTCCCCGCAACAAGGACCGAATCGGCGAGTCGCTGGGCGGCTTCGTCACCAACAACTTCCTCAGTCCCGAAGTGCTGCTGCCCAAGGTGAAAGCCATGGACGTCGCCGGGCGCCTGGGCCGCTGGCTGGACGAGGAATCCAACGCCCGTTTCGTCGCGCGAAGGGTGGTGGCCGCCGTGCCGCCCCTGGTCGCCGCGATGCAGGACGAGCCGGTGCGACGCATGCTGCGGGAGGCAGCGGTCGAACGGCTGCGCGGCATCGCCGCCGCGCCGCTGATGGCCCGCATCCTCACTATCCTGGTGGCCGGCGGCCAACATTTCGCGCTGTTCGATATCGGCCTCGACGTCGCTCGCCGCTTCATCCTGGAGAACCAGGAAGTGATCCACCAGAAGATCAGCGACAAGTCGGGCTGGTGGGTTCCCGACTGGCTGGACGCCAAGCTCGCCAAGCGGATCGTTGTGGGAGCCCTGGAGACCCTGGACGAGATGCGCTCACCCGATCATCCCTGGCGTCTGGAGTTCCAGCTAGGCGTCGCCGCCCTGATCGATCGCTTGGCCAATTCGCCGGAGAGCCAAGCCCGCGCCGAGGCGCTGAAAGAGGAACTGGTCAGCCATCCGGACGTGCAAGTCTATATTGAGTCTCTTTGGCTGGAGGCGAAACGGGTCGCATTGGCCGACTTGGCCGGCGGTGACCGCATCGAGCGCGCACTGACCGGGGCTCTGTTGGGCTTCGGTGCGCGGCTGCACGAGGATGAGACCCTGCGCGACGTGGTGAATTCCTGGGTCAATCGGGCCATCCTGCACATCGTCGTGCCCAACCGCCAGCGCATCGGCGCGTTCATGGCCGGGGTCGTGCGCAGCTGGGACACCCGGACCCTGGTGGCGAAGCTGGAGCTGCAGGTGGGCCGGGATGTGCAATATATTCGCATCAACGGTACGGTGGTCGGCGGCCTGATCGGTCTACTCATCCACAGCTTGGCCGTGTTGGTGGGGTGACCATCGTCGCCCTGGCCTCCATCGCCAGGTGGCCCTCGGCCGTTTCCGCCCACAGCAGCAGACGTTCCGGCGCCCCGTCGGGCCGTCCGGCAATGCGGAACGGCCCAGTGTCGAAGACGGGCGCGACGGCGCGGAACTCGAACGTCGACATGGTCGCCTCCGGCATCGCTTCCGCGGCCAGTCCGGCCAGCAGGGTAGCGATCAGCGGGCCGTGGACGATCAGGCCCGGATATCCTTCGGTCTCGGTAGCATAGCGGCGGTCGTAATGGATGCGATGGCCGTTGAAAGTCAGGGCGGAGTAGCGGAACAGCAGCACGTCATCGGCGACGATCTGGCGCGCCCACAGCGGATCGGCGGGAAGCGCCGTGCCGGGTCGGCTCGTGGACAAGGCTCCGCCTTCCCGATAGACGATGTCGTGCTCCTCGGTCAGCGCCAGCCCCTGCGGCCCGACGATTTCGTGCCGGACTACGACGAAAACCAACGAGCCGGATCGCCCGCGCTTTTCGGTGACATTCATTACCGAGGAAACCCGCCGGATCGTTTCGCCGACCCGCAATGGGGCCAGGAATTCCAGGCGCCCTCCGGCCCACATACGCCTGGGCAAGGGAACAGGAGGCAGAAAGCCGCCGCGTTTGGCATGGCCGTCGGGGCCAAGTTCCGAGCGGCGGTGCAGGGGCAGGAAATAGAGCCAGTGCCAGAGGGGCGGCAGCCCGTCGCCGATTCGCGCCGGCGGAACCGCCAGGTCCAGGGTCGCCGCCAAAGCCGCCACGGGAACCGGTGTGACCGTATCCTCCCGCGTCTCCTGGCGGCCGATCCAGCTTTGAAGGCGGGCGATATCGACCGCCGCGCTCATTGCGCCAGCGGGTCTCCGCCCAACTCGACCACCGCCTCAACCTCGACCGGCACGCCCAGCGGTAGGGAGGGGCAGCCGACAGCGGCGCGGGCATGGCGGCCGGCGTCGCCGAACACCGCGACGAACAGGTCCGAGGCGCCGTTGATTACCTTCGGCTGGTCGGTGAAGTCGGCCGTGCAGGCAACGAAGCCGCCCACCCGGACGATACGCGCGACGCGGTCGATGGTCGAGGCCGCGGCCTGGATCTGGGCGATCAAGTTGATGGCGCAGAGCCGCGCCGCCTGGTAGCCGTCTTCCACCGACACGGTGTCACCCAGCCGGCCCAGAAACGCCAGCTTGCCATCTGTGAACGGCAGTTGGCCGGACAGGAAAAGCAGGCTGCCGCTTCGCACCGCGGGAACATAATTGGCCGCGGGGGCGGCCGCGGCCGGCAGGATGATGCCCAGTTGTGCAAGGCGGGTTTCGAACTTGCCCATCGATTGGATCTCCTCAGGCGACGCTCTCGATCTCGTCATAGCCTTTGATACGGTAGATGACCACCGAGATCAGCCAGGACGTGATGAAGATGCCCAGAATAAGCAGGCCGACCAGGCTGAAATTTCCGGTCAGGCCGCTGATCGCCGACCACAGGGGGCCGTCCAGGCTGAGCCTGTCGGCCAGCAGGCTGAGGATTTCGATGCCGCCGACCAGCAAGGCCACCAGCACGGAAACCAGGGTGATGGTCATGTTGTAGTACAGCTTGCGGATGGGCTTGGCGAAAGCCCAGCCATAGGCGCCGACCATCAGGGTGCTGTCGAGAGTGTCCACCAGCGACATGCCTGCGGTGAACAGGGCGGGAAAGACCAGGATCGACCAGATCGGCAGCCCCTTCGACGCTTCCGCCGCCGAGATGCCGAGCAGCCCGACCTCGGTTGCCGTGTCGAAGCCCAGCCCGAACAGGACGCCCAGCGGATACATGTGCCAGCTGCGTCCGATCAGGCGGAACAGGCGGCGGAACAGGCGATTGAGCAGGCCCCGCCCCGCCAGCAGCAGGTCCAGATCCTCATCCGCCGGCGGTTTGCCCTGCCGGGCGGCCCGAAAGCCGCGATAGACGGTGACCAGAACCGCCAGGTTTGCCGAGGCTATGGCGAACAGGAAGAAGGCGGAAACCGAAGTGCCGACCATCCCGCCCAATTCCTTGAAAGCCGAGAAACGAGTCTGGAGGGCGGTGGCGGTGGCGGCGATGGCGATCGACAGCGCGATCACCACGCTGGAATGGCCCAGCGAGAAGAAGAAGCCGACCTCGACCGGCCGCTGCCCCTGCTGCATCAGCTTGCGCGTCACGTTGTCGATCGCCGCGATATGGTCGGCGTCGACGGCGTGGCGCAGCCCGAAACTGTAGGCCAGGAAGGCGGTGCCGAGCAGTAGCGGATAGCCGCGGAACGCCAGCAGGGCCCAGCCCCAGGTCAGCAAGTTGGCGGCCAGCAGCGCGGCCAACAGGATCACGGTCTTGCGTGACAACATGGCGGCCTCGCTGTGTCGCTGTATGAAGAATTTGTAAATAATTCATACATCTCTGCCGGAGGCGTGTCAATGCCGAGGGGTGGTATGGTAATTCCCGGATAATGCAATGGTGCAGAGAGAGGCGCGCATGGAACGGGTGACCATTTCCCTGGACGACGAGCTGCTGGCGGAATTCGACGCCTATATCGGGCGCAAGGGGTACGAGAACCGGTCGGAAGCGATTCGTGACCTGCTGCGCCGGCGGCTCGAGGAGGATCGGGCCGAGGAAGGCGAAGCGGGCCATGCCGTCGGTTGCCTGTCCTATGTCTACAACCACCACCAGCGGGAATTGGGGCGCCGCCTGACCGAAGCCCAGCACGCCCGGCATGATCTCATGCTGTCGACCCTGCATGTCCACCTCGATCATGAAAACTGCCTCGAGGTGGTGGTGCTGCAGGGGGAAGCCCCGTCGGTCCGCCAATTCGCCGAAGCGACGATCGCCGAGACCGGAGTTCGCCATGGCCACCTGCATCTGGTTGCTGCGGAACTGGTGCGCGGGCAGCATTTCCACGGGCCAGAGCACGGCCATCACCATGGCCATGCGCACCCGCATGTGCATTTCAAGCCGAAGAATTGACGCCGGTATACTGCCACAAGCTTTGGTGCGGTGATCTGCCTTGTCGGTGCCATCCAGGCCCTGAAATGACCGGCTTTCGGCCGCTCGGCAGCGATCGCCCGGCACCACCACCAGGACACCAGGGCAAAGACCTGTCATCCGGAGCGGATGGGAGGGATCATGTTTTAGATGCCGGAAAGGGACCAGTTCCGGGTGCCGGTTGACACCGCTGAGCAGGGTGACCGGCGATGTCGACCTCGCTGTATCCTTCAACCTCCTGGTGGATCCACATCGGCGCCATCAGCGGATCGAGCCGGAGACCTGAGAATGTCAATAGGCCTGGTGCCGGATATCCAGTCATACGTCTGTATCACTGAAGCCTGTATGTAATAGGCACATTGAATACCGCCTCACGGCCGCCGAGTTCGGCGGGCAGGGGGGGGAATGGAGCGGCTGCCTGTACGGCGGCCAGCGAGGCTTCGATCAAGCGGCCAGGGCCGCCGCCAAGCGGCTCGGCGCGGAGCAGGTGCCCGTCTTCGGCCAGTGTCAGGCGTATGACGATGGTCCCTTGCTCGCCCCGTCTTTGGGATAGCAGAGGATAGACCTTGTGCCGCTCCAGTAGGTCAAGGAGGCCGCGGGAATAGCGGGTCAGCGCTTCCGCCTTGCTTGGCCCCGAGGGTTCTGCCATGGCGGGGGGGCTCGGTGCGGCCAGGTGCGGCGCCGCATTCGTGCGGCCCGGACTGCCGGCTGGGGAAGGGGGCGCCTCCATGGCCATTTGGGTCGTCGGTGGAGGGGGCTTGGTCCGCTTGGCGCCCCTGCGATGCGGCGCCGCTCTTCGGTCGGTGGTGTCGCCTGCCTTCGGCGGAGGGCGGATGGGCTCGCCAAGGAGCGGCGTGCCGATTGACGGTCGGCCGGCCGGCATCGGCTCGGCTGCCGGTATCGATTGGGGGTGGGGCATCGATTCGGCGGCAGGCGTCACTGGTGCGGGTTTCGCTTGCGGTTCGGCGGCCGGCGCCATCCAGGTCAAGGTGACCTCGACGATCTGAGGCTGTTCGACCGTCTTGTCGCGGGCAAACCACGCGCCGCCGATCAGGGGGAGCGCCGCCGCATGGATCACCGACGATAGGATGAGGCTGCCCAGCCATAACGGACGGGGTCGCCGGCGACTCCATTCGGGCGAAACTGCATTCATCCTATGATGTTAGCCGGTTGTGGCTGCGCAGCCAGTGCGACCTAAGTCGCATATTACTGGCTTCTGGTGCCCACGTAATTCAAGAAAAATATTACCTTTGTATATGCAGTAGTATTGTCATGCATTTTCCCTGGACAGTGTCTGGGTGGCAACATTGGCCAAAAGTCCAAAATACAATATATGCCAGCACGATTATTATTACAGTTATTATCGCCACGGTGCCTCCTCGAACCCATCGTCCTACAGCCGTGGCGCGCCACATTGTTCAAGGAATACGCCGATGAAGCTCGAACGGAAACACAGGAAAGGCTTGGCGGCTGCGGCCCTGGCAGCTGCCGTGGGTGGAGCATCACTGTACGCCATGGGTGGCGTGGCGATGGCAATGCCAGTGACCGAGGCCGGCGAAACAGTCGGCTTGGCGCTCGGCGCCCCGCTTCCGGAAGGCATCTATTTTGTCGACACTTCCAGCATGGTCATGCTGGGGCCGAATGCGAACACGACCGCTTTCGTCAATATTCCGGTGGTGGCGTGGTCGACCCCATGGAAGATCGCGGGCGGCCGTGTCGAGGGCTATGTCGCCGTTCCCGAAGATTATGTTGGGGTAAAGGGCTCGGTTTCGACGGCAGGCCTCTATAATCCTGCGCTTTTGGTTGGCGTCGCCTGGGATCTTGGTAACGGTTTCGGCTTCAGCAATTTCGTCGGCGGCTATGCGCCGATGGACACGCCCGGCCTGGCCACGAACAACTGGGTATTCAACGAACGCGCCGCGCTGTCCTATACGGCAAACGGCTACAATCTGACCGCGCATGTCGTCTATGGCAAGGTTGGCGACAACCAGACACCCAACCTTCTCAGCAATCCCGACTACATCAACTATGACCTGACGGCGACCAAGACCTTCGGCAAATGGGAGGTCGGCCCGATCGCGTTCGGGACCAATGACCTTAGCAGCGGAATCGGCGACCCCACCGGCAATTCCCATCTGTTCGAGATGGGAGGCCTGGTCGGCTATGCCTTTGGCCCGATCAACGTCCAGGCATATCTCGCCAGCTCCGTCAGCGCCGACAAGGCGACCTACGGCAACGGCGATACCCGTTTCTTCCTACGGTTTGTCGTTCCGCTGTGGAACCCGAAGGCCTAGTGGTCCGCCCCAGACGCTTGGTCCCCAAGCGCCTGGATCAGGCGGCCCACCAACCAATTGAATTGTGGTGAAAATTCGACGGCTGGTGGCGGTACCATCCGTCAGATTCTCCCCACTAGGTCCACGGCTTCCAAGTCTCTTCCTCCAACTTGCCGGGTAGGCCGCAAGCCGCCCGGCTCCTTTTTGTGGCCTTGATCGCCCCTCGCCCCGGTATCCATGCCGGCCATGGGGGCTGCCAAGGATGCATCGGGCTGAGAGGAAACAATCATGCGATCGCCCTGCCTCGGCAACCGGCGACCGCCCCCCATTCCTTGAAAGGGCACTGGCGCTGCAGGCCGGGGATGAGGTAAAGCCTCATCTCTTCCCTCCACTGTCCCACGGGAGATCATGACCACCATCAGCCGCCGCATTGCCGAGGAGCTTGCAGTCGCCGAACAGCAGGTGGAAGCCGCCGTCCGCCTGCTGGATGAAGGCAACACCGTTCCTTTCGTCGCCCGCTACCGCAAGGAAGCCACTGGCGGCCTGGACGACACCCAGCTACGAAAGCTGGAGGAGCGCCTGGGCTATCTGCGCGAGTTGGAGGATCGGCGAGCCGCGATCCTGAAATCCATTGAGGAGCAGGGCAAGCTGACGCTCGAGCTGGGTGCCGAGATCGCCGCCGCCGACAGCAAGGCCCGCCTGGAAGATCTGTATCTGCCTTATAAGCCGAAACGCCGCACCAAGGCGCAGATCGCCCGCGAGGCCGGGCTTGAACCGCTGGCCGAGGCCCTGCTGAACGACTCGCGTCAGGAGCCGGAGGTCGCGGCGGGTCCATTCGTTGATGCGGAAAAAGGCGTGGCCGACATCAAGGCGGCGCTGGACGGCGCGCGGCAGATCCTGATCGAACGCATGGCCGAAGACGCCGACCTGCTGGGTGCCTTGCGCGAGCACCTGTGGCAGACCGGCATCATGGTGTCGCGCCTGGCCGAAGGCATGGCCGAGAAGGGCGCCAAGTTTGCCGACTATTTCGACTACCGCGAGCCGGTCCGCGCCATTCCGTCGCACCGCGCCCTGGCCTTGTTCCGTGGCCGGAACGAAGGGATACTTCTTTTGAAGTTACAGGCCGCCGATGAAGAGGACGGCAGCCGTATCGCCGGCGAATTCGAACGGCGCATCGCCGCGCGCTTTTGCATCGCCGACCAGGGGCGCCCGGCGGATCCCTGGCTGGTGGAAACGGTGCGCTGGGCCTGGCGGGTGAAGATCCACCTGCATCTGGAGATCGAACTGACCAACCGGCTGCGCGAAGCGGCCGAATCAGAAGCTATCGAAGTCTTCGCCCGCAACCTGAAAAGCCTGCTGCTGGCCGCCCCGGCTGGCATGCGCGCCACGATTGGTCTCGATCCCGGCATCCGCACCGGGGTCAAGCTGGCGGTGATCGACCGCACCGGCAAGGTGGTCCATACCGGCGTCATCCATCCTCACCCGCCGCGCAACGACTGGGATGGCTCGATCGCTGAACTTGCCTCGCTGGCCCGGCGCTTCCAGGCCGAGCTGGTGGCGGTGGGCAACGGCACGGCGTCGCGCGAAACCGACAAGCTGGTGGGCGACCTGATGCGCCGCTACCCGGAATTGGGTCTGACCCGCGTGGTGGTGTCGGAAGCCGGCGCCTCGGTCTATTCCGCCTCCGAAACGGCCGCCGCCGAGTTCCCCGACCTCGACGTCACCCTGCGCGGCGCCGTCTCGATCGCCCGCCGCCTGCAGGACCCATTGGGCGAGTTGGTGAAGATCGATCCCAAGGCCATCGGTGTCGGCCAGTACCAGCATGACGTTGACCAGCAGCAGCTGGGTCGTTCGCTGGACGCGGTGGTGGAAGACTGCGTGAACGGCGTCGGCGTCGACGTCAACACCGCATCCGCCGCTCTGCTGGCCCGCGTCGCCGGTCTGGGCCCTGTGCTGGCCCGCAACATCGTCGCCTATCGCGACAGCCACGGTCCGTTCCCTGAGCGCGGCGCGCTGCGCAACGTGGAACGCCTCGGACCGAAGGCCTTCGAACAGGCGGCCGGCTTTCTGCGCATCGCCGGCGGAGCCAACCCGCTGGACGGCTCGGCCGTCCACCCGGAAGCCTATCCGGTGGTGGAGCGCATTGCCGCTCGTACCGGCCGAGCGCTCAAGGCACTGATTGGCGACGTGCCGTTCCTGCGCTCGCTCGACGCTCACGACTACACCGACGACCGCTTCGGCGTACCCACCATCACCGACATCATCGCGGAGCTTGAAAAGCCCGGCCGCGATCCGCGGGGCGAGTTCAAGACGGCGTCGTTCAAGGAAGGGGTGGAAGAGCTGAAGGACCTGCAGCCGGGCATGATCCTGGAGGGGGTGGTGACCAACGTCACCAATTTCGGCGCGTTCGTCGACGTGGGTGTCCACCAGGACGGGCTGGTCCACATCTCGGTGATGGCCGACCGCTTCGTCAAGGATCCTCACGCCGTGGTCAAGGCCGGCGACCTGGTAAAGGTCAAGGTGCTGGAGGTAGACCTCAAGCGCAAACGCATCGCGCTGTCGATGCGCCTCAACGAACAGGCGGCGCCGAAGGATCGCCAACCGCCTCGGGAAGCGCGGCGCGACGACCGTCGATCGCAGCCGCAGCAGCGGCCGTCCGCACCCTCCTCGGCGCCCGGTTCCGCGTCAACTGGCGGGGGCGCTCTGGCCGAAGCCTTCGCCCGCGCGAAAAAGCGCGGCTGAGGAGGAACGCTCCCGTGTACGGGGTCACCCGAAGGCTCGCCGCCGCGGTTCTCTCGTTGACGGCGTTATGGTCGCCGCCTGCCTTGGCGGGATCGAGCGATTTCACCATCGGTTTCATCGGCACGCTGTCGGGGGCCGAAGCGAACCGGGCGCAAGACCAACTCGATGGCTTTCAGCTGGCCGTCAAGCATCTGGGCGGCCGGCTGGGAGGCATCGAGTTCGGCCTGTCGGCTTATGACGACAAGCGCAACGCCGACACCGCCCGGCAGCTTGCCGCCCATCTGACGCAAACCGATCACGTCCACGTCCTGTTGTTGTCGTCGGACGAGGCGGTCAGCGCCGCCGCCATACCGGTGGCGGTGGCCTCGAAGACCTTCGTCATCAGCCTCAACGCCCCGTCCCCTCGCTTCGCCGGCAAGGAATGCAGTCCCTACCTGTTCTCGGTTGCCGGGCTGAATGAGACCATGCAGGACGTCGCCGGCCAGTATCTGCAAGCCCAGGGATACCATACGCTGGCCGTTGTCGGGCCGGGTGGTCCGGCTGCCGCTGAGGCGCTGGCCGCCTTTCGCCGCAGCTTCAACGGCAATGTGATCGAGGTGCTCGGCCGGTCAGGGGCGATGGAATTCGGCGAGTCCCTGCGCCGCATCCGTGAACAGGCCCCGGACGGCGTCTATCTCATGTATAGCGGCGGCATGGCAGTGAACTTCGTCCTGCAGTTCGCCGCGGCCGGGATGAAGAACGATTTTCGCCTGTTCGCGCCCGGTACCAGCTTCGACCAGACCGTCATTGCCGCGGCCGGTCCGGCCGCTCTCGACGCCTTCAGCGTCGGCCCGTGGAGTGCCGACGTCGATTCGCCGTCCAGCCACCGGCTGGTGGCCGATTTCGAGACCGACTATGGCCGCCTGCCGTCGCTCTACGCCGCCGAGGGCTACGACGCCGCCCTGCTGCTGGACTCGGCACTGCGGGCGGTGGACAAGAAATTCACCCAGGAAGATCTGCTGCGCGCCGCCCTGCGCCGGGCCGATTTCGTCAGCACACGGGGGGCGTTCCGCTTCGACACGAACCAGTTCCCCATTCAGTCGTATCTGGTGCGGCAGACGGTCGCCGACACCCGTGACCATATGGTCAACGAACAGCGTGGAGTGTTGCTGCGCGACCTGCGTGACGGCCATGCCGGCGAATGCCCCATGCGCTGGGTGCCGGAGCCTCCGCCGAAAGAGGTCCCGCCGAAAGGCTAGCCCGCATTACGGAAGTGATTTTGATGGTTTGGGCCCGTTCCGTGCGTTCAGGAGGTCAGGGCCGATTCCGGATTTTCCCGGTCTCCCAGTCCGATGTCGCGGACATCTGGAACTATACGGCCGAGACATGGGGGCCTGACCAAGCCGAGGCTTATGTGCGGCGGGTCAAGAGGGCTACCCAGGCCATCGCCACCGATTACCAGCTCGGTCGAGCCGGCGAGGAGAACCGATCCGGCGATTGGAAATATCTGGTCGGATCGCATGTGCTCTTCTACAGAATTGACCTCGACAGCATCGACGTCATCCGTATTCTGCATTCCCTCGGGGACTTCGAACTCCATCCGTAAAACGGCCGGTACCGGGCCAATCAAAGCGCCGGCCGGCATGACGCGGTGTCCCTTGTCGGCTCTTGTTTTCGCGGCGTCTGCGGCGGCGTATACTGGTTTTTTACGACGCCTCGAAATCGTCCCGGTGTGCATAGTGTTCGGCCAGCTCTACGGTTTGTTGTTTCCCGGCGATCTCTCGGCGTTGATCCGGCGGCGGCGTGCGTTTCTGATCGTATCGCGCACCCGGCTTGTCGCCGCCCTTTTCGCGGTGCTCACGCCCTTGTGGATTCCCGTCGACCTATTCGTCTTTCCGCAGCGCCTGGCGATCTATTTCAGCCTGCTGCGCGTGGCGGCGGCGCTAGCCTTTGCCGCCCTGGTGATCCTCTGCCGGCCTGAGCGGCGGCGGCCTTCGCCGCGCTGGGTGCTGGCGGGACTGCTGGCGGTGCCGACGGTATTCTTCCTGATCAGCCAGCCGCTGCTGGCGCAATTCGACATACGCGGCCAATTGCAGCAGGCCGTGGCCGCCGGCTATGCCTTTCTTCCCTTCGTTATGGTGGCCGGCCTGTCCATGTTCCCCATTACCGCATTGGAAGGGGCCCTTCTGTCGGTTCCGCCGCTGATCGCCAACCTGATCGTCAGTTTCCTGGGCTATCACGTGATGCCGTTCGAAACCCATCTGGGGGCGATGTGGCTGATTGCTCTGCTGTCGGTGGTGGCGACGCTGGCCGGCATGAGCCAGCTGCATTTTATGCAGCAACTGATCGCCCAGGCATCGCACGACGTCCTGACCACGGCGTATAGCCGGCGCGTCGGCGAGGAACTGCTGGAACTGCAGTTCCAGCAGTCGCGCCGAAACGGCTCGCCGTTTTCCCTGGTCTTCATCGATCTCGACGATTTCAAGGAGATCAACGACCGCTTCGGGCATGAGGAGGGGGACGACGCACTGCGCCAGGCGGGCTCGTCGCTGCGACGGATCCTTCGCCGCGCCGATCTGCTGATTCGCTGGGGCGGCGAGGAATTCGTCGTCGTCATGCCCGATACGGGGCTGCAGGGGACGAGAACTGCGCTGCAGCGGCTGGTCGAGATGGGACTCGGGCAACGGCCGGACGGAGCCAGGATGACGGCCAGCATCGGTGTCGCCGAGCGGATCACCGACGCGTGTACGACCTGGGCTGAGCTGGTGGGCACGGCGGACCGACGTATGTATGCGGCGAAGCGGGCCGGCAAGGGACGGATCGTCCTGGCGGGCGACGCGATCGCGGCATGATCGCCGAAGCCGACGCTCCGTTCGATGTCGCGATCGTCCTGGGCGCGGCCGTCAGTGCCGGCGGCCGGCCAAGCCCGGCGTTGCTGCGCCGGGTGGAGCATGCGGTGGCGCTTTTTCGGCAGGGGCACGTCGACTGTTTGCTGATGAGCGGCTGTGGTCCGGGTTCAACGCCGGAAGCCTCGGTCATGTGCCGTATCGCTCGGGCCGCCAGGGTACCGGCCGAGGCCGTGCTGACCGAGGACCAATCCCGCACCACCTGGGAGAACGCCCGATTCTGCAAGCCGATCGTCGAGGGCCGGGGCTGGCGGCGGGTCCTGCTGGTCACCGAGCGCTACCATATGCGCCGCGCTCTTTATGCCTTCCGCCGATTCGGTATTCCCGTGGAGGCCGCGGCGGTGCCGCCGGCCAGCCTCGATGCAGCACTGGCGGTGGAGCATTTGCGCGAAGCCGCGGCATTGGCTTATTACCGGTGGCGATTCGGATCGATCAGCTGACCAGTCCTGCCAAGCCGAGGAAGGCCGGGTACGGATGGATGGCCACATGGACCGGGATTTGTTCGAGATACCCGGTGAACCGACCCTTGTCCTCGAAGCGGCGGCGGAAGTCCGAGGCGAGAAAGGCCGGCAAGACCTGCGGCACGATGCCGCCCGCGATCACCACGCCGCCCCGCGCCCCCACGGTCAGGGCCAGGTTTCCGGCCACTGTTCCCAGCATGGCGAAGAACATTGCGAGGCTCTCGGCCGCCCGTTGGTCGCCCTCTGCGGCGCGGTGCGTCACTTCCGCTGGCGAAATAGTTTGCACCGGCTCGCCGGCGAGGCCGCAAAGGGCGGTATAAAGGTTGACCAGGCCAGGCCCTGACAGCACCCGTTCGGCCGAAACATGACCTTGCCGCGCCCTGAGCCAAGCCAGGACCTCGGCTTCTCGGTCGTCGGCCGCCGCCATGGTGACGTGGCCGCCTTCGGTAGGGATGGGGATCCATCCGCCTGCCGCCGGAACCAGCGCCGATACGCCCAGGCCGGTGCCCGGGCCGAGCACGGCGACCGGCGCCGTAGGCTCCGCCTGCCCGCCGCCGACCGCCACCTTATCGTCCTTGCCCAGATGGGGAACCGCGAGAGCTACGGCGATGAAGTCGTTGACCACGTCCAACTGCTCGAGTTCGAGGCGCCGGCGAACCTCGGCCACCGAGAAGCGCCAAACATGGTTGGTCATCTCGATGCGGTCGGCCAGGACCGGCGAGGCGACGGCAAAGGCGGCTCGGCGTGGCGGCCGATCCGGCCCGACCTTTTCCAGATAGCTTCGGGCCGCCTCGGCCGGACCGGCAAAGTCGGCGCAATGGAACACCATCGGCTGCAAGGCTTCGCTGCATCCGGGGGTGACAAGGGCAAAACGGGCGTTGGTGCCGCCAATATCGGCAATTAGGCCGGGAGCGCTCATTAGCCTATCAAGTCTCGACGCTGTAAGGCGCCTCGCGCAGCGCCAAAAGGAAGCTGTCGCGCCAGCGATCGAGAGAGCCGTTGCGGACCGCGTTCATCAGGTCCTGCCAGCGATCCCGCCGCTCCTCCACGGGCATGGCGAGAGCCCGCGCCAGGGCATCTCCCACTCCTTCGAGGTCGTAGGGATTGACCTGCAGGGCGCTGGTCAGCTCGCGCGCCGCCCCGGCGAAGCGCGACAGCACGAGAACGCCGGGATCCTGGCTATTCTGCGCCGCCACGTATTCCTTGGCGACAAGATTCATGCCGTCGCGCAATGGTGTGACCACGCCCACGTCGCTGAACCGGTAGAACCCGGCCAGGGTCTGCCGCTGGTAGCTCGAATTGAGATAGTGCAGGGGAGTCCAGTCGAACTCGGCGAAGCGGCCGTTGATATGGCCGGTTTCTGCCTCCAGCTGTTGGCGGATCTGCATATATTCCGGCACGTCGGGTCGCGAGGGGGGGGCGATCTGGATCAGGCATACCTTACCGCGCCAAGCCGGGTATTTCTCAAGGAACCGCTCGAAGGCCTTGAACCGTTCGGGCAGGCCTTTGGAGTAATCCAGGCGGTCGACCCCGATCATCAGCTTGAAATGATTGAAATTACGCCGCAGACGTCGGGTCGACGGCAGGCGCGGAGACGCCTCGGCCGCCGCCAACATCGGGGCGACGTCGATGCCGATGGGAAAGACGTCGGCCTTGAGGGTCCGCCCGAAGGCGCGGACAAGTCCATTGGACAGCACCTCGCCGCCCGATTCCAGCGTGATGTGGTCTTGGAAGGCGCGCAGGTCGGACGCCGTCTGGAAGCCCACCACGTCGTAGGCGGTCAAAGAGTGGACAATTCGGTTGGCGCTGGGAAGTACTACCAGCACTTCCATGGCTGGAAAGGGCGTATGCAGAAAAAAACCCAGCCGCTGCCGCAGGTCCAGCCGCCGCAGCTCAAGGCCAAGGGGAATCAAGTGGTAGTCATGCACCCAGATGTCGTCCCCGTCACGCAGCAGCGGGCGAATTTTCTCGGCGAACAACGTGTTGACCCGCAGATAGCCCTGGTAGTTCTCGCGGGTGAAGTCGGCCAGATCGATGCGGTAATGGAAGACCGGCCATAAGGTACGGTTGGCATAGCCGTTATAATATTCGGCATGGTCCTTGCGGGATAGATCGAGGGTTGCAAAGGTAACCGGCCCGGCCTCGATGATGCGCGGAGTATCGCTGGAATGGGCGGTGATCTTGCCGCTCCAGCCGAACCACAAGCCGCCGTTCTGCTGCAGCGCTTCCTGAAGGGCGACGGCCAAGCCACCTGCGCGGGCAGTCCCTTCTTCCGGCAGGGCAACGCGATTGGATACTATGACCAGCCGCCCCACGCTGCCTCCTCCCAAAGCTAGACTTGGGGGCGGCTTCCCGCTTTTCCAGCCTCTCCATTGGGCATCAGGGAGCGGTACAGATCGAGATAGCGTCCGGCCGCCTCTTCCCAGCCAAATCTCTGGCGCATGGCGGTGGCCCGGACGCTGTCCCATCGTTCGGGATGGCGATACATGCCTATGGCCCGCTCGAAGCACCACTGGAAGGCGCTGGGCGTGCACTGGTCGAACACGAAGCCGGTGGCCGTGCCGTGCAGCAGCGTTTCGTAGCTGGCGTCCACCACGGTATCGGCCAGTCCTCCGGTGAAGCTGACCACCGGCAGCGTCCCGTAGCGCAGGGCGTAGATCTGGGTCAGGCCGCAGGGCTCGAACCGCGAAGGCATCAGCAGCATGTCGCCGCCGGCCTGCAGCCGGTGAGCCAATTCTTCAGAGTAGCCGATTCGCACTGCAACCTGGTCGGGCCGGGCCCGTGCCAAAGCCTGCAAGGCGCTCTCGATGGAATGCTCGCCGGTGCCGAGAAGGGCCAACTGCGCTCCCTGCTCCAGCAGCGCCGGCATGACGGCCAGCAGCAGGTCCATGCCCTTCTGGTCGTTGAGGCGGCTGATCACCACGCAAAGTGGCGCCGAGGGATCGGCCGGCAGGCCCAGTTCCGCCTGAAGGGCGGCCTTGTTGACCGCCTTTCCCTGGGCAGCCTGGTCCGGCCCGTAGCGGTGGGCGAGATGTGGGTCGGTGGCGGGGTCCCAGACCGTATAGTCGGCGCCGTTGAGAATACCCGACAGATCCTGGGCGCGGTACGACAACAGCCCTTCCATGCCGAAGCCATAGGCCGGGGTCTGGATTTCCTTGGCATAGGTCGGGCTGACGGTGGTCAGCCGGTCTGAGAAGGCGAGGCCCGCCTTGAGATAAGAGATGCGGCCCCAGAACTCGAAGCCGGCCATGGTGTGAAGCGACCAGGGCAGGTTCAGGCGAGGTACCAGATCGGCGGCGAACAGGCCCTGATACGCCATGTTGTGAATGGTGAATACCAGGCCGGGCCGTGGCCCGCCCCAGGCGCGAAGATAGGCCGGGGCCAAGCCGGTTTGCCAATCATGGGCGTGGAGGATGCGGGGTTTCCACGATAGCGGGCTGTCGCGGCGGGACAGGCGGGCCGCTGCCCAGCCCAAGAGCGCGAAACGCAAGTCGTTGTCGGGCCAGTCGCGGCCTGCGCCATCCTGGTAGGGCCCACCGTCGCGATGGAACAGGGCGGGGCAATCGACCAGCCACAACGTGATGTCGGACTGCGGCAGGCGGCCTTCCAGGACGGTTGCTTCGCCGCGGCCGAAGGGGTCGCCCAGATTGGCCACCGGCTTCGCCCGGGCCATGGCGTCGATGCCGGGATAGGCTGGCATGAGCAGGCGTATGTCGGCGCCGACGCGATACAAAGCGGGGGGGAGTGCCCCGGCGACGTCGGCCAGACCGCCGGTCTTCGCCAAAGGATAGATTTCCGGCGAGGTGAACAATACTTTCATCCGGTTCTCCTGCTCTCCACCGCCATACCTAGCGTAACCCAATGGGAGCTACCGAGAAAGCCTTTGTCATCAATGGGATTGCGCCTTGAGCTTGGGGGCCGTCTATGCCACGGTTAAGCTTGTCCAAGGAATTTGGGTCGGCGGCCGACATGACGTATCCAATCGAACGCCTGGGCATGCCCGGGGCTGACGACATCCCTCAAAAGTTGCGACGGACCCTTGCCCTGGTGTTGGCCGGTGGCCGGGGCAGCCGCCTCAATGCGCTGACCGACTGGCATGCCAAACCGGCCATCCCTTTCGGCGGCAAGTTCCGCATCATCGATTTCACGCTGTCCAACTGCATCAATTCTGGCATCCGCCGCATTGGCGTCCTGACCCAGTACAAGGCGCACAGCCTGATCCAGCACATCCAGCGCGGCTGGGGCTTCCTGCGCGGCGAATTCAACGAGTTCATCGAGCTGCTGCCGGCCCAGCAGCGCACCGAAGGAGAGAACTGGTACCGCGGAACGGCCGACGCGGTGTTCCAGAACCTGGACATCATCCGTGCTCATACCCCCGACTACGTGCTCATTCTGGCCGGGGACCATGTCTACAAGATGGACTATGGCCGGATGCTGGCCAATCACGTGGCGCAGGACGCCGCGGTTACCGTCGCGTGCATCGAGGTGCCGTTGGCCAAGGCCTCGGGGTTCGGCGTCATGGGGGTCGATACGGACGGCCGCATCGTCCATTTTGAAGAAAAGCCCGCCAAGCCCGATCCCATTCCAGGCAATCCCGGCCTCGCCCTGGCCAGCATGGGCATATACATCTTCAATGCTCAGCTGCTTTATGACTTGCTCGAACGGGATGCGGACCTCATCGGCTCGAACCACGATTTCGGCAAGGATCTCATTCCGGGCCTGGTCGGCCAGGTCAAGCTGATCGCCCACCGGTTCCAGGACTCCTGCGTAATGGATGGCGGCGCCGAGGAAGCCTACTGGCGCGACGTCGGCACTCTTGACGCCTATTGGGAAGCCAATATCGATCTTTGCCGCGTGACTCCGGCGCTCAATCTCTACGACGACAATTGGCCCATCTGGACCTATCAGGCGCAAAGCCCGCCGGCGAAGTTCGTCTTCGATGCCGACGACCGGCGGGGCATGGCGGTGGACTCGCTGATCGCCGGCGGCTGTGTGATCTCCGGGGCGACCGTGCGGCGATGCATGCTTTTCACCAATGTCAGGGTGAATTCCTATTGCGTCATCGAGGACTCGGTCGTGCTGCCCAATGTCGATCTGGGCCGCCATGCCCGCATCAAGCGCGCCATCGTCGATACCGGGTGCGTCGTCCCCCCGGGGCTGGTGGTGGGAGAAGACCCCGAGGCGGATGCGCGGCGGTTCCTGCGGACCGAATCGGGCATCACGCTGATCACTCGCCGCATGCTGGACGATCTGGAGGAATAAAGCCTGCGCGGCAGATGAGCGCCGTGGCCAGCAAAGCCTGTGAAATAAGGTCGCCCTTCAGTCCTTGCGCTTCAACAGTTCGGCGGCTTCGGCCAACCACAGGCGCAAGGCGGCAGGCGATTCGATTTGCCATTGGGCAAGGGTCGGACCCTCTTCACCGACGCGGATGGTGATGCCGCCCATCTCGACAACCACCTTGTAGGCATCTTCGTCCGTCTTGTCGTCGCCGGCGAATACCGGAACGCGCCCGCGAAACGGGGCGATCGCCATGAATTCGCGGATGGCGACGCCCTTGTGGATGCCGGCCGGGCGCAGTTCGAACACCATCTTCCCCTCCAGCAACTCGAAGCCGCGATTTTTCGCCACCGCGGCTTCGACGATGCGGCGCAACTGGGCTTCAGCGTTCCGTGCCTGGCGGAAATGGATGGCGAGCGTGGCGCCCTTGTTCTCGAATTCGACACCGAGAATGCCGCTGATGCTTTCCTGCAGCATGCGCCGCAGATTGCCGACCGGCGGCAGCGGCCGCTTGGCGCCGTGGCGCAGGCCGTCGGGAGTAACCAGTTCCAGCCCGTGCAGGCCGGCGGCGGCCGGCCGCAACGGCTCCAGCAGATCCCTGACCTGCTGGACCGGCCGTCCGCTCACCACGGCCAAGGCGCCATGTGCGGCGGTTCTGAGTGCCATCAGGGTGGGGACCAACGATTCCGGCACTACGATGGCGCTCGGCGTGGGGGCGATATCGAGCAGGGTTCCGTCGAGGTCGAGGAACCAAGCCCAATCAGGTTGCGGGCGGGGAAGGGCCGTCGATGCATTCATGTCCGATCACGTATGGTGCGCAATCGCGCCGTCAAGGCGCGCTGACGCGTGAGCAGACGGGTAAGGCGGCCGCCGCTTTTCCGATAGTGCCGCGAACCCCTGGCGTTCCCTCGTCAACCGCCTGCCATCTGGGCCTTCCGCAGACGATATGCCTCAAGGTGGGCCTGACGATAGGCATCGGCTATACGCTTGGCCTCTTCGCGTTCGGCGCGGCTGCGCTCCAGCGCGTTCGCCCGGGCCTGGGCCAGCATCTGCGGACGGACCGCCGTGCTCGACGGCGTCATCCGCGCGGCCGGCGGGGCGGCTTGCGGCGCCGGAAGCCACAAGCCGACCGGCTGGCGAATTTGACCGGCGGGCTCGGCCGACGCGATCTGCAATCGATCGTCGGCGCCCCGCCGCACCTGCTCCCAGGTCGAGATCAGCTTGGCTTTGTAGGGGGCGGCCAGGCTTGGCGTCTGGGAATGATAGTAGGCCCCGGCCGTCGGCCAGTTGCCGGTGCTGTCGTAAAGCCCGCGCAGGAAGCGCGCTGCATAGGCCACGTTCTGCGCCGGATCGAAGGCTTCTTCCAACGAGGAGAAGGCGTCCGGATGGGCTTGCAGGTTGACCTGCATGCAGCCCACGTCAATATTGCGGATGCCGCTGGCCTGGAGTCGTTTCACCTCGGCCACCGCGGCGGCCTTGCTGGGCAGATACCGCCCTTCGCCCTCGGCCGTTACCGTCCACGGCCAGGCAAAACTTGCCCGCCGGTCGGAGTCCCAGCGCCCGGACTCGACCAGCGAAATGGCGAGCAGCAGGCGGTCGGGGATGCCCTGCAAAGGTTCCTGCCGGGCCGTCTGGATACCGCAAACAGCAGCGTCTTCAACAGCTTGGGCGTAGGTGGGAAAAGCGAGGGCGGCCATTACGGCGAAGGCGGCGGATAGTAAACACGTGACCCGCTGCATAGCCTGCTTCTCCACGGTGATCGGAACCGGAGATTGCTATGCGAGCGTCGTGCCAAACGCGGTATGCGCATCGCGCATGGCTCTGCTGCGGCCGAGAAAATGGCGGGAAGCCTGGATTCTTGCGAGGTAGTAATACTTTTGCTTATTTTTTTTCTTGCATCGCAGCGAAAACGCCCCTATATTTTGCACTGCAGCAAATCGGACGGTCGTTGACGGTCCACTTGTCTGCCTTTCTTGGACGTTTCCTCCCTAAACTCAGGCCGGTGGACAACCACCGGCCTCTTTTCTTATGGGAAAACAATGGGCAGTGTAACATTAGAGATATCTAATGTCACGCAATTCCACACTGCCGACAGTGGCCTGACGGGGTGGTCGCGGCGCGTGGTGTCAACTCGGCGGCAATCCGGGCTGGTCCAGATCGGGCAGTCCGCTGTCGGCATTGCCCAGGGGGCGGTGCATGATCACAACGTCGATCCAGCGGCCGAATTTGAGCCCCACGCCGCGCAGGACGCCTTCCTGGCGAAAGCCGAGGCGTCGATGCAGGGTGATGGATCCCTGGTTGGCGGAGTCGCCGATAATTCCGATCATTTGCCGGTAGCCCAAGGCGGCGCAGCGTTCAATGAGGGCTCCCAGCAACGCGCCGCCGACGCCGCGCCGTGCCACGCCGGGCGCGACATAGATGGAGTCCTCCAGCGTGTAGCGGTAGGCCGAACGCGGGCGGAACGGCCCCGCGTAAGTATAGCCGACCACCTCGCCGTCAGCCTCGGCCACCAGATAGGGCAGGCCGCGCTCGCGCGTCTTGACCAGGCGGCGCTCCATCTCCTCGACGGCAGGCGGCGTCTCTTCGAACGACGCGCAGCTGCGCGTCACGTAATAGGCATAGATGGCGTGCACTGCCGCCATATCGGCCGGCTGGGCGTCGCGTATCAGGACAGGTAACGAGGCGGTGGTCATGGTTGCAGCTTGTCCGGCGGCAACGCCGCCAGATCCCGCACAAGGCTGCTCAGGTGGCCCTGCAGGCGCGTGAAGCCCGGACGTTTCACATAGGTCTTCTCGTCCATGTAAAGCCGCCGGTTGATCTCGATTTGCAGAGCATGCAGGCCTTTCGTCGGGGCGCCGTAATGGCGGGTGGTGAAGCCGCCGGCATAAGGTGTGTTGCGGACGATGCGATAGCCGAAGCGGCGCAACGTCGCCTCGGCGGTGGCGGTGACGGCCGGGGAACAGGAGGTGGCGAAGCAGTCTCCCAGCACGAAGTCGACTCGGGATGCGCCGCTATCCTTGTCATTCGGTCCGCCGGTCGACGGCATGGAATGGCAGTCGATCAGGATGCAATAGCCAAAGCGGGTGCGGGTCTGCTCCAGCAGGTCCGCCAGCGCCCGGTGATAGGGGCGGTACAGACGGTCGATGCGGCTTTCGACTTCGGTGAATGACAATTTGTCGCGATAGATTTCAGCGCCCGAGGCCACGACCCGGGCGATCGTCCCAAGGCCGGCGCCGACCCGCGGCGAAGCGCTGTTGACGAAGGGTGGCAGAGGCCCGTCGAACATGGCGGGGTCGAGTTCATAGGCCTCGCGATTGGGGTCGAGATAGGCGCGCGGGAACAGCGCCTTCAACAAAGGCGCGCCTTGTTCCGGCGCGGCGACGAACAATTCGTCGACGAAGGCGTCCTCGGACCGGCGCAGGGTGTTCGCGTCGAGCGGCGACTGGTCGAGGAAATCCCGGGGATAGTGCGAGCCGCTGTGGGGCGAGGCGAAGACGAGGGGAAGGCGCGGCTCGGCGGGCGTCTCGATATGAAGCACAGGCTCGAACGGAGCATCTGGCGAAGCGGTGTCCATGGGAACGGTTTAGTGCAATTGACGCCTCGTGTCATCCCCCACCAGAGCAAGTCGCCGGCGATGTCTCAAAAGCCGATTCCGGCGGCCGATTTTTGGGGCCGATTTTTGGGGGTGATTTTTGGGGGTGATTTTTGGGGGTGATTTTTGGGGGTGTGATTTTTGGGGGTGATTTTTGGGGGTTGCAAACCCGCCCGCTTGACGCTAAAACCGCATCCCTCATGCTGGCCCGTCCGGCAAATGGGCGCTTAGCTCAGCGGGAGAGCACTTCCTTGACATGGAAGGGGTCACAAGTTCAATCCTTGTAGCGCCCACCATCGAAACCCCTAGGGAAACCTAGGGGTTTCGTCCGTTTTGGGGCCTGTCACAGAAGGCCGATGTCACAGAATTCCTGGAAAGCCCAGCGCATACGTTCGATGAGATCGCGGTGGCGACGATCTTGAGTCCGGTTCTGCGGAAAGTTGAGCTTGGCCGGGAGACTGCATCCGTGAGCAGTTGTGCCAAGGTCCAGTGCATGTGATGCGTAACAATGGAAAGACGTCGGCTGTATGGTGTGCCATGTGTCTAATGTCATAATATGATGTGTTTAATAAATCGCTCTCGAGAGAGAACAAGTGCTGACTCAATTTCTTGACTTGATCATCGTCAAGGAAATGACCATACATTTCGTATGGGAATGGGTGGCCGTTGAACGCTGAAAGAGTTGACTGTCTGATGTCGATTGCCCCCGCAAACCTGCGTTTCCGGACCCAGGTGCTTTTCGTCCTGCTGCTGCCCGTCCTGGGCCTGCTTGGCCTCAGCACCGATCTTGTTCGGGACAAAAGGCATCTGATGACCGCGATGGAGAATTTCGAAGACATCGCTGGGTTTGCCCCCGATATCGGTAATCTTGTCCATCAGTTGCAGAAGGAACGCGGTGCCACTGCGGTATTCGCCGGCACGCAGGGCCAGGCATTCCACAGTGAAATGGTGGCGCAACGGGAGGCGACCGATGCCGCCTTGGCAGTGCTGCGCCGCCGTGCCACCGCCCTGGCGGCAAGACGCCCGGGAGGACGCCTCGACCAACGACTGTCCGCGGCCACCGCCGAACTGGACCGGTTGGCCGAACAGCGGCGCAAGGTCGACGCGCTGGCGGTTAGCGCCGCTGAATCGACCGGCTATTACACTGGGACTGTTGGTCGGCTTCTGGATATCGTGCCAACGATGGGCGAATTGACCCAGGATGCCCGCCTGTCGACTGCGCTACAGGCCTATGTCGTCTACATGCAGGCGAAGGAGCGGGCGGGCCGGGAACGCGCCGTCGGGGCGGCCGGTTTCGCTGCTGGACGTCTCGATTACCAGCAGTTCCGGCAGTTTCAGTCGCTGGGAACCGAGCAGGAGACCTATTTGCGGGTGTTCGCCACGATGGCCACCGAGGATCAACTTGCCTTCGCCCGGGCGACCGTCAGGGGACCGCAGGTGGATCGGGTCGAGGCGCAGCGCGCCATTGCCATTGACAGCTACACCAGCGGAACGGTGCAGGGGGTCACCGCAAGCGAGTGGTTCAACAACGCCACCGCCCGCATCGATCTTTTCCATCAAGTGGAGGATCGGCTTGGCAGCGACCTGCGGCGAATGGCGGAACGGACCCGCCGGGAGGCCGCTTCGTCCTTCCGGGCGATGCTGACTTTGACCTCAGTTCTGGTCGCCGCGACGCTTGCGGTGGGATTGGTGCTGGTTCGCGGCATCAGCAGGTCCTTGCTGCAATTGTCGGAAAGCATGGGACGCCTGGCCCGGGGGGCGCTTGATGCGGCGATCCCCTTCGTCGACAGGCGCAACGAGATCGGGGCGATGGCGGCCGCCGTTCAGGTATTCAAGGACAACGCCCTGGAGAACCAGCGACTGCGACAGTCCCAGGACGAAGAGCGCCAGCGCGGCGAGCAGTTGAAGAACGCTGCTTTGCAGGGCATGGCCGAGACGGTCGAGCGGGAGACCCATGGCGCGGTCGACAAGGTCGCCGAACGGACCGGCCTGATGACTGCCAATGCGGGCGAGATGGTGTCTTCCGCTGCCGCCGTCTCCGAGAACTCGCAGAGTGTCGCCTCGGCGGCGACACAGGCCTTGGCCAATGCGCAGCAGGTGGCGGCGGCGTCCGAAGAGCTTTCGGCCTCGATCGGTGAAATCGGGCAACAGGTCGGCCGGTCCACCGCGATCACCCACCGGGCGGTGGCGACCGCGCAGGCGGCGCAGGAGACAATCCGCCGTCTGTCCTCGGCAGTCGGGCGCATCGGCGAAGTGGCGACGCTGATCAACGACATTGCCAGCCAGACAAACCTTCTCGCCCTCAACGCCACCATCGAAGCAGCCCGGGCCGGCGAGGCAGGCAAGGGATTTGCGGTGGTTGCCGGCGAGGTCAAGAACCTTGCCAACCAGACTGCCCGGGCCACCGGCGAAATCACCGCGCAGATCGCCGAGATTGAGGTGACGACTGAGGAAGCGGTGAACGCGGTGACCGATATCGGCGATGCCATCCACGAAGTGGAAGGCGTTTCCTCGTCGATCGCCGCGGCGATCGAGGAACAGGTGGCGGCCACCGCGGAAATCACCCGCAACGTTGTCCAGACCTCGAGCGCGGCACAAGAGGTCGCCAAATGCATCGCCCGTGTTTCCGATGAAGCGCGAGCCACGGGAGCGCGGGCCGATGACGTTGGGCGGGTTTCGGCGGACGTGTCGGCAGCGGTCGACGAACTGCGTCAGAAGCTGGTTCGCGTCGTCCGCACCGCCACCCGCGAGGTCGACCGGCGGCATGCGCCGCGATACCGGTTGAATCGCAAGGCGACGATGACCGTTGCCGGTCGGGTCGTGGCTGTCGAAGTGAAGAATTGCTCCTCGGGCGGCGCGTTGCTGGTATCGGATACGGCTGTCACCCAGGGGCAGCGGGTTTCTCTGTCGATCCCGGCGATCGGCGATCGCATCGCCACGGTAGTGAAGACCGCGGAAGGTGGCCACATCCATCTGAAGTTCGATATTTCCCCAGAGGAAGCTCAGCGGATTTCCGCATGCCTGGAGGCGAGCGGAGCGTTGGCGGCATAAAACCGCGCGGCTGCGGTGCGCTGGTCTACATCCTTCCGGCGCGGCGCGAAACTGGCCTGAGCTTCGCATCCGGCTCATATCCGCTGTCTTTTTTACCCTCCCCCTTACAGCGAGGGTTTCATAACCATGTCATTCCTATTGAATTAGTGATAATCTAAAAACGGGAGAAAACGTCCAATGGAGGGTAGGATGAACCACTTCATAATTTGGGCGATCACAATAGTGATTTCTGGGTTGATCGGGTTGACCGCGGTGCTGATTTTTGTGAGCGCGGTCATTGCCGAAATCAAAGAGCATTGGGAAGCTCAGATCCATCATAATAATCATAAGCTTGCTCCGCAATAATAGCCAAAGATGTGGCAGGGCGGTGTCTTGCACCGCCCTGCTGCTATAAGATAATGTCTGGCCGGTTGTTTCATTCTTGCGTGATATGGCCTCCGCTCACATTCTGCAGATCGTGATCAACGAAGACGCAGGCCTTATCCGGCGCATCCGTTGCGGTGCCCAAGCCGTTCCGAAACGTGGTCGGCCACCTCGCTCACGGTGGTGGCGATGGGGCTGTCCCAATCGGTGCTGAAGGTTCCCGTCGGGCCCATGGCGGTGATGGCAAGCACGATCTTGCCGGTATGGTCGAAGACCGGTGCGCAGAAGGCGTTGATTCCTGGAATTGGGGTTCCAGTCACCCGCGCTAGGCGCCTTCGGCGGATTTCATCGAGGGTGGGTTCCATGTTTCGCCAGGTTTGTCTGGCCTCGGCAACCGACAGGCCGCCGATGCGGTCCGGCTCGGCGCGAATCATGGCTTCGATGATCGAAGGCGGCAGGAACGCAGCGAAAACCAGGCCCGTCGCGGTGTTCAGCAGCGACATCACGGAGCCGGTGCGCAAGTTGACGTGCAGCGGGTAGACCGCCTCTTCCACATGGACGATGGTCGGGCCGTGGCTTCCCCAGACGGCAAGGGCGATGGAGTGGCCGATGCGGCTGGAGAGAAGGGGCATCTCCCGCACCGCCAGGCGGACGGGGTTCAGTTGCTGCAGGCAGACCAGGCCAAGCTGCAGTGCCTGTGATCCCAACTGGTAGCGGCCGGTGGCCGGATCCTGTTCGATGAAGCCCAGTTTGCCGAAGCTGACCAGATAAGGATGCGCCTTGGCAGCCGGCATCCCGGCTTGCTGGGCAAGATCCTTCAACAGCATGGGCACACCGCTTCGCCCCAGGGCCAGCAGGAGCTGGCCACCCACCTCGATGGACTGGATGCCTCGCTGGGCGCGCTTTGCCGAGGGCCGGCCGGCGTCCTCGTCCTCCTCAGAAGGGTTGCCGGCTGCGCCGATTCCCGATGTCATCAATGGCTCTCCGCGAATCGTTCGAGAGGTTATTCAACCGCGCACGGCACTGTCAATTGATCGGGTTGATCGGCTTCTTGCGCTTGTATCGGGCTTTCCCTGCGTCGCCGGTAGGCCGAGGCCATGGCGACCGCGAGCCCGAGGCTGCAGAGCACCACGCCGGTGATCTGCAGCGCGTTGGGTTGCTGGCCCAGCATCGGGATGGCGACCAGGGTCGCCGTTGCCGGGATCAAGGCGGGAAACAACGCCGCACGGCCCGCGCCGAGATGGGAAACGGCAAAGGAGTATGCGGTGATGCCCAGAAACCCTCCCAGCAGCCCTTGGAAAACCGCCTGTGCCGCAACCGCACCGGTGGGAAGCGCAGGAAAGCCGAAAACAAGCAGATCGGCAGGGACGAAGAACACCATCGACAGCACCGAGACGACTGCCGCCCCTTGCAACGGCGCGATCTGCCAGCGTTTCAGCAGCACGGTGAAAGTGCCCCAGGCCGTGCCCGAGGCAAGGAGGGCCAGATCGCCAAGCCAGACAGCGCTCTTGCCCGAGCCGGCCAGGCCGTCTCCCGCCAGAGCCAGCAGGCCGGCAAGCAGGAAGGCCATTCCGGCGAATTGCGCGGCCCTCGGACGTTCCCCATTGAACTTCCAGGCGAGGAGGGCGGCGGTGGTCATGGTCGCCACCGGCCCCAGGGTCACGCCGTGGGCCAGCGGGGCGAGCATGAATCCGCAGTTGACCAGCAGCGCGAAGAGCGGCCCGACCACTGTCGCGAGGACCAAGCCGCGGCGCCAGCCGATGCCGGCCATGCTGCCGATGCCGGCCCGCACCGCCAGGGGCAGTGTCAGCATGCCGGCGACCCCGAAGCGCAGGGCGGCCAGGTCCTGCGGGTGAAACCCTTCGGCCGAACCGAGTTTGGTGCCGACGTTGTAAACCGCCCAGGCGGCGACCGCGACAAAGCCCCAGAGGATGCCCGTCAAGCGGGTCTCGGGTGCCTCCACATGCTTCGCAGTCTCCATCTTCCTGTCCCGTTCCATCGGCCTGTCACGATCCCACGATATTCGTTATACACGAATTCATTTGCTAATAGCAAACATTGTGATAATTATAAGTCACATGACGGGCGGTGTCGCCGTCGACAGCCCACAATCAGGGAGCCCATTGATGTCCAAAGCCTTCGCATCTCAGGCGGATCTCGTGGAAAAGCAGGTCAGTTTTGAGAAGCTGTCCGACAATGCGTATGCCTTTACGGCGGAAGGTGACCCGAACACCGGCATCATAATCGGTGATGACGGCGTCATGATCGTCGATGCCACGGCGACGCCCGTCATGGCCCAGTCGGTGGTGGCCAAGGTCCGGGAAATCACCGACAAGCCGATCAAATACGTGCTGCTGACCCATTATCACGCCGTGCGCGTCCTGGGGGCTTCGGGATACCGGCGGCACGGTCTGCAGCAAATCATCGCCAGCCGGGATACCTATGATCTGATCGCCGAGCGGGGGGCTCAGGACATGGCGTCGGAGATCGGCCGCTTTCCCCGCCTGTTCAAGGCGGTTGAGAGCATTCCGGGCCTGACCTGGCCCACCCTGACCTTCCGGGGCGAGATGAGCCTTTGGCTAGGCGATCTCGAGGTGCAGATCAAGCAACTCGGCCGCGGTCATACCAAAGGCGACACGGTGGCCTGGTTGCCCAGCCAGAAGATCCTCTTTTCCGGCGATCTGGTGGAATTCGAAGCGGCCTGCTACACCGGCGACGCCTATCTGTCCGACTGGCCGCAAACCCTCGATAACCTGGCGGCGTTGAAGCCGGAAATCCTGGTGCCCGGCCGCGGTCCCGCGCTGCTGACCGCTAAATCGGTGGCCAAGGGCCTCGGCTATACCCGCGCCTTCGTCTCGGCGCTCTATCGCTGCGCCCGTGACGCGGTATCGCAGGGAATGGATCTGCGGGCGGCGATGGCGCATACGCGAGCCGCAATGGACCCGGATTTCGCCAATGTCTTCATCTATGAGCACTGCCTGCCCTTCGATGTGACCCGTGCCTTCGACGAGGCGTTGGGCCAGCGCGATCCGCGCATCTGGACGGCCGAACGCGACAAGGAAATGTGGGCTCTTCTGCAGGGGTGAGGGAGGCGCGGATGCTCAGCACGTATCGATACCCGAAATTCGAGTACCGCACGCCGCCGGAATTGATGGCGCCGGGCAAGGCCGGCCGATATCCGGTCGTGGTCGTCGGCGCTGGGCCGGTCGGTCTGGGAACGGCCATCGATCTTGCCGCGCAGGGCGTGCCGGTGCTGCTCCTGGATAATGACGATACTGTGTCGCTCGGCTCGCGCGGTGTCTGCTATGCCAAGCGGGCGCTGGAAATCCTGGATCGCCTGGGCTGCGGGCAAACGATGGTCGACAAGGGCGTATCCTGGCAGGTCGGGCGTACCTTCTTTCGCGACGAGGAAGTCTACAGCTTCAATCTCTGCCCGCAGCCCGATCACCATCGGCCCGGGATGATCAATCTGCAGCAATACCACCTGGAGGAAAGGTTGGTTGCGCGGGCGGGGCAACTGCCCAATATCGACCTGCGTTGGAAGAACAACGTGGTCTCGGTTACCGCGGGCGAGGCGGGTGCGACCTTGTCGGTGGAGACACCCGACGGGTTCTATACGGTAACGACGGATTGGCTGATCGCCGCCGATGGGGCGCGCAGCCATATCCGCAAGCTTCTGGGGCTCGATATCGAAGGGCGGGTCTTCATGGACCGCTTTCTCATCGCCGATGTGGTCATGCAGGCGGACTTTCCCCCTGAGCGGCGGTTCTGGTTCGACCCGCCGTTTCATCCGGGGCAATCGGTCCTGTTGCACCGGCAGGCGGACAATGTCTGGCGGATCGATTTCCAACTGGGATGGGACTGCGACCCCGAGGAAGAAAAGAAGCCGGAAAAGGTGATCCCCCGCGTTCGCGCCCTGCTGGGCGACGACCGGCCGTTCGAACTTGAATGGGTCTCCGTGTACACCTTCCAATGCCGTCGCATGCGTTCGTTCCGCCACGGCCCGGTGTTCTTCGTCGGCGATGCCGCGCATCAGGTTTCGCCCTTCGGGGCGCGCGGCGCCAATTCCGGGTTTCAGGATCACGACAATCTGGCCTGGAAGCTGAAGCTGGTGATGGACGGCAAGGCGCCCGACAGCCTGCTCGATACCTATACGGAAGAGCGCGGCGCCGCCGCCGACGAAAACATCCTGAATTCCACGCGCTCCACGGACTTCATAACGCCGAAGAGCAGGACCTCGCTCCTGTTTCGCAACGCTGTCCTCGGCCTGGCGCGGAAACACGCTTTCGCCCGCGCCCTGGTCAATTCGGGCCGCCTGTCGGTCCCCAGCCACCTCACTCGATCACGGCTCAATACGCCGGACGAAGACGGTTTCGCCGGCGACATGGTTCCGGGAGCGCCGATGGATGACGCGCCGATTGCCGCTCCGGGGGGAGAAAAATGGCTGCTGAGTATCCTCGGTAACCGTTTTCAGCTTCTGTATTTCGTCGAAGATGCGGCCGGGATCGACGAACGGACCGCCGCCACGCTGGCCTCGCTGGCCGGCGATGCGGTGCCGGTCGAGGCGGTGGTGGTGGCCCGCTCGGGCGCCGCGCCCTCGGGCCTCCGCACTGTCCACGATGTGGCCGGGCGCATCGCCGAGCGCTACGACGCCACACCCGGCACCACCTATCTGGCGCGTCCAGACCAGCATGTCGCCGCCCGTTGGCGCGTGTTCGACCCGGTGAAAGTCCAACGGGCCGTCGCCGTCGCCACCGGCAACGCAGTGCCCAACCTGATGGAAGCCGCGTGAGGACCGCCATGCCGCTGATCACCGCCAACAATTTCTTCGAGCCCGGCAAACGCTATTTCCGCGACTTCAGCCCCGGGGACGAGTTCTACGAGGCGCTGCTGGAGGCTCATCAGAACCTGACCGACGAGCAGAGCGCCCAGCTCAACGCCAAGCTGATCCTGCTGCTGGCCAATCATATCGGCGATATCGCCATACTCCGGGAAGCCATGGCGCTGGCCCGGGAAGACACGGAATGAGACGGAGGAACCGGCCATGAAGATCGAGCGGATCCATCATGTCGCCTATCGCTGCCGCGATGCCAAGGAGACCGTGGAATGGTATGGCAAGTACCTGAACATGAAATTCATTTTGGCCATCGCGGAAAATGAGGTGCCATCCACCAAGGAGCCGGACCCCTACATGCACGTTTTCCTGGATGCGGGAAACGGCAATGTGCTGGCCTTTTTCGAGCTGCCGACCAAGCCACCCATGGGCCGAGATCCCAACACGCCCGACTGGGTGCAGCACCTGGCCCTCAAAGTGGATTCCGTCGATACCCTGATGGCTACCAAGGCGCGGCTGGAAACCGACGGCATCGCCGTGGTCGGCCCGACCGATCATACCATCTTCAAATCCATCTATTTCTTCGATCCCAGCGGTCACCGGCTTGAACTGGCGGCGGACACGGCGACCCCGGACATGCTGGAACGGCTGGACGCCGT
This sequence comes from Pseudomonadota bacterium, assembly GCA_021793155.1. GTDB lineage: Bacteria > Pseudomonadota > Alphaproteobacteria > Rhodospirillales > Magnetospirillaceae > DUZF01. Next base: position 91,801 of record JAJYTF010000005.1, on the reverse strand, counting down.
GAAGTGGGACATGCTCGACCAATGGGCCGAGACCAGGACCGCTCCCCGCCATGCGGCCTGGATGCATGACGGCGCCAGCGCCCAGCGGCAGGAGTAATTCCCTTGAAGCTTGCCTCTCTCAAAGCCGGCGGGCGGGACGGAACACTGTTGGTGGTCAGCCGGGATCTCCGCCACTGCCGCCCGGTTCCAGCCATCGCCCGCAGCCTGCAGGCGGCCCTCGACGACTGGGACGCCTGCGAGCCTCAGTTGCGGCAAGTCTACGAGGCGCTCAACAGCGGCGCGCTTCCCGATCCTTTGGCGTTCGACCCCGCGGTCTGCGCCTCGCCGTTGCCGCGTGCCTATCAGTGGGCGGACGGGTCGGCCTACGTCAACCATGTCGAACTGGTGCGGCGGGCCCGCGGCGCCGAACTCCCCGCCTCGTTCTACAGTGACCCGCTGATGTATCAGGGCGGATCGGACAGCTTCATCGGTCCTTGTGACGACATCGTGGTGGCCGAGGACTGGGGCATCGATTTCGAGGCCGAGGTGGCGGTCATCACCGGCGACGTTCCCTTGGGGGCCGCTCCCGAGACCGCCGCCCGTGCCATCCGCCTGGTCATGCTGGTCAACGACGTATCGTTGCGCGACCTGATTCCCGCTGAGCTGGCCAAGGGCTTCGGCTTCTTCCAAAGCAAGCCGGCCAGTGCCTTTTCCCCGGTCGCCGTGACCCCCGACGAACTGGGCTCGGCCTGGCGAGGCGCCAAATTGCACCGGCCGCTGCTGGTCAGCCTGAACGGCAAGCCGTTCGGCCGGCCCGATGCCGGGACGGACATGACTTTCGACTTCGGACAGCTGATCGCCCATCTGGCCAAGACCCGCGAGGCCGAGGCGGGAACGATCATCGGTTCCGGAACCGTGTCCAATAAGCAGGGTGGCCTGTGGGGCTCGTCCATCGAGAATGGCGGCGTTGGCTATTGCTGCCTTGCCGAGTTGCGAATGTACGAGACCATCGAAGCCGGCAAGCCGGCCACCCCTTTCATGAGCCCGGGCGATACCGTCCGCATCGAGATGCTCGATGCGGATGGAAGAAGCATTTTCGGCGCCATTGAAAACCGGGTGCGCGGTCTGCTCAAGGCGGAAATTTGACCATCGTGGCGGCGCGAGGAGGGGACGGATGCAGCTTTACGGGTATTTCCGGTCGTCGGCCGCCTATCGGGTCCGTATCGCGCTCAATCTGAAGGGCGTCACCGTCGAGCATATTCCAGTCGGACTACGCCAGCAGGAGCAGGCTGGCGCGGCCTTTCTCCAGGTCAATCCTCAGGGGCTGGTGCCGGTGCTGGTAGACGGCGAACATCGCCTGTCTCAGTCCCTGGCCATCATCGAATATCTCGAGGAGCGGTTTCCCTCTCCGCCGCTGTTGCCATCCGAAAGCGCCGACCGCGCCAGGGTTCGTGCGGTTGCCCAGGCCATCGCCTGCGAGATCCACCCGCTCAACAATTTGCGGGTGCTGAACTATTTGCGCGATCGGCTGGGGATCGACGAAGACGGGCGGCAAGATTGGTACGCCCATTGGATTGCCGCGGGCCTCTCGGCGGTAGAGGCGCTGCTGCGCTCCATGCCGCGGACCGCTCCGGTGTGCTTCGGTGCGACGCCGGGGCTTGCCGATTTGTGCCTGATCCCGCAGGTATTCAACGCGGAACGGATGAACTGCTCCCTTGAAGGCTATCCGACCATTCGTGCGATCGCCGCCGCTTGCCGTGAACTTCCGGCGTTCCGCGATGCCGCCCCCGATCGCCAGGCGGATGCGGGCCGGTGATGGCCGGCGGCAGCCGGCAGAACCTGTGCTTCGATCCGGGCAGCAGCCTGCTTCCCCGCGGGCAGAGGCAGGAGCGAGGGTCGGGGCGCCGTGCGCGAAATATCCGGTCCTCGTCCCCTGGCCCATTCGTGGTGTGCCGCTTTCGATGGTAAGAAGGGTGTAAAGCCGGCTTTCGGCCCTTCGCCAGAGGAGGACGATCATTACGGGATTTCGCATTGGCATTGCCTTAGGGAGCGGCGCGGCCCGCGGCTGGGCGCATATCGGGGTTCTGCGCGGTCTGAAGCGTCTGGGGATCGAGCCCACGGTGCTCTGCGGCACCTCGATCGGGGCCTATGTCGGCGCGGCCTATGCGGGCGGAAAGCTGGACGACCTGGAACACTGGGTGCGCGACTTGACCAAGCTTCGCCAGACCCGTCTGTTTGATTTCCAGTTCGGTGGCAGCGGCATTATCGCTGGCCGAAAATTCCTCCAGTTTTTTGACAAGGCCCTTCCCGACCGCGAGATCGAAGATCTGCCCAAGCGCTTCGCCTGTGTCTGCACTGACCTGCGAAGCGGCCACGAAGTGTGGCTGCAGAGCGGCAGCCTGAGCGAAGCGGTGCGGGCGTCCTGCGCCTTGCCTAGCCTCGTGCCGGCGGTAAGGATCGACGGGCGGTGGCTGCTGGACGGCGCCCTGGTCAATCCGATCCCGGTTTCGGTATGCCGTGCCATGGGGGCGCATTTCGTCATAGCGGTCAACCTCAACAGCGACGTTTTCAATCCGGTGAACGGAACGGCGCCCAAGGAGGGAAACGAGAATGGCGAAGCGCTGATGAAACGGGTGACGAATTTGCCGGGGGGAGAGTTCTTTCGCCGAATCGCCAGCCATCAGAGTGACGAGCCCAGTATCGTCACCGTCCTTACCCAGTCGCTGACCATTATCCAGGACCGCATCAGCCGGTCGCGATTGGCCGGCGATCCGCCGGATGTGGCGATCGCACCACGGCTTGGCGACATCGGCGTATTCCAGTTCGAACGCGCGGACGACTGCATTGCCGCCGGAGAGGCGGCCGTCGAGCAGGCGGCGCCGGCGCTGGAAGCGTTAATGCAGCGCATTGAGCCGGTTGCCTAGTGGTGAAAATCCGACGGATGGTACCGCCACCAGCCGTCGAATTTTCACCACAATTCAATTGGTTGGTGGGCCGCCTGATCCAGGCGCTTGGGGACCAAGCGTCTGGGGCGGACCACTAGATGGTCCGATCCTGACACTTGGTTCGCAAGCGTGAGGTGAATCGCCCACCGACTGATCGAATTGCCCCGGTGGCTTTGGAGCCCTGATGCAGAAGACCCGCATTGCGCCCTAATTCCTTGGGCAAGGCGGTGTGCCCACAAGTCCATGGTGTGTTTATGGCTGTCGATCAAGATTCGGTAGAGGCAATGCGAAGGTTTTATGACGCTTATGTCGGTGGAGGCCAAATCCCGGTAGCGGCAGTGTTGTGTTTCACAGTTATTCACAATTACCGCTGTGAGAGATCGTTGGGCGGGACTGTCAGTAATGCCAATAGTATTTATCGCCCTGCGTTAATAAAAATATGCTGCCTAAGGCTTGGGCATCCAGTGTTCGGCTGAGCGTTTTCGCGGTGTTGCGGCTGGGATGGACAGGATCTGCACAAAGTTATCCACAGATTCTGTGGATGGACTATTCGTATAGGTGCAATGGTGCGCTTTCCGAGGCAGGCTGGATGTTGGTCCGACCTGGCCGGAGAGCCAGGGCTGTCGTCACCGGGCCTCGACGATGCGCCAGGATCGCCACCGGCAGGTTGTCTGGCCCTTGGCTTTCCGGCGGCGACGCAGACTATTGGGGATACGGAGACAGCCTCCCAGACGGACGGTGACCCTTTCGCGTGCAACGCAGATATGGAATTTGGCGGCTGGCTCGGCATACCATGGCCGGGCGATGCAATTTCCCGAGAGGAGATATGCCATGTCGCTGATCGATGAACTGGAAAAAGTCATTGCTCAGGAGCAGCAGGCCCAACGCGCCGATTCCGAGCAATTGGGCGATCGCCCGGATCAGGCGGAGCAGGGATTGCTCGCCTCGTTGGCTGCGTCGTTCCGGGAGTGGAAGGCCTCTATGGATCGTCGCCCGAGAGGGTGACGACGGGTGCGGATAGCTCGGCCTTGCGGCGCGCCTCGCCGATGGTGGGAAAATCGGCCACCGTAAGGCGCTTGCGGCCGGGCTCCATCTCGGTGAGCGGGCGGGTGGGCCGGTAGCTGGCCAGGCAGCGGCGCGCCAAATCCTGGTAGACCGTGGTCCCCGCGGTCTTCCAGGCGACTTCCGCATCTGAGAGCGGCCGCACCACCTTGGCCGGAATGCCGGCGACGAGGGTCTGCGGCGGAACCACCATGCCGGCTTTGACGAAGGCCATGGCGGCGACGATCGAGCACTCGCCGACCACCGCGCGGTCCATGACCACGGCCCCCATTCCTACCATGGCGTTGGTTCCGATGCGGCACCCATGGAGGATGGCGCCGTGGCCGATATGGCCGTTGGCTTCGACGACCGTTTCGTCATTGGGCAAGGTATGCAGGACGCAGTTGTCCTGTAGGTTGCAGCCTTCTTCGAGCAGGATCCGGCCAAAATCGCCGCGCAGCGAAGCCCCGGGCCCGACATAGACGCCGGGGCCGACGACGACGTCGCCGATCAGCACCGCGGCAGGATCGACGAAGGCTGCCGGGTGAACGACCGGAACGACCCCATCGATTTCATAAACGGTCAACATGTGTGGCTCCCCATTGCTGCGATGGAATTCCGCCCGATGTCGCCATCCTACCCGATCTTCGATCAATTTTTCGCGGTCCTTCCGCCGGGATTCCGGTTTCACCGCCCCCATATTGGGAAAGCGGCGGATCGTTCGGCTGCCCGGCCGTCCGCCCCGGTCCGGGAAGGAGAGATTTTAGATGAAGGCTTCGCTCATTCCGCTTGTCGCGGCCGGCTTGCTGGCGTCCACCGCGGCCAGAGCCGAACTGAAGGTCGGCGATCATGCGCCCGATTTCACCGCCGAGGCGGCCGTCGGCGGCAAGGAATTTACTTTCTCATTAGCCGATGCGCTGAACAAAGGGCCAGTGGTGCTCTATTTCTATCCCAAGTCCTTCACCCCCGGCTGCACGGCGGAAGCTCATGACTTTGCCGAGGCGGCGGATACGTTCGCATCGGCCGGGGCCAGCCTGATCGGGGTGTCGGCCGACAACATCGGCACCCAAAAAGAGTTCTCGGCTAAGGAATGCCGCAACAAGTTTCCGGTCGCCGCCGATCCCGACATGAAGGTGATCCGCGCCTATGATGCGGTGATGGTCAGCCTGCCGGGGATGACCGGCGTCGCCGATCGCACCTCCTACGTCATCAGCCCGGACGGCAAGGTCCTTTACGCCTACACAGCCTTGTCGCCGGACAAGCATGTGGAAAACACGCTCGCCGTGGTCCGGGAATGGCGCAAGGCCCATCCTTGAGAAGGCAGTTACCCGGTCATCCCGGTCCGACGCGCAGGGCCCGAACGGCCTAGTGGTGAAAATCCGACGGATGGTACCGCCACCAGCCGTCGAATTTTCACCACAATTCAATTGGTTGGTGGGCCGCCTGATCCAGGCGCTTGGGGACCAAGCGTCTGGGGCGGACCACTAGGCTCGGCGCCGGCCGCGGTAGACCAGCGGCGGGTCTTCCGACAGTCGGGCTTCCTCTTCGGCCATCGCCTGGACCAGCCCGTGGTGCTCCGACAGCTCGCAAGTGGGGTCCATCGCGTCGGCCGAGCCGGCGAGGGCCAGTGCCTGGCACCGGCAACCGCCCCAGTCCACCTCGTGCATGGGGCAGGTCCGGCAGGCGGTGGGCAGGCCATCGACGCCGCGATAGCGGCGGAAGGCCATGTTGTCGGTCCAAATTTCGGCCAAAGGTCGGTCCTGCACCCGGTCGAAACGCAGGCCGGGAATAGTCTCGGCGGCGTGGCAGGGCAGAACCTTGCCGCTGGGAGTCACATTCACGAAGCGCCGGCCCCAGCCGCCCATGCAGGATTTGGGGCGCCTGGCGTAATAATCGGGGACGACGAAATCGATCTGCAGGATGCCGGTCAGCCGCCGGCGCGCCGCCTCGACCACCTCGGTCATGTCGGCGAGTTGGTCGCGGCTCGGCATCAGGGCGGCGCGATTCAGCAGGCCCCAGCCGTAATATTGCACATTGGCTACCTCAAGGCGGTTCGCCCCCAAATCGACCGCGAGGTCGACCATCGCCGGCAGGCGCGCCGCATTGTGGCGGGTGATTACCGCGTTGACCGTCAAGGCCAGCCCGCGTTCGGTCACCCAGCGGGCGAAGCGCAGCTTGCGCGCCAAGCCGCCGGGGTAGCCGCTGATGCGGTCGGCGCCCGCCGCCTTGCTGTCCTGAAAGCTGATCTGAACATGCTCGAGGCCTGCCTCCATCAGGGCGTCGAGACGCGCTTCGTCGGCCATCACTCCCGAGGTGATCAGGTTGGTGTAAAGCCCGGCTCTGGCAGCATGTCCCACGATCTGTTCGAGATCCTCGCGCACCGTCGGCTCGCCGCCCGACAGGTGGACCTGCAGGACGCCCATCTCGGCCGCCTGGTCGAGCAGCCCGAGCCACTCCCGGGTCGCCATCTCTCGACGGGCTGGTTCCAGGTCCAGCGGATTGGAGCAGTAGACGCATCGCAGAGGGCAGCGATGGGTCAATTCGCACAGCAGTGCCAAGGGGGGCGGCAGGGAGGTCATGCGGTGATCACCATCTTGTCGGCCAGCTCCTGCAGAAGCCCGATGACATCTGTTTCGACCTCGGCCTGCGGCGCACCAAAGCTGTCGGCCAGTTCCGCCGACAAGCTGGCGACGCTGCGCCGGCCGTCGATCCGCTGCAACACCTCGACTGCGGCCTCGTCCAGGACGAACATCCGTTCCGGCGCCAGCACCACCCAGCGCTGTCCGGCTCGGTCGTGATGCAAGCGGGCATGGGCTGCGAAAGTCGGCACCGAAGCACCGTCGATCAACAGACGTTGGCGCTGAACGGTCATGGGCCCTCCGGTTGGAATGCACCCGGCGGAATCAGGCCGGGCTCCACATAGGCGAAATAGAGAGCATCCAACTGGGCCCACAGCACGTTGGTCTTGAATTCCAGCGCCTTCAGCACCGCCTGTTGCTGCTCGATGGTGCGCGCGTGCCCGCGCACATAGGCCAGGGCAAAGCCGACATCGCGAGGCGCCTGCTCCAGCCTGCGGCGAAAATAGGCGACCAGGCTCTCGTCGATGAAATCGTAATGTTCCAACAGGCCGGCGATGCGCTCGGCATGGGTGGGCGGGGCGAACAGCTCGGTCAGGGACGAAGCGACGCCCTCCAGCGGCGTGTGCTGGTAAACGAAGTGCTGATAGGCTTCGACGGCGAAAACCGTCGCCGGCAGCGCCCCTTCCGTCGACCTCACATAGTCGCGGTCGAGCCCTAGCCCGTCGGTCAATGTCAGCCAGCGGGCGATGCCGCCTTCGTCGGTTGCGTCACCGTCATGGTCGTGGATGCGCCTGACCCATTCGCGGCGCAGCGCGCGATCTTCGATCCGGGCGATCAGCGCCGCATCCTTGCGCGGAATGCCCGCCTGATAGACGTAGCGGTTCAGGGCCCAAGCCTGCACCTGGCCGCGATCCAGCTTGCCGCCGTGCAGCAGCCGGTGAAAGGGATGCAGGCTGTGATAGCGCTCGGCGCCGATCCGGCGCAAGCGCGCCTCCAGCCCGTCGGGGCTCAGCGGTTCGACCGCTCGAGCTGTCATGCAGGCGTTCCTTCCTGCGGATCGGGAAAACGGAGACGGGGATGAAAGGGCGGCGTCGGAAACCACCTTGTACAGGTACTCACCCGGGTGCCGGCCGTCGTCGTCCCTTCATCCGCCGCAGCGGGCCGAGAGTTCTGGAATCACACGGCCGCGCACGCGTACGAGTTAATTTCCAGGCCGATGGCGATTTCACGGACGCGGGGAGTCTTCCACCTTTTCATGACTGTCTCCTCCTACCCAGAATAATTCTGGAAAAATAGACCGATTCCAAAACACGGGCAATTGTGCTTTAGTTGCCTCTACTTTTTACTGGAAACTGCAACAACCAGGACGATCATTTCGTCTCTAAGCGGCTTTCCGCCGGATCAGCCCGCGGCTGGGGCTGTAGCCGAGGATGGCGCCGGCGAGGAGCAGCGGGCCGACGGTCAGGACGACCAGGGTCGCCAGGCCGTTCCATTGGCCATAGAGCCCAAAGCGGATCATTTCGACGCCGTAGGTGAACGGGTTTAGTGCGCAGATATCTGCGACGATTTCGCTGCCTTCGCGAATCTTCCACAACGGGTAGAGCGCGGTGGACAGGAAGAACAGTGGGAACACCACGAAATTCATGACTCCGGCGAAGTTCTCCAGTTGGCGGATCAGCGAGGACAGAAGCAATCCCAGCGCCCCCAACATCACTCCGTTGGCGATCAGCGCGGGGAGCACCGTGACGTAACCGAGGGGGGGCGCGTCGTCTCCGCACAGCCAGGCGACTGCCAGAAAGGCGTAAACCTGCACGACCGATACGACGATTCCGGCCAGAAGTTTGCAGGAAATCAGGTACCAGCGTGGCAGGGGGCTGGTCAGCAGCAGCCGCATGCTTCCCATCTCGCGGTCGTAGACCATCGACAGGGAACTCTGCATGGCATTGAACAGCTGGACCATGCCGACCAGACCGGGAACGACATAGACGCCATAGGGAATGTAGGTGTCGTAGGGAGGCGCGATCGCCAATCCCAGGGCGGCACGGAAGCCGGCGGCAAAGACCAGCAGCCAGATGAGTGGACGGACCAGCGCGCTGATCAGCCGCGACGGCTGATTAAGGAAGCGAAGCAGCTCCCGCCAGACGATGGCCTTCAGGCAGATCAGCCAGGTCATGGGAGAAGCGCCGGGGCCGGCCCGAAGATGGAGTGGAGGTCTGCCGCTCCGGCGGCGGCAAGGACTTCGGGAACGGTTCCCTGGGCCTGCACACGGCCCCTCTGCAGAAGCACGACGCGGTCTCCCTCATCATTCAGTTCGTCCACCAGATGCGTTGTCCACAGGACGGCGATGCCTTCCTCGTGGCACAGCTGATGAACCAGCGCGACCAGCTGACTGCGGGTCGGGGTGTCAAGGCCGACCGTCGGTTCGTCCAGCAGCAGCAATGCCGGCTCGTGCATCAGCGCCCGCGCGATTTCGATGCGGCGGCGATGACCGCCGTTGAGGCGGCGGGCTTTCTGATGGCGCTGTTCGAACAGCCCGAAGCGGGCCAGCTCCCGCTCGATCCTCTCGGCCGCGAGGCGCGGCTTGAGGCCGTGCAAGGCGGCAGCGTAGCGCAGGTTCTGCACCACGCTGAGGTCGAGGTCGAGGGTGGGGTCCTGGAAGACCACTCCCAGCCGGGCGAGCGCTTCACCCGGGTGGCGCGTCACGTCGCGGCCGAAAATGCGGATCGTTCCGGCAGGAGCATCGAACAGGCGCGTGGCGAGGGAAAAAAATGTGGTCTTGCCCGCCCCGTTCGGGCCCAGCAGCGCCGTGAAGCTCGTCCTCTCGACGGCGAACGAGACCTCGTCCAGGGCGCGCTTCTGCCCGAAACAGTAGGTAAGCCCCGTCACTTCCAGAGCGAGGGTCATGATCCCACCGCCGGCAATGAACGATCAGCGCAGGTAATGCGAGGGAGGGACACCGAATTTTTCCTTGAATACGCGGCTGAAATGGGACGAGCTGTTGAACCCCCAGGTAAAGGCGACGTCGGTGATCGTCGTGTCGTTGCGGCTGGCGGTCTCCAACTGGTGGCGGCATTGTTCCAGCCGGACCATCCAGATGTATTTGGCGATCGTCGTGCCTTCGTTGGCGAAGGCCATGTGCAGGTAGCGCTTGGTGCAGTTCAGTGCCGCGGCGATGCGCTCGATGCACAGCTCCGGATCCTGCAGGTTCTTGCTGATGTAGGTCTTGATTTGCCGCCTCAATTCGTCGCCGGGCGACGGGTTGCCGGGTTCGCGCTGGCCATGGGGAAGCGGCAGGAAAAGCAGATTGAGGATCGACTCGGCCAATTCCTCTTCGCACTCCGGCTCGATGGCGGTCATCTCCTTGAAGGTCGAGCTGACCAGCTCGTAGACCAGCCGGCCGACACCGTGACGCGCCGTATAGCGCTGGTCGGCGATGTCGCTATGGCGGAAGCCGTGCTGGAGGGCCAGCTCCTTCGGCACGATGACCACCAGATGCTTGGTCGAGGTCGGATTGTAGATCCGGTGCGGGCGGGAGACGTCGTAGGCGAAGCATTCTCCCGGTTCGATCGTGAGTTGCAGGCCGCCCTGCTCGAAGACGGAAATGCCTTCGGTTTGCAGCACCACTTTGACCACCGGATGACGGCCGCCCCCCGCAAGGCCGGAGGGAAGACTGACGCGATGGCGGGTCGCGGCGATCTGGCAGAGTTTCAGGCGGCCCAGAATTCCGCAGCGAATTTCGCCGTCGATGGTCTTGGCACCATACGGATCGGCATGGAGCTTCCCGCACAGTCCGGAAAGCGAGTCGGCCCAGAAGCGGGGGCGGTCCGAAATGGATATCTCGGACGTCCCGAGAAACGTCATTTTATCGGCCACGTCGCAGCCCTCTATGTCCGAGTCACCACTATTGATCGGGGAGCGGTGTGGCCGCTCGCGGGACGCGACATGCCCCGCCGAACTGATAATAATGTGCAAATTGTAATGAAGAAATTTCCCTTGGGCATTGCGACTTTCGTTGCATGGAACCGGGTCCCGTGGCTGGGCGCGAGAGGAAGGACCCGCGCAATCCGTGGCTTTGACAGGGATGGTGCCGCTCGTTTGCCGAAGAGGCGGGGGCTTGTTCGCCGGTAGGCAAGAGTCTCTTCGCTGTGGGGCAAGCCAGCCATTCTTCAGCCCGTCCATACTCCGCGAAGTGGCATGAATCCCCCCGCCCGATCGGGGGGACTTAACCTCGGGAGGGCGAACCATGGTTGGTACCGTTTCAATCCATCCGTCCGTGGACCACGGGATCAAGCCGGCCGCAGAAAATTTCGCCGGCGGTACGCTGCAGTGCAAATGCGCGAACAATCCCGTCGAAGTGACGATCAAGGGGCAATCGGCGCATAACCACGCCTGCGGCTGCACGAAGTGCTGGAAGCCGGAAGGGGCGTTGTTCTCGATCGTCGCCGTGGTGCCGCGGGACAATCTGAGTGTTACGAAAAATGCCGACAAGCTTCATGTCGTCGATCCCGCGGCGACCATTCAGCGCCATGCCTGCAAGGAATGCGGCGTCCATATGTACGGGCGCATCGAAAATCCCAAGCATCCGCTTTACGGCTTCGATTTCATCCACACCGAGCTGTCTCGCCAAGGCGGCTGGTCTCCCCCGGAGTTCGCCGCGTTCGTCTCCTCCATCATCGAGGCGGGGGCTGACCCGGGACAGCAAGGGGCGGTGCGGGCGAGGCTGAGAGAGCTCGGTCTCGAACCCTATGACTGCCTGTCGCCGCCGCTGATGGACTTCATATCGACCCAGGTCGCCAAGGCGTCGGGTGTGCTGAGGGCCTGATCGGGCGAAGGCAGCGGATGCGGGGGCCCGGTCTTCCGCATCCCCACGCTGCCGGTTGCCGGGTGAGGACGGTCATGACAGGGAGACGACGATGGATGTGCGGGCAGCGGTTGCCTTCGAGGCCGGGGCGCCTTTGAAGGTCGAGACGGTCCAGTTGGAGGGGCCGAAGGCGGGCGAGGTGCTGGTCGAGATCAAGGCGACCGGGATCTGCCATACGGACCAATACACCCTTTCGGGCGCCGATCCGGAAGGACTTTTCCCTTCCATCCTGGGGCACGAAGGCGCGGGCATCGTGGTCGACGTCGGGCCGGGTGTGACGACGCTGAAAAAGGGGGATCACGTTATTCCCCTTTACACTCCCGAATGTCGCCAGTGCAAGTCCTGCCTGTCGCGCAAGACCAATCTATGCACGGCGATCCGAGCAACCCAGGGCAAGGGTCTGATGCCGGACGGAACAAGCCGGTTTTCGCTCGGCGGTAAACCAGTCCTGCATTACATGGGTTGCTCCACCTTCGCCAATTTCACGGTGATGCCGGAAATCGCCTTGGCGAAGATCCGTGAGGATGCTCCCTTCGATAAGGTCTGCTACATCGGCTGTGGCGTCACCACCGGCATCGGAGCGGTGATCTATACGGCGAAAGTCGAGCCGGGAGCCAATGTGGTGGTGTTCGGGCTGGGCGGCATCGGCCTCAACGTCTTGCAGGGAGCCCGGCTCGCCGGGGCCGACATGATCGTCGGCGTCGATGTCAACCCGGCACGCGAGGCCCTGGCTCGCAAGTTCGGGCTGACCCATTTCGTCAACCCGAAGGAAATCGGGGGTGACCTGGTTCCCTATCTGGTCGAGTTGACCAACGGCGGTGCCGATTACAGCTTCGAATGCATCGGCAACACTGAGGTCATGCGCCAGGCGTTGGAGTGTTGCCACCGCGGCTGGGGCACCAGCGTCATCATCGGGGTCGCGGGTGCGGGAAAGGAAATCTCGACGCGCCCCTTCCAGCTGGTGACCGGCCGCGTGTGGAAGGGAACCGCCTTCGGCGGCGCACGGGGGCGGACCGACGTGCCGAAGATCGTCGAGTGGTACATGAACGGCAAGATCAACATCGACGATCTGATCACCCATACCCTGCCGTTGGAGCGGATCAACGAAGGCTTCGATCTGATGGCCAGGGGCGAATCGATCCGCAGCGTGGTGGTCTATTGAGTCCGCCAGACCGGGCTCTTGGGGTCCGGTCCGCGGGCAAGCGGGCAGACAGCTGCTCCAGGGTTGTTAGGAACCGTACCAAAGTATCAGTTCTATAGCGCTCTGGAATCGAACAAGTGCTTGTAGGTAAGTGGCAAACAACGTATTATAATAAGTCTAATTATATAAAGTATACAGACTTAGCCATCTGCCTACATGGAAGACGGATAGTGGTGTCTTTTGTCAGAATAATACCAGTTAACCGGGAGACAGCGCCATGGGATGGAGGACAGTCTTTGTGGCGACGGGGCTATGCCTGTTGCCGCTGTGTGGGGCCAGTGCCAATGAACAGCTACTGAAGCTTGAGACGGACGCTAATCAATGGGTGATGCCCACCCACGATTACTCTGCGCAACGTTTCAGTACGCTCAACCAGATCAATCGGGAAAACGTCCAGCACCTTCATCCGGTCTGGACCTTCTCCACCGGCGTCCTGCGTGGCCACGAAGGTGAGCCGCTGGTCGTCGGCGACATAATGTACCTGCACACGCCCTTCCCGAATATCGTCTACGCCCTTGACCTCAACCACGATGGCCGGGTCCTCTGGAAATACGAGCCCCGGCAGGATCCATCGGTGATTCCGGTGATGTGTTGCGACACGGTCAACCGGGGTGTCGCCTATGGCGACGGCAAGATATTCCTCAGCCAGGCCGACGCCACGCTGGTTGCTTTGGATGCCAAGACCGGCGAGGTCGCATGGCAGGTGAAGAACGGCGATCCGGCGAAGGGTGAGACCATGACCTCGGCGCCGGCGGTCGTGAAAGACAAGGTGCTGGTCGGCATCAGCGGCGGCGAGTTCGGCGTTCAAGGCCGGATGACTGCCTACAATATGAAGGATGGATCACTGGCGTGGAGGGCATACTCGGTCGGCCCCGACGAGCAGATCCTGTTCGACCCCCAGAAGACGATGTCGTTGGGCAAGCCGGTGGGCGCCAATTCTTCGCTCAATACCTGGCAGGGGGACCAGTGGAAGATCGGCGGCGGTGCCGTCTGGGGCTGGGTCTCCTATGATCCGAAGCTGAACCTGGTCTACTACGGCTCGGGCAATCCCAGCACCTGGAACCCGAGCCAGCGTCCCGGCGACAACAAGTGGTCGATGACCATTTTTGCCCGCGACATCGACACCGGCGTTGCCAAATGGGTCTTCCAGATGACGCCCCATGACGAGTGGGACTATGACGGCGTCAACGAGATGATCCTCGCCGACATGCCGGTGAAAGGCCAGATGACCAAGGCCCTGGTCCATTTCGACCGCAACGGCTTCGCCTATACGCTGAACCGCGAGACCGGCGCGCTGCTGGTCGCCGAAAAGTATGACCCGAAGGTCAATTGGGCGACCCACATCGACATGAAGACCGGCCGGCCGCAAGTGGTGCCGCAGTACAGCACCCAGCACAACGGCGAAGACAACAATACCCAGGGCGTCTGCCCTGCGGCATTGGGGTCGAAGGACGAGCAGCCGGCGGCGTATTCGCCGAAGACCGGGCTGTTCTACGTGCCGACCAACCACGTCTGCATGGATTATGAGCCGTTCAAGGTCTCCTACACGGCGGGCCAGCCCTATGTGGGGGCAACTCTGTCCATGTTCCCGCCCAAGGGCGACCAGAACCTGGGCAATTTCATTGCCTGGGATGCCAGCTCCGGCAAGATCGTATGGTCAGACCCCGAGCCGTTCTCGGTGTGGAGCGGCGCTCTGGTGACTGCGGGTGACGTCGCCTTCTACGGCACCTTGGAGGGTTACCTGAAGGCGGTCGACGTCAAGACCGGCAAGGAATTGTACCGCTTCAAGACCCCCTCGGGGATTATCGGCAACGTGATGACCTACACCCATCGCGGGAAGCAGTACATCGCCGTGCTTTCGGGCGTCGGCGGCTGGGCGGGCATCGGTCTTGCGGCCGGGTTGACCAAGGGCACCGACGGCCTGGGTGCCGTGGGCGCCTACAAGGCGCTGTCCAACTACACCCAGTTGGGTGGAAGCCTGACGGTCTTCGCCGTCGACTGAGGCGGGCGGCCGTCGGGATGGAGGGACCGGCGTCAGCCTTCGGGCTGCCGGCCTTCCATCCCGCGGCCCTCTTCGCCCGACCATCTGTGATTGCGGGAGTACTTTCATGATTTTGGGTTTGCGCGGCCGCTGTGTCGGCTTGGCCTTGCTTTCCCTGGCGGTCGGCGTATCCGCCGCAGCGGCGGATCAGGGACAGAACCAGAAGCCGTATATCGTCAAGGATGGCAAGGTCGACAAGAATACCTATAACGGGTGGCGCCGTTACACCGAGTCGTGCATGCGCTGCCATGGCCCCGATGGTTCGGGGAGCTCGTATGCGCCTGATCTGACCCAGTCCCTGAAGACCATGTCCGAGGACACGTTCAAGTCGACCGTGATGGGCGGGCGGGTCAATGTCGGCCAGGCGAACGAGAACGTCATGCCGAGCTTTGCAGAGGTCGAGGACGTGACCATGTATCTCGACGACATCTACGCCTATCTCAAGGCCCGTTCCGACGGCGTAATCGGGCGCGGCAGACCACAAAAGCTGACGGCAATGAACGAGGGGCCGCATGGTTAGCTCGAAATTCACCACACTCCTGCGGATCGTGGCGTTGGCCGCTCTTGTCGGAGGTGGGAGCGCCGGCATCGGCCGGGCGCAATCGCCGACCGGCGATCTGGTGGCCCGCACCGGTTTGCGGGTCTGTGCCGATCCGCGCGACCTTCCGTTCTCGGACCAGCAGCGAGAAGGCTTCGAGAACAAGATCGCTGAACTGCTCGGCCAAGCCTTGTCGTTGCCCGTCGAATACGTCTGGTATCCGCAGGTAATCGGCTTTTCGCGGAACACCCTGCAGGCCGGCCGATGCGACTTGGTGATCGGAACGGTGGCCGGCGACAGCGAGATGGATACGACCAATCCCTATTATTACACCGGCTATGTCATCGTCCTTCGTAACGACAAAGGGTTGGCCTTCAACGGCTTCGATGATCCGCGGTTGAAAGACCTGCATATCGGCGTGATCGCCCGGACGCCGCCGGCCGACCTGCTGATCCGGCATGGTTTGATGACCACGGCGCGCCCCTATCCGCTGACCGTCGACACCCGGGTCGACGCCCCCAGCCGGCAGATGATCTCCGATATCGTCGACAGGAAGATCGACGCAGGCCTCCTTTGGGGGCCGCTGGCCGGCTATTACATCCATCACGACCATCTTCCGCTGACGCTGGTCATGCTGAAGGACGAACCGCAGGCGCCCCGCATGCAGTACCATATCGCCATGGGGGTGAGGCACAACGAGGTGGACTGGCGCCGCAAGTTGAACTCGTTGATCCAAGCCAAGCAGCAGGAAATCGATCACATCCTTGCCGACTATGGCGTGCCGCTGCTGAACGAGCAGGGCGGGCTGCTTGGTTTGCGATGACCGGGGCTGGGCGGGGGACCGGGCTCGGGCTGCTGGCGGCGCTATGCATCCTTGCTGCCGGGCCGCCGGCGCCGGCCGAGCCGGCCGGTTCGCCGCGGGAATCCCAGCCGTCGGCGCCACTGCCGCCGGCCGAGCCGGACGATTACCGTCTGGACAATTACCGCAGCCCGGTTCCACTCACCCTCCGGGGGGGCGAAGTGGTCGATACGGCGTCGCTGGCGCGGCGGCTTGCCGATTCCCAGACCATCATCGTCGATGTGCTGCCACAGGAGCTGCGCCCGCCGAAGCTGGCTCCGGACAATGTCTGGCTGCCCCCCGCCCATGCCGCAATACCCGGTGCGGTGTGGTTGCCCAATGTGGGCTATGGGCGGCTGCCGCCACCCCTGCTAGCCTATTTCACCGACAGTCTGCGCCGGATCACCGGCGGAGACCAGGATCGGCCGCTGGTCTTCTATTGCCGGGCCAATTGCTGGATGTCGTGGAATGCCGCTCGCCGCGCCCTCAGTCTCGGCTATCGGCGCGTGCTGTGGTATCCCGACGGCATAGACGCCTGGCAAGCCGCCGGCAATCCCACCTCGCCGGTGAAACCGTTCGGCACGCCCCCCGGCCAGCCGTAAAGGGCGCCGGGGGCGTGCAGGATAAGCCCTCGCCCCCCGCATGGGGCGAGGGGGCGCTTCACCACCTATTTCATATTGGCTTCAGAAGCGGTCTGCCCGGCCGAGGCCTGTGGGCCGACGGGCCAGCTCGAAGTGAATGATTCGTTGAGGTTGTCCTTCACCGAAACCTTCAGCGGGCCGGGATGCTGAGGCACATAATAGAAGCGGAAGAACGGGTTCTGGCTGAGAGAAATATCGGCGTCGACGTTCATGATCGGTTTGCCGTCGAGAGTCACCGAGATCGTCCGGATGTAATGAGCCGGAATGTAAAGGCGGGTCATCTGATCCATTTGCATTCCGGAATTGTTGGGGTGATTGATCTTCAATTGGGCCAGGTTGGGCGTTCCCGGCAGGAATTCGCCGACCTGCCGGAAGCGCATCTGTCCAATCTGATGGGCCGCCGCTGCCGCATCCTTGCTCATCGGTGCGGAGCAGCCGCCCGCGGCTTTGACGAAGCTGCGGGTCTCATAGAATTTGCCGTCGTTGGTTTCGACGACCGCATGGATGAAGGTGTAGTCGTCGACCCTGAGGCGGGTTTCGGCATCCGCCTGTCCGCTGTCCGGCGTGAAGTGGAATACCGCCGCCAACGGAGCGGGGTTGGCGTCGATCACCAGGCTGACCGCCTTGACGTAATGCTCGGGGGTCTGGCGAAACTTGGTGTGGAAGGCGACCGGAACCGCCGCGGCCTGCAGGGCCCGGGACGGCGCGTGCAACTCGATCACGTCCTTGCCGTCGAGTAGCGTCTTGCCTTCGAACAGCATCGGGCGCAATTCGTCCCATCGAGCTTCGGCCGACGCATCGTCTGAACCTGCCGGCTCTGCCGGCTCCGCCGGTTCGGCGAGCGCGGTTCCGCAGATGGTGACCGAGGCCAGCAACGCCGCCAGCGCGGCGTTACGCATCGGGCTGGTGGAGGCGCATCCAGGCATGGCGTCATCTCCCGAAAAATGGCTGGCTAGTTGGTGATATTTGCTGCCCGCCGGGCAGGAACAATCGGATCCAAATGGGTTACTCCTCTTCTATTCATCGGCCGGCCGGCTCGTCAGAAACATTTCAGATCGGCTTCGGCCTGGGCGCGGTGAAGCTTGTCGATGACCTGCTTGAGTTCCGGCGGATCCTGGAAGACTCCGACCCGGCCGCCAAGGCCGCCGCCGGCCTGCATTCCGAGCGCCGTTTCGGCCTTCTCGTAGTCGGAGTAGGGCATGGCCCGTGCGATGGCGTCGATGGCGCAGGAGCATTTCATCAACGCGATGCGCGTATTTCCGTTGGCCGCCATGCAACCCAACACATAGTCGGCGCGATCGGCCGTCGGGTAATCGTTGGTGCGGGCGGCGGGCGGCGCGCCGAGCGCAGAGGCGGCCGGCGTCGCCAGGCCGACCAGCAGAACGGCAATGCTCTTGCGGAGCGATCGGGGGTCGAGGCTCATGGAGCTTCTCCCGAATAGGTCATCGATTCGTCGACCACCGGACCCTGGGCGGAGGAGGGCATCCGCGAGCTGATCTGCCATATCGTTCCAGGAACCTGGTCGCATAGAATGAAATGATAGGTCTTGCCGGCGATCGCCGGCAGGCTCGCAAGGTTTGGGTCGTTGCCGAAAGGCGTGATGTCGATTTCGGTGGCCGACTGCATCTTGCCGGCCAACGGAATTGTCACTTGGCTGGTTCGGGCTCCGGCGACAAAGGCGTGGCGGACCCGGTTGCGGAAGTAAGCTGCCGGGATCCCGGTTTCGCCCCGCATTTCCATGACGTCATGTTCAAGGAAGTACATCAGCAAGGGATTGCCGTGGTAGCCGATCACCGGCGTCGACGGCATTTCCCGCTCGCCGCTCAGAAAACGGATCCATACGTCCTTGGTGCCGTTGTCGTGTACCGCCCTGATTTCGGCGACCACGCTGTCCTTGTAGGAGATGGATGGATTGCCGCTCCGGGCGAAGGAATAATTGAGCCGCACCGGCGTGTGGATGTTTTTCAGGTGGTCGCTGTCGAACAGCGCGGCCTGGGCCGGGCTGTCCGGCTCGCCGGTGGCCTGAGCCGCTGCCGGCAACGCCGCCGCGGCAATCGCGCATAAAAGATGGAACCCGATCGCTTTCGTCCGTTTCATGGGGTGCCTCTTTTGTGGGAAATATCAGGGGAGCCCGGCCTCCAGTTCCCTGGCGTAGAAGCCCAGGCGCTGGTCGAGTTCGGCGGGCATCTCGCAGGCATAGCCGACGGTTCGCTGCACCGCGTAATAGGTGCGCCGGGCGAAGGCCCATCGGTCCACCAACTCCGGATCGGCGTTCACTCCCGCCTTGTCCCGCTCGGCGGTCAGCCGCGAGATGACATCGGCCAGCCCACGCTGGCGCTCGGCCAGCATCTTGATGTTGTCGATAACCCGGGTCCTGGCCCGGTTGTTTTCCTCCAGCAGGCCGGCGAAGGCCTGTGTGATCGAGCGCTGGCGGTTCGACGTCCGGGCGTGAATGAATTGGTCGATGGCAGCCTTTCCCTGGTCCACCGGGAGGTCCTTGTCGGCCAGCTTGGCCACCAGGGTGGCCACCGTCGGGTCGGAACGCCAGTCGCCGGTGCCCTCAAGGGGTGGGCCATCCCAAACCATGGCGGCGGATACGCTGGGCACCAGAGGCTGTTGGCAAGGCCAGTCAGGATCGCTGCCGGGCGCCGCGGCAAATGCCAGATGCGGCAGCAGCCCGACGACCGCGGCGGCGAGCAGGCCAATCCGCGGAAAGCCGGGGATCTTTCGGCTGTACGGGGTCATGGCCGAACCACCACGCCCCAAGGTTGGTTCCCGACCGTCACCGATTTGATGACACGCAACTTCGGTACGTCGATCACCGAGATGTCGTTGCTGATGCCGTTGGTGGTGAACAGCCGGGTCTCATCGTGATTGAATGCCAGGTTCCAGACCCTTTGGCCGACCAGCAGGTATTTGGTTACCTCGAAGGTCTGCGCATCCACCACCGCGACACGGTTGGACGGTCCCAAGGCGACGAAGGCGCGCTTCCGGTCCTTGGTCAATACGATGCCCACCGCCTGGATCGCCTGTTTCGGAACGCCGGGCACGGCGAAGCTGATCTTGTGGATGACCTTTCGCGTCGCCGCATCGATGACGCTGACCGTGCCCCCGATTTCTGACGACACCCAGACCTGGGCTCCGTCCGAGGACCATTCGGCATGGCGCGGACGGCTGTCCACCAAGACGTTTGCCACCACGGCATGACTGGCGTTATCGACGAAATGCGCCATGTTGGTGGTCTCGGAAGTGTTGACGATCCACTTGCCGTCGGGGCTCACAGCCATGCCCTCGGGCTCGACACCCACCGGGATCTCGCCGACGATCCGCCGGTTCGGGATGTCGACGATGGACACCAGGCTGTTGTCCTCGTTCGAGACGTAAAGATGCTCTCCGTCGGGATGCAGGGCGAAGGTCTCGGGGTCGTGGCCGCTCGGCAACGGGGCTTTCAGCTGGAAGTTGTCGAGGTCGAGGACGTCGATCCTGTCGTCGTCGCTGGCGCAGATGTAGAGCCACTTGTCGTCCTTGGACAAGACGATGCCGCGGGGCCGTTGTCCGACCGGTACGGTCCGCAGGACCTTCAGGCTGTCGGCATCGAGAACGGTAATCGAATTGCCCTTTTCGTTGGACACCAGGACCGTCTCCGCCTGTGCGGCCGATCCGAGGAGGAGGCCGAGCAACACAGCCGGTATGATGGCTTGATTAATTGGCGCTGGGTGATCTTGCATGGCATTGGCTTTCCGGCCGGTCGAACCCAAGGGTGTCCAGGCCCGTAGTGGGGTGGAGGAAGCCGGGCTGCGGCGATACCGAGACCAGAGCCCGGGAATCGGACAACAGGATGGCCTGGCGCATTTGCCCGTCCCATGACCGAAAGCTCAGCGGCTCCCCCTTGTAGCCGGGCAGTTCGAACTGGTCGCTGCGCAGATAGGCGCTGATCTTTTGGGGGTCGGTCGATCCGGTGCGGGTGGCGGCCTCGCCGACCGCGCGGACGGCCAGCCAGGCGGCGTAGTCCCGGCTCGTCATCCACCGGCCGAAGCGTTTCAGGAAGCGGTTCTGCAGTTGGGTGGCGCCCCATTCCTGGTGCGGCCGCGACCAGGCGGAGGGGACCAGCCCCTGGGTTCCGGCGACCGGCCGCGGTTCGGCCGTGGCGTAATTCAGGTAGTCGCCGAACTCGTCGTCCTCGTCGGCGACGATCAGGATGTCGTAGTGCACGCCCTGGGTGAAATCGGCGGCCTGGGCCGCTTCCGAATAATGTCCGCTGTCGGAACGCTTCGCGCCCGGCTGGTAGGTCCAGGCCTTTTCAGCCACCAGGTGACCCCTAAACTTGGCGATCGAGCGCTTGATCGCCTCGGCATAGGCGCGATCCGCCGCGGTTGGGCCGACCACCAGGAAGACGTTCGGCCATTGCTTGACGATCAGATACTGTACCAGCGCATCGGCCAGCATCGCCCTGCTGGGCGCGGTATGCAGGATATTGGCGCGGCAGTCGGCGCCACGCAGTGAATCGTCGGTTGCTCGGAGGTTGAACAGGGTCGCGTTCTTTGCCTCGGGCAGGTCGGCCACGGCCAGCAGGCCGGCTGCCGGCAGATCCACCAGGATCAGGCGCAGGCCGCTTGCCACCATGGCGCGGAACGCCTGCCGCAAGTCGCCGTTGGCTGCAGTTCGACCATCCTGGAGTTCGAAGTGCTGCCCGACGAAGCGGCCCGTGGTGTCGTCGTCGGCGATCGCCTGGCTCGCGCCGTCGATGCCTTCGTCGGCCGGCGGTGCATCCAGATAGGGTTCGGGCGCAGCGGCTGCCATCTTTTCACCCAGATAGCCCACGGCGATGGTGGCCGCCGGCTGGTCGGCGGCCACCTGCCGGGGAAGGACAAGGGCGACGGCGAAGCAGAGGAGTAATTGCGCCGCGGTCTTTCTGATCAAGCCACTGAACTCGTATCGGGTCTTCCTCATGGTAGCGACTTGCCCCCGGCTATCGCGGCTGCCGACGCAGCCGGACCTGCGCGCGCAATGACTTGAGTTCCAGCAACCGTGTCGGCGCCCCTCCGAGCAACAGCAGGCGATCGGCCATTGCCGTCGAATCCCGAGGGTCGTGGGTCACCATCAGAACGGACATGCCGCGTGCCTCGACCCGTTCGAGGATGGAAGAGCGGACCCGCTGTGCCGCAGCCTCGTCGAGCGAGGCGAAGGCCTCGTCGAGCAGGAGAAAGCCGGGTTCGGCGACCAGGGCGCGGGCGATGGCGACGCGCTGCGCCATGCCCACCGAGAGTCGCGACGGATAGACCTCTGCCGCCTCGGCCAAGCCGACTTCCGCCAGGGCCCGGCGGGCTCGAACCTTGCCATCGGGATGGCCGGCAAGGCCGAGGGCGACGTTCTCGGCAGCGGTTCGCCAGGGCAGCAGGCGCGGCGTCTGGAAGACCACGCCGACCCGTGGGGCTCCGCGCCAGGTGACGTGCCCTTCGAAATCCCGGTCAAGGCCGGCGAGAATCGACAGCAGGGTGGACTTGCCGCAACCCGAGGGGCCGGAGATCGCCACCACCTCACCGGGCGAGACGGAAAACCGGATGCGGCCCAGCAGGCTCTGGCCGCCTGGCCAGCGCTTTGCGGCGAGATCGAGCAACAGTAGGTCAGCGTTGCCAGCGGCTGACACGGCGGTCCATCCACGCCAGGAGAACGGAATCGATGGCCAGGATGATCAGCATGAAGCTGGCCGCATAGGCCAGGACCCGGGTCATGTCGAACATCTGGAAATAGACGTTGAGCTGGAAACCGATCCCGCTCGATCGGCCCAGCAATTCCACCAGCAGCACGATCTTCCACACCAGCGACAGACCGGAGCGTGCGGCGGCGAGAAGAAACGGCGCGAGTTCAGGAATCAGAAGGTCGAATACCAAGTTGCGCGGTGGAAAACGAAACGCGTGGGCCATGTCGGCCAGTTCCCGGTCATGGCGCCGGCGCCCTTCCCGCAGGATGACCACCACGTTCGGCAGCTTGGACAGGGTCACCGCGACGATTGCCGCTGTTTCCGTCAGCCCCAGCCAGACATACGCCAGGATGGCCACCACCATGGCAGGAATGGTCAAGAACAGCTGCAGCCACGGATCCAGCCAGCGGTTCAGGCGGGCCGACGACCCCATGGCGATTCCCAAAACGGTTCCGACGGCCATGGCCAGGCTGAACGAGACCGTCACGCGGAGCAATGTGACGCCGAGATGGTAAAGCAGCGGGCCGTGCAGTGCTTCCTCGCCCATCGTCGCCACCACGGCGGCGGGAGTCGGCAGGCGCGGACTGGCCAGTCCGGTGGAAACCACCTGCCACGCCAGCAGGATGGTCAGGGCCGGGGCGGAACGCGCGATCCAGCCGCGCCATGCAGGAGCCAGCGTGTGGCGCCGCAGGGAGGGGACGAGCCCTGCCGCGATCACGGCGCCGACCTCTTCCGCAACCTGTCCATTGTTCTGTCCTTCACGTCTTCCCTGCGGTCTCGTCGGAACGGTTGCTGGTGTCAGAACCATTCCAATGTACGAGCGGGTGCGACCGACGGATATGCGGCTTTAGAACAAGGGCCAAAGGTAAGAGGGCCAAGGCCCTGGGGAGAAAGTCGTCCGACTGCCCGGGCATCCTTCGAGACGCCGCCGTTGGCGGCTCCTCAGGACGAGGAGAAACAACGGGTTGCGCTTGTCCTTCGAGATGCCGCCGTTGGCGGCTCCTCAGGACGAGGAGAAACAACGGGTTGCGCTTGTCCTTCGAGATGCCGCCGTTGGCGGCTCCTCAGGACGAGGAGAAACAACGGGTTGCGCTTGTCCTTCGAGACGCCGCCGTTGGCGGCTCCTCAGGACGAGGAGAAACAACGGGTTGCGCTTGTCCTTCGAGACGCCGCCGTTGGCGGCTCCTCAGGACGAGGAGAAACAACGGGTTGCGCTTGTCCTTCGAGACGCCGC
>JAJYTF010000005.1:0-68192 GCA_021793155.1 Pseudomonadota bacterium | reverse complement strand
GCCGCCGTTGGCGGCTCCTCAGGACGAGGAGAAACAACGGGTTGCGCTTGTCCTTCGAGACGCCGCCGTTGGCGGCTCCTCAGGACGAGGAGAAACAACGGGTTGCGCTTGTCCTTCGAGACGCCGCCGTTGGCGGCTCTTCAGGACGAGGAGAAACAACGGGTTGCGCTTGTCCTTCGAGACGCCGCCGTTGGCGGCTCTTCAGGACGAGGAGAAACAACGGGTTGCGCTTGTCCTTCGAGATGCCGCCGTTGGCGGCTCCTCAGGACGAGGAGAAACAACGGGTTGCGCTCATCCTGAGCTTGTCGAAGGATGCTTTCGCGAATCTGCCCGGCGGTTCTGCCCCTCTTACGGCCAAAGGCGGTAACGCCTTCGCCGGCCAAGGCAGGTCAGCCGGGTTCCTCCAGCGTCAGTTTCAGCAGAAGTTCGATCAGGCCGGCTTCCGCCACGCTCATCGCCGCCTGTCCTGGCGTCATCCATGCCCGCTTGCGCTGGTCCTTTTCCGGCCAGTCGTCCAGTTCCTCATGGACCGCCAGAAGAAAGACGTCGACGCGGCATTGCCGGCGTTTTTCCTCGGCCAGCCGCTTGGAATACTCGAACGTGGCGATCGCCTGGCGGGCCACGTCGCCGACGACGCCGGCTTCCTCGAACGCCTCCTCCGCGGCGGTCTGGCATGGCTCAAGGTTCTTTTTCGGCCAACCCTTGGGAATGACCCACCGTCTGGTCTCACGCGAAGTCACCAGCAGGAATAGCAACTCGCCGTCACGCACCGTATAGGGCAGGGCGGCATATTGCCTTAACATCTTTTTTCGCTTTTTTTTGTGCCCCGGCAGACTCATCACAAGCCCCTTTGCGATCCGCCCGTTATCCGGCAGACTGCACGCGCCTGCAATAGAGATGTCATAATTAGAACTTTTCCAGTACTGTCCATGTTCATGCCGTTCTTTGGGGTGCGATGATGCCGATGCGCTTGTTCCGCAAGCTGATGCCGAGAGAAGAGAGGTTCATCGATCGGTTCGTTGCCCACAGCGCCTGCATGGTCGCCGCCGCCGGCAAGCTGGTCACGCTGATGGCCGACTCCAGTGACCAGGAGAAATGCCTGGAGGAACTGTCGGGGATCGAGAAGGATGCCGACGCCATCACCCGGCAGACCATCATCGCCCTGCACCGCGCCTTTCTCACGCCATTCGACCGATCCGACATCCATACTCTGATCGTCGCCCTGGACGACACGGTGGACCTGATCGAAGAGGTCGCCCAGCATGCGGCGCTATACCGCGTGACGGATTTCAGCCCGCGCATGCGGGAACTGGGCGAGATGATCCTCTCCATGTCCCGGCTGCTGGCCGAGGTCATGCCGCTGTTGACCAACATTTCGGGCAATGCCGAGCAGATTAACCGTCTGTGCGAGCGCATTTCAAAAGTGGAAACGGATGCCGACCGCGTGCTGCGCGATTCGCTGACCGACCTCATCGCCGAGCAGCCGGAAACCATCGTCTTCCTTGGGCGGAAAGAGGTTTACGAACTGCTGGAAGCGGTTACCGACCGCTGCGATGACGTGGCGGACGTCATTGAAGGCATCCTTCTGGATCACGTTTGAGCAGGGCCATGACTGGCATTCAACTCGGGCTTCCGGCCCTTGCCGCGATCATCACCGTCGCCCTGCTGTTCGACTTCATCAACGGCCTGCACGACGCCGCCAACAGCATCGCTACCGTGGTCTCGACGCGGGTGCTGCCGCCGAAGGCTGCCGTCGTCTGGGCTGCCGCGTTCAACTTCATCGCCTTTCTGTTTTTCGGGGCCCATGTGGCGACCACCATCGGCACGGGCATCGTCCAGCCCTCGGCCATGGACCCGCTGGTGGTGGTCACCGCGTTGTTCGGCGCGGTGGTGTGGAATCTGTTCACCTGGTGGCTGGGCTTTCCGTCCTCGAGCTCTCACGCCCTGATCGGGGGCATCGCCGGGGCGGGGGTGGCCAAGGCTGGGCTTGGGGTCATCGTCGCCGACGGCTTCATCAAGACCAGCGTCGCCATCGTGCTTTCGCCGCTGGCGGGCTTTGGCCTGGCCCTGGCGATCATCCTGCTCAATTCCTGGCTGGTACGCCGCTCGGCGCCTTATGCGGTGGACCGCAAGTTCCGCCGCCTGCAACTGGTCTCGGCGGCGCTCTATTCTCTCGGCCATGGCGGCAACGACGCGCAGAAGACCATGGGCATCATCGCCGTGCTGCTGTTCTCCCAAGGCCTGCTCGGTGACCACTTCTATGTGCCCATGTGGGTGGTGCTGGCGTCGCAGCTCGCCATGGGTCTGGGCACCCTGTTCGGCGGATGGAGGATCGTCCGCACCATGGGATCGCGAATCACCGACCTGAAGCCGTTCCAGGGCTTCTGCGCCGAGGCCGCCGGGGCGGCGACCCTGTTCGGCGCGACCTGGCTGGGCGTTCCGGTCTCGACGACCCATACCATCACCGGGGCGATCGTCGGCGTCGGGTCGGCGCGCCGTGCCTCCGCCGTCCGCTGGGGGCTGGCGGGGAATATCGTCTGGGCCTGGATCTGCACGATCCCGGCTTGCGCGGCCATCTCGTACGGCGCGTACCGGCTGGTGGCCGCGGTGTTGTAGCTTCCGGGCCGCGCCGCGCCGAACGCCATCGACCGAGGGGAGGGCTGGGCCAATGTCTCCGAGGCAGTTGATCACGCTGTTCTGTGCCGCCGAAATGTCCGGCATGGCCGCCTATGCTGGGTTTTTCGCCCAGGTGCCGACGCTGGCGGCCGAATGGCGCCTTACCGCGGTGCAAATCGGTTTCGTCAGCGGCGCCTTCTACGCCGGCTACATGCTGGCGGTGCCGATCCTGGTGACCTTGACCGACCACCGGGATCCGCGGCGCATCTATCTGTCGTCGATGCTGGCAAGCGCGCTGGGGGCCGTCGGATTCGCCATGCTGGCCGACGGCATGGTTCTCGCCGCTCTGTTCCACGCCCTGTCGGGCGTCGGGCTGGCCGGCACCTACATGCCCGGCCTCCGCCTGCTGACGGATCGCCTGCAGGGCCTGTCCCGCTCGCGCGCGGTGGCGGTCTACACCGGCAGTTACGCGGTGGGCACGGCGGGGTCGTTCCTGCTGATCGGCGGGCTTTCCCATGCCATCGGCTGGCGCTGGGCATTCGGGCTGGCGGCCGGCGGGCCGCTGCTGGCTTCCATCGGCATGGCCGTCCTTTGCCCGGCCGATCCTTCGGGTGAAGAAAGAGCGCGCCTGACGCCGGCCATCTTCGATTTCCGTGCGGTGCTGGCCAATCCCGCGGTCATGGCCCGCGCCATCGCCTATGCCGCCCACAACTTCGAACTGTTCGGCCTGTGGTCGTGGGCGGTCGCATTCCTGGCGTTCGCCTATGCGCAGCGGCCGGCCGACCGCCTCCACCCGGACGAGGCAGTGGTCGGCGCGCTGCTTACCCTGATGCTGCTGCCGGCCAGCGTGGCCGGGAACGAGATCGCCGCCCGGGTCGGGGCGCGCCGCTGGATCATCGGGGTGATGACGGCCTCGGCGATGATCGCCTCGGTTCTCGGCTTTCTGCCCGGGCAGGTCCCGACGGGGCTGGTGGTTGTCCTATGTATCGCCTACGGCATCGCGACGGCGGCGGAATCCGGCACGCTGACCGCATCGGTGGTCGCTGCCGCGGAGCCGCGCTATCGCGGCATGACCATGGCCGCCTATTCGATGATCGGCTTCGGCGGTTCCTGCGCCGGCCCGATGGTCTTCGGCCTGGTGCTGCAACTGGCCGGCGCGGGCCGCGTGGCCGGATGGGGGGCGGCGTTCCTGGCCATGGGGGCCGGCGCGCTGACCGGCCCCCTGGCACTCGTCATCCTGGATCGGCGGGCGCGGCGGGCCAAAGACGGCGGGACGGCGCCCGCCGAAGACCGTTCCGAAGCGTCCGGGCGCTGATCAGGCGGCCTTGCGCCGCAGGAAGGCGGCAAATGCCCCATCCTGGGTCTGGATATGCTGCTTCAACCAGTCCGCCACGTAATCGAAGAAGGCGGGAACCGAGCCGTCCCGATCGGTGGCGACCGCCCGGGCCAGCTCGTCGAACCGGGGAAGGAACGCTTGGTGAAGACGGCGATGGGAGTCAAGGTCGGTGTACCCCGCCCTGGCCATTTCCGCTTCCTCTTCCTCGAAGTGGCGGCGAATGGAACGGTCGAGCCGCGCCGCCATGTCCGAAGCCCCGGCAAGCCCCTCTCCGTGCATCATGCCGGCGTAGAAGCTGTTCACGCTGTCGACGATTTCACGGTGATGGCGGTCGATCACCGCCACGCCCGTGTTGAGGCTGTCAGACCACTCGATCAGCTTCATTTCCGTCTTGTCGGCCCGCACCTGATGCAGGAAGCGGGCAACTTCCTGGTTCAGATGCTCGGCCTGCCGGGACAGGTCGAGGGACGACTCCCTGATTTGTTCGGCCGCCTGCCCGCTGTCTTTCGCCGCCTGGTCGACCGTGGTGATGTTCGATGAGACCTCTTGCGTGCCCACTGCCGCCTGATCCACGTTGCGGGCGATTTCTCCGGTTGCCGCGGTCTGCTGATGCACGGCGGCCGCCACCGAGCCACTGATCTCGTTCATCTCGGCAATGACGCGCGAGATCATGCCGATCGCGGCGACCGCTTGGCCGGTCTTCTGCTGAACCTCGCCGATCTGCGCGGAAATTTCGCCGGTGGCCTTGGCGGTCTGGTTGGCCAGCGCTTTCACTTCGTTGGCCACCACGGCGAAGCCTTTGCCGGCATCGCCCGCGCGGGCCGCTTCGATGGTGGCATTCAGCGCCAGCAGATTGGTCTGGCTGGCGATATCGTTGATCAGACCGACCACTGTCCCAATGTCGGCGACCCTGTCGTTCAACGTTTGAACCAGGTCGGTGGTACGGTTTGCCTCATCGGTCGCGCGCGCCGCCACGGACTGCGAGCGGCTCATTTGGCCGGCGATCTCGGTGATCGACGTGGCTAGCTCTTCGGTAGCCGCCGCCACCGTCTGGACATTGGCCGAGGCCTGCTGCGCCGAGGCGGCGACGGTGGTCGCCTGGGCGCTGGTTTCGGTCGCCGCGGCCGCCATCTGGCCCGCCGCCGCCTGCAACTCGGTGGCGGCCGAAGTGACGGTCTGGACCACCTTGCCGACGCTTTCTTCGAACGAATCGGCCATCTTGCGCATGGCGGCGCGGCGCTCTTCTTCGGCACGGCGCTTCTGCTCCGCCTGGTCGGCTTCAAGCCGTTTGACGCGCAGCAGGTTGTCCTTGAAAACGAGCACCGCTTCGGCCATCCGGCCGATCTCGTCGCGGCGCTCGCGGGCCGGAATGTCGATTTCCAGGTCGCCGTCGGCCAACCGTCCCATGGCTCCGGTCATGGCGTTGACCGGGGTGACGATGGAGCGGGCGATCAGCCAGGCGACGGTCGCGACGACAAGGATGATGACGGCGAAACAGCCGTAGATGACGTTTTCGGTGGAAGCCGCGAGCGACCGCGCCGATGCGGTGGCCACGCCATAAGCCGTTTCGGTATCGGCGACCAGGCGGGCGAGCGGCGGTTCCATCTCGGCGAAGTCCTTGCTGAGTTTGGCCGTCTCCGCGACCAATTGGAGGCGGCCGGCGCTCATCGCGGTGAAGTCGCGTCGGTAGGCATCCATCAGGCCGGCAATCTCCGACTTCGTCGCCGGGTCTAAGGAACTGGCCTGCAGGTCGCTGGTGAACCTGTCGGACCGCTCGTCGAAGGTCTTGACGTAGGACGGATCCAGGCGCAGCAGAAAATCCTTTTCATGGCGCCGTTCGTCGAGGATCGCATAGCTGATGGCCCGGGTCAGGTTCAGCCGCTTGATCGCGGTGATCGCGGCGTCATTGGCGGCGCCGACCTTTCCATTTCCGACAGTGTATGTCGTGCCAACGGCGAAGAAGCCAACCAATGCTATCGCAACAATTGCGGAAATCCGCTGCCCAATACCAAGATGAGCGGACATGGCGCCCCCCTTTATTTGGCGTCCCATCCCATGCAAAACCAAGCCAATAATAAAGTAAATTTTATCAAATTGACAAGAACGCATTTACTCGCAACAATTGTGACAATGTTTACTTTGTCGATATTGTTTTTGCCTTGCTCCGATTGGGCTTCGGCCATGGCCCGGCGGTGAAAATCGACGCTGGCCCAGGGCGCCTTCCCCGGTGTAGAACATTAAGTGAACAACTCCGCGGCGTGGATGGCAGGAGGACCATGGACATCGTCGAAGACCTCAACCCCCGTCAGCGCGAGGCGGTGGACTTCGGCCTGGGGGCGGGGCGGGGTGCGCCGCCGCCGGGGCCGCTGCTGGTGGTCGCCGGCGCCGGCTCGGGCAAGACCAAGACCCTGTCCTGCCGGGTGGCCAGGCTGCTGCTCGACGGAGTGGACCCGGGCCGCATCCTGCTGTTGACCTTCAGCCGCCGCGCCGCTGCCGAGATGATCCGGCGGGCGGAAGGGATGGTTGCGGCGACGCGGCGCGCCGGAGCCGGCGGAGGGGCGGTCGAATGGGCGGGGACGTTCCACGCTATCGGCGCCCGCCTGCTGCGCCTTTGGGCGCCGGTCATCGGTCTGGAGCCCGGCTTTTCCATCCTGGATCGGGGCGATGCCGAGGATCTGCTCGACCTCGTGCGCAGTGATTTGGGGATGGCCAAGGGCAGGGCGCGGTTTCCCAAGAAGGGTACCTGCCTCGGCATCTATTCCAATGCGGTCAATTCACAGCGGCCGCTCGACCAGGTGCTGGAAAGCCATTTTCCCTGGTGCGCCGAGTGGGAAGGCGAACTCAAGAGGCTGTTTCGCGGTTTTGTCGAGCTCAAGCAGCGCCAATCCGTACTGGACTACGACGACCTGCTGCTATGGTGGGCAAGGATGATGGAGGAGGCGTCCATCGCCGCCCAGGTCGGCGACCAGTTCGACCACGTTCTGGTCGACGAATACCAGGACACCAATGCCTTGCAGGCGTCGATCCTGGTCCGGATGAAGCCGGACGGGGCGGGAATGATGGCGGTGGGCGACGACGCGCAGTCCATCTATGCGTTCCGCGCCGCCACCGTCCGGAACATCCTGGACTTTCCGGCGATGTTCGGCCAGCCGGCCCATGTGGTCACGCTGGAGCAGAACTACCGTTCCACCCAGGGCATCCTCGATGCCTGCAACGCCGTCATCCGCCACGCCAAGGAACGGCACAGCAAGGATCTGTTCACCCTCCGCGCCGGCGGCGGCAAGCCGCTGCTCGCCACCGTCGGCGACGAGGCGGCTCAGGTCGACTACGTGATCGGGCGGATCCTCGGCAACCTGGAGGAAGGCATCGCCTTGCGCCAGCATGCGGTATTGTTCCGGGCGTCGCACCATTCGGCCCAGCTCGAACTGGAATTAACCCGCCGCCACATTCCTTACCGCAAGTTCGGCGGCCTGAAGTTCCTCGAGGCGGCGCATGTGAAGGATCTGGTGTCCGTCCTGCGCTTCGCCGAGAACCCGCGCGACCAGGCGGCGGGCTTGCGCGTGTTGAAGCTGGTGCCGGGGATCGGCCCGAGCACCGCCCGCAAGGCGCTGGCCGCGGTGGATGCCGCTGGCGGCCTGAACGCGCTTGTGGCGTTTGCGCCGCCGCCGAACGCGCGGGAAAGCTGGGCGGATCTGGCGGCCATGTTGGTGGAACTGGCTGCGGCCCGGGAATGGCCCGGGCAGGTGGCTCTGGTGCGGCGCTGGTACGATCCGGTCCTCGAACTGGTTTATGATGATGTGACGGCACGCCGCAGCGATATCGAGCAACTGGAGCGGTTGTCGACGGCGCACGGCTCCCGCCAGCGGTTCCTGACCGATCTTGCGCTGGACCCGCCGGACGCCACCGGCGCCGAGGCGGGAACCCCGTTCCTCGAGGAGGACTGGCTGACCCTGAGCACCATCCATTCCGCCAAGGGTCAGGAATGGCGGTCGGTGTTCATCCTCAACCTGGTGGATGGTTGCATCCCGTCGGATCTCGCCACCGGCAGCCAGCCTGAGATCGAGGAGGAGCGACGGCTCCTCTACGTGGCGATGACCCGTGCCCGCGACCAATTGACCCTGATCCACCCGCTCCGCTTCCACGTCCGAGGCCAGGCGCAATTCGGCGACCGCCACGTGTTCGCCCCACGCAGCCGGTTCCTTCCCCCGGGCGACCTGAAATTCTTCGAACTGACCGGCGGAGCGCCGCGCGGGCCGCGCCAGGATGCCGTGGTGCCGGCGGTCGAGCGTGTCGACCTCGGCGCCCGGATGCGGGACATGTGGGGATAGGGTGGTGCCCGTACGCGCTTTCCTCGCCGGCCGGCCCGAACGATGTGGTCATCGAGATGGAGGCCCTCAATCGGGCGGAACAGGGCCGCGGGGCTCGGTGGCGAACAGCGTCAGCATCATGAGCCCGATCAGGGCGCCGACGGTGGCAGTGGCGTTCCAGCCGCCCCGTTCGTAGGTCACTGTACCCAGGATGGAGCCCAAGGCTCCGCCGGCGAACATGATGGTCATGTAGATGCCGTTGACCCGGCCGCGGGTCGCCGCCGGAACCGAGAAGATGATGCGCTGGCCGACGACCTGGTTGGTCTGGACCGCCGCGTCGATGCACAGCGTTAGCAGGATCAGTGGGACCACGGTGGTCGCCTCGGCGGCCCAGGCGGTAGCAGCGAAGGCCACGCCCAGCACGGCCATCGCGCCGGCGGTAGCGCTGCGCACCCGCCCGCGGTCGGCCAGGCGCCCGGCGATGGGGGCGGCGAAGGCTCCGGCGGCGCCGGCAAGGGCGAACAAGGCGATGCCGCGTTGCCCCATGCCGAAGCGGTCGGCCAGCAGCAGCGGGGCCGCCGTCCAGAACATGTTGAAGGCGGTGAACATCAAGGCCTGATAGGCGGCGCGGCGGCGTACCGCGGGGGTGCGGCGGAACAGGCCGACCATCGAAGCCAGCACCTGGCCGTAATGCATGCCCGAGGGCGGCGCATAGGGCGGCATCATGCGCGCCAGGGCAAGGCCGATCAGTACCATCAGGACAGCTGACCCGAAAAACACCGATCGCCAGCCGAAGCTTGCCGACAGGAACAGGGCGGTGGGCCTGGCCAGCATGATACCGGTCAGCAAGCCGGCCATCACATTGCCGACGATGCGGCCCCGCCTGGCCTCCGGGGCGAGGCGGGCGGCGAACGGGACCAGGACCTGCGCCCCGGTCGAGCACAGACCAATGACGAAAGCGGCGGCGAAGAACGATCCAGCCGAAGACGAGACGGCGGTGCCGACCAGCGCCATCGCGGCGATGGCCAGCATCACCAGAACCAGCCGCCTGTTCTCGACCAGGTCGGCCAGCGAGACCAGAAAGAACAGCCCGACGCCATAGCCGATTTGCGTGATGCTGACCACCGCTCCGGCCAGTTCGGGGGTGGTGCCGACCGCCGGGCCGATCACCGCGGTCAACGGCTGGGCATAATACAGGTTCGCCACCAGAGCGCCGGTGGCGACCGCCAGCATGCCGATGAGCGCCGGCGACGGCTCGTGCCCCGTCGCCAGTTCAGCCCTCCACCGGTCGCCGGCAGCGGTAGTAGGCGACCGTGCCGTAGTCCAGATCGCTGGTGGCTACGTACTCGGCGACGCTGCCGCGGGCCGAGCAGTAGTAGTGCGCCGCCAAGGCCGCCTGCTCGCGGTCCGGGCGGATGAAGCCCGCCATGACGAAGGGAATGATCTCGTCCGGCGTCGCGTCCACGGCCTCGCCGGTTGGAATCGGCCGCAAGGGGGGGGTGGCGCATCCGCCAAGGGCCAGGATCAGGGCGGCCGCCAACATGGTCGCTTTCATCGGGTTCTCTCGTCGTCGATGCCGGTCAGGGCGATCAGTTGTCGTAGATGGGCTTCCGAGCGGAGGAAATCCCGCTGTTCATCCGGCGTGAACTGATAATTGAGGATCTTTTGCACGCCGTCACGTCCGATCACGCAGGGCACGCTCATTACCAGACCGTCGACCCCGTATTGATTCTGCAGTTGCACGCCCACCGGCAACACCGAATGTTCGTTTGTGGCGATGGCGCGAATGATACGGAAGGCGCTGGCGGCGATGGCGTGGTTGGTGTTGCCTTTCCGCTTGAAGATGTCGAGGCCGGTGTCGAGCACCCGCCGATGCACCGCCGCCTTGTCGATGGGGGCGATGCCGTTGAGGCGGCAATAGGTGTCGATGTCCAGCCCGCAGACGTTGCAGATGCTCCACGGAATGAAGGCGGTGGAGCTGTGGTCGCCCAGCACGTAGCCGAAGATGTTCTTGGGGTCGATCTGCACATGGTCGCTCAGGATGCGCATGAACCTTGCCGAGTCCACCAAGGTCCCGGCGCTGATCACGCGCGTCCGCGGATAGCTGGAATTGGCCAGCGCCACATGGGCCAGTATGTCGACCGGATTGGTGACGATCACCACGATGGCCTGCGGCGAATAGGCTTCGACCGAGGCGATGATCTCGCGGATGACGCGGCTGTTGACCTGGACCAGGGCGTCGCGGGCCTGGCCCGCCTGGATCTGGGCGCCGGCGGTGATCACGACGATGTCGCTGTTCCCGGTGTCGGCGTAGTCGCCGACCGCCAGCAACGGGTTCTTTGCATAGACGAAGGCGGTGGTGTGGGTGAAGTCCCAGATCTCGGCCTCGGCCTTCTCCCGCGATTTGTCGACGCCGACGATTTCGGAGACCTCGGACATGTTCACGAGATAGCTAACGAGTTCGGTCCCCACGGCGCCCATGCCGATTACCGAAACTTTCATCGCCTGTCCTTCCGTTCCACTGAAGCTGGCTAGAAGTATTCTAATGAATTCACAATGGAGTTTGAAGACTTTCGCTCAGGTCTGTGCAGAAAAATCATGACGCATCTTCAATTGTGCGTCGATATAGGCGCTTTGGCGCCTTGAGCCATGTCCATCAGGCATGCTCCTACGCACGAAATGCAATGCTCAAAGAGTTTCATTATTGCGCGGAGGTAGGCAAAAAGGAAGCAATCGAACATGCCCACGGGAGGAGCAAGGAATGTACAGGGACCGTATTCGGCTTAAGTCGCTATGGGGCAAGGTCATGGGGCCGGAAGAAGCCGCCTTGTTGATCAAGGACGGCATGACCATCGGAATGAGCGGCTTCACTCGCGCCGGCGACGCCAAAGTGGTCCCGTTGGCCCTGGCCGAACGGGCCAGCCAGGAAAAGATCAAGATCAACCTGCTGACCGGCGCGTCGCTCGGCAGCGACATCGACAAGCAGCTGACCGAGGCCGGCGTGCTGGCTCGCCGCATGCCGTTCCAGGCCTGCCCGGTACTACGCAAGGCAATCAATCGCGGCGACGTGATGTTCGTCGACCAGCATCTGTCGGAAACGGTCGAGATGCTGCGCTCGCGTCAGTTGCCGCAGGTCGACGTGGCGGTGATCGAGGCAGTAGCCATCACCGAGGACGGCGGCGTCGTTCCGACCACCTCGATCGGCAACTCGGCGACCTTCGCCATTCTGGCCGAAAAGGTCATCATCGAGATCAACCTGCACCAGAGCCTGGAACTCGAGGGTCTGCACGATGTCTATATTCCGACCCGCCGCCCGCATCGCGAGGCGATTCCGGTCTTCGCGCCGGATGATCGGGTGGGTATCCCCTATATTCCCATCGATCCGTCGCGCATCGCCGCCATCGTGGTGACCGAAAAGCTGGACAGTTCCTCGACCGTGCTGCCGCCGGACCAGGAAACCAACGACATCGCCGGCCATCTGATCGAATTTTTCCGCCACGAAGTGAGGCGGGGACGCATTGGTACCAGCCTGCTGCCTCTGCAGGCGGGCATCGGCACGATCGCCAATGCCGTCCTGCACGGCTTCATCGACAGCCCGTTCCACGACCTGACGATGTATTCCGAGGTTCTGCAGGATTCGACTTTCGAGCTGTTCGACTCGGGCAAGATGGTCTTTGCCTCGGGTTCGTCGATCACTTTGTCCGGGGCGAAGGCGAAGGAAGTGTTTCCGCAGATCGGCAAGTACAAGGACCGCCTGATCCTGCGCCCCCAGGAAATCAGCAACCATCCGGAAGTCATCCGCCGCCTGGGCGTTATCGGCATCAACACGGCGCTGGAAGCCGACATCTATGGCAACGTCAATTCCACCCATGTAATGGGCACCTCGATGATGAACGGGATCGGCGGCTCCGGCGACTTCGCCCGCAATGCCTATCTGGCCATCTTCGTCACCAAGTCGATGGCCAAGGACGGCGCCATCTCCAGCATCGTGCCGATGGTCACCCATGTGGACCATAACGAACATGACGTCGATATCCTGGTGACCGAGCAGGGTCTGGCCGATCTGCGCGGCCTGGCTCCGCGGGAGCGCGCCCAGGTGGTGATCAACAAC
This sequence comes from Pseudomonadota bacterium, assembly GCA_021793155.1. Lineage (GTDB taxonomy): Bacteria > Pseudomonadota > Alphaproteobacteria > Rhodospirillales > Magnetospirillaceae > DUZF01. The sequence goes on along the minus strand of JAJYTF010000005.1, from coordinate 55,822 downwards.
TGCGTCCATCCGCAATACCGCGGCCTGGCGCAAGACTATTTCCGCGATGCGGCGAAGCGCGGCGGCCATACTCCGCATTTGATGGAACAGGCCTTCGCCTGGCACCTCGCCTATCAGCGCGACGGTTCCATGCTTCCGCGGCGCAAGGCCGCGGAATGACATCAAGTCTTGATGAGCGGAACTCGTTGAGACCTGGCTGGCCCGTCGCGGGGTGCGCCATCGTTGGCGCGTAGCCAAGGGTTTCGGAGAGGTCCGCCCGGCATAAGGCTGCGGGACGGCGTGCCCGGCCCCCTCTCCCAATGGGGAAGAGGGGGTCGACCGTCCTGGTGAATCGATCCGGTTCCGACGCTGATCACTTGACATTCCTCGGTCATTGCGAAGGCTGTGAAGCAATCCAGAGCTGCGCCTCCGGCCCATGGATCGCCTTGCTCGCGAAATCGTAGGCCACGGCTTCGAGGTCAGATGTCATGCCGCAGTTGTTTGAAAGCCGTCCGGAAGACGAGGGGCTACCTGGTCCCCAGCGCAAGCTCGCCATCACCGTCGTGATGACCGGCACCACCATGGCGGTGCTCGACGCCTCGATCGTCAATGTGGCATTGCCGACGATCGCCAGCACCATGGCGGTGGATGCGGCCAGGGTGATCTGGGTGACCAACGCCTATCAGTTGGCCAACGCCATCCTGCTGGTCGCGCTGGCCGCCTTGGGTGACAAGATCGGCTATAGCCGCATTTACCGTTCAGGCTTACTGGTGTTCACGCTGGCCTCGCTGGCTTGCGCGCTGGCACCCGGCTTCACCGCCCTGGTCGTGGCGCGCATGGTGCAGGGTTTCGGTGCATCGGCCATGATGAGTATCGGGCCGGCACTCTATCGCCGGATTTTCCCGGGCCGGCTGCTGGGCGCGGCGCTCGGCCTCTCCGCCCTGACTGTGGCGGCCAGCGCCGCCGCCGGACCGATGATCGGCGGGCTGATCCTGGGAATGTCGAGCTGGCCCTGGCTGTTCGCCATCAACCTGCCGCTGGGCGTGGTCGCCATCCTGATGGGGCGCCGCCATTTGCCGCCCGATGATTGCCGGCCGGGCCCCTTCGACATCGGCGGCGCGGTCCTTTCGGCCATCGCAATGGGGTGCTTCGTCATTGCCATCGATGGGCTGTCGAAACATTATGATCCATGGCTGCTCGGTTTTCTGTGGACGGCCAGCCTGGGCGCCGGGGCGGCGTTCCTACGCTGGCAAGCCTTCGCGCAGGCGCCGTTGCTGCCGCTCGGCCTGTTCTCCTCGCGCCGGTTCGCGATGGCGGCGGCTACGTCGCTGTGTTCCTTCGTCGGGCAGGGACTGGCCTTCGTCTCTCTGCCGTTTCTGTTCCAGGGGGACTACGGGTACAGCCCCCTCGGCTCGGGCCTGCTGTTCACTCCCTGGCCACTGACCGTGATGGTCGCCGCCCCCATGGCCGGCCGTCTGGCAGACCGGATGAGTCCGCGCCTGCTGTCGACCATCGGGCTGGGCGTATTCCTCCTCGGTCTGTCTTCCCTTGCCGGCCTGGGCGCCGAGGCCACCGTGCCGGACATCCTGTGGCGGGTCTCGGTGTGCGGCCTGGGTTTCGGCTTCTTCCAGTCCCCCAACAACCGCGAGCTTCTCGGCAATGTGCCCCGGTCGCTGAGCGGTGCGGCATCTGGCGTGCTGGCCAGCGCCCGCATTTTCGGTCAGTCCATTGGCGCCGCTGTTGCTGCCATGGTGCTGGCTTCGGCCGCCGGACATGCTTCCCCGGTCAAGGCGGCGGTGCCGGTGGCTCGCATCGACGTGTCCCTTTGGATTGCCTGTGGGGCGGTGGCCGGGGCCTTCCTGGTCAGCGCGCTGAGGACAAGAGACGCACCGGAAATTCGGTAAGCGACCGTCATTCGCGGCTCGACAGCGGTTCTGCCACCGCTTCCAGCGGTTTGTTTTCGGCATCGATGCCGATCCAGGCCTCTGTTCCCGCGGCCAGCGCCATCAGACCGGCCGCCAGGAGGTATCCGTAGAACAGGTCGATACGCGAGCCGGAGTCGACCAGACGGCCGAACAGCCAGGGGCCGACGATCCCGCCGGCTGCCGTTCCTAGCGCGTAGAAGAAGGCGATGGCCAAGGCGCGGGTTTCCAGCGGGAAGATCTCGCTGACGGTGAGGTAGGCCGAGCTGGCGGCGGCAGAAGCGAAAAAGAAGATGACGCTCCACAGGGCGATTTGAGCCTCGCTGTCCAGGGCATCGCGGACGAACAGCCAGTCGCTGAGCATCAGCAGGAGGGCGGCGACAGCGAAGGTGCCGGCGATCATGCGCCGCCGCCCGATGGTGTCGAAGAACCTGCCGATCAGCAAGGGGCCGAGGAAATTGCCGAGCGCCAGGGGAAACAGGTAAAGGCCGGCATCCTCGCCAGGAGTTCGGTAGAACCGCGTCAGCACCAGGCCGAAGGTGAAGAATACCGAATTGTAGAGGAACGCTTGGGCCAGCATGAGGACCAGGCACAGGATGCCGCGGCGGCGATAGCGGCCGGCGACGCTTTTCACGATCAGGCCGAAACCGAATGCCCGGCGCGGATGCACGGCCATCTGCCCGTGGGCCGGCGGCAGGGGCCGGGCGGCTTCGGCCGCCACCCGGCCTTCGATGCCGCGGACAACCAGCTCCGCCTCATGCTCCCTGCCGTGGGTGACCAGCCAGCGGGGGCTTTCCGGCACATGGCGGCGCAGGACCAGGATGATGAGTCCCAGCGACGCGCCGATACCGAAGCCGAGCCGCCAGCCCAGGTCGACCGGAAAACGCCTGGGATCGAGCAACGGGATCGTCGCGGCGGCGCCCACCGCAGCCCCGATCCAGAAGCTGCCGTTGACGATCAGGTTGATGCGGCCGCGCAGGCGGGCGGGAATCAGTTCATCGATGGCCGAGTTGATCGCCGCATATTCGCCGCCGATCCCCAGGCCGGTGACCGCGCGGAACGCCGCCAGGCTGAGGCCGTTCCACGACAGGGCGGTCAACACGACGCCGCCTAAGTAGATGGCCAGGGTTACAAAGAAGATGACTCGCCGGCCCCACCGGTCGGTGCTGTAGCCGAAGCCCAGTGCCCCGGCGACCGCCCCGGCCACATAGCATGATCCCGCGAAGCCGATTTCCTGGCCGGACAGATGCAGGGTTCCGGGCTGCTGCAACACCCCACTGACCGCACCCATCATGGTCACTTCCAATCCGTCCAGGATCCAGGTGATGCCCAGCGCCACGACCACCATCAGGTGGAAGCGCGACCAGGGCAGGCGATCCAGGCGGGCCGGAATGCCGGTGATCAAGCCAGGTCGACCGCGAACCGCTTGAGGTCGGCCAAGGAACAATAGGCCAGTGCCCCTTCATGGGTGGCGCGCAGCACGATATGCGGGGCGTGGCCCGCTTCCAGGGCCTCTTGCCAACGAGGGGCGCACAGGCACCAGCGGTCGCCTGGTTTCAGCCCCGGAAATCCGAATTCCGGCACGGGCGTCGTCAGGTCATTGCCGAACGCCCGCGAGAAAGTCAGGAAATCCGCCGTCATCACCGCGCAGACGGTATGGCTGCCAACATCTTCTCGCGAAGTGTCGCACCATCCGTTGCGAAAAAAACCGGTCATCGGCCTGACTGAACAGCTTTCCAGGCGACCACCCAGCACGTTACGCGAAAAGCCGCCCTTGCCGCCGTCACCGCCATCGCCCCTCGGCATCACTTCCTCCTGCACGTCACGCCGACGAACATATGATGCGTCGGCGGCATGGGCCAAAGAGGGCCTGCATATTTTGGACGAGTGACGGTGACCGATTATCGCTTTCCGACGCGACCCGAAGCGGGACTCGGCGGGGCGGCCGAGTAGCCCGGGCTGCGGCTCGGGGCGGGCTCCTCCTCGTCTTCGTCATCGTCCCTGGTGCGGTAGGCGAACCCGCGCATCACCCAGCTGCCGGCAAACCCAAGGATCACCATCAGGGCGATGCCGCTGGAAAGAAACTCGCCGACCTGTTTGAGCCCGGCCAGGCCTTCGCTGAAAAAGCCGAGGGAGTGCTCGATGCCGGCAATGGGAAACAATGCGACGGTGCCGATCAGGGATACCCTGAGCCAGCCCTTGTCACGCATTGGAGAGAAGCGATATGCAGCCATGGCCAGTCCCTCCGTTGGAGGACGCTCAGCATTCTAGACCGGGCCGCCGGCACTCAATATCCCCATTTGGGGACTGGGGACTGGGGACTGGGGACTGGGGACTGGGGACTGCGCGAGAGGCCGGGGCGGTGCAGATTGGCAGAACTTCACGCATCCGATATCGCCCGTGCCGGCCCGCGCCGCTCAAATGCCGCGCGGGCTTATCGCGCCTTCGACCATCAACCGGTGGCCGAAAGCGCTCTACCCCACTAACGGTTCGTGGCCAATACGCTCGCCGACCGGTACGAAGGACCGCTCAGGCGAGCCTATGTAGAGCTGCCGAGGACGCACGATCTTCATCTCGGGATCGGCGACCATCTCGTTCCAGTGGGCCGCCCAGCCGACTGTGCGCGCCACCGCGAACTGCGGCGTGAACATCGGTAGGGGGAAGCCGATGGTCCGCAGAATGATGCCGGAATAGAAATCCACGTTGGGATACAGCTTGCGCTCCATGAAGTAATCATCCTCAAGGGCGATGCGCTCCAGTTCCATGGCCATCTTCAAGAAGGGGTCGTCGCGCTTGCCGTAGGCGTCGAGCACTTCGTAACAGAACTCGCGCAGCACCTTGGCCCGCGGGTCGTAGGTCTTGTAGACGCGGTGACCGAAGCCCATCAGCCGATAAGGATCATTCTTGTCTTTGGCGCGCCGCAGAATCTCGGGAATGCGGTCGACGGTGCCAATCTCATCCAGGGTTTGGAGGACACCCTCGTTGGCGCCGCCATGCAGCGGCCCCCACAGCGAGGCGATGCCGGCAGCGATGGCGGCATAAGGATTTGCGCGGCTGGAACCGACTGAGCGCACGGTGAACGTCGAGGCGTTCTGCTCATGGTCCGCCTGGACGATCAGTATGGCATTCAATGCCCGGACCGCCGCCGCAGGCGGCTCATATTTCTCGCAGGGCACCGAGAACATCATGTGCAGGAAATTGTGAGCGTAACTCGCGTCGTTCCGTGGATAGGCGAAGGGTTGGCCCAATGCATATTTGTGCGCCATGGCGGCGATGGTCGGCATCTTCGCGATCAACCGATGGGTGGCGTTCTTGCGGTGGGTCGCGTCGAAAATGTCCAGGTCTTCGTGATAGAAGGCTGAAAGCGCGCCCACAACGCCGCACATCACCGCCATCGGATGGGCATCGCGCCGGAAACCGCGGAAAATAACGTGAATTTGCTCATGCACCATGGTGTGGTAGGTGATATCGGTGACGAAACGCTCCTTCTGGACGGCCGTCGGCAGTTCGCCATTGAGCAGAAGCCATGCAACGTCGAGATAGTCGCAATGCTCAACGAGGGTGTCGATGGGGTAGCCGCGATAGAGAAGGATGCCCTTTTCCCCATCCACGTAAGTGATGGCTGAACGGCAAACGCCGGTATTGGTCAGGCCCGGATCGAAGGTATATCGCCCGCTGCCTTTGTGCAGGCCGCGCACGTCGATCATCGCCGATCCTAACGTCGGTTGGAGAACTGGAAGTGACTCGCCAGCCCTGCCCAGTTCAACACTGTCGACCCTGGTGTCAGGGGCTCCGCTTGTCACTTTCATCTTCCTTCTCCTTTTTGATCGATAATAACTAGACAGCACGGCTTTCTGTCGGTCAATATTGATTCTCATGATCAATGTATAACGAAAGTAATATGCTGGTTGTGTATACATGCGAGGCGGTCGGCTGGATCGCCCGTTTCAGGGGGTAATACTCTGCGACGGAGGTGATCCGGTCTCGCGCGCGTTATGTCGGGGCATGGCGCGACTGCTCTGCAGGAACGACGAAATCGCGCGGCACCTCATGCCATTCGACCGCCCTGACCGGGTCGGCCGCGATCTTGCCGCCGGTCGACGGCTCCGCGGTCCCAAGATAAAGGAAGCCGACGATCCTCGCCCCCGGGCGCAGGCCCAATGCTCCGCAGACATGGGCGTCATAAGCGCAGGAGCCTGTACGCCACATGGCGCCCAGGCCGAGGGCGTGCGCTGCCAGCAGGATGTTCTGGGCAGCCGCGCCGCAGGCGACAATTTGTTCGACTTCGGGGATGGTGGGATGAGGCTTCGGCGTCGCCGCCACCGCCAGGATGGCCGGCGCTCGCAAGGGCTTGCTTCGCTCGCGGTCAAGGGCTTCCGGCGGCAATTGCGGATTGCCCAGACGCAGGGCTTGCGCCATCACCTCGCCTAGCCGCCGCCGGGCTTCGCCGCGGATGATCAGAAAATTCCATGGGCGCAGTCGGCCATGATCGGGAGCACGACAGGCCGCATGCAGAAGAATCGCCCACTGGGCATCGGTGGGGCCAGGTTCCACAAGGTTTCTGGCGCTGGTCCGGGTGTTTATGGCCTCGAAGACATCCATTCTTCCGTCTCCTGTTTCCGTGAAACCTGCAGCAGCGCCATCATCGAAAGATAGGAAAGGGCCAGGCACAGCATGACGGCGGAGAAACCGTTCCGCTCCAGCAGCGCGCCACCAGCGGCCAGCAAAACTCCGTTGAAGACGCCAAAATTCCGCTCCATTCGCGACAGCACCCGTGGCCGATGCTCGGCCTTGAGGCGGCCGAGATTGATGTTGGCCATGGTGAGCGGCCGCACCCCGCCCGAGCCGACCCCCAACAGCGCCACGGCGACAAGGCCGGTGACGAAATAGTCGATCCCGCGGACGGAAAGCCACTCGCTGAACCCGAACAGCAGCATGGAGCCGAGCATGCTGGCGACAGTCGCCACCATCAGGGCCGGAAGGCCGAAATATTTGAGGAAGGTATTGGCGTACAGTGCCGCGAGGAATGCCCCGACGCTGAACAGGCCGAGGACTGAACCGAACAGAAATGGATCGACTTGCAGCTGAATGAAATAGAACGGCAGGAAGCCGACGAACGGCCCCAAGGTGTATGCCCGCGATATCGAGTAAAAATTCATCCAGAACCGTTGGCTGCCATCCAGCCCGATGGCGGCGAGTCCATCCGTCTTGGCCATTGCGCCGGCCACCACCGGGGCCTCCTCGGCCTTGATGAATAGGATCGCTGCGGAAGCAGCTATGGTGGCGCCCAGCGATGCGTAGAACGGCCAATGGGCCTCGTAGTCATAGAGAATGCTGCCGACGCAGCCTGCCACCAGCGTGGCAATGAACATGCGGCTTTGCGAGCGCGACTGGATCTGGTTGAACAGTTCATTGCCGGACGCTTGCGTGATGGTGCGGAGCAGGCTGCCGTCCGCGGAGATGGCCAAGCTGAAGCCGGTGCCGCCGATCACCTGACCTGCCATGACGGTCCAGAACTCCGTGCCGCCGATCCTCGTGCCGAGGATGACGAGGGCCAAGCCGATCGCCTTCAGGATCTCGCCCAGCGCCACCATCTGTTTCAGGCTCAAACGATGATGCAGCCGGCTGCTCAGATTGGCCGTGACGGTGGTGATCAGACCATAGACCGCAAGCAAGACGATGATACGGCCTAAACCCATGTCCACCCTGTAGAAATGAAAAAACAGGACCGGAAGGTGGAAATACAGGCGCGACACGATCCGATAAATGTAAAAGACAACGAGATCGCGTTTCATTGTCCGCCGCCCACCCGATACAACATCAGTCCATGAAGACTTCGGCGCTACGGCCCGCCAGGCAGAATTGGGCGGGAGCCAGATCACCGTCGGCCCAGTCGACCCTCACGCGCACCGTGATCACCCGCACCGGCAGCTGCCGCCGGCTGATTTCCGGTGGCGGCAGAACCACATAGTCGCCAACGTCGACGCGACCGCTGCCGGCACGGATCGTTTCCACGGTGCCATTGCGCAACTGGCCGCCGTAGATCAACCGGACCTTGACCGGCTGACCGATGGCAAGCTTGGCTGCATCGGCCTCGTCGAAAAAGGACTCCACCCAGACATGCGCGCAGTTGGCCAATTCGAGGACCGTTCCGTTCGCAGCCACAGTCGAACCTGAGCGGGCATCGACCGACCACAGCACCGCAGCTTGCGGTGAGGTCAAATCGACATGCCGCTGCCGCTGGAATTCCGCGCTTACGGCCTCCAATTCCACACGCGCAGTATCCAACGTCCGACTGAGGGATTTCCGCTGCTGCTCCATATCGACCGATTCGGATCGAAGCTCGCGCAGGCGGGCCTCCGGCTGGCTCAGGCTGCGTGGCCCATCGAGTTCGAGCCCCGACTCGGACGCCGCCACCTGGGCCTCGTACTCCGCTACCCGCGCTTTCTGCGCCTCGTATTCAGCGGCGGCAGCCTGGCCGGCGCTGATGCTAGTCTCCAATCCGGCGAGCGAGACATATCCGTCTGCGCTGAGCGCCCGGGCGCGCTTTTCCGACGAGCGCGCCATGTCGGCTTTTGCCTTCATGCTCTGCAGATCTGCCTGTGCGCTTTTCAACTGTGCCTGCTGAAGGGTGAGGCGAAGGCGCTTCTCCTCTCTGCTCTCACCGTCGAAGCGCTCGATCAGGCTGGTCCGATCCGCCAGCCGGTGGTCGATCCCACTCAGTTGCGTCTCCAGCGTCGCCACATGCGCCCTCAATTCCTCCTGCTGGATACGAAGTTGCGAGACGCGCGGGTTTTCCAATTCGCTGACGACTTCGCCAAGCTTTTGGGATGCAGCCACCGGTCTGCCTACCTGGAGGCCCGGAGCCAGCGTCAATTTGCCCGCTACCGGCGCCCGCAGTATCACGATGTCAGTGTTGACGAAGGCTTGGACGCTGTGCGGCTTCGCCGCTTCCAGCCAATAGAACAGGCCCAGGGCCAGCACCACGAACGCAAGGATGAACGAAATGTGGGTCCTTCTGGCTTTGGCCTTGAGAAGGCTTTTGAGGCTGGCGTCGTATCTCGGCAGGAACATCAGCCCTCCCACAGCGTCTGGTGAACCCAAGGCCGCCGTATCCTGTCGGCTGCGACGAAGCCTTCGATATCGGTCCGGTGCAGCAATGTCTCCGCAATGTCGTCCGTATCGGTCAGCAGTCGCATCCGATCGACCTGGTCCAGGGAAAAGGGCACCGTCAGGCGGCCCACGGTGATTTGCCCGGCAGTCAGATCGACGATCATGTCGTCGATTCCGCCTTCTCCGTCGGCCAGGCTCGCCAAGCACCGATAGTCGGCGGCAGCAATGCGCGCCGGCAGCAGGCCGTTGCGGATGCTGTTGCGGAAAAAGATTTCCCCGAAATTCGGCGAGATGACGGCACGGACGCCGTATTCGGTCAGGGCCCAGGCAGCGTGTTCACGCGAACTGCCGCAGCCGAAATTCGCGGCGGCGAGCAAGAAGCGACATTCCTTGTTGCGGGGTCTGTTGAGAACGAAATCAGGATTGGGGATACGGTCGTTCTTGTAGCGCCAGCGCGCGAACAGTCCATCGGCCAGTCCGGATTTGCTGACCGTCACCAGTTCTGTTTGGGGGATGATGACGTCGGTGTCGATATTTTCCAGGCCGAAAACACAGCAGCGTCCCCGCCCGTACTTGGCCTCCTCAGGCATGGCTCCCTCCTCGGCTACAAGCGGCGCGGATCGGCGATTGCACCCACGAGCGCCGAGGCTGCCGCCACCGCCGGGCTCGCCAGGTGGGTGCGCGCGCCCGGGCCTTGCCGGCCGACGAAATTGCGGTTCGTCGTCGAGACGCAGCGTTCGCCGTGGGGAACAAATTCCCAATTGATGCCGGCGCACATGGAACAGCCGGGCTCGCGCCATTCGACGCCGGCATCGCGAAAAATTTTGGCAATACCCTCGGCTTCCGCCTGAGCCCTTACCGCCTGCGACCCCGGGACGGCAAAGGCGCGGACCCGCCTGTCGATACGATGTCCGCGAAGAATGGCTGCGGCGGTTCGCAGATCCTCGATACGGCCATTGGTGCAAGAGCCGACGAAGACAATATTGATCGGCACGCCCAGCAACGGCTTGCCGGCATCGAGTCCCATATATTCGAGCGCGCGGCGGGCCACCTCGGACTCGCTGGGGGGAACCGGTTCATCCACGTCGACCACCTGATCCGGCGTAACGCCCCAGGTGATCTGCGGCGCCAACGCCGAAACATTGAGCGACATCTCGTGGTCGAATATTGCGCCCTCATCCGTTGCGAGGTCGGCCCAAGACCGGAGAGCGGCCTCCCGATGATCGTGCAGCGGCGAGTAGCGAGTGTCCTCAAGATAACGCAACGTTGTTTCGTCGGGAGCGATCAGGCCGATGCGGGCACCCATCTCGATGGACATGTTGCAAAGAGTGAAACGCCCGTCCATCGGCAGCCGGCGGACATACGAACCGGAATACTCGATGGCATGGCCGGTTGCGCCGCCGATGGTCACCTGGCGGCAAAGCCTGAGAATGATGTCCTTGGCTGTGATGCCTTGGGGAGGACAGCCGTCGATGCCGACGCGCATTGTCTTCGGCTTGGCCTGGACCAGGGTCTGGGTCGCCAGCACATGCTCAACCTCGCTGGTACCGATTCCCCAGGCCGCCGCGCCGAGGGCCCCCAGGGTGCAGGTATGGGAATCGCCGCAAACTGCTGTCATGCCCGGCGCCACCATCCCCTGCTCGGAGGCCATGACGTGGACGATCCCCTGCTGGGGGTGATTGGCGTCGAAATAGGCAATTCCGTAGCGCCGCCCGTTGCGCCGGGCCGTGTCGAGCATAGCCTGGCCGTTTTCGAAATCGGCACCGTACCGGCCGGGGCGGGTGGAAACCACATGGTCTTCGGTGGCCACCGTCAACGCCGGCTGGTATAGCCGGCGCCCCATGCGGTCCAGGCCGTCATAGGCTTGCGGCGAGGTCACCTCGTGCAACAGGTGTCGGTCGATGAAGATCAGGTCGCGTCCGTCGTCGAGAGTCTTGACCCGATGTTCGGCCCAGATCTTGTCGAAGAGCGTGAGCGCCATCTCAATTTCCCCCGCTTGCCGCCAACCGAGGTTCCTCGGCACGGGCGAGAAGGGCTTGCTGGTAGGCCTCGGTATCCGTATCCAACTCGGGGAAGAATTCCAGAACCCGGTCGAGGGGCACCCAACCGGGGCGGACGAGGGTCGGCTTGTCCATGGTAAGATCGATGATGGTGTTCACCCGGTTGCCGGCGCCCGCCAGTTGCGCTTCCGTCGGGCCGGCATCGACGATGAGGTCCACCTCGTCGCCGATGTCCTTCTCGGCCTTTTCGAGAGAGACGAAAATATCGCCTTGGCCGGATAGATTGGCCGATGTTGCGGCGACGGGCCGGCCCAGCCCCACGACGATCGAGCGGAAGACAGGATGCGTGGTGCAACTGATCGCCACAGTTCCAAGGCCGCAGGTGAGACGATCGGGGAAGGGATAACGCTGCTGGAATACGAAGGAAATCTCCCCTGGCAGCATTGCTTCGAGGATCGCCGGGTCGAACCAGGATGGGAACAAGACATACTCGGCCGCCATCTGCGGAAATGGCAAGCTGACCGGCAGCGGCCCCAGCTTGGTGCGCCGCTTCACCAAAAACACACGGTCGACTGCAGCGGCGTTGGTGGCGTCGCATATCAGGTTGTAGTTGGTTGTCGTCGGCGAGATGGCGATGCCGCCGGTCCGCAGCACCTCGGTGACCCGCGGAACGTAGTTCCCGATTGGGTTGATCTTGGGCGCCGACATGTCAGCTGACCATTACCGCGAGGGGCTGCCCGGCGCCGAGCAGAGAACGATAGAAACCGTGGAGCGCCAGCCAGGCATCGCAAATTCGTTCGACCACGCGGGGTGCCGCATGGTCGAAGTCGGCAAGCGAAGGCGCATATTCCCGAACCAGCCGCATTCCCTGGTCGGCGTGCCCATCGTCCTCCTCGGCATGGACGGTGAACCATTCGAGTTCGTCGGCGCTGAAACGGTAGTGCCGTTTCAGCGCCGACAGAATGGCGCCGACGCTCTCGCCCGATTGGCTTTCGATGGCGTAGATTGCAAGCAGCCCGACGGTAAAGTGCTCGTCCCGCATGATCGACAGCAGGACATCCACATAGGCCCGCACTTCGGGCGCGATGGTCCCTGGGCAGAATTGGTCGTCGGCTACCCCGCAGGCCTTGGCGAACCGCCGCATCAGGTTGTAATGGCTGTCGCTTCCGCAGTTGATGGGGGTCTCTTCGGCGACCAACTGTTCCACCATGAATTGGCGGACCAGAGGAATATCGGTCTTGGCGTGGATGATGCTGAAGATCTGGTTCTGCAAATAGACCTGATGGTATTTCTGCAGAGCCCACTGCCCCAGCGTCAGCTCGTCCGGCCGGTTGTTTTCGAAATCGACGACGAAGGGGTGACGGGCGCAGCGCTTCGTTGCGATAATGTCGCCGCAATGGGCGATGACGGCATCAATTTCCATGTCTTCTGCTCCTGGAGCGCGGTGGGGGTGCTCACTCGTGGAAGCCGTAGAACGCAGCGATGTTGTCGTGCATCACCTTGCGTTTGCGGGAAAGGCTCAGCCCTTCGTGATTGCGCATGAAGTCGTAGGCCGTGCTGAGGCTGGCGACGCCGTAGTGGGTGTGCGGGAAGTCGAAGGCGCCCATGACCCGGTCTTCGCCGACCAGATCCATGAATTCCGGCATGTACGCGTAATCGCCCTCGAACCCGAAATAGACCTGGTGCTCGCGCAGATACGCCGTGGGGGATTTCCGAGCCGGCCAGGGCTTGCACACCGAAGTCGGATACCAATGCGTGGCGCGTTCCAGGAATAGCGAGAAGAACCGTGCGTCATGCTCGACGAAAGAAACCTTCAGTTCGGGGAAGCGATCCAGGATTCCGCCGGTGAAAATGCTGATATAGCCCCACCAGACCGACAGATCGAAAGCGCCGAGAAACACCGTCGACGGGGTCGTGCACTCGTTGGTCACGCGCGGGTTGGGCCAGCCGATGTGAATGGACACGGGCATGCCGATTCTCTCGGCTTCGGCCCAGAACGGGTCGAGCAGCGGGTCGTGCAACATCCGATCGCCGGCGGTCGGCAGGATCATCACCGTCACTGCTCCCCGTTCCTTGGCGTGGCGCATTTCGCGCACGGCAAGATGCGGGTCGCGAATAGGGACGAGGGCTGCGAAACTCAGGACATCAGGCGCCTTGGCGCACATGTCCGATATCCAGTCGTTCCAGGCCCGCATCAGCGCCGCCTCGTAGACCAGGTCGTCGGTCAGGGTTTCCAGGAACAGGGTTGAGAAAAGGACAGTGCGGGAGATCCCCTGCTGCTTCATCAGCGCCGCCCGGCCGATAGGATCGGTGCAGGCCTGGATGTCCACAGGAACCGGTTTCTGACGGGCAAATTCCATCTCGGCCGGCGTACTCATGACGACAGCGCCGTTGCCTTGATTTTTCGGGATCAGCCGGCCGTCGATGTACCAAGTCTTGTTGCGATGTGGCCGCTCGGACACATAAGGATTATCCAGGACCTGCGGGCGGCGATGCTTGAATTCATCGGCGAGGTAGAGCTCCCAGCTGCCGCCGACTTCCTGGACATGGGAATCGGCATCGAGTTGCTTGAAGTCGAAGGTGAGGCCTGGCTGCTGCTGGGCGCCCTTTGAAGATATGTCAAGCATTTTCGAAACTCTCCTTGATCTGAATAAATGACTGCTCAATTTTTTGCCAATTAACCCCGCGCCGTTTGATCGTAAAATTTGTGAAATTAACAATCGTGGTCGCGCGTCTTTCTTTGTTGGCGTATTTTGACTTTCCGTGGTCTATGTGTATATCAACCGCATTTACAATGTGCTTTGGAATATCCGCAAACTCATAGATATTCCCTTGCGATGAGGGGTTGGCGGATGAGCCGACAAGAGGAATTCCCGTTGCCGCGGCTTGTGCAATCACCTGGTCGAGGAACGCCCCGGGGCTGAGGAAGGCGGCGATGGTTCTGTTGGTGACGGTCTGGCCGTAAACCCAGTCAGGCAGGGACGACAGGAGGCGGCTGTCGTCTCGCACCGGCAGCACGACGGCGAGCGTGGTCCAGGCCGTCATGTCGGCGATCCATTGGCGGATGCGCTGGTTCGGAATGCGGGCGATATCCTCGAGGATATCGGCATTGGCGATGACAATGCAGGGATTGCTGTAGGGCCGCCCCTTGACTGCGTACATCTTGCGCAGCCCACGCTCGGAGACGGAAAACAGCCCATACCCGATATCCCCCTTCAGCAGGGCCAGTTGCCCTTGGCTGATGGCGGATACGGCGTCGGCAACCTCCTGCCCGGTGAAGGTTGGGGCATCGGACGATTGAACGTCCTCAGGCAAAACAGCAGTCATGGAAGCTCCATCTCGTGGTGCGAAGACAATGAGGCTCCTGCCGCGGCCATGGTCATGGCGCGTTTCAGGACGGTTTTGCGAAATTCAGGCTTGAGCGGCCACTTGCTCGGCGAGATGCCGGCCTTTGACGTCGCCCGTCACAGAGCGAACGCGGGCCGTTCCTTCGATGACCGTGGGGCGCTCCGCCGCCATCTCATGTTGTTCGAGAAGCGTGTCGTATCTTTCGCGGAGCAAGTTGGCAGAATTGTATTTCTCGACCTCGCCCTCATTGATGATGGTCTCGTAGAGACGATCAACCAGCAGCGGATGAGGCTCTTTCACTCCCGATGCCTTGAGACGCTCGCGCAAAATGTGACGGCCCGAATGGCGACCGATAACGGTGCGGGACTGGGCGCCGTAATCTTCGGCACGCAAGAACTCATAGGTGAAGCGATGTTTCGTGACGCCTTGCTGATGCATCCCCGCCTCGGTAGCGAAGGCATTGCGGCCGATGACGGGCTTGTGAGGCGGAAGGTTCAGGCCGATGAATGAATTAAGGCGGTTGCAGGCTTCGAATAAGCGATGGTGGACAATGTCATGCTGGCAATGCAGGGCGTCGGCTTTGCTGGTCAGCACGGCAATCAATTCTTCCATGCTGCAGTTTCCGGCACGCTCTCCGATACCGGACAGCGTCACCTGCACTTCGTCTCCCCCTGCCTCGATGCCGGCGATGCTGTTGGCCACAGCAAGCCCAAGATCATTGTGGCAATGGACGGAGACGACAATGCCTTCACCGACAAAGGCGCGGATTTCCTTGATCAGGGCATGAAATTCCCGAGGCAGACAGCAGCCGACGGTATCAGGGATGGCGAAGCCGGTGACGCCCCGTTCGAGAGCGCGGCTGATCAGTTCCTTCATGAAGCCCATGTCGCTTCGGGTGGCATCTTCCACCGCCAGCGAAATGTCGGTGAAGCCAACTCGTTTGGCATGCTCGATAGCCTCCATGGCTTCGGAAACCACCTGGCTGCGGGCAATTTCACGCTTGTACTTGATGTGGATGTCCGAGCCGACGGAGGCCAATTGGATCCGCGGGTTGGCGGCATCCACCATCGCTGCCGCGCAGGCGTCCACGTCGTCCTTGCGGCTGCGGGCGAACCCGCATGGTTTGGCACGGCGGAGCAAGCGGCAGATCTGGCGCGTCGCCTCGAAATCGATTGGCGAAGAGGCGGGAAAGCCGGTTTCGATGATATTCACGCCGAGACGTTCGCTGACCTCGGCAATTTCCAGCTTCTGCTCCACGGAGAGTGAGTAACCGGGGGCCTGCTCTCCATCTCGAAGCGTCGTATCGAAAATTCCGACGTGGCGAAGCAGATGATATTGCACGGCGTTACTCCATCATAGCGGTAGGTTTGCGTAAGCGTTTGTTGTGATTCTTATCTTTTCGTGCGTCTTCAATATTGACCGCATGTACAAGGTGCAGATTGTGCTATATTCATATGAATATACGCGAAATTACTTATTGCTATAATTATTATGCATCGGCATTGCGTTATAGTGACTGACATTTCCTTGAAATGCACTTTGCCCCGCATCTTATTTCTTGCAAAGGTTGAATCGTTGATTCAACGCACGTCTTACGGAGATGTTTTATTGCCTATGGATAGCCCATCCGGCCTTATGACCGCTGGTGAGGCGACAAGCCGCCTTTGCGTCAACCGTCGCACCCTGTACGCCTATGTGAGCCGCGGTCTGATCCGTTCGGTGCCTCATCCGAACAATCCCCGCTTGTGCCTCTATGTCAGAGCCGACGTGGAAGAGCGCGTCCGGCAAAAGGCACTGACCCGTGGCCCCGCGGCGGCGGCCGCTGCAGCGTTGAATTTTGGACTGCCGATCATGAGGACGCGCATCAGCAGCGTCTCGGGTCATCGCCTTCTCTATCGCGGCCATGATGCTGTCGCCCTGGCGGAGGGGCGCAGCCTGGAAGAGGTCGCCAGAGTTCTCTGGGAGGTCGATCATGACCCCTTCGCCGAAGTCCGGTTTCTTCCATGGCGTGAGAACAGCTGGGCCCGGATAGCCAAATTAGTTGAAGCGACGGCGCCGATCGATCGGGCTCTGATATTGCTCCCGCTGTTGGCGATCACGAGCGTTACATTTGGCGAAATGCCCCCAGTGGAAACTGCAGTGCGAGTTCTTCTGGCGATTGCCAATGCGGCAGCGGGGCGCGCTTTGGAGCCGGGTATGGCCCTTCATCGCGCGTTGGCGTCCGCATGGGGGACGCCGGTGGCCGGCGATATAATTCGCCGGGCGCTCGTTCTGGCGGCGGAGCACGAACTGGATCCGTCGACGTTCGCGGTGCGTGTGGTCGCCTCGACCGGAGCCGCGTTGCCGACAGCTCTTCTCGCCGGACTGGCGGCTCTCGGCGGCCCGCGCCTTGGCGGTCAGAGACCACCATGGCGCGCCATCTACGGTGACTGGCTGCGGGGAGCCGAAGCAGGTGTGCTCGATCAAGGCAGTAGTACTCGGCCCTGTGCCCCGCCTGGCTTCGGCCATCCGCTCTATCCCGATGGCGACCCAAGGGCCGCGGCTCTGCTGAAGCATTTGGACATGACGTCCACCACCCGACGGCTGGTAACCGCCATCGAGGCAAAGACCGGCCTGCGGCCAAACATTCTAGGCGCCCTGTGGATGATTGAACGCAGATTCAAATTGCCGAAGGGTGCGGCCCTGGCGCTGTTTGCGATCGGTCGTTCGGTTGGGTGGATAGCTCACGCCCTGGAGCAACGAGACAGCGACGCCGTCATCCGGCCCCGCGCGGCGCCGATCAAGGCGCAATTGGATCAGGGGGATGCGGAATGACATCTGTGGATGCCGCCTGCTTCCTTGCGCGACGTTTCGTGGAAGCCAAGTTGGATTCTCTCCGCAGGAGATGAGACGCCATGGCTAACATCGGAGCGCGGTCTGCCTTGTGGGCTGCCGGCCTCGGCGGCCTGGTCAGTATCGTTATGCTGCTCGTGGTTGGCGGACTTAGCCTGGCGGTGGGCGAGCCGCTGCTATTCCCTAGTGGTGAAAATCCGACGGATGGTACCGCCACCAGCCGTCGAATTTTCACCACAATTCAATTGGTTGGTGGGCCGCCTGATCCAGGCGCTTGGGGACCAAGCGTCTGGGGCGGACCACTAGTCTCGGCCCCACGATCTTCATGCAAATGCAGCTGCCACCCCAACAGACCGCCCGGGTATGGAACATCCTGATCGGCCACGGCGTCGGCGTCGTCGCTGCAACGGTGGCGTTGGCGGCAACGGGAGCCATACACACGCCACCACCGGTCACCGCCGGTATTCTTTCCTGGCAGAGAGAATTGGCGAGTGCCCTTGCCGTCGGCCTGACCTTAGCCGTTCAGGTGCCACTGCGGGCCGTTCACCCGCCCGCGGCGGCGACCACGCTCCTCATCACCCTTGGGGCGATCAATCCCGAATGGCGTGCGATTGCAATCATCGCTACCGGGGTCGTCATGACCGCCATCCTGGGGGTGGCAGGCCAATTCTTCATGGGCAAGGCCATGCCTCGCCAGTCCGGGCGACCGGCGCAACGGCATTGTGGTGGTGGCCCGGGGCCGGAGTGAGATACTTCTCAGCCCGTATTTGCTCTAATTGACGATCTTGCCCGACTCTCGATGCATGACTAGGCGCGCTTTCATGGATGCTCCTGCCTCTTCCTCTCCCTCGGCCCTGGCCGCGGAACAGTCTGCCGCCGCAGATCGTCCATTCAGCCGCGAGCAGGTGATTCGGGTGATCACCGGCATTCTGATCTGCATGTTCCTTGGCGCCCTCGACCAGACCGTGGTGGTGCCGGCCGTGCCGGCCATTGCGGCGGACCTCGACAGCTATGGGCATCTCTCTTGGATCATCTCGGCTTATCTGCTCACCACCACGGCGGCGACGCCGATCTACGGCAAGCTCTCGGATCTCTACGGCCGGCGAGCCCTGCTGCTGCCGGCGATCGTCTGGTTCATGGCCGCCTCCGCATTGTGCGGCTTGGCGCAGAGCCTGCCGCAACTCGTCGCCTTTCGGGCGCTGCAGGGGCTGGGCGGGGCCGGCTTGCTGTCCATGGCGCAGGCGGCCATCGCCGATGTCGTCGCGCCGCGCGAGAGAGGCAGGTACCAGGCCTATTTCTCCGGGGTCTGGGCGGCGGCGAGCATCGCTGGCCCGGTCCTGGGGGGCTGGATCACCGATGCCCTGTCCTGGCGGTGGATCTTCTGGCTCAACCTGCCGATCGGCACGATTGCCTTTGTGCTGAGCAGCCGCGCCCTGCGTATTCTGAAGGTGCGGCGGATCAGGGCAAAGATCGACTATGCCGGTGCAGCCCTGCTCACGACGGTGATCACCTGCGTTCTGCTGATCCTGAGTTGGGGCGGTGAAACCTTCGCGTGGCTGTCGTGGCCGATCTCGGGGCTCGGTGCCGCCTCACTGCTGGCGTCGTGGCTGCTCGTCATGCAAGAGCGGCGGGCGTCGGAGCCGCTGCTGCCGCCGCGCATGTTAGGCAATTCCGTACTTTCGCTTGGGG
The DNA here is from genome assembly GCA_021793155.1 of Pseudomonadota bacterium. Classification (GTDB taxonomy): domain Bacteria; phylum Pseudomonadota; class Alphaproteobacteria; order Rhodospirillales; family Magnetospirillaceae; genus DUZF01. The sequence continues at coordinate 36,939 of JAJYTF010000005.1, read as the reverse complement.
TGGCGGCGGGATTCCTTGCCACCGCGTGCATATTCGCCGCGGCCTTGCTGCTGCCCCTGTTGTTTCAATTGCTGCAGGGGGCGAATGCGTCGGAGTCCGGCACGCTCGTGGTGCCCTTTCTCGGCGGCATCGTCGTCGGCGCCTTCAGCGCCGGGATGGCCGCGCGCCGGCTCGGCCGCTGCAAGGCGTTGATGCTCGCCGGGTTCGCAGCGGGTGCGGGTGGCTTCCTGCTGCTCGCCGATGTCGGGGCGGCTACCAGCCACCTCCTGATCGCGCTCTATATGGTGGTCGCCAGCATCGGCATCGGCTTCTGCCAGCCCTCCACCTTGGTGGTGGTGCAGAATGCAGCCGAGCCACGGGACGTCGGTACGGCGACCGCCGCTCTGCTCTTCTTGCGCTCCATGGGGGGCGCCTTCGGCAGCACGCTGGTGGGAACGTTGCTGGCAGGTCGCTTCGCCGCACGGATGGCGGGCAGCGGCCTGGGGCACGCGTTCAATCTGGGCGTGCTGCGGGACCACGGCGGCCCGGTGCTTCTGGGTACGGCGGCGCGCGTGGCGGCGCAGGCGGCACTGGTGAGCGGTTTCAATCTGGCGTTCCTGACCTGCGCTCTGCTTGCCGTCGCCGGGTTTCTGGTCACCCTGCCAATGCGCGACCTGCCGCTGCGGGCCTGATCTCCCGCCTTTTCACGGCTTGTCTTTCGTCAATGCGGCCCTTCTCCGGCGGGGCTATAGCATGATGCGGAAAATCCGCATCATGCTCGGGCGCCATTGCGGCGAAGCGTGCAACCGCGCGGATGGGAGAAATGCGAGCCGGGGTCGCGCCATGGTTGTTCGAACCGCATTGTCCGTCGTCACCTTCATATCCATCGCCGCGCACTTTCTGCGCGAGGATAATTTTCCGTTGTTCGCGCTTTGCCTGGCGGCGCCGCTGTTGCTGCTGGTGCGCCAGAGGTGGAGCCCGGTGATTCTCGGCGGGTTGGCCTATGCCGCGGCGGCCACCTGGTTGTGGACGGCATGGGACGTGGTCATCCTGCGTCGGGCTTTGGGTCAGCCCTGGCACCGGGCGGCCGCCATCCTGATCTGCGTTGCCGCCATCAGCGTTCTGGCCGGTGCGCTGTTGCACAGAGGGGCGATACGCGACCGCTTTCACGCCCGGTGTTCGTCGACGAGGTGACGAACTGCCAAGACGGGGTGGCGCCACAGCAGGCGGGGGCCGGCCCAGCGCATGACCCGTCTCATCGCCTCGCGCATGTCGGGTTTGTAGCAATGGACCGCGCAGTTGACGCAGGCCGGTTTGCTCTCGCCGAAGCGGCAGCATTCCAATCGCCGCCGCGCATAGTCGCGTAAGCTGGCGCAGGCCGGACAGAGGCCGGCGCTACCCGGGCGGTGGTGCGCGCGGCAATACATCCGCAGCATGGCGGAAACCGTCTTGAACTCGCGGCAAAGCCGGGGAAATTCGGCCTCTCGGCTAAGGTCGGCGGCCTGTCTTGTGGTCACTTCCTGCCTCGGCTCAGCCTGCACCCGGCCAGGGTGCACAAGGGAAATACCATATTCTCTCCCCTGTGGATGGGGCCATCAAGTCATCAATCCGTTTGCGGGGATTTCGAGGCTGGAGGGGACGGCCCGTCTTCGTCGCAAAATTGCGCCAGCAGCGTTTGCAGGAGCGGCGCCATGCGCCGTAATTCGGTCCGGTGGGCGGCGGTCAGGTTGGCCAGCCGAGCCTCCGCATCCGGCGTCAGAGTGATCCACACCTCGCGCTGGTCGTCGTCGTTGAGCCGGCGAAGCACCAGTCCTCGTGACTCCAGCCGATCCACCAGCCCGACCGCGCTGTGGTGACGGATGCACAGGCGTTCCGCCAGTTCCCCCACGGTCAGCGCGCAGCGCTCGGGATGCCCCTTGATCGAGAGCAGCGCCTGGTGCTGCTGCGGTGTCAATCCTTCCGCTTCGGCGGCGCCGCTGCTGAAGGCCAGGAAACGGCGCAACAGGTAGCGGAATTCGGCCAGCCGATGGTAGTCCGCACTGGACAGATCCGGATCCGTATCTGTGCCGCTCATCGACTTTGGTCCTTCCTGCATTCGGCAACGTTGAGAAATATCGTAATGCGATATAAAAGGAAACGGTTCTCGGGGAGCGAGACGTCAAGGCAGGTAGGACAGCGATGAATCATGGTGACAAAAGCCGTTTAAGGGATTTCAGCGCGGACCGGAGGTTGGTGATCCTCGTGGCGATGGCTCCGGTGGTGGGAACCGCCGGTGCCGGCGCCGCGTGGGTGCTGTCCCGGCTGATCGAACTGGTGACCAACCTGGCATATTTTGGCCGATTCGACACCGCTCATGTGGTGATCGGCGAGCATCGGCTTGGAGCCTTGTCGGTATTGGTACCGGTGGCCGGCTGCCTGATCATCGGACTGATGGCCCGCTTTGGTTCGGAAAAGATCCGCGGCCACGGTATTCCCGAAGCGCTGGAGGCGATCCTGATCGGCCGCAGCCGGATCCAGCCCAAGGTCGCCCTGTTGAAGCCGTTGTCTTCGGCCATTTCCATCGGCACCGGTGGTCCTTTCGGTGCCGAAGGGCCGATCATCATGACGGGCGGCGCGCTCGGCTCGCTATTCGCCCAGTGTTTCGCATTGTCGTCGGCCGAGCGCAAGACGCTGCTGGTGGCCGGCGCAGCAGCCGGCATGACCGCAACCTTCGGGACGCCGGTCGCGGGGATGCTGCTGGCCGTCGAACTGTTGCTGTTCGAGTGGAAACCGCGCAGCTTCGTGCCGGTTGCGGTCGCAGCGGTGGTGGCGGCGGGCTGGCGACTCTGGCTGCTCGGTGCGGCGCCGCTGTTTCCGATGGCCACGGTCGCCGCCTTGCCGCCGCTTGGCCTGGCTTACTGCGCGCTGGCCGGCATTGCCGCCGGATTGGCATCGGGAGGTCTGACCGCGCTGGTCTACGCCATCGAGGACTTCTTTTCTCGGCTGCCGCTGCATTGGATGTGGTGGCCGCTGCTGGGCGGCGTGATCGTCGGCCTGGGCGGTCTGGTCGAGCCGCACGCGCTGGGGGTCGGCTACGACGTCATCTCCCGCTTGCTGAATGACGGCATGGGGTCGCGGGAGGAGGCGCGCCTGCTGGTGATCAAGGTCATCATCTGGACGGTTGCCCTTGGCTCGGGAACCTCAGGCGGTATCCTGGCGCCGCTGCTGATCATCGGCGGGTCGATGGGGGCGCTGTTCGGCGGAGCCGTGCCGGTCGGCACCCCCGCCTTGTGGGCGCTGCTCGGCATGGCGGCGATCATGGGGGGCACCATGCGCGCGCCGCTGACCGCGACGGTATTCGCACTCGAACTGACCCACCAGTTCGGTGCCGCCTTGCCGCTGGCCGTCGCCTGCGCCATGGCCCATGCAACGACGGTGCTGCTGCTGAAGCGCTCCATTCTCACCGAGAAGGTGGCCCGGCATGGCCACCATGTGGTGCGGGAATATATCGTCGATCCATTCGAGACCACTCGCGTCGCCGCTATCATGGCGGGTCCCGTCGAGACGCTGCCGACGGCGATGCCGCTTGGCGAGGTCGTCGCCTTTTTCACTTCCGACGGCCAAACGCACCGCCACAAGAGCTATCCAGTGGTCGAGGACGGCCGTCTGCGCGGCATGGTTTCGCGAGCCGACCTGCTGCGCTGGGAGACCGAGGAGAGGCTGGCGGAGGCGACGCTCGGCGAAAGCATCCGCCAGGATGAGACTGTGGTCGGCTATGCCGATGAACTGGTTGCCGACTTGGCCGATCGCATGGTCGCCGCCGATGTCGGCCGGGTACCGATTGTCGATGGCAAGGACGGTACGCTCGTCGGCTTGGTGGCTCGCCGCGATTTGCTGCGCGTCCGGGCTCGTCAGGTCAGCGGCGAGCGCGAGCGCGAGGCATTGATTCGTTTGCCGCGCAGCGCCAGCCAATTGCAGGAAGGGTAGGGTTTCAGTCTGAAACATCCGGGTTCGGATGCTCGCACGCGGCCAAAAGGCAATTCACGTGTAGATATGAACCGGTGACGGATGTGCCGCGTTTTCCCGTATTATCGCGGCTTATTTAGATTAAGTATAATTGTTGTGAGATAGCGCGCCCCACGAAAACTGAAAATGCTTTACATGTTGACGACAGGCATGGTCTTCATGTTGACAAAAATCAAGGACGTGACTTATCCATGGCAGGATATTCTTATCTAAATGACTTGGATGGGGAATTGTAATGCAAAACCTCAGTGCTCGGCAGCTGGCTGCTGCCCAAGCCGTCGCAGAAGCTGCAACCCAATTGACGCGAGCCGTCCGCGAGGCGGCTACGCTTGGCCTCACCGTAGACGTTCGGATAATTGAAGCCGACCTCTCGGCAAGTATTGGTGACGGTCGAAGGGGGCACCCATGTCATTCATGATCCGTCGGCGCGAAAGGTTCATGCCGGTCTCTTTCCCAGATTAGGCAGGAATACTGTCAGCAGCCCCAGTAGCGGCAAGAACGAGCAAAGGTGATAGACGAACTCGATGCCCCGGGCGTCGGCCACCATGCCCAATGCGGCAGCGGCCGTGCCGCTGATGCCGAAGGAGAAGCCGAAGAACATCCCCGCGATCAATCCAACCCGGCCCGGCACCAGTTCCTGGCCGAAGACCACGATGGCCGGGAAGGCCGAGGCCAAGACGAAGCCGATCACTACCGTCAGGGCCACCGTCCAGGTCAGATCGGCGTAGGGCAGGCTCAAGGTGAAGGGCAATACCCCCAGGATCGAACTCCAGATCACGTATTTGCGGCCGATACGGTCGCCAATGGGCCCGCCCAGCACCGTACCGGCGGCAACGGCACCCAGGAAAACGAACAGGAGTATCTGCGCCTGGGGAACCTTCAGCCCGAATTTATGGATCAGGTAGAAGGTGTAATAGCTGGACAGGCTGACCATATAGACGAACTTCGAGAACATCAGCGTCACCAGCACAGCCAGGGTCAGCAGTACTTTTCCCCGCGGCAGGTCGACAGCGACATGGACCACTGTCTTTCTGGCGCCGGCTTTGCGGTGGCTGGCATACCAGTTCCCCACTCGCCACAGCACCAGCATGGCGATCAAGGCGGCACCGGAAAAAATGGCGACGCTGCTTTGACCGCGCGGCACGACGATGAAGGCGGCCAGCAGCGGGCCGATGGCCGAGCCGAAATTGCCGCCGACCTGGAACAGCGACTGCGCCAGGCCCAGCCGCCCGCCCGAGGCCATGCGGGCGACGCGCGACGATTCAGGGTGGAATACTGACGAACCCATGCCCACCAGCCCGGCGGACATCAGCAGCAGCCAGTAGCTTGGGGCGAAAGCCAGGCCGATCAGGCCGGTGAAGGTAAAGGCCATGCCGAATGCCAGCGAATAGGGCTGGGGCCGCTTGTCGGTGATGATGCCGACCAACGGCTGCAGGAACGAGGCGGTGACCTGGAAGGTGAAGGTCAACAGCCCGATCTGGCCGAAGCTGAGGCTGAAATTAGTCTTCAGCATCGGATAGATGGCCGCCAGCATCGACTGCATCATGTCGTTCAGCAGATGACAGAAGCTGACCGCGGCAATGATGGGGAAGACGGTGCTGCCCATATGCGATTGGGTTCTCGACTGGGAGTCCGCGGGAGTGATGGGCGCGGCCAGAACTGCCTCGTTCGATGAAGATTCTGACATGGGGCACTCGAAAAGAAAATTGGCCTGCCCCCATCATAGGAAAACTGGCCTTCGTCCTGCTTTCGCGATACGGTCTTGTTCTTTCGCGAGTGGGCCAAAAGATGCCGAACCCCGAATTCCCCAATGGGCGTCGCCGGATTATCCTCGAGCAAGGTTCCAGCGAGGAAATGCTGGAGCGTATGCGGCGCTGGAGCAGGCTTGAGGCCAGCGCCCGCCAGATCGTGCCGCATACGGAAGAGCGAACCCACGAATATCTGGTGCCGCCCCATCGCCACAGTTGGGCTCAGTTGGTCTATGCCGAGACCGGCGTCTTCATGATGAATACGCAAGAGGGCCGCTGGATCGTCCCGCCCGACCATGCCTTCTGGGTTCCGGCGGGCATTGAACATTCCATGCAAACCCAGGGGCCTGTCAGCATCCGCATCCTCTACGTCAAGCAGGCGATCCTGCCGGATCTGCCCGAGAGCAGCCGCGTGGTGGGGATGACCGCGCTGATGCGCTGCCTGATCGACGAAGCGGCGTATCTGGCCAAGGAGGAGGATCCATCTCCCGACAGCCGCGGCGGCCTGATCATGGCCCTGGTACGCGAGGAGATGAGCCGCCTGCCGGAAAAGCCCTTGGGCTTGCCCATGCCCGCCGAACCGAAATTGGCGGCCCAGTGCCGGACGTTTCTGGATAACCCGACGCCTCGGGCCACCATCGATGCCTGGGCCGATGCCATGGCGATGAGCCGCCGTACGTTCACCCGCGCCTTCCGCCGCGAGACGGGCCTCAGTCTGTCCGCCTGGCGCCAGCAGGCATGCCTGTTCGCCGCGCTGCCCCGCTTGGCCGCCGGAGAGCCGGTGACCAGCGTCGCGCTTGATCTTGGCTATGAGAGCGTGGCCGCCTTTACCACCATGTTCCGCCGCATCCTGGGAGCGCCGCCGCGCCGATATCTGGAATTCAGGTAGATCAGCTTCAGGCGTTGGAATCGGCTTGCGGGAAGGTGAGCGCAACCTCCGTTCCGCTCGCAGTGACGGGACTTTTCACCCCGCAGGGTCGGCCGCCCGGCCGGTCCGCAACTCGCGATGACGAGGCTTAAGGTAACGGCATTGCGGCATGACCCGCTACTCCCTCACTTGCCCGGTTCCTGGCCGCCCTCCGCCTCTCGCATGGTGGTGAGGGCGATTGTGGAATGGGCGAATGCGGCGCCCGCCCGCATTTCCGCAGCCACCCAGATCGCCTCCATGATCTCCTCGCGGGTGGCGCCATGTTGTAGCGCACCTTCGGTATGACCGCGGATGCAATAAGGGCACTGGGTCACATGGGCGACCGCAACGGCGATCAATTGCTTCATCTTGGTGGAGAGCGCGCCATCGGCGAAGACCGCCTTGCTGAAATCGGCGAAGGCGGCCAATGCCGCGGGGCTCAACTGGCGGCGCAACGCCGAGGTTTCATGCGTCGCGGGCGGATAGAGGTCTGCCATTCTACCGTCCCTCCTGTTCCAGCAATACGTCGCGCAACGCCACCGCGTTGTTGTGCGCCTCGTCATGGGCCGAGAACAACAGTGTCAACGGTCGTTCCGCGGCGAGAGCCCGCAGTTCGTCGAGCTTCTCGGGTTGCTGCCGAAGCTCTTCCTCATAGCGTCGGTGGAATTCGTCCCAGCGTTCGGGAACATGCCCGAACCAGTGCCGGAGTTCGGTACTTGGCGCGAGCTCCTTCACCCAATGGTCGACGGCGGCGTCGGTCTTCCTCAGTCCCCGAGGCCACAGCCGATCGACCAAAACGCGGGTGCCATCTTCCGGCGAGGCCGGCTCGTACGCACGCTTGACCCGAATCGGCAGGGTGGTGGCCATGGGCGAAATCCCTGATCATTCATGGCCAATTTGGCTACGCGGGCGGCCTGGATCAACAGCGTCGTCGCGGGAGGCCACCAAATGCCGGGACACCTTCCGCTGGTTCGTGGGCCTCGGCGTCGCTGGAACCTGTCCCGGCTGTATGTATTCAGGCCAAAGGCATTACATACTCATAATCAGATAAGGGCTCCGCCCACCGCCACGGCCATGACCGCCATCCCACGCTACCGTCCCCATTCGGGTCCCACCATTCTTGCCGCCGGGTTTCGACCGTTCTTTCTTGGCGGGTCGATCTGGGCCGCCGTCGCGATCCCGCTTTGGCTTGCGGTTTATGCAGGCGGCTTCGTCGCACCGTCGTTACTTCCGCCGGTCATCTGGCACGCTCATGAAATGGTATTTGGCTTCGGTTCGGCCATCGTCGCCGGCTTTCTTCTGACGACCATCCCGAACTGGACCGGCCGGTTGCCGCTTCAGGGCTCGCCGCTGGCGATGCTGTTCAGTCTTTGGGCAGCGGGGCGCATCTTCCCTGTCGCTGCTTCTGCTGGACGTGGATTTTTTCAAAGCCTTCAACGACTGCTATGGCCATGTCGCCGGCGACGATTGCCTTCGGCGCATCGGAGCTGTCCTGGCTCGCAATGCCGGTCGCTCCTCGGATCTTGTTGCGCGCTACGGCGGAGAGGAATTCGCGATAATCCTGCCGGACACCGACGAAGCGGGGGCCGAGGCCTTGGCCGAGCGGTACCGCGCCGCGGTGGGTCAACTCGGCATTGCCCATCAGGCTTCCTGCGCAGCCGGGTACGTAACCGTCAGCGTCGGAGCTCTGACTGTTGACGCCGATTCGCTCGAGTCGCCCACGGCGATGCTCGAGCGGGTCGATGTCCAGCTCTACAAGGCGAAGCGTCGCGGCCGCAACCGCATCTGTACTGAGAGGCGGGGCTCCGGCGACGCCAACACCCCTGGGCTGCCGACGGCGACGGGGTGACAGTTGCGGGTTAAAGTTGGGTCCGGGCCTCCTCGACATGGATCACCAGCGCGCCACGGGCCCAAGGAAACTTGGCCTTGGCCTTGTCGGCCAGGGGGCCGGAGCAGATCACCTGGCCGCGCCCCGACAGCAGGCACCCCTGGCCCGGCCCATGGCTTCCCTGGACGCGTCTGGAAGCGGCCATGACCTGGATCTTGTCGTTGTGGCGCAGGTTCTCCTCGGTCTGCTGGTAGTGTCCGGCCGGCAGGATGATGGTATCACCGTCCGGCCCCAGAGACCGCAGATAGTCTCCCCAGTTGGCGACGACGTGTGGGCCCTGTTGCCCCATGGTGACGATCGTCAAGAACTCTGTCGCGTCAAGAATGTCGTGAATAGCACCTTCGAGTTTCATATGTCATTATCCTTTTATGTGTTTAAGTAAAAAGCCGATATGGCTTCGCGAAGAGATATATTGCTGTGGTTGGTAAGGGATGTCTATATGGTTTATTGTATCTAATATTTATTATTAGTCCTGCCCCTTTAGGGGCAAATCGTGTCTATCACCGCTGCCGCTAACGGGCCGGTGGAGAAAAAAGGGCAGGCTTAAGTTGGCGTACCGGCTCATGATCGCTGTCGGCAGGCGCTTCGAGGAAACGAACGGAGGTTGCCGTGTTGCCAGGCGAGCATTCGGAGAAGCGGGGCTGGTCAGCGGACACAGCGCGTGAACTCCATCGCCGGGACCCTCCGGCCGCGGATTAGCAGGTCGATATCGTGCGGTTGCAGGCGAAGATCCGCCAATTCGCGGTCGCCCAGTTGCCTCAGTTCTTGGGCGAGGCGCCGCCGCTCGAGGCCGCGAGCCAGGATCTCACGACCGTGGCGCGCCACGTTGTCGAGCAAAGCCAACAGGCTTGCGTACTCGTGGTGGATGAGAATCTGTCGCTGGGCGTTCATGGCAGTGTTCTTTCGAAAAGCAATTGCATATTGGAGGAAATATAAAAGATGCGGCGGGAGGCCAGAAGGTGAGGCTTTGCAGAGGAGGGATGCAAAATACGCATAACGGTACGAGAATGCGTGTATGGCCCTATGCCGCCCATATGCATGAGACGACAATCCTGTAGCCTCCTCGTGGGCTGAGGTTGCGCCTCGAGAGAAAATGACGGGTGGGTGGAGTTGCCGAATCTGTGAGAGGAGGTGCTGGGCCGCAGCGCCCTCGTGGAAACAGGCTGCGGCTATTCCGCTGATGCATGGATGCGTCGAAACCGGGAAGGAGCCGGCTTAAAAGTAAACAGGCATTGCGGTACCGGTTTGCCGCTTATCCAAGATCATCGCAAGGCCTCCACATTTCGATTTTCCTTATTCTCTCCCCGCGATGAGGGAGCCGCTCAAATTATTCGATCTTGCTAATGAACATTGCCGACTTTGGAAAATCATCGAGCCCCGCAAAGGGCCGGCTTCGGGAGGTGTAGAGGGTGAAGTGGAACGCCACCATGAATATTGGCATCGAAGCGATCGACGCCGATCACCAGAAGCTCTTCGCCATGCTGGACGAAGTGGATGCCCTCCTGCGACGCCATGCCAGCATTGAAGAAGTCGAACATGCCCTCGAGCGCATCGTCGATTACACGGTTTACCACTTCCGGCGCGAAGAAGCGCTGCTGGAGGGCAACGGCTACCCGGCATGGCAGGAGCACAAAACCAGTCACGACCGCTTCGTCGCGCAGGCTGCCGATATCCTCGCGCGTTTTCGTGCCGGCCAACACAACGCGGTAAATCAGGAGGTTGTCTCCAGCGTGCGGGCCTGGCTGGCCGACCATGTGACCAAGGACGACATGGCCTACAAGCCGTTCTTGCGTGAGCGTTTCAACGACCTGCCACCATTTTCGGCGCATTCGCTGGCTCTGGCTCCGCTAAAGGCGGCCGCGATCGGGCTGATCGGCATGGCTACCCCGACCTTCGTGGTCATGGCAACCGATCCCGGCGCCAGCTTGGCCTCAGTCGCCGGCTGGTTGCTGCCGGTTCAGGCGATCACGGCGCTTTGCGCGCTGTTCCTGGTCACCGTGGTCGGCAGCCACCTGGCGCAGTCGGTGAGCGACATGACGTCCGCCCTGCGAAGGCTTGCCGACAATGATCTCGAGACGCGCATTCCGGGCGGGCGGCGCCGCGACCAACTGGGCAAGATGGCGGCCGCGCTGGAACTGGTGAAGCTAAACATCTGGGAAATCCGACGCAGCACCGACGAAACCAAGCAGCAGGAGCAACGTGCGGCTTTGGCGCGTCGCCAGGCGCTACGCGGCGTCGCGGCAACTTTCCAGAACACTGTGCAGGGATTAATTCCCAATATCGTCGCCACGATCAAGACGCTGCGCGACCGTTCCGTCACGGTCTCCGAGGCGGTAGGGGGCACCACCGAGCAATGCGGCAAGGCCTGCTCCCTCTCGGAAAGCGTGGCCAGCAGCATGACCTTGGCGGCCCAGTCCGCCCATTCACTGTCCTCGTCTATCGGCCAGGTCAAGGCTGGGGTGGATGAGGCCAGCGCCATCGCCGGCCAGGCCGTCTTGGCCGCAGAGCATGCCGGTGCGGCCATCACCACGCTGGCCAAGGATACCGAGAAGATCGGCGATATCGTCAGCCTGATCAACGATATCGCGGCACAGACCAACCTGCTGGCGCTGAACGCGACCATTGAGGCGGCAAGAGCCGGCGAGGCGGGCAAGGGCTTTGCAGTGGTGGCCAACGAGGTCAAGCATCTGGCCAATCAGACCGGCAGGGCAACGGGCGATATCACGGCGCAAATCGCCGCCATCCAGAACAGTGCGGCGGGAGTGGTCAAGGAGATCAAGGATATCGGGGCGATCATCAACCGCTTGAACGACATCTCGCGCCACGCCGCCGATGAAGTGACGCGCCAGAACATGGCGACGGAAGAGATCGCAGCGCGCGTTCAGCAGGCCGCCGACGGGACCACCACGGCGGCGAACCAGCTGGGAGACGTGCTGATTTCCATCACCACAGCGCGCAGCGCCAGCGACGAGCTGCGGGATGCGTCCCGAGAGCTGTCGAAGCTGTCTGCGCAGTTCCAGGAGGCGATCGACCGTTTCGATACCAATCTGCGATCTGAGTGACGGGTCGGCCGGCAGCTGACACGAATGGTATTCCGCGCCCCGCGACCCCTTGCGCACCCGATCGAAACATCGGTCGCGGGGGCGACGGAAGGCTCCGGCATGTTGGGGCGGACGTCGGAAATGCAGGCTACGTCCTCAAGAAGAACAGCACGGTCATGGTGGCTCCGATGGCGATGACGACGGCGCGGACATGCTCGGGGTTCATCCGCCGGGCGGTATGGGCGCCGACATAGCCGCCGACCACCGCGGACACCAGCATGATCAGGGCCGGCTGCCAATCCACCTTCCCGGCAATGACGAAGCAAACCACCGCCACTGCGTTCAACATTCCGGCCAGCAGCGTCTTCAGCGCATTCATCGAATGGATGTTTTCCAGCCCGAACAGGCCGAATAGGGCCAGCATCATGATTCCCATGGCGCCGCCAAAATAGCCGCCATAGATCGCGATGCCAAATTGCAGCAGGCATAGGCTGACCGGTCCGATGGTGAAATATTGCCTGAGGAACGGGGTGATGCGCTTGCCGGCGGCAAACAGAATGGTGGCCGCCAACAGCAGCCAGGGCACCAGCGAGTCGAACGTGCGCTCGGGCGTAAGAATCAGCAACAGGGCGCCGGCCGCACCGCCCACCAGGCTTATGGCCAACACGGTCTTGGGGCTGATGCCGTTCAGTTGGGGAAAATCGTGGCGGTAGGCCCAGGCCGCGGCCAGGCTGGCCGGGAACAGCGCCACCGTGTTCGTCGCATTGGCGGTCACCGAGGGAACGCCGGCGAAGACCAGCGCGGGGAAGCTCAGGAAGGAGCCGCCGCCCGCCACCGAATTCATGGCGCCGGCGGCAAATGCTGCGGCAATGAGCAGGAAAGTGGTGGTCATTCGGTCTCCGCGATGGCCGGCAGCCGTGACAGGTTCCAGCCGCCGCCCAGAGCCTGCACCAAAGAGACGGCAGCGGTAAGCTGATTCTGCCGAATGGTCAAGGCCGTCTGTTCCGCGGCAAGGGCGGCCGCCTGCGCCGTGATGACCGTGGTATAGATGACGGTGCCGGCCTTGTACTGGTTCAACAGCACGCGAACCGATTCGTCCGCCGACTTGACTGCCCGATCCTCGACTTCGCGTTGTTGGGCCAGGATGCGCAGGGCGGCCAACTGGTCCTCGACCTGTTGGAATGCGGTCAACACGCTTTGCCGATACAGCGCCACCGTCTGGTCGTAGGCGGCGCGCGCCTGATCCAGTTGGGCGCTGAGCAGGCCGCCGTCGAAGACGATCTGCGACAGCTGCGGCCCGAAGGACCAAATGTTGTTCGACGTGTTGAACAATTGGCCGATTACCGGGCTGACGAAACCGGCGCTGCCGACCAGGTTCAGGCTGGGATAGAAGGCGGCTTCGGCGACGCCGATCTGGGCGTTGGCGGCGATTATCTGCATTTCGGCGGCGGCGATGTCGGGGCGGCGTTCCAGCAGGGCCGAGGGCACGCCCACGGGCACGGCCGGCGCCTGGGCCAAGCCCTCGACCGGCGCGATGGAGAAAGCCGCCGGCGGCTTGCCGATCAGCACGGCGATGGCATGTTCGAGCTGGGCCCGCTGGATGCCCACATTGATGGCCAGGGCCTGCGTCGCCTCAAGCTGGGCTTCCGCCTGGGTCACGTCCGATCGCGCCGCCACCCCCGCTGCGTACTGGTTGCGGGTGATTTGCAGCGACTGGGTATAGGCGACGACCGTGGAGTCGAACAGACGTTTCAACTGGTCGGCGCTGCGCAGGGTGAAATAGTCTCCTGCCAGGGTGCCCTGGATCGACAGGCGCGCCGCCGCCAGATCGGCGGCACTGGCCTGGGCGCTGGCCTCGGCGCTTTCGACGGCGCGGCGGATGCGCCCCCACAGGTCGATGTCCCAGGTGGCGGCGACCGAGGTATTGAACAAGTTGCCGACGCTGGAGCCGAAGGAAATCCCGCCGACGCCGCCTGAGCCGCCGCCCGACTGCGACCGCGTGCCCGAACCGCCGAGAGTGATCGTCGGGAAGAAGCTGGCGTTGGCGGCCTGGGCGACGGCCACCGCTTGACGGTAGGCGGCCTCGGAGGCCTTGAGGTTCTGGTTGGAGACGTCGACCTGGCGTTCCAGCCCGTCCAGCACCGGATCACTGAAAATCGACCACCAGTCGGTTCCGCTCCCTGCCTGCTGTGGCTCGGCCTGCTTCCATCCGTCCTGTTCCTTGAACATCGCCGGCACCTCGACCGCTGGACGCTGATAGTCGGGTCCGACCGTGCAGGCTCCGAGAAGTAGCGACAGGGCAACAACGCCGGCACGGAGGCCGGCGCGACCGTGGTGGAAAATCATGCCGCAGCCTCCGGCAGGGACCGGCGCCGCGATTTCAGACGCAGGCGGTCGAGGGTGAGATAGACGACGGGGGTGGTGTAGAGGGTCAGCAGCTGGCTGACCAGCAGACCCCCCACGATGGAAATGCCCAGCGGACGGCGCAGCTCGGCGCCATCGCCCATGCCGATGGCCAGCGGCAGGGCGCCCAGCATGGCCACCATGGTGGTCATCATGATGGGGCGGAAACGCAGCAGGCAGGCCCGGTAGATCGCCTCGCGCGGCTCCAGGCCTTCCCGCCGCCGAAGATCCAGGGCGACGTCGATCATCATGATGGCGTTCTTCTTCACGATGCCAATCAGCAGGATGACGCCGATCAGGGCGATCAGGGAGAATTCGGTGTTGAATGCCAGAAGGGCGAGCACGGCGCCGACGCCCGCCGAGGGCAGGGTCGACAGGATGGTGATGGGGTGGACATAGCTTTCATAGAGCATGCCCAGCACGATGTAGACGGCACCCAGTGCGGCGACGATCAACAGGGGTTCGTTCTTCAGCGACTGCTGGAAGGCCTGCGCGGTGCCGGCGAAGCTGCCGTGGATCGAGGCGGGCATGCCGATCTGGCGCTCGGTCTGGCTGACGATGGCCACGGCATCGCTCAGCGATTTGCCCGGCGGCAGGTTGAACGAGATGGTATTGGCGGCGAAATGGCCCTGGTGGTTCACGCCCAATGGCGTATTGCCCGGCCCATGCTGGGTCATGGCGACCAGCGGCACCATGGTTTCCGCCGCAGTGCTGACGGGGGCGCCGGTCGACGGGCTGCCATGGCCCGAGGCCGCCAAGGCGTTGGTATTGAGGTTGCGCGCCGTGTCGGAGGCCACCGCTGCGGCACTGACCACAACCTTCCTCGAGGCGACGGTTCCCGCCACGGCATTGGTCAGCTGGGTGCCGGAAGGCGGCCCGCCCAGAGTGCTGACATACAGCTGGTTCAGCGTTTCAGGGCTCTGCCAGTACTTGGGCGCCACCTCCATGATCACCCGGTACTGGTTCAGCGGATTGAAGATGATCGACACCATGCGCTGGCCGAAGGCGTCATAGAGGGTATTGTCGATCTGCGCGGCACTGATCTGCAGGCGCGAGGCGGTGGTCCGGTCGAAGGTGAGATCGGTTTCCAGGCCGTTGTCCTGCTGGTCGGAATTGACGTCGACCAGACCTGGGGCATGGCGCAGCGCCTCGGTCAGCCGCTGGCTCCACAGGCGCAGCTCGCCCAGGTCGTCGGCTTGCAGGGTATATTGATACTGTGAGGCGCTGGGCCGTCCTCCGGCGCGGATATCCTGCACCGACTGCAGGTACAGCGAGGCTCCCGGCACCTGAGCCAGCTTGCCGCGCAGCCGGCCGATCACCTGGTCGGCCGACAACTTGCGTTGAGACACCGGCTTCAGGGCGACGAAGACGAATCCGGAATTGGTCTGCCCGCCGCCGGTGAAGCCGACCACGGTCTGCACAGCCGGATCCTCTCTGATGATGGACACGTAGCGCTGCAGCTTGTCGCGCATGGACTGAAACGAGATGCTTTGGTCGGCGATGATGCCGCCGACCATCCGTCCAGTGTCCTGCTGGGGGAAAAACCCCTTGGGAACGATGGCGAACAGATAGAAATTGAACCCGATGGTCGCCGCCAGGATGGCCAGCGTCAGCCGGGGGTGGTCCAGCGCCACGCCCAGGGTGTGGCGATAGGCTTCCAGCCAGGCGGCAAACATGCGCTCGCCAAGCCGGAACGGCGCCGAACGCTGCCGGTCGGGCTCGTGGCGCAGCAGCCGGGCGCACATCATCGGCGTCGTGGTCAGCGAAACCACGAGCGAGACCAGGATGGCTACCGACAGGGTCACCGCGAATTCACGGAACAGGCGGCCGACGATGCCGCCCATCAGCAGGATCGGGGTGAACACGGCGACCAGTGACAGGCTCATGGACAGGACGGTGAATCCGACCTCGCGCGCGCCTCGCAGCGCCGCTTGCCGGCGGGGCATGCCGTTTTCCATGTGGCGGACGGTGTTTTCCAGCACGACGATGGCATCGTCGACGACGAAGCCGGTGGCGATGGTCAGGGCCATCAGCGACAGGTTGTCCAGGCTGTAATTCAGCAGGTACATGGCGCCGAAGGTGCCGATCAGGGAGACCGGTACGGCGACGCTGGGGATCAGGGTGGCCCTGGGGTCGCGCAGGAAGGCGAAGACGACGAAAATGACCATGCCGATGGAGATCAGCAGCGTTCGTTCGACATCGTGCAGCGATGCGCGGATGGTGGGCGTCCGGTCGACCGCGGTCGTGAGATTGATCGCCGCCGGGATCGAGGCGCGCAGTTCGGGGAGCAGCGCATTGATGCGATCGACCGTTTGGATGATGTTGGCGCCCGGCTGGCTGCGAATGATCACCAGCACCGCCGGCTCGCCGTTCGAGAGGCCCTGGTTGCGGACGTTCTCGACGGAATCGAGGACTTCCGCGACATCGGAAAGGCGGACCGGCTGGCCCTGGCGATAGGCGATGATCAGCGGCCGGTACTCAGAGGCATGGCTGGCCTGGTCGTTGGTGTAAAGCTGGTAGTGCTTATCACCTTGCTCGATGTCGCCCTTGGGGCTGTGGGCGTTGGCCGAAGCCAAGGCGGCGCGCACGTCCTCCAGGCCGATGCCGTATTTGAACAGGGCATTGGGATTGAGCTCGACCCGTACGGCCGGCAGCGACGAGCCGCTGACGTCGACCTGCCCGACACCGTCGACCTGCGACAGCTTCTGTTGGAGAACCGATGCCGCCGCGTCGAAGATCTGTCCCCGTGTCAAGGTTGCCGAGGTCATCGACAACACCATGATGGGAGCGTTGGCGGGGTTGACCTTGCGATAGGTGGGGTTGGTGCGCAGCGAGGTGGGGAGGTCGGCCCGCGCCGCGTTGATCGCCGCCTGCACGTCCCGCGCCGCCCCGTCGATGTCGCGGCTGAGGCCGAACTGCAGCGTCACCTGGGTCGATCCCAGCGAGCTGGAGGAGGTCATCTCGGTGACGTCGGCGATCTGGCCGAGGTGGCGCTCGAGCGGTGTCGCCACGCTGGTCGCCATGGTTTCGGGGCTTGCCCCGGGCATGGTGGCCTGGACTGAAATGGTGGGGAATTCCACCTGTGGCAGCGGCGCCACGGGCAGCAGGAAATAGGCCACGATACCAGCCAGGGCGAGGCCCAGGGTCAGCAGCGTGGTGGCCACCGGCCGAGCGATGAACAGCGCCGAGGGGTTCATGGCGCGGCCATCATGCCCGGCCCCCCTCCGCTTCCTCGTCGGGCTGGTGGAAACGGCTGGCCAGCTTGCCGAAGGCCAGATAGATCACCGGTGTGGTGAAAAGCGTCAGCAACTGGCTCAAGACCAGGCCGCCGACAATGGAGACACCCAGCGGATGGCGCAGCTCCGAGCCGGTACCGGTGCCCAGCATCAGGGGCAGGGCGCCCAGCAGCGCCGCCATGGTGGTCATCAGGATCGGGCGGAAACGCAGCAGACAGGCCTGGTAGATGGCTTCGCGCGGTGTCTTGCCTTGGTTGCGCTCGGCCTCGATGGCGAAGTCCACCATCATGATGCCGTTCTTCTTGACGATGCCCATCAGCAGGATCACCCCGATGATGCCCATGACGCCCAGATCCGACCGGGCCACCATCAGCGCCAGCAAGGCGCCGATGCCGGCGGACGGCAGGGTCGACAGAATGGTCACCGGATGGATGAAGCTTTCATAGAGGACGCCCAAGACGATGTACATGGTGACCAGGGCGGCTAGGATCAGGAACACCTCGTTGGACAGCGACGACTGAAAGGCCATGGCTGCGCCCTGGAAGCTGGTGATCACGCTTTCGGGCAGAGCGATGTCGCGTTCGGTCTGGCGGATCGCCGCCACCGCTTCACCAAGCGACGCATCGGGTGCCAGGTTGAATGAGATGGTGACGGCGGGAAACTGCCCCAGATGATTGACCGCCAGCGGCACCGGGCGTTCGTCCACGGTGACGATGGCCGACAGCGGCACCTGTCCGCCGATCGACGACGGCAGGTAGATGGAGGCCAGCGATTTCAGCGTCGCCTGGCTGGCCGGATCGGTTTCGAGAATGACCCGGTACTGGTTCGACTGGGTGAAGATCGTCGAGATGATGCGCTGGCCGAACGCGTCGTACAAGGCGTTGTCGACGGTCGCCGGAGTGATGCCGAAGCGGCCGGCGGTGTCACGGTCGATCTTGATATAGGCCGATAAGCCGTTGTCCTGGGCGTTGCTGGTCACGTCGGCCAGCTGCGGTCGCCGCGCCAGTTCGGCCACCAGTCGAGGCGCCCAGGCGGCAAGCTCGTCGGGATTGGCATCTTCGAGGACGAACTGGTACTGGGTCCGGCTGACCGTGGCGTCGATGGTCAGGTCCTGTACCGGCTGCATGTAAAGGTCTATGCCGGCGACTTTCGCGGTCTCGCCCTGGAGTCGGCGGATCACCTCGCTGGCGCTGGCGCTGCGCTGCTCCTTCGGCTTGAGATTGATGAGGAGGCGGCCGCTGTTCAGGGTGCTGTTGGTGCCGTCGACGCCGATGAACGACGACAGGCTTTCCACATCGGGATCCTTGAGAATGGCCGTCGCCAGCGCCTCCTGCCGTTCGGCCATGGCGCCGAAGGAAACAGACTGCGGCGCCTGCGACACGCCCTGGATCAGTCCGGTGTCCTGCACCGGGAAGAAACCCTTGGGAATGAACACATAAAGCACGACCGTCAGGACCAGGGTGCCCAACGCCACCACCAGCGTCATCCGGGCATGGTTCAGTACCCATTTGAGCGAGTGGCCGTACAGTTGGATCAGCGCCTCGAACCAGCGTCCGGCCCAGCGGTTGGCAGCCGATTCTTCGGAGGGCCGATGGTGGCGCAGCAGCTTGGCGCAGAGCATGGGCACCAGAGTCAGCGACACCACCGCAGAAATCAGAATGGTCACCGCCAGGGTGATGGCGAACTCGCGGAACAGCCGGCCCACCACATCGCCCATGAACAACAGCGGGATCAGCACCGCAATCAGCGAGATGGTCAGCGAGACGATGGTAAAGCCGATCTGCTCGGACCCTTTGAGCGCCGCCTGCAGCGGCGAATCGCCCTGCTCGATGTAGCGCGCGATGTTCTCGATCATCACGATGGCGTCGTCGACGACGAAGCCGGTGGCGATGGTCAGCGCCATCAGCGACAGGTTGTTGATGGAAAAGCCCGCCAGATACATCACGGCGAAGGTGCCGACCAGCGACAGCGGGACCGACAGGCTGGGGATGATCGTCGCCGGAAGGTTGCGCAGAAAGACGAAGATCACCGCCACCACCAGGAACACGGCCAGGGCCAGTTCGAATTCCACATCGGCCACCGAGGCACGGATGGTGTTGGTGCGGTCGGTCAGCACGGCGACATCCACCGCCGCCGGCAGGGAGCTCTGCAACTCGGGCAGCAGCGCCTTGATGCTGTCCGCCACCTGGATGACATTGGCCCCGGGCTGGCGCTGCACGTTGAGGATGACCGCCGGCACGGTGTTCATCCAGGCCGCCAGTTTGGTGTTTTCGGCACCGTCGACCACCTTGGCCACATCGGACAAGAGGACCGGCGCGCCGTTGCGGTAGGCGACGACGATGTCGTTGTATTCGGCCGCGCTCTTCAGCTGATCATTGGCGTTGATGGTATAGGCGCGGCTCGGTCCGTCGAAACTACCCTTGGGCGTGTTGACGTTGGCATTGGCGATGGTGGTGCGCAGATCGTCGATGTTGAGCCCGTAGGCCGCCAGGGCCAGGGGATTGGCCTGAACGCGGACGGCTGGTCGCTGTCCGCCGCTGATGCTGACCAGGCCGACGCCGGCAAGCTGAGAAATCTTCTGCGCCAGGCGCGTGTCAGCCAGATCCTCGACCTGGGTCAGCGGCAGGGTCTTCGAGGTGATCGCCAGGGTGATGATGGGCGCATCAGCCGGGTTGACCTTGGCATAGATGGGCGGGGCGGGCAGGTCCGGTGGCAACAGGTTGCCGGCGGCGTTGATCGCCGCCTGCACTTCCTGCTCGGCCACGTCCAGGCCGATGTCCAGGCTGAACTGCAGCGTGATCACCGAGGCCCCCGCCGAGCTGGACGAGGACATCTGGTTGAGGCTGGGCATTTGGCCGAACTGGCGCTCCAGCGGAGCGGTCACCGACGAGGTCATCACATCGGGGCTGGCCCCCGGATAAAAGGTCTGCACCTGGATGGTCGGATAGTCCACCTCGGGCAGGGCCGACAGCGGCAGGAAGTGGAAGGCCACCAGCCCGACCAGCAGGATCGCCACCATGAACAGCGAGGTGGCCACCGGGCGCAGGATGAAGGGGCGTGACGGGTTCATGCGGGGCGGCCCTCACCCCGACCCTGTCGCGCCCGTGGGAGAGGGGGGCGGGGGGCAAGGGAGCGGCCCATCACTTTTCCTTCGTCCGGTGGTGTCCGCCGTCTTCCGGAGCCGGAACCTGATCCTTGGCCGCCGGCAGCGTCACCTTGGCGCCCTCGCGCAGCTTGTCTGCTCCGTCGACCACCACTTTCTCGCCGTCTTCGAGGCCGCTCAGCACGGCGACTTCTGAGCCTGAAATCGGCCCGAGCTTGACCGGGCGGACCGTCACCGTGTCGTCGGCCTTGACCAGGTAGACGAAGGTTCCCGGCGCTCCGCGCTGGATGGCGGCGGTGGGCATGACCAGGGAATCGTGCAGCGTGTCGACCATCAGCTCGGCATTGACGAACTGGTTGGGGAACAGCATTCCGTCCCTGTTGTCGAACACGGCGCGCAGTTTCACCGTGCCGGTGCTGGTATCGATCTGGTTGTCCATGAAGCCCAGCTTGCCGGTGGCCAGCTTGGTGGTGCCGGCGCGGTCGAAGGCGACGACCGGCAGTTCCGCCCCTCCGTGCAGCCGCTTCAGCACGCGCGGCAGGTCATCTTCCGGCAGCACGAAAATCACCGAGATGGGCTGCAGCTGAGTGATGACGACGATACCGTTGGCGTCGCTGGTCTGCACATAGTTACCGGGATCCACCTGGCGCAAGCCGACACGGCCGGTGACCGGCGCGGTGATGTGGCAATAGGTCAGGTTCAGCTTGGCGGTGTCGATCAGCGCCTGGTCCGTGGCGACGGTGCCCTGGTACTGTTGGACCAGGGCCTCCTGGGTATCCGCCTGCTGCGTGGCGATGGAGTCCTGAGCGACCAGGGTGCGGTAGCGCTTGAGGTCGAGCTGGGCGTTTTTCAGCAGCGCCTGGTCATGGAGCAACTGCCCCTGGTATTGCTCCAGTTGACGTTGATACGGCCGCGGATCGATCTGGGCCAGGAAATCGCCTTCCCGCACCATCTGGCCTTCCTGGAAACCGACATTGAGCAGGTAGCCGGCGATCTCGGTCTTCACCGTCACCGTGGCCAGAGGGGTCACGGTGCCCAGGCCGGTGAAGGTGATGTCGATGTTGCCTTTGTGCACAGGGGCGGCCACCACCGGCGTTGGTCCACCCGCGCCGGGGTGGCCGTGCCCGGCCTGCTGCGAGGCGCCGTGTGGATGAAATACCACCCAGGCGAGCGCCCCCGCCGCCGCGGCGAGGAGCAAGACCCATACGGCCAGGCGCCGCTTGCCGTGCGAGGTGCCTCCAACCCTTTGCCCAGGGCGGGCGTCAACCCGGCTGTCGGATTCCATCTCGTCGATAGTCATGGCATGGGGTGTTCCATGGTGGGGCAACGGCGATCTCATTGGGTGGGCAACCGGGCGCACCGCCCGCGGCATGCGAGAATCGCAAGCTATCCTCTCCGTATTTCGTCAATATGACCATCACGCCAGGGTTCTGTTACAGCTTGTTTCAGCCGCAGGCGGCAACCATCGGGGGACCATAGGGGAATTCGGGCGCGGCTGGCAAGGCGGGTGCGCCTGGCCCCCTAGGGGCTGCCATGCGTCCGGCTCATACCTTTGCGCCATCGGCCTCGCACCCTGGGCACTTTCGAAGCCGGACGCCCATGACGACCTGTAGGACGGAGGTGAAGACACCAATCGAGGGGAAGGGATGGCTGCGCGAGAGGAGGAACTTGCCGACATTGTCATCCAGGGAGTCGGCCTGACGGCCAGCGTCATCGGCGTCGGCGCCCTGATCTATCTGACGGTTGCCTGGGCGGACAACATGGCCGCGGCGGCCGCTTCGACCTATGGCGCGACGCTGATCGCCATGTTCGCCTGCTCGATCCTGAATGCCACCGTGCGCCACCCCGGCCGTCGATCGCTCGTCCGCGTTCTCGACCATTCGGTCATCTATTTCCTCATAGCCGGGACCTACACGCCGTTCTGCCTGCTGGCCATAGGCGGGCCGCGAGGCCTGAGCCTGCTGCTGGGTGTGTGGTTCGCCGCCTGTCTCGGCGTGGCGATCCGCATCCTGTTTCACCGCCGCCTGAAGAGCGCCGTCATCACACTCTATGTGCTGCTCGGCTGGTCGGGGCTGATCCATCTCGATCTGATCCTGCAGCGGGTGACCGGAACGGCCCTGATGCTCCTCGGGCTGGGCGGGGTGCTGTATACGATCGGCGCCCCGATCCACCGCTGGTCCAGTCTGCGTTATCACAGCGCCATCTGGCACAGTTTCGTGGTTCTCGCTGCAGGCTGTCACTATGGGGCGATCCTGCTGATCCTGACCGCGTTCCACGGTCATCCGTCGGCATGAAGCGGGCAAGTGTCAGCCGAGTTGGCCGAGACTCGCCAACGGATCCTGCATATGCGGAGTCAGGCGCCAGAGGTCGCCCCCCATGTCGACGGGATAAAGGTTGCCCTGGGCAACGAGGCCGAATCAGTTGGGATGGGTGATGTGACCCGCATCGGTGGAAATCTCGGCCGTGCGGTCGGTGCCCTGCCACCCGCCGTTCACTGATCGCAGGGTCCATACCTGGCCGTCATGTAATCGGCGAAGAAATACCGGCCCTGCAAAGCCTCGCCCGGCCCGTGGTAGACATATCCGCCGACGATGGCGTTGCCGGTGTCCGCGGGATTGTGGGGATAGGAATAGATGGGCGGACCGCCCGACAGCGCGCCGCCGGCGAACACTGCCGGTCCCTCAAATACGTTCCAGCCGTAATTGGCGCCGGATGCGCCGAGATCGATCTCCTCCCAATGATCCTGCCCCATATCGGCGATGAACAGCCGGCCGGTATCCCCCGGGGCGGCAGTGATGGATACGGGCTGGGTGTTGCCGGCCGCTATCGGTCGCTGCGTGGTTGATTGGACCGCTCAACAGGCGGCAAACGGGGCGGTTCCCTGCCTTCCGATGCCTCGGAGGGAGTCAGCGGCGCACCCGGGTGACGGCGTCGCGCCACCCTTCGAGCAGGGAGCCCCGCTGGTCGGCGGGCAAGGCGGGAGTGAAGCGGGCTTCGCGCTCCCAGCAGGCGGCGATGTCCTCCAGCGAGCCGAACAGGCCAACCTGCATACCGGCGAGGAAGGCGGCGCCCAAGGCCGTCGTTTCGGGTTCCCGCGGGCGCTCGACCGGAACCGCCAGCAGGTCGGCGAGAAATTGCATGAGCCAGGAATTGGCCACCATGCCGCCGTCCACCCGCAGCGCGGCGATGGGAGCGGCGCCGTCGGCGGTCATCGCCGCCAGCAGGTCGCTGGTCTGGTAGCAGACGGCTTCCAGGGCGGCGCGGACGATCTCGGCGATGCCGGTGGCGCGCGTCAGGCCGAAAATGGCGCCGCGTGCCTCGGGGTCCCAATAGGGGGCGCCCAGGCCGGTGAACGCGGGAACCAGGTAAACGCCGCTGTTATGGCCGAGCCCAGCAGCCAGGGCTTCCGTCTCGCCGGCGCTCTTGATCAGCTTGAGGCCGTCGCGCAGCCACTGGACCGCAGCCCCGGCAGCGAAGATGCTGCCTTCCAAGGCGTAGACCGGGGCGCCATCCAGGCGATAGGCAAGGGTAGTCAGCAGGCGGTGATGCGATGTCACGGGTGTGCCGCCGGTATTCATCAGCATGAAGCAGCCGGTCCCATAGGTGCTCTTCACCATTCCCGGGGCGAAGCAGGCCTGGCCGATGGTGGCCGCCTGCTGATCGCCCGCCATGCCGCCGACGGTCAGTCGCTGCGGCAGGAGGCCGGCCGTCGTGGTGCCGAAATCGGCTACGTTGTCCCGCACTTCGGGCATCAGGCTGGCCGGGATGCCGAACAGGCGCAAAAGGTCGTCGTCCCAACATTGGCGGTGAATGTCGAACAGCAGCGTGCGCGCCGCGTTGGTGGCGTCGGTGGCGTGCACGGTGCCCCCGGTCAGGTGCCACAGCAGGAAACTGTCGATGGTGCCGAAGGCCAGTTTGCCGCGTTCTGCCGCCTCGCGCGCTCCGTCAACCCTGTCCAGCAGCCAGGCGATCTTGCTGGCCGAGAAATAGGGATCGAGCAGCAGGCCGGTACGAGCGGCGACCAGCGGTTCGTGCCCCTCGGCGATCAGTCGCTGGCACAGCGGCGCGGTGCGGCGGTCCTGCCAGACGATGGCGCGGGCGATGGGTTTGCCGCTGGCCCGTTCCCAGACGACCGTGGTCTCCCGCTGGTTGGAGATGCCGATGGCGGCGGCGCGATGGCCGGCGGTCCCCAGGACTTGCCGGGACAGGTCGACGACCTGGCCCAGGATTTCCTCGGCGTCATGCTCTACCCAGCCGTCTGCAGGATAATATTGGGTCAGCTCCTGTTGCGCCCTGGCCAGCGCTCGCCCTTGGGCGTCGAACAGGATGGCCCGGCTGCTGGTGGTGCCCTGGTCGATGGCGAGGACGCAATCCATGGCGGGGGCTCCGGCAATACTGTCGGCCTCATCTTGGCGGCAAAGCGCGGGAGATGGCAAATTCCAAGGAATAGGTCGCCCCGAAAGTTGACGGGCCCTCATCTATCTGGATAGCTGAAGACCAATTGTTTCTCCAAAACCCGAGGTTCTCATGCGTCTCGTCGCTCGTTTCGCCTTAGCTCTTTCCGCCCTGGCTGCGGTGTCGTCATCCGCGCTGGCGGCCGAACCGCCGGCCGATGGAGTGAGGGTCGACGTGCCGGTCATGCTGAAGGAGGCCAAGGTCGTCTACAACATGGACCACGGCTCGGCGATGGTCGGCGACCAGCCGGTCGGGCTAACCTATATGGCCCTGATGGTGAAGCGGTTCAAAGAAGACCATACCCAATGGCGTATTGCGGCGGTCTTCCACAATTCCATGGCCTATCTGTTGCTCAACGACGGGGCCTACAACAAGGTGCGCAAGACGTCGCACGGCAACCCCTACAAAGAGCAGATCGCCACACTGGTGGCGGAGGGGGTGGAGATCGAGGAGTGTGCCGTGTCCATGCGCAACAACGGCTGGACCAACGCCGACCTGCTGCCCGGCGTCAAGGTGACCACCGGCGCGGTGGGCCGCATCGTTCAACTGGTGCAGGAAGGCTACGTGCAGGTGGAGCCGTAAGCCCGCCTTCGAGTTCGGTTCGCTCGTTGTCATGCCGAGTTCGGCGCGGGGTCCCCTTCCGCCGACGAGATCCTTCCTTCCCCGCGGTTCTGAGGATTACGGGGAAATTGCGCGAAGGCCATGGTGAATTAAGGTTGCAATTCATCAGACGGCAATGATATCGCCGATGTCTTGATCATCGCGAAGAGGCCGACGGCAATGGGACAGGCACCATGGAACGAACTGCTGAGCGTCGTCGATGGGCGCCCGGTGCTGCAGGGATCGGTTCATCCCATGCCCAACCTGCTGGAGCTTTCAGCCGAGGGGGTGCTGAGCGCCTTTCGGGAGAGCCAAAGCCGGGACTTCGCCCGGGTGGTGGACGAAGTCGAGCAGATGGACTCGCCGCTCAATCGCCTGTTCGCCGAACTTCGGGCCAGGGTCCCGGCGAACAATCCGTTCCACGACCTGCCACTGTTCCACCAGGGCGCCCTGCGCCGGCTGTTTTTCGACCTGCACGAGCATGTGATGAGCCACCCGGTGTGGCGCCACCCGTTCTTCGTCAGGATCTTCGAGGGTCGCTTCGACCTGCCCCAGGCGATGGCCTTCGCGGTGCAATATTTCAATCAGATCAAGAATACCCGGCAATGCGTGGCGTTGGCCGTGGGCCGGTTCCACGGGCTGATGCCGATGCCCTACGGCCCGCTCAACGAGCGGGTGTCGGAGCTGACCCAGATCATCCTGGCCCAGCTGGTGGCCGACGAATACGGGGTGGGCAGCCACGAACTGGCCGACTACCCCGCCCTTGACGGGATCATGATGGCGCGCACCCATATCCGCATGTACCGCCAGCTGTTCGACGGCCTGGGCGTGCCGGCCGAGGGGCAGGACGCGGCCATGCTGCAGGGCGTCGCCGACAATGTTCTGACCCAGCGGCTGCTGGCCGCCAGCCCGGCCTTTTCGCCGCTGGAGGCGCTGGCCTCGGTGGGGCTGGGCATGGAATGGGGGGTGCCCGAATTCTTCAGCCTGCTGCTCGGCGGATTGGTCCGCTTCGCCTGGAAGAACGCGCTGCCGCTGACACCGACGCATCTCGAAGTGTTCATCGCCCATGTCCGCTACGACGTGATCCACGCCGTCGCCGTCATGCTGGGCACCACCCTGCATATGGAGCGGGATGGCGACATCGAGGCGGTGAAGGGCGCCTGCAACACCCTGATGGCCGGCCGCTACGGCATGATGACCGAGCTTTACTGCCATGTGTTCGGCGAGCCTTGCCCGGCTCTGGCCGAGATCGGCCTGGAGCCGCGCTACGCCCTGCGCGACCGCCGCATCGCCGACGAGCTGATCAGGGCGCGCCGCAGCATCGACCCCTCCCGCGTCGCCGGCGGCGAGGCCTATGCCGAGAAGCGGGATCTGCCCTTCGTGTTCGCTTGCTAATATAGTGACGGGACAAAACGGAGCATCCGATGAAGACCGCCATCGCCATACGCCACGTCCATTTCGAAGACCTGGGCCTGCTGGGCGAAGCGCTGGCCGGTGCCGGGGTCCGCGTGGAATACCGCGAGGCCGGATTGGACCAGTTGGCGGCCCGAGAGCTTGGTGCGGCCGATCTGCTGGTGGTGCTGGGCGGGCCGATCGGGGTCTACGAGGACGATGTCTATCCGTTTCTCAGCGATGAGATCGAGGCCGTCCGCTTCCGGCTGGAACACCGCCTACCGACTTTGGGCATCTGCCTGGGTGCCCAGATAATGGCCCGGGCCTTGGGCAAGCGGGTCTATCCCTCGGGGACCAAGGAGCTGGGCTGGGCGCCGGTCACGCTGACCGAGGCGGGCCGCCGGTCGGTGTTGGCGCGGCTGGAAGGGCTGTCGGTCCTGCATTGGCATGGCGACACCTTTGACCTGCCAGACGAGGCGCGGCACCTGGCCCGCACCGACGCGGTGGCCAACCAGGCCTTCGCCATCGGCGACCATGCGCTGGCTCTGCAGTTCCACCTGGAGGCCCAGGCGGCCCGGCTGGAGCGCTGGTACATTGGCCATGCAGGCGAGATCGCCGCGACGCCGGGTATCGATGTGCCCGAGCTGCGCCGCCAGGCGGCCCGCCACGCACCGTTGCTGACGGTGGCCGCCCGGCGTATCTTTGCCGACTGGCTTGGCGCCTTATCGGGGTAAGACATGCGGCCCGAACTTCGCTCCGAGATCACCTGCCCCCACTGCGGACACCGCGAGGTCGAGGAGATGCCGACCGACGCCTGCCAATTCTTTTACGAGTGTGAGGGCTGCGGCACCCTGCTGCGGCCAAAGCCGGGCGATTGCTGCGTCTTCTGTTCCTATGGCTCGGTGCCGTGCCCGCCGATCCAGCTTCAGCGCCAGGGCGATGGCGGAGGTTGCTGCCGCCGTTGATCTCACTGGACTGATCGGTCCGCCGCCGGCTCCAATTCCGGCGCGCGTCCAGCCCGGCCCTGCCAGTTCCACCAGCCGCCGCCCATGGCCAGAAACAGTTGCGCGGTGTCGAGATACCGCTTGGCCTGGGCGCGCACGGCGCCGAGGCGAGCCTGCTGGTATTGCCGCTGGGCATCCAGTACCTGCAGTACCCCCACATTGCCGGCGGCGTAGCTGAGGCGCGTCAGGCGCAGCGAAGCCTCGGCCGAAGCCACCGCCTTGTCCTCCGTGTCCACCGCCTCGGCATCGTGGTTCAAACCCTGGAGGATATCGGCGACCTGGGCGAAGGACCGCAGCACCGTCTGCCGATAACGGGCCAGCGCGGTTTTGTAGGCCGCCTCGGCGGCAGCCTTTTGCGCCTCCAGCGCGCCGCCATGGAAGAGCGGGGCGGTGAGGCCGCCGCCAGCGGCGATGGCGCTGGCCGCTTCCTGGAACAGGTGGCCGGGGAATGTCGCCTGCTGGAGCAGATTCGCCGACAGGGTGATGTCCGGGTACATCTGCGCCTCGGCGACCCCGACGGCGGCGCTGGCGGCATGCAAGGCCGCTTCGGCGGCCAGAATATCGGGCCGCTGACGGACCAATGCCGAGGGCAGGCTGACGGGTAGCTCATCGGGCAGGCGGAAGCCGTCGAGAGCGAAATCGGGCGGAGACCAGTCGGCTGGGGTGCGGCCGACCAGTACGGCCAGGGCGTGGCGCGCCTCGGCCAGGCTTTGGCGCAACGGCGGCAGCAAGGTACGATCATTGGCCAATTGGCTATCGGCGTGCAGCACGTCCACCTCGGTGGCGGAGCCGTTGGCCTTGGCGGTGCGTACGAGCTGCAGGTTCTGCAGGTCGTCGGCGACGATATCCTCGGCGGCGGCGATCTGCGCCCTGACCGAGGCGATGGTCAGCGCCTGCACCACCACATCCCCGGTCAAGGTCAGATAGGCGGCGTCCAGTTGATAGGCCTTGGCCTCGGCCAGGGCGTTGGCTTCCTCTACCTGACGGTGCAGGCCGCCGAACAGGTCGAGGGCGTAGCTGACGGTCGGCCCAACCTGGTAGAGGTTGAACACCGGGCTGGGGCCGGAGAAGCCATAGGCCGTCAGGTTCACCCGTTCGCGATCGGCCGCGGCCATCAGGTCGGCCTGCGGATAGAGGACGCCGGCGGCGGCGGCCGTCTCCTGCATGGCCTGGCCGAGGGAGGATTCGGCGGCCGCCAGATCCTGGTTGCCCGCCACCGATTGCCTGATCACCGTGTCGAGATCGGGGGAGCGGAACAGCGTCCACCAGTCGCCGCTGAGGTGCTGCCCCGGCGCTGAGCGCTGAGTGCCGGCCGGCCCCTGTTCGCCTTTCGCCAGGTAGCCGTCCCCGAGGGGCGTCGGCGGGCGGGCGAAGTCGGGCCCCAGGGTGCAGGCGGCGAGGGAAGCGGCAAGGGTGAGGGGAAGCAGTCGGCGCATCAGGTTCATTCCATTGCCGCCTCGGCCGGAACCGCGGCTTTGCGGGGTGTCCGCAGGAAAAGCAGAAGAGGCATCACGCCAATGGCAATGGCCATCATCAGTTTAAAATCGTCCAGATAGGCGATCATTGCCGCCTGCTCGGTGAGCCGGGCATTGAGTAGAGCCAGCTTGGCTGCCGTCGCCGTCTGCAGCCCCAAACCCTGTGCCCACGGATTATCGGGCCGCAGATGTTCGGCCAGGGAGGCGTGGACGACCTGCGTGTTCTCGGTCAACAGCGCCTCGACGATGGAAATTCCAAGGCTGCTGCCGATATTGCGCATCAAACTGAAGATCGAGGTGCCGTCGGTCCTGAGATGTCTGTCCAGGGTGGCGAAGGTGACGGCGGAGAGGGGCACGAACACGAAACCGAGGCCGATGCCCTGCGACAGGCCGGACACGATGATCGGCGCCATGCCCATTTGCAGGCTGAAGTGAGTCATCTGCCACAGCGAGAAGCCGGTCATGCCCAGGCCGAACAGCAGGATCAGCCGGATGTCCACCCGGCCGATCAGCCGCCCTACCAGGATCATCGCCGCCATGGTCCCCATGCCGCGTGGCGCGGTGACCAGACCGGTGGTGGTGACCGGATAGTTGAACAGCTCCTGCAGCATGGGCGGCAGCAGGGCCAGGGTGGCGTAGAGGATGACGCCGACGAAGAAGATGAAGATAGTGCCGGTGACGAAGTTGCGGTCTCTGAGCAGCACACGGTTGAGGAAGGTGATGGTCCGGCAAGTCGCGGTGTGGACGACGAACAGGTAGAAGCCGAGAACCGAGATCACCGCCTCTGCCCAGATTTCCGACGAGCCGAACCAGCCCTTCAGTTCGCCGCGGTCGAGCATCATCTGCAACGCGCCGACGCCCAGACTCAAGGTGGCGAAGCCGAAGAAATCGAAACGCTGGGGTTCGCTGCGCCGGTGTTCGTGGATGAAGGCGGCGATGCCGAGAAAGGCCAAGAGGCCGACCGGCAGGTTGATGTAGAACACCCAGCGCCAGTTGTAATTGTCGGTCAGCCAGCCACCCAGGGCTGGCCCCAGGATCGGCCCCACCATGATGCCGGCGCCCCATACCGCCATGGCCGACCCGTGCTTCTCCGGCGGATTGATGTCGAGCAGCACCGCCTGCGACAGGGGCACCAGGGCGGCACCGCACAACCCCTGCAGCAGGCGGAAAAGGACGATCTCGGTCAGGCTGGCGGCCATGCCGCACAAGGCCGAAGCGACAGTGAAGCCGGCCACCGACAGCAGGAACACGCGCTTGCGGCCGTAGCGGCCGGCCAGCCACCCGGTCAGCGGCGTGGCAATGGCGGCGGCGACGATGTACGAGGTCAGCACCCAGGTGATCTGGTCCGCCGCCGCCGACAGGCTGCCCTGGATGTGGGGCAGGGCGACGTTGGCGATGGTGGTGTCCAGCGCCTGCATGACGGTCGCCAGCATGATCGATACAGTGACCGCCCCGCGATGGATCTCCGGGCGGTCGGCTGCACCGGATGCGGGTGCGGTCATTGGGTTTCGTTCTCCGGCTTCGGCGCGGCGAAGGCCGACTCGATCAGGCTCAGCAGGGCCCGGCGATGCTGGGTATCGACCTCTACATCGGCGCTCATTCCGGCGCGCAAGGGGGCGTTGGGGGGCAAGCGGTCGAGTTGCAGGCGAACCGGCAGGCGCTGTACCACCTTCACCCAGTTGCCGGAAGCGTTCTCGGGCGGCAGCAGCGAAAAAGCCGAGCCGGTGCCCGGACTGAGGGAGGTGACCCGGGCGTTGAATTGGCGGTCGGGATAGGTGTCGATATCGATGGTCGCCGTCTGGCCGGGGCGCATATGGGTCAGCTCGGTCTCCTTGAAGTTCGCCTCGACCCAGATGCGCGAAGTGGAAATCAGCGAGAACAACGGCTGCGCCGTGTTGACATAGTCGCCGACCTGCAGTTGTTCGACCTTGGTGACCATGCCGTCTTCCGGTGCGGCAACCACGGTGTAGGAGAGGTTGAGCTTGGCCCGGTCAAGTGCCGCCTGGGCCTGCTGGACCAGAGGATGGCGATTTGGCGCGATTTCGGCGTTGCCGCCCAGGTCAGCCAGCGCCGCGGCGATCTGCTGCTCGGTCGCGGTGACCTGTTGACGGGCGATTTGCAGGGCATGGGCGGCCTGGTCATATTGCGACTGCGAGGCGATGCCGGAGGCCAGCAGCCGCTTCTGTCGTTCGAATTCGCGCGACTGGTACTCCAGGGTGTCCTGCATCGCCAGAAGATCGGCCCGCTTCTGGCGATAGGTCGCTTTTTCGGCGTCGATCTTCAATTGCGCGGCGGCCAGTCGGGCTTCAGCGTCCTCGACGGCGATGCGGTAGGGACGGTCGTCGAGTTTGAACAGAATCTGTCCGGCCTTGACCGACTGGTTGTCCTGGACGTCGACCTCCACCACGCGCCCCGGCACGTCGCTGCTGACCGAGACACGGGCGGCCTGCACATAGGCGTCGTCCGTGGAGACATAGCGTCCGCCGGAAAGATAGAGGGCACCGCCCAGGATGCCGGCCAGCACCGGCACGCCGACCATCAGCGGCAGGCGCAGGCGCTGCCGCCAGTCGCGTTGCGCCTCGGCCGTCGTCACGGCGGCGCGCGCCGAGAGGCGGCCTTCGGCGGTCAGCTCGGAAGACTGGCTATTGGATACACTCATTGCCCTGATCCTGCGGTTCTGTCGATGAGGCGCGGCTGCACAGGTTGCCGTGCACCTGGGTCAGCGTGCCCATCAGCATGTCCTTCTCTTCGTCGGTAAGGCCGGCCAGGGCGCCGGTGCGGACGTCCGCCGCCATCGCCTCGACCTGGTCCAGTACGGGCCGTGCCTTTTCGGTGAGGTACAGGCGATGAGCCCGACGGTCCTCCGGATCGGCCCGCCGTTCGACCCAGCCGGCCAGTTCCATGCGGTCCAGCAGCCGGGCCAGGCTGATCGGCTGGATTTCCAGCAGGTCGGCCAGGCCAGCCTGGTTGATCCCTTCGTGGCGGGCCAGGAAGGCCATGGTGCGGCACTGAGCAAGCGACAGCCCCACCTCCCGCGCTCGTTGGTCGAAGACCTTGCGCAGCAGTCGGGCGACGTTACTCACCAGATAGCCGAATGTCGGTTCCATAGGCGTGCTCATAATAAGCAAGCATATTATATTCAGATGATAAATTCCAGACCTTGTCATCCTCGGCCGGAGGCGAAAGATTTGCGGTGGGTCGAGGCGAGCTACGCGGCCCGGCGTCGGCTTGCGGCCGCCACGAGCAGGTTGCCCACCGGCAGGCCGAGCAGCAGCCCCTTGATCCCCACGCCTGCCCCGAGCACCACCGCTCCCACGGCGGCGGCGGCCGTCATGAACAGCGCATTCAGCACATTGTTGGCGGCAATGATGCGGGCGCGGTGGGCGGGGTCGGCCTTCTGCTGCAGAAAGGCATAGAGCGGCACCACATAAAGGCCGCCGGCGACGGCGGTGAGGACCAGGTCGGCGAGGGGGCGCCAACTCCCGGGTTCGGCCAGAAAGGCGCGTGCTTCCACCAAGCCGCCTGCGCCGGCCGGTGCCGCGCCCATGACGAAATCGAAGCCGAAAAAGGCCATGCCAAGGGCCCCCAACGGCGCCAGCCGCAGGCTCACTACGCCCTTCAGCAGCCGGTGGCAGAGCAGCGAGCCGGCGCTGATGCCCAGTGTGAACATGACCAGGAACAGGGTCACCACGGTCGGCCCGGCGTGCAATGCGTCCTTGGCGAAGGCCGGGAACTGGGTGAGGTAGGTGGCGCCCACCAGCCAGAACCAGGAAATTCCCATCATGGCATGGAGCAGCGGCCTGCTCGATGCCGCCTGGCGGAGCAGCGTCCATGTTTCGCGGGCGATGTTCCAGTCCAGCGGGCGCCGGTCCGCCGTGGCCGGCGCCGGCGGTATGGCCAGGCTGGCGCTCCAGCCGCCCAATGCGGCGAAGGCGACCATCGCCTGCACGGCGAGGATGCCGTGTTTGGTCAGGATGGTCAGGCTTCCCGCCATGGTACCGGCCAGGATGGCGACGAAGGTGCCTGCCTCGACCAGCCCGTTGGCGGCCAGCAGTTCGTCCGTTCCCAGATGATCTGGAAGGATGCCGTATTTCAGCGGGCCGAACAGTGCCGCCTGGGCGCCCAGCAGGAACAGCGTCGTCAGCAGCATCCATGGCGCCGCTGCCCATAGCGCGCCGACGGCGATGGCGGCCGCTGCGATTTCCAACAGCTTTGTCAGGCGAATCAGCTTGGCCTTGTCGAAGCGATCCGCGATCTGTCCGGCGGTTGCCGAGAACAGGAAGAACGGCAAGACGAACAACCCTACCGCCGTGGTCGCCAGCACCTTTCCACCAGCCGCCTGTTCGCCGCCCAGCCGGTAGAGGATGAGGACGATGGTGGCGTTCTTGAACAGATTGCCGGAAAACGCGCCGAGGAACTGGGTGATGAACAGCGGCAAGAAGCGACGGCGGCGAAGCAGGGCGAAGGGCGTCATCGGGCCAGTCTATGCCAGTTTGTGATGCAATGTGATTGCCATCATTGGTTTCTTTTTTGTTTCGCCTTTTCCTTGAAACGATCATGGGGTTAAGTGTGCGTCGGGGGTAAGGAGCGAGGGTATGGCGAAGTTGCGGAAGATCCACGTCACCACGGGCGTCGCCTGGGTTGACGCGCCGGATGCCGGCCTGCAGGTTCTTTGCGGTTGCCCTGCCGATGTGGTCAAGCATCTCATGCGCCGCGGCCTGATCGTCGAGACCGAGCGCGACGGCGTCACCTTCGAGACGGGGCCGAACGCCATCCTGCTGTCCGACGTGATGCTGCAGAGCGGCACGTTCTGCAACATGGCGGAATTTCCTGCCCTGCAAATGCTTTACCGGCAGGGCATGATGCTGCCCGGGCATCCCAACAACTCGGGGGCCAAGCCGCTGCTGATCGGCTTGGCCGAGCAGGTGGAGGCGCAGCTTCATTACATCCATCGCGGCAATTACGGGCTGGTGACGCGTGAGGAATTGATCGCCGGCGGGGCGGATGCCGCGCTGGCCGACGAGCTTCTGGCGATGAAGCGCAAGTTCGCTTTCGGGCATATCCGCCATCCGCGCGAATTGCTGGAGGCGGTGCCGCTGGGCGACGACCCGGTCGTCCTGCGGGGCGGAGTAGCATTGCGGCGCCTGGGATTGAACCTGTTCCAGTTCTCTCTGGGGGACGAGACGCTCATCGTGGACCTGAATCTGCCGGCCGGCGCTGCCTATGAACCGCCTTACATGCTGGGCGCGCATCGGGTCGACCGCGAGTATTTCGCCGTGATCCACAACGGTGAGGGAGACGGCTGGGATCCCAACCGTCCGAGCATGGGTAGCGTCCTGATGTTCCAGGGCCGGGTTTATCTGATCGACGCGGGGCCCAACGTGCAGTATTCGCTGACGGCGCTGGGCATCGGCGTCAACGAGATCGAGGGCATCTTTCACACCCATTGCCACGACGACCATTTCGCTGGTCTGACGACGCTGCTCAGGGCCGACCGCCGCATCAAGTATTACGCGACGCCGCTGGTCCGCGCGTCGGTGATGCGCAAGCTGTCGGCGCTGCTGTCGATTGACGAATCCGGTTTTGCCGGCTGTCTGGACATCCGCGACCTGGTCTTCGACCAATGGAACGACATCAACGGCCTGGAGGTCATGCCGCTCCTGTCACCCCATCCGGTGGAAAACAGCCTGTTCATCTTCCGCGCCCTGTGGGAGGACGGGTACCGGCAATACGCCCATTTTGCCGATATCGTGTCGCGCGACGTGCTCGACCAGATGGTGGCAACCGACACTCAGCCGGGGATTTCGCGGGCCTTCTACGACAAGGTCATGGCCGGCTATGCGACGCCGGTCGATATCAAGAAGCTCGATGTTGGCGGGGGGCTGATCCACGGCCAGGCCGAGGACTTTCGCCACGACTTGTCCAGCAAGATCATCCTGGCCCACCTGGCCCGCCCCTTGAACGTGGCGGAAAAGGAAATCGGCTGCGGCGCGCCCTTCGGCACGGTGGACGTGCTGATCCACGGCAACCACGACTATGTGTGGCGGAGCGCCTATGAATTTCTGCATACCTATTTTCCCGACACGCCGCACCACGAGTTGCGGGTTCTGCTGAACAGTCCGGTTGTCGTCTACAACCCGGAAACCATCCTGGTGCGGGAAGGCGGCAAGGTCGGCAGCATCTATCTGGTAATCACCGGTACCGTCGAACTGATGGCCGCCGGTTCGTCGGTCAACGGCTTGCTGTCGGCCGGCGGTATGATCGGAGAGGTGGCCGGCATAGAAGGTCGAGCCGCCCGCAAGACCTACCGGGCCAGCAGCTTCGTCCAGGCGCTGAAGATGTCGGTCAGCCTGTATCGCGAGTTCGTTCGGCGCAACAACTTGCTTGCCGACGTCATGGGCCTTGAGGAGCGGCGCGACTTCCTGCGCTCGACCTGGCTTTGCTCCGAGGCTTTGACCGAGATGACCTTGAACCGCCTGGCCAAGGAAATGCCACTGCGCGCGGTCGGCGCCGGCGACACCGTTGACGTGCACGGCTGCCTGGCCGTGGTCAAGAGCGGCGTCGTCGAGCTGGTTGTGGCCGGAAATACCGTGGAAAGGCTGAGTCCGGGCGATTTCTTCGGTGAAGAGGCGGCTGTCTTCGGCGAGCCGAGCCTATCCCAGGCGCGAGCGGCGACGCCGGCGGAAATTTATCTGGTTTCGGCCGCGGTGGTCCGTGAGGTTCCGGTCGTGCGCTGGAAGCTGCTGGAAAGCTACGAGCGCCGGACGTACGCCGGGGCGGTCAAGGAACGCGTGGCCGTCTCTTCCTCGCCCGCTATCAGCCGGATTGTCGGCCCCGGCGGACGGTAACCGATTCGCCGCCGATTCCCCAATTGTCCATCTCGACTTCGTCGATCACCACCATGGTGGTCGCCGGGTTCTTGCCAAGGACCTCGACCAGCAGGTCGGTGACGCCTTTGATCAGGCGGGCCTTCTGCTCGGCGGTGGCTCCCTCGCGGGTGATCTTGATATTGACGTAGGGCATGAACACGCTTTCCAAGGCTTGCAAAGAAAAGAGGCGGGGCGCCGGTGGACCAGCGCTCCGCCCTATTTATAAGCCGCCGGAGGCGGAGCCGCCACGGCTCCGTCTCCACTTTTCAAGGTTAGGCCCGCGCGCCGGCCGCGACCGGCACGTCGTAGGGTGCTTCTGTCCGCACGTCACCCTTGACGGTGCGATAGAGGTTGTAGGCCATGATCAGGCCGCCGGTGAGGAACAGGACGCCGCCGAGGGCGCGGATGACGTAGTAGGGATGCATGGCGGCCACCGTCTCGACGAACGAGTACTGCAGGAAGCCCATGCTGTCATAGGCCCGCCACATCAGTCCCTGCATGATGCCGGAAATCCACATGGCGGTGATGTAGAGCACCACGCCGATGGTGGCGGTCCAGAAATGGTAACTGACCAGGCGCATCGAATAGAGCTGTTTGCGCTGCCACAGCACCGGCACCAGGTAGTAGAGGGAACCGAAGCTGACGAAGGCGACCCAGCCGAGGGCGCCCGAATGGACGTGGCCGATGGTCCAGTCGGTGTAGTGGGAGAGCGAATTGACTTCCTTGATGGCCATCATCGGCCCTTCGAAGGTCGACATGCCGTAGAAGGCCACCGAGGTCACCAGGAAGCGGATCACCGGGTCGGTGCGCAGCTTGTCCCAGGCGCCCGACAGG
>JAJYTF010000018.1 GCA_021793155.1 Pseudomonadota bacterium | reverse complement strand
GATCATGGATGCCGACGTCGCCTCGGTGAAGGCCCAGCTGTCGGCCACCGACGTGAAGACCCAGGCCTCGGTCGCCGCGTTGACCCAGGCGTCGCAGTTGCCGCAGGAACTGTTGAGGCTGATCCAGGCGGCGTAAGGGCTCGATAGAGAATAAAGGCTCTTCTGTCGTCATCCCTGCGAAAGCGAGGATCCATACCGCCGGTTCGGTTCCCGCTTTCGCGCTTGTGAAAGGATTAGTGGGGCGGGCATCCTGCCCGCGTTTCGGCGGAGTCGGAAAGCCTGGAAATCCGCCACCTTGCGGCGGAGGCGGGCAGGATGCCCACCCCACTAATTTCCGCACAATCTCTTTCGCGGGAATGATACCGGCCGACGCTCGAATTGACTCATTGGCCGGTCGGTATGACGAGTTGACGCCCCCATCTCCTCACGCCCCCCAGGGCAAGGCAATATCTTGAAATGTAAACAACCTCATCCCAAGCAGGCCGCCGTCGTGGGCGGCCGTGTCGAAGGATGACAATTCCCCCTACTCGTCCCTGTGGGTTCGCTCCAGCCGCTCGTGCCGCTCCTGCGCTTCGATGGACAGGGTGGCGATGGGGCGGGCTTCCAGACGCCGCACGCCGATCGGCTCGTGCGTTTCCTCGCAATAGCCGTAGCTGCCGTCCTCGATGCGCAGAAGCGCGGCGTCGATCTTGGCGATCAGCTTGCGGGCCCGGTCGCGGGTCCTCAGCTCCAGCGCCCGGTCGGCTTCGGCTTGCGCCCGGTCGGCGATGTCGGGCTCCTGAAGGCCGCCTTCCTGCAAGTGCTGCAGGGTCTCGTCCGATTCACGCAACAGCTCGCCACGCCACCGCAACAGCTTTTGACGGAAATACTCGGCCTGGTATTCATTCATGAAGGGTTCGTCCTCACTCGGACGATAATCCGGCGGCAGGGTGACGGTCATACCTTCCCCATATTCGAGTGCGAATTACGCCGCGGAATATAAGGATGCAGCCGTTTCCCCGCAAGGAAGGAATGAGCCTGCCGGTCCGGCAGCCGTCTTGTAACAGTTGAGATATGAATTAGGGGATGCGCGGCGACAGCTTCGCCAGTTCGACCTCGGCGCGCAGTTCGATTTCATCCAGGATGGCGGCGAGACGCGGGTCGGCAATGCTCTCGCGCCGAGTACGCACCATCTGGGCCAGGGCGATCAACCTGTCCTTGGGGATCGCCCCCAGCAGCAGGCCGTGACGGATTTCCTCCAGCTTGTCGAGAAGATCCTCGCCATATTTGATCAGCCGGCGGCGGTGTTCCTGCTCGAGGGCATCCCCTACCGCCTGCGTCGCCAGCAGGGCGTCGATCCCGGTGACGGCGGACGACGTTTCAACGGCATGGGCATCCTCGGTGGCGTCGAAGGTCTCGGCCAGTTTTTCGGCAAAGCCGCCGGATGCGGATTTGTCGGTCTTGGCCGTCTTGCGGGCCTGACCCGATCCTGCGGTTGCCCCGATGCCGGAAACTTTCATACCTGCCTGCAAAATCTTGGACTTCCAGCGGAGAGTGTACACTGGGCGGATTCCGGTTAAAAGCAGGTAAATCCTGGAGACGCGGTCAGGCCCAAGGCAGAAATTGCCGCCGGCGCTAGGACGATGTTGCCGCCGGGCAGCTCGGCCAATCCGAAACACGCCGACCGAAGGATCACACAAGAACCGCGATATCCTTCGCTTCGCTCGGGATGACGGGACCGGAGCACCCGATGGCATGCCGTTCGCATGAGACTGTCCGTCGATTTGTTCCCGTCCGGTCGACAGGCCGGGAATCGCGCCGGAGTGGAAGTCATGCATGGGGTTGTCACCCTTCCTTTCAAGACCCTTGGGGCCTGGCTGGCCGGACTGGCGCTGGCGGCCGCGCTGTTGGCCGCCGCACCGGCCGAGGCCAGTTCGCGAATCAAGGATTTGGCCGATTTCGAGGGGGTGCGTGACAACATGCTGGTGGGCTATGGCCTGGTCGTGGGCCTGAACGGCACCGGCGACACCCTGGACAATGCCGAATTCACCCGGCAATCGTTGATCGGCATGTTGGAACGCCTGGGCGTCAACTCCCGCCCGACGACGCCCACCGGCACGTTCAACCTGAAGCCGAAGGACGTGGCGGCGGTGATGGTCACCGCCACCCTGCCCGCCTTCACCCGGCAGGGCACCAAGATCGACGTGACGGTGAGCGCGCTGGGCGATTCCACCAGCCTGCTGGGCGGCACCCTGCTGGTCACCCCGCTGGTCGGCGCCGATGGCGAGGTCTATGCCGTCGGCCAGGGCCAGCTGACCTCGGGATATACCGCCGGCGGCGCCGCCGCCCAGGTCACCAAGGGCGTGCCCACTTCCGGGCGGATCGCCAACGGCGCGGTGGTCGAGCGCGAAGTCGCCATCGACATGACCAAGATGCAGATGGTGCAGGTCACGCTGCGCAATCCCGATTTCACCACGGCACGGCGCATCGCCCAGGCGGTCAACGCCTATCTGGGCACCGAGGTCGCCCGCCCCACCGATCCGGCCACCGTGCAACTGACCGTTCCCCAAAAATTCCGGGGAAACACGGTCGCCCTGCTCACCGATATCGAGCAGTTGCGCGTCGAACCCGACCAGATGGCGCGCGTGGTCATCGACGACCATACCGGCACCATCGTCATGGGCGACAACGTCCGCATCAGCACCGTCGCCATCGCCCAGGGCAACCTGACCATCCGCATCACCGAAACCCCGCAAGTGTCGCAGCCCTCGCCGTTCTCGAGCACCGGCGAAACGGTGGTGGTGCCCCGCACCGACATCCAGGTGGACGAGGGGGCGGACAAGAAAATGAGCGTGCTTCAGCACGGCGTCACCCTGCAGGAACTGGTCAATGGCCTGAACGCCCTGGGCATCGGCCCCCGCGACCTGATCAGCATCCTTCAGGCGATCAAGGCAGCCGGAGCCCTGCAAGCCGAAATCGAGGTGATGTGATGGCCGCCCCCGCCTCCGACCCGACGCTGTCTGCCCAGGCGCAAATGGCGGTTTCGCAGACCAGGCGGTTGCCCAGCCTGGCAAAAGGCACCGACCTCGCAGCAACCAGGAAGGCGGCGCAGGACTTCGAGGCCGTATTCCTGTCCCAGATGTTCGGCCAGATGTTCCAGGGCGTCGCTACCGACACCATGTTCGGCGGCGGCGCCGCCGAGGAAATGTTCCGCCCCCTGCTCATCGACGAATACGGCAAGCAGCTCGCCAAGCGTGGCGGTGTGGGCATTGCCGATGCCGTCATGCGCAGCCTCATCACCCAGCAGGAGAAGACAGCATGAGCTTCCCGCAGAACCCCAACCTGCCCAAACCGCCGCCGAAGCTTCCGCCGGCCGGCCGGCCCGGCGCCGCGACGCCGGTCGTCCCTGCCCCCGGCGCCCCAACGTTGCCGCAACGCCCAACGGCGAGCGCCGCCCCGTCCTCGATAGGGCCCGCACGGCCCAACCTGGCGCACAGCCCCGCGACGCAACCGCAACCGCAGATGCAGCCGACCGCACGCGCCGCCACCCCGATGGTCGACCTGCGGGGATTGCCAGCCAATGTGGCGCCGATGGTCGAGGCGATCCGCCTTTACGACGACTTGCTGACCGAAGAGAACGCCTTGTTGCGGGCCGGCGATGCGAACGGCGTGTCCGCCCTGCTGGACCGCAAGATGGCCGCCACCCGCCTTTACCAGGAACGGCTGCGCACCCTGTTGGGCGACGGCCAGGCCACCCGCAGCATGAACCCCGACCAGCGCGGCTCCGTCATCGGCATGGTCCGCGGCCTCGAGGAACGGGTCAAGGAGAACGCCATCCTGTTGAAGGCCAACATGAGCGCCATCGAACAGCTGTTCGAGGTGATCAATACCGCCGCCCGCAAGATGCGCCGCCAGGAGGTGGCCTATTCCAAGGGCGGCCAACTGTGGGAAACCTATAGCCGGCAGGGTGCTTCCCTGGCCTACAACAGCACCATCTGAGCGTCTTCTGAGCGGACGGCAAGCGGGGACCGGTCGCCATGGCGGTCAATATCGTCGACACGGCATTCGGCGGCATCGCGCCTCCCCCGTCGTTCCCGACGGCCGGATCGGCCGGCAGCGGCCGGCCGGCAGCGGCCACGCGAACGAAAACGGAGGCGGAGGGCGGTACGACAGGCGCCAGCGCCGGGTTGCTGGTTCCCATCACCGCCATTCAGCCGGGTGTCGTCGAGGGGCTGAAGGCCAGCGTCCGAGACGCCACGGCAAGACTCAACAGCCTGATCACGGACAGTCAGGTCGGCGCCCGGCTCCAACAAATTCTCGGCAAGCCGGGCGACAGCGGTTCGATCGGCCAGGCGGTGCAAGAGGTCGTCAAGTCGGTCGCCGCGCCAGCGGCGGATCCGACCCAGGCCGCCGCCGCGGTGACGCAGGCGGTCACCACGCTGACCACCCGCCTGGCGACTGCGACACGCGCCATCCAGGGGCTGCGGGGCGAGGTCGACAAGCAATTGGGCAGCGCGGTGGCGCAGGCCCAGGCGAGCCTGCAGCAGGTCGCCCGCATCAACGACAAGATCGCCGTGAGCGGCGCCGCTGGCGCGACCAATCCGGATCTTGCGACGCAACGGGACGCCGCCCTGGGCCAATTGTCAGCCAGTCTCGATTTCGAATCGTTCGTCCGCAGTGACGGAACGGCCGCGGTGTTCACCAAGTCGGGAACGCCGCTGGTCGACGGCAAGGCGGCGAGGTTGGCCTGTGCCGCGGCGCAGGCCAGCGAATCGGCATCCGCCAACGGCTCGCCGAGCGGCCCGACCGCCGACGGAGCGGATATCGGCGGACAGCTGTCGGCTGGAACCATCCAGGCGCTTTTGCAGGCGCGCGACACCAGCCTGCCGAACCTGCAAAACCAGCTGGACACCCTGGCGCAGACCCTTCAGGCGCGCGTGAACCAGTCAAGCAACCGCAGCATCGCCGGAGCCGGAGCCAGGGCCTCCTACCTGGGGGCGCGCCGCGTCGCCGACCCAGCCGAAGAGCGCATCTCGGTGTCCGGCGGCGACACCATGATCTCCGTAGTGGGCCCGGACGGCAGGGCCAAGGCCACCACCAGCCTGACCATGCTCATGGCACAGGCCCAGCAGGCCGCCGGATCGCCGGCCGCCGGCAGTTGGCCGGTCGCACGGATCGCCACAGCCTTGAACGGCTGGCTGAATACGCGGCTCGGTACGCAATCGGCGTCCTATCTGCATTTCGACGAGGAAGGTCGGTTGTCCATCAACCTGCCGGCCGCCACCGGGTACCGCCTGGCTTTCCGGGATCAGCGCAGCACCACCTATCAGTCGTCCCTTTCGGCAGACCCCAACAAGCCGCTGGGACTGTCGGGCGCGCTGACCTTTACCGACAGCCTCGGCAATCGGATGTCCACCGCGCCGCGCGACGTCCAGCCCGGTGACAGCCTGGCCTCGATCGCCGCGCGCCTCAACGCCCTGGGCGGTCTGAAAGCCGAGCTGTCCGGTTCCGCCGACGGCACGAGGCTGACGGTGACCAGCTCCGTCGCCGCGGACCTGTCCCTCGCCCCGGACGCAGCCGGCGCCACCGCGGTCGCCAAGCTGGGCTTGGCTCCGGCGGCCGACCAGCCGGCCGAGGACGCCGCGGTCAATCATATCCGGGGGCGGACCGGCATGACCCTGACCAGCACGCTGATGCCGAATGCCACCACGGCCCTGGGGATCAACGGGCCGCTGACCGTGCAGGACCAAAGCGGCTCGCCCCTGCTGAGCCTGGCGGCCGACCCCGGGTGGACGCTGAACACCCTCGCGGCGCGGATCAACGCGGCGGCCGGCAGCAGCGGGCTGGCGGCCTCGGTCGTGGCGGTGGGGAACCAGGTGGCACTCAAGCTGTCCGCCCCCGCCGACCAGCGCATCGGCCTTGCTGCGCCCAGCATTGCGGGTGATGCTCTGGGACTGGCCCCCCCGGCCGACCGGGTGGTGTCGGGCTTCGCCAATTTTTTCGGACTCAACGATGTGTTCGTCGCGGACCCGGCCGACGCCTTCGACGCCAAGGCGCCTACCGGCCTGTTCGCCACCACGGCGACGCCAGGCACGGCCGGCGCACTGGCGCTGAATCCCGACTTGCACGCCGATCCGTCGCGGCTGGCCGATCCCGCGTTGCTCAATCCTCTGGCCGACATGCTGAGCAATCCGCTCAATCTGGCGGCGGCCGGCGCCCTGCCGCGCGGCAGCTACAACCTCGCCCAGTATGCCGACGCCATCGCCGCGGCCACCACCGCGGCGGCGGCGACGGCCCGCCAGCAGGCGACCTACCAGCAGGTGCTGGTTGACAGCCTTGCCGGCCGCCAGGCGGGCAATGGCAGTGTGGACATGAACGACAGCCTGGCGAACCTCGCCACCTACCAGCAGGCCTACCGCGATTCGGCGCAGGTCATCTCGACAATGGCCCAGCTGTTCGGCAGCCTGGGCGCGACGGTTCATTAATCCCGACGGCGTTGAAGTAGCGACGGATCTTTTGATCCAGAGGAGTCGGCGCGCCGCGGCTGAGGAAATGGCCATGACGAAATCCCCACCCCGGCAAGAATTGCGCGGAGTACTCGGCAAGAACCGCCTGGCGCAAGACGAATATCCTAGCCGATCAAGGCGGTAGATGTGGCCCGAAAGTTGCTTCTCGATTCCGTATGTTGATCTGATCAGCGGGGAACCCAGTCATGACGGTGGAAGCCGTTGCCACGCCGGCGTCGCGCAATTTGACGCAGAACCTCTCCTCCGAGATGATCAGCGGGCGCAGCCAGGATTCGGCTTTCACCGCATTGCTGCAGCAGGCCGCCCAGTCGGGCAAGGCTTCGCCGTTCAACGCCCTGGTCGCCGCCCTGGACGAAGCCGAGACCTCGGCTGCGGCCAATGCCTCGGCCAGGAACGCCCGCCTGGCCGACCATCCGCAGATGGACAATGCGACGAAATGGTCGACCACGGACTTTGCCAAAGCCGAACCAAAACCTGCCGCAACCAATGCCGGACAGTCCGACGGCCCGGCGACCAAGGCCGCCGAGACGACCGATCAGGCGGAGGATGCCGCCGGAACAGCCCGGCCGAACGGCACCGAGCAGACATCGAAGAAGCAGACCAAATCGGCGGATGCCGGGGACGGTGACGGCTCGTCCACCCCGACGAGCACCCCGCCCCAGAGCCAGACCCCCCCGCAGGCCGACCCGGCATCACAGGCTGGCGCAGCCGCTGCCCTGTCGATGATTCCAAATCCACTGCCCAAACCGGCATTGCCGGCACCTCGGAACTCAGGCGACACGGCGACCTCACCGGGCGGATCCGCCGCCGACGGGGCATCAGTCTATCCTGCTTCGGGCCAAACGGCGACGGCGCCAAACGGCGGCACCCCGACCGCAGGCGCGCTGTCGCCGCAGACCCCCGCCGCGCCCAGCGCTGGCGCCGCGGCGGCAACAACCCCTACGGCCGCCGCCCCGGCGGCAACGGCCCCGGCGGCAACGGCCCCTGGGGCAACAACCCCTGGGACAGCGGACCCCCTGGCATCCGCCCAGGCCGCGGCACTGGCCCAACAGGCGGGTGGTGGCCAGGGCACGGTCAAGATCAGGGTGAAGACGGCGGACAGCGGCGGATCGGCTCCGACACCGGCGGTGGCGAATGCTGCCGCGTTGCACCAGGTTTTTTCCAATGAAGCGGATTCCCCGGCCGGCCTGCCGGCCGGCGCCCATCCCGCCTCTGCCGACGCGGCCAGCGGACAGGCCGGCTCGAACGGCTCCGGCTCCGGAACCAACTCCGGCACCGGCGCCGGCGATCAATCGGCACAAAGCCAGTCGCCCGAGCCGATCGCACCGCTCCAACCATTCGCCCCCGGCTTCGTTCCCGGTGGCGCGGCTCCGGCCGCGGCCGCCGACCCGGGCGGCGAAACGCAGGCGATCTCGGCCCTGGGCGGAGTCGCCGGCGGCGCCGGGGACAGCCGCCCGGCAGCCGAACCGGTGGCAGTCGTGGCGCCGGCAGCGGCGC
Source organism: Pseudomonadota bacterium (assembly GCA_021793155.1). Lineage (GTDB taxonomy): Bacteria > Pseudomonadota > Alphaproteobacteria > Rhodospirillales > Magnetospirillaceae > DUZF01. The sequence goes on along the minus strand of JAJYTF010000018.1, from coordinate 89,873 downwards.
AAGGGGGCGCCCAGACCACCGCCCTGGACGAGCCTGCCGCCACCCTGCCGGCGCGCCAGCCGGTGGTTGTGACCCCGGCCGACCAGATCAAAGTGCAACTGGCCCGTAACCTGAAGGAAGGCAACGACACCATCAGCGTCCAACTGCATCCGAATGACCTCGGCCATGTCGAGGTCAAACTGGAAATGCGCGACGGCCAGGTGAAGGCGACGATCACCGCGGACCGGCCGGAAACGCTGCAACTATTGAAGAACGATGCGGGCAGCCTGCAGCAGTCGCTGCAGAACGCCGGCCTGAACGCCGACGCCAATTCCCTGAACTTTCAGTTGCGCAGCGACCAGCAACAGGGTCGCCAGGCCGGCCAGGACCGGCAGAACGCCCCGCGCGACAACGGCGCCGATCCGGGCGGTGACGTGGTTGAAGCCGTTGGCCAGACGCAGGCGCCGTCCTACCGTAGCGGCGGTGACAGCGGCGTGGACATCAGCGTGTGATCAGCCGATTAATTCTTCTGCGTGTTTGCCTGATTCTGCCTTAGCCTGATGAGGTAGGTGTTAGCTTCATTCGATCGTCGAGGCCCTAGGATATGGACAGTCTGGACAGCATCACCCAACGCCATACCGATCCCGACGAGTTCGCCGCGGCCTATCTGCAGTATGTAGGCCGGCTTGCATCGCGGCTGGATCCGCAGGCGATCGGCCAGTTCATCCGCAGGCTACTGGAAGCGAGGGAGGCCAGCCGCACGGTCTTCTTCCTGGGCAACGGCGGAAGCGCCGCCACGGCCTCGCATTTCGCCAACGACGTCGGCATCGGCACCCGGGCGACCAAGCGGCCGTTCCGCGCCATGAGCCTTACCGACAACGCGGCGGTGATGACCGCCGTGGCCAATGATGACGGCTACGACCAGATGTTCGTCCGTCAGTTGCAGGTGCTGATGCGGCCCGGCGACGTGGTAGTCGCCATCTCGGCCTCGGGGAATTCGCCCAACGTGGTGGAAGCGGTACGCTATGCCAGGGAATACGGCAATGCGGCAATCGCCTTGACCGGTTTCGACGGCGGCCGACTGCGCCAGCTTGCCGACCTGACCATTCACGTTCCCACACCGGCCGGCGAGTACGGCCCAGTAGAAGACCTTCACATGATCATTGATCATCTGGTTGGGGCGTTCCTCGGGCGGATTATCCGCGAGGAACGGGAAAACGGCCTGGAACCGCCGTTTTCCACCCGGCAATAATTGCCGGGATGTTAACGGGTCTTTCACTTTCGGAGTATAGCGTCATTCCAAATGGATGAGCGGCGCATGGGGCTTGCGCCACAGCCTGGATTTTTCCCATGGGGGCCGATTTGACGGAAACGAATTTGGGCACAGGGCAGGCAGCCGGCGCCGGCCGATGCGGGCCATCGGCCAAGCCGGGTAACGCACCCTGTGCCCAAATTCGTCCCGCCCGTACGGGTCGCGTTTCGGCGGACGCCTGCCGGCGTCACGGCCCTAGGCAAGGCAGCCAGCCTTGCCGGCGGGCCGTGACTTGGTCGATCGCCTCCCCGAAACGCGATCAAATCGGTACCCATGGGAGAAATCCGGGCTAGGGTGTCGCCGTGAACTCGTTTCTTCAATCCCTCAAGAAGCTGGGGGCGACCCGACTGACCGCCATCGCGGGGGGCGGTGTCGCGGTTCTCGCCTTCGTAATCTACCTGCTGGCCCGCATGTCGTCGCCGCCGATGGAGATGCTGTACGGCGGCCTGGACCTGCCGGACGCGAACCAGATCGTCACCAAGCTGCAGGCGGACAAGGTTCCTTACGAGTTGCGCCGTGACGGTACCGAGATCTGGGTGCCGAAGGACCGCAAGCTCGACCTCCGGGTCAAGATGGCCGAGCAGGAACTGCCCAGCGGCGGCTCGGTGACCACCGGCTACGAGTTGTTCGACAAGGGTGACATGCTGGGCTCGACCAGCTTCATCCAGAACGTCAATCTGCTGCGCGCCATGGAAGGCGAGCTGGCGCGCACCATTCGCTCCATCGAGGGAGTGAAGTCGGCCCGCGTCCACCTGGTTCTGCCCAAGCGCGAGGTATTCAGCCGGGAAACCCAGGAACCCTCGGCCTCCATCGTGCTCAAGATGGACGGCAACAAGCGGCTGTCGCGGCAGCAGGTACAGGCCATCCAGCACTTGGTCGCCGCTGCCGTACCCAAGCTCAAGCCTTCACGCATTTCCATCGTCGACGAGAAAGGCACCCTGCTCGCCCGCGGATCGGAGGATGACAACCAGGCCATGGCCGACCAGGCCGACGAGATGAAGCTGGCCACCGAACAGCGGCTGCAGCGCACCATCGAGGAACTGCTCGAGCGCCGCGTCGGCCCGGACCGGGTGCGCGCCCAGGTGTCGGTGGAAATGGACCTGGACCGCGTCGCCACCACCAAGGAAATCTACGACCCGGACAGCAAGGTGGAACGCTCGCACGTCACCGTCGAGGAAGGCGAGCAGACACAGGACATGGAGAATTCCTCCATCAGCGTGCAGCAGAACCTGCCGGACGCCGGTGCCAACAATCCGGGAGCACGCAGCCAAAGCAAGCAGAACCGCACGCAAGAGACGGTCAATTTCGAAATTTCCAAGACCACGCGCAACGAGGTCAAGGAAATGGGCGACATCAAGCGCATCACCGCGGCGGTGCTGGTCGACGGCAATTACGGCCCGCCGGCCCAAGGGCAGAAGAAGCTGACCTACAAGCCGCGCGACGACAAGGAGATGGAACAGCTGGCCGCTCTGGTCCGCAGCGCCATCGGCTATGACGCGCAACGCGGCGACCAGGTGGAAGTCATCAACATGCCGTTCGCCGGGCATGACGAGCCCGAGCCGGAAGAGGCCGACAACAAGCTGTTCGGCTTCGATCGCGACTTCGTCGAAAAAGTGGCGTCGAATCTGGGCCTGTCGGTGGTGGCGATCCTGTTCCTTCTGCTGGTTCTGCGCCCCCTGGTCAGCCGCGCCGTCGAGTCCATGGCGGCCCAGGCGGTCACCCCCGACGGGCGGCGCCTGATGGGACCGGGCGGCGGCCCCCCGTTGCTCGGCCCCGGCGGCATTCCGCCGGTGCCGGCGCCCGGCATGTTGCCCGAGGAAATGGAGACCGTCGACGAACTGATCGACATCGACAAGGTGGAAGGCCGCGTCAAGGCGTCGTCGATCCGCAAGATCGGCGAGATCGTCGACAAGCATCCCGAAGAGGCGCTGTCGATCATTCGCGCCTGGATGTATTCGGAATAGCTGAAGCTGGGACGAGCACGCCATGGCCCGCATGAAAGAAGACTACCGCAGCCTGACCGGCCCGCAAAAGGCGTCCATCCTCATGCTGTCTTTGGGCGAAGAGCAGTCGTCGAAGCTGTTCGCCATGATGGACGACGAGGAGATCAAGGAAATCTCCCAGACCATGGCCAATCTGGGCACGGTCAATTCGGCGGTGGTGGAACGCCTGTTCGTCGAGTTCGCCGACCAGATCTCGTCGACCGGTTCGCTGGTGGGTTCGCTGGAAAGCACCGAGCGGCTGCTGCTGAAGACGCTGTCCAAGGACCGCGTCGAACTCATCATGGAGGAAATTCGCGGCCCGGCAGGCCGCACCATGTGGGACAAGCTGGGCAACGTCAACGAGACGGTGCTGGCCAATTACCTGAAGAACGAATATCCGCAGACGGTGGCCGTGGTGCTGGGCAAGATCAAGCCGGACCACGCCGCCCGCGTGCTGTCGCTGCTGCCCGAGAACTTCGCCATGGAAGTCATCATGCGCCTGTTGCGCATGGAGGCGGTGCAGAAGGAAGTGCTCGACGGCGTGGAAAAGACACTGCGCACCGAGTTCATGTCCAACCTGGCCCGCACCGCCCGGCGCGACGCCCACGAACTGATGGCCGACATCTTCAACAACCTCGACCGCAACGCCGAAAACCGCTTCATGAGCGCCCTCGAGGAACGCAACCGCGAATCGGCGGAACGCATCAAGGCTCTCATGTTCACCTTCGAGGATCTGGTGCGTATCGACATGCAGGGCATCCAGGTACTGTTGCGCAACGTCGAGAAGGACAAGCTGGGAATGGCGCTGAAGGGCGCTTCGGACAACGTCAAGGAGCTGTTCTTCAAGAACATGTCCGAACGCGCCGGCAAGATGCTGCGGGAAGACATGGAGGCCATGGGCCCGGTGCGCCTGCGCGACGTCGATCAGGCACAGAGCCTGATCGTCACAATGGCCAAGGAATTGGCGGCGAGCGGTCAGATCGTCATCTCCGAGGGCCGCGAGGAAGACGAACTGGTATATTGACGACAAGGGATTGTCATCCCGAGCGGAAGCGAGGGGTCTCCGTGAACCGACGAGATCCTTCCTCCCTGCGGTCGTCCGGATGATGGGGATTTCGGTGTATTGAATGGCGAAGCTGCAGAAATACCTGTTCGATCTCGACTTCGACGCTCCGGAGGGAGGGCCGCGCCCCGCCGACGAGTTTGCCATTGCCGATGAGGAGATGGCCATCGACGTCGAAGAGGAGCCGCCGCCACCACCGACATTCTCGGAAGAGGAACTGATCGTGGCGCGCGACCAGGCCTATCAGGCGGGCCGGGAAGAGGGCCTGCGCGAGGCGGAGACGGCGACCGAGCGAATGGTGGCGTCGGCGCTTGCCACCATGGGCCACCGTCTGGCCGAACTGGTCGCCGGACAACAGGCGGCACACGAGGCCGGCCTGCGCGATGCGGTCGCCATCGCCCTTGCCGTAGCGCGCAAACTGCTGCCTGAACTCGCCCGCCGCCGCGGGCTGGAGGAAATCGAAGGCGTGGTGGCCGAATGCCTGTCCCATTTGGACCGCGACCTGCGCATCACCATCCGGATAAACCCCGCGCAGGTGGACGCGGTCAAGGAGCAAGCCGCCCAGGTCGCCGCCGAGGCCGGCTTCGAGGGCAAATTGCACTGCGCCGGTGATCCGCGCGTCGGCCTGGGTGACTGTCGGGTCGAATGGGGCAATGGCGGGGCCGAACGGGACCAGGCGAGACTGTGGGCCGAGATCGAAGCGGTGGTCGAGCGCGCCCTGGCGCCGCCGGCCGCCCAGGCCTGCGACCCAGCGCAAACTGACAACGCGGTCCCGGCCTGACCGCCCCCCTAGGAGATACCGATGGCGGATTTCGAACTGAACGAACTGAAACCCGACGGCCAGGAGGGGGAATTTCCCGAGGGCCCGCGATCGGCGCGCGACCTGGAAGCCGTATATGACATTCCGGTACAGGTTTCTGCCGTCCTCGGCAAGGCGACGATGCAGGTCAACCAACTGCTGAAGCTGGGCCGCGGGGCAGTGGTCGAACTGGACCGCAAGGTCGGCGAGGCCATCGACATCTATGTCAACAACCGGCTGGTAGCGCGTGGCGAAGTGGTGGTGGTGGAAGATCGGCTGGGCGTGACCATGACCGAAATCATCAAGACTGACCGCAGTTAGGAAAGAACAGCATGCAGCTTCTGATTATCGGCTCGTTGGACGGCCAGGTCGGCGCCGCCAGTCAGATCGCCATGTCGCGCGGCGCCAAGGTGGCCCATGTGGACACAGTCAATGCGGCCTTGGAAGTGTTGCGCTCGGGCCAGGGCGCCGACCTGGTGATGATCGACGTCAAGTTCGACATCAAGACGCTGGTCGACAGCCTGGCCGGCGAACGGATCACCATCCCGGTGGTGGCATGCGGCATCGGCACCGACGCCGGCGCTGCGGTTCGGGCCATCCGCGCCGGTGCCAAGGAATACATCCCGCTGCCGCCTGACGCCGAACTGATCGCCGCGGTGCTCTCGGCGGTCACCGAGGAAAGCCACGCCCTCATCTTCCGCGATCCGATGATGGGCCAGATGCTGCGCATGGCCGAACAGGTGGCGCCCAGCGACGCATCGATCCTGATCACCGGTGAATCGGGCACCGGCAAGGAGCTGGTCGCCCGCTTCGTCCATCGTAAGAGCCGCCGCGCCGCCAAGCGATTCGTCGCCGTCAACTGCGCCGCGATCCCGGAAAACCTGCTGGAATCCGAACTGTTCGGCCATGAAAAGGGTGCTTTCACCGGTGCCGTGGCGCGCCGTCTGGGCAAGTTCGAGGAAGCCAACGGCGGCACGCTGCTGCTCGACGAAGTCAGCGAGATGGACGTGCGGTTGCAGGCCAAGCTGTTGCGCGCGCTTCAGGAAAAGGAAATCGACCGGGTTGGCGGAAGCGCCCCGGTCAAGGTCGACGTCCGGATCATCGCCACGTCGAACCGCACGCTGGAAGACGAAGTGCGCAAGGGCACCTTCCGCGAGGACCTGCTGTTCCGCCTGAACGTCGTTAATCTGCGATTGCCTTCCTTGCGCGAACGCCCGCTGGACATCGATGCCCTGGCCTCGCATTTCATCAAGAAATACTCGGAACTGAACGGCCTGCCGCTTCGGCCGCTGGCCGACGGCGCCAAGCGGATGCTGGTGTCCCACGCCTGGCGCGGCAATGTGCGCGAACTGGAAAACACCATGCATCGCGCCGTCCTTCTGGCCGGCAGCAACGAGATCGGGCCCGAGGCCATTCTGCTGTCCAACGCGCAGCCGACCTACGACCATGCCGGCAGCCTGGCCAATTCGGCGGCGGTCGCCGCCTCGGCCGCCGCCACCGGCGCGACCAAGGCCCTTGTCGGCCGCACGGTCGCCGACGTGGAGCGCGACCTGATCATCGACACCTTGCAGCACTGCCTGGGAAACCGCACCCATGCGGCCAATATCCTGGGCATTTCCATCCGCACGCTGCGCAACAAGCTTCGTCAATACATCGACGAGGGAGTTCCCGTTCCGCCTGCCGGCGAGGCGGAACGGCCGGCAATGTGACGAACCACGGATGACTGGGGGGTCGCAGCGTGGCTGAAAACAGCGAAGCCGCCGCAGCCGGCACCGCAAACTGGAACGCGATGCTGAACCGCGTCGTCCAGGCGGCGCGGCGCGGCGACCTGGCCTTCGCCCTGGGCGTCGTCGTCCTGCTGGTGGCGCTCATCCTGCCGATGCCCACCTGGCTCTTGGACATCTCGCTGGCATTCTCACTGACCTTCGCCGTGATGATCCTGATGACGGCGATCTTCATCGAAAAGCCGGTGGAGTTCAGTTCGTTTCCCACCGTCCTTCTTCTCGCAACGCTGTTGCGGCTGGCCCTCAACCTGGCTTCGACCCGCCTGATCCTGTCGCACGGGCATGAGGGGACGGCAGGCGCCGGTCATGTCATCCAGGCCTTCGCGGGCTTCGTGATGAGCGGTAATTTCGTCATCGGCATCATCGTCTTCGCCATTCTGATCATCGTCAATTTCGTGGTCATCACCAAGGGCTCGACCCGCATTGCCGAAGTGGCGGCGCGCTTCACCTTGGACGCCATGCCCGGCAAGCAGATGGCCATCGATGCCGACCTGTCCTCGGGCCTCATCGACGAAAACACGGCCCGCCGGCGCCGCGCCGAGCTGGAAAACGAAAGCTCGTTCTACGGCGCCATGGACGGCGCGTCGAAATTCGTCCGCGGCGACGCCGTGGCCGGCCTGATGATCACGTTCATCAACGTCGCCGGCGGCATGATCATCGGCATGGTGCAGCAGAACCTGCCGTTCTCGCAGGCTGCCGACTTTTACACCAAGCTGACCGTCGGTGACGGCCTGGTCACCCAGATCCCGGCCCTCATCGTGTCGACCGCCGCCGGCATGCTGGTCACCAAGGCCGGCTTGCAGGAAGCCACCGACAAGGCCCTGTTCGGGCAGTTGGCCGGCTATCCGAAGGCGCTCGGCATGAGCTCCTTCCTGCTGGTGGCGGTCTCGCTGCTGCCCGACATGCCGATGGCGCCGTTCCTCGGCCTAGCCTTGCTGACCGGCGGCGCCGCCTATTGGCTGGACCGCCAGGAACGCCAGCGGGCCGCCCAAGCCGAGACCGAGGCGGCGAAAACGCCCCCGCCGCCGGTTGCCGACGAACCAATCGCCACGGCACTCAAGATCGACCATGTCCGCCTCGAGCTGGGCTACGGCCTGCTGTCGATGATCAACAATCCGCACGGCCAAAGGCTGACCGACCAGATCAAGGCCCTGCGGCGGGCCCTGGCCGCCGAAATGGGCTTCGTCATGCCCAGCGTGCGCATCCAGGACAACATGCAGTTGCCGGCCAACCGCTACGTGGTCTACATCAAGGAGGTCGAGGCCGGGCAGGGCGAGCTGCGGCCAAACATGCTGCTGGTGATGGATCCCCGCGGCGAGGACATCACCATCCCCGGTGAACAGACCCGCGAGCCGACCTTCGGCCTGCCGGCGGTGTGGATCGACCCCGCCAGCCGCGAGGAGGCCCTTTTCCGCGGCTATACCGTGGTCGACCCGTCGACCATCATCACCACCCACCTCACCGAGGTGATCAAGGATCATATGCCGGATCTGCTGTCCTACGCCGAGACCCAGAAGCTTCTCGACGAGTTGGACAAAGACAATCAGAAGCTGGTGGCCGACATGCTCCCCAGCCAGATATCGCTGGGCGGCATCCAGCGTGTTCTGCAAAATCTGCTGCAGGAGCGCATCTCCATCCGCGACCTGGCGACCATCCTCGAAGGCATCGGCGAGGCCTGCGGGCACAGCCGCAACGTGATGATCCTGACCGAGCATGTGCGCACCCGCCTGGCCCGGCAGATCAGCGACGGCAACACCAACATGCAGGGGTTCATCCCGCTGGTCACCCTGTCACCCGAATGGGAACAGGCCTTCATCGAAGGGCTGCAGGGGGCGGGTGAAGAGCGCCAGCTGGTGATGCCGCCTTCCCGCCTGCAGGAATTCATCACCAAGACGCGACAGACCTTCGAACGCTTCGCCATGCAGGGTGAGACACCGGTGCTGCTGACCAGCCCGACGGTGCGCCCCTATGTTCGCTCGATCGTCGAACGCTTCCGCCCGACGACCGTGGTCATGTCGCAGTCGGAAGTCCACCCCAAGGCCAAGATCAAGACCATGGGGCAGATATGATGCGGGCGAGACACAGCGCCATCGCGAGCGGATCGAAGCGGTCCAGGGGTGTTTCGCCGCACCCTGGGCTGCCGCGCTTGGCTCGCAATGACGCTGTCTTCGTCCGGGGCGGGCCGCCGGTACGAGGCCCTGACCGATGCGGCTGAAGTCCTATACCGCCCCCAGCATGGCCGAGGCCATGCACATGGTTCGCCAGGAACTGGGCGACGACGCCATCATCGTGTCCACGCAGCGGGCGGCCGGTGGAAAGGGCGTGCGGATTACCGCAGCCCTCGAGCCGACCGATGTGGACGAGGCGATCAACGAAATGCTGGCCGAGATCGGCCGCAACCCTGCGGCCGAGGTGGTGCGCGAGGCCCTGGTCGAGCACGGCGTGCCGAGCCGCCTGATCGAGCGACTGGTCAATGCGGTGCAGACCGGCGGCATCGACGACCCGATACTGGCCTGCGCGGCGGCACTGGAGGCCGCGTTCGCTTTCGCCCCGCTGCCCGATCACGGGGCGCCGCGCCCCTTCATGCTGGTCGGCCCGCCGGGCAACGGCAAATCCATGGTGGCGGCCAAGCTGGCCGCCCGCTCGGCGCTGAAAAACCGGCGCGTCGGGGTGATCACCGCCGACAACATCCGGGCCGGCGCCACCGCCCAGCTGTCGGCCTTCACCCGCATCCTGCAGATCGAACTGGTCGCCGTCCGCGGCCCGGAATCGCTGCAGCGGGCGGTCGAGGGCTGTCTTGGCCGCTACGACATCGTCTTCGTCGACAGCCCCGGCATCAATCCGTTCCTGCAGACCGACCTGGAGTATTTGACCGCCTTGATCGAAGCCGCCAACGTGGAACCGATCCTGGTCCTGGCGGCCGGCGGCGACCCCGCCGAGGCGAGCGAGATCGGCGAGGCATTCGCAAGCGTCGGCGCCACGCGGCTGCTGGCCACGCGGCTTGACACCACCCGTCGCCTCGGGTCAATCATGGCGGCTGCCGATGCCGCGCCGCTGATGTTCTGCGATGTCAGCGCCAGCCCCCACGTCGTGAACGGAGTTATGGCGGTAAACGCCGGAATCATGGCCCGCATGCTGTTGCCCAACGCTCCCGATTCCTCGAAGACCGTCCCATCGAAAGCAGAGGTCGCGCCATCATGACCGGAATTCCTGCCCCTACCATGGCACCTCGCCCGACGCAACGGGCCAAGGGGCGTAACGTGATCGCCGTGGCCTCGGGCAAGGGCGGGGTCGGCAAGACCTGGTTCTCCATCACCCTGACCCATGCGCTGGCGCGGGCCGGGCAACGGGCGCTGCTGTTCGACGGCGACCTTGGCTTGGCCAACGTCGACATACAGCTGGGACTGATGCCGAAGCACGACCTGGGCAGCGTGGTGACCGGCCGGCTCACCCTCAACCAGGCGACGGTGCCCTATGCCGATGGCGGATTTGATGTAATCGCCGGACGTTCGGGTTCCGGCTCGCTGGCCAACATCCCCCTGTCGCGGCTGCAGCTCCTGGGCGACGACCTCAACCTGCTGGCCTGCGCCTATGACAGGGTGGTGCTCGATCTTGGCGCCGGCGTCGAGAAGACCGTACGGGCGCTGGCCAACAACGCCGGGACCATCCTGGTGGTGACCACCGATGAGCCCACCTCGCTCACCGACGCCTATGCCTTCATCAAGATCACCCAGATCGAGCGGCCGGGCACCGACATCCGGGTGGTGGTCAACATGGCCAATTCGACCCGCGAAGGCGAACGCATCTACAACACCCTGCTCAAGGCCTGCGAAGGATTCCTCAAGGTGTCTCCGCCGCTGGCCGGGGTCATCCGCCGGGATCTCAAGGTCCGCGAGGCGATCCGCAACCAGACGCCGCTGCTCACCCGCTCGCCCAACAGCGAGGCCGCGGCCGACGTCGAAACAATCGTCGAGAAGCTGCTGAGAGGGCGATGAGCGCCTTGCCGCCTTCGCTGCCGCCCCCCGGGCCTCTGCCCTTGCCGGCGGCGGCACCGGCGGCTGGCGGAGGCGCCAAGCTTGCCGCGCAATTTTCCGCCCTCCCGGCCAATGCGCTGATTGAAGCCACCGTGCGCCCGGCGCCTCAGGGCGGGGGCCTGGTCCTGCTGCAAACGCCGGCCGGCGCCCTGCTGGTCAAGCTACCGGTCACGCCGCCGCCGGGCACAACCCTCCAGCTTCAGGTGACCAGCCCGGCCCCCGGTCTGCAATTGCGTCTGCTGTCCATCAATGGGCAGCCGGCACCGCCCGCCATGCAGGTGACCATCGCCATTCCGCCCTCGATCGCGGCAGGCATCGCCTCTCCGGCAAGGCAGCCGGGCTTGCCGGGACCTGCCGCCGAGGGTGAAGCGACGCCCGATTCCGCAGCAGCCGGTGGTGAGCCCGCTGATCAGGCGCAGAGCACCGGAGCCGCATCGCAGCCCCCGCCGCTCAAGGCCGGCCAATCCGAAGGCGCCCCGACGGGGCTCGCCGCGACGCTGATCCGCGCCGCCCCCAGTCCATCGGCGGCCGGCGGGTCTCCCTTTCCCGAGGGGACGACCTTCACCGTCCGCATCACCTCAGCCCAACCGGCGCCTTCATCTCCCGGCAATACCCTTCCGTCGGCCGCGCCGGCCGACGCGGATTCCGCGGCACCCACGCCCCCCCAGCCGGCCGCGGCCGAAGGACCGCAGATCCCGGCTGCGCAGCGATCGGCTCTGACCGCTCCGACGACCTCACCGCCGGCCGCACCAGCCGCTGCCGACTCCACGGCACGCCCCTTCCTCGAGGCGGCAGAGTCCGCGACGCCGCAAAGCCCGCCACCGCCGTCACCGGCGCCCGCCCCCCCGGCAAATCAACCGTCACCACCTGTCGCCGCGGCGCCGCAACCGGCCGCGGCCTCTTCGCCCGCGCCGAATGCTGTGCCCCCCCTTTTTTCGTCCGAGGCGCCGCCACCACCTGGCGGAGCATCCGGAACCGCGCCATCGCCGCCGGATGTGTCGACCCCGCCGGCGCCGCTCCCGGCCAACGATGCTCCCGCGCTTCCGCCGACCCTGGACGGTACGGTGGCGCCCAACAGCCATGCCGGTCAGCCCCTCATCCAGACCAGCTTCGGCCTGTTGGCGCTGCAGGCGGGCGTCAATCTCGCCCCCGGAACTCAGGTCGAGTTGGCGGTAGTCGGCCGGCCGGCCATCCCCGAAGGCTCGCCCGAGCGGCTTCACGCCGAAGAACCGCCCGGGCCGCTTTCGCCCGCCGGCTGGCCGAACCTTGACGAGGCGGTAGGGGTCCTGCGCCAAAGCGACCCGGAGGCGGCGCTGCAGTTGGCGCGGCACTTGCCGCAGCCGGGACCGCAGCTGGCGATGTCGTTATTCCTGCTGGTCTCGGCCGCGCAATCCTCGGGCCTGCGCGAATGGCTTGGCGAGAAGACGGCCAAGGCTCTGGAACGGGCCGGCCACAACGACCTGCTGGATCGGTTGGACCAGGACCTCGGCGGCATGAAGTCCACCGTGCAAATGCCGGCAGGCGGCAACTGGCTGAGCTTGTATCTGCCACTGCTGCTGGGCGAACGGATCGAGCGCATCCGCCTGACCATGCGGCGGCCACCCCGCGATGAAAGGGAGGCCGCGCAACGCGATCAGGAAGGGGCGCGGTTTCTCCTCGACCTGGAGATGAGCCGGCTCGGCCCCTTGCAGCTGGATGGCCTGGTCAAACGTGCCAGCCGGCGGTTTGATCTGATCATTCGGACCCGGACCGCCCTGCCCGAAGATATCCGCCACGACATCGCGGGCATTTTTTGCCGATCCCTGGAAGGCTTCGGCATGACAGGAACGGCGTCGTTCCAAAAGACGGCGAACTTCATCGAGCCGGCCCCGCTGGAGCGGGCGGCCAATGGCGGATTGGTGATCTAGTGGTCCGCCCCAGACGCTTGGTCCCCAAGCGCCTGGATCAGGCGGCCCACCAACCAATTGAATTGTGGTGAAAATTCGACGGCTGGTGGCGGTACCATCCGTCGGATTTTCACCACTAGCCCCAATGCCGTTCACTTGCGTACCGTCATTGCGGCCTTAACGGCCGCTGGCCACAACCTGAGTCAGATTTTAGCGCAGGCCTTGGAATTGCCGGCCAGATCCAAAGGCATGCCTTGCCGGCGAAGGCCGGATCACGATATTCGTGGTGTCCCCCTACCTTTCGACGTCCCGCCGGGCGACCGGCGTCGACGGCATAGGAATTGCTTGAAGATTGGCCGGGATGAGGCCGTAGTGATCGTAGGGCCTGGCTGGAACCATGCATGGAACATTGAACAATCCGCCCTCGGATCCGTTGGGCCATTACGCCGCATTGGGCATCGGCCCCTTGGCGGATACCGCCGAGATCAAGGCGGCCTATCGGTACAGGGCCAAGCTGCTGCATCCCGACCATAACCCGTCGAACGAGGCCAGCCAGGATTTCCAACGGGTCGTTGAAGCCTATCGCGTCCTGCGCGACCCGAAGGAACGGGCCCGCTACGATGCCACGGCACAACTGCCGGCCCCCTTCGGGCTGATCGATCCGGAAGACCCATCGCCCGAACCGCTTGCCTGTTCGCGCTGCGGAAAGGTCACGGCACAACCCCGCTACATTGTCTTCCACCGGGTCAAGAGCCTCCTTCTGGCGACCCACCGCAGCGCGGTGCACGGCATTTTTTGCCGGGATTGCGCCGACCGCACGGCCATTCTGGCCAGCACCGCCACCTGGATGCTCGGATGGTGGGGCGTCAAAGGCCCGTACTGGACGTTGCGCGCCCTATGGACGAACCTGAGGGGCGGCGAAATGCCGAAGGCAGACAATCTGTGGGTGCTTTTGCACCAGGCTCGCGCCTTCCTCGCCCGCGGCGACGACGACATCGCCCGCGCCCTGGCTGAACAGGCGCAGGGATTCGCCGACGGCGAAGAGGAAAGATCCCGCCTCACCGTTGTCATCCGCGCAGCCGGCGGCAAAGGCACAGCAGTCCGACGGCTGAAGAACCGTTGGAAGCGGTGGAATTATGCCTCGGTGATGCAGGCTCTGCCGCTGGGCGCCCTTGCCGTCGCCGCGATGGTCACTGTGAGCGCATTGCTGTTGCGCAGCCAGACCGACAGCGCCACCGCGATGATCACCGTCCATCCCGCCCAGGCCGGTGAGATACGCCACGTTGCCGTGGAAATGCTGAAATTGCGTCAAGGTCCCGATGCCGGCGAACCGGTGGTGGCGCTGCTCGACCGCTTCGCCACCGTCCAGGTGGTGGATTCCGTGTCGGGTGGCGAATGGGCCCGGGTTCTCACCGCCAACGGCGTCACCGGCTACGTGCCGTCACGGTTCCTGTTCGCCGGATCGGGGAACGGGCCGAAAAGCCGCTGGTGCTCGGACCAGAGGGGCGAGCCGCCAAGAAACGGCGACGTCCTGATGCGCCGCACCGGTGGTGACCACCGGCTGTCGGTGCGCAATGCCTCGGGCCAGGACGTGGTGGTCCGCTTGAAGACGCCCAACGGCCGGACCCTGCTGGCGTTCTATGTAGCCCGGGGCGCCGAGGTGGTGATGAGCGCCATCCCCGACGGGACCTTCCGCGCCGTGTTTGCCACCGGCCACGACTACAGCCGGGCCTGCGGTATTTTCCTGGAGAATATGCGGAGCTTCATCGTCCCGACGGCCCAGGTCTTCCCGGCCGACTTGCAGGACCGCGGCAAAGACGGGTTTTCCCTGGTCATTCCGCCGATCGGCGACAACCCCGGCCAGTCGCGGCCGCTGCCACTGGAAAGCTTCCTGGATAACTGAGCCACTCAGTTGGGCCGATTGCGCATCCGGTGCTGCGTCTGGCCGATTTCGTCGAAGATCGCCTGTTCGCGGCGCGCCTCGTCGATGCGTTCCTGGCGCAGTCGCTCCTTCTGGACTTCCTCGAGCACTTTCAGCTGCCGGTAGGCGTCGGCCAGCCGCTCGCGCGCCGCTTCGATTTCGACGCGCAATTCGGCGACCAGCCGGGCCAGTTGCTCGCGCCGGCGCCGGTGATCCTCGGCGAAGGCCGCGTAGGTAAGGCCCGCCTGGGTGGGATCGGCCGCCGCCACCTGCTGTTCACGGACCAGTTGCCGGGCCAGTTCCTCGCCCTCGCGGATCAGGTCTTCCTCGCGGCTCAACAGGATGCCCAGTTCGCGGCGCCGCTCGTCCACCGCCCAGCTGCGCAGCCGAAGCAGGGAGTCGAGGTCCTTAGCCTTGCGCGACAACGCCCCCGCGTCCCGGTTACTGGCCGAAGATCTGGGCGAGCATGGCGTATCCCGTCGCCAGGTCCGTCGGCTCGTCCTTGCGCTGCGCCAGGAATTCCTCGATGGCCGGATAATAATGGATGGCCTCGTCGACCGCCGCGTCGCTGCCGCGCCGGTAAGCGCCAAGGCGGATCAATTCCGCCATGTCGTCATACAGTGCCAGCAGGCGCCGGGCCCGCCCGACCAGGTCATTCTCCTCTCGCGAATTGCAGCCCGGCATAGTGCGCGAGACGCTGCGCAACATGTTGATCGCCGGGTAGCGGCCGCGTTCGGCGATGGCGCGATCAAGAACGACATGGCCATCGAGGATACCGCGCACGGCGTCGGCGATGGGTTCGTTGTGGTCGTCGCCATCCACCAGGACGGTGAACAGGCCGGTGATCGAACCCTGGCCCGGCGCACCCGGGCCGGCCCGCTCCAGAAGCCGGGGCAGCTCGGCAAATACGGTCGGCGTATAGCCTTTGCTGGCCGGCGGCTCACCCACCGACAGACTGATCTCGCGCTGCGCCATGGCGAACCGGGTCACGCTGTCCATCAGGCACAGCACATCCCGCTGCAGATCGCGGAAATATTCGGCGACGGTCATCGTCACATAGGCCGCCTGGCGGCGAAGCAGCGCCGACTCGTCCGAGGTGGCGACCACCACGACGCTGCGCGCCAGGCCGTCCTCCCCCAGGTCGTCCTCGATGAATTCGCGAGCTTCGCGCCCGCGCTCGCCGATCAGGCCGATCACCGAGACGTCGGCCGCCGTGTGCCTGGCCATCATGGACAGCAGCGAGGACTTGCCGATGCCGGAGCCGGCAAAAATGCCCATGCGCTGGCCGCGGCAGGTGGTGAGAAAGGCGTTCATCGCCCGCACGCCCAAATCCAGCTTTCCGGCCACCCGCTGCCGCGAATGGGCCGAGGGCGGTTTGTTGCGTACCAGATAAGGGGCGTCGCCGACCGGCAGCGGACCCTTGCCGTCCACCGGCTCGCCCATGGCGTTGATGACTCGCCCGAGCCAGCCCGGGTGGGGATGAAGCACGGGATTGGCGTCGACCACCTCGACCCGGCAGCCAAGGCCAACGCCGTCGAGCGAGGAAAACGGCATGAGCAGCGCCCGGCCCTGCCGAAAGCCCACCGCCTCGCAAACGATGCGGCGATCGCGGGCCACGATCTGGCACCGGTCGCCCACCGACAGGCTGCGGCTCAAGCCTCCGGCTTCCACCAACAGTCCCTGCACGCCTTCGACGCGGCCGAACAGCCGAATGGCAGGAAGCCGTTCCAGGTCACTGATCAAGGACTTGACGAGAAAGGCCATGCGCGTCTCTTTTGGCGTTTGTCAGGAAATAACTGGCCCTTATAACCCTCGTACAGGCTAGCGTCCTGGCATTAAAGCTTGGTAAACTATACCGAATCGCGACCTGGCAAAGTGGCCTGTTTCCTTGCGCCGGGCGAGATTACCCCCTTATGGTTACCACGTCATCAATAGACACCGGGAACCGCGGGATGCGCGTATTGATCGTCGAAGACGACCCGATGACCTCGAAGAGCCTGGAGCTGGCGCTCCGTGCCGAGGGGATGGTGGTGGACGCCACCAGCATGGGCGAGGATGGGCTGGAGATCGGGAAGCTTTATGATTACGACATCATACTGCTCGACCTGATCCTGCCTGACATGGACGGCTACGAGGTGCTGCGCCGCTTGCGTGCCTCGCGTGTGGAAACCCCGGTGCTGATCCTGTCGGGGCTGTCCGAGTCAGACAAGAAGGTCAAAGGCCTTGGCTTCGGAGCGGACGACTACCTGACCAAGCCGTTCGACAGGGCGGAACTGGTCGCCCGCATCCAGGCGATCGTGCGCCGATCCAAGGGACATTCGGAGTCGGTCATCCGCACCGGACGCCTGACCGTCAACCTCGACAAGCGCACGGTCGAAGTGGACGGCGAGCCCCTGCACCTGACCGGCAAGGAGTACGGCATTCTCGAGCTGTTGTCCTTGCGCAAGGGCCAGACGCTGACCAAGGAACAGTTCCTCAACCATCTCTACGGCGGCATCGATGAGCCTGAGCTGAAGATCATCGACGTCTTCATCTGCAAGCTCAGAAAGAAGATGGCCAACGCCATCGGCGGGACCAGCTATATCGAGACGGTCTGGGGCCGCGGCTATGTGCTGCGCGACCCGGAAGAACGCCCGGCCCCCCGCCTATCCGCCGAGGGCGACGCGCCCCGGGCCTTGTAGATATTGGAAACAGCCTGCCGGCCTGGAGCGCGCAAGCATGGATCTGACAGCATTTTTCGATGCGGAAATCGCCGAGCACACCCGCGTGCTCGGCTCCTTGCGCGACGCCGTCCAGCAGCCATTCCTGCGGCTATGCACAACTTGCCGGGAATCGGTGGGGTCCGGCGGCAAGATCCTGTTCATGGGCAACGGCGGCAGCGCCGCCGACGCCCAGCACCTGGCCACCGAACTGGTGGTGCGCTACAAAGTCAACCGCCGGGCCCTGCCCGCCATTGCGCTGACCACCGATACCTCGCTGCTGACCGCCGCAGCCAACGACTATTCCTTTGAAGAGGTGTTTTCGCGGCAGGTCGAGGCCCTGGCCCGGCCGGGGGATGTGGTGATCGGCATCAGCACATCGGGGAAAAGCCCCAATGTCCTGCGCGCGCTCGAAGCCGCCAGGCGGATGGGCGCCGTGGCCGCCGGCCTTGCCGGCCGCGACGGGGGCGCCATGGTCGGACTGGCCGACCCGCTGGTCGTCGTTCCCTCTACCACCACGGCGCGCATTCAGGAAATGCACATCTTCCTCGGCCACATGCTCTGCGATGCCGTCGAAAAGGCCTTCGTTTAGAATCTCTTAGCGGCGATCCCCGCCCCTTCCGCCCGGCAAGTTTTGCTTACCGTGCCACGCCGCAAGGGCCGAAAATTTCCTCTACCGCCCCCTATCCCTCATCCCCCTGAATACCAAATAGCGTTGCAAAACAACGTGTTATGAGTTTGGCACGGGCCTTGCTTTTCAATTGACCTGAAAACCACATTTCAACCTTGCGACGAGCAAGTCAGTGTGGCACAGGAGGTCAGTATGCCCGTTATCTCGACAAACAACGCGGCCAATGCCGCACTGAATTACCTGAACTTGAATTCCTCGCAGGAGACCAACAAGATCGCGCAGCTGGCAAGCGGCTCGCGCATCGTGCAGGCATCGGATGATGCCGCCGGCTTGGCCATCGGCACCCAGCTCCAGGCCAATGTCACGGTCTTCCAGCAGGACGCGGTGAACATTTCCCAGGGCCAGTCGATCCTGCAAAGCACCGACGGCGCCCTGGCGCAGATCAGCAATGTGCTGCAGCGCATGATGGCACTGGCCACCGAGGCCGCATCCGGCCAGGTGACCAACACCCAGCGCAGCCAAGACATCAACACGGAATACCAGCAGCTGAAGAACGAGATCAGCAGCATCGTCGACAGCACCACCTATGCCGGGCAGTCGCTGTTGAGCGGGTCGTTCCTCAGCAACGTCAAATTCCTGATCGGTACGCAAAGCACCAATTTCATCACCGTCTCGCTGGCGACCATTTCGGTTGGCGGCACCGCGACGGCCGGCGCCAACACCTTGCTGGGCAAGACCGGATCGACGGTGGCGACCGCTTCCGCCGCACTGCATGCCATCGATGCGGTAAGCTCGGCGATCAATACGATCACCAAGGATCGCGCCCTGGTCGGCGCCTATGAGTCGCAGTTCAATTTCAGCGGCCAGGACATCGCCACCAACGTCCAGAACATCTCGGCGGCGGCCTCGGTCATCATGGACGCCGACGTCGCCTCGGTGAAGGCGGCGCTGTCGGCCAACGACGTCAAGACCCAGGCCTCGGTGGCGGCTCTGACCCAGGCAGCCCAGCTGCCGCAAGAGCTGTTGAAGCTATTGCAGTCCTGATGAGGCCACGTAGACTTCGGGCATACAGCTACGTAGCCTCGCCCGGGCGGCGCGCACATCGCTTGCGCGTCGCCCGGCAGGGACATCGGTATACTGGCTGGCGGTCGCATTGGCGCCGCCAGTTTTCTTTGTTCTAATCGTTTAAGGCATAAGAGCGTTTGGTTTTGCGGAGCCGTGCGGCCCACGACGAGCCGCCTCGCACTGATCCAGAGGAGCGCATTATGCCCATATCCCCCCAGACCCAGCCGGCGACGGCCGACCTCATTTATCTGAACAGGCAACAACCGCGCGAGACGGTCCGTGCTGCGCAACCGGCCACCAGCCGTGGCGCGACAGCCGGAGGTTCGATCTCACCCTCGAATCTTACGGGCGAGGATCTGAATGCGAGCATCGACGCCGTCGCTGCGGCCGCCTCGCTCATTCTCGATGCGGACATCGCCGTGGTGAAGGCCCGGCTGGTCGCGGTCGACATCATGACCCGCTCGGTGGTAGCGGCCATCAGCCAAGCCACCCATCTGCCGATGGAATTGCTGCGCGGCGGCCGGTAGGCGGGCGCCCAGGCCTTCCTCAGCCGCTGATCTTGACGGGAAAGGTCGGCGTGGTGGCCGATCCACCGTTGACGCAATAGATGCCCCGCTGGTTGGGCATCGGCTTGAAGCGTTCCGAGATGCCGAGCACCGTTTCCGCGCCGCCCAGGAACAGGACGCCGTCTTCCGGCAACGACCTGGAAATGCTGTCGAGCACCCGCGCCTTGGTCGGCTGGTCAAAATAGATCAGGACATTGCGGCAGAAGACGATGTCGAACTGGCCCAGGCCGCGCAGGTCGTGCAGCAAGTTGTATTCGCGAAACTGGACCATGGCGCGCAGCGATGAATCGATCTGCCAGCTTTCGTCCTTCTTCTTAAAATATTTCACCAGCATCTGGATCGGAAGGCCGCGTTGCACCTCGAACTGCGAGTAGAGGCCGGCCTTCGCCTTTTCCAGCATCTCGATGGAAATGTCGGTCGCCATGATCTCGATCTGCCAGCCGGCAAGTTTTGCCGCCTCCTCCCGGAGGATCATGGCTAGCGAATAGGCTTCCTGGCCGCTGGAGCAGGCCGCCGACCAGATACGAATGGATCTCTTCGGGTTCCGTGACGACAACATCTGCGGAAGAACGGTCTGGCGGAACTGCTCGAATGGCTTGCCGTCGCGGAAAAAGAACGATTCGTTGGTGGTCATCGCCTCGGTGACGTCGCGCGCCAGGGCCTCGTCCCGATTGCGCATCCTGGCGATGATGTCTTCAATACCTTTGAGGTTGCGCTGGCGCGCCAATGGCATCAAGCGGCTTTCCAGCAGATAGGCCTTGTCGGGCGTAATCACCAGGCCTGAGCGCTCCTTGAGCAGGCGGGCGAGAAAGTCGAAGTCGTCCGGGCGAAACATCTCAGCGCCCCCCAGCCACGCGAACGATGTACTGAGGTATTTCCGGCAGGGGAAGAACGGCACTGCAGATGCCGGCGGTAGCGACGGCGCCCGGCATCCCCCAGACCACGCTGGTCGCTTCGTCCTGGGCGATCACCGTCCCGCCGGCGGCAATCACCGCTTGCCCGCCTTTCAGGCCGTCGGAACCCATACCCGTCAGAATCACCGTCAGCACCCGCCGGCCCCAGGCGGCCGCCACGCTGCGAAGCATGGGATCGACCGATGGGCGGCAGAAATTTTCGGGCGGATTCTTGTTCAGCCGAATCACCTTGTCCACCCCCTTGGTCTCCACCACCATGTGGAAGTCTCCGGGGGCGATATAGATCCTGTTGGATCGGACCACTTCCGCATCCTTGCTTTCGGCGGCTTCCCACCCGCTGATCCGAGAGATGTGTTCCGCTAGGATGGTGGTAAAGGTCGGCGGCATATGCTGGGTTATCAGGATCGGTTGCCGCAAGCTGCCGGCCCTGATTGCTCCCAACAGGGAAAACAGGGCCTGCGGACCGCCGGTGGAAGAACCGATGGCGATGACGTCGGGAACCTCGGCCGATGCGTGGCGGAGCGTAATGGGCGAAGCGGGATGAAGCAGAGACGGCCGCGAGGGCGCCGACCGCGGCACACCGGCGGCAGGGCCGGGACCAGGCGCTGATACGGGGGGAGTCGCGGAGGGCGCTCCGGCCGGCAACCGCATGCGCCGCGAGCCGCGGCGGCGGGCCGCCGCCAGTGCCCGCACTTTTTCCAACAACTCGCG
The DNA here is from genome assembly GCA_021793155.1 of Pseudomonadota bacterium. Lineage (GTDB taxonomy): Bacteria > Pseudomonadota > Alphaproteobacteria > Rhodospirillales > Magnetospirillaceae > DUZF01. The sequence continues at coordinate 68,527 of JAJYTF010000018.1, read as the reverse complement.
TTTGAACTCCGTCGGGCCGACGATCTCGCGCGAGGTGGACGGCTTCGGAATATAATCGGCGGCCCCGGCCTCCAACGCGCGCAACGATATGTCGGCGTTCTTCAGGGTCAGCGTCGAGGCCATGATGATCTGCAGTTCGGGATCGGCTTTCAGCAGCAAGGGCAGGGCTGTCAGCCCGTCCATCACCGGCATCTCGATGTCGAGGACGACGACCTCGACGGCATGCCGTTCCAGCGCGGACAACGCCATCTGGCCATTGCCGACCGAAGCGACGACGGTAAAACCGGGATCCTCTTCCAGCATACGGGTGATCAGGCCGCGTACCACGGCCGAATCGTCGACCACCATCACCCGGACAGGGTCAGCGGCCGAACAAAATGTGCTGGGTCGTGCCCCGCCAGCCTCGATTTCCATGATCGTCCGCCGCGTTAAAGCAATCCGACTTGCGAGAACTTGGCCTGCAAAATCTCGCTGTCAAAGGGCTTCATGATGTACTCGTTGGCCCCTGCAGTGATTGCCTCCTGAATATGCTCGATGTCGTTCTCCGTCGTGCAGAACACCACCACGGGACGGTCTCCACCGGGCAGCTTGCGCAGTTCACGCAGGAAATCGATACCGTTCATGATGGGCATGTTCCAGTCGAGCAGCACCGCGTCCGGCATATGTTTGGTGCAGATATCCAGTGCGACCTTCCCGTCTTCCGCTTCCTCCGTCTCGAAACTGAGTTCATGAAGAATCTTCTTGGCCACCATACGAATGACCTTCGAATCATCAACGATCAAACACGACTTCATTCCACCCTTCGCTTTCAGCAGGATGCGGACCGGAGCGCCCAACTTGACCCAGTTTACTTCTTGCTGCCCGACGTTACTTCTCGACTCAGTTTGCTTCGGACTTGGTGAAATCCAGCAAACGGGGGACGTCCAGGACGACCAGAAGCTTGTCGTCCAGACGGTAGATACCGTTGCTGAATTCGCGCCACAGCGGATCCAATGTCGGTGGATTGCGCTCAAGCTTGGCGGCCGGAAGACTCAGCACCTCGCCCACCGAATCAACGCGGAGGCTATATAGCTCGCCCTTCATGTCGACCACCACGCTCATCCCCTCGCCCTTGTCGGCTTCGCGGCGCGGCAGGCGCAGCCGAAGCCGGACGTCGATGGCGGTGACAATGCGTCCGCGCAGGTTGAGCGATCCGGCGACCTCGGGTGGTGCCAGGGGAATTCGGGTGATCTTCTGCGGCCCCAGAACGTCCTGCACCATGAGCACCGGAATGCCGAACATCTGGCCCTCGATGAACATGGTGACGAATTCCTGGTGGTCCTCCGTCGAGACCAACTCCTGGGATCCCCGTTTCGCCGAGGACGGAACGATCTGGTTCATGCGGCACCTTTAAACGTTTGCGCCAGGGACTGCAGCAGGGCGTCGCGGTCGAACTTGGCGACGTAGTCAGTGAAGCCGACCTCGCGCCCGCGCTCGAAGTCCTTTTCCGTGGCATGCGACGACAGCGCCACCATGGGGACATCCGCCCACCGCCCTTCGGCGCGGACCGCCTGGGCAAAATCGAAGCCGTTCATTCCCGGCATCTCGATGTCGCTGATGATAGCGTCGAAGTCATCCCCCGCTTCCCGCAACGACAGCGCCTTGTCGGCACTTTCGACCGAGGTGACGTCGTAGCCGGCAACCGACAGCAGCGGGGTCAGCAGGTTGCGGAAGAACGGGCTGTCGTCGACCAGCAGGATGCGTGGGGCGTCGCTTTTGCCCTGGAATTCCTGGTCAGGCGAGCCGAACCAGTCGCCCCAGGCCTGGGTCAGGTAGTAACCGGCGTCGATGATGTCGGTGGCCTTGCCGGAAACCACGGCCGTACCGATCAGGCCGGGTTCGTCCACCGAAAGCTGAACCTTCAGCTGCTCTTCGACGATGTCGACAATTTCGTCGACCACCAGGCCCATGCTGCGGTCGCCATCGGCGAACACCAGCACCGGCTGCTGTCCTTCGCTCTTCAGATCGAAGCTGCCGTCGACGGTGACCAGCGGCATCAGCTTGCCGCGGTACTGTACCACCGGCTTGCCATGCGAGCGCTCGATTTCGCCCACTTCGATCTCTTCGAGGCGCGCCACCAGGGCCAGCGGCACCGCCTTGAGATCGTCCGTGCGGGCACGGAAGACCAGCAACGACTGGCGATCCTCGGCGTGGATGTCCCGCGCCGCTGCGGCTTCCGCCGCGGCCTGACTGGTGCCAGCGATTTCGCCGGTGCTTCCGGCGATGCCGTTGGGGTCGAGGATCATGATCACCGAGCCGTCGCCCAGGATGGTATTGCCCGAGAACATGCTGATGTGGCGCAGGATCGGCGCCACCGGCTTGACGACGATTTCCTCGGTGTCGAAGACGCGATCGACGATGATGCCGAAGGTGTAGGTTCCGACCTGGGTGACCACGATGAACGTTTCGTTGCGTCCCTCCTCGTCGCCCCCCAGGCGCAGGAGGCTGCGCAGCGACACCAGAGGCAGCAGGCGGTCACGCAGGCGTAGCACCGGGGCATTGTTGATCACCTCGATGCCATGCTCGGAATTGGCCGTGGTGCGCACCAGTTCGAGGACGCTGATCTGGGGGATGGCGAACCGCTCGCCCGCGCATTCGACGATCAGTGCCGAGACGATGGCCAGGGTCAGCGGGATCTTGATGATGAAGCTGGTGCCCTTGCCCTGCTGGGTCTTCAGCTCGATGGTCCCGCCGATCTTCTCGATGTTGGTCCGCACCACATCCATGCCGACACCACGACCGGATACCGAGGTGACTTTCTCGGCGGTGGAGAACCCGGCGCGGAATATGTATTGCGCCACCTGCTGGTCGGACATCTGGTCGAGTTCGGCGTCGGTGGCCAGGCCGTTGGCCAGAACCTTCTGCCGGATGCGGGCGATGTTCAGCCCGCGGCCGTCGTCGGTGATCTCGATGATGATGTGCCCGCCTTCGTGATAGGCGTTCAGCACGATCTTGCCGATCTCGGGCTTGCCGATGCGGCGGCGCTCCTCGGTGGGCTCGAGGCCGTGGTCGGCCGAGTTGCGCACCATGTGGGTCAGCGGGTCTTTGATCAGCTCGAGCACCTGGCGGTCCAGTTCCGTCTCGGCGCCGATCATCTGCAGGTCGATCTTCTTGTTCATTTCGACCGACAGGTCGCGAACAATGCGCGGCAGCTTGGCCCAGGCGTTGCCGATGGGCTGCATGCGCGTCTTCATCACTCCTTCCTGCAGGTCGGTGGTGATATGGGACAGGCGCTGCAGCGGCGTGGCGAACTCGCTGTCATCCTTGCCGCGAACCATCTGCAGCAGCTGATTGCGGGTAAGCACCAGTTCGGAGACCAGCGTCATCAGGTTTTCCAGCAACTCCACATTGACGCGGATGGTCTGCGAAGCCACCGACGGTTCTTTCGGTCCATCACCCACCGGCGCGGGGGCCGACGGATGGGCTGCGGTGGTGGCCGGCACCTGTGCCGGTGCGGCGGGAACGGAAGCGGCGACCGGTGTCTCCTCCTCCTCTTCTTCCTCCGGCTCCGCAGCGGCAGCCGGCGCGGGGGCCGCGGCCGGGTGCGGCTCGGATGCCGCGGCAGGTTCCGGTTCCGGTTCCGGCTGGGGTTCGGCCGCGGCGATCGGCTCGGGTGCCCGCGCGGCGCTTTGCAGCTTGCCCTCGGCCGCGGCGTTGAGCTGGGCGATCAGTTCCTTGTCATCGCCTTCGGGCTCGGCCTCGTGCTGCTCGATATGCGAGAGGATCATCTTGATGCTGTCGATCGAGGCCAGGATCAAGGTGACCGCCGCCGGCGTCACGTCAAGCTCGCCATCGCGGAATTTGCCCAGCACGTTTTCCGCGGCATGGGCGACGTGTTCGAGGCGCGGCAGCCCCAGGAATCCGCAAGTCCCCTTGATGGTGTGGACCAGGCGGAAAATATTCGAAAGGATCTGCGGTTCAGGATTTTGCTCGAGCTTGACCAGCTCAACGTCGAGAACGGAGAGGCTTTCCGCCGTCTCCGTAAGAAATTCACTCAACAGATCATCCATGCTCAGCCCCTCGTCCCGGTTCTGGAGCGCGCGCCCCTGCGCGCCGACCGGCATCCCGGTTGTCGCTTCCACCAATTAATAGCATGCGTTCTTATCTTGGAGAAAGCGCAGCTTCGCCGAAATTGCAGCTATTCTTGCGAATTTCTGATCTCCCCCGCCGACAGAACAACCCGTCCTCCCTCGGCCGTGCACCGCACTGCCATGCCGAGCCGAGCCGCCAGCCGCGCGGAATAATATCCTTGCGCGCTGCGCGGCCCGAGCCCCGCCATCCCCGGCGCGGCCAGGCCCGCGATGGCGTCGCCCGGCACGGCGCCGGCGCCGGCCGCAACCAGGCTGGCCAGAACCTGAGCCTCGGGGCGCGCACGCACGGTAATGACGCCGCCGCGCGGCAGGCAGTCCTGGGCCAGCAGCACGAGGTTGAGCAGCAGCTTGGCAGCGTCCACCGGCCAGGCACCTCCGCCCGACCCGACCCAATCCAGACGCACGGTCAGGCCGGCGCCTCCCGCCCCGGCAAGAAAGGCCCTCGACAAGTCGAGCAGTTGCGTCTCGGCGACGGGCGCCCCGCCGCTGCCCAGGGCCAGGCGCAGGAAGCGCAACCGATTGGTGGCGGCAGCCGCACTCGATGCCAGCAGGGCCAGCGCCTCGGCCGCCGATGCGCCGTCCATCCCGTCGTCGGCCAGCAACTCGGCACCGGTCCCGACGGCTCCGATGGCGCCGGCCAAGTCATGACAAAGACGGGCGCACAGGAGTTCGGCCAGGCCGACCACATCCCCATCCCGCATGGTCATCCTCCTCTTCCCCGCTGATTCGTTTCAGCTTCGGCCCTTGCGGCCTTCTTTGCAACATGGCACCGTCGGGATCGAGGTGACCGTGCTCCCGCTGGCCTTGCTTGCCCTGCTGCTGTTTTGCGCGCCGGCGCGGGCTGCCGGCGCGGCGACGTTCAACGAGCAATATTCCGAAGCCTGGACCCTGTTCCGCAACGCGCTCTACCAATCCGCTCCCGAACAGGACGACCCGGCGGCGGCCGCGTCACTGCGGGCCTTTTCCCTCGCCTGGCGAGGGCTGATGTCGCAGTGGGGCGCCCGGCCGCCACGGCAATACGCCGAGGATCCCCGCTTCGCGGAGGAACTGAGCGCCATCGCGGAAGTGGCCGCCGAGGCGCGCCGGCAGATTCGGCAAAGCCGCCCCGATCAGGCCCATGTGACCTTGCAGCAGATCCGCTCTCTGCTCGCCGACATGCGCCGGCGTAATGGGCTGGCGGCCTATGACGACTGCCTCGACGCCTTCGACGAAAAACTGGCCGAAACCGCCGACGACGACTTCGATCAGCCGGAGCTGGGCGCCGAACATACGACGCAACTCTGCGAGCAGCTGGCGGTCCTGGCTTATCTGGCCGAGCGCCTGGAACTGCAGGCGCCGGATGCGCTTCTCCAGGATGCCGAGTTTTTCGACATGGCGGAGCAGATCGCCCAGCAGGTGCGCGTGCTGAACGTCGCCGCGCAAGCCGGCCGGCGCGATCCGCTGGTTGCCGCCTTGGCCGACCTGCGCCGCAGTTTCGACAAGTTCTACCTGCTGTACGGCTGAGCGTGGCGGGTTGGGATAAACCTGGAACAACAGCCTCCGTGTCGCCATATTGATCGTCTAGAAAAATATTCCTGCCTGGCTTGCCTCGATGATCGACCCATTCGGCCGCTCCATTACCTATCTCCGGCTTTCGGTAACAGACCGCTGCGACCTTCGCTGCGTCTATTGCATGGGTGAGGAGATGGAGTTCCTGCCCAGGGCCGAACTTTTGACCATCGAGGAACTGGAAAGGCTTTGCCTTGCCTTCATTCGCCTCGGCGTCCGCAAATTGCGGCTGACCGGGGGTGAACCGCTGGTACGGCGCGGTATCATGACCCTGATTGCGCGCCTCGGCCAGCAGGTGGCGGCGGGAACCCTCGACGAGCTCACGCTGACCACCAACGGCACGCGGCTGGCCGAATTCGCCGGCGATCTGAAAGCCGCCGGGATGAAACGGATCAACATCTCTCTCGACACCCTCGACGTCGACACGTTCCGCCGCCTGACCCGCTTCGGCCGCATCGACAAGGTTCTGGACGGCATCGCCGCGGCCAAGGCGGCCGGACTGAAGGTCAAGATCAACCTGGTGGCGCTGAAGGGCGTCAACGAACACGAGATCGACCGGATGGTCGCCTGGTGCGGCGAACAGGGATATGACCTGACGCTGATCGAGACCATGCCGCTGGGCGAGGTGGAGGGCAGCCGCAACGAGCATTACCTGCCGCTGGACGAAGTGCGCCAGCGGCTTTCCCGCAACTGGACACTGGAACCGTCGGCGGCCCGTACGGGAGGGCCGGCGACCTATGTCCGCGTCGCCGAAACAGGGCGCATGCTGGGATTCATCACCCCGCTGACCCATAATTTCTGCGAGGGGTGCAACCGAGTCAGAGTGACCTGCACCGGCCGCCTTTACCTGTGCCTCGGTCAGGAAGATTCTGCTGACCTGCGGGCGCCGCTGCGCCAGAGCGAAGCCGAGGACGGAGTCGAAGCGGTGATCCGCGAGGCCATCGGGCGCAAGCCGAAAGGCCATGATTTCATCATCGATCGCGAGCACCAGCGCCCCGCCCTGGCGCGGCACATGAACGTCACCGGCGGTTAATCCCTGGCGCTAAGCCGCGGCTCGGGTATACTCCCGCGCGTTTGATCCCGGGACGCGCCGCCCATGCCAATCGCCAAGATCGCTTTCGTCGCCGCCGACAACGAGGCCGCGCAACGGGCGCTCAGGCATCTAAGCCACACCTACGGCCAAGTCCGGCCCGAGGATGCCGACGTCATCGTCGCCCTGGGCGGCGACGGGTTCATGCTGGAAACCCTGCACCGGCACATCGACTGCATGGTTCCCATCTACGGCATGAACCGCGGCACGGTGGGCTTTCTGATGAACGTCTACAGCGAAGCCGACCTGCTGGGCCGCCTGGAGCGAGCCCAGACGGTCCGCCTGCACCCGCTGGTGATGACGGCGGTTTCGGCCGACCAGAAAGTCCACGAGGCGCTGGCCATCAACGAAGTCTCCCTGCTGCGGGAAACGCGACAGGCTGCCAAGATCCGCATCCGCGTCGACGGCCGGGTGCGCCTGGAAGAGCTGATCTGCGACGGCGTCCTGGTGGCGACGCCGGCGGGCAGCACCGCCTACAACCTGTCGGCCCACGGACCGATCGTCCCCCTGGGCGCCGGGGTGTTGGCACTCACCTCGATCTCGGCGTTCCGCCCGCGCCGCTGGCGCGGCGCCCTGGTTTCGCACAAGTCGACGGTCTGCCTGGAGATTCTCGAACATGAGAAACGGCCGGTCTCGGCCGTGGCCGACTACACCGAGGTCCGCGACGTGGTCCAGGTCGAAGTCCACGAGGACCGCGAAATCGGCCTGGACCTGCTGTTCGACCCGGAACACAACCTGGAAGAACGGATCCTGGCCGAGCAGTTCCTGCCATAGCCTGCATTTCTCACCCCTACGCCGGCGACGCAGGGGTGAGAAATGCAGGCTGCTACCAGATGAACCCGCCGATGGCCGCTGTCGGGCGAAGGCCATCATGGACGGCGATCAACGCTTCGACCCGATCGGGATCCGGCCTGTCTCCGTAATGGGTTCCGATCTCGGCGGCATGGATGCCGCCGGTGCAGAACAGGCTGTCCATGCCGGCACAGCCGGCGCCGGCGATATCGGTGTGAAAGGCGTCGCCCACCGCCAGAACCCGGCGGCGGTCAGGAGCGCCCAACAATTCCAGGCAGACCTTGTAGATGGCGGGATCAGGCTTGCCGCGATAGCGCACCTCGCAACCCTTCGCCTGATAATATTGGGCCAGCGTGCCGGCGCAGACATAGCGCCGGCCCCGGCGCATCACCACCAGGTCGGGATTGGCGCAAACCATGGGAAGCCGGCGGGCAGCAGCGGCGTCCAGGAGCGGGATGTAGCGGTCCATCGTCTCGATGAAACCGTCCGGCCCGGTATTCATCACGAAATCGGCATCGGCCACGTCGTCGACGCATTCCAGCGACAGGCCGTGGAAGATGACGCGGTCGGCGGCCGAGCCGATATGGACGCAGCGGCGGCCCAAAGCGGCGAACCAGGGGTCGGTCCGCCGGGCGAATTCGAGATGCACCGCCTCGCCCGAACTCATCACCTCACCATAGAGATCCCGGCCGATCCCCATGGACTCCATCATCTCCACCAGGACGTAGGCGCGACGCGGGGCATTGGACAGCATGACGGTCCGCTTGCCCAGCCGGCGCAGTCGGGTCAGGGTCTCGACCGCGCCGGGATAGGGAGTGACGCCGTCATGGATGACCCCCCACAGGTCGAGGATGAAGCCATCGTAGCGATCGGCGACGTCGCGCAGGCCGGAAAGAACGGGAATTGTCACCCCCGCCCCCGCCCGCCTATCTGGTCGGCGCCGACCGCTTCGGCGAGCCCGGAGAAACCATCACGGCGCAACAGTTCCGCCAGGCCCCGCTTGATCCGGGTGACCAGGGCCGGCCCCTGGAAAATCAAAGCCGAATAGAGCTGCACCAGCGAGGCGCCGGCGCGGACCTTGACGTAGGCCTGCTCCGCCGACCCGATACCGCCGACGCCGACCAGCGGAAGCTTGCCGCCGGTCAGGGTGAACATGTCGCGCAGCACCTGGGTCGAGGGCTCGAACAGGGGGGCTCCCGACAGCCCCCCGGTTTCGCCCTTGCAGGCGCATTTCAGGGTAGCGGGACGGGCGATGGTGGTGTTGGTGACGATCAAGCCGTCCAGGCCGCCGGCCAGGGCGACCTCGGCAATATCCCGCTTGTCGTCTTCGGTGAGGTCGGGGGCGATCTTCAGGAGCAGCGGCACCGGCTTGGGCAGGGCCAGCAGGGCCTGGCGCGTGCGGCCCACCAGGTCTTCCAGCGGCGCGCGCCCCTGCAGGGCACGCAGCCCGGGCGTGTTGGGCGAGGAGACGTTGATCACCAGATAATCGGCCAACGGTCCCAGCGCCGCCACCCCCTTCTGATAATCGCTCGCCGCGTCCTCGGTATCCTTGTTCTTGCCCAGATTGGCTCCGACGATGCCGTCGCGCCGCCGCCGCGCCAGGCGCCCGGCCACCGCGTCGAGCCCCTGGTTGTTGAACCCCATACGGTTGATCACCGCTCCGTCTTCGGGCAGGCGGAACAGACGGGGCTGCGGGTTGCCGGGCTGGGGCCGCGGGGTCACGCTGCCCACCTCGACGAAACCGAAGCCCTGCGCCAGCATGGCGTCCGACACCTCGGCATTCTTGTCGAAACCGGCGGCGAGGCCCACCGGGTTGGGAAAGTCGCGCCCCCACAAGCGGATCGACAGGATCGGATCGTCGTCCCGCGGTTGCCGGGGCACCAGCCCGCGCTTCAACGCCGTCACCGTCAGCGCATGGGCCGTCTCGGGGTCGAACAGGCGGACCAGCGGCCCGGCCAAACGAAAGAAGTCAAACACGGATATCGGTCTTCGAACAGACAACAAGCAAGGGGCGTCGCCCTGATCCGGCGGCACCCCTTCAAGACCCTAACGCAACAGGCGGCGAAAGGACAGCTATCGATAGACGAACCCGCTCAGCGGCAACATGCTCGGCCCAGGCTGAGTCGGCTGTGATTCGACGGGCTGGGCTGGCTGCGGGGTCGGGAGTTGCGCCTTGGCCTGGGCCTCGGCTTGTGCCTGGCGTTGTGCCGCCAGGCGGCGATTGGCGTCCATCTGCCGCCTGGGCAGATCGGGCGGAACCGGGATCAGATAATTGGAAGCGCCGCTGTTCTCCGGCGAAGGCAGGTCGGCGGCGCGCCCTGCGGCGGGCAGGCCGACGGCCGCCAGGACAAGCAATGCCGACAGGATCGCGTGGCGCGGCATGGCCTCCTCCTCAGCAAAGCCTCTGTTCAAGCAGGTGATTCTGACAGGAACCAGTCCGCCGCGCCAGCGGCCGCCCGGATGAGGAACCGCCGATTCCAGGGTACCCCTTTCCCCTTTGGCCGGCCTGTGTTAAAAGCCGCACCCATGAATTTTTTGGATTTCGAAAAGCCTATCGCCGAGCTTGAAGGCAAGATCGAAGAGTTGCGCCACCTAAGCGACTCCGACGAGATCAACATTGCCGAAGAGATCAACCGCCTCCAGGTGAAGGTCGACAGGCTCCTGCGCGCCAGCTACGGAAAGCTGACGCCCTGGCAGAAGACCCAGGTGGCTCGCCACCCCGACCGACCGCACGCGTCCGATTACATCGAGCGCCTGGTCTCCGATTTCACGCCACTGGCCGGCGACCGCTGCTTCGCCGAGGACAAGGCGATCCTTGGGGGCCTGGGCCGCTTCCGCGGCCAGTCGGTGATGGTGATCGGCCATGAAAAGGGCCGTGACACGGAATCCAGGGTCCGCCACAATTTCGGCATGGCCAGGCCGGAGGGCTATCGCAAGGCTCGGCGGCTGATGGAGATGGCCGACCATTTCTCCATCCCCGTGATCACTTTCGTCGATACGGCAGGCGCCTATCCCGGAGTCGACGCCGAAGCGCGCGGCCAGGCCGAAGCCATCGCCCGCTCCATCGAGACCTGCCTCGACATCCGTGTGCCGCTGCTCTCGGTGATCATCGGCGAAGGCGGATCGGGCGGCGCCATCGCTCTCGCCGCCGGCAATACCATCCTGATGCTGGAACATTCGATCTATTCGGTGATCAGCCCGGAAGGCTGCGCCTCGATCCTGTGGCGCAGCGGCGATGCGGCAAAAGACGCCGCCGAAGCGCTGCATCTGACTGCCCAGGACCTTCAACGGCTGGCGGTCATCGACGACATCGTGCCGGAACCGCTGGGCGGCGCCCACCGCAACCCCGAACTGGCCATCACCAGCGTCGCTGAACACATGGACCGGGCGCTGAAAAGCCTCGCGCTGGTCGAAGGCGGAGTGCTGCGGGCGCGGCGCCGCGACAAGTTTCTCGAAATGGGGAAGATAGGTCTGCCTTAACCTTTCCCTATCCCCGCCCTATTCCTGCCACAGTGTCCCAGTAGAAATTGTCCTCAGCGGCGGATACCGGATGTGCCGCAAAGCCAACGAAGAGCTCCCTCGGTCCCCCCTGCCGACGTTGCTCAAAGGCTTTCACCGGACATCCGCCAAAGCTTCATCGCCGATCGACCTTTTCGCTCCCCCAGCGTATCCCCCCAGGAAGGTCGATGACGAAGGAGCAGGGAAACGGCAGTCGAGGCGAGGGCAGCCCCCCACACCCTCCCCGACTTGCCGACCCAACCGGGTCGTCAAGACTCCTGACTGCGTAGTCGACCACAAAGCCGGATCGCCTCCCCCCAAGGCGATCCGGTTTCTTATTGCGCCTTAGCCACCATCGAGGCGGCGGCCAGGCGCGGCGATGCACGCGCCCGACAAGGGCGGAGAAACCCTACACCGCCCGGCGACGTTCAGCCGGGCTTTCCTCTTCGAACAGGGCGGTCAGCTGTTTCAGCATGGTCCCGCCGAGTTCCTCGGCGTCCATGATGGTCACGGCGCGCCGGTAATACCGGGCGACGTCGTGGCCGATGCCGATGGCGACCAGTTCGATCGGCGACGCCCCCTCGATCCAGCCGATCACTTCGCGCAGATGGCGCTCCAGATAACTGCCCTGGTTGACCGACAGAGTGGAATCGTCCACCGGCGCGCCGTCCGAGATCACCATCAGGATGCGCCGCTGCTCCGGCCGCGCCAGCAGCCGCGTATGAGCCCACAGCAAGGCCTCGCCGTCGATATTCTCTTTCAGGATGCCTTCACGCAGCATCAGCCCCAGGCTTTTGCGGGCGCGCCGCCAGGGCATGTCGGCCGCCTTGTAGACGATGTGGCGCAGGTCGTTGAGGCGGCCGGGATTGGCCGGCTTGCCGTCGGCGACCCATTTCTCTCGCGACTGGCCGCCTTTCCACGCCCGAGTGGTGAAACCCAGGACCTCGACCTTCACCCCGCACCGCTCCAGCGTGCGGGCCAGGATGTCGGCGCTGACGGCAGCGACGGTGATGGGCCGCCCGCGCATCGAGCCGGAATTGTCGATCAGCAGGGTCACCACGGTATCGCGGAAATCGGTATCCTTCTCCTGCTTGAACGACAGACTGTGCAGGGGATTGGTCACCACGCGGGCCAGCCGCCCCGAGTCCAGGAGTCCTTCCTCCAGGTCGAAGTCCCAGGCCCGTGTCTGCTTGGCCATCAGGCGCCGCTGCAGGCGGTTGGCCAGCCGGCTCACCACCCCCTGCAGATGCATCAGTTGCTGGTCGAGTTGGTGACGGAGGCGCTGCAACTCATCGGGATCGCACAGGTCGGCCGCCTCCACCACCTGGTCGAAGGCCGAGGTGTACGGCGTGTAAGGACGCTCGTGCGGCTCCGGACGATCGCCGGCCTGGCCGGGGCGATGGCGGCTGGGGCCGCCGGCCTCCTCACTGCCATGGCCGGGCATCTGCATGGCCTCGCCGCCCTGTTGTTCGCCGTCCTGGGCACCCAGGCTTTCCGCCTCGCCCAGCGCCGCGTCGCCGCCGCCTTCCGCCGAGCTCGACGAGGTTTCGCTCGAGGTCGAACGCTCTTCGGGGCCGGTGTTGGCGCCCTGCGCGTCTTGCCGTTCGTCATCGGTCTGCTCTTCCGGCGGCTCCTCGTCCATCGCCTCGACGTCGAGAGCAGCGATCACCTCGCGCAGGCCGCGGGTGAATTGCTCCTGGTCGGCCAGCACCTCTTTCAGCGCCGCCAGCTTGCGCCCGGCCTTGGCATCCACATGGGGCCGCCACAGGTCGACCGCCTGCCGGGCGGATGCCGGAACCGGCTGGTTGGCGAAGCGTTCGCGGGCGATCAGCCTGATCGCTTCGGATAGCGGCACCTGGTCACGCCGGGTGACCGCGTCATAGCCTTCCGAGCGGTAACGGCCTTCCAGAGCTGCCGCCAGGTTGGTGGCGACACCGCGCATGAGGCGCGCACCGATCGCCTCGACTCGCGCCTGGGCCAGCGCGTTATAGATATCCTTGGCCCCTTGGCCGTGCGGCATCCGCTTATTGTGCACGGCCTCGTCGTGGAAGCGCAGCCTCAGCGCCACGGCGTCGGCCGCACCCCGCAAGCGGGCCAGGTCGTCGAGATGCAACTGGCGCGGCGGCAACGGCAGCCGAACCTGATTGCCGCGCAAGGCGGGCGTCCCGCTGGCATAATTGACCATCAGGTCGGCGCGCCCGGCAACCGCCCGCAACGCTGCGGTCGTCGCCCGCTTCACCAGATCGGCGGGCGCTTCCTCGGTTCCTGTGAACGGTCGCTTCTCGCCCCCGTCGCTCCGCTCCATGGCCAGGCCCTAACCCAACGCAACCCGCGCCATGGTTTCGGGAAGTTCGGCGCCGAAACAGCGCTGATAATATTCGGCGACCACGGGGCGTTCGGTCTCGTCGCATTTGTTGAGGAAGGTCAGCCGGAAGGCGAAGCCCAGGTCTCCGAAAATCTGGGCGTTCTCCGCCCAGGTCAATACGGTACGCGGGCTCATCACCGTGGATATATCGCCGTTGATGAAGCCCTGGCGCGACAGATCGGCGATGCGCACCATGTTGCCCACTACCTCGCGGCCTTCCTTCGTGTCGTATGCCGGCATCTTGGCCAGTACGATATCGACCTCGGCGTCATGTTCGAGGTAGTTCAAAGTGGCGACGATGTTCCAGCGATCCATCTGGCCTTGGTTGATCTGCTGGGTGCCGTGATAGAGCCCGGTGGTATCGCCGAGGCCGACTGTGTTGGTGGTGGCGAACAGCCGGAAGGCGGGATGGGGGCGGATGACCCGGCTCTGGTCGAGCAGGGTCAGCTTACCCTCGACCTCCAGCACGCGCTGGATGACGAACATCACGTCGGGGCGCCCGGCGTCGTATTCGTCGAACACCAGGGCGGTCGGGTGCTGCAGCGCCCAGGGCAGGATCCCCTCGCGGAATTCGGTGACCTGCTGGCCTTCGCGCAGCACGATGGCATCCTTGCCGATCAGGTCGATGCGGCTGACGTGGCTGTCCAGGTTGACCCGGATGCACGGCCAGTTGAGGCGCGACGCCACCTGCTCGATATGGGTCGACTTGCCGGTGCCGTGGTACCCCTGCACCATCACCCGGCGGTTATGGGCGAACCCGGCGAGAATCGCCATGGTGGTGTCGTGGTCGAAGCGATAGGTGTCGTCGCGGTCGGGCACATGCTCGCTGCCGCAACTGAAGGCCGGCACCATCATGTCGGTATCGAGGCCGAAGGTCTGGCGCACGGAAATCTGGATATCCGGCAGCGCCAATGGGTGGTCGGAGGCCAGGGGAGACGTGGTGGTTTCGGTCATGGGGATACAAGTTCCGGCTTATAATATTTCCGCGGTGATCCTCCGCTTTCGCGGCGGCAAACTCGGTCCGCAAGGCGGAAGACGCCGCGCGGACCAGTCGCAGCCTGTCCGTCACACCGACGGACAAACCGCTCTAGCGAGCATGGCCATTATCAGGCATTTAGGCTTTCCATCAAAGTTTTGTAAGCCTGGCCGATCTGCTTGAATCGTTCCTCCGCCCCCTTGTCGCCGCCGTTGGCGTCAGGGTGGTGGAGCTTGCACAGCTCCTTGTAGCGGGCTTTCAGGCTCTCCAGCGTGACCGGGCTCTTCAGTTCCATCACCTGCATCGCCTTCTCTTCCGGTGAGGCGGGGCGGCTGCGCTCCACCGGGCCCTGCCACATATCCTCGTCGAACAGCCCGAAGACGTCCTTGACCCGCTCTGGCTCGATGTGGGCGCTGCCGCCGCGCCGGCCCAGCGGCCAAGTTGGCCGTTGCCATGTCACATCATAGCGGATCATTTCCTCAATCTCTTCCGGACGCAGACCGGCATAATAGTCCCAGGCAGCGTTATAGGCGCGCACGTGGTCCAGACAAAACCAGTAATAGTCTTGAAGAGCATCGCGCGATTTCGGCGCGCGATATTCCCCGGCATGGCTGCATCCGGGATGATCACAGGGACGGCCGCTCGCGGTACTGGACTCCTTACTTCTGGATGGCCAAAATTTTCGTGAATGTCCGTTCATGATGGCTCACTATGAGCGCAAACACCCAGTAGATATCCACTCCCGAAGGGTTTGCCGCAAGAGAAATCCCCGAGGGCAACCTAAGGAACCCCCGCATGCTCGTGCGCGACAAGATGGAACGGAAGTTGATCGAAGGTCTGGCCCCCCAGCGGCTCGACATCATGGACGAGTCGGGCCGCCACCATGGCCACGCCGGTGCCAACCCGGAGGGCGAAAGCCATTTCCGCATAGAGATCGTGTCAAAAGCCTTCGAAGGCAAGCCCCAAGTGGCGCGGCAGCGCCTGGTCTACTCTCTTCTCGCCGAAGAGCTGCGCGAACGGGTCCATGCCCTGTCCCTGGTCACCCTTACCCCTGACGAGGTGACGAAACGAAACTAACCGTTCCCCCGCGAGAATTCCCGCGCCATCACCGGACCGTCGGCCGCCAGGGCGTGGCAGCTGTCGAGCAGGTTGTCCCGCCCCTCGCGGGTCTTCAAGTGCCGCAGCGGCGCGATGGTCTGGTAAGCGGTCGTGGCGATCGGCGCCATCAACTCGACGATATGGGTGCATCCCTTGACACCGCCGAAGCGCGCCCGCACTTCGCGCAGGAAGCCGTTGGTCAGGCTCATGCCTGCCAGCGCGGAGAAGGCCGGGGTAATATCGCCGCAGATGGCAAACGGAGCATGGAGGGTGACCGCCTCGATCTGGCGGATCACCAGTTCGTCGTCGACCGTGACCCGCACTACCATCTCATGGATAGGCGTCCCCGGGGGAATGGCCCCTCGGTCGCGGTTGGTGAATTCATAGGTCTTGGTGTCGACCAGCCGCCCTTCGATGTCCCACAGGCCGTCGTCGCGCTGGAATCCCTGGCAGGTGACCTGGCGGCAATGGATGGCCCTCCGCGGGGCCGGCTCGGACAGAGGCAAGGTGATCAGGCTCCTTCTTCGCCGATGTCATCCTTGGGAGGCGTCAGGCGGATCAACGTGATCTGGTTGCGCACGCGGCGCAATACCTCGAAACGGAAACCATAGAACAGGAAAACCTGTGCCACTTCGGGAATCATCCGGGATTCATGCAGGAGCAGGCCGGCGATGGTGGCGGCGTCCTCGTCGGGCAGGCGCCAGTCGTATTCCCGATTGAGATCGCGGATCGTGACGTCGCCGTTGACCAGGAACGAGCCATCCGGCTGTGGCCGCACGCCCGACACCGCGACGTCGTGCTCGTCCGAAATTTCGCCGACGATTTCCTCGAGGATGTCTTCCAGCGTCACCACCCCCAGCAGCGAGCCGTATTCATCCACCACCAGGGCGAAATGCTCGCGCCTTTTGCGGAAGGCCTGCAGTTGGTCGAGCAGCGAGGTCGAGTCGGGGATGAACCAAGGTGCTGCGGCGAGACCGATCACGTCGATATCGCCGATGTCGCCCTCATGGGCGCGCAAAGCACGCAACAACGCCTTGCTGTGCAGCACGCCGACGATGTTGTCGGGCTCCCCCTGCCATAGCGGCAGGCGCGTATAGGGACTGGCCGTCACCTGGTCGACCAGCGCCGCTGCGGGCTGGTTGGCGTCGATCACCACCAGGTTCTTGCGGTGCGTCATGATTTCGCCGACTTCCACGTCGGCCAGATCGAGGATCGAGCGCAGCATCTTGCGCTCGTGCCTCACTTCGTCTTCCGCCGCATGGATGTCGATGGCACCGCGCAATTCGGCCAGTGTCGCCTCGAGGTCGGCCTCGGTCCTCAGAGGGACTCTTAGCAGGCGCAACAGGCCGTTGACGACAGCCTGCACGGCATGAATGAGCGGGCCCAGCAGCCACGCCACCAGCCGCATCGGCGGCGCCAGGAATAGCGCCAGCTTGTTGGCGTTATGGATGGCCACCGTCTTCGGCAGGATCTCGCAGAACACCAGCACCACCACGGTCATGATCGCGGTGCCGTAGGCCACGCCGGCGTCGCCGTAGATGGCTATGGCCACCGAGGTGGCCAGCGAGGAGGCGAGGATCTGCGCCAGTGTGTTGCCCAGCAGGATCGAACCCAGCAGGCGTTCCTTGCGGTCCTGCAGCCGGTTGACCAGGGCTGCCCGCCGGTCGCCCTCGACCTCCATCTGGTGCATCAGCGGCCTGGACACCACCGTCAGCGAGGTTTCGGCGGTGCTGAAGAAGAACAGCAGCAGCAGCAGCACGAAGATCAGCGCAAGGCCAAAGATCATGACCGGTTCCCTAAGGCCGCGGCAGGGCGGCGACGGCCTTCGCAAGCACCTCGGCCACCGCCTCGGGCGGCACGTCGCTGGAAAGAAAGGCTTGGCCGATGCCTTTGGCCAGAACAAACGTAACCCGGCCGTCCTTGACCTTCTTATCGCTGGCGAAATGGGCCGTCAGACGCTCGACCTTCCATTCGACGCCCGGCAACGCGGGCAGGCCGGCGGGCATCCCCAGGGCATCGAGATGCCGGCGCAGCCGCTGCACATCCCCAGAGGGGCAATGTCCCAGGCGGGCGGACAGTTCGAAGGCCAGCACCAGGCCGATGGAAACCGCCTCGCCATGGGTCAACCCCTCACCGAAGCCGGTTTCCGCTTCCAATGCATGGGCGAAGGTGTGACCAAGGTTGAGCAGCGCCCGCTGGCCCGCTTCGCACTCGTCGGCCGAAACCACCCTGGCCTTGGCGGCGCAGCTGGTCAGCACCGCCTGGGCCCGCGCCCCCAGATCGCCGCCAAGCACTGCGGCTCCGTTGTCCTCCAGCCAGGCGAAGAATTCCGCATCGTCGATCAGGCCGTATTTGACCACCTCGGCATAGCCGGATTTCAGCTCGCGCTCGGGCAGAGTGCCCAGCACTTCGGTGTCGGCCAGCACCAGGCGCGGCTGGTAGAAACTGCCCACCAGGTTCTTGCCCTGCGGCGTGTTGATCCCGGTCTTGCCGCCGACCGAGCTGTCAACCTGCGACAACAGCGTGGTGGGAATTTGCACGAACGGAACGCCGCGCAGCAGAATGCTCGAGGCGAAACCGGCAAGATCCCCGATTACCCCGCCGCCGAAGGCGATGACGGTGGTGCCGCGCTCGCAGCGGGCTTCCAGCATGGCGTCGAGCAGGCTCTCCAGATGAGCGAAGCTCTTGGTCTGTTCTCCGGCCGGCAGGACCACCCCGTGGTTTTCGATTCCGACCGCATCCAGCGAATCGCGCAGGCGCGACAGGTGAAGACGCTCAAGGTTCTCGTCGGTGACGACGAACACCCGCGGGCTGGCCAGCAAGGGACGGATCAGTCCGCCGGCCTGCGCCAGCAGGCCGGGACCGACCCGAATGTCGTAGGAACGCTCGCCAAGAAGCACACGGATGTCGGTTTTCATGATCGCATGATCTCTTCGTCTCGCTTGGCTGTGAGGAATTCAGCAACCGGCCGCACGGCCGGCGTTGGAAAGGTAGTCGACCAGGGCCCGCCGCACGGCCTCGACGGTCATTTCGGGCGTTTGGTCGAGGGAGTCGACGATGATGTCGGCCCCACCATAAATCGGATAGCGCTTCTCCATCAGGTTCTTGAGGATGGTGCGCGGATCGCCGGTCTTGAGCAGCGGGCGGTGGTCGCGGCCGGCTGTGCGCTTGACCAGAACCTCCAATTCGGCCCGCAGCCAAACCGAAATGCCGTTCTCGGCGATCAGCCGGCGCGTATCGGGATCCATGAAGGCGCCGCCGCCGGTGGCCAGGACGCAAGGCGGGCCGCCCAGCAGGCGGGCCACCACCCGACGCTCGCCTTCGCGGAAGGCCGGTTCGCCGTAGCGGGCGAAGAACTCCGCGATGGTGCAACCGGCCGCGGCCTCGATCTCGGCATCGGCATCGACGAAAGGCACGCCGAACCGCGCGGCGAGGCGTCGGCCGACGCAACTCTTGCCCGCACCCATCAGGCCAATCAGCACCACCGTTCGAGGTAGCGGCGCGGGTTCAACCATTCCCGGCACTCCCCACGTTGCGGCGACATTGAAGTCCGCAGGCCGTGCCGATACACTTCCGTTCGTTCGCCATGGGAAAAATCTAACACAATCCATCCGGAGTGTATGCGTGTCCTCTGCCGTCGCGCCACGCCAGTGGTCCGCCCCAGACGCCTGGTGCCCGAGCGCCCGGCCAAGGCGCCCCGCCGGCTCGTCGCACCGTGGTGAGATCCCGACGAATGGGGTGAGTCCCGTCCGCAGGTTTCTCGCCACTGGCGTCTGGCCTTGTACGCGTCCCCTCCATGGCGTGTCCATCGTCTTGCATGAGGCAGGTCCAGTCCTATGAGCAGTTTGACCCGTGTTGTCGTTCTATTGTTGCTGGTCGTCGTCGTCGGCGGTACTGCCGCCCTGGCGATGTGGGACATCCCGGCCCCGACCACCAAAATCCAAAAAGTCATCCCGGATGACCGCTTCCAGCACTGACCGGCCGCTCCGCCGCCGGCGTGGCCTCGGACCAGGCAGGGCAACCTGCCTGGCTGCCATGCTGATGGTGCTGCCGATGACCGGGGCGCTGGCCCAAGGCGCCCCGATTCCCCTGGTTCCCGACGGTGGATCAGCCGCCCCGCCGCAAACGCCGCCCGCCACCCTGCCGGCTCCCAGCATGGTGCTGCAGTCGCCGGCGGCGACGGCGGGCAGTGTCCCCACCCCGGGAAATCCGCGGGACGAGCCGGTCCATGTACAGGATCTGGGGGCCCCCGACCCCAACGCCACCGGTATCCTCGACGAGTCCCATGGCGGGTTCGGCGCCGACATGTGGGCGGGCGCCGACATGGCCACGGTGCAAAAGGTTCTGCCGCTCCTGCCGGCGCCCACGCCGTGGCTCACCCTGCGCCGCCTGGAACGCCGGCTGCTGCTGAGTACCGCCGCAGTGCCCGCCGGCCGCCCCAGCGGCGACCCGCTGATCAAGCTGCGCGCCGATAAGCTGTGGGCCCTGGGTGAGTTGGATGGATTGGTCGCCCTGCTGAAGGGGCTGCCGGCCCCGGCGATGACGCCGGAGCTGCGCCGGCTGCTGGTCGACGCCGCACTGCTTGCCGGCGACAACGCCGCCGCCTGCGACCAGAGGGCGGCACTGAGAGCCGCCACATCGGATGACGTCTTTCCCGCCAAGCTGCAGGTGTTCTGCCAGTTCGCCGCCGGCAAGGCGAGCGAGGCGGGGCTCGGTGTCGACCTCCTACGCGAGCAGAAGATTGGCGACCCGACCTTCTTCGTCGCCGCCGACGCCCTTTCCGGCATCGCACCGGCCGGCGGGCGGCTCGACGCTTTCGCCAACCCCTCTCCGCTGAGCCTGGCCATGGCGCGAACGGCCAAGCTGGCCCTTCCCGGAAGTGTCGGCGCCGGCGCAGCCTCGCCCGCCTTGCTGCGAGCCATCACCTTGATGCCGTCGGCCTCGCCCGAGGCGCGCCTGCTGACCGCCGAGAAGGCGGAAGCGATCGGCGCGGTGGATACCGAAACCCTGCGCCAGCTTTACCAGTCGGTGACCTTCAGCCCGCAGGAACTGAGCGCCCCGCTGAACGCCGCGGGGACCGACAAGGGAATCCGCAGCCGCGCCCTGCTGTTCCGCGCCGCCGAACAGCAGGCCTTGCCGGCCGCCAAGGCCGAAATCATCGGCAAGGCGCTCAGCCTGGCCGCCGACCAGGGCAGCTATTTCACCGCGGCACGCCTTTACGCACCACAGCTGGCCGCCCTGAAGCCGGCGCCGGAACTGGCCTGGTTCGCCTATCCGGCCGCCCGCGCCCTGTTCGCCGCACAGAAGTTCGATGCGGCCCGCGGCTGGTACTCGTTCGCCCACAGCCAGAGCACAGCCAACGAAACCATGGCCGAAACCGCGGCGGCGCTGGCGCCGCTGGTCAGATTGGCCGGCCGCGAGGACGACCAGCCCCTGCCCACCGCCGCCCTCGACGCCTGGAGGAAGGTCCGTGGCGGCCCGGCGGTCGAGGAACGGCGCACCACTGTCCTGTTCAGCCTGCTGTCGGGCCTGGGCGACCGGGTGCCGGCCGAGGCGTGGCTGCCGTTGCTCGACGGCCCGGCGCAGGTCGCCGCCCGTCTTCCCCGCGCCGCCCTGTGGCAGGGCCTGCGGGTGGCCACCGAAGACCTGCGCCTGGGCGAGACGGTGATGTTCGCCCTGGCGTCGCTGGGCGAGCCGGGCCTGGCCCAGTCGGATCCGGACGAGCTATACCGCGTGGTCGCGGCATTGCACCTGATCGGACTCGATGCCGACGCCCGCGCCCTGGCGGTGGAGGCGGCCATCGCCAACGGCATCTGACCATGACGGGTAACGGGGCGCCGGGGAACACGGGGGGACGGCACCGGATCGAGGCCTTCATCGAGATGATGACGGTGGAGCGCGGTGCCGCCGCCAACACCTGCGAAGCCTATGGCCGGGATCTCGACGACTTCGCCGAATTCATGGCCGGTTGCGGTTTGGCCGCCGACCAGGCCGATCTTGCCGCCTTGCGCGACTATGTGGGCGACATGGCACGCCGCGGCTTGGCGTCACGCACCGCGGCCCGCCGCCTGTCGACTCTTCGGCAGTTCCACCAGTTTCTGTTCGCCGAAGGGATGCGGAGCGACGATCCCACCGTCACCCTCGACAGTCCTCGGCTGGGCCGGCCCCTGCCGAAATACCTGTCTGAGGATGAGGTGGCCCGCCTCATCGCGGCCACGGAGACGATGGACGGCGTTGCCGCCCGCCGCGCCTGTGCCTTGGTCGAAACCCTTTATGCCGCTGGCCTGCGGGTCTCCGAATTGGTAGCGCTACCGTTCGCCGCGGTGGCCCGCGACCAGCCGGTGCTGATTGTTCGCGGCAAAGGCGCAAAGGAACGCATGGTACCGCTTGGCGAGCCGGCGCGCCGAGCGTTGGCCGGCTGGATCCAGGTCCGCCAGCCGTCCGGCAGCAAATGGCTGTTTCCGGGCGAGGGCGGCCTGGGGCATTTGAGTCGCAGCGGCTTCGCCAAGATGCTGGACGGCCTGGCCGTCGCAGCCGGCATACCGCCGTCCCGGGTGTCGCCGCATGTGCTGCGCCATTCCTTCGCCAGCCACCTGCTCGCCCATGGCGCCGACCTGCGCAGCGTCCAGCAGATGCTGGGTCATGCCGACATCGCCACCACACAGACCTATACCCACGTCCTGGACGACCGGCTGAAAAACCTGGTCAACCAACACCATCCGCTGGCCAGGCAGAATGCTCCTCACCACCGCGACACGGAGGACACGGAGAAGAAATGAACTCCCAGCCCCCCATGTCGCGGTAGTGAGGAGCCCTTAGACCCCGACCATCCGTCGCAGTTCTGCCGGAGTCATACCGGACCGGCGTAGCGATTCGATGGTTGCTGCTTTGTCGCGCTTGGCCAGGCGCCTGCCGCTTTCGTCGGTCAGCAGACGATGGTGGTGCCATTGCGGCACCGGCAGGTCGAGCAGGGCCTGCAGCAGGCGATGCACATGGGTCGCGGCGAACAGATCACGGCCGCGGGTCACCAGGGTGACCCCCTGCAGGGCGTCATCGACGGTCACCGCCAGATGATAACTGGTCGGCACGTCCTTGCGGGCCAGGACCACGTCGCCGAATAACCCGGCCTCGGCCAGCACCTCGCCGGCCTCCAGGTCGCGCCACACCAGGGGGCCGGCCTGGGCGAGAGCCTGGGCCATGTCGAGCCTGAGGGCGAATGGCTCTCCGGACGCCTGTCGGCGGGCCGCCTCCTCGGGCAGCAATCGGCGGCACAGCCCGGGATAGAGCGGGCCGTCCGGGCCGTGCGGGGCGGCCGCCGACGCCCCGATTTGCCGGACGATGTCGGCCCTGGTGCAGAAGCACGGATACAACAGGCCGCGCCGCCCCAGGCGGTCGAGAGCCGCCCGATAGTCGTCCATATGCTGCGATTGGCGGCGCATCGGCCGTTCCCACAGCAGGCCCAGCCAGGCCAGATCCTCTTCGATGCCGGCGATGAATTCCGGCCGGCAGCGGCCGGCATCGATGTCTTCGATGCGCAGGAGGAACCGGCCGTCGGCGCGCCAGGCCGCTTCGGCGGCGAACAGCGCCGAGTAGGCGTGACCGAGATGCAGGCGGCCGGTGGGGCTGGGAGCGAAACGGGTGATGACCGAGGTCATGGGGGACGCATAACCCATTTCCACCTTGAAGGGAATGGCCGACACGATTATCGCTAGAATGGTTTCGGGTGGCGCGGCAGGCGCGTCTCATCCTGACCAGGGGAGTTCCATGGCGACGAAACCCTTGAACGGACCTGGTGCGGTGCCGGCTTCCGGCGGACCGGCCAAACAGCTGGTGGTGTTCCTGCATGGCGTCGGGTCCGATGGCACCGACCTGATCTCTCTGGCTCCCTATTTCGCTGAATGGCTGCCCGATGCCGAGTTTCTGTCACCCGATGCACCCTTCGCGTTCGACATGGCGCCCACCGGCCATCAGTGGTTCAGCCTGCAGGATCGCTCGCCCCAGGCTATTCTGGACGGCATCCGCACGGCGGCCCCGCTGCTCGACTCCTTCCTTGACCAAGAGCTTGCCGCACGAGGCCTGACCGAAGAAAATCTGGCCCTGGTCGGCTTCTCCCAAGGCACCATGATGGCCTTGTACGTGGCGTTGCGGCGCTCCCGTCCCTGCGCCGCGGTGGTCGGATATTCCGGGCTGCTGGCGGCGCCTGATCTGTTGCCGGCGGAACTCAAGGTTCGGCCGCGGACCCTGCTGGTGCATGGAGAGGCCGACGATGTGGTGCCGCATGGCTTCCTGCCGCTCGCCAAGAGCGCGCTGGAGCTGATGGGGGTTCCAGTGTTATCGCTGTCCTGTCCCGAGTTGGGCCACGCCATCGACGACCAAGGGCTGGTCGCCGGTATCCGATTCGTCGCCCAGGGGTTCGATCTGGCCGGACCACGGGACGACGCATGAATGCGCCGCAGATTGTCACCGAATTGTTATGCTTGATCGGCGCGTGATTCTGGTAGATACCCTATATGTTGTAACCCCAAGCCTTAGGGGGAGCGCATTTTGTCGCTGGCGCTTGAAAGCTGCCCGGCCTTGGTTCTTAACGCGGACTTCCGCCCGCTGAGTTATTATCCTCTGTCCTTGTGGTCTTGGCACGAGGCCGTAAAGGCAGTCGTTTCGGAACGAGTCAACGTCGTTTCCTCCTACAGCCGGATCATCCGCTCTCCCAGCTGGGAGATGCCGCTGCCCAGCGTGATTTCGCTCAAAGAATACATCCCCACCTCGCGCCGGCCCGCCTTCACCCGCTTCAATGTATTCCTGCGCGACCGCTTCACTTGCCAATATTGCGGCGAATCGCTCCCCACCCATGAATTGACCTTCGACCATGTGGTCCCGCGCTCGCGCGGCGGGCACACAACCTGGGACAACGTGGTCACCGCCTGTTCTCCCTGCAATCTGGTCAAGGGCAGCCGGCTGCCGCGCGAAGCAGGAATGTTCCCTCTCGTACGGCCGGAGCAGCCGACGAGCTTCCAGTTGCAGGAGCATGGGCGGGCCTTTCCGCCCAATTACCTGCACGAAAGCTGGCGGGACTTCCTGTACTGGGATACCGAGCTGGATCCGGTTTAGAACCTCCAGCCGAGCGAAATATCGACCACCGGATAGACCCAGAAGTCCCTGACCTTGTCCTCAAGATTCTGCTGTTCCTGGGCCAGATTGGCGGCAAAGCCGGGCACCGTGGTGATCGGGCCGCTGGCATTCAGAGTCGCTTTCGGCGTGCCGTGGAACATGGCGCCCAAGTCGAAGCCCAGGGTCGGCCCGCCGAAAATCTGCCCTGCAAAACCAACGCCGGCATAAGGAGCGAAGGTGTCGAAGCCGATCTTCCCGGCCAGCGAGCTGCCGGCCGCCGAATAGGTCTGATGGTTGACAGTAACGGTTCCGCCTGTTGCCGGAATGGCGGTCACCGTGGCTTCATTGCCATTGACCTTGAGCCCCGCCGACAGGCGGAAACCGGTGATGAACGGGTACCAGTCGGCGATCAGCCCGCCATTGGCCAAATTGGCCTTGCCGCGATAGGTGATGTCGCTGGTGCTGATGTTCCTGTCGAAACTGAAGAAATTCGCGCCCAGCCGCAGGCCGAGCGGCAGGTTCGCCAGCCGTGTGTCGATCTCGGGCCCAATGCCCAGCGTGCCCGCCGAAACCTGCGGCGATACCGACGAAATCAGGGCTTCCGCCCGGGCCTGGATAGCGCCTCCGATAATCGACACGGTGGCCGAAACGACGGCCATGGCCGTCAGGCAAGTCTTCCTGATCATGGTTCCCCTTTTCACCCGAGGCTGGCGCAGTGGCGCCAGGGCCGCAGACTACCGGGGAACCCAACCCGCGGCAATTCCGTTTTGCTTCCTTTTGTTTCTTTTTTGGATGCGCGAACCGTTCAGAGGCGCTCCGACAGCCAGATCGCCAGGCGCGACCCCGTCTTGATGGCCGACACCAGGAGCGGATATCCCGGCGCCCGCTCGGCCCCGTGGGCCAGGGCGGCATCCCGATGGGCCACCTCGTGGGCGCGGTATTCTTCTACCGTCTGCTTCAGTTCGGGCTCGTCGTCGCCCAACTGCTCCGCCTGGCGGGCGTAATGCTCGTCGATCACCTCTTCGACGGCGACCGTGCAGGCCATCGCCGCCCGTTCGCCCAGCAATGCCGTACCGGCCCCCAGGGCGAACCCCATGACGTGCCACAGCGGTTGCATCAGCGTGGGACGGACGCGGCGCTCGGCAACCAGCCTGGTGAAGCAGTCGAGGTGCTGGCGCTCCTGTTCTTCCATGTGGCGCAGCGTTTCCGCGCAGGAAGCACGACGGCCGAGCACCGCGCGCTGCCCCTGGTAAATGCGGACCGCGCCGTATTCGCCGGCCTGGTCGACGCGGATGATCCGCTCCAGCAGTTCGCGAGGCGAAGGGTCGCCGGGCATATGGTCTTCGCCGGTGGTCTTGGTCATGCGGCCCTCTTCAGACGTGTTGCCGCCCAGCCGGCGAACAACGCCAGGGCGAGCGACGCGAAGACATTGTAACCTGCCATCGAGATGCCGAACAGCGCCCAGGGAATCTGGTCGCAACGGGGCGGCGGCGGGCCGGCCAGCATGGCCTTCAGGTCCGCCACGGTCTGAGCCTGAGGACCGCCGCCGGAACAGGCGGCCAGCCCGGCCCACCAATGGTTCTCGACGCCGACGTGAAATACGGCAATGCCGGAATTAATCAGGAAGGCGCAGGCGCACAGACCCGCCAGAACCGCCCTGCCGCGCAGCGGAACTGCCGGCAGAAGCGCAATGGCCGCCAGCAGTCCGGCCAGCGCATAGGGAACCC
The DNA here is from genome assembly GCA_021793155.1 of Pseudomonadota bacterium. GTDB lineage: Bacteria > Pseudomonadota > Alphaproteobacteria > Rhodospirillales > Magnetospirillaceae > DUZF01. Next base: position 42,195 of record JAJYTF010000018.1, on the reverse strand, counting down.
GCTGATACAGGCAAAGAACACAGGGGCGCAATCCGAAGCCGTACTGGGCGGTCAGGGCCGAGGCCAGGGCTCCCAGGCAGGCCAGCAGGATGAAGGCGGGAAGTTGGCGCGTGGAAGACATGGCAGGTTCAGACCAGTTTGATGGCGAGAAAGCCGCCGACCAGCACCACGACGAATGTGGTGGTGACCAGTGTCAGCCGCCGTTCGATGAAGTCGCGAATCGGCTCGCCGAAGTAATAGAGCAGGCCGGCAACCAGGAAGAAGCGCATGGCGCGCGAGCCGATCGAGGCCAGGGTGAACACCACCGGGTCGAGATGGGCGACACCCGAGGCGATGGTGATCAGCTTGTAGGGGATCGGGGTCATGCCCTTGATCAGCACGATCCACGCCCCGTACTCGTTGAACTTGGCCTGGAACACGGCGAAGCCGGCCGTCAGGTGGTAGAAGCCGATGATCGGCCGCCCCACCGCCTCGTACAGGAAATAGCCGATGGCGTAACCCAGCCAGCCGCCGATGACCGAAGCCACGGTCGCCACTGCGGCGAAGCGCAGGGCCTTGTCGCGCGCCGCCAGCACCATGGGCACCAGCATGATGTCGGGCGGTATGGGAAAGACCGAACTCTCGATGAAGGCGACGACGGCCAGCCACCACAATGCATGGCGATGGTTGGCCAACCCCATCATCCAGTCATAGGTACGCTGCAGCATCGGCAACCCATGGAAAATTCCGCGGAAGCCTCGAGGTGTAACAGCCTCCCGCCATGCTGCGCAACGAGCGAATGGGGCGAATCGCCGTGCCCTTCTGCACAAGTGATTGACCGCCACCGAAGCTTGGCTATGATCTGCCCTCCTACCTCCCGGTGCCCCAGTGGCGGAATGGTAGACGCGGCAGACTCAAAATCTGTTGCTCGCAAGGGCGTGCTGGTTCGAGTCCGGCCTGGGGCACCAATTAAATCAAGCACATAGCGGATGGCACGGAACGGGAACAGGCCGACTGTCAGACCTTTTCAGGGTCTGACGTCAGACCTTCTGTGCCGGTTTGTTCTCATTCGCCCACGCAGCGTGCCGTCAGCCCCCTTCATTGATTCGCCCGCAACGGTATCACGACGCAGGGGCCGCGCCAAAAGCGGCTTGGCAGAGTTCACGGCCTGGGCTTAAGGATCGGTGACGGCGAGCAAACGGTCAGTAGCTTCGATCCTCGCGTCATGGCTACATAGAGGTTTTTCGCGTCAAGCTTGTCGGCATTGAGGACAACGGCGACATCGGCTTCGAGCCCCTTCAGCAAAAGGGTGCTGCCGACCGCCCGCTTCGGCAATGGCCGCCCGATCAACCGGTTCTGCTCCCGCATGCGGACAGCCGCATCGGCAAAGCTCAGCCCTTCGGTCCCGTCGCACAATTGAAGGGCTTTGATGCAGTTTCGCAGGACTGCGGGCCGATGCGTCCTGACGCCCGCCTCTTTGCCGATTTCGGCCAACAGCTCGGCGGCCCGCCGATGCGAAGGCGCTCGCGCAAAAGCCAAAGCCGCATTTTCGACATCGGTCGGCGGGTTTCGCGCGGTGCCGCGCTGCAGGGATTGAACGCGGCGCAAGAGGTCGGCCGCGCCGACATTCGTCATGACGCTTTGGGCAAAATTGGCAACCTGTTCGAGGGCGTCGGGAGATTTCAGGTCGAACCGCCGTGCGAACGAGACCAAATCCTTGAGATCGACGGCTTCCACGGTGATAGCGCCGGGCGTCTGGCTGGCGAACAGCCGTTGGCCGTCAGGGTTCGTGCTTTCGCCGATAATCAGCACGTGGCCGTCGCCGTTGGGCGGACGCACCCTCCCCGCTTGCAGTTGCCTCGGGTGATCCTGAGCGCCGTCCAGTTGCACCCAGTTGACCATCCCGGCAGGACCGGAACGGAGATCGACCGGTTGGCCCGCCAACAAGAGGCGCCGGACCTCGAGCAGCCAGAGGCCGAGCGCCTCGGCGCCAGCGTTTTTCCAGCGCCATGGCGTTGTGAGTTCGCCGGCCACCGGAAAATAGGCGATGACATGCTCATCCCATTTTGCCAGAGGGTCGGAGCCGAACCCAAAAATGGCTTGCATGGGATCGCCGAGCAGGCAGGTCGGGAGGACCTCGGCGGCATAGTAAACGACGGCATGCTGCCGGAGGGAGCAGTCCTGATATTCGTCGACGATGAGACGGGAATAGCTGGCGGCGAGAACATCGTTGATATGCCCGTTTTTCAACAGATTGAACGCCGCCACGCGGATATTCGGATAATCAGCTCCGGGATTTGTCAGCTTGAGAATGTCGGGATTGTGGGCGCTCCGCGCCGGGAACATCGAGATGAGCCGCATGGCCCAGCCGTCGATCGTAGCGAGGCGATAGGCGCGCGAAGGAACGCCCGCACGATCCAGTCGGCCGCGCAAGGCGACAACACCGGCGTTGGTGTGCGTCAGGATCAGGATCGGCTTGGGTCGATCATGGCGGACCAGGGCATCCGAGATACAATGGGTCTTTCCGCATCCCGCCGGCGCGGTGACAGTGCCACGGTCAATCGCCAGAAGGTCGATAGCGTCAGGCATTATTGGCCCAACTGAAGATGCGTTCGATCAGCTCCCGAAAACCCTCGTCGGCCTGTTCGAGGTCAGGCCCGACGATCTCGCGGGCGGCATCCTCCATCCGCGTGACGGTCTTGAACCAACTGTTCTGTTTCGTTCGCGCGGCCTTGCCGAGAAGCTGGCGCGTGTCATCGGAAATGTCACCAAGAAGAGGCTCCAAGCGAACCGCCTCAAGATCCCTCGTTCCTCCCGAAGCCGACTTAATTTGTTCGTTGATAAGATCGGCACCGTGCAACGCGACAGCCCGTTCGACCAACTTGACGACACCGTCGTCGGAAAGGCTGAGAAACAGCTCGTCCTCGAGCGCAAGGCCGTCGCGCCAGGCGACGACGGCGCCGCCCTTGTTCACGTGAGCCTGCTCGGTCGCCGGGGTCGGCTTCTTATCATCGTCCCTGAGAACGGCCACGCGATAGCCGAGCGCGAGAAGCGGGCTGGCGCGCTCAAAGGGCCGGTCAGCGCTGCCACCGCCGCTGTCCACCAGAGCGACGCCGAGAGCGCTGATAGAATCTTTGCCCTGTCCTGACCTGAATTGGTCTATACCACGCGCAAGCCCAACTTCGCTGGCCCCTTCGCACACGATGATCGACGGGGCAAGAAATGCGTCCGGACAGACGCGGATGGTGCCTTGAACATCATCCGCCGTGCCCACGGCCAAGACCTCGTGCGCGTCGGGCTTGGCGCGCACGACAAACAACTGGTCGCCCGAGAGTTCGCGCAAGGCGACCGGCGAATGCGTGGTCATGAACACCTGAAGCGGCGGCGGGCTATTCTTCGCGCCCAGCGAGCCGAGCAACCGGATGATGCGGTGCGGTTCAAGGCCGTACTCCAGCTCATCGATGAGGATGATCCGCGCCTGTTCCGACGCTTTGCGCTGAAGCCCGGCGACAAGCAGACGCGAGGAACCGGTGCCGAGGCCGCGCAAGGGCACGCCATCCTCGTCGTGCAGCGAGATCGTTCCGCCCGTGAAGGACACCGAGTGAGCGTCGAGCATGGCCTTGACGGCGTCGCCCACCGGAATACCCAATTCCTTCGCCGTCGCGGCGACGATCTGCAAGGTCTCGCCAAGTTGCTGCTCGGCATCGGTTCCAAAAGCGGCACGGGCATCGCGGGCCGCCTTAGCCAGAGCCGCCGATGCATCGGCGCGCTCTTCCGATACCCGGTTGAGCACCGAACCGCGGCTCCATCCGAGATGATAGTCCGCCATGACGCCGATACGGGTCGGCGCGAGCCGAACGCGATCGTTCCAACCGAGGTTCCGCGTCTGCCCTTGGGCAGCGGCCCGTTCCGAAACCAGCGACCAGACGGGATCAAGATCGCTGCCGACGGTCAGCTTGACCGTCAGGACGGTTTCGCCGTCGTTTTCCGGCTCGTCTTCGACATTGCCGGTCGCCGCATCGAAATTCCTGACATAGAGGCCGTATTGGTCAAGGCTCTTCATGCCGTCGTCGAGTTCGCCGATGGTTACTTCGATCCTGATTGGCTTCTCGACATCCAGGCGATGAAAGTCGGCGTCGGAGAACGGAATATTGCGGCGCGCGCCGAGGCAGAAATCCAGCGCATCCAGTATTGATGATTTGCCGCTGTCGCCGGGACCGATGAGACAGTTCATTCCAGCCGAAGGCACCCAGGAGAATTTCTTGATCCCCCGGAAATTCTCGATCTCGACCTTTCGAATACGCGCCATATTTAGGAACCTCTGTCACAAACGCCCGCGACATCACGAAGCGCATCATCGCGGTCATGATCAAACCCGCAGGTATTCCTGGGTTTATTGATAATACACTTTTTACTCCGACACCTGATCGGCGTCACGATCCTTTGGCGAATAACGAAGAAGGTATTTAAAACAAGGCAACCCGAGGCCGAGAGAATGGGGCCAAGCCCCATGGGCCACCTGTCACGGGCGGTGTCGGCCGCCCGGCGCACCTATTCAGCACAACGTCCGCGATTGAGAACAGGCTCTGATCTATGTAACGCCCGCGATGGGCTCTTAGCTGCCCGCCCAGTTCAGCTACAACCAACGCCGCCATCGGGTCATCAGCGCACGGCCGACGCAAATGGTCGGCGCAGTGACTGACTGATGAAGGTCGGACCGGACAGGAAGCCGGTCACAGTATCGGCCTTGCTTCCGAACGCCACTGGACGTGGCGGTCAATTTTCGATCCTGGGTGGCGGCCCTGGAGGTGGCGGGAACCGCCGCTCGGCATCGCTGACCAGCGCCTCGGCGTCGCCGACGAAGATCCACCAGTTGGCCGAGCCATCAACATCCACTTCGGCGATGCCGACCACCCGGCACAGAATTCGGGCGATCAGCTCGACGGCACGGTCGTGAACGCTTCTTTCACTCATGGCATCATGCCCCGCACGAAGTCGGGTTCCTGGTTGGGCGCCGAGAAAATGTTCGCTCTTTGTTCCAAGCCACATTGGCACGTCTCTGCGTCGGGTGACAATGCCTCGTTCCGGCGATGATCCGGATTCAAGCGGATGAGAGCGACCGGTGGTCACCGATCTTCGGATCGCAGGCTGCGCAACCGCTTCAGAAAAGCCGTCTCGGCCATTTTCTTGGTGCGCACATGGTAGCGCTCGAGGATCAGCACCACCGATTGGAGGGTATGGCCGCTGATCGCCGAGATCTCTTCGGTCGTGCACCCTGCCTCCGCGAGGCGAGCGATCGCCGTGTGGCGCAGGAGCATGAACTGGCGCCCGGCCAGGGAGGGACACCAGTCCTTGGCTTTGGTCCGCACCTCGGCAAAGGCATGGTGGAAGGAGTGGGGTGACCAAGCGCGGCCGGTGCGTTCGTTCACTAAGATGGTGGTTGCGGTCAGCGCACTCTGCCGGGCCTGGGTCCGCAGCCGATCGAGCAGAGCAGAGAGCTCCGGGATAAGATCGACCGGCAAATGGACTCGCGCCTTGGTCTTCGACTGGTTCACGGTGATGACGCCTTGCCGATAATGGTGCCAACCCAGCGCCAGCAGATCACCCTCTCGTTGCCCAAGCCAGGCATTGAGTTCGACGGCGAGCCCGACCGAGAGGCGTCCCATTTGCTCCGCCACCGCAGAAAAAATGGCGATTTCTTCGGCCGTCCACAGGTCCTCTTCGGTTCGCTGGGGTTTCTCGGTTTCGATTTCGAGCTTGGAGGCCGGATTCCCGGAGACGAGCACGCCGTCTTGGCGATAGCCCTTGTATCCAACTTCACGGCGCGCCCAGCCGAACAGGAGACGGGCCATGGCCACCACCCCGCCGGCCTTGGTTGGAGTCCGCTTGGCCAGCGTCTTCCAGAGGGTACGGAACCGCGCCGGAGTCATGACCTCGAGCGGCGCATCGCCACCCCACCGCTCGAGAACACGCAAATTGTCCTCATAGGTCTTCCGGGTGCTGAGGCGAAGGCCGCGGAAGTCATCCGACAGCCGGTAAAAATGAATGAGACCGGCCAGCGTCGTCGGGCGCGGACGCACGGGCGGTGCCGCCAGGGAGTGGCCGACGACGACTCCGGCCGGTGCCGCGGCCAGGATGCAGTCCACATGTTGTGCGCCGGCTGCCGTCTGTGACCCGCGGCGCCAGCGGTCGACCGCGCCGTTGATCGCCTCGGCCTGGACGATGGCAGTGACCAGGTCGTCGGCGAGGCGGGCCGTATGCCAGCCACCGCTGCGCAGCTTGCCGCCCGGCTCCCAGAAGCGGCGCAGGGAGCCGCCCTTGCCAGGCTTGGCGACCAGATGGCGGACCGCGATCTTGGCCATGGGCGATATGACAGTTGCCGCTTGCATTTGGGGTCTCCGACCAGCCTGCTCCAGCGCTCACAAGGTCAAGGCGCGGCCGTCGAGGCGGGCCGCCCATTCGTCTTCGGTGTCGGCGGCCATCCCCGCGGGAGCCGTCGCGTGTTCGCCGCCGGCCGCCACCCAACGGTCGATGGCGCGTGGATCCCAGCGGGCCCCGGCGCCCCGCCCCAACACCGGGGCGGGAAAGGGGTTGGCCGGGTGGTGTGACCACTCGCCCAGCCGGCGATAGAGCTTTTCGCGGGTCACACCGAGCATCTCGGCAACGCCGCCGCGGTCGATCAGACGCAAGGCGTAGCCGGAGCGCGGAGCGACGGCCGGGCCGCCCGGGAAGGTCAGCAGCTGGCCGGTCATAACCCGAGTTCCATCTGGGCCGGATCGACCGGCCGGCGCGTTGACCGCCGAACGACCGTGCGCGGATTGCCGGCGGGCAGCGGCGGAATAGCGCGCTTCGGCCAAGGGGAGAATTTCTTGCGAGGCTTCTCCGCCGCCTCCGCCGCATCCTTGTGCGCCGTCGGCAAGGGCGGCGCCCCGGTGATGGCCTCACGGATCACCCCTTCGGTAAGGGGGCCGTAATTGGCCAGGGCCTTGATGCGCAGCACTTCCGGGTGCAACCCGTTGCCCGCGTCATTGAGCTGGTCGATCAGCCGGTTGTAGCTTTCCGCCCCGCTGCTGCCGAAACCCACGGTGCGCAACGGATCTTTGCGGGTCGGCCGGGCCAGCCGGAAGCATCCGTAATTGAGCAGGTCGCGCCGGCGGCGCTCGATGCGCTTTAAGAGGGAGGCGAATTTGTTGCGGAGCGCCGCCGACAGGCTGTGGCCGTGCTCCCTCAGCACCGTTTGGCCGTATTTCCGGGCCTCGTCGAACAGTTCGGCGGCCCGCACTTCATCCCGCTGCGGATAGAAGGCGATCTGCCGATCGCGCCATTGCCGCACGGCCTCGAGATGGGGCGCGACACGGGCCAAGGCCGCCAACGCGTGCTTCTGGGCATCGCTGAGGCCGTACACGGTGCGCAGCGCGTCGACGTCGACCTGCAGGGCGGCGCGGATATCCGCCCGGCGCCCTTGGGCATGTTCGCCATACCAATCGCGCCAGCCATCGACCAGGATGTCGGTGCAATCCCGTTGGAAATGCCAGCGGTCGTAGACGATCAGCACATCCTCGCCCAGCACCTCGCGCACGACATCGGCGTAGCGCTGCAGACCGTCCATCGCCACCACCTTGATCCGCTCGCGGTTGGTCAGCCCCAGCAGCAGGCGGCGAAGCTCACCCTTGGTGTCGCAGAAGCCCATGTCGATCAGCGAGCGGCCCGCCATACCATTGCCGTCCACCAGGATGATACGGGACCGTTTCGACCGTCGCTTCTCGCCGAAGTGCCCTTCGTCGATGATGAGGAATTCCGGCGCTTCCGGCTGATAGATGCGGTCGAGATGGAGCATCACCCGCAGGCAGAGCTTGCGGACGACGCTCTCATGGGTGAGGAGCTCTTGCGCCACTTTGGCGAAGGGACGGCAGATGCCCTGGCGAATGGCGTAGTCGATGGCCTCCACGGTGAAACCCGGATGTTCGGGATGCAGCCAGGGCAGCGGCGTGCGCGTCCCGCAACGGCAACGGATTTCGATGATCTTGAACAGCACGGGGTAACCCGCGACCGGGACATGCACCGCCCAATGAAGGCGCGACCGCCTGCCGTTGCGGCGATGCCCTTTGCCCCTGTCAACGCCGGTGAGGCAGGCGGGCGCTCCGACCACCACCGTGTAGCGGTAGACCGGCTCCTCGTCGCTTGGCGGCACGGTCCCCTCGATCTCGGCATTGGCCAAGGTGAAGCTCGGGATAATGCCTTGCGCCCCCGCCAGCACCGACGTCGCGGCGGCGGGAAGGGCCGGCATCGCGATGGTGTGCCGCCGCAGAATCGGCTTCTCGGGACGGCTGAAGATTGGGGTCATGGCTTTCCTGCGTGCTCTCGCGTCACAGGATCAGCCTGCCAAGGAATAAACTCCTATATCGGCGATGTTCGAGGAACCAATTGATTTTCCACGTGAAATTTTTTCATTTTTGCTGCAGAGAAATCGCCTTTATCTGCTTTTTCGTAGGTTAGCGGCCAAAATTGCTGAAGGGCCGCGGTGCCTTTAGCGGGGGAAGCACGGCCCCCAGCAAAAGGCGGTGTATGCTCTCCAGGTCGTCGGATCCGCGCGACTGGATCCAGCAGAATTCGTCGAGATAGGGCTGGTGGCTGCGCACCCCTTTTTTCGGCAGCCAGGCGAGCGCCGCCGCCAGCGCGGCCTCCACCACCGGCGGATTGCCGTCGTGAAGGTGGACGTCCTCGCGTTCGACGTAGTCAGGAATTTCCAGGTTGCCACCCCTTGGCCGATGATGGGAGCGCCCGTTCGTCGCCATCACCGCGTCGAGCAGCTGCGGCCAGTTCTGGCCGATTTCCATGCGCAGAGTGGATGGCTTGTGGCCGGCGGCCACGACACCGACGACGAAGGGATAGGGAAAGGCGCGCCCGTCGTTCCAGAAATGCCGCGAACTGCCGAAATAGAGCATGCCGTCGAGGGGCAAGGTCCGGAGCACCCGGCCGACGCTCTGGCGCAAGCCATGCGCCATCCGCCAGGCGGTTTCATAGGTGACCCCGAGTTCGGCCGCCAGGGCCCGGGCATTGATCGCCTCCCTCCGGGTGCAAGACAAATAGGCCGCCCGAAACCAGTGGCGCAGGGGCAGGTGGCTGTGGCGCAGCCAGGTGTCCTCGATCAGCGACACCTGGGCCTGGCAAAGACTGCATTGGATCAGCCCTCGCCCCGCGAGATACCAGCCTTTGGTCTGCTCTCCCCGTTTGCGCCGCTTGGCACAGCGCGGGCAGCGAAACCCGTGCGGCAGCCGCGGCCAGCGCCAGGCCAGCCACTGCGCGACGCAGGCGGCCTCGTCGGGGAACAGCTGATCAAAGGCGTCGGGCGGATCGGCCGTCGAAAAAAGGGCGGCTGCGGGATCAATCATCGGCGCAGTTTAGCAGCCCCGGCGAGCGCGACCACAAGACCTCATCCTGCGGCCAGCGTGGTGGCAGGGCACGGAGGCCGAACGGCCAGGGCGGGCGCCGAGCACTACCTTAAGGCCGCGTCGCGGACGCCATCGGGCGGATCGGGCCGCCACCATTGCCCCCGCAGGAGGCGGTCAGCTCCGGGATTACGGCGTGGCTGGTGTCCGTTCGCCGTCCGTTCACTGTCCGACAAGCAACCATTGTCGGACACCACCTTGGTTAAAGGTTTGATCTGAAAGGATTAGCCATTTTTATTGCGCCATTGATGCCAATGCGTCGCAGTCGCTGCCACCACCCAAACCGTGATCCCGGAGCTGACCATTCCTACAGGCCCAGCTGGTGTCCGATGTGATGGTCGAAATCGACGGCCGCCCGGATGTAACCCTGCACGCTCTCCCGTTTCTTGTGTCCCGTCTGCTTCATGATCGCCCACTCCTCGGCGCCGGCGGCGGCCGCCGTGGTGGCAAAGCCGGCCCTGAGCGAATGCCCGGCCACCCCGCCTACCTTGGCGGCGATGGTGGCGCGCGACCAGCCCTGCCGGCGGCCATAGGTCTCCACCGCCTTCTTCACGATCCGCACCAGCGTGCGGTCGCAGATGCGCCCCGCCCCCAGCCGGTCCCACTTGTCGACCGGGCGAAACAAGGGGCCCTCGTCCAGCCCGGCCGCCGTCACCCAGGCCTTCAGCGCGGCGACGGGGCAGCTGCCCGGGCCGCGCCCCTTCGGCACGGCGCGGCTCGCCCCTTTGCCGTCCGGATCGGTCTTGGCACGGGCGACGCGCACCACGACCCCGGCGCTGGTCCAGGTGAGGTCGCCGACGTCCAGGGCCACCGCTTCGCTGCGGCGGAGCGCCGCAGAGAAGGTGAGGGCCAGCAGCGCGCGGTCGCGTTTGCCGGCCAGCGTGTCGGGCAACGCCGCCAGGATGGCGGCCAGTTCGGGGCCCAAGAGCGGCGCCTTGCCCTGCTTGGCCACCCCTTTGACGCGACGGATGCCGCGCCACACCTCGACCAGCGCCGGCGCCTTGGCATCGAAGGCGAGCCCCTCCTGCCGATGGCGGACGATGATGGCGGCCAGGCGGTGCTGCAGGGTGGCGGTCTTGCAGGATGCCGCCTCGGCGGCCAGGAACAGCGCCACGTCACCGGGCGCGGCCGGCAAGGCGACCCGGCCGTGGCGGGCGCACCAGGCGGCAAAGCGCGTCCAGTCGACCTGGTAGGCGCGTAGCGTCGCCGCCGCCCGGCTGTGCGACGCGAAGCCCGCCGCCGCTTGTTCGGCCGCCGCCCATTCGGCGGCCGCTGCCCCCGCCTCGCCCAAACCGTTCATCGCGCCCTCCTATCCTCTGACGCAGGGAAGGTGGGCATGCCGGGGAAAGGCGGCCAGCGGCGCCGCCCATGCGCGCGGCGCCCCGTCGAATGGCTTAAGAGGGCGCGCCGGCCGCTGCTCGCCATTGGTGGAGCCCCGTGCCGCCCGCGCCGCGCTGCGCTGCGCGAAATGGAGGCGATGGTATGGAAAACGATACCGCCGCTTTACAGCGGATGCATTTGGTCTTATTTTTCATACCGCACACCAATGTCGGTATTGAATTGATTACTCATCTTTGATCCGCCCCTCGAACTGGTATCGAAAACAATACCATGGCCGCCTTGCGTTACGGCATCGTCACCTTCAAGGACCGCCCGGTCGGCACGCTGCGGGAGACCCCCGGCGGCGGGTCGGTCTTCGCCTATGACGATGACGTGGCCCAGCCGATCGCCTGCGCCCTGCCACTCACCCGCCGTGAGCATGACTATCCCTTCGGCCTGCACCCGTTCTTCGCCCATCTGGCGCCCGAGGGGTGGCTGCGCGACCGCCAAGCGGCCTATGCCGATATCGATGCCGAGGACGATTTTGGCATCCTGCTGGCCTATGGCGCCGACTGTGTCGGCGCTGTCGGCATCCGCGATCCCGCCGACAGCCACCAAACGGCCGCGGTCAAACCGATCCGCGACGCCCTCGATGCCGCCGTCATTCGCCCCGAACGCACGATCAGCGGCGTCCAGGCCAAGGTCTTGTGCACAGGGAACGGGCGCGGCGGCTTTCGGCCGGCGGCGCAAGGCGAACCGGCGCCGTTCATCGCCAAATACCCGAGCCCGGCGCTGGCCGACATGGCCGCCAACGAGGTGACCTCCCTCGAACTCTCTCGCCTGCTGCTGGGGCCGGCCGAGGTGGTCAGCGCCCAATTGGCGGCGGTCGACGGCATCGATGGCCTCGCCTGCGTGGTGACGCGCTTCGACCGCAGCGGCCCCACAAGCAACGAAAAGCTACGCTGCGAAGACTTCGCCCAGGTCCTCGCCCAGCCGGCCGGCCGCGATCATCGCGGCAAGTACCAGGCCGACTACGCCGCGCTGGGGCGCGCCTTGGCCTTTTCCGAAGCCCGCCTGCTCGATGCGCGCCGGATCTTCAAACGCCTGGCGGCCTACGTGTTGACCGGAAACGTCGACTGTCACCTCAAGAACTGGAGCCTGGTCGAGACACCCGAGGGGCTGCGCCTGTCACCCGCCTATGACATCCTCAACGGCTACATCTACGGCGAGGTCGGCTACACCACCCGCTTTGGCCTGCTGGTCGGTGAGACCGCCTTGCAGTGGGAGGCTTACGACCGCGCGCAGTTGCTGACCATCGCCGGCGAAATTGGCCTTACCCGCAAGGCCGCCGAGGGCGCCCTGACCGAAATGGCCCGCCGACATACGGCTTTCTTCCAGCGCCTGGAGCGAGGACTCCGCCTCACCGAAGAACGCAGCTGGAGCTACCGGACGACCGCCCGCGCGGCGTGGGAGCGTCTCTATGGATAAACTGCCCAGTCTGAAAAGCATCGGCCGGCTTGCCGCCGAACGACGAAAAGCCAGCGGCCTGTCCCAAAAGGCCCTGGCCGATTTGGCCGGAGTCGGTCATGTGACGGTCATTGCCCTGGAAAAGGGGGAAGGAGCGCTGCGCCTGGGAAACGCGTGGCGCATTCTCATGGCCCTTGGGCTCGCCGAGGAGGATCAGGACACCGCCCCACACTAGCCACCTCACAGTGACGTGCGGCTCGCAACCGCAGTGTCTTCGATAAATTTGGTGGCCGCCATGGCGAAGGGTCCGGGTGGCAAGGCGTCGGCGCGTCCAAGGACATCGTTGGGCTCTCTACCGTTATCCTCCACTGGAGGATAACCTGTCCGGGAGGCCATTTCGCGGCAAGCGCTGAAAGGCGGGACTGCGGCAAGATCGTCCTCTTCTACGCGATCCAAAGGGCCAACATCCCTTCCGGAAGGTCATTCACCGCAACCAAGGCCGATGCCTGCTCAACCGCACGCCAGCCCGTGCGATGGCACTCGACCGGAGCGTTCATCAATACTAAAGATAGAATTACGCTTGCAAAAAGCTCGCGCTCCTACGGTCCGGACGACGTGCTGGGCCACTCTTTCGCATTCTGTACCCGCTCAAGTTGACTTGGGAACAGCAACCGTTAAGACTAATTCGATAAACTTCGACGTCGGAGGGGGAGTTGGCCAAATGGCCGATCCGCGGTCGGGTCTGCGTTGCGCGTTCGAAAGCATCCTTCGTTGTCGGGGCCTCCAATGGCCAACGGGACGCCCGCTTTACGAGTACAGGTTCACTCGGACCGAGTTCGACAGCCTCGCTGAGTCGCTGAAGCAGGTCGGCCGGTCATTTCTGGATGACCGTTACGGTGCCGCTCTTTTCGTAGCATTCACCGCCGAATGGTACCGGCGCGAACGAGGTGGCGGGTCATGGGACTGGATCCAGCCGCTCGGCGCATTGGGAGTGCGTTACCACCCGACTGCCCCCCATGCGATGGTCAAGTACCCGCAGGTGCGCGTCGCCGCGGAAACGGGATTGCGGGTCTGGAAGCGCCAGCTGCCCAAACACGGAGCAGTTCTGCTGGCCGTAATCCGAGAAGCCGGCTTCCCCGCGGCCGCCCTGCGAGAAGGTCCGAGGCTGGCCGCTTGGCTGAAGCACAGTGTGCTCGACATCGAGATGGGTTTCAGTGCCAGCAACGCCGTGAGGGCCCAATCCTGGCGGGCGGGGGAAACCCTTGTGCAGGCACTTTATGAGCCTGCGGTCGCGCTCTGCCAGTGCGTCGTCGAGCTGCGCGCCCGTCTCCCCAACACCGGCACCCATGGCCCCGATGCCGTGGAAAAATTGGACGCCCTCGACCCAGGGTGGCGAAGCAGCCTGCCTTTCGATCTTGAGGAACGGGACGTGCGCCTGCTCGTCGAAGACTTGGTCAGAGCCAAGCGGGGCGATGCCGGCGGCCTGGTAACCGTGCGTCGCATGCGACGAACTGGCGATGTCTGGACGCCAATGGCTGAATTGCTGATCAGCGGCTCGGTTGGCCACCAGAGACTGCCAGGAGGTGTTCGTTCTTCTCTTGAGGACGTCGAACGCGTCCGCATCAGGCCCGTGCTCCCCTCGATCGATTTCGGTCGGGCCATAGTCGCCATGGAGCGCCTGCGTGACACCGACGACGATGGCTGGGAGCTCAGGCCACTGGTGCAAGGCTTCGAGACACCACTGCCGTTAGGAGAGGAGTTGCGGCTGGCGGCGATGGGGGGCGAAGCAACGCTCACGGAATTCACCGCCTTCGCCGGAGAGCCGTTGCGAGGCCCGGTGGTCGCTCTGGAACCTACAGCTAATGCCGATCCGTCGGACGCAAACGAGTTTGAAGTCCTTGGCACTTCTCCGGTGAGTAGTACCCGCCCATGGCTAGCTCTGGCCATCGCGAGCGCTGAAATTCCCCGCGTTCGATTCGAGAACCCTCCCACGGATCTAGGCCAATCTGCGGACATCGATCGCCGTATCTTTGCGTTCACTGGGAAGGCAGAGCTCGACGTCGACGGGCTGGTCTTCGTTTGGCGTACGGCCGCTCAAACGGAACGCTGCTACAAGCTGGTGTTCGTGGGTGAGACCATTCGTCAGGCACGCGAGCAAGTATACCGCGGCAGGCCGCAGGCATGGTTGCTCGAAGGCGATTTGGCGACTTCGGTGCAAGCGCGCGATCTTCGATGGCGTTCGATCGGCAGCCGCGATTGGCACAGCGCCGTGGGACAGGAACCGGTCGGCGCCGTGGAATTCGCCGTGCAACGGCAAGATCAGTTGGTCGCATGGGCAAGGGCCGACGTGGTGCCGCCCGACCTATCGCTGGCAGCCGATCCAGAGAACCGACAGCTTCGGGTGACCGGTCTCAAAAGCGCAATGGTCGGGGCGGCCGGGGAGGGAGCTCTCCCCGTCACGACCGAAGGCTCCACGTCGGTCGTCGATCTACGGACGCTTCGACCGGGCGCGACCGTTCACCTTTCCCTGAGGTGGGCCAACACCGTCGACATCACTTTGCCCGACCCGGTCGCCCAACCGATGCTTCTGGATCCGAGTGATCGGCAAGTGTCTCACGCCCGGCTATCCATGGGGCGGCTCAGTGGTTTCCGGCTCCTTTCCCCGGATCTGCGGCGGCTTTGTTTCGAACTCAAGCGGGCCGGACACCCCCCGTTGTACACGATGCGAAACGTCGAAGGCCTCACCCCCCTTTCCATCTTTTCGAACTTGCTGAGAGAGATGGTCGGAGGTTCGCCCGATCTGGACGCGAAGATCCGGCTCGTCTGGATAGGACGAGGCGACTGGGTCGCCGAAATCGGTCTGTACGACATCGACCGGCCTCTCATCCTCCCGGAAAGTACGGGGCCTTTCGACGTACTTGGCCCAACACTCCACATGCACCTCAAAGCGTTCTCTCTCTCGTCCCCGGCAGCAGGTGTCGCCGACCCAGTTCCACTGGCCAGAGCGGGCGAACTCCGCACACATCTCCAAGAACGTCTTGGGGACGGGCCGTGGATCCTTCTCGGTACGAGCGAAGACGGTCACCGTTTCAGACCAAAAATCTTGGACGACGAGACACCGGCGTCGGTGAACGACACGCCACTGGCGAAGGCCATCGGCGAGCGTAACTGGCACGACCGGTTATCCAGTCTGGACGCGTGCTTGTGTCGGCCAGACGATCTCACGCAAGAAGACCGCCGACAGCTGGTGGATCTTTGTGTTGCTGCGAGGAGCGCCGACGCGCCCTACTCGTCCATCGACGCCCTCAAACGACTCTCCAATTTTCCTCAAACGGTTCCCTGGGTGCTCGCCAGCTGCGACAGCTTGGCGGACCGTGAGGCAGTTCTGCGGCTTCAAGACGAACTCCCCCTCCTGTGGTGCATGACACCTATCGACGCGTGGATGGCCGCTTTCGGTCAAAAACGAGACATCGTGGCTGGAAAATTGTCGGAACTCGATCTGCCGACGACCGACGCAACGGCGATGGTCGCCAATGCACTCGGGCAGATCGTAGATCTTTGGCCGGCGCTGCGGGTGCACGCCCACGCGACGCTCTTGTTCGTCAGTCACGGGGCTGATCTCGATGAGTCGCTCATCACTCGGCTCGGCCGCTCGACCGACAAGCCGTTATGGGAACTTGCGGCCGATCTCGTGCGGCGGCGGGCGGACCTTGCGGACCCCCCCTCGTTGACCGATTTGCCGCGATTACTCACAAACACGGAACCGATATGGCTGCGTTTCGATGAGACGTTCGCCGGGGTCATCGCCGCCCCGGTCGTAGCAGCGGGCATCGCGGAGGGCAAGCTGGGCGCTCCGCCATGGGTGTTCGATGCGTGCCGAACAGCGTGGCTGTACGACCGTGAATATTTCGAGGGTGCGCTCACGCGCGCCCTAAAAGATGGCTCCTTCGACCGACGTGGGGCGGCAGGATGATCGACCTGGAAAACATACTCGAGCGTCTCCCTTGCGAAGCCGCGGATGCAGTCGTGGGAATGGCACGTCTCCGCTCCGCCGACCTCAACCGCCACCTTCGCAAGATCCTTGGGGCGCCCGCAGGTACGCCGGGGTCGTTCCTCTCGGAACCATTCCTGGAAGGTGCGTTTCCGTGGCTTACGGTTTCCGGCTGGGATGCCCTGGAACCTGGTCTCTTGCACCCCGACACCCTCGCGATACTACGGAATGTCTCTCCGTTGCCTCCTTACCAGCACCAAGTAGAGGCCTGGAAAATCCTTTGTGCAGATGCTCCGTCTTCCCTGATCGTCTCCAGCGGCACCGGGTCCGGCAAGACCGAATGTTTCCTTACGCCCATACTCGACCGGCTGGTTCGGCTCTCGAACGGGGGTCGCACCGTCCCCCAGGGGGTCAGGGCCCTGATGCTCTACCCGCTCAACGCCCTCATCTCCAGCCAGGAAGAGCGGCTCTCCAGATGGTTCGCAGCCTTTGGCGGAAGCCTTCGGTATTGCCTCTATAATGGGGAGACGCCCGAAACCGCGCGCGATGAGACTCGCCGAAGCGAGCCTTGGAAGGTGGTCGACAGGACTGCCCTGAGAACGCAACCGCCGCCCGTGCTGGTGACCAACATCACCATGCTCGAATATATGCTCATACGGCAAAAGGACGCACCGATCCTTCAGGCGTCTCAAGGCACCCTCGACTTCATCGTGTTGGATGAAGCCCACTCCTACGTCGGTGCTCAAGCCGCTGAGCTTTCCTTACTGCTGCGACGAGTGACGCTGGCATTCGGACGCAAGCCGGAAGATATCCGCTACGTTGCGACCTCCGCGACGATCGGTGGAGAAGACGGGGAAGAACTCAGGCGCTTCCTGGGCGACCTCGCGGGCGTGCCGACAGACAACGTCCAATTGATACGAGGCAAGCGGGCACCGTTGGCGCCGGTCAGCGACCTCTCGGACGATCCGATTGATTCCTCGGCGCTTTGCGCCTTGGACCCGTTGGAAAGTGGCCGACTATTGAGCCGTTCACGGCATCTACGGGAGATCCGCGAACGGCTGAGACGAGGGGATACGATTTCTTGGAGCGGTTGGCGAGCCGCTGCCGAGCGTGTGTCCGGGCAGACCGACCGCGCAACGGATTTACTACTGGCCGCGGCCGGGGCACGGGACCCTCATGCGGATCCCACGCTTGCGACGGTCGGTGCCGACTCGGTCCTCCCGACTCGTGTGCACGTCTTCCACCGAACCCTCACCGGCCTTTGGGCCTGCATCAATCCGTCGTGCCCCGGGAAGCCCGAACCATCATCGGCGCCCGACTGGCCATTCGGAGCGGTCTCTTTGGAACAGCGTTCCCACTGTCCCCATTGCCACAGCCTGGTGTTGGAGTGGGCCTTTTGCCCTCAATGCGGTGAGGGAGCCCTCAAGGCCAAACTCACGCCGGAAGGAGACCGCATCGTCCTATGGGACGATCCGTCACGGGACAGCGACTTCGAGCAGACCCTTGAGCGCGATGAAACTTGGGGCGCAGAGAGCGACGAGGGAGAGGATTCCCAGGTGCGGGCCGCACCCTTGGTCAACAAAATGTACCTGACGCGCGGCCTCCCGCAGATCCGGCGGAAGCTCACTATCGACATCGGCAGCGGCGTGATCGCGGAGGGGACGGTCACGGCCGGCCTTACGCTCCAGCGCAGCGACGATATATGCGCATGCCCAGCCTGCGGCTGGCCACCCGACGGAGCGAACCCGGATCGTGGGGTGCTTCGGCCTCTGGCAGCAGGCGCGCCATACCTGATTTCGCAGATCACACCGAGCGTCGTCGGCCGGCTGTCGCCCTATCCGAAGGAGGACGAGCACCTACCTTTCGGCGGCCGCCAACTCATCACTTTCACTGACGCAAGACAAGGTACGGCGCGCCACGCGGCCAACATTCAGATCGCGTCGGAGCGCGGCTTCATCCGTAGCTTCCTCTATCATTTCGTTCAACAGCGTCCGCCCCGTGACGAAAGTGCACTGAAAGAGATCGAGGCACAGATCGAGCGCCTTCGCGGGCCGTCGTCGAACGACCCGGTCTTTCAGTCAATGCTTCGTGAAAAAGAAGCCAAACGCGAGGCAATGACCAGGGGGTCTGTCCCAAAGGCCTGGAGCGAACTCGTCTCCAAGTTGACCGCCGATGTGACGGTCTCCGAGTTCCTGAAAGAGATTTGGGTCGAGCGCGAAGAAACCTTCGGCGACACCTCGAAGCTGGCCGAATTCCTCCTGTATCGGGAAATCATGCGCCGGCCCGTCCGCGCGAACAGCGCGGAAACGGTCGGGCTCGTCCGCCTTCTGGTACCGAGGGTGGACGGCCCCAACGGCGTACGTCCGGCGTCCGCAGCGAAGCTCGGCCTGAGCCTCGATGACTGGCGGGACTTGGTAAGATTGCTCGTCACCCACTTCATCCGCACTAACGTCATCTTGGCCTTCGATGCCCAGCGGTGGATGCGTTGGATCGACCGTCGGCAGAGCCAGATCACGATGCGTCGACGTCGTGATCCTGGGACGCCGACCCCGCCGAAGACCCGGTTTTGGCCCGACCCGTCCGCAAGGCGCCCAACGCGGGTCGTCCGGCTCCTCGTGCAAGCGTTGGCTCTCGACAAAGATGACCCCGTCGCGCGGGCGGACCTCGACAACTTACTCAGCGACGCCTGGTCTGCCCTATCCCCTTACATGGACCAAGAGGGGCAGGGCTTCCGGTTCCGCCTCTCGGAACTGCAGGTGGCTCCGATTGAAAAGGCGTTTTGGTGCCCGACGACACGACGGATCGTCGACACGACTTTCCGGGGCCTAAGCCCCTACGACGTCGGTGGTGTGCACCCCAACGCAAGGCCGATCGAGCTCCCGCAACTCAAGTACGTCTGGTGTCGTCGGCCAGATGGCAACGAGGCGAACGCCGACGAAATCGACACATGGCTCGCTGCCGACCCGAAGATCACGGCGCTTCGAGAGTTTGGCGCGTGGGGAGACCAGCAGGATAAAGCAGCAAAATTCTCGCACTGGCTGAGGGCTGCCGAGCACTCTGCCCAACAACCGGCCTTCTTGCTTCGCCAATACGAGAAAGAGTTCAAGGCAGGACGGATCAACGTCATGGCATGCTCGACGACCATGGAAATGGGCGTCGACATCGGAAGCATCGAAGCCGTACTAAACACCAACGCTCCACCAGCAATTGCCAACTATCGCCAGCGTGTCGGTCGCGCTGGGCGAGCCCGCCAGCCAGTCGCCCTCGGCATTACCCTGTGCAAGGATCAACCGCTCGACCGCTTCGCATTCGCGAATCCGGAAACATTCTTGACCAAAGAGGTGCCAGCTCCGCTCGTCAGCCTGGAGAGCCCGACGATCGCAAGGCGACATGCCCACGCTTACCTTCTCGCGCGCTTCCTACGGGAACAGGCTGCCGAGCTGCACAAATTGACGAACAGCCGATTCTTCGGGATCGGAAGTGATCCTTCCTCAGGCGCGGGCCCGTTCCCTAGCGAGCAATTCCTAGCCTGGCTCGATCACCTCGTCAGCGACTCCGCAGCTGCTTCAGACCTAAAGGTCATCCTCGCTGGCACCCCGCTCAAGGTGGGCGCTGATCTCTTCGAGGGTGTCCGTGAGCGGATAGAGCGGATCCAAGCCGATCTGAGGACCGAATGGGAGGCGCTGAACGACGATCCGGCCACGCTCTCCGAGGAAAGTGCGGTGGCGGCGAAGGCTCGGGCTTTCCAGCGCCGCCGGCTTGAGCAGAATTATCTGCTCGGTGAGCTGGCGGCGCGCGGATTCCTGCCTTCTTACGGTTTTCCGACCGAAGTCGTGCCTTTCGTCATCGAAACGGCCTCCGAACGCCACAGGCGAGAAGATCAGCACCGAGAGGACAAGAACGAGGATCAAAACCGGTTCAAGGCGAGGGGCTTCCCCTCAAGACAACGTGACATCGCCATATTCGAATACGCACCGGGGCGTGGGATCGTCATCGACGGTGTCGTGCGCGAGTCCTCGGGCGTGACCCTAAACTGGAAGCGCCCCGCCAGCCAAGATGGGGTCCGCGAGGTCCAGAACCTTCGTCAGATGCGCTCCTGCCAGCGCTGCGGTGCCTTGTCATCGGCGCCAACCGCGGTCGACCCCGGCCCCTGTGGCGAATGCGGTGGTACCGACTTCCGAATGTTCCGCTTCCTTGCCCCTGCCGGATTCGCGGTCGACGTTAGATACGAAGTACACGACGACACGCGCGAATTGGGAAGCCCTCCTCCCGTCGATCCCTGGGTATCGGCCCGGACTGCAGCATGGCGAGCACTCCCCGATCCGACCTTGGGGCGGGTGCGCACCGGTGCCGACGGCTTAGTCTTCTGGTTCAATCCTGGACCGCACGGACACGGTTTCGAAGTTTGCCTCCACTGTGGCCGTGCTGCCCCAGAAACCGAGGCCGACGGGCCAACTTCGCTGACGGGGCACCGTCCCCTCCGCGGCGTTCCCCGGGCGGAAGATGGAGTCACATGCACGGGAGGAGTGCCGCAGCAATCTCCGTTCGCCGTGCAACGGCATCTGCGCCTCGGACAAGAAATCCGAACGGACGTCTGCGAAGTGCAGCTATATGACTGCGACAGCCGGCAAGTGGCTCTCACGATCGCCTTGGCATTAAGGGAAGTCGCCGCACGGCGCCTCGGTGTCGATGCCGACGAAATGGGTTTTGCGGCACCACAAGTTCCCCACGAAGGATTGCGCGACAATTTCAGCGCGATCGTATTCGATCGGGCGAGCGGGGGCGCCGGATTCGCTGCCGTGTTGGCGCGCGATCCGGTAGGCGCGCTGCGTGAAGCACGCGATCTTCTTGATTGCAACGGGCCGGGCCGCTGCGGAGATCCAGATGCGGGCCCGGCTTGCCCAAGATGCGTCTTGTCGGCTGACAGCCAGCACTCGGCCGATGAGACCGACCGCAAAGGAGCTTACTGGCTCCTCAGCGAAATCGTCGGTCGGTTGGAGCTCCCCGAGAAAGATCGTCTGCTCGGGCCTGAAACGGTGTACGAGCCAGCGCCCCTCCCCGAAGCCATTTCGGATCGCCTCGCGGCCGACGGGGGAGCGCGGCTGCTCGTGCCTCTATCGGGTGACCCGGCCGAATGGGAGCTGTCGACTTGGCCGATGACCCCTGTGCTCGAGCGTTGGGGCGGCCGGGACCGGTCGGCAACCGTTCTCGTGGATCCGACCGTGCTGTCGGAAGCGGATGCGGTGACCCGAAAGCAGTTCGTGCTGTGGGCGCAGAGGGCGCGCGTATCCGTCCGTGCCTCCGGCGAACCGTCGGGCGTCCCGTGGCTCGCTGCCGTGTCAGGCAAAGGAGGCACAGTCATCTGGGCTTCCGCTGCACCTTCGGCCGCCGTTATCGACGACGGATGGGCAGCCGCTTCGCAAGCGCCCGTGGTGCGCGGCCCCTCAGCAGAAGTCGCCCAGGGACAGGAGATCAATTTTGCCCACATGCTGGCGACCGGGCGCCGGGAGTGGCTGATCGAAATCGCCGACGAACTCGATGGGGTGGCGACTGGATTCGGGGCACGCTTCAAAACGCTGGTGACCAAGCGTTCGCCGGATCTCGCCGCAGCGTTTGCAACGCCGCTGCTCTCGCTAACCTATACCGACCGTTACCTCTTCAATCCGCTCAGCATCAGGCTCCTCGTCGAGTTGGTGAGCGTCTTCGCCGGCAAGCAAACCGAGGTCACCGTACAAACCTTGGCAACGAAAGGAGACGTCCGTCCGCAGGCCGGCTCTTGGGTCCACACGGATTGGCCCGATGCAATGGCCCGTAAGGACGTCATGGGTCAGATGTTGTCGGAGCTCACCCCGAACGTGCGCCTCCAAATGGAGCGTCGGCTTGGCCATCGCCGCAGGCTCGATTTCATGAGCACCCTCGGCTCGGGAGTCATCTTCTTCGATCAAGGCGTTGGCTCATGGAGATGCGCGAAGCGAATTCCCTTCAATCACAACGCGCCGGTTACGCGCCAGATAGCTTCGCTCCGTGAGCCGATCCCCATCGAGAATGGCCCAGACGGCACATTCGTTGCCGTGAGACTGGACTGACGTCGGCTTGACCTTCATGTGTCGCTCAGTCACCTCCGCCGCCCAAAGGTGGCGAGCCGAGAGCGCTCTCTGAGTGGCTCGATGCCGGTATTGAGCCAGTGGGCTTTGAGCTCGGGGTAGGTCGGCGCGCGTGCTAGTATTTCGTGCGTATTCTCGATCGCTGGAGGACCAATGCCCAATTCGCTCGACATCACCGCCATCTTCGGCGGCATCGGCGGCTTGGAGCTCGGACTCCATCGAAGCGGTCATGTCACATCGCTCTTTTGCGAGTGCGACCCCGAAGCTACGGCCGTGCTAAAGCGGCGTTTCCCGGGGGTTCCGGTCGCACCGGACATCAAGCGAACCGAGGAGATACTTGACAAAATCTCCCCGCGGTCTGATCTGCTGACTGCCGGCTTTCCCTGCACTGATCTCTCTCAAGCCGGGCGTACACGGGGATTCGCCGGCGGGCGTTCGAGCCTGATCCGAGAGACCATCGCCCTCCTTCGGCGCCGACCTTTTCCCAAGGTGCTGATCGAAAACGTGCCGAACTGGCGGCATCTCCACCGCGGGCAGTACATGGGTGAAGTTCTGTCCGCTTTGGAGGAACTTGGGTATCGGTGGGCCTACCGAACGATCGATGCACTTGCCTTCGGGCTTCCCCAACGACGCAATCGCATCTTCATGTTTGCCACTTTGGAGGGGGACCCTCGCGAGACGCTCTTCCACGGGGATGAGCCTCCAGTCGAGTATGAGACGGGCTTGAACGAAGCGGCGCACGGCTTCTACTGGACGGAAGGCAACCGGGGCCTGGGCTGGGGCGAGGACTACGTGCCGACCCTGAAGGGTGGATCTGCGATGGGCATCCCCTCGCCGCCAGCCATCCTTCTGCCCGACCTTTGCGTCGTGACGCCGCATCTGAGGGACGTCGAACGGCTACAAGGGTTGCCTGAAGGCTGGACCGATCTCGACCTGCTCCTCGAAGACGGACGGGAGCGGCCGTTCAACGCTCGTAGACGGTGGACGCTGATCGGTAATGCAGTGAACGTCGAAGTCTCGACTTGGGTCGGGCAGCAGCTCGCGGCACCACGGGCCTATGACGACACCCCGGGAATTCCTCTGGCCATCGGCGAACCGTGGCCTAAAGCAGCGTGGTTCGACGGGAAGATACGCTACGCGACTGCCATCGGATCCTGGCCGGTCAACCGGCCGCGCCAACCGTTGGCCGAATTCTTGAGATACCCAGGCGCCGCGCTTTCACTCAGGGCCACCTCAGGTTTCTACAAACGCATTTGCCAGAGTACGCTCCGCTTCAAGCCAGGATTCAAGGAAGCCATTGCCGCGCACTGCAAGAAGATGGAGACTATCGCCGTCACCTCCACCGCTAACGGCAACAAGAATACGACGCGGATGAAGAGACGGGCCGCGTAAGATAAAGCCATGCGACGACAGGTGATACAGACCGACGCGCCCACCTCGCAACGGATGAAGGGCATCGGTCGCCAGCACACCCGCCCAGAAAGCGCGCTGCGTAAACTCTTATGGTCTCACGGTCTACGTTACCGGTGCAATGCGCATCGACTGCCCGGTTCCCCGGACCTCGTCAATCGACGCCAGGGCTGGGCAATCTTCGTTCATGGCTGTTTCTGGCACGGCCATCCCGGCTGCAAGCGGGCGACCGTCCCAAAGCGGAACGTCGATTTTTGGGTTGAAAAACTCGCGAGAAACCGGCAACGAGACGAGGAGAAGGTCGAACAGCTCCGCCAACTTGGCTTCGAAGTGGTCACGGTATGGGAATGCGAAGTCGAAGAAATGGCAAAGTTTGGGCTCGGGCGTGCCCCGGCTGAACTCATCAGCTTGCTTCGTCGTCTCCTGCCTCTGAAGCGTTAAGACGAAGGCTTACCGGCGTTGACAGCCCATTGGAACGTTGAATTCTGATTCGTTATGGCACGGGCCTGACACCCGGGCAAGAACCGTCAGACTTCGACCAAAAGAAAGCAAAAATCTGACAGACGTCAGAACATAACCCTTTGTTTTCCCATCAAAGGGGGTAGACTCAAAATCTGTTGCCGGCAACGGCGTGTTGGTTCGAGTCCGACCTGGGGCACCAATTCTCGCGCGGTTTCGCGTTATCAACGACGAGATCGGGAAACGAGCGCCCTCTGGATCGTGTCCAACACGAAATCGAGCCTTTTCCCAACGTCTTCAGCGAGGAACCGCAGGACCAGGTAGCCTGCCTCCTGCAGCAAATGGTCTTTGGTGCGGTCGCTTCGGTAGGCATCTACGCTGCCGAGGTGTTGCGACCCATCCAATTCCACAGCCATTTTGGCGTCAGGACAGAGGAGGTCGATCTCCATGCGGCCAGAGCCGCCAAACGGAATTGGTAGCTCGGCGTTGAGGCTGAAATGCCCCGCCGTCGTCGGCAGGCTCTCCAACCGTCGATAGAGGAAGGCTTCCGTGGCGCTTCTGGCACGTTCGACGCCCTCGGCATCCGATGCGAATGCCCTCACGGCGCTGACGAAAAGGGTGCCAAGCGGCGCGTCGACACCGTCGCTTATCAGCCTCTTCACACTTGCCGCATATTCCCGTTTCCATTGGGGGTCGATCGGCAGCTCAACTTCGACTGGCCATCCTGGAACGGCGCTGCCGGGGAGGAGGATACTGTAGCCGACGGCTTCGTAACCTTTGCAGCGCCGGTCGAACATGCGCGCCAGCATCGGAACGTTCAGATCGGCGTAATCATAGACGCGCACCTCCCGCTTCCCCTCATGCAGCCGATGCAGCCGTCCGACATATTGGGCGATGGTTCCCCGCCACGACACCGGAAGGCTCAAGAACAGCGTGTCCAGCCGGGCATCGTCGAAGCCCTCGCCAACATAGCGCCCGGTTGCCAGCAGAACCCGTTCCTCGGACCGAGGGATTTCCTTCAGTCGGGCGGTCACGGCCTTTAGCTCTTTGCGCCCCATGCCTCCGCGCAAGGTAATCAGGTGGCGCACCTGCGATGAAAGGTAGCCCGCCAGGCGATCGAGGTGCTCCTTGCGCTCGGTCAGCACGATAGGCGACCGTCCTTGGCGCGCGGCATCGAGCACGTCGCCGCAAATCAGCCTGTTGCGCGCTTCGTCGTTGACAAGCTCGACACAAACGTTCTGGAATTGCAGCCTTTGGTCGGCAGCAGGCTCATCCAGAGAACGAAACGCCGTCGGACGAACGAAGACACGGTAATCAAAAGGCCGCACAGCCGCCTGCTGTCGCGCGTTTACGCGATGGCGGATAGGGCCGCATTGCATGAACAGGATGGGGTGATGTCCATCTTTTCGCGCCACCGTCGCGGTCAATCCGGTGACGAACTTGGCGTTGGCGCGTCGGCTGACCTGCTCGAAACTAAATGCGGGTAGGTGATGGCATTCATCGACGATGACGTGACCATAGTCTCCCACCCGATCGTCCACGACACCCCGCCGCACCAGGCTTTGGATCAGAGCGACATCAATCGCCCCCGCAAAACGCTTGCGTCCTCCGCCGACGCAGCCAATTGATTTCCCCGGCAGATCGAGGAAGGAGCGTAAGCGCTCCACCCACTGGTCCAGCAATTGTTGCCTGTGTACCAGAACGAGGGTGTTGACGCCGCGTTGCGCGATCAACCATGCGGCGATGACCGTCTTTCCGAACGCGGTGGTGGCGGCCAGGATGCCATTGTCGTGCGCCAACAGCGCGCGTGCCGCCAACTGCTGATCCGGCCGCAACTCTCCTCGGAACGCCACCGTCAGCGGCTGACCGGCATTCCTTTCATCATGCACCGTTACCTCGATCTTCAGGTCGGCGCAAAGCCGCCGCACATCGTCCAGGCAGCCGCGCGGCAAGCTAAGATGAGATGAATGATCCGCAGCACAGCCAATGATCCGCGGCGTGTCGTACACCGGCAGGCGCATCGCTTGAGCGCGATAGAATTCGGGATTCTGGAACGCAGCCAGGCGGACAAGGCGATTATGGAGCGCGGGCGGCAGCGCACTCTTGGCAATGTAGATCTCATCGGCGAGCACCAGTTCCAAGGTCTTCGGCAACGGTCCGACGATGGCGGGTTCCTTTCGCCGCCGCGAGGGAGGCGCCAACCAGGGAGCATCCTCGTCTTCCTCCGACGCAGCGAGAGCCACCCCGATGATCCTGTCCGCTGCTTCTGCCTTGGCGAGGAACCATTCGATCGGCTGCCGGGCCAGTCTCGGGACTGACGAGAGAAATGCCCATTGATCGGCATAGGGCGCGAAACTGCCATCAAGGAAGACGGAGTTGCCTTGCTCGCGCGGAGCTTTTTGCAGCGGCAAGGCGATCAAGTTGCCGAATCCGCCCTTCGGAAGGGTATCCTGATTAGGGAAGAAGCGGTCATAGGATCGCAGCCCCAGTTCCGGCCTGCGCTCCATGGTTTCCGTCAGGAGGTGCGCCCCAAGTTTCCTCGCCAGCCAGGCGGGAACGGCCTCATCGAAGAAAATCCAAACATGCGCACCGTTGCCGGAGCGCGACCGCTCAAGGACCGCGGGGATGCCCAACTGATGACAGGTTTCCCAGAAAGCCTTTGCATCGTCGCGCCAGCTGCTCTTGTCGAAATCCACGGCCAAAAAGAAGCAGGTTTCGTCTTGCAGCATGGGATAAACACCCATGACGAAACTCTGCCCGCGGTCGTCTTCACCCAGAAGATGCCATCTGGCAGCCATGTCGGTGATGGCAACGAAGTGCTGATGCGCGCAATCGGAGCATTTGCTTCTTGGCTTTTCGCAAATGCCCCGAAGCCACTCGTTGGCGCAGGCGGGTTGGTATCCGGACTTGCCCGTTCTCCGGCTTTCAAAGCGGCGAGCGTAAACATCCGGCCTTCCCCGGAAAAGAGACAGAAACAAAGAAACCTTCGCTTCGGAGGGCGAGTGTCGATCGACCATGCTCTCTTCTCAGGTCCCTCACGCGATTTGTTTGAACTGACACCGGCGGGTCCCGATGAGGGAAAGAAGATCAGCCAACCGGGGCTGGCCTGACCCGTCCTATGCCGCGTGTTCGGTCTGGTAAGGCTGCACGAGCACCTCGGCAGGCAGTTCCAGCAGCGGCCCAAGGCGCCGGATCATCGGCAGGGTCAGGGGGCGCTTCCGGTTCAACACCTCGGCCACCCGACCGCGTCCACCTATGGCCGGCTCAAGGTCGCGCCGCGTGAGGCCTTTCTGTTCCATCATGAAAACGATAGCGGCGATCGGGTCGGGAGCCTCGACAGGCCACCGTTTGGCCTCGTACACCTGCACCAAAGTTACCAGGAGATCCAAGCGGTCGCCCTCGGCCGTGCCCGGCACGGCATCCATCAGGCCCTCGATTTCGGCAAGCGCCGCCGCGTGTTCCTCGTCGGTACGAATGGTTCGGGTGATCATGTCAGACCTCATTGGCGTCGATGTCGTCATATTGATCATGCGTTCCGACAAACCGCACGTAGACAGTGGCGAAAGCGTAATTGATCCACGCGACTAGCCGATATTTGTTGCCGCCGATATCGAAAACCACCCGACCGTTTTTCAGGATGTCTGCCGTATTAAAGGTGCGTTTGACCGCTGGCGGATTGGTCCATTGCGCCGATTCAGTGACCTTTGCCCAGGTCCGTAACGGCTGTTCGGCATCCCGATAGGCCGCTTGCTGCCAAAACCGCTTCAGCGTGCCGACCGAGATAATTCGCATTGCCGGATCTTAGCACGCTCCCATTCTGGGAGCAAGAATACGCTCCCACGACGGGATCGGCCCTCCCCTGCCCGCTCCCTCCTCATTCTGACTCTTCCGGCTATGTCTTCGGCTCAATTGGTGCTGGAAACATCCAAGAAGTCAGAATGGCCGCGGAAATCCGCCATTCGCAGCCAACTCAAAATCTGTTGCCGGCAACGGCGTGTTGGTTCGAGTCCGACCTGGGGCACCAATTAAATCAAGCATTTACGAGACATCTGCCGAAGCCCGCGGGAAACCGGAAAATCCTCCGCCACTCACCCGCTACTCACGGCACCCTCCGAATTTGCTGACCACTCACGCCCTGTCGATGCCGCTCGTGGCGCAGCATTGGCGTCACGGCCGACTTCAGCCGTCCGAGCATGGGAAGAGGCGCAGGGCTCGGGTTCCGCCCCACCGCCGATCTGAACCTGTGACCCTGACCCGCGCTATTCGGCGGGAAGATCTTCTGTGTTCGGCTGCCGGACATCCGCCGCGGAGGTCGAGCCGACAAGGTCGCCGAGCCGCGCCATTGCCCAGGCGTCCAACTCCGTGATGGGGTAGAGCGGCACCCTTCTGGCGCGGTTAAAGCAGGGACCGCCGCCGACCGTGGCATATTTGGCCAAGGTGGACGGGGCAATCGTTATGCCGTACACCAGCAGAAGGTATTGGCTTGCCTCCCAACGGCGCAGGCGCGGCTTGCGCAAAGCAGGCGGAAGGCTGATTTCGGTCGCTTGTGGCTCTTGCCCGGTCATCAGGTCGGTCATTGATGCCCTTCCGTTAGCGGTGTTCATCCCAACGTAGCAAGGTAGCATTTGCGCTGGACACCCTTGACGGTTGCACCGGCATATTGCCGCAGGGCTTGCCAAATCTTCCGATTTCATGACCAAGGTATTCGCCCGATCGGGGATTTCGAATGGATAATCAATACCTTGAGTAGGGTCTTGGGTTTTGCTCGGCGGGCCATGTCACCCATCCGGGCCCCTGACCCGCATCACCTGCGGATTCGCCGCTCATCTTGTCGATGGCATCATCTGGCGCTATATTAAGCATCAATGGATGCTATGAGGGTTCGATGGCAACATCTATCGCCTATGCCTCGGGCTTCGCACCAGGGCCGGCCAAGCCGCAGACCTTCGGGTCCGAGGGCGATCGGGCGCGGCTGACGCCAGCCGCCACCGTCGGAGTTCGGCAAATCGCCGAGGCCTGGAAGCTGACGCGGGATCAGACCGCGCAATTGCTGGCCCTGTCGCCCAGTGCCTGGGACCGCATGCTGGCCGGTACCAGCAGGCCGGTCTTCAGCCAGGACCAGATGGTCCGCGCCTCGGCGCTGATCGGCATTTTCAAGGGACTGAACCTGCTGTTCGCCGACAGCATGGCGGACCGTTGGCCGAGCCTTCGAAACTCCGGCCCGCTGTTCAACGGCCAGACCCCGGTCGAGGCGATGATCGACGGCGGAATTCCGCTGATGATCGAGGTGCGACGCTATATTGACGCCCTGCGGGGCGGCTTGTGAGCTTTCCCGTCGAACGGGTCGCGCTGGCCCGGACGGTTCGGCTGGTGACCACCGCCCGTCTGCGCGATCCGGTCTTGCGACGGCTGGCGGCCGATCAGGCGACCTTGGACGCCTTGGCCGAGATCGAAGGCGCCACCAGCGGCCGATTGGTGGCCCAGAACCAGGGGGCGGACGAGATTGGCGCCCGGGAATTCGTCGCCGGGGTGCCGCATGCCCACTTCATCAATGCCGCCTTCGCCTACTGGCTGCCCCGCGAACTGAACCGCTTCAACGGGCCGGGCCGCGGGGCCTGGTATGCGGCGCTGGAAATCGAAACGGCCTTGGCCGAGGTGGCCTTTCACATGACCCGGGAATTGGAGCGCGTGGGGGTGTACGAGGCCGTCGTCGAATACTCGGAACTGTTCGCCTCGTTCGCCGGCCAATTCGTCGATCTGCGGACTGTCGCCCCATCCCCCGATTGCCTGGCGCCCGACCCGGCCTTCGCCTATCCGAAAGGCAATGCCGTCGCCGCCGAGGCGCGAGCCGCCGGCCACAACGGGATCATCTATTCGTCGGTACGCCGGCCAGGCGGGACTTGCGTCGTCGCCCTCAGGCCGAGCGCCGTCCAGTCCGTCGCCCAAGGCGACGTCTGGCGGCTTCGCTGGCGAGCGACGCCGGAGCCGGCCATCGAGAAGGTGGCAGCCATTCCGGACTGACGGACCGAAGCCGGCCCGACACCTCGGCCCATAATGTCGGCCCATAATGTCGGCCCAGGCTCAACGCGACCCCGAGACCGCCGCCACCCCATCGACCATCCCCGACCGGTTCCGTCATGGCTTTGTATCGGCCCAGCCGCGGAGGCGCATTTGCCGACTAGGTCGGGCCGTTTGCGGAATGGCTGGTTTCTGCGGCGGAATAGGTAAAGCGGACAACCTCTTGCACGATTCGGGGCCCGCGATATGAATCTACGCGGGACCAATAGTGCCATCGCGGTGCAGTAGGGCCTACAATTGCGTCAGCCATAGGCGTCCCCAACCATGTCACCAAGCAACTCGGCCCCGTCCCCGCTCAGACTTCTCAGCGACTTTCTGTCGTCCGATCGCGTTCCCGAAACCGCCCTGAGTATCGTAGCACTCGATGGCTTTCTCACCGGCATCGCCGTTGGCCCGCAAACAATTCCGCCGAACGAATGGCTGCCGTTGATCTGGGGCGAGCAGTCCTCGAAGTTTGACGCCGAGGCCGAAGGTATTGTCATCCTTTCGGCGATCATGTTGTTATACAACGATATCGTCTGCCGTTTGGCACTGTTGCCGGAAACTTTCGACCCAATCAAGCTGAAGGGCTCGCCAGGCCAAAACATTGCGGAACAGTGGGCCCAAGGCTTCGTCAAGGCCATGCGCATGCGTCCTGAAGGATGGACCGCCATGACCGACGGCGAAGCGGGCAGCGCGCTGATCCCGATCCTCTATTTTGGCGCGGACGAAACAGAGATTCCACCCGAGTTCCCGAACGCGCTCGACGCGGAATTGGTCGATCGAATGCTTTTGGATATTCCCGCATCGGTCTTGGCTATCGCCGCTTTCTGGCGGGCACGGCGGGAAGGCACGGTTCCAGACGGCGAACTTGGCCGTCGGGCTGACAAAATCGGTCGGAACGACGCTTGTCCTTGTGGCAGCGGGAAGAAATTCAAGACGTGCTGCGGACGTCTGGCTTGACCGATATCACTCCGGGTAAAAGGAATATCGTTGAAATTCCCCATCGTGTTTGTCACGAGTGGCCCCGCTCCACAGGCCGAGTTCTCAATGACCCAGCGTCCCGGTAAACCTCCGACGACCGCAAAGTGGGCTTTCACTGCACGCTTCCGGTCGCGCGCCTTCGGCTGGCGCGGATCCGATCTTGCGGCGCGACGCCTGAAGGAAGCCGTTGGCGAAATTCGCCGCGCCGCCAAGGCGGACCCGCTGCGTGCCGGCGCCGGCGCGGTATCATTGCTGGAACGCCTTTGGCCGGCGCTGCAAGATATCGACACGTCGTCGGGCCACCTGGGCCGTGCCGTTTATGACACCATCGATGCGCTGATCCCGATCATCGCCAATGCGCCGGCGGATCGTCCGACCCGTGGCAAATGGCTGGAGCGCCTTTTCGACGCCATCCAGCAGGATGGTGTCGATTATCTGTCGATGGTGGCAGACCGCTGGGGCGAAATCGCCGTATATCCGGAACTCCTGACCAAATACGCCGACGACTTCATCCCGTTGCTCGACCGGGTTTGGACCGAAGGGCGGCCCGGCGAACATGTCAGAGGCGCCGCGATCTGCCTTTCGGCGCTGCTGGCCAGCGGCCGGGATGACGAACTGTTCAGGCTCTTGGCCTATCCGACACGCAAGGCCTGGCACTATCATCAGTTCGGTGCCGAAGCATTGGCGCGGAAGGGCTTGCCGGATGCCGCGATCGCCTATGCCGAGGCGTGCCGAGACGGCTATTCCGATCGCGGAATCGACGGGTTTTGCGAGCGTATTCTGATCGCGGCTGGGCGTCCGGACGAGGCCTATGACCGTTACGGAATTCACCAAGGTCTAAGATCGACCTATCTTGCCACCTACCGGGCTCTGACTGATCGTTATCCCGACCGTGATCCGCGCTCCATCCTTCAGGATCTGATCACCGCCTACGACGAGCCCGGCAAATGGTTCGCTGCGGCCAAGGACGCCGGTTTTCTTGATTTGGCGATCGTCTGCGCCAGATCGTACGACGCCGATCCCGTCACCCTGGCACGCGCAAGCCGAGACTTTGCGACGCGTCAGCCGGCGTTTGCGCTCGAAACAGGGCTTCTAGCCGTCGACGGAATTCTGCGCGGTCGTGGCCGGGACCCGACGTCGATCGACCTCAACATGGCGCTCGATGCAGTGATGGCTGCGGCATCGGCGGCCAATTACTCGGATTGGGCTATGGGCCAGATCCAGCGCTTGGGTTCGTTGGCCGCTGCGCCTGGCCGGGAACATTTGCAAGGCCTCCTTCGCTATCGATTTGGGCCAATCGAGCACGCGCCGTCACAACGCATTGAAAGTTGACTTGCGGTGAACGACGACTCAGCGATCAATGCGAAGAAACTTGTCACGTTGGGCGCGGAACGCCTTGCCAGAATCCTGGCCAGCGCGGGCGAACGCCATTCACCAGTGAGATTGGTCGTCGAGGTCGCCTTGATGATGATGGCGGACTCGGCAGACGCCGCGAACCTCATCAATAGCGAATTAGTGCGATTACGAAAGGCCGACCGGTACGTCGATTGGCGGCAACTCTCCTCCTTTGCCAGCGAACTCGAATTGCTCCTGGAGGCCATCGTCGACCATCTCGCCGATGTCGATCCGCCACGCGCATTCGAATGCCTCTGCAATTTCATCGATATCGCTGCGGAAATCATCGAGCACAGCGATGATGACGGCTATCTGTCCGACACGTTCGAGCATGCCGGCACCTATGCCAGTGAAATCCTCAAGCGGATTCATAGCTCGGATGGCCGCGCAGCGGCCATTGCCCGGGGCGAACTGACCTGCAGGGATGACCGTGTCGGCGTTACCGGAAATTTGGCCAAGGCGCTCGCCTCGGCGCGCAACGGAAATCGATAGGGCTGACGGTCGAAACCTGGGAGTTATCTGGGCCGTTTTCGGAGGGGCTGCTGTCGGACGAGCAATGGGGCAAAGCGGACGAGAACGACGCAGCCTTGCTTTATTGGGCTCGCGGCTTCGCCCCGTTTTCCGGTATCCTGCGGCTATGAGACGGGATGATGCGATCGCTGCACTGGCCGAACAAGCTGCCGCCGTCAAGGCGTTCGGCGCCACGGCTCTGTTTCTGTTCGGATCGACAGCGCGCGACACGGCGAGCGATGCGAGCGACCTTGACGTCTTCATCGATTATGACCCCAACGGCCGGTTCTCGCTCGTCGAATTGGTCGGGATAAAGCAACTCCTAGAGGGGCGCCTCGGGGTCGAGGTCGACGTGACCACGCGGGATAGTCTGGATCCGCTCCTCCGCGAACGGATTGAAGCGTTGGCCCAAAGAGTCTTTTGATGGAACGGCTCGTCCGTCCCGCTCTCCGTGCGATCCTTGAGGCAATTGAAGGAATCGAGGCGGCATCGCAGGGGAAGACTTTCGAGTCCTTCGTCGACGACTGGCTGCTCCGCCATGGAGTTCAGCGGGGAATCGAAATCGTTTCCGAAGCAGCCCGGCGAATTCCTGCTGAGTTGCAGGCATCGCAGCCACAGATTCCTTGGCAGCAAATAATGGGGATCGGCAACGTATTGCGCCATGAGTATCACCGTATTTCGGACGCGGTTATCTGGAACGTAGTTCGTGAGCACCTGCCGTCGCTGAAGATTGCCGTTTCCGCCATTGAGGCCAACATCGAGGAAGACAGATAGCCGGGACGCTTGCCGTAATTGCCGCTGACCTCGGGCACGATCACCGGCAGAACTCCTCGGCACTGAAGCCGAGGAGTTCGCCAAACCATTAGATTTCCGTGCTTTCGGCAAGGAGCAGTGCGTCCTCGATATCGACGCCAAGATAACGGACAGTACTCTCGATTTTGGTATGACCGAGCAGAATCTGTACGGCGCGCAGGTTGCCCGTCTGCTTGTAGATGATTGACCGCGTCATTCGTTGTCCTCCTCGACCACCGCCCGCCGTTCGATCGGATCGAGGGAATTCAGCACGGCAGTGGCGAACCGGCTTTCCTCCTCGTGGTTCCTGATCACCGCAGCGAACGCCCCGGGCGCGAAAATCACTTTTCGGCGTTTGGGCTCCCGGTCCGCGGCTGCTTTGCCGGGCGTCGGCACGGGCTCGGCCGTTGCTTCGCCGGCGCCGGATTTCTCGCTTTCGACATTGATTCCGACCCTTGCGGCATTCCGGCCGGATTGACGTTCATGGATCTGCGCCGCTCGGGGCTGACTGAATTGGGAGAGGCCGGTGCCACCGACGACGAAATCCGCTCCGTTTCCGGCCACAAAACGCGGGAGATCGTCGCCGCCTATGTGCTGCCGACCGACGTGCAGGCCGGCCATGCGTTGAACAAGCGGCGCCATGCCCGCAAGGCTGATGGTGGCCGCAAGCACTCATCTCGATCGACCTTAAGCTAAACAGCCTTCTGGGTGCACCGCCCGGAGAGAAAGGCTCCATGGCCGCGTCGCGCCTGGGCTAGAAAAGTTGTAACCTTCGTGCTACATATTTTTCCGATACGTAGCGCGAAGACGTCAAATTATGCCGACACCACACCACCCTCCCGCTGCCGTACGCCGCGCCTTGCGCAAGCTCGGTGCGGACATCCACGACGCCCGGCGCCGCCGGCAGCTGCCGATGGCAGTGGTGGCCGAACGCGCCTTCACGTCCCGTTCGACCCTCCAAAAGATCGAAGCCGGCGACACCAATGTCAGCATCGGCATCTACGCCGCCGTCCTTCAGGCGCTCGGCCTGCTCGAGGGCCTGAG
Source organism: Pseudomonadota bacterium (assembly GCA_021793155.1). Taxonomy (GTDB): domain Bacteria; phylum Pseudomonadota; class Alphaproteobacteria; order Rhodospirillales; family Magnetospirillaceae; genus DUZF01. The sequence continues at coordinate 7,234 of JAJYTF010000018.1, read as the reverse complement.
CCAGGTTGCCGACATCAGCAACGACAGCGTCGGGCAGGCACTGGCGAGCGCCGGGCTGCCCAAGCACGTCCACCTCAAACGACCAGCCAGATCGTCAGACGATGGCTGACTTCGAGGTCCATATCGATCTGGATGGCCGTACACGGCGCGTCGGTTTGGCCAGGAGCAACCGCGTCCGAGGCAACGAAACCGTCGTTTTCGAGTATGCGCCCGAATGGCTCGCCGATCCTGACCGCTTCTCGATCGAGCCGGCTCTCGCGCTGACGCGCGGCGGTTTCGCGCCGCCACCCGGGCAAGCCATTTTCGGCTCAATCGGCGACTCCGCGCCCGACACTTGGGGCCGACGCCTGATGCAACGCGCCGAACGCCGCCTTGCTGAACGCGAGGGCCGCGCCGTTCGCACTCTGGCGGAGAGCGATTACCTGCTTGGCGTCGCCGACGAGACGCGTCTCGGCGCGCTCCGATTCCGCTGGGTGGGCGAAGAGGCATTCCAGGCGCCGATCCGTGCTGGCGTTCCCGCGCTGATCGAACTCGGCCGCCTGCTCCAGATCACCGAACGGATTCTCCGAGACGAAGAAACGGAGGAGGATCTCCAGCTCATCTTTGCGCCTGGATCGTCGCTCGGCGGCGCGCGGCCCAAAGCATCGGTCATCGATCAGCATGGGCATCTCTCCATCGCCAAATTTCCGAAGGAGACCGACGACTACAGCATGGAGACCTGGGAGGAGATCGCGCTGCGGCTGGCCGGACGTGCGGGCATCACCACACCGAAGCACGAGTTAATCGAGGTCGCCGGCAAGGCGGTGCTGCTGTCGCGGCGTTTCGATCGCGTCGGCGCCGTTCGAATTCCCTTTCTCTCGGCTATGGCGATGATGGGCGCTAACGACGGCGAGCGCGGTAGCTACCCTGAGATCGTCGATGCACTCGTGAGGCACGGCGCTCACGCAAAGACCGACGCCCACGCCCTTTATCGACGTGTCGTTTTCAACGTCCTGATCTCGAATGTCGACGATCACCTTCGCAACCACGGCTTCCTGTGGCTGGGAAAGGCCGGTTGGTCGCTCTCTCCGGCTTACGACCTCAATCCCGTCCCGACCGATCTCAAAGCGCGTGTGCTGACGACCAACATCGACCTCGACGAAGGCACCTGTTCGCTCGACCTGTTGGAGGCAACTTCAGAGTTTTTTGGGCTTCCGCTTCCTCAGGCACGGACCATCATCAAAGAGGTCGCGACCGTGACTGCGACATGGCGCGACACTGCCAAGACGGTCGGCGCCCGCTCGGCCGAGATCACCCGCATGGCCAGCGCTTTCGAGCACGATGATCTCAAGCGAGCGCTGGGACTATGACCGAATCTCCGATCGAGCGGTGCTGTGGTTGACGGAGCCCAAGAACCTGCCCGCCCGGCCTTAGACGCTACAGCCGTGCGACCAGGCGCCGCAAATGGGCCAGAAGGTTAACATCCTCGTCCATGACGGCCTTCGGACCGGCTATACTTGCGGCACAGATCGGCGGTCTTCATGCCCGCCTCATGCTCCTTCAGCACGCCGACGATCTGATCTTCCGTGAACCTGCTGCGCTTCATTCGTCCGTCCTTCCATAAGGGCGGACTCCAACTCAGACTGGAGGAAATTTCCGGGGGCAGGTCAGGCCAAGCTGGACGGGGCAATGGTCAGCCCCTAAACCAACAGAAGATACTGGCTTGCCTCCCAACGGCGCAGGCGCGGTTTGCGCAAAGCAGGCGGAAGGCTGATTTCGGTCGCTTGTGGCTCTTGGCCGGTCATCAGGTCAGTCATGCCTCCCCACCTCAGGATGATGTTTCCAGTCATCTTCCGACAGTTGGACGCCGCCGATGAAGTAAGTCTTCCCCTCTGGCCCGATGATTGCCGGCCCTAACGTATTTCCAATCTTGTCGAAACGGCCATTTTCTTGGTTGAACTCCTTGATCACGACGGTATTGCCGTCCCTGGAAAACACCGGCTTGTGCGTGCCTTGCGGGTAGGGAGGAACAGTGACCTTCGGGGTAAGATTTTCCCGCAAGTCACGCACAATGCCTCGCGTGATGTCCAGGCACTGACCGATGATGTGTTCAAATTCTGGATAGGATTCGACTTTATCGGCCAGCTCCTTCCCGAGGATCGGCTCGATTTCATCCAACCTGGCCTGTAAGTCGTCCAGATGCGTTAGTGATAGATAGGGTTGGATAAGCGCAACTTCTTCAGGTTCCGCTTCCGCCACGCAGGCAAGGTCGAAGACGTCGCGAGGCTGAAAATTCAGTCCCCGATAAATGAGTTTCTTCGCCAGGATCTCGCGAGGCCTTTCGATCAGCATCTCACGATTGTTCAAAACAGCGTGTTCGACGGCGTCATCAATGATTGGCGCAGCTGCCACGATGTCGACCTCTTGCACCCCCATGATAAGCTTGACGGCGGTCGCTTCCTCTCCGTAATCGGCGAACAAATCGGCTGCGGATTCGTTATGACGTGGCGAACTCCACCGCACCAGCCGGGTATCGGTGACGAAGAGATCAAGATCCTTGCTTTTGCGATGCTTGTAACGGCGCAGGAGCATTGAACCGCCGCCGATCTGAATTGGGAACGGTACATTGTGGGTTTCCACGACCTCGTCGACAACTGCGCAGGCGTAGGGCAGCAGTGACTTCCAAGGGTCATTGTGCGGACCATCAGGAATTGGGTACGAGGGCATTGAGGTGCTCCTCCAGATCCGGACGGCGCAACGCGAGCTTTGCACCATTTTTCCGCACAAACAGAGCCAGATCGCCAGCAGTGATTCCGTGACGGTGGCTGAACCGCAGGATGTTCGGCAGCGCGAGCTCGCCGAAGAACCGCTCGAAATGCCCTGCATATCCTTCAGGAATCTTGTTCGCTTTAATGGAACCGGCCAGCGCTTGAGCGTCGATCGGCCTGGGGAATGGCACATTGACGCTGGTGACGACGACGCGATCGATGTCGATTGGAACCGAGTAGCGGCGAGGCTGTGCCTCTGAAAGTTGGCGCACGCGAGCGACCACTTTTTCGACGTTGGCTTTGCGCTCGCGCTGCACCCGGCGCAGCCTTGCCGCGAGCGCGAGAATCTGCTCGCGCCCCCAAGATGGGACGAGCGTTTCAACCGACACAAGGTCGGCAGCCGCACCGATCTCCCTATATCTTCGCTGTCTGTCGCGCTTCGCCATGGCTCGCCTCCACAACTTATATAGCGTCTCCGGAGGACGGCCTCAATCCTATCATGCTGATCTCCGGGGGTAGCAGGTATTTGGGTTTGGCCGTGGGAACCGATAGCACAGCTTGGGCGCCTCTCATCGAGTCCGGACCGGGCTTTCACTTGGGCAGCGACACCGATCGAACCGCAAAGGAGCGGAGCCTCAGTCGATTTCTCAATGTCTCCGGGAGACGCGGATGCAGGGCATACGGAATGGGCCCCACGTCAGCCGCCCCTATCTGGTCAAGTTGCTGGATAGCGGGGCAGTGCCCTATCACAAGACAGGGTCCCATCGGCGCATCCGCTTCCTCGACCTGAAGGCATTCAAGGATCAATCAGCGGACGCAAGCGCAGGAACTCGGGCTGGGCTATTGACGTGTCGCGCTTCACGGTCGTCTATGACGCGTGCAGCCTTTACCCTGCGCCACTACCCGCGGGGGCGCGTCGCAATGACATGATCGAGGTCGAAATATCTCTCCGTCGCGCTCGGCTCAGTTCCCCTGCGGCGGTTGACTTCGTCATCGACCGGCGAGACCCGCATATACCCCCCGTCACCAAATAGCCACTTGCGTTATGCGCACAACCGGATTAGGCACCCCATCTGGGCCGTGGATCGGAGGTGGCCTCCCCACGTTTTGCGCCAACTGATTTGAGTTCAACCCTACCGCAACGGAATAAATGATGCCCCGTTCCACGCCACTTGCAGATATCCGAAACATCGGGATCATCGCTCATGTCGATGCCGGCAAAACGACGACGACCGAGCGCATTCTCTACTATACCGGCCGCAAGCACACGATCGTCGATATTCACGACACGAAGGATCTGAAATCTTCGACCACGACCGACTATCTCGAGCAGGAACAGAAGCGCGGCATCACCATCCAGAGCGCCGCCGTCTCGGCATTTTGGCGTGACAAGAAGATCAACGTCATCGACACCCCCGGCCACGTCGACTTCACCATCGAGGTGAACCGCAGCTTGCGCGTCCTCGATGGTGCCGTGGTCGTGTTCGACGGCGTCGCCGGCGTCGAGCCGCAGTCCGAAACCAATTGGCGCTTGGCCGACAATTACAATGTGCCGCGCATCTGTTACGTCAACAAGATGGACCGGTCCGGCGCGAATTTCCGCCGTTGCGTCGACATGATCCGCAACCGCCTGGGTGCCCGCCCGCTGGTTTACCAGGTTCCGCTGGGGTCGGAAGATAATTTCCGCGGCATGGTCGATCTGGTCGAGATGAAGGCCATGGTGTGGTTTTCCGACGACAAGGATGCGCAGTGGGAAACCTGGCCGATCACCGACGATCTCGCCGAAAAGCTCAACATTACGGTGAAGGAAGATCTCGACAGCCTGGCCGCCATCCCGACTCTCCGCCAGGAACTGGTGGACACGGCGCTGGAGCAGGACGAGGCGCTGATGGAGGCCTATCTGGAAACCGGCGAGGATCCAACTCCGGATCAGTTGCGCGCCTGCATCCGCAAGGGCACCATCAACAGCGCCTTCACGCCCGTTCTCTGTGGCTCATCCTATAAGAACAAGGGCGTGCAGCAGGTTCTGGACGCCGTCGTCGATCTGCTGCCGGCCCCCACCGACGTCGAAGCCATCAAGACCGTCGACGCCGATGGCGAACCCAACGGCGAGCGAGCCTGCTCGGACAACGAGCCATTTGCCGCCCTGGCCTTCAAGGTCATCAACGACGCCTATGGCGCCCTGACCTTCATCCGCGTCTACTCCGGCGTGCTGACCAAGGGCGCCTCGGTGATGAACACGACGCGCGGGAAGCGCGAGAAGATTGGCCGAATGGTCGAAATGTTCGCCAAGGAAGCCCACCCGATCGAGGAGGCCCGGGCCGGCGACATCGTCGCCCTCGTCTCATTGTCCGAAACCGAAACCGGCGACACCCTGTGCGACGCCTCGGCACCGGTCATCCTGGAGCGCATGCGCTTCCCCGAGCCGGTGATCAGCGTCTCGGTCGAAGCGAAGACCAAGAACGACCAGGAGAAGTTCGGCATCGCGCTCGGCAAGATGGTGCGGGCCGATCCTTCTCTGCGGCTGGAGACCGATCGCGAAACGGGTCAGACCATCCTGCGCGGCATGGGCGAATTGCATCTCGAAGTCACTCTCGATCGCATGCGGACCGAGTTCGGTGTCGAAGGCAATATGGGCAAGCCGCAGGTCGCCTACCGGGAAACCATCACCCAGACGTTCACGCACACCTATACCCACAAGAAGCAGACGGGCGGCTCGGGCCAATTCGCCGAAGTGAAGATCGTCTTCGCGCCGCGGGAACGGGGGGAAGGCTTCAAATTCATCGACGAAACGGTCGGCGGATCGGTGCCCAAGGATTATGTGCCATCGGTGGGCAAGGGACTGGAGCTTCAGAAGGAAGACGGCGTGCTGGCCGGCTATCCGACCGTCGACTTCAGCGCGACCCTGGTCGACGGCAAGTATCACGACGTCGACTCGAACGCCCTGACCTTCGAAATCGCCGCCAAAGCCTGTTTCCGCGAAGGCATCAAGCGCTGTGCGCCGATCCTGCTCGAACCGATGATGAAGGTCGAAGTCGTTTCGCCCGAGGATTACCTGGGTGACATCATCGGCGACATCAACCGCCGTCGCGGCATGGTGCAGGGACAGTCGGAACGCGGCCACAACATCGCCGTCGAAGCGATCGTGCCGCTGTCCGAGATGTTCGGCTATATCGGTCATCTTCGTGGCATGACGTCCGGTCGGGCCTCCTACACGATGGAGTTCTCGCGCTATGAACCGGTGCCGAGGCAGGTAGCCGACGAAATCGTCGCCAAAAACTCGGTAAAGGTCGCCTGATTTCGGGGGACGAGCCCGCCGGAACGGGGCCCCGTTCGCAAGAACGGGGCCCACCGCGGACTCTCGCGATATCTGCCGGCCCGAGGCGGCGGGCATGTCGCACCTTTTCAGTACCCGGTGTCGCAGACGGCGTGCCCATCCTGGCCGCTGACAAGCCTCGCCTGCCCCCATTTGGCGGCGAAAGCATGTGCCGTCTCGGTGCTGCTTGGGCAGTGACATGAGACCACGACCAATGCCGGGGCAAGCGCGCTATGCATTGTGGAGAGCGCGCTTACAAAATCACGAACAACACCCTTCTATGGTTGATCATGTTCGAGGAGAACAGTGTGGATCACCAAGAGGACAAGCCTGCCCACGGGGGACGGAGGTCAACCGACATCTCGGCTCTCAAGCTGCAACTGGTCCGCCTGAAGGAGGATCTTGGTCGCTTCGCCGCCCGCGCGCCGGACGGTACGGTGGCGGGATCGTTGCGAGAGCGCATTCGCCAAGTCGAGAGCGAGATCGCCCATGCCGCCCACGAGCGCAGGCGGGCCGCCACCGAGCCCCCCGCCGAAACCGCAACGCGTGCGGCGTTCCAGGCGATCGGCGGACGGTTTCCGCCCCGCCGGCGCTAGTGGTGAAAATCCGACGGATGGTACCGCCACCAGCCGTCGAATTTTCACCACAATTCAATTGGTTGGTGGGCCGCCTGATCCAGGCGCTTGGGGACCAAGCGTCTGGGGCGGACCACTAGCCCGCATTCTTCATACCCGTGCCGGACGTTTGGTTCCCGAGCGTCTGGATAAGGCGGCCCACCAAGCGACTGAATTGTGATGCGAATTTGGCGAATGGTGACGGTACCATTCTTCAGATTCGCACCGCGCGCGCGGGAACTTATTTTCGCTTTTACCTTGCGAAAAGCCGGAATGCCCCCATGTTAGGTAGGTCGAATTTGTTTGGCGTCTCCTGCGACTGCCCTTCCCAGGGCCACATCCCCGGCTTCCCCAACACTGATTTGATGCCCCCCACAGCCGTGCGGGGCGACGCCAGCATTGGAGGAAGAATGTCCACTGGCACCGTGAAATGAGGTGGACCCCGTCGGCTGGACAGGAAAGACGGGTCGCTTAAGTGGGGCCGATCCCGGTGTTGATGCCAATTATGCCGTCTGATCTTTCACAGTCAATGGTTGTGCGCGTGGCGGGTTGTCCAG
>JAJYTF010000041.1 GCA_021793155.1 Pseudomonadota bacterium | reverse complement strand
ATCGAGCTCATTTCGCCATCAAGACTGGCGAGATTGGCGATCCCAAGCCCGGCACTCGCGACAGACAGCGCAATGACCAGACCGAATGCGGCCCCGAGCTTCACTTTGATGGATGCGCGCATGATCTACCTCCCCACCCCTTCAGCCGTCGCCAGCTGCGGCCCTCTTCTTGGCGTCATGGTTCCCGCGTCACACCTGCCGTACGGCAAACACCTGGCCAACCTCGGCGATGGCGATGAAAATGCCGATAACCGGGTCGTCGAACTCCTGGGCTGAAGCCCGCATGTCGCGAACGTCCTCCGCCCGCCGCAAGGTGGGGGCTTCCCATGACTCGAGAGCTTCGATGTTCTTGATCGCCCCCACGGCCTCCTCCATCGATTGGGCGCCCCGTTACGGGCATGGGACACCAAACGTAGGCGCCTCATCCTATCATAAGGATTATGTTCCTTATCATTGGAGCATTTTATTTTATGCCCATGACAGGTTTGCCATTGCTATTTCCAATGAGGGACATCGTGGCGGAGCGCCGTGCCCTGGCCCCGGCTATCCTGACCGCGACGCGAGGGAAGCCGCCGTGCCAGCATCGCCGGCGAACGTAAGGAAGGCGCGCAACGCGCGGGCTTGTTGCGGTTTGCTTATCCGGCGGCAGACATTTTTGTCCGCCGACACTGGTGCCTCGGGGCGCGGGCGCCCCCCTTACTCCACCGTGACGCTTTTCGCCAGGTTTCGCGGCTGATCGACGTCGGTGCCTTTGGCCACCGCCACGTGATAGGCCAGCAGTTGCACCGGAACGGCATAAAGGATTGGCGCAACGAAAGGATCCACCGCCGGCATTTCGACGGTCACCGCCTTGGTGCCCAGGCGGTCAACCCCCCTGCCGTCCGAAATGAAAATCACCCGGCCGCCGCGCGCCACGACTTCCTGGATGTTGGAAGCGGTCTTCTCGTAGAGATCGTCGCTTGGGGCCAGCACGATCACCGGGACCTTCTCGTCGATCAGCGCGATTGGGCCGTGCTTCATCTCGCCCGCGGCATAGCCTTCGGCGTGGATGTAGCTGATCTCTTTCAGCTTCAGCGCCCCCTCCATGGCGATGGGATAGCTGGTGCCGCGCCCCAGATACAGCACGTCGCGGGCCGCCATGATCTCTTCGGCGATCTGGCGCAACCGCCCGTCGTGGGCCAGAACGTCGGCCACCCGCGCCGGCACTTCGACCAGCGCCTGGGACAGGCGGGCTTCCACCGCGTGATCGATGGTGCCGCGGCAGCGGGCCAGGACCAGGGCCAGGCAGGCCAGCACCGTCAACTGGGTGGTGAACGCTTTGGTCGAAGCGACGCCAATTTCAGGCCCAGCCACGGTGTGGAGGGCCGCGTCGGATTCCCGGGCGATCGTCGACTCCGGCACATTGACCAGCGACAGGATATGCTGTCCCTGGCTGCGGCAATAACGCAGCGCCGCCAGTGTGTCCGCCGTCTCCCCCGACTGCGAGATGAACAGCGCCACCCCGCCCGGCGGCATGGCCGGGGCGCGGTAGCGGAATTCCGAGGCAATGTCCACTTCCACCGGAATTCGGGCCAGCCGCTCGATCCAGTATTTCGCAACCATGGCGGCGTAATACGAAGTGCCACAGGCGATGATGGTCACCCGCTCCACTGCCTCCAGCGGGAAGGGAATGGCCGCCAGCGTGATGGTGCGGCTGGTGGGATTGAGCATGGTGTTGAGGGTGTCGCCGATGACCTGCGGTTGCTCGTAGATTTCCTTGTGCATGAAGTGGCGGTGTTCGCCCTTGCCGATCAGTGCCCCCGAAAAGGCGGTCTGGCGGAGCTCGCGATGCACCCGCCGGCCGTCCCGGCCGAAGATCTCGGCGCCGTCGGCCGTTAGCACGGCCCAGTCGCCGTCGTTCAAATAGGCAATCTTCTGGGTCAGCGGCGCCAGGGCCAGGGCGTCCGAGCCAAGATACATCTCGCCCGCGCCATAGCCGATGGCCAGCGGGCTGCCCTGGCGGGCAGCGATCATCAGGTCGGACCGGCCGGCGAAGATGATACCCAGCGCGAATGCCCCTTCGATGCGCTTCAGGGTCTTGGCGGTAGCTTCCAGCGGATCGTCGCCGGCCGCCAGGTAATGGCTGATGAGCTGCACCACCGCTTCGGTATCGGTGTCGCTTTCGAACACACGCCCGGCGGCCGTCAGCTCGGCCCGCAGTTCAAGGAAGTTCTCGATGATGCCGTTGTGCACCACGGCGGCCAGTTCGGTGGCATGGGGATGGGCGTTGACCTCGTTGGGCACGCCATGGGTGGCCCAGCGAGTGTGGCCGATGCCGATGGTGCCGGTGACCGGCTGCTCGGCCAGCAGTTTCTCGAGATTGGCCAGCTTGCCTTGGGCCCGCCGGCGTTCGATACGGCCATCGACCAGGGTGGCGATGCCGGCCGAATCGTAGCCGCGATATTCCAGCCGCCGCAAGCCTTCCACCAGAAGAGGAGCTGCAGGGGATTTCCCGATGATGCCGACGATGCCGCACATGGGACCGCCTACTCCTTCGCCTTGTTCTTGGCGGCCCGTTCCGCCCGCTTCCGCTCACGGAACCGTTCGGCCCAGCCGGCCAGTTCCATTTGCGAGCCGCGCGCCACGGCCAAGGCGCCAGCCGCCACCTCTTTGGTGATGACCGACCCGGCGCCGATCACGGCGCCATCGCCCACCTTCACCGGTGCCACCAACGAGGTGTTGGACCCGACGAAGGCACCGGCTCCGATATCGGTGAAGGACTTGTTGAAGCCGTCGTAGTTGCAGGTGATGGTCCCGGCGCCGATGTTCGCCGCGGCGCCGATGCGGGCATCGCCCACATAGGTCAAGTGATTCACCTTGGCCCCCGCCTCGACCACGGCGTTCTTGATCTCGACGAAATTGCCGATATGGACGCCCTCCCCGATCGCGGCACCAGGGCGCAGCCGGGCAAAGGGACCGATGATGGCGCCTTCGGCCACCGACACGCCCTCGAGATGGCAGAAAGAGCGGATCTCCACGCCGTCGCCGACAGTTACGCCGGGTCCGAAGAATACCTGGGGTGCGATGGAGACGTCCCGTCCCAGTCTGGTGTCCCACGAGAAATGGACACTGGCCGGATCGGTCAGCGTCGCCCCGCCGGCCATCGCCGCCCCACGCAAGCGCTGCTGCACCAGGATCTCGGCCACCGCCAGCTCGGCCCGCGCGTTGATGCCCAGCAATTCGTCGGCCCGTCCTTCCACATAGCCACAGGCTGCACCGTCGGCGCGGGCCAGGGCGACGATGTCGGTCAGGTAATACTCCCCCTTGGCGTTCTGGTTGCCGAGACGGCCGACCAAGTCGAACAGCCGAACTCCGTCAACAGCCATGACCCCCGAGTTGCAGAGGGTGATGGCCCGCTGCTGAGGCGTCGCGTCCTTGTATTCGACGATGGCCGAAAGGCCGTCGGGACCCACCGCCAGACGGCCGTATTCCCCGGGATCATCGGGCCGGAAGCCAAGCACCACCACCGCCGGCTGCGGGGCCTCGCGGCGGCATTCCAGCATGGCCTGCAGGGTCGGAAGGGTGATTAGCGGGGTGTCGCCGTAAAGCACCAGAACCGTGCCGTCGAACCCGGCCAGCAGATCCCGCGCCTGGGCGACCGCATGGCCGGTGCCCAGACGTTCGGCCTGAACCACCGTCGGATGCGGCGCCACCGCCCTTGCCACCTGGTCCATGCCGGGACCGACGACCACCGCCACCCGCTCAGGCGCCAATGCCGACACGGTATCCAGCAGATGGTTGATCATGGGACGGCCGGCCAGGGGATGCATCACCTTGGGAAGCGCCGATTTCATGCGCGTTCCCATGCCGGCGGCGAGGACGATGACAGCTATCTTTTCTGCAACCATTCTAGTCTGACACGGTTCCAAGGAATGCCGGAAGGTGCCACAAACCCTCCGGGCGGGCCACTCAATCTTTGTTGCGAAACATTGCACTCGCGGCTAGTGCTCTGGCCACGCCGGCCGTGGCAGGCACGGCGTTCGATGCTAACATGGCGCACAGCTGCAGCAACCGTACCGAGGAAAGTCTTGACCATCGCTGAAAACCCGCCGCTGAGCTTGCCCGCCGAATTCATGACGGTGCGCGCCATTCTGGCGGGCGAACGCATCGACACCAAGAACCTGGAACAGGGATCGGTGCTGGCCAGCTCGCCGCTGACCATCCGGGCCGGGCGCCAGGGCCGGGCCGTGCTGTTCCGCTACGGCGTGGTGGTGCTGTTCGATCTGGATCCGATGGAGGAAGACAGCTTCCTCACCTCGTTGAAACGGCTGGTCACCGACCCCGTCAGCCATGCCGATGTGGAGGAGACCCGCCTCTACCTGCAGCCCGGCAGCGAAGACCGGGTAGAGCGTTCCGGCGCCATCGTCCTGGCCGAACCCACCCCCGAACGACTGCAGCTGGTAGCCGACATCCTGGGCAAGAACGCCGTGCTGGACCATTACGAAGTCCGCGTCGCCTCGGTGTTCGATCGCATCGAGCCGCTGGCCGCCACCTTGCAGCGCGACGGCGACTTCGGCACCCAGGGCAAGGAATTGCTGCAACAGATCGGCGGCGTGCTGTTGACGCAGCAGCGCATGGTCGGCCGTGTCGAGGTGCTGGAGAAGCCCGAGGTGCTGTGGGACAACCCAGTGCTGGAGCGGTTCTACCTGCGCCTCGAGGACGAATACGAATTGCGCGAGCGGAGCCGCGTCCTGGACCGCAAGCTGGACCTGATCGCCAGGACCAGCGAAACGCTGCTCGACCTCATGCAGAACCGGCGCAGCATGCGGGTGGAGTGGTACATCGTCATGCTGATCGTCGTGGAGATCGTCATCTCGCTCATCGACATGGCATTCCGCGCGCACGCTTGACAGGCGGCGGCCCGCCCCGTATAAAACCGCCCTTCCCAAGGAATGGGCGCTTAGCTCAGCGGGAGAGCACATCCTTCACACGGATGGGGTCGCAGGTTCAATCCCTGCAGCGCCCACCATTCCTGCCCCCCCAAAGATACGGGCATTTCGGCCGTCAGACTCACGCGTCGGCGGCCTGCGGCGCCTTTGCCGCCTGCGCCCGCTGAATCGCAGCGAAAAGGCTTTGCGGCTGGAAGGGCTTGAGCAGCACGACGACCGAGGGATCGGGAAGATCCTTGACGTCCACGTCCTGGCCCGTGGCGATCACCACCGCCAGCTCGGGGCGGTGGGCCAGAGCCTGTCGGGCCAAGGAAATACCGTTCATTTCCGGCAGGCTGAAGTCGCTGATCATCACGCGGATCAGCGGGTCGGCATCCAGCAATAGCAAAGCCTGGCTCGGCTTGGCCGCAGACACCACCTCGCAGCCGAGACACTCCAGGCTTTCGGCCATCACATCGCGGACCAAATCCTCGTCCTCGACCAACAGCACCCGGCCACCGAACTCGGCAACGGGAGCGGCGGCTTGCCGAGAGTCGGCGCCCGTCTGGGCCGGCTGGCGGCGGAGCATGTCGCGGATGGCCTCGGCCAGGCGGAACTGCCGATAAGGCTTGCTGAGCAGCACCACCCCGTCCTCGAGGCGGCCGTTGCGGACCATGACATTTTCCGGGTAGCCGGAGGTGAACAGGATCGGCAAATCGGGAAGCAGTTTGCGCACGCGCTCGGCCAGCAGGCGGCCGTTGAGCGCTCCGGGCATGACCACGTCGGTGAACAGCAGGTCGACCTGTTGGCCGGCGGCCAGGATGCCGAGAGCGGCCTCGCCGTTCCTTGCCTCCACCACCGTGTAGCCCAGTTCGATCAACTGGGCTACGACCGAAGCGCGCACCGCATCGTCGTCCTCAGCGACCAGGATCGTTTCGCCGTTGCCGTGCGGCATCTCCTCGTCTTCGGTCTTCTGGACTACCTCGCCTTCCTCGGTGCGCGGCAGGTAGAGCCGAATCGTCGTCCCCTGGCCGACTTCGCTGTAGATCTTGACATGCCCGCCGGACTGCTTGACGAAACCGTAAACCATCGACAAACCGAGGCCGGTGCCGGCCCCTTCCGGCTTGGTGGTGAAGAACGGCTCGAACGCCTGGTCGAGCACCTCGGGCGGCATGCCGACGCCGGTGTCGGTGACCGCCAGCATGACATAGTGGCCCGCCCTCACGTCGCGATGCGCCGCCACATAGAAGTTGTCGAGATAGGCGTTGCTCAATTCGATGGTCAGCGTGCCGCCGCCCGGCATGGCGTCGCGGGCGTTGATGGCCAAATTCAGGATGGCGTTCTGCAACTGGTTGTGGTCGACCAGGGCGGTCCACAGGCCGCCGCTGCTCCCCATCTCGATATCGATATGCTCGCCGATGGTTCGCCGCAGCATGCTGGTCATCTCGCCCACCAGGCGGTCGATGCGCAGCGGCTCGGGGCGCAGCGGTTGCCGTCGGGCGAAGGCAAGAAGCTGGCTGGTCAGCTTGGCGCCCTGCTGGGCGCCGCCGACGGCGTTCTGCAGGTAGGTGGCGATGCTGCTGCCCGACAGGCTTCGCAGCGACAGATCCAGATTCGACAGGATCACCTGCAGCAGATTATTGAAGTCATGGGCGATGCCGCCGGTCAGATGTCCCAGGCACTCCATCTTCTGTACCTGGACCAGGGCATGCTCCACCTCCTGGTGGCGGCGCCGTGTCCGCAAGGCGGTGACGCCATATGAAACGTCTTCGGCCAGTTCCACCAGCAGCTTCGCCTCTTCCGGGCCGAACCCGCAGGCGTCGGCCGAATAGATGGTCAGGGCGCCGAATACCTCGGCATCGTCCTTGAGCGGCAACGCGATGCCCGAACGAAGGCCGTGCTTGGCCGCCAGTTCGCGCCAAGGCGCCATGTTCGGGTCCTGGTCGAAATTGCGGCTGATCTGCGGCGCACCCTGCCGGATGGCCCGACCGGAAATCCCCTGGCTCCACGGGGCCTCGCCCCAGGAAATCTTCACCATGTCGACATAGGCGGCTTCGGGCCCGGCCACGGCCACCGGCCTGACCGTCCGGTCCCTGTCATGCTCCGCCATGCCGATCCAGGCCACGCGGAAACCGCCACAATCGATGACGATATCGCAGGTGTTCTTGAACAGCTCGGCTTCGTCGTTCGACCGGACCACCGCCTGATTGCCTTCACTCTGCATATGCAGAAGGCGGGACAGACGGCGCATCGTCTCTTCGGCCGCCTTGCGCTCGGCAAGGTGGCCCAGCAGGCGCAGCACCAGCAGGCAAATGACGACTCCCGACAGTGCGAAGGTAACGGCCAGCCACATCATATGGGATCGCGCTTCGGCCAGGCCGCTCAGCACATCATCGTCCGAGATCCCCATGACCAGAACCACCGGGTAGTCGGCCAGCCGTTTGTAGTAGTAAGTGCGGACCACGCCGTCGAACGGACTGGCCTGGCGGACCCGCCCACTCGGATGCAGGGCAAGGTCATCCCACATCTTCAGGCCGGGAATGACGCGGTCGTAGTCATCCACCGCCGGCACCGGATGGCGGGCGATGAGGCGGAGATCCGGGCTCAGCATCATTGCTTCGCTGTTTGGCCCCAAGGCCATGTTGCCGTAGAACTCGCTGATATGCTCGGGAACCAGCGTCAGCAGGATCACCCCATCGAACCGCCCGTCACGCAGGATGGGGCGGACGAACCGGTATTGCATCATCCCGGTGATGCGGCCGCGCCGGGTAGCGTCGATGACCAGCTCATCCTTGGACAGGTTACGCAACTGGACGAAATACTCGCGGTCCGCCAGGCTGACCGTGGGTCGGGACCGATCGTCCGAGCGGAACAGCGGAATGCCGTTCGCATCGGTTATGCTCAGCAAATTGGAAAAAGATTCCGAGTGCGGCGCCCTGACCTCGGAAAGACGATCATAGAGAGGCTCGACAGAACCGTACTCCATGTATAGATGGCGGATTGCTCGTAGATAGGTGTCCGAATAATCAAACAGTCCTATTGAATATTTTTCAAATGAAAGAAGGGATTGTTCGGCTCGTTTTTCCGATAATGCGAAACGCTCATTTCGCAGAACTTCGTAGTTGCTCCACAATAACGTAAACGCAATTAATACAGTTGACACAGATACGGCGATAACCAATACCTTATAACGACTCTTTTCCCGATCGGCATCGCCGTTTTTCTTCATTTCTAGACTATTCCCCACAACATGACTGGACGATGATACACGAGAACCCACGGGGAATGAACGCGCGCATTGCGCACGTCCCCACTTTGCGGCCGTGGCAGCGGACCCGACCGCCAGATCATATTAGAATAGCATCATTTCCGCCTTGTGGTGGTAAAGCCTTTGACGCGAACAGCGAAACTTCTCCCCATTTGGGGAGTGGGCGGAGGCCTCGCCTGAGCCCAGGCGGCTACCCGTTCCTGGGCAAGCAGCCGGCGCTTGCGCTCGTGGCCACCGGCGAGGCCGGTCCGCGTTCCGTCGCCGGGCGCGCGCATTCGCATGCGTTTCCCGCGCCCCATATCGGCCTCATGCGCGCCATGGCCAATCGCGAGGAGCATCCTTTCGGCCCGGCCGCGCCCCATTCGTGGGCTTCGGCCTAAAGAGCCGGCCGGAAGCTCCTTTCCCCAGGCGCATCATCCACATATGATGAGTGGTCTTTCTTGCCGCTGCAAGCACTGCGGGAAGGAGGGGGGAACATGGCTCAGACCGCACTTGTCGTGGACGATTCCGAAATCGCGCGCGCCTTCATTATGGATATCTTGCAGCGCCATGAGTTCGAATTGATCATGGAGGCCGAGAACGGCGCGCAATGCGTCGAAATCGTCCGCAGGAATCCGCCCGACGTCATCTTCCTGGATATCGAGATGCCGGTGATGAACGGGATCGAGGCCCTGCGCGCCATAAGGCGCTTTCACAAGCATATCACCATCGTGATGATGACCGCCGTGGCGGACACCGAGGTGGTGAAGGAATGCAAACAGCACGGGACCGACTACTACATCCTGAAGGATTTGCCGGAGGACAAGATCGACCAGCGCATCGGCCAAATCCTCGGACGGGTACGTGGGCATTCGCAGGTCTGGCCCCGGTCACCCTACCGATAGAGAGTGGTGCAAATTCCGCTTCATTCTGCAATGGAACTTGCCGCAAACCCGCGCCCGTTGCGCGCATTCGGTGTGATTCCCGCCGAAGCCGGCAAGGCGGTGTTCGAGTCTGCCGTAGCCGCGGGCTCGGGCAACATATCAGCCTGTTCAGAGCGAAGCGGAAGACGCCTTAGCGCCTTGCGACGACGAACAGGCGGCGGAACGGGAATAGCGTGACGCCATCGCCGCGGCGAGGATAGGCCTCCGCCATGCGCCGGGCATAATCGGCGAGGAACGCGCTGCGCCACGGCTCGTCTAACGCATCGAGCAGAGGTCGCAGCGCAGTACCCAGGGTCCATTGCACCACCGCATCAACCCCTTCCAGGGCGTGGATGTATTCGGTCTCCCAGATATCCGGCCGGACACCGGCCGCGGCCAGCACATCCCAATAGAATTCAGGCGCGGCCACCGGGTGCTCCCGCAACCGGCTTTGCAGCAGGCCTTGCCATGGGCCGCTGCACGCAGCTTCCATCATGCCGGTGTGGGACGGCGCGCCATGGTTGCGCGGCATCTGCACGGCCAGGGCGCCCCCGGCGGCCAGGTTCCCCAGCAGGGCGGGAAACAGCGCCGCATGGCCGTCGAGCCAATGCAGGGCGGCGTTGGAGAAAATGACGTCAGCCGGGGCCTCGGCGACCCAGTCGGCAAGGTCGGCCTGCACCCATTCGATATCCGATGAGGCGCCGCGCGCCTTTCCCAGCATAGCAGAAGAGCTGTCCACGCCGATGATCCGGGCCTTGGGCCAGCGGGCTCGCAGCAACCGGGTGACGTTCCCCGCGCCACAACCCAGGTCGTAGATCAGACGTGGCTCGGCGACGTCGATGCGGTTGAGCAGATCCACGGCCGGGCGCAGACGGTGGTCGGAAAATTTCAAGTACTGCTCGGGGTTCCAGCTCATCTTCGGCACTCGCTCCCGCCTCGGTTCGCTCCGTCATCCCGGCACATGAACTCCGGGCGTCGGGCTCGGACCGCTACACTTCCCCAGCTTCCGTCGTTTGTCATCCAGCCTCTGCTGGAATCGATCCCAACGCACCACCGCGCGGCGATGGGTCCCGTCGCCGATCAGGTCGAGGCCGTCATGGGCACGGACCCGCCATCCCAGGCGATTGCCCTCGGCTTCGATACATTCGATGTCGACGGTTACCGTCTGGCCGGGCAGGGTCGCGGCCGTATGGCTGACCTCGATGGCGATGCCAAGGCTGCCCTCCCCCTCGTCGAGGAAGGGCTTCAGCGCATCGATGCAGGCCCATTCCATCAGTCCGACCATGAAACCCGTGGCGAATACCGCCGGCATGGCTCGGAAGTCCGCGGACTCAGGGTAAAGGTTGGGCACCGTCTTGGTATCCGGGACGACAAAAGCGAAGCTGTGGCGGTCACCGGGCTTGGGCGTGGCGTTCATGCCAACATGTCTCCGCTCTAAGGAAGCCGAAGATATGGTAGGAAGACTTTCTGGCTCGGCGATACTGGGAAAATTGCGGGGTGCACGGATGGATTTGCTGCAGGAAACCCTTGATGCCCTCGACGAGGGACTGGTGCGGTTCGACGGGGAATTGCGGCTGCTGGCCTGGAATCGGCGCCTGGTGGAGATGCTCGACTATCCTCCGGCCCTGATGCGCCCGGGAATGCCGTTTCTTGAATTCGTTGCCTTCAACATCCGACGCGGCGAACACGGCCCCGGATCCCCCCGGCTGATCATCCGCCAGCGGCTGGCCTGCCTGCACCACAGCTACGAACGTCGCCGCCCCGACGGAACGCTCCTGCGCATCCGCGGCAAGGCGATGCCGGACGGTGGCTTCCTCAAGCTGTTCACTGCGGCGAGGGAAGCGCGGCCGGCGGCCGATGCCGACCCCGCCGCTTTATCGGCGCGCGAGCAGGAGGTCCTGGCCTGGGCGGTATGCGGCAAAACGTCGTGGGAAACGGCGACCATCCTCAGGTTGTCGGCCAAGACGGTGGAGTTTCATCTGGCCAATTGCCGACGCAAGTTGGGCGCGGCCACCAAAGCGCAGTTGGTCGCGACGGCCATTCGGCACGGGCTGGTCGCGCTTTGAGGCATCGAGCTTGCGCATCGACATGGAGGCCACGCAATGATGTCCGGGAAGCCCTTCGCAGGGGCCATGCCGGCAGGCAAAATAAATGAACGGCTATGTTTTTCCATCGATCGCCAGCCAATTCTCGTCGGCAGCCCGGCACCCGATTGTCAAAGATCGACGAAGCCCCCTGACGCTGGTACTTTGCGTTGAGTTTTTTCCAGAGATATCGCTTATGACGCTCCGCCTTTTACGCCTCCTTCCTTTCCTTGCCCTTGCCTTCGCACTGGCCGTGTCGCCGCACCTGGCCGAAGCCAAGGCGGGCAAGAGCAGCAGCATGGGCAGCCGAGGCAGCCGCACCTACGTTCCACCGCAAGGAACGACGGCAAAGCCAATCGAGCGCAGCGCCACTCCGCCGCCTTCCGCTGTTCCGCCGGCCACGGCACCATCCATCGCACCCGCACCACGCCCTTCCGTCGCTCCGCCGCTGCCGGCTGCCCAATCGACGTTCTTCCAGCGCCACCCCATCGTCGGCGGCCTGCTGGGTGGCATGTTCGGTGCCGGGTTGGCCTCGCTGCTGTTCGGTGGCCACTTCTTCGGCGCCGGTACCGGCGGCCTGCTGGGGGTGATTCTGCAACTGGCCCTGCTGGCCGTCCTCGCCAAGCTGGCTTACTCGTTCTTCCGTGGGCGCAGCACCCTTGCCGCCGGCCGCCCGCAGGCCTTGGCGCCGCCACCGGCGCGCGCCAATCCCGTCGAATTCGCCCTCGGACAGAATGATCTGGCCGCCTTCGAAGGGATCCTGCGCGAGGTTCAGGCGGCATGGAGCGCCGGCAACGGTGCCGCCCTACCCCGGCTGATGACGCCGGAAATGGCTGACTATCTGGGCGCTCAGCTGCGCGACGAGCGCGCCCAGGGCGTCGAGAATCATGTGGAACAGGTCCGGCTGACCAAGGGCGATGTCGACGAGACCTGGCAGGAAGGGCCAGCGCAATACGCCACGGTGACCATGACCTGGACAGCGGTGGATTACACGCTCCGCATCGGCACCAATCAGGTTGTGGACGGGGATCCGCGCTCGCCGCAGGAGACCACCGAGGTGTGGACCTTCGTCCGCCGGCAAGGCGGACCCTGGCAGATGAGCGCGATCCAGCAGGTGTGAGCCCCCTCCGCGGGGGGGGGCCGGAAGGCGGTCCGAGGGCAGTTCTCGCCGTGGAGAGCTCTCGCGGGCGAGAGCCTGGAAGAAGCCGACGAAACCTGCCCCAGATTCCCATACCGCCGAAAATCGCCGGAACGAAGTGGTAGTCCGCCACGCTGAAGGCGATGGCCGGCGAATTGCCGCGATCACGCATTGATCCGCCGGAGCATGCCCCCTACTTCTTCCAACAGAAGCTCGAGGGTGGGTCCATCCCCACACACCTGCCGGAAGCGGCAGGTTGGTAAGGCCGAAAGGCCTGAAGTTCTGGAGCAACATCCGGATCGAGCATACCGGAGGCTCGACCGCGGAAACGGCCGGGCCTTCTGCGTGTCCGTCGTTTCCCCCTTCATTGCCGGCACCCGCAGCGGGCCGAGAGCACGCCACGCCCTCCCCTATTAGCGCAGTAGATCAGCGGCTCTGACATACTCGTCCGAGGGTCTGCTTACGGGCAGGTTGTTGCCTTGGCGCGGCTCCCGCATAGTCTGAGGCCGCAAGTGGAGGGTTCATGCTCACCAAGTTGTTGACTGCCGATGGGCGGGCCGTGCTCGAAGCGATCATGCGGCATATCCCGTCGGGCCTGACATTGGCGGCGGCTCCGGATGCCACCATTCTTCGGGTATCGGACTATGCGAGCAAATTGCTCGGTCGTCCGCTCAGCGAACTGGAAGGGATCGGCCTCGAATCGCATGTCGAGGCCTATGGGGCATTCGACCCACGCACCGAGGCTCCCGCGGAGCCGGAAGATCTGCCGCTGACCCGGGCAATCCGCTACGGCGAGGTCGTGCGCGACGAGGAATGGCTCGTTACCGATGCGGCCGGCGCACGCATCCCCGTCCTGTGCAATGCGGGGCCCATCATCGACCGCCAGGGTGCCATCCTGGGCGGCGTGTTGGCCTGGTCGGATCTGCGGACGCAGAAGGATCTTCACGATGCGCTGAAGGCGATGGTCGATCAGCGCGATCGGCTGATCCACGAGATCCACCATCAGGTCAAGACCCATCTCCATATCGTGGCCTCGATCCTGCGGCTGGATGCCAGTGGTTACAACACTGATTGCGCAAGGTTCGCCGAGGCGGTCGGACGCCGACTTGACCTTCTGGCCACCGCCCACGAGCTGGCGCTGAAAGAGACGGATCGCGACAGCCTGAATGCCGGCGAATATCTTCGAAGCCTGTGCCGCACCGTGTCGTCCCAAGAGCGTTGCCTCGTCGTCATGACGGAAGCCAACTTGCGGCTGACGTCCGATCAGGCGACGGCGCTCGCCCTGATCCTTGACGAATTGGTCTGCAACGCCTTGACCCATACCTTCCGCGATGGGCAGCAAGGAAGGGTGGAGGTGACTTTGAAGCAGGCCGGGGAGCAACTGGTACTGACTGTGGCGGATAACGGCGTCGGCCTGTCGTCATCCCCTCCTCCTCCGCAAATTGGCCTGCCCCTCATCACCGCCCTGGCCCGTCAGATCGGCGGCCGATGCTGCCTGGAGAACGGATCGCGCAACGGCGCCGTGTTCACCTTGTCGTTTCCCCGCAACCCGGCCGCCGAGATGACCGGCCTTCGAGGTTGTTGAAGAGGGGCATTCCCCACAATCAGGTTAGAGCGCGGAATCGCCGCCTTTTCCCCCGGCAAGCGGCGGTAACCGCCAGGGCGAAGACTCCCCGGTTGCGGCGCGCTTGATTTTCAACTTAACGTCGGTATGAATGACATCTGTTTGGGCAGCGGATTGGTTGCACAAAACAATCCCCATATTCTGCCAAGGGAACTAAACACATTAACAAGAGCGGTCTTTGGCGAGGGTTTCGCCGCAAACATTTTGCCCTTTTCTTGGTGGCCCTTCTCGGCGGCGGGTCGATGGCGGGGTATCTGTATTGGTCAGGCTATGCAGAGGCCCTGACCGCTGCTGAAACCTCGACGATGAACGCGGCGCGGATGCTCGAAGCCCACCTTGACGACAGCCTGCGGCGCACCGACGGTATCCTCGCCCTGGTAGCCCGGCGGATTCCCGACGCAGCGGCGCTCCAGTCCCTCGGCAGCGAAGCGACGGCCGCGACCGATGCAGACCTGAGCGCCGTCATGGGCAATTTCCCGGAAACGGCGGCACTGCGGGTCTTCGATGCGGCTGGCAAGCTGATCTATGCTACCGATCGCAACAGTGCCCCCACGGCCAATATCGGTGATCAGCCGTACTTCGTGCAATTGCGCGATCAAGCGGAAGGTGGCCGAGCCTATTCCGAGGTGTTCGCCACCGGGGAAAACCGGCACCGCACCATGGCCGTGCTGCGTCGGCTGACCGACGGTTCGGGGAATTTCCTCGGCGTGGCTCAGGCGATCGTCGATCTGGACCTCTTTCAGGCCGCTTTCAAGGCGTTGGGGCTGGCGCCGGGAAGTCTCGTCGCCATCTTCCACCTCGGCGACCATAAGGCGATCGTCAGCTGGCCCGATTTGCCCGACCGCTTGGAGCATTCGCCCCGCAGCCGGAACGCCATCGTCAAGGCGCTGGCCTCCGGCCGACGGGTCCTCGCCCTGCCCTCCTACCAGACGCATGACGACGTCCTGCGTTTCGTTTCGGTGCGGGTGCTGGAGGAATACCCGTTCTATGTGATGGTGGCCTACTCCAACGACCAGATCTTCGGCGACTGGCACCGCCGCGCCATTGCAGTCGGCATCGGCGGCATCCTGCTGATGGGCATTTCGTTCTACCTTGTGCGCCGCGTCGTCCAGGCCGAGAACAAGGCGTCGGACGCCGCCGTCAGGATGTGGGCCGAGCGCGATTTCGCCGAAACGCTGATCGACGACACGCCCTCCCTGATCGTGGTCTTGGACCGCTTCGGCCAAGTCATCCGCTTCAACCGGGCATGCCGCGAGGCCACCGGTTTCGATGAAGGCGAGGTGCGTGGCCGCCCCTTCCTCGACACCAGCTTCCGGCCGGAACCGGGAGAGCCGGCGGGACTGGCTTTGGCGCGGCTGCTGCAAGGACGCAGCGTCCTGCGCTACGAAGACCGACTGCTGACCAAGAACGGCGACGCCCGCCTGATCGACTGGAAGGCGACGATCATCCGTAACGAAGCCGGCGAGGTCGATTATGTGATCAGCGCCGGCCAGGACGTCACCGAACGGAAGCGGGCCGAAGAAGGCCAGCGCCGCCTGCTGCAGATCATCGAGGCGGCGCGTGACCTGATCGCCTCGACCGACGTCGCCGGCCGCGTCACCTACCTCAACCCGGTCGGCCGGAAGCTCCTGGGAATTGCCGAGGATGCCGCCGAGCTGGGTTGCATCGGCGATTTCTTTCCGCATGAGACGGCGCGATGGATCGTCGACGAAGCATTGTCCACGGCGGCGCGCGAGGGTTTCTGGGAAGACGAAACGGAATTCCTGACGCGAGCCGGCCAGCGGGTTCCGGTCTGGCAGGTAATCGTCAGCCATACCAACGACCAGGGTGACCTGACTCACTATTCGATCATCGCCCGAGACCTGACCCCATGGAAACGGGACGAGGCCGAGCTGCGTCTGGCCGCCAGCGTCTATCGCAACACCACCGAAGGCATCATGGTAACCGACGAGACCGGCACGATCGTCTCGGTCAACCCCGCCTTCACCCACATCACCGGCTATTTCGCCGAAGAAGCCATCGGACGGAATTCGCGCCTGCTGAAGTCCGACTTGCACGATCCCGATTTCTATCAGCGCCTGTGGTCGGACCTGCTGCGCAAGGGGCATTGGCAGGGGCAGATCTGGAATCGTCGCAAGGACGGCGAGCTTTATCTGGAATGGCTAACCATCACCAGAATCGCCGGAACCGACAACCAGCCGCTCCGCTACGTCGCGGTGTTCAGCGACACCACCGAACGTTACCGCCACGAAGAACGAATCCGCCATCTGGCCTACCATGATCCGCTGACCGGCCTGCCCAATCGCCAGCTGCTGCAGGACCGTGTCGAGCATGCGGTCGCCAAAGCCAAGCGTGACGGAACGGCTTTGGCGGTGATGTTCCTGGACCTCGACCGATTTAAGGTGGTCAACGATACATTGGGGCACAACCTCGGCGATCTGCTGCTCCAAGAGGTGGCGACCCGCATATCGTCCTGTCTGCGCGAAACCGACACGGTTGGCCGGCTGGGTGGCGATGAATTCGTCATCTTGCTGGAAAATGCGCCGCCGAACTCGGCGGTCGGCGGCGTGGCGGAAAAAGTGCTCGCCTCGATCGCCGCGGCGTTCGACCTGGAAGGCCAGGAAGTCCATGTCAGCGCCTCCATCGGCATCGCCATCTTCCCCCAGGACGGCGAGGACGCCATCGTGCTGATGAAGAATGCCGACACCGCCATGTACCAGGCCAAGGCCCAGGGCCGGAACGAGTTCCTCTTCTTCGACACCTCGATGAACGCCAAGGCGATGGCCCGCCTCGGTCTGGAGAACGCCTTGCGGCGGGCGCTTGCCCGCGGTGAATTCGAACTCCACTACCAGCCGAAGGTCTGCTTGAGGACGAGGCGGATCTGCGGCCTTGAGGCATTGGCGCGCTGGCGCAGCGCAGAACGAGGCATAGTCGCCCCTGGCGAATTCATTCCGGTTGCGGAGGAGACTGGCTTGATCGGGCCGCTGGGAGACTGGGTCATCGGGGAAACCTGCCGGCAGATTGCCGAATGGCGAGACCACGGCCTGGCGGTCCTGCCGGTGGCGGTGAACGTCTCCCCGGCGCAGTTGCTCAAGGCCGATCTGGCCACCCGGATCCAGGAGACATGCCGGCGCCACGACATCGATCCAGGACTGCTCGAAATCGAAGTGACCGAGGGCAGCATCATGAGGGAGCCCGAGGCGGCGGTCACCGCCTTGACCTGTTTGCGCAGGATCGGCGTCCGCGTCGCCGTCGACGACTTCGGCACGGGCTATTCCAGCCTGGCCTATCTCAAGCGGCTTCCCATCGACGTGCTGAAGATCGACCGCTCCTTCGTCATGGAGGCCGACCGGGACGCGGAAGACGCGGAAATCGTCCGCACTATCGTTGCACTCGGAAAATCCCTCAAACTCCTGGTCATCGCCGAAGGCGTAGAAAGTGAAAGCCAGTTGTCCATCCTGGATCACCTGGGCTGTTCGGCCGCCCAAGGCTACCTGTTCGGCCGCCCGGCGCCGGCGGCGGAAGCGGTCGCCTGGCTGAGCGCAGACGCCACCGGCGCCTCATGCCTTGCCTGCGCCACGCGCCACGAGAACTGCCTCGCATAGCTCTACTCGGCCGCCAGCAGCTCGCGCCGCGGTTCGCCACCGACTTCGGGAGCGATCAGCCCCGGGGAACGCCAAAGAATGGAGATCCGGCCGTCGTCGCCGACCCGGCCGACCATCGCCGGCTTGTGCAGGTGACGGTTACGGGGATCGACGAACACGTCGAACCCGGTCAGCGAACGCAAGCGCAAACCCGGAAGTGCCCGCCGAACCGCCGCCGGATCGGCGGTTCCGGCCGCCTCGACCGCCTTGGCCCATAGCCGGAAGGCCAGGGTTGATGCCTCCATGGCGTCATTGACCGGGGCATCAGAATGCCCGACATGCGCCTGCCACGCCTTGACGAAGGCCCGGTTTTCCGGCGTATCCACCGCCATCAGGTAGCTCCACGCCACCATATGGCCGGCCAGCAGCCTGGGGTCCATCAGTGCAGCTTCAGCCTCGCCGATGGATACGGTCAGCACCCGCACCCCCGCATCCTTGACTTCCCGGAAGAAGTAGAAGTTCGAGGCGCCGCCGACCGTGCTGACCACCAAGGCAGGACCTCCGCCGCGGCGGGCGAAGGAGCGGATCTCGGCGGCGACTTGACCCCATTCCTCGGCATCCACCGGCAGCAGGCGCTCGCACAGGTCTGCGCCGGAAATCCCCTCGGCGGCCAGGAAATCCGTCAAGACGCGATGGGTGAGCCGAGGATAAAGGGTGTCGTTTCCCACCAGGAAGAAACGTCGGAACCCGCCGCCGGCCGGTGACATCAGATAGCGGATGGCCGGCAGAAGCTGCTGATTGGGCGGCGCACCGCAATAGACGACATGCGGGTCCTGCTCGGCACCTTCGTATTGCGAGGGATAGAACAGCAGGCCATCGCGGCGGGCGAGAACCGGCAGCACGGCCTTGCGTGACGTGGAACTCCAGGTTCCGAACAGGGCAACGACGCCGTCCTCGGCCAGCGCTTGTTCGGCCACCTCGGCATAGCGTTGCGGCTCCGAGCGCGGATTGTAGACGAATGCCTCGACCGGCCGCCCGAGGAGGCCGCCACGGGCGTTCAGTTCCTTGACCTCCATGCGCAGCACTTCCTTCAGCGGACGCTCCCCCACCGCGGATCCGCCGGAAAGCGAGTGCACGATGCCGATGCGGATCGTGCCGTGGTCCAGGTCGTCAAGGAAGGTCGCCACGGCCGAACCGAGAGCATCGGACTGCCCCATCAGGCCTTCCGCCGCAGAATGCACGGCCTGTGCTTCGCGACGAGTCTCGGCGGTCGCCGCCGCAACCTCGTGGATCGACGAGGTCATCTGCGCGGCTTCGGCGGCGGTCGTCCGCACGCCTGACGAAATCACATGGCTGGCTTCGCTCTGCTGTTTCGTCGCCGCGGCGACCGAGACGATCAGATCGTCCACATCGTGCATGGCACTGGCAATCGAGGCCATCGCCTCCACCGCTTCGCCGGCCGCCGTGCGGATTTCGTTGGTCCGCGCCTCGATCTCGGCCGTGGCCTTCTCGGTCTCGGCCACCAGATTCTTCACCTCGGCGGCGACCACGGCAAAGCCGCGCCCGGCCTCGCCCGCCCGAGCCGCCTCGATGGTCGCGTTCAGCGCCAGCATGCGGGTCTGGCCGGCGATCTGCGATATGGCCTGGGCCATGCCGCCGATCCGCTCGGCCGCGCGGGCGAGGCCGCGGATTGTCGCATCAGCCGAATCGACCATGCCTACGGCCTTGCCGATTACTTCCGCCGACCGCCCCACCCGCGATTCCAGTTCGGCCAGCGACGCGTCCAACTGGCCGGCGGCCCCGGCCAATGTTGCCGCCTCGCGAGAGGCGGTCGCGGCCGACTGCCCGACCGCTTCACCGCGCTGCGAAACTCGATCGGTCTGCCGGACCAGAGATGCTGCGGCGCCCCGCATCTCGCCAGCCGCCTCGGTGAGGGAATGCTGGACGCCTTCGACCGAATGCTCGAACTTGGCGACGAAACGCTCGACCGAAGCGCGCCGCTGTTCCTCGTGTTCCCGCTCGGCCTCGCCTTCGACCAGCGCGGCATCGGCATCGATCAACGCCCGTCGGATCCGGTCCAAGGCCCTGGCACAGCCCCCAAGGGAGTCGCCTCGGTTGAGGAAGGGAACCTTGCAGTAACGGTTTCCGTTCGCAATGTCGGCAGCGACCGCCGCCAATTCGCTCAGGACATCGGTGCGGAGCAAAGGAAACACGCTTTTCGCCATGGCCACCTCCGTATGGAATGACCGAGAACACGCAAAAAGCATGCCGACCGATTCGCGACCGCTCGACGCGGATTCCCTGATTCGAGCACCTGCAATGCAACCTCTGTATGCGGAAGGTGCCCGTCGGGACGCCATTTCGCCTAGCCCTTAGGCAGGGTCGGCCCGGCAATTGATTGAATTATGGTGGGACTCCGCCGGATAGCGTCGACACCATCCGTCGGGGTCTCACCGCGGGGCGAAACACTCTGTTACCAAATGGCCCAGCGGTGGTCATACGGCCGAAAAATAACGGCGTTAGGCTGTCATCGGAAACAACAGAGGACGTTCCCATGTCGAAGATGAGATTCGCCATCCTGGCCGCCGTCCCATTGCTTTGGGCATCGATAGCGGCCGCCCAGCCCGCCGCGGCCGAAGAGCAGGGTGCGCCGCAGGCGCCGGCGGCCGGACAACGCTTCGATTTCGCCGCCTGGCACAAGCGGATGTGCACCGAACACCAGGCCCGCACGGCGGCCCATGTCGCCTATATCGAGACCGAGCTGCAGTTGACCGAGGCCCAGCGGTCGGCGTTCAACAAGTGGCGCGATGCGTTGCTCGAAGGCGCCGCGAAGGAAAAAGCCGTCTGCCTCGAGAACACGCCGAAGCCCGATGTCCCGCCGACGGCGGTGGATCGGGAAGCACATATGGAAAAGATGCTTGGAGCCAAGCTGCAGACCCTGCAGGCGTCCCGACCGGCTTTGCAGGCCCTGTACCAGAGCCTGACGCCCGGACAGCGCGTCATCCTCGACACGCCGGCCGGACGCGGCGGCCGGGGCTTCGGCCCATGGCACATGGGTATGGGACCCGGCATGGGTATGGGAATGGGCATGGGGCCCGGCATGGGCATGGGCCCATGGCATTGGATGCAAGGCCCGGCGAACTGAGTCCGCCGGCCGATCCGGCCCCCGCGGGCACCGGCACAAGCGGATGCCGGTGCCCGCTGGGCGCTGGGATGCATTGACGGGAGGGATTAGGCCGCTAAGTCTTTCTTGCTTGTAGTCGGTAAGCGAGGCGCGATCATGTTGCGCAGGCTATTCCGCATTCTGGCCGCCGGCCTGCTCGTTGCGGCTGCGGCCCTTCAGCCGGTCATCGCCCAGGAGCGATGGCGCCATGCTCCCCCTCCTCACGGATACGCCCCCCGGCCCTGGCACCAGCACTGGCACCGAGGGCACTGGATCCATAGCCGGCATTTGGGCCGCCTCGGCTGGTGGTGGGTGATCGGCGGTGCGTGGTATTTCTATCCGGCACCGATCTATCCCTATCCCGAACCTCCTCTGGTGGTGGTGACGCCCCCGCCGCCCGCCCTGATCCCGCCGCAATACTATTATTATTGCCCCTACCCCCCGGGCTACTATCCGGGATTGCCGGCCTGTCCGATGGGTTGGCAGCTCGTCCCGGCGGCACCTATGGCGCCACCCGTGGCGCCAATGCCAATTCCAGCAGTACCACCTCCGGGGCCCTCGGGCAGTCTCGACAAAAGCACCGCGGGCGCTGCGCTTGGCGCGGTCGGTGGCGCGGTGGCCGGAGCCCAGATCGGCCAGGGGCCGGGCCAGCTCGCGGCGACCGTGGCCGGCACCCTTCTCGGCGCATTGATCGGGCATGAGATCGGCGCTTCGCTCGACCGGACCGACCTGCTGGCCGCCGGGAAGGCGGAACGGGTCGCAGTTGCGGCGCCGCTCGGCCAGGCGATCGCGTGGAACAATCCGGACAGCGGCCATTCCGGCACAATTACGCCGCTGCGCGACGGGAAAGATGCAAGCGGCCATTACTGCCGCGCATTCCAGCAAACCATCGTTATCGCCGGCCGCAGCCAGCAGACCTTCGGAACAGCCTGCCGGCAGGCGGACGGCTCTTGGCAACTGGTCAAAGATTAGGATCCACCCTGCTCCGCTCCGGGAAGTTCGGCGACCATCGCTTCGGTGGTGATCATCAGGCCGGCTACCGAGGCGGCGTCCTGCAGGGCGGTCCGCACCACCTTCGCCGGATCAATGACGCCCGCGGCAACCAGGTTGCGATAACCGTCGAGCTGCGCGTCGTAGCCCCAATCGTAGTCGCTGCTGTCCAACAGCTTTCCGACCACAATCGAGCCGTCCTGCCCCGCATTGGCGGCGATCTGCCGGACAGGAGATTGCAGCGCCTTGCGGACGATGTCGACGCCGGCCCTTTGATCGTGCCCCTCCGGATTCAGGCCGCCCAGCGCTTGGGCCGCACGCAGCAGCGCCACCCCGCCCCCCGGCAGAATGCCTTCCTCGACGGCAGCACGCGTAGCGTGCAGAGCGTCATCGACCCGATCCTTGCGTTCCTTGACCTCCACCTCGGTGGAACCGCCGACGCGGATAACGGCGACCCCGCCGGCCAGCTTGGCTAGGCGCTCCTGAAGCTTTTCACGGTCGTAATCGGATGCCGCCTGTTCGATCTCTCTCTTCAACTGGGCGATGCGCGCCTCGATGTCGAGCTTGGATCCGGCACCGCCGATGAGCGTCGTCGACTCCTTGTCTACCCGCACCGTCTTGGCTCTCCCCAACATCCCGACGGTGACGTTATCCAGCTTGATGCCCAATTCTTCGCTGATCACCTGCCCGGCGGTCAGCACGGCGATGTCGCCGAGCAACGCCTTGCGACGGTCTCCAAACCCAGGCGCCCTGACGGCGACCACCTGCAGCCCGCCGCGCAGCTTGTTGACCACCAGTGTGGCCAGCGCCTCGCCTTCGATGTCCTCGGCAATGACCAGCAGCGGCCGGCTGGCCTGGACCACCGACTCAAGCAGCGGCACCAGGGCCTGCACGGCGGAAAGCTTCTTGTCGAGGATCAGGATGAACGGGTCGTCCAACTCGGCCAGCATCTTTTCACTATCGGTGACAAAATACGGCGAAACATAACCGCGGTCGAACTGCATGCCCTCGACGACCTCGAGTTCGGTCTCCAGCGACTTGGCCTCTTCAACGGTGATGACCCCCTCCTTGCCCACTTTGTCCATGGCACGGGCAAGGATCTCTCCGATTTCGGTATCGCCATTGGCCGAAATCGAGGCGACCTGGGCGATCTCGGCGCTGGTGGTGATTTTGCGCGCCCGACGCGCCAGTTCCGCCACCACGGCCTCCACGCCCAGATCGATTCCCCGTTTCAGATCCATCGGGTTCATCCCGGCGCCGACGTCCTTGGCTCCTTCGCGGACGATGGCGTGGGCAAGGATGGTCGCCGTCGTGGTGCCGTCGCCGGCCAGTTCGCTGGTCTTCGTCGCCACCTCGCGCACCATCTGCGCCCCCATGTTCTCGAACCTGTCGGCCAATTCGATCTCTTTGGCGACGGTCACTCCATCCTTGGTGATGCGCGGAGCGCCGAACCCGCGTTCGAGGATGACGTTCCGGCCCTTCGGCCCGAGGGTAACCCTGATCGCAGCGGCGAGAATATCGATGCCGTGCAGCATCTTGGCCCGTGCCTCGGCATTGAATTTGACGTCTTTCGCAGTCATTGCCTCCTCCTGCACAGAGACACGTCCACATTACCCGTAGACTCCGGGCGCCCTCGCATATGGACCGACGACCAGGGCATGAGAAGAGAGGGCTCAATGTGAAATAAGAGAGAATATCCATGACGCAAGATCAGCTTACAGGCGGATAGGCGACCTGCCCCGGCTGCCCGGCTCCTTCGGGAAGGATACACAACGGAATTTATCTTGAGTGGAATTTTGCACCGATGCGCAATCCTAGCGAGCAATTCAATTCACTTCGACAAGCAGCTAGCCTGAAACCGATACAGACCAAAACTGGACAGGATCACCTGCATGTTCGAGGTGAGAATTACCCTGGAAGCATGGAAACCCAACGAACACTCGGCAATCGACTTTGCCGCCACGGTTACCACTTCGCTCCGACAGGCCGGTGTCCGCGGCAACGTCGAGGTTTACGACATAGCGGGCGACAAAGTGATCTGGAATGCCCGACTAGACCACCCTGCCTAGTGGTGAAAATCCGACGGATGGTACCGCCACCAGCCGTCGAATTTTCACCACAATTCAATTGGTTGGTGGGCCGCCTGATCCAGGCGCTTGGGGACCAAGCGTCTGGGGCGGACCACTAGTCGGCTGCGGCAGACGCCCCCCCGACCAGCACATCGACGGCGGCTCGCCCCGCGGCGTGCAGCCGGGCCAGCAGTTCCGGGCGAGGGTCGAGGGCCAAACCGTTGGACCCGGTGACATAGCTGTGGTCGATGGCGACGCTGCGGACGACGAGGTCGCGCAGGCGCCGCAGATCGGCTGACAAGAAGCTGGTCCGCCGCAGCAGGTTACGCATTTCCTCCAGCGCGTCCAGGTCGCGCAGAAGCGGAGCATTGAACAGGATCCGCTTGAGGCGGGCGAAGATGTCGCGCGCGGCCGTCGGCAACGCCGGTTCAGCGTCCGGCGTCAATTTGACCACCAGAAGCGAGCGGCAAGCCGACTCCAGAACAGTGGGGAGGATTGGCGGATTGCTCGAAAACCCCCCGTCCCAGTAGCTTCGCCCGTCAATTTCGACGGCATGGTGAACATAGGGTATGCAGGACGAGGCCATCACCGCATCGATGCTGAGCTCGCTTTCGCGAAACACCCGCTGTTCGCCGGTGCTCACCTCCGTGGCCGATATGAACAGCGGCACTTCGCCATGCCGGCGCAAGCGCTCGAAGTCGATCATCCCCGCCAGCAGATCGCGCAGCGGATTGATGTTGAGCGGATTGAACTGATACGGGGACACGAGGCGGGTCAGC
This sequence comes from Pseudomonadota bacterium, assembly GCA_021793155.1. Taxonomy (GTDB): domain Bacteria; phylum Pseudomonadota; class Alphaproteobacteria; order Rhodospirillales; family Magnetospirillaceae; genus DUZF01. Next base: position 4,434 of record JAJYTF010000041.1, on the reverse strand, counting down.
AGGTCGAATTGCAGGTCGGCGCCCGGCAAGCCGAAGGGACTGAGCAATGCCAACTGCCCGATGCTGCTCCATACCTGGCGCAATGCAGCCCGCGCCCCTTCGCGGCCACCATCCAGCCACCCCCAGGCGGCGGCCACGGCATTGACGGCCCCGGCGCTGGCGCCACTCATCGCCGCCGGGAAGAAATCCTCCTCCTCGAACAGTCGATCAAGAACACCCCAGGCGAAGGCGCCATATGCGCCGCCCCCTTGCAACGCTACGGCCATCGGCGGGAGGAAGGCCCGCATATCGCCTTCGGCAAGATAGGCCTGTAACCGCCGGAACACTCCTGTCCTCCCGCCTGCTATCGAACGGAATCTTCAAGCGTGGCGTATAGCCGACCAGGTTTCACGACATAGAACACAATCTTCGTCCTTGCCGGGCCTCGAACGCCTTCCCAGGGACGTTTCAGTTTTCCATGCAGACCCCTTTGCTGCACCGCAGCATATTATGGAGTCTGACCATGAAGTTTCAAGACTTCTCCTTCGGCAGCGCCGAAGACCAAATGCCGATCCAGCCCGCTCCCCAGGCTGGACAAATTCACGCGCCATGCGAAGCTTGCATACGACAGGCTGAGGCTCATCTGTTAGCCTCGCGGGCAAATTCTGTTCAAAAATCGCGCAAAGCGCGGGAGGAGCGACATCATGAACCAAATCCCTGCCGGAAATCCCTATGAGACCGACCTCGACGCCAACCCGGCAAATTTCGTTCCGCTGACGCCGCTCAGCTATCTTGACCGCTCGGCATCCATTTATCCGGATCGGATTGCCGTGGTTTACGGCGACATTCGCCGCAGCTGGTCCGAAACCTATCGCCGCTGCCGGCAATTGGCCTCGGCGCTCTCGCAGCGCGGCATCGGCGCCGGCGATACCGTGGCCGTGCTGGCGACCAATACGCCGGAGCTGTTCGAAGCCCATTTCGGCGTGCCCATGGTGGGCGCCGTGCTCAACGCGATCAACACGCGGCTCGACGCACCCACCGTGAAATTCATTCTCGAACATGGCGAAGCCAAGGTGCTGATCGCCGACCGCGAATTCTCGAAAATCGCCGCTGCGGCAGTCGCCGCCATGGCAAAGCCGCCGTTGGTGATCGACATCGACGATCCCCTTTACCGGGGCGGCGAACGGATCGGCCAATTCGACTATGAAAGCTTCCTGGCTGCGGGCGACCCCGACTTCGCCTGGAGCTTGCCGGCCAGCGAATGGCAGTCCATCGCACTGAACTACACCTCGGGGACCACGGGCAACCCCAAGGGTGTGGTCTACCACCACCGTGGCGCCTATCTGAACGCCGTATCCAATGCCCTGTCCTGGGAGATGGGCAGCCTGCCGGTCTATCTGTGGACGCTGCCGATGTTTCACTGCAACGGCTGGTGCTTCCCGTGGACATTGGCGGTCACCGCCGGCACCAGCGTCTGCCTTCGCCAAGTCCGCCTGGAACCGATCATGGAGGCGATCAAGGATGAAAAGGTCACGCATTTCTGCGGCGCCCCCATCGTACTGAACATGATCGTCAACGCGCCGGACGAGATGAAGCAGGGAATCAACCACCGAATCCAGGTGATGACCGCCGGCGCCGCCCCGCCGGCCGCGATCATCGAGGGAATGGAACGGATGGGCTTCAAGGTCACCCACACCTACGGACTGACCGAATGCTACGGACCGACGGTCCAGTGCGTCTGGCACGACCAATGGGACGCCCTGCCGATCGACGAGAAAGCCCGGATCAAGGCGCGCCAAGGGGTGCGCGGCCCGATGCTCGAAGGTCTGATGGTGGCCGACCCCTTCACCTTGCAGCCGTTGCCGAAAGACGGCCAGTCCATGGGCGAGATCATGTTGCGCGGCAACAACGTGATGAAAGGCTATCTGAAGAACGCCAAGGCGACCGCGGAAGCTTTCGCCGGCGGCTGGTTCCACACCGGTGACCTGGCGGTCTGGCATTCCGACGGCTATATCGAGATCAAGGACCGCTCGAAGGACATCATTATTTCCGGCGGCGAGAACATCTCGAGCCTGGAGGTGGAAGATGTGCTTTACCGGCATCCGGCGGTCATGGAAGCCGCCGTCGTCGCCCGCCCCGATCCGAAATGGGGCGAGACGCCTTGCGCATTCATCGTGCTGAAGCCGGGCGCCAGCGCGACGAAAGAGGACATGATCGCTTTCTGCCGTGAGCATCTGGCCCATTTCAAGGTGCCGAAGAACATCGTGTTCGGCCCCTTGCCGAAAACCTCGACCGGCAAGATCCAGAAGTTCGCACTGCGTCAGCAAGCCAAGGACCTGGAATGAAATAGGCGCCGCAGTGGCATTTACGCCCACTGGCGGCGAACGTTCCGGACATTGCCGCACACAAAGAGGCCCGCTAGCCTGTTTCGCCGTCACTTGAAGACAGTCCAGGGAGCCAACGACCATGACCGCTTATCTCGCCCCCGTCCGTGATATGGAGTTCGTACTGCGCGAACTGGCCGGCCTGGACGAAATCGCCGCATTGCCCGGCTACGAGGACGCCTCATGGGAGCTGGTCGCCAGCGTGCTGGAAGAGGCCGGCCGCATCGCAGGAGAGGTGCTGGCGCCGCTCAACCAGACGGGTGACCGCCAAGGCGCGCGGCTGATAGACGGCAAGGTGGGCACCGCCGAGGGCTGGGGCACCGCCTATCGGACGTTGGCCGAGGGCAACTGGATCGGTCTGGCGGCCACCCCGCAGTATGGCGGGATGGGGTTGCCCAGCGTCGTCAATATTGCAGTCAGCGAGATGTGGCAGGCCGCCAACATGGCCTTTGCCCTGTGCCCCATGCTGAGCCAGGGCGCCTACAACGCCATCAGCGAATGCGGCTCGGCCGAGCAGAAGGCCGCCTTTCTGCCCAGGCTGGCGAGCGGCGAATGGTGCGGCACGATGAACCTCACGGAAGCCGCGGCCGGCTCGGATCTGGGGGCGATCCGCACGAAGGCGGCGAAGAGCGGCGACCATTACCTGATCAGCGGGCAAAAAATCTTCATCACCTACGGCGACCACCAGCTGACCGAGAACATCGTCCACCTCGTGCTGGCGCGCACGCCCGACGCGCCGCCCGGGGTCAAGGGCATTTCCTTGTTCATCGTGCCCAAGTTCCTGGTCAATGCGGACGGCAGCCTGGGCGCCCGCAACGATGTCCATTGCGTGTCGCTGGAACACAAGATGGGTATCCACGCCAGCCCCACGGCTGTCATGGCTTTCGGCGACCGGGGCGGGGCCGTCGGCTATCTGGTGGGCGAGGAAAACCGCGGCCTCGAATACATGTTCGTGATGATGAATCATGCCCGGCTCAACGTCGGGCTCCAGGGGCTCGCCATCGCCGAACGCGCCTACCAGCAGGCGCTCGCCTATGCCCGCGAACGGATCCAGGGCAAGCCGATCGGCTGCAGCGAAAAATCTGCGATCATCGGCCATCCCGATGTCCGGCGCATGCTGATGACCATGAAGGCGCGGGTCGAAGCCATGCGCGCCTTGTCCTATGTGGCCGCGGCGGCCCTCGACAAGGCCCACAGCCACCCGTCGCCCGAGCAGCGGGCAGCGACCAAGCGCTACGCGGAATTCCTCAACCCGATCGTCAAGGGCTGGTGCACCGAGACCGGCAACGAGGTCGCGTCGCTGGGCGTGCAGGTGCACGGCGGCATGGGCTATATCGAGGAAACCGGCGCCGCCCAACATCTGCGCGACGCGCGCATCACCACGATCTACGAAGGCACCACCGCCATCCAGGCCAATGACCTGATCAACCGCAAGCTGTTGCGTGACCAGGGGGTCGAGGCCCGCCAGGCTCTCGATGAGGTCGCCGGCCTGGCCGAAGACTTGTCGCACCAATCCGACGACGACCTCCGCACCATCGGCCGGGCGCTGCGGCAGGGGGCGGAAACGGCAAGCCGTGCCGTCGCCTGGCTGCTGACCGCCGCAGGCGAAGATCCCCGCCTGCCGGCGGCCGCGTCGGTGCCGCTCCTCATGCTGTTGGGCACCGTGCTGGGTGGCCACCAACTGGCCCGCGCCGCAGTGGCGGCGCGCCGCCACCTGGAGGCGGGCAACGGCGACCCGTCCTTCCACGCCGCCAAGCTGAAAACCGCCCGGTTCTATGCCGATAACCTCTTGCCGCAGGCGGCCGGGCTCCTGGGTGCCGCCACCGACGGCGCCCGCAGCGTCATCGCATTGGACGACGACCAATTCTAGGAATCCCTCGCCGCGGCAGGGCCATTCGGCCCCGCCCGGCAAGGGACAGAAACCAAGGCCGCACCAGAACCAAGCAGGGGAATCGCTTCAGGTTAACGGCGACTGATTGCGGATGAGGCTTTCCAGATAGTCGGAGTTCAAGCAGGCGAGCTTGCGCCGGTTTTTGAGGCTGTGGCGATCCTTGGGGTGGCGGATCAGGTT
>JAJYTF010000063.1 GCA_021793155.1 Pseudomonadota bacterium | reverse complement strand
AGCGGGCGCACTTCTGCTCAAAAAGAAGAACGAGCGGGAGCGCCGCCTGGGGCGTAAGCTGCTGCCATTCTGATCGGCGGAATCACCGCCCTTCTCAGCCTCGCCGAGGCGGCGGCGTCGGCCAGTTGGTGGTCGGCTGCCGAGATCAGGGCGTCGGCCCGGATCATCTCGACGGCCAGGGCATCCCGCACCCGCCCCAGGCTGGCCACGCCCCACATGATGTAGGCGTCGTCGGGCACCATGGAGATGACAACCCCTCGCCAGAGGAGCTTGTGACGATGACCGACCTTGCCGTACTGGACCGAGAGGCCGTCGTTGCAGAAGCGGTCCATGAATTCGGTGTAGCTCATGGCTTCGATCTGCTCGGCGTCGTCGCACTCACCACCCTGTTGCGCCAGGGGGCTCCTTCCAATTCGGCGGAGCGTGATGGAATTGGTGGGAGGGGAATGGCGCCCCCGCCGCCGGCCCTCGCGAAGCGGGGGCTAGGTTAGGCGGGGCTAGTTGTCCGGTCGTTCCTGGGATTCGATGTACTGCTTGATGACGGAGAGGGGCGCGCCGCCGCAGGAGATGACGCAGTAGGATCGGCTCCAGAGGACGGGCTTGGAGTAGAAGCGATCGACCCGCTGGCGATGGTCGTTGCGCAGGCGCCGGCTAGTGCCGGTCTTCAGGGCGTTGACGAAATCGGCCAGGGCATGCTTGGGCGGCAGCGTGAACAGCAGATGGACATGATCGGGCTCGCCGTTGACCTCGATCAGCCGCCCGCCCCAAGCCTCGACCCTTTCCCGCGCATGGGCTTCGAAATCGCCTAGCATGGCGGCGTCGAGCACCTTGCGGCGGTACTTCGTCACGATAACCAAGTGATAGTGTAGCGCATAAACGCAATGGAATAGCGCATCTAGCTCTTGTTGGGCCATGGCGACCATTGTATACTCCAGCCCATGGAACGACGCAAGATCACCTATCGCCTTTACCCGTCCAAGGGCCAGACCGAGGCCCTGGGGATGCTCTTGCGCTCGCACCAGCAGCTTTACAACGCCGCCCTCGAACAGCGCATCGACGCCTGGCGCCGGCGGCGGGTGTCGCTCAGCTATCAAGACCAGTGCAAGGAACTGACCTCGCTCCGGGCCGAATGTCCCGAGTTCACCGTCGCCAATTGCTCCAGCCAGCAGCGCACACTCCGCCGTCTGGATATCGCTTTCCAGGCATTCTTTCGCCGGGTGGCGGCGCGGGGCGAGCGGGCCGGCTTCCCGCGCTTCAAGAGCCTCGACGCCTTTCCCGGCTTCGGCTTCAAGAGCCATGGCGACGGCTGGCGGTTCACGCCGGGGGCGGACTGGAAGCACGGGCGGCTACGGTTGCAGGGCGTCGGCACCATCAAGGCACGCGGACAGGCCCGTCAGGCGGGCGAGATCAAGTCCTGCGAGATGCTGCATCGCGACGGCCAATGGCTGCTGTCGCTCACCATCGAATGCGCGACAATCGAGCGCCAGGGCGGCTGCGCCGCCTGCGGTCTCGATTGGGGCGTCGAGAGCTTCGCGACCCTGGCGCTGGACGATGGCGGCGAACACATCGTCGCCAATCCGCGCCGTGTCGCCAAGGCGGCCAAGGAACTGCGCAAGGCCCAACGGGCGCTGGCCCGCAAGAGACGGGGCGGCAAGACCCGCCAGCGGGCGCGCAAGGCGGTCTCCCGCCTGCACCGTCGCCTCGCCAACCAGCGCAAGGAGTTCCTGCACCAGACCAGCGCCGCCCTGGTCGCCCGGTTCGCGATGATCGCGACCGAGGACTTGTCGATCCGCAACATGACCGCCTCGGCCAAGGGCAATGCCGCCCAGCCGGGAAAGAATGTCAGGGCCAAAGCCGGCCTCAATCGTGAAATCCTCGATACCGCGCCAGGGGCTTTCCTGGCCATGCTGCGTTACAAGGCGACGGAAGCCGGGACGGAGTACATCGAGGTGCCGACGCGCAAGCTCAAGCCAAGCCAGACCTGCCCGGCCTGCGGGCGCGTCGAGAAAAAACCGTTGCGCCAGCGCCATCACGCATGCCCCGCCTGCGGTCACACCGCCAGCCGGGACGGCGCCGCCGCGCGGGTCATGCTCAATTGGGCGATGGCGCAACTCGCGTCACCGGGTCGGGAACCGGCCCGTCAGGTGGAGACAAGCGCGGACATCAGTCCGCCTGCCACCGAAACTCCATCCATGGCCGCTTAGCGGACTTGGATGGAGTAGTTCATAATTCCAATGGCAATCGCCATCCCGATGGCGACGGTCCAGTGCCAAGTCCAGTGGTTCAGGTCCATGGTCACCCTCCGCACCATCCGCTCGCGCATCGCGCAGATTGTGGGCGGAGGTCTATATAGCCCTGGTCTTCGTCATATTTCCCCCGAGGAGAATTCGCCCAGGCGACAATCGCTCGGATTCCCGTGGCCCCCATCTTTTTGGCTGGGCGAAACGCTACGCGTGGTTTGCCGGCCTTGGTGAACCCGGCCAACTCCTCTAGCCTTTCGGTTTTGATGATGTCGTATTCAGACATCGAGGCTAGGTCTTCCTTGTTGGCATTGATGCAGGGCTCGCATTCTTTCGAGCGGTGAAGCAGAACGTCGAAGCCAGCGCGCCGCACAAGTTCATTGCGGGCGCCCTCCAAATGGAAAACAAGCGGCTGCCACAGCGGGCGGCCAGCATGTTTGTCACTCTCTTCCACCCATTCCGGCGCGTCGGCGCGATAGGCGCTTTCTTCGCGCCTCACGCCTGTCAGGCAAATGGAGTCCTTCCCAGGATCGACTTCCGCCATCCACTTTTGAGCCGGGATGATCTTCAGTTGCTCCGTGCAGAACTGCATCCCGTTGCAGGGCCAGCCGCGTTCTTTGATGACCAGAGCCTCCATACCGATAGACGGGATTCGGACAGGGTCAAAACCAAGAGAACGCACCCAGGCTTCACATTTCTGGACGCGGTCGCCCCACCAGTAGGTGGCCCACCCAGTTTCGGAATAGGCCACGGCCACATTCTTCAGGCCACGCTCGTATGCCCACTGGATCAGGGCCACGCTGTCATTCCCGTAGCTGGAGAAGATGATGTGGTCGTAGGGCATCCGAGGCTCCTTATGTGTGATCGGGCATTGCGGCTTCGGGGATCACCCGTTTCGCCAGCCAGCGGTTTCCGTTGGCAAATCCCTGATAGGTGTTGCCCGTAAGCGGAGACTGGCCCACCGCAGTCAGCGGCATTAGGGTTTCGACGATCTTGCAAAATTGCGGGAAATCCACCTCGAACTTCTCCAGGCAGGCGCTGTCCAGATCGGCCGTCTCGTCGTCTTCAGGAATGCCACACAGGTGGCGAACAAGTTCCTCGTAATCCCAGATGCTCATGGCCTGCGGGCCTCCTCTTCACTTCCAGCGGCCTCGGCCGCATCCATCTCATTGACACCATCCTATAACCGCTATATCGTGGTTGTCAACAACTGCTATATGGCGATTATGAAAAAGCCAGGCCCTCCCAAGGAATATCCCGAAACCATGTTGGTACAGTTGCCCGAAGGGGCGAAGGCCAAGGTGCGCGAGGTGCTGGAGAACGGCGAAACCCTCGGCCGTTTCGCGCGGGAAGCCATCCTGGAGCGGGCCGCAAAACGCGCCAAACGGCGCACAAAGGGCCGCGCACATGGATCTTGAGAAATCTCAAGCGCACCCCCTCACGACAAGTGAGATAGACCCGGGCGCCCCGGAAAGCCCACTCTCTGCGGCCCGGCGCGCAGCCTGGCTCACCAGGAAGGAGAAGTACGGCGAGCGCGGCCATGCCGGCAGCTACACCAGGGCGCCGCGAGACGACATCGGCCTCCGCGCCCTGGTGCTGGTGGTCGAACTGCACCGCGCGGGCGTGCTGTCCGAGTCCCGGTGTCTGCGGGCGCTCGGCATCACCCGGCGCCAACTCCGGGCGCTGTGCGACCGCGTGGCGGCCGGCGGCGAGGTGGCGGCCGAGATGCTGTTCCCCAACGCGGCACCCAGATCGGACGCCGACGAATTCAAAGTCGCATAGGGGGTATCGAGGATGACCAATGGCTTGAAGCCTGAGACGATCTTGGCGGCCTGTGATGCCGAGGCGGAGGTCTGGGCGGCCGAAACCGATCTGGCCGGGATGGTCGCCAAGATGACCTCTGACCCTCGGTCGGCCGAGAAGCTGATCGGCTTCGCCAAGATGTGCTTCGTGGAAGGCGTTTACCGCGGCGCGACCAACGTCATCGACGGGAAGTCGCTGGCGGAAAGCATCATGGACGGGCCGCCGGCCGGAACCTGCTGATCGAAAGGGTAAGGCGATGGCGAAGCGCAAACAGCATGATGATGGGGTCCTGGTGGGGCCCGAGGTCTATCGGACCACCTCGCACCTCCGCAAGGCGGGAATCTACCTGGCGCGGGCGGTGCAGCGCCACCTGGAAAACCAGGACGACACTACCCGCGACGCCCTTCGAATGGCCCTGGCCGAATTTCATCTGGCCGAGGACGCTTGGAGTGCCGCAACCCTGGCTGATAGCGGATACGAGGCAAACCAGACCATCTCTGCAAGCAATGCCGCGGCCGCTGGGCGCGTATAGGGGGGAGGAGACCATGGCGAGCAACGACAATCGCGCCCGGACAGCCGCCGAGAAGGCGGACCCGGCCCATTGGCAGGCCGGCGACGTCATCATGCTGCACCCCGAGGCACGAACCGCCGACAAGAAACCGCACCCCCATGCCGGCAGGCTGGGCAAGATTGCCGTGATTCTGTCGGGCCGCCCGACGAACCTGCTGACCGTCGGACTGGAGGTCGTCGCCGGCGCCGGTGCGGGGACCGACACCTACGCGGTCCTGCCGGCCGGCATGTTTCTGGCGGTGCCGGAATTTTGCGTCGAGATCTACCAGACCCGTCCCGGCTATAGCGGGTGGCGACTCAGTGCCGAGGGGCGCCGCGTGCTGGTCGAGGGCATGGGGTGGCCTGTCACCCCTGCCAGCCTTGGCGGGAAGTTGGCCGATGCCTGAGCGTATCCAGCGCAGGCGGACCAAGGGGTGGCGGATGCCGGCCGGAACCGTCTACGTCGGCCGTGGTAGCCGGTGGGGCAATCCGTTCCGGGTCGGCGCTCCGCATCCGCTGACCGGCCTGACAATGGATGTGGCAACCTGCACGGACCTGTTCCGACGCGGTCTTGAGGCGGCAGCCGCCGTTGGCGCTCCCGAAAGCCTGTTCGCCGATGGCCAAGCGGATCTGTGGCGGGCCTGGGAAGCGGTCGCACCGCATCTCACGGCGTTCGCCGTCGAAACCGCCCTCGGCGATCTCCGCGGCAGGGATCTGGCATGCTGGTGCCCGCCCGGCAGTCCGTGTCATGCGGACGTGCTGCTCGAAATCGCAAACCGCAGCGCATAAGGGGTAACCCCATGCGAAATGCGCATTGACGCACGGCGTCCAACGGCGTTAGGTTGGTCCCAACACGACCCGCCACGCTTCTCGTTAGATCAGCGCACCAGGGCGGGTCTTTTTATGTCTGCAGCAAATCCCTTCACCAAGCCGGCGCTCACGCCTGAGCAGCAATTGCAGCAACTCAAGGACAAGGGCCTTGGGATTGAGGACGACCAGGCGGCGCTCCATCTCCTGAAGGCCGTGGGCTACTACCGCTTCATTGGCTATGCCCTCTACTGGCGGCAAGACGCCAATGGGGTGAAGCAGGCCCAATTTACCCCTGGCACCAGGCTCAGCGACATCGCCGGATGCTTGAG
>JAJYTF010000040.1 GCA_021793155.1 Pseudomonadota bacterium | reverse complement strand
CGAAGCTTGCCCGCCGCTGGACCCGAAAGCCGCGCGCCAAGAAATAACCGCGGCATCTTGTGCTGGTAGGGATTACGCCAGATTACGGGGAAGAGCGGTAGGCGGCCTCGGCCGGATGCTTACGATCAATGTTCTAGAGTCTCCAGAGAAGGAAAAGACATCGAAGAAAATCTTAACATCAACTATGTCGCCTGTGTGATTCACAAGACCAATGAGACGGTCTTTGTTTGCAGAAAACGTCTTTTCTCCGTGTAGGTAGACTCCAACAGTTGATACACTTGCGAGAAACCTCGTACCGAAAAAAGTCACAATCGAACTGACTATGCCGATGGTTGCTTTGTCGAGTCCCGCGGTAACCCTATTCCAGCTTAATATCATGGATGGCGCGAGGATCAGCAGTATAAGAATGCCTTGTAGCCAGAAATTCCTATAACGCCGGCGCCACCCTGCCAATGTTGTCGAATTAATGCGACGGTGGAATTCATTGATAGGACCGTGTGAAAAATAATTCATTGTAATTTACCTAAATAGTACCTCTCACGCCCCGATCGTCATTGTGGGGACGTCGGGCACTGTCACCGGAATCCTGTGTTCTCGAAGTAGCGTAACGGGACCGAAAACCCTGTGGTCGATGCCAACGTACCACGCGAAAGCGCGCATGCTATTGCTCGGCCTCCCCGCCGCGTACCAGCATCAGCAGCCGTTTGAACTCCTCGTTGTCGCTATCGCTCTTCCAGAAGTTGATGAACTGGCAGACAATCTGGCGGTTCCCGGCCTCATAGTGGCCGTTGCTGTCGATGCGATCTACCGAGGGCAGCAGGTTCTTATCGGCCTCGGGACCGAGGAAATGGAATGCGATTCCGGTGAGCGCACAGCGGTTGCCCTGAAGGTCGAGCAGAGATGTAAGCAGTTTTTCCAACTCCACCGAGGTCATCCTCAACTCTTTGTTTTTCACTGTGCGCTCGACCAACTGGCCATTGGCGTTCCGGACGGTGCTTTCGACCGAATAGCGCATCGCAATGACAGATTTCTCACGCCCACCGAGCACTCGCCCCGCATCCTTGCGCCCTGCTCTGCCAGCCTCGGCCGCTCCCTCCTCCATCCGCTCAAGCATCCAGCAGAACGAATGCGCGTCGATCAGCCTGACGTTGGCGAGACCGCCCATCTGCGCCAACGCTTTTCGTACCTCGGCAAGCGCTGAGTTAAATTGGCAATAGTTCTTCCACGAACAGCTCCGCAGCGTGGTCAACTCGATCCCGAGGTCGCGGAACGCGCGGTCGAAAATGGAAGGACGGATCGGCATAAACCGATCCATGTCCTTCAGGAAATAGAGGTAGGCGAGCAGCGGATACTTTGCGCCAGTCAATTCGTTCAGTCGGTCGAAGGCCGCGCCCTCATTCGCTTCGCCGCAATAAAGACCGAACAGCAGTCGCTCCAGTTCGCGCCGCAAGGCGGGGGCTGAGACGGCTTCCAGCAGGACATGGTGGTCGCGGTTGGCATGGCCGAACCGGTTCTGCCAAAAAACGAGATTGTTGGTCAGGTTGACGCGGTTGTCCTGAATTTCGATGGCGTTAATGGTGCGTTGTAAGATGCTCCCCGAGCCAATATCCGCCTCCCTCCATGAGTCCAGAGCGAGGATGCCGAGGGCATGCTCGCGTAGCCGGGGCTTGTAGCCCTCCCACACCGCCGCCACGCCCTCCCGGAAACCGGTAAAGGCATGCCCCTTGTCGTTGGCGGCGATTAACCGTTGGAATCGTGCGAAGGCTTCGCGGAAAGCGGTCGGCCCAAGATTGACATCGGAACCCGCTGTCATCACCCCCTCGAACGCACAAGAAACAGGTTGATTGGGGATGATCGCACCGAGGGATCTGACCATCAAGCACAAGCGATGCGTGTTCTGCAGCATAGAACAGCGCAGGTTGGCGCAAGTCACCCGGGAGCAGAAGCGATGGCAAGATAAACCGCCGTGCCGTGCAGGCGGGACCGGACCGCGGGAGGGCGCAGATTTCTTGGCTTTCCGACAGTGCCACTTGCGCCTTGCCGTGCCGTCACAGACCGGGATTCGGCACAAGTCCTCGCTTTTCTTGGCACTCCCTCCCTTTCCGCCACGGAAAGGCAGACTCACCCATGATCGCTTGGCCGCGACCTGGCCGGACCGCCGGCAGGCCCGGCTTTCTGCTTGCCAAGCAGTCATGGATGAAAAGGAACGGGCTCGTTCCTTTTCCTACCCGCGGGGCGATGATCGCCGCCCTCCTTGCCGAGAGCCTGTCTTTGTTCCCGGAACGGCGCTGAATACTCTGGCGTAGGTTTGGGCTGCTCGGAGAATTCCCCGGCCGGCGGGTACGCTGGCGGCATGCCCCGCTCCCGCATTCCCGGCCCGCTGCCCGACGATCTTCACGACTATCTGCGCCCGCCCGCGCCGCGCCCCGGCCGCCGCCAGGCCGACGAAACGCTCTGGGTCGTCACCGATGACTGGCCGGCCCATATTCCGATCAGCGAGGCGGAAGTCGCCGTGTTCGAGGCGTGGTTCGGCGATTTCTTCGACAAGTTGCTTGGCCATCGCTGACGGAGCCCGCCCATGACCGTACTCCTGCGTGCCGCCCTCTATCTCCGCGTTTCCACCGGCCGCCAGGCGGACAGCGACCTCTCCATCCCCGACCAGCGCCGCCAGGCCCTTGCCCATTGCGCCGGCCGTGGCTGGGAAGTCGCTGCCGAGTACGTCGAGGCCGGCACCTCGGCCACCGACGACCGCCGGCCGGAATTCCAGCGCATGGTCGAGGCGGCCGCGGCCAAGCCGCCGCCGTTCGACGTGATCGTGGTGCACAGCTTCAGCCGCTTCTTCCGCGACCAGTTCCAGTTGGAATTCCATGTGCGTCGGCTGGCGAAGACCGGCGTCCGGTTGGTCTCCATCACCCAGGAGACCGGCGACGACCCCATGGGCAACATGATCCGCCAGATCATGGCCCTGTTCGACGAATACCAGTCGCGTGAGAACGCCAAGCACACGCTGCGGGCGATGAAGGAGAACGCCCGCCAGGGCTTCTGGAACGGCTCGCTGCCGCCCATCGGCTACCGCGTCGTCGCCGCCGAGCAGCGGGGGCAGAAGACCAAGAAGCGGCTGGAGATCGAGCCCCTGGGGGCGGAGACGGTGCGGCTGATCTTCCGCCTCTGCCTGGAAGGCACCGGCACCAGCGGCCCGCTGGGGATAAAGTCTATTGCCAAGCATCTCAATGAGACCGGCATCCGCACCCGCGACGGCGGGCGCTGGGGCATCGCCGCCGTCCACAAGGTGCTGACTCGCACCACCTATGCCGGCCGCCACCGTTTCAACACCCGCTGCCTGAAGACCGGCGAGCGCAAGCCCGAAGCGGAGGTGGTGGAAATGGCAGTGCCGCCGCTGATCGGCGAGGCCGAATTCATGGCGGTGCAGGAGCGGCTGAAGGCCCGCAGCCCGGCCTTCACCGCGCCCCGCATCGTCAGCGGGCCGACCCTGCTCACCGGTATCTGTTTCTGCGCCCGCTGCGGCGGAGCGATGACGCTGAGGACCTCGGGCAAGGGCAAGCAGTACCGCTACTACACCTGCTCGACCACGGCGCGGCAGGGGCAGACCGGCTGCACCGGCCGCTCGGTGCCGATGGACAAGCTGGATTCCCTGGTGGCCGAGCATCTGGAGCGGCGCCTCCTCGATCCCGCGCGGCTGGAAACCGTCCTCGCCGCCGTGCTGCATCGCCGCCAGGATTGGGCCGAGCGCCGGCAAACCCAGGTCACCGAGCTGCGCCGCCGCGCCTCGGAAGCGGAAGCCAAGCTGAAACGGCTCTACGACGCCATCGAGGCCGGCATCGCCGACCTCGCCGACCCGCTGCTGAAAGACCGCATCTCCGAACTGACCGCGCTCCGCGATCAGGCGCGCGCGGAGGCCGACCGCGCCGAGGCCGCCGCCGACAGGCTGTCGGCCAACCTCATCACCCCGGACACCGTCAGGCGCTTCGCCGCCGAGGCGCGGCGGCGTATGCGCACCGACGACAACGGCTATCGCCGCGACCACCTGCGGGCACTGGCCCAGCGAGTCGAGGTGGGCGACCACGAGGTGAGGATTATCGGCTCGAAAACGGCGCTGCTTCACACGCTGGCCGCTGCGTCAGGCGCGGAATCGGCCACATTCGGCGTTCGCAGTTTTGTACCGAATTGGCGTCCCCAAGGGGATTCGAACCCCTGTTACCGCCGTGAAAGGGCATTTTTCGGCACGCCCATGCCCTTCTCTGCACGTGGATGATCGTTATATTTCAACACCTTCTGGCCATAGACGTCTACCGCAGTGCACCTCTGGCCAGATGTTCTTTGTGAGCAATTTGTGAGACGTTGTAACCTGCCGCAGCGGGCGGTAATGGGGTGCGCCGCAGCCCATCACGCCATCGCTGCTCGACGCTCTGTCTGCTCCATCGCTGGGAGGGCGGTCATGGCCCGAACGATCCGAAACGCGAAGATCGACAGCCGATCCGCACGGTCGAAATTGCCGGTGGGGAAAACCATCCATTGGGTCGCCCTCACCCACGGTCATGCCATGGGTTACCGGAAAGGACCGAAAGGAGGAACCTGGGTCGCCAAGTACGTCGGTTCCGATAAGCGGCTGCAGGCGACCCTCGGGCTTGCCGACGACCTGATGGATGCGGATGGCGAGCGGGTCTTGACGCATAAGCAGGCGCAAGACAAGGCCATGGCCTGGTTCGAGGCCGTCTCGGCGCCGCCAGCCCCCCCGACCACGGGGCTGGCAAAAGCCTTGGACCAATACGAAGCGGACCTGAAGACCAGGGGCGGCGACCTGGGGAACATCGCCCGATTGCGGCGCCATGTTCCCAGACTCCTTCTGGACAAGGATGTGTCCGCGCTGACGTCTGGCGAACTCCGCGATTGGCGCGACAACCTTAGCCGCAGGCTCGCCGCTGCCACCGTCAACCGCACCTGCAATGCGTTCAAGGCCGCGTTGAACCTGGCCGCCGACCGGGACGAGGTCATCCTGTCGCGGAATGCCTGGGAGAAGGGCCTAGCCTCTCTGCCCGACGCCGAGGAGGCGCGAAACGTGGTCGTCGGCGAGGCGGACATTAGGAAGATTGTCGATGCCGCCTACGGACAAAGCGCCGAATTCGGCTTGTTGGTGGAAGTAGCCGCGGTCACCGGAGCGCGATACGGCCAGATCGCCGGCCTCACTGTGGGCGACCTGCAGGATGACCGGGCTGAGCCGCGCTTGATGATGCCGAGTTCGAAAAAGGGCAAAGGCGTCCGAAAGGTTCTCCGCCGCCCCCTTCCCATCACGGTCGCCCTTGCCGGGAAATTGCGCAAGGCCGCGGGCGATCGACCGGCAAGCACCGCGCTGCTGACCAAGCCCAGCGGCGATGCCTGGAGAAAATCGGACCATTTCCGTCCGTTTAACCGGGCAGTGGCAGCCGCCTTCGCGGATAAGGCGGGTGACCAGAAGGGCGTTGCCGCTGATCGGGAAGACACCGCCGCTACCCAAGTGGAGACAGAAGCCGGGATGCGCATTACCATTTACGCGTTGCGCCACTCGAGCATCGTCCGCCAAATCTTGCACGGTGTCCCGGTCAGAGTGGTGGCCGTCCTGCACGACACTTCGGTCGCCATGATCGAGAAGAACTACAGCAAATATCTGGCGGACCACACGGACGCCCTCGCGCGCGCCGCCCTGTTCGACGTCACCGCCACCAAGAGACGGACTGGCCGGCCCCGGGGTACCAAGTGAGCGAAGCCGTCCCGCTCTAACGAGGGTTACAGCTTCATCCAGGCCTGTGCAGCCTCGATTGGCACCAACGTCCTGGCGCCAACCTTCTTGATCTTCAAACGCTCGGCCCTGATTTCCTTATAGATCATGCCCTTGCTCAGTCCGACGGCCTCGCAAAACTCCTGGATCGTGTAGGCGAGCTTCGGGGGCATTTCCGCCGTTACCTGCAACCCGGTTGGAGGGGTGTCTGAACCATTCTCCATTCTTCTCTTGGCCATCGTTAGAAGCCTCGGTCTGTACGCAGGGACGTCCGCAACTTTGGCATTTCCGGAAAAACTATTTTTGGTAGAAAACGTATTATAGAACATCCATCAACTGCGCCCTCACCGTCCGTCAACGGCAACCACGTATGACCTGAGCGATCGGGCCAAAATCCAAGGGTGGGGGCATAGGCATAGCAGCCCACGCTCCTCCGGCGTCCGACTGAATCTTATGGCCGAAGCGGATCGGGCGAAGCGGTCAGGAATGCAGGTCGCCAATGCCGGTGAGGTGGATTGTGCCTTTTCCCGGAAGAGTGACCCGGAGCTCCAAGGTCCCGCCGGCGGCCTCCACAAAACGGCGGAGGGTCGACAGGTAAAGGTCGGCCTGCCGCTCGATCTTATGGACGGATGGCTGCTTGATGCCTAGCGCGTCGGCGATCTGCTCCTGGCTGCGATCGGCCAAGGCGCGCAGCGCCCGCAAACCTTCCACTTCCTGCAGCAGTTCGGTCGTCCGCGCTTCGACCACCTGGCGCCGCTCAACCGGCAGATCGGCCATCACTTCGTCAAGTGTCCGGCCCATGCTTTTTCTCCTTCTCCGCGGCGGTCAATGCCGCCAAATGTCGATCAAATCGATCGTCGGCCCGGCCAATCAGGGAACGGTAGAAGCGCTTCTGCGACACGCCGGCCTTGTCTCCCGCGACCAGCAAGATCGCCGCCCGGGCGGGATCGAAGGCGAATGCAACGCGCCACACGCCGTCGCCGGCGGCAAATCGCAGCTCCTTCATATTGGCATACTTCGACCCGGCCAAAGTATCGACCTGCGGGCGGCCGAGGGTCGGCCCGATCCGCCCAAGAACCCTGGCATGGGCGAGGAGTTCGTCCTGCACTTCGACCGGCAGCGCGGCGAATTCGGGCTCAAACTCATCGTGAAAGCGAACCACCCATTCCATAGAGGCTATATAGCCGAAAAGCTATGGGCCAATCAATAGCCCCGAGGCTATGGTGATGACAGGCAAGAAGATGCTGTTTCTCCGCCTGCCGCGCTGGTACATGGGCCGGAAGCGCGTGTGACTTTCGCGCGCGCGGCAACGGCCCACCTGCGCCCCCCTTGGCCGACGAATGTCAGGCCTCTTCCGGCAACAAGTTCTCGACCTCGGTCAGCCGGCGCAGCGCAAGTGTCATGGAATGGCCGGTTGTTTGTTCGCTCCAGTGCCTCCGCACCGTTCCCGACCTCTGGTTAGACGCGCCGGCCTTAGGCCGGCGCGCGCCGCCTATACCGTTCGTCATAGGCGCACCAACCCGCGCATCCGCCCTTGCAGATGCGCGGGCCTCTCGGCCTCAGGCCGCCTGTTCCAGCAGACGCTTGGCCTTGGCCTCCAGGTCCAGGCGGGCGTCCTGGTGGACCTTGCCGCGCGCCAGGGCGGTGATGCCCTGCACGAAATCAAACACGCTTTCCGGCGGCCGGCCTTCCTCGGCCAGCACGGTGCCGATGATCTTCGCCGTCTCCGGCTTGGAGAAGCCGCGTTTGCGCAGGAACTCGTCGCGGTCGTCGTCACTCTTGGCAACGATGCGGGCACGGGCGGCACTGATGCCGGCGACGAAGGGGGCGGGGCTGGAATTGGCGAAATTGGTCAGAGCCGGCGCCGCCTCATGGGCAAAGCGCTGGGCGGCGAATTTCGAATGACGGATGGTGATCTCTTCGAAGCCTTCCACCCCCCACAAGTTTCGGTTCTGACACACTGCCCGCAGGTAGAACGAGGCGATGCCGAGGCTTTTCGACCCCACTTCGGAATTCCAGCAATAGAAGCCGCGGAAAAAGAGATCGGGCGAGCCATCGGCCAGCTTGCCGGCTTCGATGGGATGGGTGTCGTCGACCAGGAACAGGAATACGTCGCGGTCACTGGCGTAGAGGGTGGTGGTCTCCTTGGTGATGTCGGTAAAGGGATTGTGGGTCATGCTGGCCCAGTCCAACACCCCTGGCACCTTCCAGCGGGTATCCCCGGTGCCGTTGCCGGCGAAACGCATGACGGCCGACACCAGTTCGTGATCCCAGATGCGGCCGTAATCGGGGCCGGTGACGGCGCTCAACTCGGTGCGGCCGTCCTCGGTCTCCAGGGTCTTGACCAGTTCGCCCCGGTGATTCGAGAGGCCGTACTGAAGGTTTATGCCCGCCAGAGGCGCCGGCAGTTGCCGCAGATAGGAGGACGGCGCGCCGACCAAACCGCACAGTTGGCCGAAGCTCCAATGGGTGGGGGAAATGGGGGCCTCCTGTCCCGGCAGGAACAGCGACAGCCGCTCGGCGTCGTCGCGGCTGGCCTCCACCCGCACAGCGCGGCTCTCGACGGTGCGGGCGGTGGCGCGGTCGGCGCGGGCGCGCACCGAGTCGTAAAGGGTGGACAGGCTCAAGTAGCGCTCGTCGTCGGGTCGGGAGAACCATTCGGAGGATACCCGGCCGACGTGCTGGCCGCGTCCCACATCCACCCGGAACGCCCCGGAAACCGCCTGCTCGCTGGTGTTGCTGGTGATCATGATCCCGTCTCCTTGCTCTGGGGTGTCAGCGCAGCGCTGCGCTGCACCCCTGCCCGTCGGCGAGACCGGGGGGTGCAAGGGCCAGGGCGGATCGCCGGGAAGGGGATCACCCGGGCTGCACGGAGCCGCCAGGCGGAGGAAGCTCGGGGAGACCCGGCGAGGAGGCGCCCAATTGGGCGCTTCACCCTGGCGCGCGCCGGGGGGCGGCGGCCCCCAAGCCTGGCCGGCCGCCAGGCGCCCTTGCGCCGTGGCGGTCGAACGACCGGGGCCATCGAGCCCACCGCGGCTCTTGGAAGTCATGGCCTTGTCGCTGATCGCCTAGCCTGCCTAATGGTTGGGCGATCAGCCGATGCATCTCCACAGAAGCCGCGCCCCCTGGTCAGCAAGCAAAGAACTTGGGGCACCGGCCGTACACGGCTGCGTTTCGGCATGATCGGGAGGAGCGGATCATCGGCCGAATGTTCGATGGCTGTGGGCAGCCAAATTAGAGGCGCTGCTCCGGGATCTTCTTAAGATGCCCGCCGATGGGCAACTTTGGCGGTCAGCTGCGTTATTCCCCACAGGTTAAGAATTGAAGGCCAGCAAGACGTATGCTATTTTTGCGAGTGTAAACAGTACTTTGACGCTGATGGATAACTAGGAATTGGACGCCAATGTCGCCGGTCGGAAACCCACGCCTGGCAGGCATGGTACCCGTCGCCGCTTCACGTGAGTCGATAGCGTCGGAGGGGAACTCTCAAAACCGTCCAATTGGCTTAGAATAGCCAACTCCACGGATTGCTGCCCTTCTTGAACTTATGTGAAGTGAGCCTGTGGCCAATTCTCCCTTGGGTGTGTTCCGGAAGGTCGGGAGACTGAAGGATTGCCTTGAGCCCGGACTTGCCAGTCCTGATCAGGATTTCATCGATAATCTCGTCTTCGACGGATTCGCTTCTTGGTGTCGGCTGGCATCCGAGCAGCTCCCTGTTGCCTGCCAAGATAGCTCAACTCCTACACAAGGTGTATCTCATTCCCAATGTCCCGTCCCACCCGTTTGCGGCTACGCCTCGCCACCTTGACGCACCGCCCGACGCGGGCATGATGGCTGCATGCCGCAGCAACTCGATTTGTTTTCCGTAATCGGCAAGTCCCCGGACCCACCGTCTTCGGCTCTTGGGCGGCACCTCGACTCCGCCGGGCTCGATGACGCATCCCTGGCTGCCGCCATACCGCAGGCCGGCATCACGGTAGCCGCCGCTCTGGCATCCGAAGCCGGTCGCCGGCGGCTGGCGGCGGCCGTCCCGGCGCTCCGCGAGCTGTGCCGGCGCCTTACCGGCATTGGCGCCGACCGCCCGGTCCCGGAGCAGATTGCCGCCCTGGAAGCGCTGGCGGCCATCGGCGGTGCCGAGGCTCGCGGCGCGGTCGCATGGATGATCGCCAAGGCCGTAGTCATCGGACCGACGCTCACGGTAGCGCTCGACGTGGCGGCACGCCTAGGCGCGATCGTGCCGCCCCAACTGGTTGCGGGGCTGCTGCGGCATGACGATCCGATGATGCGGGCCAACGCCTGCCGTTGTGCCCGCCCCGGGCCGGCAGCCATTCCGCTCCTGCTCGAACTGTTGACGGATCTCACCCGGGATGTCCGCACTGCCGCGGCCTGCGCCCTGGGACGAATGGGACGGACCGAGGCGAGGCCGGTCCTGCTCGAACAATTGGCAGCATCGCCCTCATCCGAGGTGATCGATGCCGTCGCCGCAATCGCCGACGAACGCTGCATCGTGTTGCTGGCCAGAACCGCCCGCGTGCTGCCCGGTTTGGCCGAAGCGGCGCTCGACGCCCTCGACGCAATCGGGCATCCACGCGCCGAAGAATTGGCCGCCAAGCTGCGATCGACCGCATGATCGGTTCTACTTGGCCCCTGAAGCGGTTGCTCATGGAGCGCGCCTGCCGGTCTGGGCTAACCATCGACGAAATCGAGTACTTTCCTTCGAGTTCGGCAGAGCGAAGCCGCTTCGGCAGCCTGCGACCGGCTTACCAGTTGATCGGCTACCTCACTGGATCGTCGTGCCGCCGCAGCATTTCTTGAATTTCTTGCCACTGCCGCAGGGGCACGGATCGTTGCGGCCGACATGCCCGTACGGATTGATTACCGGCTCATTCCGGGTGAATCGCTCGGCCTCCTCGTCCGACCCGAAAGTCCACGGTTCGAACGGCACGTTCAGTGTTCGTCGACGCCAGGAACGGTGTACGGTCCGTCATTCACCATCCCTGCGGAACTGGGGGCGGCGGGCTTTCGCCCCACCATTCCAAAATGGTAAGGAGGGAGAACTCGGGGCTCAACCACAACGTCGAAATTGGCGGCGCTCAGCCAGGCGGCGCATCGCTCTGGGCTCGGGCGGATATCGAGGTTGGGGCCCCTGGGCGTCGGTATGTCACGACGCCAATGCAGGATTCCAACCCGTCCGCCCGGCCGTAGGATGCGCCAGGCTTCGTCGAGGAGGCCCATTGGCTCCTCGCAGTGGAGAATATTGAAGAGGAGGACGATGTCGGCGCTGGCCTCGGATAGGCCGGTGCCCTCACCAACCACATCGCGCAGCAGGGGCTTCACCGTGACCAGGCCCTCCCCCCTGGCCTTGCGGGCCAGGGCATCGATCGCCTCTGGCTCGATGTCGATGGCCACGACCTGCCGCCCGGTAAGCCGGGCCGCGGGAAGAGCAAATGTCCCGTACCCAGCGCCGACGTCGACGACACCGCCTTGCGCCTGATGCAGCCCTAGAGACCATAGGACCAGGCTAGGATCGAAGAAAGTCTCCCAATATTCCTCGGGAGGCATGTCGCTATCTCTGGTCTTCATTTGTGGCGCTCATTGTGTTCTTGTCACACTTGCGTTCGGAACGCAGTCAATTCAGCTTGTTTCGACATCCGTCGCCAATACGTAGCCGCCGCTACGAATCGTCTTGACGAGTTCAGGATTTTTTGGATCCAATTCGATCTTCCGGCGCAGCCGCCCGACCTGAACATCGATGCTACGATCATAGGGCCCCGCCAGCCGTCCCCTCGTTGCATCCAGGAGTTGGTCGCGGTTCAGCACGATCTGCGGGTTCTTGAGAAAGACGGATAAGAGCTCATATTCGCCACCGCTCAGTTCGACCAGGACTCCGTCGGGAGAGTGAAGTTGTCGGTGGGCAGTATCCAAGGTCCATCCGGAAAACCGCAAGATGCTGCCGCGCCCATGCGGCTGCTGGATTTGCGCTTCCTGGTGATCGCCACGCGATGATGTCCGCCGCAGCACGGCTCGAATTCTGGCCAACAGCTCGCGTGCGCTGAACGGCTTGGTCAGGTAATCGTCGGCCCCCAATTCAAGTCCCACGATACGGTCAGTCTCGCTACCGACCGCAGTCAAGAAGATCACGGGAATTTTAGAGGCGGATCTCAGCTCGCGGCAAAGGGTAAGCCCATCGTCTTCCGGCAGCATAAGATCGAGGATGATCAGGTCGACGACTCCGCCTGCCAGCACCTGTCGCATCGCGTTCCCATCGGCTGTGGCTGTTACTCGGAAGCCGTTCCGTTCCAGGTATTGTCTCACCAGTTGGCGTATGTCGGGATCATCGTCGACGATGAGGAGGTGAGGAAGGCTCGCCATCTTGGTCACCTTAGGCGTAGGTCACGGTATGGCCGTAACTGGAAATGTCACGGTACATGCGGTCTACATTTTATACCGGTCTTTGAAACAGGAAGCGCGTCAATCGCGCTCAAATTTATGGCCGGGTGTGCCGGCATCACCTCACTGCGCCACCTTCCTGCTGGTCAGCGACGCGGCCGAACTGGACGAGGCGATCACCGCCTGAACCCGGATTGTCTTCCTCGAGACGCCGATGAATCCGACCTTGCCCCCCTCAGTCATCCCCAGAAGAGGCCACCCCAACCAGCGGCGGCAATCGCCGCCCCCGCCCCAACCAACGCCACCGCCAGCAATCGCCGCGCCCCGGCGGCGTATATGCCTGCCACCCGCCAAGCCAGCCATAACGTCCAGACTGACGCCCCGGCGAGAAAGGCCAAGCGGGCGATACCTATCCAGGGCAACTGAATCCCTTCGGTACGCAGCAGGCTGACGGTGAGGGCCGACAGCCCGAGGAAGACCCCGCAGCCCGCCAGCGGAATCAAGGTTTGGGCCAAATGGTGGAACCGCCTCCACGACCACCGGCCGCAGGCGCGCATTGCCAGGGCAAGCGTCAAACCGACCACGACGCCCATGAGAGTAGCGGCGAGCAGAATATGGCCGAGCAGGACAGCCCCATCCAATACGGTTAGGACGTCGGACCGCGCCGGGTAATTGGTCAGCAGCCACCACGGTGCCGAATATTCGATGGGCCAGAGCAGGCCATGGTCCACCAGCCAAGCCGCGATCGCTTGCTTGACGGCGACGTACCAGGGACTGGTCGGCCAGTCGAAGGCGCCGAAAGCCACGCCCATCAGGCCAAACAGCAGGAGAACCGTCTGCCAGGGATCGTTTTGTGCCCCCGCAACAGTGACGATCTCAGCGTTCGGCGAGCGCAGTTCAAGGCTTACTGCCCCGCGGAAGTCGCTGCACCGGCCGCACATATGGCACCGCGCCGAGCCTTTCATGGTGCGGATGGGCACCAGTGGCGCGCAATTGATACTCTCGATGTGGTCGTGGCGGCGTTGAGAAGCCTGCCAGGCTTGCGGATCGATACGGAAATGCAGAGGCGCCAATTTGGCGAGCAGCCCGAACACGCCGTTGACCGGGCAGAGATAACGGCACCACACGCGCTTGTTCCGTCCGTACAGATATCCCACCGCCACAGCTG
The DNA here is from genome assembly GCA_021793155.1 of Pseudomonadota bacterium. Taxonomy (GTDB): domain Bacteria; phylum Pseudomonadota; class Alphaproteobacteria; order Rhodospirillales; family Magnetospirillaceae; genus DUZF01. The sequence goes on along the minus strand of JAJYTF010000040.1, from coordinate 16,991 downwards.
CCACCGTCGATCCGCCGAGAATGACCAGAACCGGCTTGGGATACTGGTAGACGCTGACCATCTGCCCATAGATGGTGGTGGAGGCGAAAGCGACGAACGGCCAGCCGCCCCAGGTCACCCAGCGGGGAACGGCACGCCCCTTCCCGCGAGCGCTGACAAGTTCCGTCAAGGCCCCCTCGGGGCAGAAAAAGCCGCACCAGGCCCGGCCGAACAGAACCATGCTGAGAAGCACGAATGGCCACCAGACACCCCAGAAGGCGAACTGGGCGATCAGCGTCAAATTGTTCCACAGATGAGCGGCGCGGCCGGGCAGCGGCAGGAAGGCGGGCACCGCCACCAGCAGGAGGTAGACGGCGACGATGCCCCATTGCAGATGCCGAATGGATCGCTGGCGGCGCTTGAGCCATTCGCCGAGGCTCCGCATCCGCCCGTTCCATCCGTCGATGGACGCGCGCATCAATAGGCCCCCTTCTTGCCGACGCCGGCGTAGACGAAGTCGTAGTCGACCGTAAACGGCTTGAACGAAGCGGCGACGGCGGTTTGTCCGGCTGCCGGCGGCGCGACCGACAGTTCGAACCGGTAGCGCCCCGGCCCCATGAGCTTGAGATTGTCCCCGTAATGCGGCTTGCCGATGCGGCCGCCGCCATAGGAAACCAGCGGCATCAGCGTGCCGGCGAGACGTTGGCCCGTCGCCGTCTTGATCAGACGGTAGGTGACGGTGAGATAGGGCCGCCAATCGCCTTCGGCATAGCCGTCGGCGTCGCCTTTGGTGGCAAGAATATCGGCTTCCAGGTGAATGTCAGAATCGGCCGCCGGATGCATCATCGCTCCATCCAGGTCGATGGGCTGGAAATAGACCGGCGTCACCTCGAGTCCGTTGACGATCTGCGACTGTCCGATCGGATAGACGGCGAAATCCCGAGCCGCCGCCGGGCTGGCGATCGATATGGCGAGAAGGATTGGAATTGCACGCATGCCCGCCGCCTATTCCGCGATGACGACGCCTTGCGCCGTCTCCGGATGGAACTCGCCCATGAACAGGTAGCGACCCGTTTCCAGCGGCGACAGCCGAATACGGCTTTGTGCACCGGCCGGAACCACCTTCTCGATCTGGAGTTGGGTGGATTCGACTTCCTCGGCCGTCGTATCCTCGTTGCGGACGACGATGACTGCGGGCTTGCCCGCCGGCAGACGGATTTCGGCCGGAGAGAACCGATGATCCTTGATCAGCAGTTCAGTCGGGGTGGGCTGGTCCCCGGCCACCGCTGTTCCGGCAACCAGGCCGAGACCGAGCCCAAGAAGAAGCATGCGTGACGTCATGGCGGCGTCTCCTCAGAACGTGGTTTGCAAGGTGAGTGACGGCCCCCAACTCCAGGAACTGCCCTTGGCGACGATGGCGACGGGATCGGCGTTATCGTCGATGTGATTGATGCCAAAGCCGGTAGTGAGCTGCGGATAGGGCATGATCGTGTAGTTCAGGGAGATGTTTTCCTGGCGGTCCAGGCCATTGACGCGGCTGCCGTCGGCCACCAGGACATCGTTGCCTTTGCGCAAACCGCCCGCCACGTCCAGCTCCCAGCGGACATAGTGGAAGGCCAGGCCGCCGGTCAGGTATTGCTCCCCTTCGCCATCGTTGCCCTGGAAGTTGCTGAACCGGGCGTATTCGATGAAAGGGATCACGCCAAGCCGGTGGCCAAGCGACATGCCGTCGCCGCCACCTGGATCGTAGGTCAGGCCGAACGAGCCGCCGGTTTCGGTCTTGTCGGTCGGCACGCCGGTCCCCTGCCGCTCGAACGACAGCTGGTAGGTCAGGCCGGTCTCGGGGCGGCCTCCCTGCATGGCCAGCACCCAGTTGTTGAATTGCCCGGTATTGCCGTCGGTCACCAAAGGCATGTTGCGCCTGTAGCGCCAGGTTCGGTCGGCGGTAGGATCGAAGGTGCCGGGCTGGGACAGCAGCGAGGTGGACAGAAAGGTGGTATCGAGATAGTCGGTCTCAAGCGAGATACGGGTAATGATCCGGTCGGAGTGCGGCGGCAGCCGGTATTCGACGCCGGCGCCGATGCGCTCGGTCTCCTCGTAATCCGAGGCGAAATTGTAGAAATTGCCGGGCACGGCGGCATAGGCCGCGCCGAAGTTCGGGTGGATCTTGCCGGCATAGACTGTGACCTGCTCCATCGGGCGCACGGCGGCGAACAATTGGCGCAACGTCAGCCCTTCACTGCGGAAGAAGCTGTTCGACTTGGGGAAATAGTCGTCGGCATTGTCGTTGCGGTTGCGCTCCAGGTGGAGGTTTCCGTAGAGCGACAACCAGGTGGAATAGTTGGCGTAGAGATTGCTGTCGGTGTCGTCGAACAGCGTCTCCCTGGGGGAGCCGCCATTGGCCGTCGTCATTTCTCCCTGCAGATGCGAAGTGACGTCACCACCCCAGACGAAGGCATTTTCCATGCCCGGCGGCACGGCCGTCGGCGCGGCGGTGGAGGCGCTGGGGGTCTGCACCGCCCGCTCGGCGGCATCGGCCGAGATATGGCCCGCCGCCGTCGCCAACAGCACGGTGGCAGCTGTTCGCAGTGTTGATGGTCTCATTTTCCCCTGATTCCGGATCAGTTATGGCTTGGCGACATCGGCGGCTTCCGCCGCGATAGCCCGGTAGGTACCGGCCGAGGCGCGGGGCAGCGGCCCAGGCAACAGCGGGTCAACGATCCATTGCGCCTTGGCGAGCACCGCCCTGAAGCGGTCGAGCACCGCCGCAGCATCCGGATGGGCGGCGCGCAGCGCCTCGATCTCCTGAGCGACGTATTCGAGGTAGCCGCGGCTGTCGTGGAATTCGACGACGGCGGCAATCCGGCCCTTCTCCAAGGCTCCGCCGAACTCGTAAGAGGCGGCATCGACGGTCTGCGAGCAAATCTTGATCATCTCGGGCACCGAGTCGCGGATGTTCGCCGGGGCCAGAAGGCGCGCCTGGTGAATGGTGGTAATGACCGCTTGAAATTTCGCCTTGGTGTCCGGCGCCTCGGGCGCCGCCTTGACCGCCGTCTCAAGGTCTGCGAGTTGCCCGTCGAATGCCGGGAAATGCTTATCTTCGAGATAGTCGGCGAAATCGTCATAAAGCTCCCGCACCGGATGGCCGAAATGCGGCAAGGCCAGAGCTGGCTGATGGGCCTGCAGGAGTTCGTGGCCGACCATCAAATGCCCCTCCAACATGCCCATGCGGAACAGGAACGCGGTGTCGTCGCTGGCGCTACCGAACTTGAAGTCGACCTTGACAAGACCGGAGTTGGCCGGAGGAGCCATCGCAACGACCAGCGGTGCGGCCGAGGCATTGCCGGCGAAGGTGCAGAAGGCAAGGATCGATAGGAATTGTCGCATGAAGGCTCCTTTGCCAGGCGGCGGGCTAACTGCGAATGCGTCGCAGTCGCATGCATATATTATGGACTTTCCTCCGCGTCAAACGAAAAGCATGCAGACTTTCTATGGGTGTTGGTGGGATGCTCGACCTTTGTGACATTGTCACAACATCTTGACATTCCTCCGCTTGCCACGCCTTGTACGATTGGCGGCGAGATCCCAGGGGAAAAGAGCGTCAGATCGTGATTCCTCGCCGCGTTCTGCATGATCGGCGGACGCGGGACGTGTGGTCCTGACGCCCGGGCAGAGGAATTTTTGTCATTCGTGGAACCGAAAAATAAGTGGGAACAAGACCATTTTCGCCGGCACCGTCGGGCTGGCGCTTGCGGCGGCCCAGGTCCTGGCGCCGCCGGCCCAGGCTGAGGACAAGTCCGCCACCGAGAGCTTGTGGGGCCGTGACACCCTGACAGGCGACTGGGGCGGTGAACGCCCCAAATTGATCGCTGACGGAATTACGCTTGGCCTGAAATACACCGGCGAGACCTTCAGCACAGTCATCGGCGGCGTCCGCCGCGGCGACGCGACCGACCACCAGTTCCTGGCGACGGGCGACATCGATTTCGACAAGGCCGCCGACATTGAAGGCCTGAGCGGCCACGTCAGCGCCCTTTCGGTAGTTGGCCACGGGCCGTCGTTCAGCCAGGTCAAGAACGTGCTGGATATCAGTAGCAACGAAATCTATGGCGAAGGCGAAGTGAAGAACCGGCTGTGGACCCTATGGCTGCAGCAGACGGCGTTAGACGGGCAGCTTTCGCTGCGGTTCGGCCAGATTTCGGTCGATGACGAGTTCATGGTCAGCAGCACGGCCGCCAATCTGATCAACGGTACCTTCGGGGCATTCGGCCTGATGTTCGGCAATCTGCCGGCCGGCCAGCCGGTGGACCCCTACTCGCCGCAGAATGGGCCAATCTATCCGCAAGGCGCACCTGGCCTCCGCCTGGCCTATGTACCCACCAACAATCTGGCATGGCTGACCGCCGTTACCACCCATCAGCCGGAAAGCTTTCTCCGCGGCGGCGCCCAATTCAAGTTCGACGGCAACGCCCTGATCATCAGCGAGTTGCAATACATGGTCAATCAGGCCAAGGATGCCGCCGGCCTACCCGCCAAATTTACCGTCGGCGGCTGGTACGATGCCGGCGCCTATGCCAATCTCGGGAGGCCCGGCACGACACAGGGCGAGGGCGCCGTCTATGCCCAGATCGACCAGACGGTGCTGAAGACCGACGACTACGCGGTCAGCCTATTCCTGCGGCCCGGCATGGCCCCCGATCAGACTATCAACGTCATTACCACCTATGTCGACGCCGGCGTCGGCGTCAAAGGGCTGATCCCCAACCGTACCGATGACGTCACCACCATCGGCTTCGCCTATGCCGGCGTCGGCAACGGCTTCAAGGCCCAGTACGGCGGCGGGACCTATGAAGGCATCATCGAAGTTGATTACACCGCGGCCCTAGCGCCCTGGTGGACGGTCCAACCCGACTTCCAATATGTGATCCATCCCGCATTCGCCGTTCCCGGCGCGACGGACGTCGCCATACCCAACATCTATACGCCGCCCATTGTGCCGAATTCACGTATTCCCAACGCGACGGTGTTGGGTGCAAGAACGACCATCACCTTCTGAAACCACGTTGGCCAATGGACCTCCTGTTGGAGACAATAATACGAACAGATTACAGTCTTGGAACGACTGCCGCCCGAAGATACCGCGGCAGCAGCATCGGGAATGCCGAATATCCACAAGGGTCGTCCGCCGCCGATGTGGCCCACCTGATCGAAGTGCAGAAACACCGCGATGAATTGGGCAAGCAGCATTCGTTGCAGCAAGCTGGTTACAATTCGTTACGTTAAATTACGCGATACGACATGCGGCAATTACCATCGGGCGTTCCAATGAGTGTCGCCGCGAGTGATGCGGCGTTGTTCGAGGAGCATCCGATGCGTACCATGATGGCGTTCGCCGCGATTTCCGCGCTTTCCCTTGGACTGGCCGTCACTCCCTCACCGAGCCGGGCCGAGGAAGCGGCTGTCGCCGCGAGTGACCCGGCCTGTTCGCAGCGTCTGGCCGAAGTCGAGGCCGAGTGGGCCAAGAGTCCCCTACCGACCGATAAGGTTCGGGAAGCGATATCCAACACAGGACGACATTACGATCCTGCCGCAGCGGACTCCAAGTTCATGCGCAGCCAGGTCGAAGCGGCGGAACGGCTTTGCCGGCAAGGCAAGGATCACGAGGCATTGCTCCGCCTCGATGTGGTTAGGGCGTGGCTCAAGCTGCCGTTCGAGGAACACCCCGGGTCCCATAATTACCACCCGACCAACAAGGCGGGCTAAGCGCGTCAGAACTGGCCGCTTTTATTTGCATGACCAGCCAACGGGCGCGCCTTCGGCCCCCCTCCTTCCAACGAGGCCTCTTGCGAGGCCTCAACTTTTGCAACCTTGGTCAAGAAAGAGCGAAATAATGCAGCGTTCCATATTTTCCCGCGTCATCCAACACACCGCGTCGCTGGCCATGGCCGGATTGCTCACTGCGGGAGCCGCATCGGCGGCGCCGGCCGATTACCGTTTCGAAGCCGTGCAGCCGATGGTCAAAGCGGCCAATAACGCCGTCGTCGCGGTGCGCCTGGTTCATGTTCCGGATAACCAACCGGTAAAAGAGGCGGTCATCTTCTCGAGCAAGATGGAGATGCCGATGCCGGGAATGGCGCCGATGGCCACCAAAATCGTCGCCATCAAACCGACAGTGCCCGGAGAATATCCCTTTCAGACAGACCTGTCGGATGGCGGCTCGTGGACATTGATGCTGTCCGCCAAGGTGCAAGGGGAACCCGGCACCATAACCGGTTCGGTTCCCTTCATGGCGATGAAGTAAATCGACGAGAGCAGGGGGCATTCCATGATGGCGATCAGGCGAAACCGGCTGCAGTACTGGGCAGCGGCCCTGGTTCTGTGCCTGCCGGTCTCGGCGGTAGCGGCAGATATCCCCGCCGCCTCGACGGAGACTTCAGAACTCGACGAACTGGTTGCCATCGCCCGCCAGATGAACCCCGATCTGCAGGCGGCAGCCCTCGATGCCGATGCCGCCGCGGCCAAGATTCAAGGGGCGGACAGCCTGCCGGACCCAAAGATCCAGTGGCAGGTCCAGCAATGGCCGACGGTCAATGCAGGCGCCCTTCCCCGCAGCCCGTTCCTCGGCGACGACATGTATACGGTGAGCCAGATGTTCCCGCTGTGGGGCAAGCTGGGACTTCGGCGCGACGTGGCCGTGGCGGGGGCGCGCCAAGCCTCGTTGCTGCGCCAAGAGGTGGAAAACGAGGTTGTTGCCCGGCTGAAAATCGAATACGCCCAGTATCGTTCGGCCGCTCGGGTCGCCGACCTGGATCGGGGCTTACGCGGCCGCATGGATACCCTGGCCAAGCTCGCGCTGGCCCAGTACGCGCAGGGACTGGGCAAGCAAGAGGACGCCACCCGGGCCGAGGTCGAGAAGACCAGGCTGGAAACCGAGATCTCCCGCACCGACGCAGTTCGCGACCAGGCTCGGGTTGCCATCAACCGCTTGCTCGATCGTGATTCCGCGACGCCTCTCGTCGAAAAACCCGGCCGGCGCGCTGTTCCTGCGGCCTCGGCGCTTGATCTCGCGGCGCTCAGCGCCCTGGCGCAAAAGGCCAATCCGCAGATTCTCGCGCAGGATGCGGCGATCGAAGGGGCAGACAAGACCGCCGACCTGGCAGTCAAAGACTGGTATCCCGACGTCGAGGTCGGGCTCGGCCCGGAGACCATGGGCGGCAGTTTCGTTGGCTACAACGCGATGGTCAGCGTCGTCATGCCCCTTGAATGGGGCCTCCATGAATCGAAGATCGCCGAAGCCAAGGCCAAAGCCATGGCCTCGCGCGACAGGCGCGAAGCCATGGCCAAGGATGTCGACAAGGCACTGGCCGATGCGTGGATCTCATTGAAATCCCTGCATGAAGTCGAGCGGCTGTTGAACGACAGCCAGTTGCCGCAGGCCGAAATCGGGTTCGAGGCGGTCGCCAACGGCTATTCCCTGGGAAATACCAATTTCGTCGATGTGCTGACGGCCGAGCAGCAGCTTTGGCGAACCGATATCGATTTGATCAAGGTGCAGTTCGACCAGGAAGAGCGGCTGGCCGAGATCGAGAAGCTGGTAGGAGGCAAATTGTGACGCGTAGATCGTCCATCCAAGGGGTTACGGTCGCCGGAGTGGCCGTCGCGCTGGCTCTCGGCGGCGGCTATTGGCTCGGCCAATCCAAGCGGCCGTCCTCCGTCGCTGCACCGCCACCCGCCGGCTCCGGTCACGCCGATCACGGCACCATGGCGGCAGCGGACCATCAGGGCCAAGGCGGTACTACGGCAGGGCGCACCATCCTTTATTATCAGGATCCTACTGGCGCGTCCGATTACTCGCCGGTACCGAAGAAAAACGCCGAAGGCCGTGACTATCTACCGGTTTATGCCGACGCCGAGGCCATCGCGGCAGCGCCCGCACCGGCACCTGCGCCACCGCCGGGTCCGTCGCACGCCAAGGGGAAGATCCTTTACTACCGCAACCCAATGGGGCTGCCCGACACCTCGCCGGTGCCGAAGAAGGATCCCATGGGAATGAATTATGTGCCGGTCTATGAGGGTGATGAGGACGACGGATCGATGGTGAAAATCTCGATCGAGAAGGTCCAGAAGATCGGCGTGCGGACGGAAGCGGCAACCATGCGTCGGCTCATCCATACGGTACGGGCTGTGGGCACGGTCCAGGTGGATGAGCGGCTCGAACAGCTCGTCGTACCGAAATTCGACGGCTATGTGGAAGTGTTGCAGGTCGATACCACCGGCGAGGAGGTCCGTCGCGGCCAGACGCTGATGGAGATTTACAGCCCCAATCTGGTGCTGGCCGAGCAGGAATATCTCGCCGCCTGGAAAGCGCTGCAGGCCTTGCCCACCGACGCGGGTGCGGAGGCGCGTGAGGCAGCGCGGATGCTGGCCGATGGCGCTCTGCTGCGGCTTCGGAACTGGGACATCCCCGGCGGAGAAGTGGAAAAGTTGAAACGCACCGGCAAGGTTTCTCGGACACTCGCCTTGCCCTCCCTGGTCAATGGTGTAGTTCTCGAGAAGAAAGTCGTCATGGGCCAGTATTTCAGGCCGGGGGATACGCTCTATCGCCTTGCCGACTTGTCGACCGTCTGGGTGAACGCCGAGGTGTACGAAGACGAGTTGGCCTATGTCCAACTCGGACAAGAGGCAAAGATTCGCTTCGACTCCCTGCCGGACAAGACATTTTCTGGAAAGATCACCTTCATCTATCCGGTCATGTCGCCCGGGACTCGGACGGTGAAGGTGCGCATCGAGATGCCCAATCTCGAGGACGAACTGAAGCCGGCGATGTACGGAGCCGTCACCATCGCCACGGCGGCACAGGATAAGCCGGTCCTGGCCGTTCCGGAGTCGGCGCTGATCGATTCGGGTTCCCGCAAGGTGGTATTGATCGAGCGTGGGGAAGGCCGCTACGAGCCACGCGATGTGCGAACCGGGCTGCGGACGGACGGCTACGTCGAAATCCTCAACGGCGTGTCAGCCAGCGACAAGGTCGTGGTCAGCGCCAACTTTCTGATCGATTCGGAAAGCAACCTGCGCGCCGCGCTGCAAAGCTTCCATCATCACTGACCGCCAGCGGAGCCTCCAGCCATGATTGCCAGACTGATTCGTTGGTCGGCCCACAATATCTTCCTGATCCTGATCGCCACGGCCGCGGTGGTGGGGGCGGGGGTTTATGCCACGCTGCACCTGACACTGGATGCCCTGCCGGACCTCTCCGACACCCAGGTCATCCTTTACACCGACTATCCCGGCCAAGCGCCGCAGGTGGTCGAGGACCAGGTCACCTATCCCCTGACCACGGCCATGTTGAGCGTCCCAAAATCGCAAGTAGTGCGCGGCACCTCGTTCTTCGGCGGATCTCTTGTCTACATCATTTTCGAGGATGGCACCGACGTCTATTGGGCCCGTTCGCGCGTCCTCGAATACTTAAGCTTCGCCGCCAAGAATCTGCCGCCGGGGGTGACGCCGACGCTCGGCCCCGACGCCACCGGCGTCGGCTGGGTCTTCCAGTACGCGGTGCTGGCCAAGGACAAGACCCTGGCCGAGCTGCGCAGCATCCAGGACTGGTTCCTGCGCTACCAGCTGGTCAAGGCCGGCGGCGTCTCCGAGGTGAGCGGCATCGGCGGCTTCGTCAAGCAGTACCAGGTGGTGATCGACCCGGTGAAGCTGCAGGCATACGACATCCCGCTGGAGAAGGTCATCAAGGCGATCCGCGACAGCAACACCGATGTGGGCGGCCGCGTCATCGAGATGGCCGAGACCGAATACATGGTGCGCGGCCGCGGCTATCTGCGCGGTATCGACGACATTGGGCAGATTGTTCTGAAGGCGCAAAATGGAACGCCGGTGCTGCTTCGCGACGTCGCCCGCATCGAACTCGGCCCGGACGAGCGGCGTGGCTTGGCCGAATTGGACGGCGAAGGCGAGGTGGTCGGCGGCGTCACCATCCAGCGCTACGGGCAGAACGCCCTCGACGTCATCGACAACGTCAAGGCGAAACTGGCCGAGGTGGCGAGCGGCCTGCCGGCCGGCGTGTCGATCAAGACCGTCTATGACCGATCCGAATTGATCTTGCGCGCCGTGCGTACCCTGAAGCATACGCTGATCGAGGAAAGTCTGATCGTCGCCGCGGTCTGCGTGGTCTTCCTGCTGCATTTGCGCTCGGCGCTGGTGGCCATCCTGATGCTACCCGTAGGTGTGCTGATCGCCATCATCGTCATGCATGCGCTGGGGATGACCTCGAACATCATGAGCCTGGGCGGCATCGCCATCGCCGTCGGGGCCATGGTCGATGCCGCCATCGTCATGATCGAAAACGCCCACAAGCATGTGGAGCGGATGAAGCCGGGCGACTCGCGGGCCAAGGCCCTGATCGACGCGGCGATCGAGGTGGGCCCGTCGCTGTTCTTCGGGCTGTTGATCATCACCGTGTCCTTCATCCCGGTGTTCACCCTGGAAGCGCAGGAAGGGCGGCTGTTCAAGCCGCTGGCCTATACCAAGACCTTCTCGATGGCCGGTGCGGCCCTGTTGTCGGTGACGCTGGTGCCGGTGCTGATGATCCTGTTCGTCCGCGGCAAGATCATCGCCGAGCATAAGAACCCGATCAACCGGCTGCTGATCTGGGCCTATCGGCCGGTCATCAAGGGGGTGCTGAACTGGAAGGTCGCCACCCTGGCGCTGGCGGCGGTCGCCCTGGGCGCCGCCGCCTATCCGCTCACCCATGTTGGCTCGGAATTCATGCCCACGCTGAACGAAGGCACCCTGTTGTTCATGCCGACCACCCTGCCGGGAGTATCGATCACCAAGGCGGCTGAGATCCTGCAGACCCAGGACAAGATCATCAAGAGCTTCCCCGAGGTCGACACGGTGTTCGGCAAGGCCGGCCGGTTCGACACGGCCACCGACCCGGCCCCCCTCGAAATGTTCGAGACGGTGGTCAATCTGAAGCCGCAAGAAGAGTGGCCGGCAGGCATGACCACCGACCGGCTGATCGGCGAAATGGACAAGGCGCTGCAACTTCCGGGGGTTAGCAATTCCTGGACCATGCCGCTGAGAGGGCGCATCGACATGCTGTCAACCGGCATCCGCACCCCCATCGGCATCAAGGTGTTCGGTCAGAATCTCGATCAGATCCAGAAACTGGCGGAACGCATCGAGCAGGTGGTCAAGGCGGTGCCCGGCACCACCAGCGCCTATGCCGAGCGCAGCGGCGACGGACATTATGTCGAAATCGATCCCGATCGCACTGCATTGGCTCGCTATGGCCTGACTATCGGGGACCTCCAAAGGGTCATTACCGCCACACTGGGCGGCATGGATGTCACCACCACGGTCGAGGGCTTGGAACGCTACCCGGTGAACGTGCGCTATCCCCGGGACTTCCGGGACGACCCCGAGGCCGTTGCCACTCAAGTCCTGGTCCCAACGCCGAACGGGCAACACATTCCCCTGGGCCAATTGGCCAGCGTCCGCGTGACCAAAGGGCCGGCCAGCATTCGCACCGAGAACGCCCTGCTGTCGGTCTATATCTATGTCGACATCCGCGACCGTGACATCGGCAGCTACGTCGCCGACGCCCGCAAGGTGGTACAGGAACAGGTCAAGATGCCGCCCGGGTACTTCGTTACCTGGAGCGGCCAGTTCGAATACATGGAACGGGCCAAGGAAAAGATGAAGGTGGTCGTGCCGGTCACCATCTTCACCATCTTCCTGCTGCTCTACCTCAATTTCAAACGGCTCACTGAGACCTTGATCGTCATGCTGTCGCTGCCCTTTTCGCTGGTCGGCGGGCTGTGGCTGATGTGGTGGCTGGGCTTCAACATGAGCGTGGCGGTGGCGGTGGGCTTCATCGCCCTGGCCGGCGTCGCCGCAGAGACCGGCGTGGTCATGCTGATCTATCTCGACCATGCGCTGAGCGCCTTGTTGGCGCAAAGACAGGCCGAAGGGCGGGCCTTCTCCCGCACCGACCTCTATGCCGCGATCATGGAGGGCGCGGTGGAGCGGGTGCGTCCAAAGATGATGACGGTGGTCGCCATCATGGCCGGCCTGCTGCCCATCCTGTGGAGTACCGGTACCGGTTCCGAGGTGATGCGCCGGATCGCCGTGCCGATGGTGGGCGGCATGGTGTCGTCGACGGTGCTGACCTTGATCGTTATTCCGGCGATTTACGCCCTGGTGAAGGAATTCACTCTGTTGCGCAATGGCGGAACGCCGGCAGCGGATTCCCTGATCCACCCCGAAGGAAAGGAATCTGCCGACATCGAAAGAGTTTGAGTCGCCCGTCACATCTCCCTTGCTGACGGCCGGCTCAATGGCCGGCGGGATGATCGACCCCCTGTGATCATCCCGCCGGTTTTCCGGTTCCTGGGACAGCCGATTCGACTGTAAGTCGCCGCCACGAGCATCATCGTCGGCAGCCATACAAGACTATATTTAGTCCACTTCAAGGCGGAACGACTGGAATAATTTTTTACACTTAATTACATTTTATTACAGTCTTCCTTCTTATATCTATGCTCTACTTATCTCTAGAAAGACTCCTGCATAGAAGAGCAGGCATCCGCAGTGTTTGAGCTGGCCTCCACACCCCCCATGCCCCATGGGTCGGCTCAGACGCCGGCGGGATGATCCCCCCCTCAGATCATCCCGCCACCTTCACTCATTCTGGCAAAGCCGCTTGGTTTGAAGCCTTGGCAACGAACGCCGCCAGTGGCAGCCGCGCAAAAACACAATTGCCCCAGATATAACAATAATGAACGAGGGCCGCATTTACATTTTATTACACTTCATTACGGGAACTTCGCTTACACTTGTGCTTTACTATATATGTAGAAGTTACCATGGAGAGGAGAGAAACATGCGCGCAAATATTATATTCACAGCCACGATCTCGGCCCCTTTATTTATTGGCATGGCTGCTGCACCGGCATTCGCCGCCTTACCCTGCAAGGACAACATTGCCCAGGTTGAGGCTTCGTGGAATAGCGTCGAGAAGAATTACCTTGGCCATCCACAAAGCTATGAGGACGACATCCACAAGGCCCGGGAAGCTTGCGCGGCAGGCAAGGAAGCCGAGGCCACCAGACTTCTCGATGACGTGCGGGCCCATCTCGGCATTCCGACCATCAATCGGGCGCCCACCCCCGCGGGCGGAAAATAGTCGGCGCCACCCTGCCCGGTGGAGAAGGTCGGCTCCTGGCAGGTCGGCCTTCACGCCCCTGACGAACTGCGACGGCGACGGCCGTGGACTTGCTCCCGGATACAGGACATTCCGTAATGGGTGACCCCTTGATGACGAGCTCCAAGATCGCCGTGGCCGGGATGAAAGCCCAGGCCGAGCGGCAACGCATCGTCTCCGAGAACATGGCGAACGTCGATTCCCTGCCGCAAACGCCGGATGGTCTTCCCTACCGACGAAAAACCATCACTTTCAGGGATGAACTCGATAAGCAGACGGGGGCCCACATGGTCAAGGTGGCGGCGGTTGGAGTCGATCCCTCGCCGCTACAGAAACGCTATGATCCTACGCATCCGGCAGCGGACGTGGCCGGCTACGTCTTGGCGCCCAATGTAAATCCCCTCATCGAAATGCTCGACATGCAAGAGGCGCAACAGAGCTACGTGGCAGATGAGAACGCCTTGTCAGTGTCCCATGCCATGATGGGCCGGCTTATGGATATGCTGAAAGACAAATAGCGCCCCAGGCCTCCAGAAACCCGCGAACCCACAACTGCGCGGGGCGCAACACCCCTCGCAGTCGGTATGCGTCGCAATCGCATCGAACTAATAGCCCATTTTATAGGCATGCGCGCGTTGCACCCCCGCTCATCCCCCAGATGTGCACATCATTTGTTCAGTTTCGCCGAGTGATTAGGCTCGCTGTTGCGCTGCAATCACATTTGCCCACGACATTAATGCCGCAAACTTAAGCCGAGTACCCTCGCGCCATGGGATAAAGTACAAGAGATTCATCATGGCTCATGGATGCTGGCGCCGGCATCCGCAACCGAGGAACTCACATGAAGAATCGCAAGATTTCCTGCGCGGTCGTCGCTTGCGCCGCTCTGGGCGCCGGTTCCGTCAATGCCTGGGCGGAAGACGCCGGCGATCAGGCAGCGCCCCCCCAATCCAACGCAATGGCGGCGCCGCAGATGATCGGACCGCTGCAGGCCAATCCCAATCCATACAGCTATGATTTCGGCGGCCCGGTCGGCAAGGTCTACGTGACCGGCGTGGCCAGTGGCTTCGGGCAACTGCAAAACAATGCTTATCCGGGCGACCCGCGGCACAGTCAGGCCGACATCAGCAATGCCCAGGTGATCGTCCAAAAAACCGATGGCCTGGTACAGTTCTATGCGCAGGCCGGCGCCTATTCTCTTCCCGATCTCGGAGTCTCGTACATCCGCGCCAGCAAAGTCACCGACCAGTTCTACGGACCGCTCCCCGTCGCTTACATCAAGTTGGCCCCCACCGACAGTTTCTCGATCCAGGCCGGCAAGCTCCCGACCTTGATTGGCGCCGAGGTTACCTTCGATTTCGAGGATATGAATATCGAACGCGGCCTGCTGTGGAACCAGGAAAACGCTGTCAACATGGGGGTGCAGGCAAATTACACCCAAGGGCCGCTCGCCCTGTCTTTCGCCCTGACCGACGGCTTCTATTCCGGAAAATACAGCTGGCTGGTGGGATCGGCCGCCTACACGTTCAATGCGAACAACATCTTGACTTTCATCGGCGGGGCTAATACCGAGACCGACACCACCAACACGCTGGTCACACCGGTTCTGCTGAACAACGAGCAGATCTACAACCTGATGTACACCTACACGTCGGGACCGTGGACCCTGATGCCGTACCTGCAATACACCTACGTTCCCAAGAACATCCAGATCGGCGCAGCGCACGACGCCTCGACCACAGCCGGAGCAATCCTCACCAGCTACAACTTCGAACCCGATTTCGGCTTGGCTGGCGTCAGCCTGCCGGTTCGACTCGAATATATCAGCTCCAGCGGCAGCGTTGCCGATGGCGCGCCCAACCTGATGTATGGCCCAGGCAGCAACGCCTGGTCGGTGACGGTGACGCCGACCTATCAGCGCGGCATCTTCTTCACCCGCGCCGAACTGTCCTATGTTGGCACCTCCCATACGACGCCGGGTGCGGCCTTTGGGTCGACGGGCAACGACAAATCGGAAATTCGCGGTGTATTTGAAGGCGGCGTGCTGTTCTGACCCGCCCGAGCTTGTCGAATTGGCCGCACGCCGCGGACATCCACGGCTGCGGCCATTTCCATACCATTTATGCGAACGGGAATTCCTATCCGTGAAGGTCCGTCGCCTTCAGGCTGGCGGGCGACACGCCGATCAGGGTGACCAGCAGAGTGATCTCGGTGGCGTCCACCAGATGGTTGCCATTGGCGTCGGCCGACAGAGTGGGATTGGTGTTCTTGAAGGTCCAGAAGTCGGTGTTGCCGCTGCTGTCCAGGCCCACGAATACCACGTTCTCGCCGGGCGTGCCGCGCAGGGCGTTGCCGTTGGTGTCGGCGACGATATAGGCCTTGTTGGCCGCGGTGGCGACCTCGGCGGCGCTGTCGCCGCCGACATTGCCGATATTGACGACGGTATCGGTTGCGGCGAAGGACAGGTTGCGGCCGTTGACCGGTGTTGTCGTGCCGTCGAGCAACTGGACCGGCAATGAGGCGGAGCCGAAGACACTGACGGTCGCGCCGGCGCCCGGGATGAAGCTGATGATCCTTGTGCCGCTGCCGCCATCGAGAATGACCGAGGTGGTGGCGCCGGCGGCAACGGAGATCGTGTTGCTGGCGCCGTTCTCGACCCATATCCAGCCGTTGCCCGGCCCGCCCGTGATGTTATTGTTGCTGGAATTGATCGTTGCGCTGTCGAACACCGGCGACAGCACCAGGGTGTCGCCTCCGGCACCCGACAGGCTGACCGCCCCGCCATAGGACGAGCCCGGACCGTCGACCGTGAACCCCGTGGCCGAGGCCGAGCCGGAACCCAAGGCGATGCCGTCGATGAGGGCGGTGTTGAGATAGTGATCCTGCGCCGCCTGATTGACCACCGTCTGGGCCGGCAGCAGCAGCTGGGGGTCGGCATAACCGCCCTTGCTGGTGTCCACCAGCCAGGAGCCCACGTCGTTCAGGCATTCCTGGGAATTGGCGAAGTCCAGCAACACCAGGGCGCGGGCCATCGGGCTGCCGTCGGTGGCCGTCAGCTGGCTGAGGCTGCCCTCCCAATAAGCCAGGCCGCCGGCGTCGGGAGCCCGGCCCAGGACGTTCTGGTAAAGCGCCGTCAGGAACTGGACATCGGTGGTGTTGGCGCCGAACCGCGCCTGGAACTCCTGGCTGTCGACGAAGGCCACGGCGATGTTGTCGGTGGACTGGGCGCCGGTATCCTGCAGGTGCTGCCAGTATTCGAGACCCGGCAGGTCGGGGGCACGGCCGAAGGCGGCGGTGTACAGCCGGGCGAGCGTGGCGTCGGCGCCGGTCTCGATGAACATGATCTGGTCGTAGACGCCCGGCGACGCGTCGCTGCCGCCGTTGAACACCACATAGCGGTCGCCGGTCACCGAGATGCTTTGCCCGGTGTCGTTGTCGACGATGGCCAGGTTGCCCGTTCCGTCCACCTGAACGGCATAATGGCTGCGGCCGTCGTCCAGCACCAGGGCGTTGGCGCCGCCGGTGAAGGCGGCATTCTGCCAGCCGACGACACTGTTGCCGCCGGTCGGCGCAGCGCCGGCATAGTCGACGGCGATGCCATTGGCGCCGCGGCCGTCGGCGTTCTGCTGGCTGACGAAGGCGGCGGCGGCGCTGACGCCGTCGACCGACAGGGAATAGGCCCCGGAGATCGCCGCCAGCGCCTTGCCGTCGCTGGCCAACTGGGCGGCGGTCACGGTGATGGTGGGGCTTGCCGGATCGGTCAGCAATATGCTGCCGAGCTTGCCGGCGGCGGCCA
>JAJYTF010000039.1 GCA_021793155.1 Pseudomonadota bacterium | reverse complement strand
TCGCCTTGAAAGCGGCGCTGTGATTTCGGCGGGTTCTCTTCGTCATTCGCGGTGCTCCTTCCTCGTGTTGGTGGGATAGAAGCTCCACTTAAGCCGCCTGTCCAGTTTTGCGGGGCCACCTCAAACGTCGCGAGTCACGCACTCGATTAGAGCAGAGGCCGGTAAATCAACGAACGAAAGCTCGGTAAACAAATGTAAACAATTGTATCATCAAGAAACAAAAGCTTTCCTCTCACAAGATTATTATGGCTTTCTAACCGCTTTTCCACTTGAACGTCGACAGCCCCTCAACATTATATACAATATATTACAGTAAAAGGATCTGAAATATACTATATTCGGCCGCTGGTTGCCGCGATGCAGTCCTCCCCAGCCATGCCGATGCAGGAAGGAGCCACCGGCGCATAGCCACATGGTGACAGATGACCGAAGCAGAACTCCTGGATATTGCACGGGAAACCGCGCTCGTGCTGATGAAGGTCGGAGCCCCGGTGCTGCTCGGAGGGTTGGCGGTGGGCCTGTTTATTTCGGTGCTTCAAGCGCTCACGCAAGTCATGGAACCCACCCTGACCTTCGTGCCGAAGGCCCTGGCGACAATCCTGATCCTGATGATGCTGACCCCGTACATCATGAATGAACTCAAAGAGTTCTTGCACCATATGATGGACCTTGTGGTCGCCGGATATTGATCTGCGGCAGCTACACCTTCCACAGCCCCTTCATGTGGCCGCAATGCCACAGGTCTTGATGGATCGCCGCTCCAAGCCTTCCCGTGGCGCCGCCTTCGCCGCCCCTTGGCTTTCGCCTAACCGGCGGAAAACACAGGACTTCTTGCCGCTGGGCCCGACAGCGGGCCAGGGGCTCGGTAAAAAAACTATAATATGACTGCGCCAACGTTCACAGCAAACGTACGCCATACCGAAAAGCTTCCTATCAATCCAATTTACCTGTTGTCACACCTCGAATCGGGGGAACAAAATAGTGAGAAAATATCTCCTCTCCGCCGCCGCCTTGATTGTCATGGCCGGTGCTGCGAACGCTGCCGACGACAGTATGACTGTCGCCGGCATTACCATCTACGGTACCGTCGACATGGGCTTGCAATACCAGACGCATGGCACGCCGGTGAGCGATTATTTCGTTACCGGATCGGAAGAACTGATCTCCAAGAACAGCAACAAGGCGCAGTTCGCCGCCACCCCCAGCAACCTCGGTCAGTCGAAGATCGGCATCAAGGGGTCCGAGGAAATCGTCGACGGCCTGTCCGGAGTGTTCAAACTCGAAACCTTCTTCAACCCGACCTCGGGCGATCTCAGCGACGCCGGCAAGTCCATGGTCCTCAACAACGGCGTTCCACTGGCCAACCAGACGTCCAACGCTCCGTCCAGCATCAACGGCCAGATGTTCAACAGCGCCGCCATCGTCGGCCTGTCCTCGCCGAATCTCGGCACCGCCACTTTTGGCCGGCAGACCGGCCTGCTGGCCGATAACATCGCCAAATACGACCCGCTGGGCGCCTCAAACGCCTTCTCGGTGATCGGCTATTCGGGCACGGCCGCCGGGTCGGGCGACACGGAAGACCGCCGCTTCGACAATTCGTTGAAATATCTTGGCCAGTTCGGCCCGGCGCGGGTCGGCGGCATGTATAAGTTCAGCGGCTATGGCGGGTCCGCCTATAGCGCCTGGGAGGCCGATGTGGGGGCCGACTACGCCCACTTGTCGATCGATGCGGCCTTCGCCCATGTCAAGGACGCCCTGGGCACCGGCCCGCTGTCCCTCGCCCAGACCCAGGCGCTGCCGGCACTGGGTCTGTCGGCGAGCAATTCGTACGCAGCGACGGTTTCGGACAACACCACCTATTCGGTGATGGCCATGTACGATGCCGGCGCCCCCAAGGTCTTTGCCGGCTACGAACATATCTCCTTCGCCAATCCGTCGGCACCGCTGGCCGTCGGGTTCGCCGACATTGGCGGCTACACCCTGGGCGCCGTCAACAACACCGCTTTCCCCAACAACAAGATCCTGCAAATTGTGTGGACCGGATTGAAGTACAACTTCACGCCGAAGTTCAACCTGACCGGCGCCTATTATCATTACGATCAAAACAGCTATGGCAACGGCACGCACGGCACCGGCGCCGCCGGCTGCTCGACCGCCGCCAACGCAAGCTGCTCGGGCACGCTCGACGCCGTTTCGCTGGTTGCCGACTACAAGCTCAGCAAACGCTTCGACGTCTATGCCGGTGCAATGTGGTCCGCGGTCGCCGATGGCTTGGCCAGCGGCTACTTGAATACCGCCACCATCGACCCAACGGTCGGCATGCGATTCACTTTCTGAACGCCCCTAAACGGCGGTCGCCTGCTCGGAACCGGCGCGCTCGAAGGGCGCGCCGGTTTGACGCAAGAAAAAGACCAAGGTCGAAAGCGACGACAGGAGCGTGAAACCAGGACCAGCCTCGGTAGGGCATCGCCAAATATGTGACATATTTGTTGCACATATTAAAAAAGTATCGCGAGCCCGCCTCGGCCGAACTGCATTGGCAACTTAAAAGGTCGCCACAACCCTCTGACACGAAATAAACATTTATTTAATATTAGATTATGCCTCCGGCACAACTAAATTCACGTTTAAATTTTCTTCTCCGCCTGTTTGCATCAAGACAGAAGACACAAAGATGCCGGACCAGTCCAATCCGTGGGTCAGGCACATAGTCCTGAATAGGGGAGAATAAAATCGTGAGAAAGTATCTGCTTTCCGCAGCCGCCATTATTACCATGGCGAGCACCGCGAACGCCGCAGACGACAGCATGACCGTCGCCGGCGTTACCATATACGGCACCGTCGACTTGGGCCTGATGTACCAAACTCATGGAACTCCGGCGAGCGACTATTTTGTCACCGGCACGGAAAACATCGTTTCCAAGAACAGCAACAAGGCGATCTTCACCGCCACCCCCAGCAACCTCGGCCAATCGAAGATCGGCATCAAAGGGTCCGAGGAAATCGTCGATGGCCTGTCCGGGGTGTTCAAGCTGGAAACCTTTTTCAACCCGACCTCGGGTGACATCAGCGACGCCGCCAAGTCGATGACTCTCAATAACGGCGTCCCACTGGCCAACCAGACCTCCAACGCGCCGTCCAGCATCGATGGGCAGATGTTCAACAGCGCCGCTTATGCCGGACTATCTTCCCCGAGATTCGGTACCGCCACCTTCGGCCGCCAGACCCAATTACTGGCCGACGGTATTGCCAAATATGACCCGTTGGGCGCCTCGAATGCTTTCTCGGTGATCGGGTACTCGGGGACCGCCGCCGGCGCCGGCAACACCGAGGAGCGCCGCCTCGACGATTCATTGAAATATCTGGTGCAAATCGGTCCGGCACGGGCGGGGGCCCAGTACAAGTTCAGCCCCTATGGCGGCACGGCATACAACGCTTGGGAAGGCGAGGTCGGCGCCGACTACGCCCATGCCTCAATCGACGCGTTCGCCGCCCATGTCAAGGACGAGATTGGCACCGGGCCGCTATCGGCCGCTCAGATGGGCGCTTTGCCGAATAATCTTTCGGTAAGCAACTCTCTGTTCGGCGTTGTTGCGGATACCACGACCTTTGCGGTGATGGCCGTCTACGACGCCGGTGCACCGAAGGCATTCACCGGATATGAACACATCGAATACGCCAATCCGTCGCACCCGCTCCCGGTCGGCTTCGCCGATATCGGCGGCTACACCCTGGGTGCCGTCAACAATACCGCCTACCCCAACCACAAGATCTTGCAGATTGAGTGGGCCGGCCTGAAGTACAGCTTCACGCCAAAGTTCGACGTGACCGGCGCCTATTATCACTACGACCAGAACAGCTTCGGCAATGGGACGTATGGGACCGGCGCAGCCGGCTGCTCCTCGACCGCCAATGCAAGCTGCAGCGGCCAACTCAACGCCGTCTCGCTGGTCCTCGACTACAGGCTCAGCAAGCGTTTCGACACCTACGCCGGTGCGATGTGGACGCAAAATGTCGGCGGCTTGGCCGCTGGCTATCTGCATAACAACACCATCGATCCGGCGGCCGGTATCCGGTTCACCTTCTAAAAAGTCGCGGCAACGCGGTGCCATGGCCCCTAACGGGGCCATGGTCTGACGATGGCCTCGGCGGGCATGGCGGCGGCGGCGCGGATCAGGTCGAGCACCATCGCCGCCACCTCGGGTTCGCTGCCCAGGCCCCCCATCAGCCAGACCGTCTGACCATGGATGTCGACCGGACCGCCGACCGGCATCGACAGGCCGAAGAGCGGCGGAAGGTCTTCACTGGTATGCCGGCCCTCGGAAATCAGCAAGGGGCGGCGATCACCGACGGCGCCCGCACCAGCCGGGGCCAGTCGGCGACCCGCGGTTCCTGCTCGATATAGGCCGTGGCGACCTCGGCGAACCGCCCGCCCGCCCGCAGGGTGGTGGCGACCGCCTCCGACGACTGGCCGGCGCCGCCGCTGCGCGAGCCATGGGCGATCACCAGCAGTGCCGTCGATTCCGGGGCGACCGCGCCGGTCCGGCACAGCTCCTCCGCCCGCCCTTGCAGCAGAGCGGCGACACCGGGATGGCTGCCGATCGGGTCGCAATAAACCACCCGCCGCCCGGGCAGTTCGGTCAGGCGCCCGGTCAGGCCCAGCCTTTCCGGAATCAGCCGCCGGGTGAAACTGCCTTCGGCAGCGAAATTCGGCACCACATAGACCAGCGACGCCGTCACCAGGTCGAGGGACGGGAACGGCGGTTCCTTCCAGAAACATTCGCGCACTTCGGCGAACAGGCGGCGCCTGCGGATCTCATTGGCAAGGCGGACCGTCGCCGTCCGTCCGTCCGGCCGCCGCGATGAGCCATGCCCGACCAGTAACAGGGCCGCATCTTTCCATGCGGCCGCAGTACCAAAGTGAACAGCCAAGCTACTGACCTGCCCTCCCGACCTTGAGACGCGCCGATAGGAGAGCCGGGCGGCGCCCTGGCTCACTCATGTAGAGCGCGGATGCGCGCGCCCCGGCAAGGGCAAAACCCAAGAACCCAGACCGTGATGCAGATTTTCTGCGTCACGGTCTGGGTTCTCGACGCTCTCTTAGCGGTTGTCCGGAAATAACTGCGTCACTTCCGGACAACCGCAAAGCCCGAGCGGCGCTTGAGCTGCGGCGGACGCGGATGCGTCCGCCGCCACTGATGAATCGAAGGCCTATTCTGCAGGCACCAAAAAACAGCGCCCGCGGCGCCCTTTGAGCTTTATGCCTCGCCCCAATTCACACCGAGTATTCGACGCCCCCATCTTGGCAAATCGGCTATCGGTAATTCCAAAGCTTCGGCTCCGCGCTCGGCCGTTCGAAGCCGGAATTCTTAAACCTAGCTGGTCGATAATTTTCTGCAACGTGCCGTCATCACGCCAACGGTAGAAGTAATTCTGCACCGTCGTAGGCACAGGGAAGCCCTTGGGAAGCAAGTGCCACGGACAGCCGGTCTCGGCAATATAGAATATCGCATCCAGAACTGCCCGAACGTCCGCGGTGCACGGACGGCCGCGCCGATATGGTTGCCTCACCACATAAGGAGCGATGATAGCCCATTCTTCGTCAGTCGTATCGCTTGCATACCACATTGATGTCACCGCCTCTTCGCAGCCGGCAGAGAGAACCGATCGTCGATGTTTCGGGTGGGCGGCATCGGAGAATTTACTGCCGGGGCATTCCCGCCTGTGGGTACTGGGAATTGGTGAGCGCGGCGACCCGATGGTGGAGCCGAGCTTGCCTGCCTTAGTCGGTCAAAGGCCGATCTATCGAAAATAGCCTCTAAAGGCTGGGACGACGAATTTCGCCGCAACAGAGTTTCCGCCTAAATTAATCTTCGAACTACCGGCCGCCACAAACACCCAATTATACTCTCAAGTACAGCCAACATATTGCCTCTACCAGATGTATAATCTGAACATATAGGCGGCCATATTTCATGCGTCTAAATGAAAACAATTGCAAACATCTGTAAACGTAGGTAAACACATGCAAACGTATGTTCCACGTTATTGGCCTTACGCCCCCGCGACCGACTCGCGTCAGCCAATGGCTCTTCGGATCGTGGCGGGAACAAAACATACGGAATGGCACCGGTGGCGCCCGCGCTGCCGGAGAACAGGATGTTTCGCTTATCTCGACGTCCCAAGCCTATCGCAAGGAAACGGCCGTAGGAAAGATCGCCTCTGACAAAGTTCCCGGCCCAGAAATTGACATTCTGCCAGACCTGAATGCCGGGTCTGACTCAGCTGAGGAAGTACATCTCGATAATGTTATCCAGGATCATCTTGGCGCAATCGGAAGTATCATTGACTTGGCGATAGATCGCCTCGGCAATCGGCAGAAAGACATCGATAATATGCGGGTCGAAATGGTTGCCGCGCCCCTCCCGCAAAATATTCAGGGCTTCGGCTACCGATATCGCTTCCTTGTAGGGCCGTTTCGAGGTGACCGCATCGAAGACGTCGCCGACGGCGAAAATGCGCGCCGATAGCGGGATCTGTTCGCCCTGCAGCCCTTGTGGATAGCCGGTTCCGTCAAACCGCTCATGATGTGATCCGACCACCTCGGCCGCCGGCTCCAGCCAGCGCGATACACTGACGATATCGAGTCCGTGGGTGACATGCTGTTTCATGATCTCGAACTCGTCGGGAGTCAGTCGCCCCGGCTTCAGCAGGATGTGGTCGGGAATGCCGATCTTCCCCACATCGTGCAGAAACGCGCCGCACACCAATCCGCGGATCTGCTTCCCGGAAAGCCTCAACATCTCGCCCAAGCGGACGGCGTAGACGGTTACTCGATAGTTATGGATGTCGGTATCGTTGTCACGCTTGGCCACGGCGCTGCCCAGCGCCTTCAAGATATCGACATCCGCGACGATGGCCTCCGTCGCGTTGCGAATGACTCCACTTTCCAGGCGACCGATAACCGGCAGGAGAGAGCTGGTCGCGCCGATCACCGCAGCCATCACACCGATGACGATCATCACAAGTTGCCGATGCATCCACGCCGTCATATCGGAGTCGATCCGGTACAGCGCGACGAACCGATCCAGGGGCAATCTGCCATCGTCGACCCGGGCGGCCAACAGCCGATAGACCGCGCCGCCGACGCGGATATCCTGATCCCAGTGGCCCGAATGGGAATGTTGCACCAGTGCCGCCTTCGCCAGAGACCGCACTTCCGGAGTGACACCCTCGTTCCAAATCTCGTCCGTGCGACCGCGCCACTCAAGCCGGACAAAGGCCAAATCACCGAGGGCCCCGGTCCATTCCCGTCCCCGGCCGGGCATCCCCTCACTGGAAATCATGTTCGCCAGGTGGCGCACCTGTGAATTTGCCGCCGTAAGGAGCATACGGTCCATCTGGATCAAACCCAAGCCATAGAAGGCTGCCGCGGCGAGAGCGGATAGCAGAAAGCCGAAAAGCAGAAATCGCGCCATGGTCTGGCGCCGAAGGCCGGCAAGCGCTCTGCGTTCGTCGGCGACGATAATCGTTGCGCCGTCAGAGCCCGACAAACTCAGTGCGTCTTGCATCTATTCGCTTCCGCTTTGCCGTGGCGACGGCGCTAAAATCACAGGACGTTCGATATCCGCAGTTTTACACTCTTGCCTCACGGCCGGCCCGCTCGCCTCAGCCTGTTCCGGCGCGAAGCGAACCTGGTTGCGTCCGCCACGTTTGGCGTCATACATGGCCCGGTCAGCCTCCTTTACCAAGGAATCGGCATCCGCGCCGTTATCCGGGCCCAAGGCGATGCCGATACTGGCGCTGACTTGGCAGCGCGTCTGCCCCAACTGGAACGGTTCGGCCAGTAGGGTAACAATCTTACCGGCGACGGCGACGGCAACTGCGGCATCGGCGATATGCGTCAGTACAATCGCAAACTCGTCGCCTCCCAGCCGCGCCACAGTGTCGACATTTCGCACCGCTGCAGATAGGCGATTAGCCACCTGTTGTAACAACAGGTCGCCTGCTTCATGGCCGTGAACGTCGTTGACCAGTTTGAATTGGTCGAGATCAACATACATCACGGCAACGCGATAACCGCCATAACGGGTAACGTCGCGCAATTCCTGGCTTAATCGATCGAAAAATAACGCTCGATTGGCGAGACCGGTAAGCGGGTCATGGAAGGCCATGCGCTGAAGGTCGTATTCTAGCTGTTTGCGCCGGCTAATGTCGGTAAAGATACCGACATAATGGCTGAGCAGTCCCTGCCCATCACGAATCGCGCTGATCGCAAGCCATTCGGGGAACACTTCGCCATTGCGCCGACGATTCCAGATTTCCCCAGCCCATTCCCCGGTGCGATTGAGAGACTGCCACATCTCGGCATAGAATTCTGAAGAATGATAGCCAGATTTCAAAATATCCGGCTCCTTGCCGACGATTTCGTCTGAGGTATATCCGGTAATTTTCGTAAAAGCGGGATTCACCAACTCAACTTTGTTGTGACTGTCGGTAACCATGATGCCGTTAAGCGCACTGGCGATTACCTGCGCTCCCAATTTTAACTTCTGTTCGTTTTCCTTCAGATGTTTCACCGTTTCCAGATGAAAGATCTTGAGCATGACGGTGACGGCGATCCCGGCGACCACTGCGCAGGCGGTGCGAAATAGTTGAACCGGAATATGAACCTTCGCCAGGAAGACCTCCTCATTCGGCATCGCGCCATGAAGCCAGTCCGCCCGTGGAACGATCAATCCGCCGAGAACCCCGTAGGCGAGAAAGGCGACGCCGGCAGCCCGGCAAGCGGTTTGGACGGATGACATTCGGGATTCGCCAGGAATCGCCGAAAGGCGGCGGTGAGCATAATGTAGGAAGGCGGCTCCCACCAAGGTAGAGCCGGCAAATCCCACCAGATAGCGCGTCCAAATTTCCAAGGCCAACATGCGCTGCGGGGCCATGGCCGTCCCCGCCATCACCGCGAAGAGAATCGGTATGTAGCCCCAGCCGGCGCTGGCCAGGACATCACGCCCCGGCATAGCGGCCGCCGACCGGAGTGAAGCGCCCATCAGCCGGCGCCCGAACTCGAACAGGAACAGGTACGAAACCAGCAGCCCGAGCCCCCGCATGATCGACAGTTCCTGACTGTCGCCGCGCACCACTCGCCAAAGGCCCAGCCACTCGACGATGCCATGAGTGAAACCAAAGGCCGCCAGCAGCCAAAGGATATCCGCCAAATCCGCACGGCAAGCGGATTCTTGGCAGACGACGATCGCCAGACCCATCGCCAAGAATGCAGAACCATAGATAAGAAAAACAATATCCATTGATACAGACTTATTTTGGCAATGCCATCAGGCGCTTAACGGGACACACAACCACTCATGTTCAGCGTGGCAGGCTGATTGACAACACATGCACCTGATTATTGCATGCCGGGAAGCAGAGCCTCTATAACTCTACTTCCTTGCTGGAGGGATATTACAGCATTGGTGCACTATTTTCGACTGGTCTCGCTCGTTTCGTTCCTGGAAGGCAACCCAATGGCGCTTCAGGCGCGCAAACAGGCCGTTCGACGGCTTCAACCCGGCGGCCGAAAAGAGCGTTGCCAGGGTGCCGAAATCGATTCGGGCAATATCGTAGTCGACCTCGAGGCGCTGTCCGCCGGATCCCAGGCGCAGCCCGGCCACGCCCGGGGTGTTACGAATTTGCCCGAGCAGGCGGTCGTTGGCCGGTGCCGCAAGATGGAGCGTCCTTGTCATGATCTTTGATATTTCAGCCATAGTCTTCCTCCGGTTGGCCCACTGCCGGGCCACCTCATAGGTCCACCCACCGCAATCTCAGCGCGTTGCCGATCACGCTGACCGAACTGAACGCCATGGCCGCCGCGGCGATGACGGGACTCAATGTCCAGCCGAATAGCGGATAGAACACCCCCGCGGCGACGGGAACGCCAAAGGCGTTGTAGACGAACGCGAGGAACAGGTTTTGCCGGATATTGCCCATGGTCGCGCGACTCAGAGCCCGCGCCCGGGCAATGCCGGCCAAGTCGCCCTTTACCAATGTCACTCCGGCGCTCTGCATGGCGACCTCGGTGCCGGTGCCCATGGCCACGCCGACATCGGCTTCGGCCAGCGCCGGCGCGTCGTTAACTCCATCGCCGGCCATGGCGACGATCCGACCCTGCTGCTTAAGATTTTTCACCACCATATGCTTGTCTTCGGGCAGCACTTCAGCCTGCACCTCGTCGATGCCCAAGCGGCGCGCCACCGCTTCGGCGGTGATCCGATTGTCACCGGTAAGCATGACGATGCGGGTGCCGTACGCTTTGAGCCTGGCCAGGGCGTTCGGCGTCGACGCCTTTACTGGATCAGCCACGGCGATCATCCCCGCCGCTTCGCCGTCCACCGCCACCAGAAGCACCGTCGCTGCGTCACGCCGCGCCTCGTCTGCCAAAATTTCAAGGCTCCCGAAGCCGATGCCCTGTTCGCGCATCAGCAGCGTATTGCCGAGCACCACTTGGCGATCGCCGACCCTACCGACCACGCCCTTGCCAGTGATCGACGCGAACTCGGCGGCGTCCTTCACTGTAAGATTCCGCTCGGTTGCGGCGGCGACGATCGCGGCGGCGAGCGGATGCTCACTGGAACGTTCCAGACTGGCGGCCAGCGACAACAGGTCCGATTCGCTGACATTTCCGGCCGTGATGATGTCCGTGACCTGCGGCTTGCCTTCCGTCAGGGTACCGGTCTTGTCGACCACCACGGTGTCGACCTTCTCGAAGCGCTCCAGCGCCTCAGCCGATTTGATCAGCACGCCGGCCTGCGCGCCGCGGCCGACTCCGACCATGATCGACATGGGCGTGGCCAGGCCGAGGGCACAGGGACAGGCGATGATCAGCACCGACACCGCGGCAATCAAGGCATAGGCGAAGGCCGGGCTGGGTCCCCACAGCAGCCAGCCGATGAAGGCCAGGATCGCGACGCCGATCACTGCCGGGACGAAATACCGGGCCACCAAGTCGGCCATCCGCTGGATCGGGGCGCGCGACCGCTGAGCCTCCGCCACCATGGCGACGATACGGGCCAGGACGGTGTCGGACCCAACCTTCTCCGCCCGCATCACCAGGCTGCCGGTCTGGTTGATGGTGCCGCCGATCAAATCGTCATCGGGCGTCTTGGCTACCGGCATGGATTCGCCGGTGACCATCGACTCGTCGACGCTGCTGCGCCCGTCGACCATGACCCCGTCCACCGGAACCGCATCGCCGGGCCGAATCCGCAGCCGGTCGCCGACCTGTACGGAAGCCAAGGGAATTTCCTCGTCGCTACCGTCCGCCCGCAGCCGACGCGCCGTTTTCGGCGCCAAATTCAGCAACGCACGGATGGCGCTGCCCGTCTGCTCGCGCGCCCGCAACTCCAGCACCTGGCCGAGCAGGACCAGGACGGTTATCACGGCAGCCGCTTCGTAATACACGGCCACCATGCCCTTGGCGTCACGGAACGCCGGCGGAAACAGACCGGGCAGGAAGGTGGCGACTAGGCTGAACAGATAGGCCACCCCGACACCCAGCCCGATGAGGGAGAACATGTTGAGGCGGCCGGTGAGGAAGGACCGGGCGCCACGTTCCAGCAGCGGCCAACCGGCCCACAGCACCACCGGGGTGGCCAGCAGGAACTGCATCCAGATGGCGACGCGCGACGGCATCGCCCCGGTCAATCCGAGACCAGGGATATGTCCGGCCATCTCCAGGGCGACAACCGGCAGGGCCATTGCGGTGCTGACCCAGAACCGCCGGGTCATGTCATTCAGTTCGGGATTGGAGTGATCGACCGGAGCGGCGCTCAGCGGTTCCAGCGCCATGCCGCAGATCGGGCAGTCGCCCGGTCCATGCTGCCGGACTTCCGGATGCATCGGGCAGGTGTAGGTGACATCCGTCACGATCGAAATGTCGTCATCGCGAGCGGAGCGATGGGATCCAGAGCCGCGTTTCGATCTCGCTTCGCCCGCAGTGACGACCGTCTCCTTGCCAGTCTCAGCCGTCAGATACTGCTCCGGCGCCGCGATGAATTTCGAGCGGCAACTCGCGGAACAGAAATTATGGGTCTGGCCGCCGAATTCGGTCCGATGCTCGGACTTGGCGGGATCGATGGTCATCCCGCAAACCGGGTCCCGTATCGTCGGTTCGCCGTTCGCTTGGCTGCGGCGATGGCCGGGAGCCTGATGCATCTCATCGTCATGGCTGTTCATGCTGTCCTCCCATGGCGTCGCCCGCCGTATCGCTGCCTGATGGCCGCAGGCCCGAGGCGAAAGGCGCGGTTACTTCGCCGACGTCTTCGCCAGCCAGCCGTTCATTTCCTTGATCTCGTCTTCCTGCGATTTGATGATGCGTTCGGCGAGTTTGCGCATTTCCGGATCCTTGCCGTCCCTCAAATCGGCACGGGCCATGTCGATCGCCCCCTGATGATGGGGAATCATCAGGGCCGCAAAATCGTGGTCCGGATTGCCGGTCAAGGCGACTCCCAGCATGCTTTGCTGCATCGACTGCATCGACTGCATCATCGGCGACGTTGATCCGGCCATCATTGGCGAGGAACCCTGCATCATTCCGGTCTGCCCGTGATCAATCATTCCGCCCGGCGGGTGGTGATCCGGCTGATCTTCCATCGGCTGAGCCAAGGCGACCGGAACCGAGGCGGCCATGGCGCATATGACAAGTCCGATGCGAACAAGCATGGCGTTTTCTCCCTCCTGGTAACGATTCGATTCAGCAGCACCCGTGCTGCCGAAGGGATTCCGATTCAGGTTGGTGACGTCGGTCAACGGACCCGCGAGAACCGACCAGAGAGTCGCATTGCCCGCGTCCGCTATCGAATTCATTGGGCCGGGACGTTCGGTGCTCCGCACCCGGCCGCCCACAGCGCTGTCCGCGCTGGCGCAGCCGGGGTAGGAACGCCGGCACCCGGCCCGCGTAATCGGGGTAAAGTAGCGGAAATGCAGCACGCATTTGCCTTTCACGGATGTGGCCCCGCCACACGCAGGCGACAATCACGGCGGCAAACAGCATATAGGTTGTCACGACCGGCCACTGCAGGACCATCCCCGCGACAAGCAAGACGATGCCCACATATTGAGGATGGCGGATCGTGGCAAACGGCCCGCTGGTGGCCAGCCCGCGCCTCCGATGTGCGGCGCGGAGCGCCCGCCATGCCTTGACCATCAGCAGAACTCCGCCGCCGACCAGTACAAGGCGCAACAAGTCCAATGCCGCCGTCATCACCCGTTCCTTGTCACCAAGTCCCTTGACCGGCATGGAAGCCGAAACCAGGACGAATTAGAACGCGGGCTTGTGAAAGGTTCGCGTCCCTCAGTGTAACGCGGTGAAAAGAAGTGTGAGAAAGTGTAACCTCGGCAGCGGACGGGACCCCCGCCACGCCGGTTCGATGTTCAAAACGCCATGAACGGCGCCACGCCCGACGGGCCGAACGAGTAAACCTCGAAATGTTCCTTGGCACCCGACATTCCCGGCGAGCCTTGCGGCATGCCGGGCGCGGCAATGCCGGTTACGGCGGGTCGTTCGGCAAGCAGTTTGACAATCGCCTCGACCGGGACATGCCCCTCCACCACATAACCGGCAATTACGGCCGTGTGACAAGACTGCATATCTCCCGGCACATGCAAGCGCGCCTTGACGGCCCCCATGTCATCACTTGTCTCGACCGTGGCGTCGAACCCTTTCACTTTCAGGTATTTCACCCATCCGAGACAGCACCCGCAACTCGGCGATCTATAGACGGTCAGCTGTTCAGCGGCCATTGCCGGCATGGCAATGGCCGCTAAGACGGCGGCAACGGCGATATGACGGAAGAATGCCATCTGCGGACTCCTTTGTTCCAGGACGGTGGCCGAAAGCCGAGAATTCGTCCCGGCGATCACCGGAGCGATTTTTCCACGATTGCACCCACGATTAACGTAAAGAAATGTAACATTGTTCGGCAAAATAGTTACATTCCGTGACTGGATTTCAAAAGAACACCCTGCTATCGAAGTATCGGGCTTTTCCGATGGAGAAAATGCATGAGGATTTTGCCCGATTCCATTAGGACGCGGACGATCCTGGTCCTTCTGATCGGCCTCACCGTATCTCATCTCGGCAGCACGCTGATTTATTCATCCGACCGTGGCCAGGCCCTTACCGCCGCCAACGAACATATGTTCGCCGACAAGATGGCGACACTCGCTCGGCTGATGGACATGTCACCTCCTGCGTCGCGACAACAGGTTGCCGAAGCGATCAGCAGCCCCAGTCTGCAGATCTCGTGGGGAGCGAATGACTCCGTTCCGCCGATTCATGTGGAGCACGAGGCGTTTGGCCTGTTGCAAGACTCCCTGCGGCCTCATTTTGGCGAATTGGGCCTAAGCCGTCTCCATGTGGTGGTATCCGATGCGCCCCGTTCCGGCGTGGCCTCGATCCTCGGTGCGGCTCACCTGCTGCACAGCTTCACCATTGACCGGCAGTTGAAGGTGTCGGTCAGCCTCCAGGACGCCAGCTGGGTCAACTTCAGCCTGACGATTCCGGGCCTTGTAAGCCGCTGGTCGCTGAACGCCCTGCTGTCGACGCTCGTCATGGTGGGGGCCACGGTGGTGATTTCCGCCTGGGCAACTGGCTGGATTACCGCTCCTCTGGCAGCTTTTGCCGCTGCTGCAGAGCGCCTTGGCATGGATGTTTCCGCCCCCCCGTTGGCGGAAGACGGTTCGAGAGAGGTTCGCGCCGCAGCCCGAGCATTCAACCAGATGCAGGAGCGGATCCGCCACTTCCTCGACGATCGCCTGCAGATGCTGGCGGCGATTTCCCATGACTTGCGGACGCCGATTACGCGGTTGCGCTTGCGAACGGAGCAGCTTCCGATCGATCCGGTCTATCAGGACAAGATGCTGTCGGATCTCGACGAGATGGAGCAGATGGTCGCGGCAAACATAAATTTCGCCCGCGATGAGTCCTCTGCGGAACCTAGCAGACCCATCGATCTGGCGGCCCTGCTCGAGGCCATTTGCGATGAAGCGGCCGATATCGGCAAGGATGCCGAGTTCGACTGGAACAGCCGACTGCTGTACCGGGGCCGCGCCCTCGCCATCAAACGACTGTTCTCCAACCTCGTGGAGAACGCCTTGCGCTACGGCGAACGCGCGAGAGTGCGCGCCTCCAGAGGCGATGACATGATCGAAGTCGTCGTCGAAGATGACGGACCGGGCATTCCGAACGATGAACTGGACTCCGTATTCAAGCCCTTCTATCGGCTGGATCGCTCCCGCAACCTTCGGACCGGCGGGGTCGGGCTGGGTTTGGCCAACGCGCGAACGATCGCGCGGGCACATGGCGGCGATGTGACCCTGGAAAACCGCAAGGAGGGCGGTTTGCGCGCAATCGTGCGATTACCCTGCAACCGGGACACGGTCACGGGCGGAGAGGGATGAATTCCATGCAGAACACGACCCATCTGCTCATCGTCGACGACGACCCCGAAATTTGCGAGCTGGTAGCGCAGTTCCTCGAACCTTACGGCTTCAGGGTCAGCACCGCGGCCAACGGCCAGGCAATGCGACAGATCCTTGCCAAGGAAACGGTGGACTTGGTCATACTCGATCTGATGTTGCCACAGGAGGATGGTTTCTCGCTGTGCCGGCAATTGCGCGCCTCCTCCTCGAATATCCCTGTCGTGTTTCTCACCGCCGTCGGTGGTGAGACCGACCGCATCGTCGGCCTCGAGATGGGCGCCGACGACTATCTAACGAAGCCGTTCAGCTCTCGCGAGTTATTGGCAAGGGTCCGCGCAGTCTTGCGGCGGACCGGAACTGTTCCGGCGCAGAGCACGCTTCAAGTGCAACCCCAGCACCGAGGTCAGATCCTGACCTTCGCGGGCTGGACGCTCGATACGGGCCGCCGCCAGCTCATGTCGCCCGATGGCGTGCTGGTGGAGCTGACCGGTGGCGAATATGAACTCCTCTTCGCCTTTCTCAAGAGCCCACATGTCGTGCTCAACCGCGATCAGCTGCTGGACCATACCCGCGGCCGGGCAAGCGGTCCTTACGACAGAACAATTGACGTCCAAATCGGACGGTTGCGCCGAAAGATCGAGGCGGACCCAAGGAATCCGGAGTTCATCAAGACCGTCCGCGGAGGCGGCTATATCTTCGCGTCGAATGTCGAGGCGAGGTGAGCCGGGACGGGATGTCATCGGAACGCCAACGATCATCCCCCGGAGCGGTATCGGACCACCGACCGGGGGATGACGCAGGAGGGAGTGTAACGACCGGACGCGACTTTCCTTCGGTCAAAAATTTCAGAGCCAGCCGGCGGCATGCGCGTGGGTTAGAGCTTCAGCCGAGTTGGCAAAACCGACCAAGGCCACCATCCGGTCGCCGCCGCCGCTGTTGACCTGACCGACCCAGTATTGCAGCCCCGCCGCGTCGGGTGCCCGGCCCAGTAGATCCTGATACATATCGGTCACGAAGGTAGTCGGATCGGTAACCGACGCCAGGGGTGAAGTGGCCAGGGCCGACTGGGCATAGGCCGTTAGGCTGGTGGCGGTGCCCATCATTTGCGCATCCGCCATGGTCACCGATCCGCCCAGTGCATGTGACATCAGTGCTTCGGTGACTTGGGTCGGTGAGGACAAGGTAACGCCGGTGGTGGCCGCAGAGTCGCCGATGGTGCCGCTCAGCCAGCCACCCGCCTGGGCATGGGACAACGCCTCGGACGAGTTGGCGAACGACATTATGATGCCGACCTGGTTTGCGCTGCCCGCGGTCATCTGATTGACCCAGTATTGCAGGCCAGAAGCATCGGGCGCGCGGCCGAGCATGGTCTGATACATCAAGGTGACGAATGTCGTCGGATCGGTAACCGAGGCCAGCGGCGAGGAGGCCAGGACGCCCTGGGCATAGGCCGTCGGGTTGGCCGCCGTCGTCATCGCCTGGAGGTCGGCTGTCGTCACCGAGCCGTGCAGGGCGTGCGACATGATCGCCTCCATCGCCTGGGTCTGGCTGGCCGCCGAGACGCTGGTGACCGGCGAAGCGCCATTGGTCCCCGACATGCCGCTCAACCAGCTGCTCGACTGGGCGTTGCCCAGTGCCTCGGATGAGTTGGCAAAGTCCATCATGATACCGACGCGATTGCCGCCGCTGGCGTTCATCTGATTGACCCAGTATTGCAGGCCTGCCGCGTCGGGCGCTCGGCCCAGCATGTCCTGGTACATCAGGGTTACGAAAGTCGTCGGGTCGGTGACCGAGGCCAGCGGCGAAGCAGCCAGGGCGGCCTGGGCGTAGGCCGTCGGATCGGCCGTGACGTTCATCATTTGGAAGTCCGCCGCCGTGACCGTGCCATCGAGCGCGTGGGACATCTCGGCGTCAACTACCTGCGTCGTGTTCGACAACGACATTCCAGTAGATCCAAACATAACCAAAGCTCCTTTTTCCGGTTCGCCTCTGACGGCGACACACGAAGCAACGAGACCGTAACATCCACAATTATTTTACACAATTGGAAAGCAGTATAGGACTTGCCCAATTGCGGCTAGTCATATGACGACATTCTTAGTTACATATATTCATATTATTTTACCGTTTGTTACATCCGCCTACGCTTCCCGAGGTGCCTTGATGAGGTTCTTTTCCCTCATCACGCATGCCCGCTGCAACCTTAGACGGCACGGGCGACAATTTTGTCCGCAATCAATTTGCGACGGCGGGGGCAATGGGCGCCCAACTCACCAGCGCCGGGCCATTGGCGTTACCCAATAAGACAGCTTGCTATGTACGCATCCCCGGTGTGAAATATAGGCAATTCATCCAGGTGCCATCTGACAATATTCAAGACAACTCACAACTTTTTCTAACAATGGCCGCATTCGATGAACAAGTATTATTTTGTCGCCCCGATCGCAGTGACTGGATTATGCAGCATCGCATTCATTGCCATTTCAACGCATATGAGCCAAAATCCGTCGTGGCACCCAAATAGTGAGAAGGCGGCCGAAGCCATACCCCTATGCCATGAAGGCATACATGAGCCATGTTTTCTTCCACGAGATGTCGGAGATAAGAATGTGTCCGTGCAACCCGATGGACGCATCCTGTTTGCCGATGGCATAACCGAGGAAGCGCGCGCGGGTGCAATCCGCAAATTACTGTCCAGTGGCTATTCTGCCCATGAGATCGCCAAAGGTTGCGTCTATGAGGACGAGCTTGGTTGGCCAAGGCTGCCGGATCGCGTTAGCTCCATTGTCGATATTACAACGGATTGCAATCCTGATAGGGAGAACGACCTGCCCGGGCGCGGCCCGCGCGGCAAGCCGGGCGCCGCTAACTGACGGATCAATCGCCTGCAAAATCGCCGGGGCGGTACGACGACTATTGGTTCGGCACCGCCCGAGGATGGCCGCCACACTGCGAAAGCAGTCTATTGAACATATAATATATTAGTGTTATGCCATGCATTGCGTTCCCGGGGCGACTCTGGCCCGCTTTGCGAAAAGCCATGACCAAGCCCTAAGGGAGACAGCGACTTATTCGGGCGCCCCTCGGATCAGGAGAAAAGTGATGGCGACAGGGCCGATCATCTGGAATAAAGTACAATACAAAGATTTTTCTTATGTTGCCGGCATTCTCGCGGTTTTCTGCGTTTCTCTTGTTTCTCTTCCGACAAGCGCCGCTGCGGGGACCGCTGACACTCAGTCTGGTGTTGCCGAGGCGGATCTTTCAAATTATGACCGTGCACGCGCCACCCTAGGCGACGACTTTATTTCTCCCGAGGAAATCGCTCATGCTGAAAGCATCGCCTATACGCGTGAGCAACTTGCTCACTTCAGGAAAACCCTCCCGGGTAAGCAAGCCCTCGAATGGTATCATAGCCGCGGGTACTTGCTTGTTGCGGGACCGCCGCAAGCAATGTCGCTTTTGGACATCCGCGCAGCGAAAGCCGGGGCCGTCTCGTTGAAACACGCCAAATGGTATGCGGCGGAACGTGAAAAATTCTCTCGTGACGACAAGGCCTTGCCTGGATGGATCGCACTGCGCAAGGAGCCGCTTCCGGAATCGCTCAACAAGAATTGGGACCAGCAGATGCAACTGATTGCGGTGCCTGCCGACATACCCAATGTCGCTGAGCTTGTCTGGGGCCTTACTGCCTACAAGGTTGTTCGCGATATCTATCTCTTGCCGAACGGCTATGTGAGGACGGCAAGTGTCGATTCGCACGCCAATCACGTCTTCGCCGGTGACTTCGACTCGACCGGCCTCGGGGTTTTCAACGTCCAGGACGAAGTTTCCGGCTCAGATCTGGGCATTTCCGCTTCCCGCAAATTTTGACTTGGTCCCCGCCGAGACAGAGGCGGAGTGAGGCTGGGAAGGCGTGGGAGTTGGGGCGGCACCATCGTCGCCCCAACTTCCGTTTTCGTCGCGACGTGTCCGACCCGATACGTCCTCGGTCAGGAACTTGCAAACGGTGTCGTAGACGGATGAGCCGCCAATGGGCCCGCACAGAGCCGGCTATAGCGCGACAATCTAGATTGGAGTTTCGCGTCAATCAGGATGGTGATTGGCAATCGCGACGAGATGATGATTGTCGCGGCGCGACAGGAAGGCAAGTATTATTTTGATTGTCGCGGCGCGACGATCAGACCGGTTCTTTGATTGACGCGCGGATTGATGGCCGACCCGGTCCACGTTTTCGTTCGATGGCTTCCCGCCGGCGATAGCTCTCGACATTCATCTCCAGGATTGTGGCATGATGGACCAGCCGATCGACGGCGGCCAGGGTCATGGCGTGGTCCCCGAACATCGCGTGCCGCCCCTATTCCTGAGGGGTTGGTAACCGAACTTACCATTATCGATCCCCAACATCCCCTTTACGGCCAACGGCTTGATATCGAGACGGCACCGGCATCGCGCGGCGCGGCCTGGGTGAAGGTCATCTTGCCGGACGGCCGGCGCCGACAGGTACGACGAACGTCGACCGACCTCGATCACGAAGTGTCGATTGCCGGGGCGCAGAACCAGCCAAGAATTTCTGTTCGAACGCTAAGGGGTCGTCTCAGAAAACGGAAAATAAAGCACGCTAAGCCGGTTGCAGCGGTCGTAGCGGCCTGAACTTGCCCGCGCCGATCTTGGCGCTGCTGCGCCAGAGGTAATCGCCGGTCAGGTTGATGTGCTCCCAGCCCAGCGGCGACAGGTATTGCAACAGCGCGGCATCGACGGTCTGGCTGTGGCCGCGCAGGGCGTTTGTGGCTCGCTCCAGGTAGACCCTGTTCCATAGCACGATGGCCGCTGTCACCAGGTTGAGGCCACTGGCCCGGTAGCGTTGCTGCTCGAAACTGCGATCGCGGATTTCACCGAGGCGGTTGAAGAACACCGCCCTGGCCAGCGCGTTGCGCGCCTCGCCCTTGTTCAGCCCGGCATGCACGCGGCGGCGCAGCTCGACGCTTTGCAGCCAGTCGAGAATGAACAACGTGCGCTCGATGCGACCCAGCTCGCGCAGGGCGACAGCCAGGCCGTTCTGACGCGGGTAGCTGCCGAGCTTTCGCAGCATCAGCGAGGCTGTCACCGTGCCCTGCTTGATCGAGGTGGCCAGCCGCAGAATTTCTTCCCAATGGGCACGGACGTGCTTGATGTTGAGCGTGCCGCCGATCATCGGTTTCAACGCATCGTAGGCGGCATCCCCTTTCGGGATGTAGAGCTTGGTGTCGCCCAGGTCGCGGATGCGCGGCGCGAAGCGGAAGCCCAACAGGTGCATCAGGGCGAAGACATGATCGGTGAAGCCTGCCGTGTCGGTGTAGTGTTCCTCGATGCGCAGATCGGATTCGTGGTACAGCAGGCCGTCGAGCACGTAGGTCGAGTCGCGCACGCCGACGTTCACGACCTTGGTGTGGAACGGCGCGTACTGGTCGGAGATGTGGGTGTAGAACGTCCGCCCTGGGCTGCTGCCGTATTTCGGGTTGATGTGGCCTGTGCTCTCGGCCTTGCTGCCGGTGCGGAAGTTCTGGCCATCTGACGATGACGTGGTGCCGTCGCCCCAATGCTCGGCGAAGGGATGGCGGAATTGCGCGTTGACCAGCTCGGCCAGCGCCGCCCCGTAGCATTCGTCGCGGATGTGCCAGGCTTGCAGCCATGCGAGTTTGGCGTAGGTCGTGCCGGGGCACGATTCCGCCATCTTTGTCAGACCCAGGTTGATCGCGTCGGCCAGGATCGTGGTCAGTAGCAGGTTCTTGTCTTTGGCCAGGTCGCCCGACTTACCACTTCCACGAGCCGGAGAACGAGGCCGAGGCGAATCTGTGGCTGCACCGTTATATCGATCGGGACTACAACACGCGCCGACATCGCAGCGAACCGCACTCGCGCATCGATGACTGGCTCAAGCACCTGCCATCTGATGGAGTCCGCGCCATGTGCAGTTGGGAGCGGTTCTGCGCCTTTGCACGTGAGCCCGAACGACGGCAGGTCGGAGGGGATGCTCGCCTGACGGCCGAGGGCATCACCTATGAAGTCGATCCGGATTTGGCCGGCGAAAGCGTCATTCTGTGGTGGGGACTGTTCGACCACGAGCTTTATGTCGAACACGGCGAACGTCGGTACGGCCCGTTTTCGCCCACCAGCGGGCCGATTCCGTTGCACAAATACCGGAAGTTCCAGAAGACCAAGACAGAGGAACGGGCGGATCGGGTGGCAGAGTTGGCCAACCGCCTTGGCCTCCCCCGTGCCGCCCTAACCGGGGAAGGCCCGATCGCCGCTGTGATAGGCCCGGTGCCGGTGCCGGCGACGCCGGCACAACCCGCGACCGTTCCCACAGTCCCGTTCAAAGACCCCGACCCGTTCAAGGAACTGCGATTTGTGTCCGTTCTGGCCGCCAAACTGGCGATCGCTGATTATCTGGCGACACCGCTGGCGCGCGTGTCGGCGGAAGACCGGGCGTACATCGACGCCATCTTGGCTGAAACGCTGGATCGGCGGATCGTCATAGAGAAGGTGCGTGAGCGGTTTCTGAAGCGGCGCAAGAAACCGCCAATAGGGGAAGACGGCGATGCGGAATGAAGTGATGGAGTTCTACGGCCTCAAGCGGTCGCTCCGCTCAGCCGGGTATTTTCTGACGGCGCACCATCGGGACCTTCTGGATGAGGTCAAGCACGCCATCTATGACGGCACCCTGATCGTGCTGAGCGGCGTCATCGGCGCCGGCAAGACGGCGGCGATCACCCGACTTCAGGAGACGCTGCTCGAAGAGGATCGCGTGGTTGTCTCCACATCCGTTTCCGTGGAAAAGAACCGGGTCGCGCTGGGCACCCTGATAACCGCCCTGTTCTGCGACCTGTCGACAGAGAAAGAGGTCAAGATCCCGAAGTCCGGCGAACTGCGGGACCGGGCGTTGCGCGCTCTGGTGAAGAAGCGCAAGAAGCCCGTTGTTCTATTCATCGACGACGCCCACGACCTGCATCGCAACACCTTGGTGGCCCTGAAGCGCTTGATCGAACTGGTAAAGGGTGCCGGCGCCACTCTATCCATCGTGCTCGTCGGCCATCCCCGGCTGCGCAACGAGATGCAGGACCCGGCCATGGAGGAGGTAGGTTACCGCACGGCGATCTTCTCCCTGGAAGGCGTCGCCGGCAGCCAGCGGGAATACATGACCTGGCTAATCGAGACCTGTGGGAAGGACGGGGTGACGATCGACGACGTGTTGGAACCGGCGGCTCCGGCGACAACATCATTCAGTCGGAAATGCGGGCGCCCCCCTTGCCCGCGGCGTAGGCGAACCCCACCTCGCCCCATCATCCAGTTGACAAGCCCCTGGCCCTGCTGCGGCCGCTCCGCGCGGGGCCTCTTTTTGCAGAACCTGAAGGGACAGGGGCTTGGGCCGAAGCAGGCGGCGAGGCCTATTCCGCCACGTCCTTGCTGTGGCCGGACAGGTAGGTTGGCACAATGAGCTCGGCGGAGGTGGGAGCGATTCCCTGTTCGGGCAAACCGGGCCTGTCGCCCCGAAGGACGTTATCGGCCATCAGCAGCTGCACTTGGTCGCGCGTCAGCGGCGGCGTGGGCATCTTCGCCTCCTTCCACGGGATAGCAAGACTATGCCACGTTTCCCCACGCCCTCAGCGCCTTCTGCGCCGAGGC
Source organism: Pseudomonadota bacterium (assembly GCA_021793155.1). GTDB lineage: Bacteria > Pseudomonadota > Alphaproteobacteria > Rhodospirillales > Magnetospirillaceae > DUZF01. Next base: position 8,088 of record JAJYTF010000039.1, on the reverse strand, counting down.
CAACCACTGGCCAACCGATCGGCCGGTGGCGTCCTCGAACCGCGTCTCCTCATCCTCGTCGAGCGGCCACGGCGGCAGCGGGACGAAGGGAAACTCGCCCGTCGCGGCGCGCCGCCCCAGGCTGTCGACAACCATCGACGCCGCCTCCGCCATCGACGCCGCCGAGCCCATCAGGCCTTCGGCCAATTCCAGGTTCGCCTGGATGAGCGCCTGCGCTTGGCGCTGTTGTGCTTCGATCACGGTTGCCAGCGGGGTCCCGGCCCCCACACTGCTCCCGCCATTGCCGCCGCCCGATGGCTTCTTGTTTGTCGTGGTCATGTTGGCCCCCCTAACCAGCGCCAAGCTTCCCATCAGGCATCTCCTCATGGGGTCTTGGCACAAAACTACATTGATTGTTTGAAGAACATTCTAATTAAGACAGGTGATCCATGTGCATTCTGGATACCCAGACGGCGGACGCCGGGGTGGCGGCATACCAGGCATGCGTCTCCTCACGGGCCAGGCACCGGAAAACATGTTGCGCCGCAGCAATGGCCTATTTACCCTGACCGTGGCTCATCCGATGTGGTCGGATGACGCCCTTCTTGGACGTTTCCTCCCTAACTCAGGCCGGTGGACAGCCATCGGCCTCCTTTCTGCTCAGCGCCAATCGCTCCCGGCATCGCCGCGCCGACGGGTACGAAATTGGGCTGATCGGCAATCTTATGCTGCGGCACAACAATCCACGGAACACGCTGTCCAACGCTTGTACGGCTTTCAATTGCGGCAGCCGCATCGTTCTTGGACGTCTCTTCCCTAAACTCAGGCCGGGTATACCCCGGCCTTCTTTGTGAGGAAATCGCCCGGATGTCCAGTTAGCCAGGGTATGTCTCAATAGGCCATTCGACATTGACGCTTATTTCGCGGCGGCAAGGGCAAACCGGAGGATCGCCTGAAGGTTCTCCGGGGCGACCGGCTTATGGGCGATATGGGCGCCGCTGGCCTGCACCGCGGCAATGCTGTCGGGCGCCGTGTCTCCGGTTAGGACGACGGCCGGCGTCTCTTTCCCGCAGACGCGGCGCACCGCTTCGATCGCCTCGAGGCCGGTCTGCCCGTCGCGCAGACGGTAATCGGCGATGATCAGGTCGGGAGTGCAGCCCTGCTCGGTGATCCGCCGCACCGCCTCGTCCACATCGCCCGTCACCACCACGGCGTACCCCCAGGCCTGGAGCAGATCCCCCAAGCTCTTTCGAATGATCGCCTCGTCATCGATGACCAGCAGGCGGAGCGCGGGACCAAGGCCGGGCATTTGACCGGAGGCATCTTCTGGCCGCTCGGCCGCCCCCGCTACCCGCGGCAGATCGAGGATGAAGCAGGAGCCGCGCCCCGGTTCCGACACCAGGTCCAGCCGGTGCCCGAGGATGGCGGTCAGGCGTTTGACGATGGACAGGCCAAGTCCCAGCCCTTTCTCGCGATCCCGCTCGACATTGCCGACCTGGAAGAACTCCTGGAAGATCACCTGGCGATGTTCCGGCGCGATGCCGATGCCGGTGTCGATGACGTAGAGTCGCACCAGGCCGCCGTGCCGGCGGCACCCCAGCAGCACCTTGCCTTGGTTGGTGTAGCGCAGGGCGTTTTCCAGCAGGTTGCGCAGGATCCGCTCGATCAGCAGAGGGTCGGTCTCGACCCAGGCGCCGGTGGGGACGGCACGGAACGCCAAGCCTTTGGCCTTGGCGCGCACGGCATATTCCTTGGCCAGGCGTTCGAGTATCGGGCCCATCGGAACAAGCTGCGGGCTGGCGTTGACCACGCCGGCGTCGAGGCGGGATACGTCGAGCAGTCCGTCCAGCAGCATGCGCAGGGCGTTCAGCGAGGCCTGCATGCTGGCGATGATCGCCCCGGCCGGATGGTCCTGCAAGCGGCTCGACAGCGCCTCGGACAGCAGCATCAGCGCCTGGACCGGCTGACGCAGGTCGTGACTGGCTGCGGCGAGGAAGCGGCTTTTCGCCTGATTGGCGTGCTCCGCCTCGGTTTTGGCGGCCTTGGCCCGCTCTTCGGCAACCCGTGCCCCGTCGAGCGCCAACTCCAGCCGGGCGGTGGTGGCCTGCAGGTCCGCCAGGCCTTTCTTCCGCTGGGTGATGTCGCGCATGATGCCGGTGAAGAAGCGCTGGTCGCCGTCGAACCACTCCGCAATCGACAGTTCCAGCGGGAAGGTCGAGCCGTCCTTGCGCCGGCCTTCCACCTCGCGGCCGATGCCGATGATCTTGCGGATGCCGGTGCGCCGGTAGTTCTCCAGGAAGCGGTCGTGGTTGGAGGCATAGGGTTCGGGCATCAGCATGGACACGTTGCGGCCCAGCGCCTCGCCCGCCGGGTAGCCGAAGATGCGCTCGGCCGAAAGGTTCATCGCCTGGATCACCCCCCGCTCGTCGATCACCACCATGGCGTCGACCGCGGTATCGACCACCGACCGGTAGCGGGCCTCGGCCCGGGCCAGGGCGCGCTCCGCTTCCTTTTGCCCCGTGGTTTCGAAAAACGACACGGCGACCCCACCATCCAGTTTGACCGCCACGGCGCGGAACCAGCGCCGGCGATCACCCTTGCTCGTCGTGAATTGCCGATCCATCGGCAGGCCGGTTTCGAGAGCCTGAACATACTGCCTCAGCAGGGTGCCGTCGGCATGAGCCGAGCAGTGGGAGAGGAGCGCGCTGGCGTCCGGGTCGGTGGCGGCGACGCCCATCAGCTTCAGGGCCGCCGGATTGACGTAGCGGTGGCGGAAATCGACGATTCCGCCGGCCGGATCGTGGATCGGATCCAGAATGACCATGCCGAACAGCGAGGCCTCCTGGGTGGCCCGAAATAGGGTTTCCGAGCGGCGCATCGCCTGGACCGCCGCTTCGCGTTCCCGATCCCCGGCATCGAGCTGGCGCGCCATGCCGGAGACGACCAGCGCAAGGCCGGCCATCAGCAGCACCAGAGTCAGCGGCAGGGCCATACTCCTGGTCCCATTACCGGTGGAAGCCTCGACCAACAGCCCGACGGCGATGGGCAGCCCCATGAGCAGCGGCAAGATCCGGCGGGCGGTGGCCCCCCCGAGCCGCGGCGAGACCAGCATGGCGGCCAGCCCGACATGCGGTTGCGACAAATGCACGCCGGCGAACAGCACCAGGAAGCCGAGGGCCGTGTGCAAGGCGATGGGCGTATAGGAGCCGATGCTCGACAGACTGGGGACCCGGAACAGGTAGCCGGTCAACAGCACCACGGCGAGGGTCAGCCCGGCCACCGCAACCACCTGGAAGGACCGCTGCCAGGACGGCCGTTGGGCCAGCACCATGGCCGCGGAAAACAGCAGCAATTCTGCCGCGCTGATTTCCGCCGTCCGGCCGGGAAACGCGACGGGCTGGAGAACGACCTTCTTCGGATAGAGAAGAGTATCGACGCCCAGCGTCGTACCGCTGATGCTCTCCCACAACAGCACCCCGGCGATCACCGCGACGGTGATCGCTAAAAGCTCCCGGACGGCGGTGACCCCGGCGAACAGCAAGGCGCCGCCGGACAGGATGAAACAGAGCGCGGTCCACGGCTGCATGGCGGTCCATGCGGGGGAGATCGAGCGGAGGACCGGAATGTCGAATTGCCATCCCGCCAGCACGGCGAAGCCCAGAAGGGCGACCACCAGGCCGCAGAGTTTGCTGGCAGCGAGCAGACGCCGGTGGCGTCCGACCGCAGACATTGTCTCGGAATTGTCGGGGAAACTGGGCATCCCATATTGCCCCTTGGTCGTGAGGGCGATGGAGGCCCACCGGCGCCGGGGCCCACCTCTCCGTCAAGGTCACGCCGCGATCCGGGTAGGAGGTGGGATTACCGGCCGGGCATGTCAGTATCGGGACGACTGGCTCCCCATCTGGACCAGATGGCCATCCCTAATCTTCTTAGGATGGCCGGCCAATGAGCAATGCGCGCAAGCTCCGGTCACCGGGCCGGCGGAGGATACCGCCGTCCACTCGGAAATTGCCGCCTGACGACCGGCTCAGCAAGAATTCGCGGCGGTACGGTAACCCAACCTGCCCGCTTGCCGTTGCTGGACAGATCAGGCATTTCGTCCTATTTCCTTAGTCCAATTGATTCCTTTTTTCCGAGACCGACCGATGGCCCGCTCGAACTCCCCCGCTTCCTTACTCCAGAAATCCCCGTCGCACCAGGCACCCCGGCGCAAGCACCGGGTGGCTAGCATCGAGGGACCGGACCCCGTCGACCTCCATGTCGGCGCACGCATCCGGCAGCATCGGATGCTGCTGGGAATGAGTCAGGAGCGGCTGGGTGAAGTCATCGGCCTGACATTCCAGCAGGTGCAGAAATACGAGCGCGGGAAGAACCGGGTCAGTGCTTCGATGCTTCAGCGAATCTCGAACGCCCTCGATGTCCCGGTATCGTTCTTTTTCGATGGCATGACGGAACAGCAGCCGCCAGCGGCACAACCGATCCACGACATGGTGGCGCGCCGCGAGTCGCTGGAACTGATCCGGCGCTATTACACGATACCGGAGCCACTGCGACGCGAGGTCTATGCCCTGGTCAAGGCCATGGCGCGGGCCGTCCGCGACACCGAGGACTGACCGCCGCCGTCGGGCTATTTGCCGGTACTCGTTTCGATCAGGCGCCCCAGGTTATGCACATCGTCAGACGGCGCTTTTGACCCACCAGGTGAGGCCGGCTGCGGTGCGGACGGCCAGTCATCGATCTCATCCGCGGGCTCGGTGGGTCGCGGCTCGGCCGCCGAAGTTCCGCTCTGCATGATGACCATCTCGGTCTGAGCATTGCGCAAAACCACGACGGCGACGAACAGCGCGGTAATCGCGACCGCAATGAGCGAGGCTCCTACGGTACCAATAACCTTAGGTATCGACTGTGTGGTCCCTTGTCCGGCCCAGACCGACCAGACCAGGCAGCCGATCCATACCAGCCCCGTGCCACCAAGAAAGAGATTGAGTACAAACAGTGACCATCCCTGGCGGTGGCCGCGCCCGAAGGCGATCATGCTCGGCAGGAAATAGCCGAGGATGCACAGCGCAAGGACAATTGGGCCAAGGCCCAGTAGAAAAGCAACAATCATTGTCATCGCCACCATCCCCCGCCTTGCGTCCGGTGCGAGATTACCGCCGGGTGTTTTCGTTGGCGAGATCCAAAATTTCAATCCCGCCGCCGGTCGGGCCATCTCGAACGGGGGATCGATATCCGGGTGTCTCAAGCAAGCCGCTGTTGTAAATACGGATGTGGAGATGACTGGCAACAAGCCGTCGATAACATCACTTCTGTTAGACGTCGCTCCTGCGGCAAGAATACGTTCTACCGAGTGCCCCGGGCAAAAATCGAATAAAAGCGAGCGCCGATAAACCGCAGATTATGCCTTTGCAATGCGAAATAGATACCAATCAGATTAAAAACGGGTGTAGCACGCCGTACTGAATGTTGAATATTGAATGTTGCACAATTATCGGTAAATTGTTTTGGAAATACGGAATGAATGTGTGGCAGCAGTGTATTTGCCGTTTGCATTTTCGCTCCCAGTTACGGCATTCAACGAGAAGAAAGCATTTTATAATGCTTCCAGTGTCTGCATTCCGATGCCCCTCGGGCAGAAGGGGACAGGTGTCTTGCAGCTACGCAGGGGGGAAGACACTATGTTGGATCTTCTCAAGGTTTTTACGCGAGGGCTGGGTCTGCGGATATCACTATCCTTCCTGCCGCCCATTATCCTCGCGTGGGTATTCTTCATCCTATACTTGGCGGATCTAGCAGATCATCGGCCCGCTGCGATTTGGTTGGCCGCCGCTCTGGGTCTGGCGGGCATCGCCGCCGGTAGCATCGTGGTGGTCTGGCTGATCCTTGCCACCGTGCCACCTCTCCGCCGATTGATTGACGCGACCGGCATCTTGGCTGCTGGTGACCTGTCCATCGCGATTCCTTTTCACGACCGCCCCGGCGAAACCGGTGATCTGGCGCGGGCGCTGGAGATCTTCAAACAGCATGTAGTCGAACTGACCGGCGTTACTGCGCTGAAGGCCGAAAAGGCGTCAGACCTCAGCAAAAGGCGCGAACTGATGTGCCTGGCCGAAGCGCTGGAGGGCGAAGTGGAGGGCACGGTCAAACATGTGATGTCACTGGCCGCCGATATGACCGGCTCGACCGGAGAGGTCGCCGGGGCGATCCGGCGCATGGAAGGTTTGTACGAGACTCTGGCCGCCGCCTCATCCGAGGCGCGTGGCAACGTCGCCGCTGTCGCCACGGCAACCGACGAACTGGCCGCGGCAAGCCGTAAAATCGCGACGCAGATGGCTCGCACCATCCGTATCACCGGCGACGCGGTGGTCCAAGCCGGCCAAGCCGACGCCACCATGCGGAAACTGGCGACCGTATCGGCGCAAATCGGCGACGTGCTGCTGCTGATCAACACTATCGCAGCACAAACCAATCTGTTGGCTCTGAACGCCACCATCGAAGCAGCGCGGGCCGGCGACGCGGGCAAAGGTTTCGCGGTGGTCGCCAACGAAGTCAAAATCCTGGCCGCACAAACAGCCAAGGCGGTCGGCACCATCTCGGAACAGGTGGGTGGCATCCGGTCCGCCACCGAGGAAGGTGTTCGAGCCATTGAGGCGGTGGGCCGGACCATCGATGAAGTGAACAGTGTAGCGGGCGCCGTGGCGGCCGCCGTCGAGGAGCAGGAAGTCACCACCCGCGCCATCAGCAGTAATGCGCAGAACGCCGCGACCCAGGCCGACAGGGTGTCAAGCAACGCCACTGGCATTTCGAGCGAAGCAGTGAATGTCGATCGACTGGCCAATTCGCTGGAAAAAAGCGCCGCCGAGGTCACAGAGCGCTTCAACAACATGGAGCGTCGGCTCACCGGCATTCTGCTCAATACCGTCGGCAGCGGCCAAAAGGATGCCGGCCGCGCAGGCCAACCGTTGGCCGGCTCGATCCGGAATGGCGCCGGCAGTCTGCCTTGCCGCTTCGAGGACATGGAGGTCGAGACCGCTCGCCTGACTGGCGCCCCGCCGATGGCGGACGCCGAACTGGACGTAACCCTGGACGGCTTTGGGCCGTTGCGCGCACGCGTGCGCGGCACCGAAGCCGAGGGGGTTCTGGTCGACTTCCTGCTCGACGACGTGACGAAGGCGCGGTTGGGCGAGTTCCTGTTCGGCCATTTGGCCGAGGACCAGTTCTACATTAAACTGGCCAAATCGGCTGCCAAGACGGTCGAGCGCACTTTCGAGGAGGTCCTGGCACGGGGCGAAATCAGCCTCGAAGAGTTGTTCGACCGGGATTACAAGCCAATCCCCAACACCAATCCTCAGCAGTTCACCACTCGTTTCCTGGAAATGGCCGACCGTGTGCTGCCGCCGATCCAGGAGGAAATCCTCAAGGTCAATTCCAAAGTGGTCTTCGGCCTGGCGATTAACCAGGACGGCTATGTCTCGGCCCACCACCTCCATTGTTCGAAACCGCAGGGATCGGACCCCGTGTGGAACGCAGCCAACTGCCGCAACCGGCGGATATTCAACAGCCGCGCCGAGCTTGCCGGAGTCACCCACACCCGGGATCATTTGGTCCAGACCTATATCCGCGACATGGGTGGCGGCAACATGATGCTGCTGAAGGACGCTTCGGCCCCCATTTTCGTGCGAGGGCGTCACTGGGGCGGAATCAGGCTGGGATATAATTTGTAGGAGGCGCGGCCATCGCCGCCGGAGGGCGATGGATTGATGCTTAGACGGTTCGCTGGCGATGCGCGCTGGTATCGCCGTGGGCGCCCGCCTCCTGCTGTCGGTCGCGGTCGAACAGGCGGAACTGGTTTCCCCCGGCCTGCTTGGCCAGATACATGGCCTGGTCGGCATGCCTGATCAGCAGGTCGCCATCCACGTCGTCCTGGGGATAGATGGTCACGCCGATGCTTGCGGCGACCCGCAGGACCTGCTCCCCGATCGTCACCGGTGCGGCTGCGGCGGCGATCAGGCGGGTCAGTACCGGCTCGCAATCCTGCGGATCCTGCAGATCCACCAATACGGCGACAAACTCGTCGCCGCCGATCCGCGCCAGGGTGTCCGCCTCGCG
>JAJYTF010000038.1 GCA_021793155.1 Pseudomonadota bacterium | reverse complement strand
GCTAGTGGTGAAAATCCGACGGATGGTACCGCCACCAGCCGTCGAATTTTCACCACAATTCAATTGGTTGGTGGGCCGCCTGATCCAGGCGCTTGGGGACCAAGCGTCTGGGGCGGACCACTAGGCACGAGGCTCTGCCTCGTTCCGGTCCGGACACCGGCGGCACCGGCGAGGCGCGGAGCGGGCGTCCGCACGCGACTGGGCCGTTGAGGCCCCGCGCGATCGTTCGCGCGAAAGCCAAGCCCCGCGGATGCGGCCCGCCCGGCGCCCGAGGGGCCATTTAGCCCGCCCGGCGCCCGAGGGGCCATCAACAATCAAGCCAATGGCGCGCTTGTCTGGTCGGCAAAGAAGGTTATCCTGGCCCCGTCCGCATCGTCGCGCGCCAGGGGGGTATCGCTTGCATTGGAAAGGTAGGCCAAAGTGACTCTGGTTCCGGTTTCCCGCGAAATCCATGCCAACAAGAAGATCCGCCCGCGGGTCTCCTATGAATTTGCCCGAGCCAGTGGCGTTCTGCCGCTCTATGGCGCGGAGATGGGCCGTGCGGCCGGCGAGTACCCGGTCTGCTTCACCCGTTCGGCCGAAGGTTTTTTCCCCGGTGCGCTGATGGCCATCGAGCCGGGCAACAACCTGTTCGTCGCCCTCGACGGCCAGTGGCTGGGCAGCTACCTGCCGGCCGTCCTTCGCCGTGGCCCGTTCTCGCTGGCGCGCGTCGAAGAGACCGGGGATTGGGTGCTGTGCCTGGATGACACCAGCGACCTGATCTCCGAGGACGAGGGCGCGCCGCTGTTCGCCGAGGACGGACAGGCCTCGCCGTTCCTCGCCCAGATGTCGACTTTCCTGGCCGATCTGGAACGCAGCCGGCTGGTGACCCTGGCGGCCTGCAACTGCCTTGCCGCGCACGGCCTGCTGGCCCCGTGGGAGCTGCGGGTCGATGCGGGCGGCGGCAATGTCAAGCGCATCGAGGGCCTGTTCAGGCTGGACGAAGCGAAGCTCAACGCGGTTGGCGCCGAAGCCCTGCTGGAGCTGAGGAATGCCGGGGCGCTGGCCATCGCCTACGCCCATCTGTTCTCGCTGGCCAAGCTGCCGCTCATCGGCCGGCTTGCCGATGTTCATGCCCAGCTTGAGGCGCAGCGCAAGTCCATGGCGAAGACCGAATTGAACCTTGATCACGCCTTCGGCATCGACCAGGACGATCCCTTCCTGTTCGACTTCAAGAAATGACCGGCTCGATCCGCATCAATTTTTCCTTCCTCGAGCAGGAAGATCGCCTGTGCATCGAGATCCTGCGGGAGGACCTGGCAACCCGCTTCCTGCTGACGCGCCGGGTGACCCGCCGTGCGCTCAAGGGCATCGCCGACCTGTTGGTCCGCACCAGCCCCGTCATGGCGCGGGCGCCCCTGGCTCAGCGCAACGAGGTGATTCATTTCGAGCATTTGTGCGCCACCCAGCCGGATCACGCCGGCGAGGCGGCAACGGCCGCGGCGGCGCCAGATCCCGCACCCTCCCGTGCCACCCTGGTCCATACCCTGAGCATCGAGACCCATCCGCAGCATTTCGCGGTATCTTTGATCGGTGACGGTGATATTGCCGAAGCCATGGCGTTTGGCCGCGCTGAACTGCACCGTCTACTTGCCAGCCTGCATCAGCTTGCCCAAATTGCCGAATGGGGCCTCGATCGCGACGCTGCATGGTTGGCCGACCTGCCGTCCGCGGCCGCGGACATCCCGCTTACGAAATGTTAAAGGACCAGGGGATGCTCGGACGAGGCCTCAATCCGGCGCGGTTCACCAGCCTGCTCAATGACTTTCGCCACAAGATCACCCGCGAGCGGATGGCGGCGCGGCTGAAAGAGGTGACCCAGGACGAGGTGATCGGCCTGGTCAAGATGCAGGCCGAGATCAAGGCCCGTTATCTGTTGTCGGTTCTCGACCTGTTGCAGCCGAACCTGCGCGACATCGAGGGCAAGATGGTTGAGATCCGGACCTATCGCGAAATGGTCGAGGAAATGGACAAGGGCGTCAAAGCGATGATCGACGGCATCCTGGGCCGCGAAGTGCCGATGCCCGGCCTTGACCACGGCCCCGAGTTCACCGAAGACATCGACCGCGTGATCGCTGAATTCATGCGGTCGAAAAGCTTCGACGAGCTGTGAGTCAGAAACAGGCCGGCAGATCCTTCAGCCGGGGCCAGGTCTTGTCCTTGTCGGAAAGAACGGCGAGATCCGGCGACACCGGCCAGTCGATGGCGAGGTCGGGGTCGTTCCACGAAATCCCGCGATCGCACTCGGCGGAATAGAAATTGCTGACCTTGTAGAGGACTTCGGTGTCGTCCTCCAAGGTACAGAAGCCATGGGCAAAGCCGATGGGGATGAACAGCTGGCTCCCTTCCTCGGCGCTCAGCACCACCGAGACGCTTCGGCCAAAGCTGGGCGCGCCGCGGCGGATGTCGACGGCGACGTCGAGGATCGAGCCGCGGACCACGCGCACCAGCTTGTCCTGGGCGAAGGGTGGCAGTTGGAAATGCAGGCCGCGGACGGTGCCTTTGGGCCGCGACAAGGATTGATTGTCCTGGACGAACGGCATGCCGATGCCGGCGGCGCAAAAGACCCTCTGGTTATAGGTCTCGGAAAAGTATCCGCGGCTGTCGGCGAAACGGCGCGGCTTGACGATGCGGACCTCGGGAATCGCCGTCGGCGTCACGTCCATGGGTTGGGCTTTCATTCTTGCCATCTACCGGAGCGGGCGGACGAATTATAAACTGCCGAATTCCGGCTGGAAAGCGATACTCTCGGCCGGCCGAGCTTGGTTGATGGATGGTTCATTCGACTGGCCATATTCTCGTCATTCCCGCGAAAAGCGGGAATCCATTGATGTCACGACAAGCTGCCTGACCCACTGCGGATGTCCGCCATCGCGGGCATGAGCGGGTTGAAGTTGACAGCCTGCCGGGGCGGTGCCAGCGTTGCCGCCGGGTCGTCCCATCCCTCGAGGTCCCGGTCATGCCTTTGCCCACCCTCCGCATTCTGGTCACCGGTGTTGACGGCCAGGTCGGGGGCGCTCTGTGGCGCGCCGGTGAAGCCGCCGGCCTGTCGGTCCTGCCCATGCGTCGGACCGACCTGGATCTGGCCCGGGCCGAGGCGATTCCGGATATCCTCGACCGGGCGGCGCCCGACCTCGTGGTCAACTGCGCGGCCTATACGGCCGTGGACAAGGCCGAGGAGGAGGCTTCCCTCGCCTTCGCCGTCAACGCCGAGGGTCCGGGGACCATCGCCCGCTGGTGCGCCGGCCGGGGGCGCCGGCTGGTCCATCTGTCCACCGACTACGTCTTTCCCGGCAATGCCGGCCGGCCCTATCGGGAAGACGATCCGATCGGCCCGCTTGGCGTCTACGGCGCCAGCAAGGCCGAAGGCGAGCGGCTGGTCCGCGACGCGGGCGCCGAGCATGTGATCCTGCGCACCGCCTGGGTCTATGCGGCCGAGGGGCGGAACTTCCTGCGGACCATGCTGCGGCTGGGGCGGGAGCGGGACGAACTCAACGTGGTGGCCGACCAGCGCGGCTGTCCGACCGCGGCCGGCAGCATCGCCCGGGCCATCCTGACCATCCTCGGCAGATGGTCGGACGGCACCTATCATTACGTCGATGCCGGCGAGACCACCTGGCACGGCTTCGCCCAGCAGATCTTCGCCGGGGCGGCGGAACACTGGGGGCGCCGCCCGGTGGTCAACCCCATCACCACCGATCAATACCCGACGCCGGCGCGGCGGCCGGCCTATTCGGTGCTCGATACTGCCAGGTTTCAGGCGGATTTCGCCTTTTCGCCACCCGCCTGGCAGGACAGCCTGGCTGAAGTTCTGGCCGAGGTCTTTGCTGGCCAAGCAGCATATGGCGAGGCCGGGTGACCGTACCATGGGCGGCTTGCGCCGAAGGCGGTGATCGCATAACTTGCCCTGCCAATCATGCCTGGGCGTGTCGGAGATCCGGCGTTCTCGGCTTTACGGACGACCACCTGGACCGCCGATGATCCATCCCGGAATGACCTCCCGCCATGGCCAGCGCGGGCGCATATTTGTCGATGTGAGCACGTCCTTGGCGTGGCGCGGCCGGCATGCCGTCGGCATCGTCCGAGTGGAGCGGGAAATTACCCTGCGCCTTCTCGACGCCCCCGATCTGGCAGTCGTTCCGGTGGTGTTTCACCACGGTTCATTCCGGGCCATCGACCCTGATGCGGCGCGCCTTCTGGCGCTGCCGGCGGAACCGGGGGTGGCTGCGCCTTTGGATGTCCCTGACGGCGGGATCGGGCCGGCGCCGGCCGCCGTGCCTCGCACCGGGCTGCGCCGGCTGTTGCGCCCGATCGGTTCGCTGGCCCGGGCGACGGCCCGCGCCCTGCTGCGGTGCGCCCCCCCGTCGGTGCGGGAGGATTGGCGGCAGGCCTTGCTGCGCGGCCGCCAGGCGGTCCGCAACCTCGTCTACGGGCGGGGAGCCGACGCCTCATTGCCGATCGGGCCTCCGCCGCTCGATGGCTTGGCTGCCGGGGCCGCGGCGAGCGAACAGCCCGTCGACTTCAGCCTGGTGGTCCACCCCGGGCCGGACGACCTGCTGTTCCTCTGCGGCCTGGCCTGGGACGTCATCGACTGGCAAGTGGTCGAGGCGTTGCGGGCCGAATGCGGCTTGCGCGTCGTCACCGTCATGTACGATCTGATTCCGATCAAGCTGCCGGAAGTCTGCCATACGGTTACGACTTATCCCTTCCTCAACTGCTTCCTGCACATTCTCGACAACAGCAGTCTGATCCTGTGCATCTCCGAGTGCACCCGCGCCGATCTGCTGGCCTTCGCCGCGGATATGGGCAGGCCGATGCCGAACGCCACGGTCTTCACCCTGGGGGCCGACGTGCCGGCGGCGGCCGATGCGGGCGCGCTGGCCCGCTTCGGCCTGGTCGAACGGCTGGCCGGCCGGCGCTTCGCCTTGGCGGTCGGCACCTTCGAGGCCCGCAAGAACTACGCTCTTGTCATCGATCTGTGGCACGAATTGGTGAAAGACCCCGATTTCGACCTCGATCTGGTCATCGTCGGGATGGAGGGCTGGAAAGTCGGAGAGGTGATCGACAGGCTGAAGGCGTCGCCCCTCTACGGAACGCGCATCTTCTGGCTGCAGAAGGTCACCGATGGCGGCCTGTCCTGGCTCTATGAAATGTGCCACTTCCTCGTGTTTCCCAGCCTCTATGAAGGATGGGGCCTTCCGGTGGTGGAGGCGCTGCAGCATGGCCGGCCGGCCATCGTCTCCAGCCGCGGGGCGACGCCCGAGGCCGGCTATGGCCTGGCCACTGTGGTCGATCCGGCCGATCGGACGGCCTGGTACCGGGCGATCGCCGAAGCGGCGCGGGCTCCGCGCCGCACCCTCGACGTGCCCCGCTTTCCCAGTTGGAATGACGCCGCGGCTTCGGTGAAGGCGTCTCTTGCCGGCCTCCTGTTCGTGGTGGAGGACGTGGCGTGAAGCGCATTCTGCAGATTGCCCCCTATCCGACCACCATCCCGCGGCATGGCGGGCAGATTCGGGCCCGACAGACCGCCGATATCCTCGATGCCGCGGGTTTCCAGGTTCTGCGCATGCCGATCTATCGCCGGTCCCATTACCCGGCTCCGGGCTGTCGGCCTGCCGTCGACATTGATCGGGCGACGTGGATTCCACCCTATCATGATGTCTGGCAGGTCGCCGATTTCGCCGATGGCCTGGCCGTCGCGAATGATGGGGCCTGTTTCGCCGCTTTTGCCCGGCTGGCGGCCGAGGCGGCCCCTGACCTGGTGCTTCTGGAGGAGCCCTGGCTGTGGCCGGCGGTGAAGGAATGGCGCAAGACGGCGGCCTCGCCCTGTCCGGTGGTCTACAGCGCCTACAATGTGGAAAGCGAGGCGAAGGGCCGCATCCTGACGGACGCGGGCGTGGCCGAAACCCACGCTATCGTTGCCCGGATCGAGGAACTTGAACGCGAAGTGGTCGGCGCGGCGGCCGGCGTCGTGGTGGTCGCCGAAGCGGATGCCGAGAGATATCGCGCCTGGACCGGCCACCCCGTCGTCGTCGCCGTCAACGGCACCGCGCCGCGGCGGCGGGACCACTTGAGCGGTATCTTGCCCGAGCAGTTGCAGCCGCGGTGGCGCTACGCGCTGTTCGTCGGCAGCGCCCACCCCCCCAACGCTCGCGGTTTTTCCGATCTGGTGATGGCCGGCCTGTCGTCGCTGCGCACCGACGAGCGGGTGGTGGTGGCCGGCGGCGCATCCCATTTGATTGCCCAGGGGCTGCCGCAGGACGGCCTGCCCAATTTTTTCCGCGACCGTCTGGTCTTGCTGGGCGAGGTCGGGTCGTTCGCCCTGGACTGCCTGATCCACAACGCGACGGCGACGCTGCTGCCCATCACCTATGGCGGCGGCTCGAACCTCAAGACCGCCGAAGCCTTGCTGGCCGGCCACCCGATCGTCGCCACCCGCATGGCCTTCCGCGGGTTCGAGGCATTTGCCGAAATGCCGGGCGTTACCTTCGCCGAGAATGCCGCCACCTTTGCCCAGGCGATGCGCGACGTGCTGGACGGGAAGGTCGGCTCGGTTCCCGCGCAAGACCGGCTGCGCGCCCTGCTGTGGGAACGGACCCTGCAGCCGGTCGTCGAATTGGTGCGGGAGGTCCTTCGCTAGTGGGGAGAATCTGACGGATGGTGCCGACACCATCCGTCAGATTCTCCCCACAATCCAATCAGTTGGTGGGCCGCCTGATCCAGGCGCTTGGGGACCAAGCGTCTGGGGCGGACCACTAGTGGTGAAAATCCGACGGATGGTACCGCCACCAGCCGTCGAATTTTCACCACAATTCAATTGGTTGGTGGGCCGCCTGATCCAGGCGCTTGGGGACCAAGCGTCTGGGGCGGACCACTAGGGCTCCGACGCAAACTAAAGATTCAGTTTGCGCCAGAGCACCAGCCTTGGTTTTTCCCCCTCGCCGGATGGTCCCGCCCGGCGAGGGACTATGGTAAACTTGGCGCAGTGAACCTTTTGATTGAGTAGCTGCGCCGAGGCCGGTTTCGGCGCAACCCGGATACCGACACCGCCATCAACTCGTCATTCCCGCGGAAGCGGGAATCCAGCCGGCGGTATGAGTTCCCGCTTTCGCGGGAACGACGAAGACGGGGCTGCCACTTTTGCGCTCAGCCCGATCTCAACCTGTAAGAATCACTGTGACGCGGCCCCAGCGCAATCACGATACTGGCATTGATGTCGCCGGCGGCATTCATTCCCGGCAGTACGCGGAACCGGGCGGCACTATCCAGCCAATGATAACAACCGTCCATATGGGTCAGGCCTTTGTGCAAGGCGACGGTAATCTTGTAATCCCCTGCCGACAGCAGAGCGGAAAATCCGACGCGAACGACGAATTCCTGCGGCTCGGGAATGGCGATCTGAGCGTTCATCAGTTTCGTATTGGTCGATGCGACGGTATCGCCTGCTGAATTTCGGATGGCGATGCCGACGGTCAGATCGGGTTCGCTGACTTTCGCCAAACAGCCCAGCTTGATGTCCATGCATTCCCCATTGGCCAGTTGCGGCAGATCGTCCTGCACCCCCTGGCACGTCACGGACATGATTTGTATTTCCTTCGTGCCGAAATTCAATTCGGCCGCCTCGGGCGCGGTTTGGCGGGAGCCTGGGCGGTTCCTTGCGACGCCGCCTTGGCGGCGAAGGGAAAAGCGGGAGCAGGCCCAGTCGTACAGCGCGGTGTCGACGGCATTGCTTTTCGCCAGCCGGTCTTTCAACGCGTCGGGAAGAGTGCCGGTCCCTTTCCCGCCCTGGGTTACGTTGAGTCGCGGTATCGGCACGGGTGGGACGCCCATGTCCTGGCAATAGACATCGATAAAACCCTGCAGGTCGCCGTGCACCCCAACCAGGTCATAGTCCTCGAGGCTGGCCATGGCGGCATCCAGGAGCTGGTCTTCGTTCAAATCGTCGGGGCGGGCGCAGATCCGACATGCAAAATGATGAGCCTGGAAATTGGTGTGGCTGCGCCTGACGTCGATACTGTCATCTAATAAGTATTCATCAAGAGATTTGTGTATTGCGGCGACGGCAGCAGGATCAAATATTGTGCCGTTTAGAACATGTTGGCGGAGCTGTCGATGATAATAGTACTGGGATAAGAAGCGGTCCAAAGGATCGCGGAGGACCGTGCTGTAATACCATCCTGCTGCCAGGTGTTCCCCGGGATAGAACCACATATGGCAGCCAATGAAGCGGCGCCGGCCGGCATTGGCAACGGCGACATGGTGCGGGTAACCGGTGTCGGCCAATTCACAGCGCTCGCCGATCGCTGTTGCGATCGCTTCCTTGACGCTGGTGCCGGCAGTCTTGGCGATGTGGTCGAAAATCGTGCGCGACGCCATCAGACAGGGCTCCGATCGACATCCGGGGGCTACTGCCCGTGCAGGTCCTGCCGGCCCAGATCATCGCTGCGATAGTGGCAAAGGCGGTCGTTTGGTGGCCGCTTCCCGGATGAAAAAAATGCATATGATCGTTATGCTGCGGGTTCAGCCCGACTCTAACCCGTGGGGGCGGCCCGCAAAACTGGACTGGCGGCGTAGAAGCCCTGGCGAAGCGGCTATGGACGGGTGCCGGTTGGACAGAGTGGCGATGATCGCTTAGGTCCGGGGACGTAGTGCGAAACCGCGCGCGCTGGATCGGGTATGCAAGTGGAGCTTGAGTAATGTCGTATAGGAAACTCAACGTCGGATGTGGCTTCGACAAACGGGAAGGATACACCAACGTTGACCTCAACAGTTTCCATGCGCCGGATCTGGTTGCCGATATCATAAATATCTTCCAGGTCGAGGACGGAGCTGCCGAGGAGGTGTTGGCGAATGACGTATTGGAACATGTGCCAGGCACGAGGGTAATGCCGGCCCTTGTCGAATGGAACAGGTTGCTGTGCCGGGGGGGGGAACTCCGGCTCCGAGTTCCTGACCTCGTGAGCGTCGCTAAAATGATTATTTCAGGGGAGCAGGGAAACGGCGTCATCGATATGCTGTACGGCACCCAGTCCTATATCGGCGACTTTCATATGTCTGGTTTCACTTCAAAATCACTGACGAGCATGTTGGACCAATCTGGTTTTGCCTTGTCTTCTTTAGAAGTTACCCATGGTTGGTTGCTTTCGGCCTCGGCACGCAAAGTGCGGAGCGTTCGAAGCCGGGCATTCGAATTGGCGAAGAACGAAAAGTTGAACGATTTGGAGTATGTAAAGGCAATCTACGTGGCGCTGCTCGACCGCGAGGCCGATGATGGCGGGCTCCAACATTTTGCCAACAGTCTCGCCGAGGGTGTGCGAGACCGCTATCAGATCATCAGCACCATCTTTCACTCGGATGAGGGGCGCGCCAAAGGGGCGCGCCTGGTCGAAGCCGCAAATGAGCGGTGAGGGAGCTTATGCCCGGCGCTCAGGAACGAAACCACTTGGTTTGCGCGGCCAGCCAGCGCAATGGGGCCGTGGCACGCCATGAGCGACTGTTGAAAATCGACTGCATCATCTCCTGCACGTGACGCAGCGCAAGTTCCGCTTCTTGAGCCTTGGCCACAGCGGCCAGCGCCATGCTTTCGGCTTGCAGCGCCATGTTTTCGGCTTGCAGCGCCTTGGTCATGGCCGCTTGGGATTCGGTTGCCGCCGCCCGGGCGGCTTCTTCACGGTGCCGGTCGTATTTCCGGACAAGCGTTGCCAGGCTGATGCCGTGCTCCGATGCGAAAGCTTGGCCAAGGGTATCGAAAATGCGTTCCGGGGCTGATTTCTGCGCCACCACCGCGAAATCCGCACTGGCACAGTACAGAACCTGCTCCATGCTCAGAGCCCCTTCGTCCGAAAGGGATACGGTTTCCTGCAGTCTCAGGATTTTCGTTCGGCCAAAGCCATAAAATTCCGGAAGGAAGGACAGCAACAGTGGGGGAATTGGCCGCTGGTGGGTCGGGTCAAGGTAAAAAATGGTCGTGGCGACGACGATGTTTTCAGGGTTGGGCGTTTCCAGGATCAGCACGCCGCCGGGCTTCAGGACGCGCAGCGATTCCTGCACCAGGACCTGCAAGTGGGAAAATTGCAGATGTTCGGCGATATGAAAGCCGGAAACGGCAACCTGGCTTTCGTCCGGCAGCGCTTTGAGGGTTTCGACCGCGTCGCCCGCGGCGACGCGCAGCCCGCGGTCTCGGCAGGCCGAAAGCATCCCCTCGTCCAAATCGACGCCATACCCCTCGAATCCTGATTCTTTCAGCAGTTCAAGCCACTCACCTCTTCCGCAGCCCAGATCGATGGCGCTTGCCATTTCTCCGTCATAGGCGGATAGCAATGGCTCGACGAAGGGCAAATAGACCCGCAACCGTGATTTGATCAGGTCACGGTCGCCCCGGTACTTTTCTTCGAAGGCTTCGTAGAAGTTGCCGGCCATTTCATGTTCTTTGGGTTGAACGTTGGATAAGGACCGAGGGCTGCGGATGCCGACTGGTCGGGCGCGGCCTGCGATGCCGGCACGGAGACTGTCGCATGGAGACTTTCTGGATGTGACGGCTGGGGAAAGATCCTCTCATGGGTTCACACGCATTCTAACCCGTAGGGCGCGCCCATAAGCCTGGACAGGTGGCTTAGAACCTCTAGTGCCGAGATACAGGGATTCTGACAGGTTGCGATCGGGTTGAGGGCGGAAGTGGCCGCCCTTTCTTCGTCGTTCCCGCGAAAGCGGGAACCCATACCGCCGGCTGCCCCCCCGCTTTCGCGGGATTGGCGAGTTGATGGCGGTGTCGGTATCCGGGTAGCGTCATCGAAGCGCAGCGAGATATTCGGGATCGATGAGGATGGGCAGCGGTTCTTCCGTAATGGGCCCGGTTGGTGTCAAGCTCGAGCCGCTCCACCCCCAGAGCGACTCATATTCCGAGTCAGGGGGGAAGCACTTTCTTAACGACGCTGTGCCTCTGGGCCACCCACTGTTCTGGCGCTGGCGACAACGGTTGAACCGCCAAGCGCCCGCCAAAGGCGGGCTCGCCAAGACGCCAAGGGGACAGAATGGTAGGAGCCGTGTCGCCTCCGCGGATTCGGTGCCTTGGCGTTCTTGGCGTAGCCCTTCGCCGGAAGGGCGCTTGGCGGTGAAAAACTCACAGCGCCGCCGCCGAAAAATTCGGCATCGTCGCCGCCCAAGGACGAAGCAAGGTCCAGGAACTCATCAAGGGGCTGGCGGAGGCACCAATCCCTCCGTTGGCCCGTGACGCGTTGACCGGGGTTGCCGGACAGATCGAGAGTTGCAGCCAGCGTATCGAAGGCTTGGAGAAGAAGATGGTCGCCTGGCATCGGACCAATGAGCCCAGCCGCAATCTCGCCACCATCCCCGGCATTGGCCCCATCACCGCCACGGTGCTTGCCGCTACCGTGCCAGGCCCCTCTATTTTCAAGAATGGGCGCCTGGCTTGCGCCCGATCAGTCCCTCCCGCTCGCGGAAGCCCACCGGGCAGAGGCTATTCTTTCAAGCTGCGGCCCAGGCTTGTCACCCAGCGCACCGGTGCGGTGACGCGCCAGGACCGGCTGGCATAGACGTTCGCAAGCTCCGCGCTCGTGTTACCCAGTTGGCAAAGCAGCGATGCGATTTCATTGTCGCGCTGGCGGATTTTCTCACTCAACTCGACGATTTGCTCGTCGAGCCGGGCGATCTCGTCGTCACGCCGGGCGATCTCGTCGTCACGCTGGGCGACCTCTCGCTCCAGCCACTCGCTGCGATGTTCCAGATAGTCCTCGTTCACCCGGACGAAGTTGTCGAAAACGTTCGGCGGCGCCGAGAATGCGGCGTCCAGCCCGGCGTGTTCGTCGGCGACGTAGAAGCGGTTGATGCCGTCGAAATAGGTGAAATGATAACGGCCGGATGTGATCAGGCTCTCCCATGCCTCGTAACATTCGACCTGGGTATTCGGCCGCGTCGCCTCGACGACGATGATCCATGGCCTGAACCGCTTCAGGTCCAGGCCGCTGATCACCGCCTGTTCGGCGCCTTCCACATCGATCTTCAGGAAATGGATCGCCGCCCTGCCGTGCTCCGCCAGGATCTGGCTCAGGCTGCGGCTGCGCAAGACGTGCCGGCGGATCTCCTGGTCCTCCGACGACAGATGCTCTTCGATCGCCGACGGGTCCAAGGTGGACAGGCCGGTTTCGACCACCTCGTAAAAGGTGACCTCGCGGTCTCCCTCCGCATCGACCACCAGCTGCAGGTTGATGTCCTCGGGCCGTTCCTCCTCCAGCCGGCGGAACCAGAACTCGACGGGCTCGACGTTTATGCCGCGCCATCCGCGGTCGTAGAAGGCTTTCGTCACGGAATCGCCAAAGGGGTCGTTGGCGCCGACATCGACATAGAAACCATGCTCCACCCCTTTCAGGGCGCGGTGGAGCATGACGTCTTCATAATTCTGAGCGTAGGATATGAACTTCATTACGAGTGATCTCAATTTCCGGCGGAAGCCAGGCCACCCCTACGAAAACATCACGATCGACGTTGACCACATTGAATACCAGGGCAAGGTCGCGCCATTCGTAATTCTTTTCCAGATGGGTGTCCGAACTCACCAGTGCGGTGGCCACGGAATAGCTTCCGGGGCCGAGATTCGCAGTAAAGCGGATCCGATAATCTATCTGCTGGTCCCCGGCGAGGTCTTCCAGAATTTGCTTTGTGTGCCAGGTATTGGTTCCGAATATCGGCTGCCCCAACCGGTCTTTGATCATGTAGCCCAGCACCAGTCGTGGGATGGGGGCGGTGGTGCGGACCCGGATGCACAGGTCGACATCCTCGCCGATGGTGACGTATTCGATCGCCTGGCCGCGGCGGTTCCTGAGGCAGATCGTCTCGACGCGCGCTTCGCCGGTGCCCGATATGGTCTGCTTCGCGCCGTCCGCCAGCTGGCGCACCTCGACCGTCTTGTTCTCGCGCTCGGCGATCAGGGCGTTGTAATAGTCGAGAACTTCCTCCGGGGCGCCGTCCATGACAAGGCGCCCTTTGTCGAGCAGGATGGCCCGGGTGCAAAGCGTCTGCACCGCCGCCTTGTCGTGCGAGACGACCAGCAGGGTCGTGCCCTGGCGCTGGAAGCTTCTGATGCGGTCGAAGCTCTTATGCTGGAAATAGGTGTCGCCGACTGACAGCGCCTCGTCGATGATCAGCACATCCGGCCGGAAGGCGGTGGCCAGCGAGAAGGCCACCCGCATCTGCATGCCGCTCGAATAGGTACGCACCGGGGCGTCGAAATAAGCGCCGATCTCGGCGAACTCCTCGATTCCCGGCATCGCCTGTTCCACCTGGGCCCGCGAGAACCCCATCAGGCCGGCGGCGTGGAAGCAGTTCTGGCGGCCGCTGAATTCGGGGTTGAAGCCCATGCCCAGTTCAAGAATGGCGGCGATGCGGCCATTCACCCGGACCCCCCCTTCAGTCGGGGGCGAGGTACCGGTCAGCAGCTTCAGCAGGGTGCTTTTGCCGGCGCCGTTCTGCCCGACGATCCCCACCGCTTCGCCGGGCTCTACGGCAAAATCGATATCGCGGAGGACCCAGCGCTCCTCCGCCACCCGGCACCGAACGCCGAACCAGCTGAGCACCCGTTGGAATTCGTAACGGTAGCGCCGATAGGCCTTTCCCAGCCCGCTGACTTCGACGATCGTCATAGGACGTCGACCATTTCCGGGCTCGCCTTGCGCAACAAGGCCAACGCCACGGCCAAGGCGGCCGCGGCAGCCCCGGCAACCCAAAGCAGCGCCGACCACTGTGGCGGGACGCCGAACACCAGGACATCCTGGTAGGCGCTGACAAGATGATAAACCGGGTTCAGTTCCAGCCAGTGGCGATAATGTTCCGGCACGATCTTGGGGACGTAAACCACCGGGGTGGCCCAGAACAGGAATTGCATGGCGATGGGGACGATCTGGCCGATGTCCCGCATGAACACGTTGAGCGTGCCGAGCATGACCCCGATGCCGGCGCTCAACGCAAGCGTCAGGGCGATCAGCAAGGGAAGATACAGCGCCACGATGCCCGGTATATGCCCCAGCATCAGGAACACGGCCATCACCGAGACCAGCAGAAACAGGTTCGATACCAGGGCGCTTCCAAGGGTGATCAGCAGCAGGCTGATCTTCGGAAAGGAAATCTTCTTTATGAGATTGCTGTTATCAATGAATATCGTCAGGCTTCTCAAGATGATTTCCGAAAACAGCGACCAGGATAATGTGCCCGCCATAAGATATATGGCATAGGCATGTGGCATGTTCAGTCCAGACAATTTGGCGGAAAGCATCGTCGACAGGATCAGCGCAAAAATCGCCACCTGCGCCAAAGGATGGAGAATCATCCACAGGGCGCCAAGCCGGCTGCGGATGAAGCGCGCCCTGAAATCATTGACGATCGATGAAATAATGAAATGACGAAAACGCCAGGCAGCCAGGAACATGACTCTCGCGGAAATCCTTGTCATAAGGCCAAAGCTTGAGGGGCGGCCGCCATCGGCTTCGTCGTGTTCGTTGCTACGTGAGCGGCAATTGTGAACGGCAAGCTAACCCTAAACCTGACGGACTTCAACGATCCACTGGGACGGCCGATGCCGACACCAGTATGGTCGACAACCGTTGCGCCATTTGCTAAGCAGGCTCTCCCGATTCCGCGGGCGGGCCGGCGGGGGTGTGAGGCTGGAATGGCGTATCTGATCGACAACTTGCGGAACAGCGGGGTTCTGATCTGCCCGGCCTGCGGAACCGGGCCGTTGGATGCCGCCGAAACGGGCATCCGTTGCCCGCATTGCGGCGTCCTGTGGCCTGCCAGGAATGGCGTGGTCGATTTCTACAACCGGTATCTGGAGTGCGGTGATGGGGATCAGGGCGAAGCGGATGCACGGTATCACGCTTTTGCCGCCAAGCTGATCCGGGTTCTCGACCTGCCCGATACGCCGGCGATGGCCGACAGGGTGGGGGAGATCATTTCCCGCTCGCTGTCGCTGAAAAGCGACAACATCTCGGTCTCGGCCGAGATCAACGACCTGGAGGACCGGTTCTTCGGCAACGATGCCGCCATCATCCAGCCGGAGCCGGACGCCGCGGCCAACACCTCTCCGCAGATCGTGTTCGAGCGGCATTACTTCCCGGCGAACGCCCAGCCCGGCACGCAGCTTTCGGCCAATATCCGGCTGCGCAATGCCGGGGCGTTCCCGCTGTCGTCGCGCACCGCCCACGGCATCGTCCTGGCCGGCCGATGGCTGGCGGCCGGCCAGCCGGCCCGTGCCGCCGGCCCGTCAGCCAGGTTTCCCATCGACCTCGTGCCGGGGCGCAGTATCAGCCTTCCTGTGACGGTGGAAATTCCCGACCGGCCGGGCCCCCATGTGCTGCGGATCGGTCTTGCCATGGACGGCGGCGACGAATTCGTCGGCGATACCCTTGATATCCCGGTCGAGGCCCGGGGCGGGCCGAGGGGAATCCTGCGACGGCTGGGGGCGGCGTTTGCCCCGCCCCGGCCTTCGGTCGCGGTGGAGCTTTGTCCGCCCAACCCGAGCTATGGCGAGGATCATGCGTTCGGCGTGGACACGCTGAAGACCTGTCTGGCGGAGCTGGGCAAGGCACGGTACCGGCTGCTGGAAGTGGGGACGGGCACCCATCCGCAGACCGCCTGGCTGGAAAACTGCGAAGTCGTCGCCTTGGACATCAGCGCACCGATGCTGGAACTGGGCAGCCTTTATTTCGGCGACCGCTTTGCCGAGCGCCTGGCATTCATTTGCGCCGATGCGTTTGCGCCACCCTTCAAGCCGGGGGCGTTCGACGTGGTGGTGATGTTCAGCGCCTTGCACCATTTCCCCGAACCCGAGGCCGTGCTGCAGAAACTGTCCGCGCTGCTGGCCCCGGGCGGCGTCCTCGCCGTGATGTGCGAGCCCGTGTCGAATACCCTGGAATCGGCCTGCATCATTCGCGACCTGTTGAAAGGCATCAACGAGCAGGTATTCAGTCTGGACGAATACCGGCTGATTTTCGCCCGTGCCGGCCTGACGCCGATGCGCCTGCGCCTGGCCGGCGCGTCGCTGGTCGCCCTGCTGAGCCTTGCCGGCCCGGTTCACAGCGCCCGATAGATCGCGATCATCGCGGCGGCGCAGGCCCGCCAGCTATAGCGCCCGGCCAGCACGGGGGCCGTCTTGGCCGCCCGTTCCAGAGCGCGCTCGTCCGTCAGCACTTCTTCCAGGCCGCGGCTGATGGCGTCCACGTCATGCGGGTCGACCAGCAAGGAGTCCTGCCCCGCCAGTTCTTCCATCGCCGTCCCGCGCGAGGTCAGCACCGGCGTGGCGCAGGCCAGCGCCTCGAGCGGCGGCAGGCCGAAGCCCTCGTAAAAGGATGGGAAGGCGAAGGCGCGGGCGCCGCTGTAAAGCGCCGGCAGGTCGCCCTCCGGCACATAGCCCAGCCGCCGGACCTCGCCGCTCTGCTCCAGATTGGCGACCTTGTTCTCGAACAATTCCTCGCGCCAGCCGCGGCCTCCCGCCATGACCAGCGGGAACTGCCGCCGCAGGGCGGTCGGCAGCTTGCCGTAAGCGTCGACCAGCCCGGCCAGGTTCTTGCGTGGCTCCAGGGTTCCGACGCAGAACAGATAGCCGCGGTCATCAAGCCCGTAACGGCGCAGAACGGCGCTGCGCCGGTCGGCGGACACCGGGCGGTAGACCGCGTCGATGCCGATGGGCACGGCGACGATCCGCTCTGCCGCCACCCCCAGGGTGTCGATGATCTCGGCCCGGATCAGCGGCGCGTCGGTGACGATCCGGTCGGCGCGGGCCAGCGTGCGCGGCAGCAGGCGTTCGAATTGGGTTACGCGCTCTTTCGGATGGAATTCCGGATAGCGCAATACCGACAGGTCATGGATGGTGGTTACCGTCGGGCCGGCGAACGGCCGCAACATGAAATTGGGCTCGTGATAGATCCGCTCGCCATGCGGCGCCAGCACCCGGCGAAGGCGGCGGTCATACACCCACTGATGAATGCGGTCGCCCCCGGGCAGCAGATCCACCACCGCGCGCTTGAGTCTCCGCAAGGGGGTGGCGCGGCTTGGCGGTGCGGCCGGGCTGTCGCCCTTCGCATCCGAAACGGCGATGGGGCGTGCCCCGGTCGAGTCGAATCCCAACAGGCTGCCCACCCGGCCGTCTTCCAGCAGAGCGGCGATCAGGCCGCGCGTATAGCGCCCGATGCCGCTCAAATGGGCTGCCTGCAGGCTTTCCACCCCGAACAGGAGGGAGAGATCGCCCGGCATCCGCTCGGGATCCGTGGTGGCCTGCGGATTATCGATCGGCATGAGAATTATCCACAGATGTCGCAGACGAAGTGGCGGGGCCGGGCATAAGGTGACGCGTCCAAGGGCGATTCAACCATTCCCCCCGGGTGGGGGCCGCGCACACCTTAGTGGATTTCCGCTTTAACCCCAAGTCGCGGCAGCGCCGGCCTTCTGCCACACCGCCACCACCGAGCGGCCGAAACTGTGCCCGACCAGGGGGTCGAGGATGCGGGCCAGGGGAATGACATGCCGGTCCCAGAACAGGATCTGCCCGGCCTTTGGTTCGGCCGCGCGCAGCAGCAGGCGATTGGCCAGGGACAGGGCCAGCCCGGGGGCGTCCAGGTACAGCGAGGCTTCCGTCTTCAGCGCTTTCGGCCGCAGGCGTTCCAGGCTCTGGCGCGTGTAGCGCCGGTGATGGCCGACCGCCGCGTCAAAGGACGAATAGGCCATCTGGAAGGCCGGGGCGAGGACGACGATCCGCCCTCCGCAGGCAAGGCGGCGGGCGGCGGCTTCGGCTTCGGCGCCGTCTTCGGCGACATGTTCCAGCACATCCAGGTAGAGGATCGTATCGAACCTCCGCTCGCCGCCGAGATCGGCCAGGGTGCCGCGGACCACCTCGACCGGGCGCGGAAAATCGCCGTGGCTTCGGCGGCGATCAAGCCGCTCCGACAGTACCGGGTCGGGCTCCAGGCAGCACCAGGATCGGCAGGGGATGTCGGTCAGGCCTTGGGTGAAGGCGCCCATTCCGGCTCCCACCTCGAGGACATGGCCGCCGATGAAGGGCCGCAGGACATCCCTCACATAGCGTTTCCATCCCACCGCCTGGGCGAACAGTTCGAGTTCAGTGCCGGCGTAGCGCATCGGAAGCGGCGTCCTCTCGCGGCGCCAGGACGCGGGTCCGGCGGACGAAGGTTCCCACCAGGCTCAGCGGGATGGCGCCGGCCTGGCTTCTTGCGGCAAGCAGCTGGACGCTGGCGATCAGGCAGAGGAGGACCGCCTGCAGCAGCACGATGCCGAGAACCCCCACAGCGGTGGTGGCCCATCCCGGTATGGCCAGGGTGGTCAGCAGGCGGATGGCGATGACCGCCGCGCCGCTGCCCAGCGCCAGGACCGCCAACAGGCAGGAGAACAGGAACAGCCGGGCGAACACATATTCCGAGAACACCGAGAATGCGCTGAAGCCGTGGGCGATCAGCGCCGGAAACGCCATGTGCGAGCGCCCGCGGTAGCGGCTGGCGCGGCTGGTGGGGACCACCTCGACCGGCAGTTTCGAGCGCAGCATGGCGGCCGCCAGGTGGTTCCAGGTGTCCGACATCCGGGCAAGGCGCTGGGCCGAAGCCAGGGTGAAGGCGGAGAAATTGCCAAACCGGATGGTGCGGCCGGTCATCACCCAGAACAGCAGCTGATAGGCCGCGTAGCCAAGGCGGAACAGCCGGCTTTCCGAGCGCCGGGCCCGGCCCGCCGCGACAATTGCCGCGGGTTCTTCGGCCAGCCGGGCAAGCAGCCGGGGGATCTCTTGCGGCGGATCTTCGCCGTCGCTGTCCATGACCACGACGGCGTCGCTTCCGGGCGTTTCCGACGCCACCGCGATGCCCAGGGCGATGGCTCGCTGATGGCCGAGATTGCAGGCCAGCTCCAACAGTTCGACACGCCCGATCGGGCCGTCGCCGATCCGACCGCAAAGATCGTCGGGGGCCGGCGTCGCCGAACCATCGTCGACGATCAGGACGCGAATCGCCGAAACGCCCGGCAGGTTCAGGCGCTCCAGGGCGCCCAGCAGGATCCCGCAGCTGTCCCAGTCGTCGAGGACGGGGGTGACGATGGTGAGTTTCATCTGTCCGCGCCCCCTCTTTTCCCGCGCCTCCGCAGGGCGCTGCCGGCGGCGACGGCCATCGCGCCCACCGTCACCATCAGCGACGCGGCTGAACTCCAGGTCGCGGCGCGTTCCCACAGTGGCTGCCGCCATGGGACCGGCCGGTAATCTTCCAGCGCCGTCACTTCGCCGTCGGCGCTATCGGCCAGGGGCGAGCCGGGCGCACAAGGCGCCCGCCCCTCGGACCCCAGATAGCAGCGCGGATCGGCGATGTTGAAACGGCCGTCGGCGCCGCGCCGGATCGGCCCGCGCGGCAGGTTCGCCGCAGGAAACATTTCCAGGCTATAGCCGAACACCGGCTCGTAGCAGGGAACCGCCGAATCGCCGGCGAGCAGCGCCTCGTTCAATGCCATGTCCGGCGTCCGCTCCCCCTCGGGCAATCCCACCGCGGTGATGGGCGCCAGCCGCCCGCCATTCGCCAGCCGGCGGTGTGCCGCCGTCACCGCGGCCGGGTCGAAGAAGCCCCAGGGGTTGACCGTTGTGTAGAATGTCATGTCGCGCAGCAGGGTTTGCCCCATCACCAGCGCCGCCGCGATTCCCAGCCCGGCCGCCCGCGCCTGGGGCGAACGGAAGCCGGCATCGAAGCCCAGCGCTCCCAGGACAATGAACGGCATCATGTAGATCGACCACCATCGGGTCAGCATGGTGTTGTTATTGATGATCGGCACGGTCGACAGAAAGCGGGCCCATGACGCCGATCCCGCGGTCAGCACAGCGGGAATCAGCAGCACCAAGGCCAGCAGGGCGACGGCGGCCGGGCTGCCGATCCGCCGCTGCCTGGGCCGCAGGAACAGCGCGCCGGCGGTCAAGGCCAGCGCCAGCGGAACGACGGTGATGCCGAATTCCAGTTCATGAAGACCGAGATTCATCCGGCCGGCCCCCATGGACTCGATCATGGGATTGGTGCCGGGGGCGAACAGCGATTGGAACAGCGCGCGCAGCATCGCGCCGGGTTCGGCAAACAGCCCATCCGCCAGATAATGTCGCGGATAGCCGAGGGTGAACACGAAAGCCGCGACCAGCTTCACCGCCGACAGGGCGGCGGACCAAAGGCCGGCCGCCGCCAGAACCAGCCACGGCGCCGGCCGGATTCCGTGCCGCGCCTGGTGGACGAGAACGGTGGCCGCCACCGACAGCCCTGCCGGGACGACGAAATTGAGCCCGCCGCCGAACACCATGGCGGCGATGCAGGCCCCCCCGCCGATGCTCCGCAGGCAAAACTGCCGGGGGGACAAGCGATCAGCGCGGGAAATGGCCGCCGCGGCGATGAACGGCACCAGGAAATAGACATGATAGGTCAGGTGCCCCACCGCCATCCGGGCGAACAGGAAGCTGTTCAGCATGAAGATGACGGCCGACAGGACCGAGGCTTCCGCCGACAGGGCGAAGCGGTGCCGGGCCAGTCCATAAGTGGCCGCGGCGCCTGCCAGGGCGGCGATGACATAGGTCGCCAGCAGGGCATGGACCGGCTCGGCCACCAGCACGAGCAATTGCGGCAGGGACCAGGTCAAGGACTGCGGATTGGCCAGCCACGGCATGGCGCCGCAGAACGCGGCGGTGAAATGGGGCGGCGAGAGCCAGCCGTTCAGCCGGATCCATTGTTCTCCGGCCAGGAGATAGGGCAGGAAATACCGGTAGTCATGGCCGAGCATGCCGTTCTGCGTCGGAAACACCAGCCATGCCGAGCGGGCCAGCACCGCCGTTGCCAGAATTAGGATCGCGAGCCGGAAATACCGGCCCAGATCGTCTGCGGCGCCCTGCAACCGGTTGGGGGTGGTGTTCATCGGCTGCCCTTGCGGTGAAATCCAACGGATGGTGCCATACCATCCGTTGGAATCTCACCACCATTCATTTCGTTGGCGGCCAGCCATCCCGTGCGGGGTCAGACCCGGCCGTAGTCGTCCTCGAAGCGGACGATGTCGTCCTCGCCCAGATAGGTGCCGGACTGCACTTCGATCAGGCGCAACGGCACCTTGCCGGGGTTTTCCAGGCGGTGCCTGGCGCCCAGGGGGATGAAGGTCGATTCGTTCTCGCGCAGCAGGAAGGTCTTGTCGTCGCAGGTAATCAGCGCCGTGCCTTCGACCACGGTCCAGTGCTCGGCCCGATGGTGGTGCATCTGCAACGAGATCTGGGCGCCGGGGCGGATCATGATCTGCTTCACCTGGAAGCGGTTGCCCGAATCGATGCTCTGGTAGTACCCCCAGGGGCGGAACACCTTGCAATGCAGGTCGCCCTCGGGGCGCTTCTGCTCCCGCAGGCGGTCGACGATCTTGCGCACGTCCTGCACCCGGCTCTTGTCGGCCACCAGGACGGCGTCCTCGGTGGCCACCACCACCATGTTGTCGAGGCCGATGCCGGCCAGCAGGTTGCCTTCGGCGCGCAGATAGCTGTTCCGGCAATCCACCGCCAGCACGTCGCCGATGGCGGCGTTGCCGGTGGCGTCCTTGTCGCTGATGTCCCACAGCGCCGACCACGAGCCGACGTCGCTCCAGCCGAAATCACCGGGCACCACGGCGGCCTTGCCGGTGTGCTCCATCACCGCATAGTCGATCGAGGCGGATGGCGTCTGGCCGAAGGCTCCGGCGTCGAGGCGCAGGAAATCGGCATCGGCCTTGGCCAGCCGTACCGCTTCCGCCGCGCCTTGGTATATCTCCGGGCAAAGGCGCCGCATTTCGGCCAGCAGATCCGCCGCGCGAAAGACGAACATGCCGCTGTTCCAGTGGTGGCCGGGCTGGGCCAGCATGGCGGCGGCGCGTTCCCGGTCCGGCTTCTCGATGAAGCGTTCGACCTTGAAGCAGCCTTCACCCAGGGGCGCCCCTTGCAGGATGTAGCCATAGCCGGTCTCCGGGGCGTCGGGCTTCATGCCGAAGGTGACCAGGTTGCCCTTCATCGCCGCGGCGGCCGCCTGTTCCAAGCAGGCGAGGAATACGTCCGGCCGGCCGATCACATGGTCGGAGGGCAGAACGGCCATCAGCGCCTCGGCGTCGACCTCCTGCAGGATCACCGCGGCGGCCGCGCAGGCCGGCGCGGTATTGCGGCCGCTGGGTTCCAGCACCAGGCGCAGCGGCCGGATGCCGGCCTGCTGCAGCTGCTCGGCGACGATGAAGCGATGCGCCTCGTTGCAGATCACCAGCGGCGGGCCGAACGGCGAATCCTTGGCCCTGAGGGCGGTTTCCTGGATCATCGTCCGCTCCGAGGCCAGGGGCAGCAGCTGCTTCGGATAGAGCGACCGCGACAGCGGCCACAGGCGGCTGCCGGCGCCGCCGGACAGGATGACGGGATAGATGGCGGGGCTGGGCATGAGCAGGTGCGTCCACGGCTGGTTCAACCATCCCCCAAGGCGGGGATCGCGGACACCTTAATGGATTTCGCACCTAACCCCAAGTCGCACCCGCCGGAAAAGGATGATCCGCCGGCTGCGTGCCCTCTCCCGCAAGGCGGGAGAGGGAGGGTGTGGCAGCAGCGCTAATGGACGTTCGGGGCGCCGCCGGCGGCGGCCTGGCGGGCCTCGTGACGGGCGCGCAGTTGCGGCATCTGGCCCAGCGAGACCAGATGGGTGTAGATCGGGCCCAGGGCGCCGGCCTGCCGCAGATCGAGCAGCGCCTGGTCGGAAAGGGCGTTGAGGCGCGCCTCGTCCACCATGAACAGGCCGGTGGCAACCGGCTGGGCACCCGGGCTGGGGGCGGCGTCGAGGGATTGGATGATGCCGGCGGCGGCGATCTTGTCGATCAGCATCCGGGTGGCGTTGCCTTGCACCGCGGTCTCGCCGGCGAACTTCAGCGCGCGGCCGACCGGCGCCGCATCGTCGCTTTTCTCGTCGGTGCCGAACAATGCTTCGCCTTCGGTGTCGGACAGCAGGCCCGAAGCGTCTTCGATCATCAGGGACAGCCCGCCCTTGCCGTCACCCTGCACGACGAAGGGATAGGCGCGCAGCAGGGCCGGCACATAGGCGGCGGTCCAGCGGCCGTCGGCACCGACGAAAAGGTTGTCGTTGCCGCCCAGGCTGAACAGGGCGACCGGCGAGAACAGGCCGTTGCGCTGGATGAAGACGATGGGAAAGCTGAGGGCCGCCGCGGGGAATTCGATCGCCGCGATTTCGCACACCGGGACCTTCGCCAGATGGGCGAACGAGGTCAGCGGCTTCAGCCGCTTGGAGCCAAGTGTCTCTCTGTTTACCGGGATCAGTGCCATATCGTGTTCAATCTCCGTGCCAGGAAGCGGAAGAATCGGGCGAGGGACGGACTATATAGCCTCAACTCACCTTGCGCAGCTGTGATTTCGCGCCCATGCGGCATCGCGTTGGGTCTTGCCAGCCTGTCCCGCCCGGTGATACCGAAGAGCCATAGGCGAACAGCAGCAGGAAGCCCGCAAGATGGTCGAGCCGAAAACCGTCGATGAAGCCTTTGCCCTGGTCGAGCAGGCCTGGAAGCTGAGCGACGATGCCCGCGAATATGTGAAGAACGCCGGCCGCGAGGTTCCGCTGCAGGAAATCGTCGACAAGATCTTTCTTCCCTCGGGCCAGGTGGACGTCGCCAAGACGCAGAAGGAAAGCGGCAACCCGCCGAAGATCTTCCTCAATTCGCCCTACGGCCTGCAGTACCGCCCCGAATACAAGGACTGGATTCCCTTCCGTCACGGGGCGCTGAACATCCCGTTCGACTGAGCGCCCGCTCAGGATGCCGTCCTTCGAGACGCGTCCCGCTGGGACGCTCCTCAGGACGAGGTCCGCCTGAGGTTTTCCTCGTCCTGAGGAGCCGCCGAAGGCGGCGTCTCGAAGGACGATGCCGCCGGCATTCGGCTATCCGATCGCCCGCAACACTCGCTGGGCGCAGCGGTCGGCGGAATCCTTGGCCGTGCGCAAATGGATTTCCGGCGCTTCCGGCGGTTCATAGGCGCTGTCGATGCCGGTGAAGTTCTTCAGCTCGCCCCGGCGGGCCTTGGCATACAGCCCCTTGACGTCCCGCCGTTCGCATTCCGCCAGCGGCGTGTCGATGAAGACTTCGACGAACTCCCCGGGCTCGAACAGCGCGCGGGCCAGCCTTCGTTCGCTGCGGAACGGCGAGATGAAGGCGACCAGCACGATCAGGCCGGCATCGACCATCAGCTTGGCCACCTCGGCCACCCGCCGGATGTTTTCCACCCGGTCGGCCTCGGTGAAGCCCAGGTCGCGGTTCAGCCCGTGCCGCACATTGTCGCCGTCCAGCAGATAAGTATGGCGGCCCTCGGCCAGCAGGCGCTTTTCCACCAGATTGGCGATGGTCGACTTGCCGGCGCCGGACAACCCGGTGAACCACAGGCATTTCGGCGTCTGGCCTTTGAGCGCGGCGCGGGCCGCCTTGTCGACCTCCATGGCCTGCCAGTGGATGTTGGCGGCGCGCCTGAGCGCGAACTCCACCATGCCGGCGCCCGCCGTTTCGTTGCTGAACTTGTCGATCAGGATGAACCCGCCCAGGGTTCGGCTGGCGGCATAGGGCTCGAACACCACCGGCCGGTCGAGGCTTAAGGTAACCACGGCGATCTCGTTCATCGCCACCGATTTGCCGGCCAGGCGGGCGCCGCTGGTCACGTCCTCGCGATACTTGATCGCGGTGACCGAGGCGGTCACCTCCTGGCAATGCAGCTTCAGGCGGAACGGCCGGCCGGCGACCAGGGGATGTTCCGACATCCACAACAGCCGCGCCTCCAGCTGGTCGGCCACCTCGGGCGGCTGGTCGGCCGCGACGATGACGTCGCCGCGGCTGACATCGACGGCATCGGCCAGGAGCAGGGTCACGCTGTCGCCCGACCGGGCTTCCGCCCGGTCGCCGTCGAAGCCGGTGATTGCCAAGACCGTGGTCGTCACTCCCGACGGCAAGACGCGCACCGTCTGGCCGGGGCGGACGGTTCCGGCCGCGATGCGGCCGCAGAACCCGCGAAAATCCGCGTGGGCGCGGTTGACCCACTGGACCGGCATGCGGAACGGCGGCTGATCCGCGGCCCGGGCGGGTTCCACGGCTTCCAGATGGCCGAGCAGCGTCGGCCCGTCGTACCAGGGCATGGCGCGGCTGGGAGTGGTGACGTTGTCGCCTTCCAGCGCCGACAGCGGGATCGCCCGGATATCCGGCAGGCCCAAGCCTTCGGCAAAGGCCCGGTACTCGGCGGTGATGGCCTCGAATCTTTCCCGGTCATAGCCCACCAGGTCCATCTTGTTCACCGCCAGGACCACCTGGCCGATGCCCATCATGGCGACGATCCGGCTGTGCCGGCGGGTCTGCGGCAGGATGCCCTTGCGGGCGTCGACCAGGATCAGCGCCAGCTCGGCGGTCGAGGCTCCGGTCGCCATGTTGCGGGTGTACTGCTCGTGGCCCGGCGTGTCGGCCACGATGAACTTGCGGCGGTCGGTGTCGAAGAACCGATAGGCCACGTCGATGGTGATGCCCTGTTCGCGTTCGGCCTGCAGGCCGTCGACCAGCAGGGCGAAATCCATGCGCTCGCCTTGCGTGCCATAGCGCCGGGAATCGGTTTCCAGGGCCAGCAGCTGGTCGTCGAACAGCCGCTTGGCCTCGTAAAGCAGCCGGCCGATCAGGGTGGACTTGCCGTCGTCGACGCTGCCGCAGGTGATGAAGCGCAGCTGCGGCTTGTCCACCTGCGCCGCCAGATAGTCGCCGAGGCCGCCTTGGGGTTCGGGGCGGGTCATTGCACCGCTTTTCCAAGGGGCGGGGGGCTGAGTGGCTGGAAAGGCCGGTTGACCGCCAAGTCGCCAAGGACGCCAAGGCGGTGATGCGATGGCGACAACGCGAATCCCGCGACCGCCGGAGGCGGATTATTGCCGCAGGCGCCCTCGGCCCTGCCGCCTGCGGATGAACGGCCTGGCGGGATCACGCTGTTCCCTTGGCGGCCTTGGCGACTTTGCGGTTCAACCCGGCCCATCAAAAATACCCCTCCTGCTTCTTGCGCTCCATCGAGCCGGCGCCGTCGCTGTCGATCAGGCGGCCCTGCCGTTCGGACGAGCGGGCGTTCAAGGTCTCGGCCACCACCTCCTCGATGGTCTCGGCGTCGCTTTCGATGGCGCCGGTCAGCGGATAGCAGCCCAGGGTGCGGAAGCGCACCTTGCGCATCTGCGGAATTTCGCCGGGACGCAGCGGAAGGCGGTCGTCGTCCACCATGATCCAGGCGCCGTCGCGCCGCACCACCGGCCGTTCCCTGGCGAAGTACAGCGGCACGATGGGGATCCGTTCGCGCCGGATGTATTGCCAGACATCCAGTTCGGTCCAGTTGGACAGGGGGAACACCCGGATGCTTTCCCCCGGCTTGACATGGGTGTTGTACAGCGCCCACAGCTCCGGCCGCTGGCGCTTCGGATCCCACCGGTGGCCGGGCTGGCGGAACGAGAAGACCCGTTCCTTGGCCCGCGACTTTTCCTCGTCCCGCCGGGCGCCGCCGAACACCAGGTCGAACCGGTGGGCGTCCAGGGCCTGCTTCAGCGCCTCGGTCTTCATCACGTCGGTATGGACCGCCGAGCCGTGGGTGAAGGGGTTGACGTTCCGTTCCAGGCCGTCGCGGTTGACATGGACGATCAGCCGCAGCCCCAGGGCGGCGGCCGTCCGGTCGCGATGCTCGATCATGTCGCGGAATTTCCAGGTGGTGTCCACATGCAGCAGGGGAAACGGCGGCGGCGCGGGAAAGAAGGCCTTGCGCGCCAGATGCAGCATCACCGAGGAATCCTTGCCGATGGAATACATCATCACCGGCCGGGCGGCCGTGGCCACTGCCTCGCGGAAGATTTCGATGCTTTCGGATTCGAGCGTGTTCAGCGACATGGGGGAATTTCCAACGCCTCCAGCAAGGCCCCGAGGTGAGGGGCGTAGCGTTCCCAGCGCCGCACCGAGCTTCGGTAGATCGGCTGGCGCACCTGGTTCAGGCTGGCGGTGCGGACCTGGCGGCGGGCCTGGTGGAAGGCCAGGCAGGCGTCGTTCCATTCCAGTCCGCAGAACGTTACCAGGCGCCGCGCCTGGCCCTCCAGGTCGTCCACCACATCCTCGTAGCCGACCTCGATGAAGCGGTCCGCCGGCAGCAGGGCCCGCCAATGTTCGGCCAGGGCGGCATAGGCGCGGTAATAAAGCCCCAGCTCCCGCAGGTCATAGGCGAAATTCTGCTCCCCGGCAAAATACTTGGTATAGCAGGACAGGCAGGTATCCACCGGGTCGCGCCGGCAATGGATGATGCGGGCGTTGGGCAGCGCCAGGCGGATCAGCCCGGCGTGCAGGATATTGGCCGGCATCTTGTCGACGATCCGCTGCTTTTCCGGCGCCAGGGGGGCGAGGCGGGCGACATAGTCGCGCCCGAGGGTCGTCACCTCCTGGCGCGACGTCGTCGGCGACAGACCGCGGAAGTCACCCGCGCCGGCGAAGCGCGTCACCAGTT
The DNA here is from genome assembly GCA_021793155.1 of Pseudomonadota bacterium. GTDB lineage: Bacteria > Pseudomonadota > Alphaproteobacteria > Rhodospirillales > Magnetospirillaceae > DUZF01. Next base: position 3,905 of record JAJYTF010000038.1, on the reverse strand, counting down.
GCACCAGGGTGCTGAGTTCGCCGGCCCCGTGAACCTGGGGATGGGCGGCCAGGATCTGCTCCACCAGGGTGGTGCCCGACCGCGGCATGCCGACGACGAATACCGGCAGCTCGGACGGATCACCGGCGCCGGCCAGGCGCTCCAGGGCCGCCGGGGTGAACGAGCCGGCGATGGCCGCCAGTCTTTCCCGCTCGGCCTCGACGTCGAAGGTCAGCGCGGCGCGCGCCTGGCGATTGCCCTGATGAAGATGGGCGAAGGCGCGGTCGGCGTCGCCGGCATCCATCCAGGCCTTGCCCAACGCGAAGTGCAGCAGGATCCGTTCCCGTCCGCCGGACTGCCCGCCGCCGGTGGCCAATGCCGCCTCCATCCTGTCGATGTCGGCGTCGCCGGCGGAAAAATGCTTGAGATCGGCCCGGCTGAACCAGGCCAGGGCCGATCGCGGATCGATGGCCAGGGCGCGGTCGAAGGCCCGCACGGCGGCCGATATCTGCCCCGCTTCGCCCAGCAAGATGCCGCGGCTGACGAAGGCGCCGGCAAAGCCGGGCGCCAGGCAGACGGTGCGGTCGATGGTGACCGCGGCCTCGGCCGTTCGCCCCTGTTCCTTCAGCGCTTGCGCCAGATTGCAGCGCGCTTGCGGAAAATCGGGCCGCAGGCGGATCGCTTCGGCATAGGCGCCTTCCGCCGCCGCGAAGTCTTCGGCCGTCAGCAGGGCGTTTCCCCGGTTGTAATGCAGTTCCGGCCACCGCGGCGCCAGATGACAGGCCCGGGTGAAGGCGGCCACGACATCCCGCTGCGGGCCTGATGCGCCCAGCGCGTTGCCAAGATTGCTGTAGGCCTCGGCAAAGTCCGGCCGGGCGGCGATGGCCCGGCGATATCCCGCCGCGGCCGCCGCCAGCCGCCCGGCCTTGTGGTGGCCGACGGCTTCGGCGAAAGGGTCGGGGTCCGGCGCCTGGCCTGTTCCCACCCCGCCTACCACTTGGTCCGGTCCAGATGGTCCCGCTCGCCCACCAGTCCATAGGCCTCGCGCAGCAGGCGCTCCGCGTCCTGGGCGGAAGCCTGGCGGATTTCGTGGGTGCCGCCGCCCGGCATCACCAGGGTGTTGCCCTCCAGGCGATAGCCCACCTGATAGGCTGCGCCGCAAGCGTCGGTGAAGATGGTGCGCTGCATGGCGTCATCCGGCCCGATCAGGCCGTAGATCGAGCGGAAGCCGGCCAGCCCGTAGATTCCCGGGGCTTCCGTCTTGCCGTCGGGAAAGACCAGCTTGCCGTCGGCGAACCGATATCCCGCCTCGGCCGCGAAGCGCAGTTTGGCGGTGCAATCCGAGGCTGCCGCGGGCAGGGCGGCAAGGGCCGTGCCGAGAACAAGGATGGTGGTGGGAAGAAGACGCCGCATGGGTTGCCTCGATGGGGGTGATGGGGAATGGGCCAAGTCGTCGCGGCAGAATAGCACGTAACTTCGCTGCCCCCACCACCGCCCTGTCCGACGCCGCATCGGGCGGGATTGCCTTGATCGAGCCACAATTATCGATCAAGGCAGTTCTGCGGGTTCTTGTAATTCGCAGGTTTCCGAAATCCGCCGAACTGTGGGAGGATCTCGAAAACCTGGTTAGCGGGAGAGTGACATGACCAGAATTGCGGCACTGCGTTTCGTCGGCGCGCTGACGCTGGCAGCCGCGACCGTCGCTTCGGCCACCCCTGCCAGTGCCTGGGACCGCTGGCATCACGACGGCGGTTGGGGCGGCGGACGCGACTGGGGCGGCGAGGGCGGTTGGGGCGGCGATGGTGGCTGCGGCGGCTGCGGTATCGCCGGCGCGCTGCTTGGGCTTGGTGTCGGGGCCGCGGTGGGCGCGGCCATATCCGGCGGGGCCCCGCCACCGGTCTATTCCGCGCCGCCCCCTGTTTATGCGCCGCCGGCCTATGCGCCCGCGCCGGTGTATGCACCGCCACCGGCTTACACATCCCCGCCGGGGGTCTATTACCCGCCGCCGCAGGTCGCCTATCCGCCGCCCGCCGTATATTACGGCGACGACGACTGATCCGCCTGCTTCTGCCACTGCCAATAGAATGGGACCCATGTCATGCGATCCACGTTTCCCTTCATCGCGCCGGTTGCGCTTGCGCTGACCTTGGTTTGTTCGTCGGGTGTCTATGCCCAGTCCGCCGCGCCGGACGACCATCAGGCCAAGGTGGAGCACCGCATCCGCGACATGTATGCGACGCTGCACATTACCAAGGCGCAGGATGCCGAATGGAATGCCTTTGCCCAGGTGATGCTGGACAACGCGCAGGCGATGGAGATGGCGGTGCAGCAGCATGGCGGCGATCGCGGCAAGCTCAGCGCTCCGCAGATTCTCGACAATTACGCTGCCATCAGTGCTCAACATGCGCAGAACGTCGAACGGCTCTCGGCCGCGCTGGGCGTGCTCTACGCCAGTCTCTCGCCCGAGCAGCAGCGCGCAGCGGACGAGATGTTCCGCAAGCCCGCCCGCAAGATGGCGGAAGAGCACAAGCCCTGACGCCGGTTCGACCGTCAGGCCTTGGCCAAGGGCATGCTTGATGGTGATGTCCCAAACGCTGGCGGCGCTGATCCATATGACCGATCTGGGCGACTCGATCAATTCGCGAGCCTTGAGCGACAGCTTCGGGCTATCGGTGATGGCCCACAGGGCGACGTGGGTGTCGAGAAGGAGATTCAAGGCTGCCGACCGCGGACCAGGCAGCCTTAGGATTTGAAGACGGCATTCCCGCGGCGGCGGGAATCCAGGCCGCGAGCCGCGTCTGCGGCGATATGGGCTTTTAGCCCGCGCCGCCGCGCGCAAGGCGGGACTCCCGCCTTCGCGGGAGTGACGATCTGCCTGTGTCGCCAGCATCGTCTTCATCTCCAGCAGATCGCTCGACTGCCGGCGCATCCTTCGAGACCCCGCCTTCGGCGGCTCCTCAGGGCGAGGAAAATCAACAGGTCGCCCTCATCCTTCGAGACGCCGCCTTTGGCGGCTCCTCAGGACGAGGAAACTCAACAGGTCGCCCTCATCCTTCGAGACGCCGCCTTTGGCGGCTCCTCAGGACGAGGAAACTCAACAGGTCGCCCTCATCCTTCGAGACCCCGCCTTTGGCGGCTCCTCAGGGCGAGGAAAATCAACAGGTCGCCCTCATCCTTCGAGACGCCGCCTTCGGCGGCTCCTCAGGACGAGGAAAGTCCCTCATCCTGAGGAGGCCCGCGAGGGCCGTCTCGAAGGATGTTGTCGCGAGTTTCCCCTCCAGGCGGAACAGCACGGCCCGGCGCCGCTGTCAGCGCCGAAACGGAAACAAAAGGAACGGCTTATCCGGCCTTCGGCCTGGGTTGAATTCGCCCGGCATGGCCGGGCCCGGTCGCCCTGTTCCAAAACAGGTGCTGGCGGCAGGACCAAAAAGGCAATGTCACTGGGTCGACGGGCGATCTTGAGCGGGAGTCTGCTCGCGTCAATTGGTAATCCAGAGAGTATTGCCAATAACTGCACCGTCACCGTAATCGTCACCGTAATCGGTAATCGCTCAAATCTCGATTATGGTGTCGCTGTAACGCGCCACCATCGGATCGTGCGTGATCAGCCGCATCGGCTCGACAAGCGCTTGCGCAACGAGAATTCGGTCAAAGGGGTCCTGGTGGTGCGCCGGCAGGTCTTCGACGGCTGCGGCATGCTCCGTGTCCAGCGGCAGGAAGCGATAGCCGGAGTCGCGGAAATATCGGACCGCATCACGGCCGGACACCGGCATCTCGCCTCGGCCAAGGGCATGCTTGATAGCGATCTCCCAAACGCTGGCGGCGCTGATCCATATGACCGATCTGGGCGACTCGATCAATTCGCGAGCCTTGAGCGACAGCTTCGGGCTATCGGTGATGGCCCACAGGGCGACGTGGGTGTCGAG
>JAJYTF010000017.1:79609-106243 GCA_021793155.1 Pseudomonadota bacterium | reverse complement strand
GCCGTGGCCGCTTGAACGATGGACAGGTCAGCTCTTGAAAACAATTCTGTTGAAACAAAAGAAGAACATGTTAGGCTACCCACGCAATGCCTGCCGAGCACTTTTCAACAGAGCTCGGGACATCCCCGGGGAGCACTTCGGAGGCGCTTATGGCATTGGGGACAATCAAGCATCGGCTGATACTCGCAGTAGCGCTCGGTTTATCCCTAGCACTGGTCGCGCCTAGCGCTCGCGCCGAAGATAATTTCACCGATGTCAAGGCCAAGGCTGAAACGGGCGATGTCAACGCCCAGGCTTATCTGGGCGACATATACAGGAACGGCAAAGGGGTGCCGCAGGATTACGCGCAGGCCGTTTCTTGGTACCGAAAGGCCGCAGACCAGGGAAACCCCTGGGGCCAGTACGATCTCGCCCTCATGTACGATTACGGCCAGGGCGTGCCGCAGGACTATGCCCAAGCGCTCGCCTGGTACCGAAAGGCCGCAGGCCAGGGACACTCTGGCGCCCAAGGTATGCTCGGCGACATGTATAAGAACGGCAAAGGGGTACCGCAGGATTATGCGCAGGCCGTATCTTGGTACCGAAATGCCGCCGAGCAGGGACACTCTGGCGCCCAAGATATGCTCGGCGACATGTACAAGAACGGCAAAGGGGTGCCGCAGGATTATGCGCAGGCCGTATCTTGGTACCGAAAGGCCGCCGAGCAGGGAAACCGCTGGGGCCAGTACGATCTCGCCCTCATGTACTCGGATGGCCAGGGAGTGCAACAGGATTATGCGCAGGCCATGGCCTGGTGCCGAAAGGCCGCAGATCAGGGACACTCTGACGCCCAAGGTATGCTCGGCGACATGTACAAAAACGGCAAAGGGGTGCCGCAGGACTATGCCCAAGCCGTCGCCTGGTACCAAAAAGCCGCAGGCCAGGGGCACTCTGGCGCCCAGGCTATGCTCGGCGAAATGTACAAGAATGGCAAAGGGGTGCCGCAGGATTACACCCAAGCCGTCTCTTGGTGCCGAAAGGCTGCAGACCAGGGAAACCCCTGGGGCCAGTACGATCTCGCCCTCATGTACGATTACGGCCAGGGCGTGCCGCAGGACTATGCCCAAGCGATCGCCTGGTACCGAAAGGCCGCAGACCAGGGACACTCTGACGCCGAGGATATGCTCGGAGATATGTACAAGAACGGCAAAGGGGTGCCGCAGGATTATGCGCAGGCCGTCGCCTGGTACCGAAAGGCCGCAGATCAGGGAAATCCCTGGGGCCAGTGCGATCTCGCCCTCATGTATTCGGATGGCCAGGGAGTACAACAGGATTATGCACAGGCCGTCCGATGGTTCCGAAAGGCCGCAGAACAGGGGCACGCCGATGCCTTGAGCGAGATTGGGTATATGTACCGGAATGGCGTAGGCGTCGCTGAGAACGATGTTCTAGCCTATGCATACAGCAATATTGCGGCCAGCCGAGGCAGTAAGAATGGCACGAATAATCGGCCCATTTACGCGGGACTACTTTCGCCAACGCAATTAACCGAAGGTCAGAAACTCTCTTCAAGTTGGCAGCCCGGTATGCCGCTGCCGACAAAAACGACGACATGGATTGTCCGTTCCCAGAAAGCGCCGACAAAAGCACAGGTTGCAGCAGAGCGGCCCTGTCAGCCCCCCACTGGAGGCACGGTCCGCTATTCCGACCGCTGCACCAATGGCGACTGTATTCGTACATTTGAGAACGGCTGCACCAAGCGGTTTCAGGCCCCTTATTGCTACGACTCATTGAGTGGCGGATGGACCTGGAAACCGGACGGTTGTTGAGCCCTCACCCATGGAGAGGATTCCTGATGATCGGTCAAATCCTGATCCTGTTGCCCGAAACCGTCGCTATCGCCGTGGTCGCCGTCGGCACTATGATCGGGGCGGCCGGTTTGGCTGTCTACCATGGCGGTAAAGATATTGTGTCAGCTGTTTCAGAACCGGCCCCAAAGGGTCCGGGAGATGATACGCTAGGCCATTTGCGCTCGGGAGAACCGCCGTCAAACTCAGAAAGGCAAGACGTGCCTTAATTCGGGAAACAGCGCTGATTCAGGGGTGTCCGTTTGTGACTCCCCATGTGTCGCAAAGGGGGAGCCCCCGATGTCGCCTCACACCCGCATCTGCCGCTGGTCACAGGCCGTTGCGACCTTGGTCGAGCTGCGCCCCGGCCGATTGCGCGCCAAGCCCGCCCTCCTTCACACTTTCCCCACGGTACAGGCTGGAGAGCCGATGACCGTGGCGAAGTGGAGGTTGCTCCATGCCGGGCCGGGGGCGCTGCGCCCGGCCCGGCGCTTCCAGCCTCCCCAAGCGATCAGAGCCTCCGATCGGCGGGGGCTCTGCCCCCTGAGTCCCCAGAGTATTTGAAGGCAAAATGGAAGTTCGAAAATCGGCGGAGCTTCCTCCCCCATGACCCTCGCGGCGCCCCTTCTCGCTTGCATGGCGCTGTCCGCCTCGCTCAACGGGATTCCCCCGCGGGTCTTGCCGGCCCTGCATGCCGTCGAAGGCGGGCAGATCGGGTCGGTGCACCGCAACGCCAACGGCACCAGCGACTATGGGGTGATGCAGGTCAATTCCCGCTGGTTGCCGACGCTGGCGTCCAGCCTCGAGCTGCCGCCGAATGACGTCCGCCAGCGGCTGATCGCCGACGGCTGCTTCAACATCCTGATCGCCGGGGTCATTTTCGGCATCTATCTTGATGAAGAGAACGGCGACCTGGCGCGGGCGATCGGCGATTACAATTCCCATACAGCCTGGTTCAATGCCAGCTACCAACTGAAGGTGGGAATTGCCGCGTTGCGGCAGACGCTGGCCGCGACAACGAAAGCCGTCGCCGGTCGTCAGCCCTCTCCGGATCGAGGCGGCACGACAATCGGCCGCATTGAAAATATGCCGTCGATGGAATAATGAACTTCGGAAGGAGGGACTGATCCGATGAGTGGGCGGAAAAACTTTGCCGTGCTGCGGGACCAAATGAGCCCGGAACGTCAGGCGCGGATCAACCGGAAGGTTGCCGCACTGCGGCAGTCGATGGCGCTTCACGAGTTGCGCGAGGCACGGCGCTTGACCCAGGCAACGCTGGGCGAGACGCTAGGCGTCGACCAGTCCGCGGTAGCCAAGATGGAGCGGCGAACCGACATGTATGTCAGCAACCTGCGGCGCTTCGTCGAGGCGATGGGCGGGGAGTTGAGCGTGGTGGCGCACTTCCCCGAGGGCGATGTGGTGATCTCAAACTTCGAAGACGTGGGCGAACACCAGCCCGGCTAAGACAATCCGATCCTAACGCGGATCGTCCAGCTCAAGCTCGTCCGCCCAGACCTGCCAGCGGAGTTCCGGCCGGTGCTCGTAGTCCTCGCCCTCCCGGCCGACCGTGACCATGCCGGGGGTCACCGCCGGGATGTCGACGAGGATGCGCAGCCGGTCGAGGCCGCCCTGCTCGCGGTAGAGATGCCCGTCATGCTTGGCCATGGTATCGCCCTCCCTCAATGCCAGGCGACGCTGCCATGGTCCTCGGCCCAGTCGGCCACCTGGGCGGCCCATCGCGGGTTCTTGTCTTTCACCCAGATCCGCTGGCCATCGTTCAGCCGGCGCCAGGCGTCGGCGACCGAGTCGTAAGGCGGGGGCAGCAGGTCCTGACGCTCGGCGGCCAGGCCGACGGCGCAGAGTTCGGAGGTCGAACCGCGAAGCGGGCTCCCGGCGGCAAGACAGGTCCACAGTTCGTCAAGCTTCCTGTTCATCCGCCTCACCGTGTTTGGTTGCCGGCAACGTGGCCGGCTGGCGCAGGCGCTGCGTCCGTCGCCAGGGACTGGTTGGCCACCCTGGCGGGAGCGAGGTCGAGCATCACCTTGGTCACCGGCGGCACATGCATCGGCGTCGCCTCCTCGTCGTCGTCGGCGCAGCCGGCCAGCAGGCAGGCGGCCAGGACCACCGCCGCTCGCCGAATGATAATCGTTCCGCTCCTCATGGCCCCTCACCCTTCCGGCTTGCCGGCGTTCCCGAAAGATCGTGGAAATAGCCGAACGAGACCTCCCGCCGCTGGTCGTCGACGATCAGCCGGGTGTCCGATCCGGCGATGAGCACCAAGGCCCGTTTGATGGTGGTCAGTTGCGGCTTCAGCCCCAGCGGCGAGATGGGCTTGCGGGCGATCTCGGCCGCCTCCGGCGGACAGCCGGCGCAGGATACGGCGAGCCGGTAACCGCTGGGCTCCAGGAGATAGGCCGCCGCCTCTTCCACCGTGGCGACCTTGGCCGGCAGGGTCATCCGCGTCAGCATATCGAGCGGTGGTACCGGCGTCGGCGGCGCCACGGCCGAGGAGTCGGAACCGTCAGACGGCGACTGGCAGGCCGCCAGGAGCAGGAGAAGGGCGGAGATGGTCAGCCGCTTCATGGGACGGCTCCGCTCGGCCGGGCCATGTTGGTCAGCTCGAAGCGGTCGCGCGGGCGGACGATCTGGGGGAACATCTCCTCGGAGAAGAAGATGCGGAAGTCTGTCCCGGCCCGCACGGTGATGGTCGGCAGCAGGGTGAGGTAGCGGTTCAGCAGGATTTGGCCGCGCTCGGTGGTCAGCTGGAAGAAGTTGCCCTGGATGGTGCCGAAGGCGCCGCCCTGGGCGGCGATGATGTCCGGCAGCGAATTGACGCCGGTGAAGGCGCCGATGGCGGCCAGTTGCACGCCGAGATGATAGTCCACCTGGTCGGCGATGCCGCTGATGCCCAGCTGATCGAGGATGGCCTGCTGGTTGATCGGGAAGGATTCGCCGTCGGGCCGCACCAGATAGGTGGGCAGCAGGCCGAGCCGGTTGTTGATGGCGTCGTTGGGGCCGCTGATGCGGATCACCCGGCCGACCACCACCGAGCCCTCGGGGAACAGGACCTCCGAGCCGTCGATCGAATAGATCGGCTGGCTGAGGGTGCCGCGCCACGGTCCCGGATAATCGCTGTTCACCGTCATCGTCAGCGTGCCGGCGGCGACATAGCCGACCGGGATCTTCGCCGCGGGACCGCCGAGATCGGGACGGGCGGCGGTCGGCCGCGCCGCGGCCGGCGCGGTCGCCGAGGGATTACCGGCCGGTGCAGTGCCCGGAGCCGCCGTCGGTGGGGCCGGCAGCGGAGATGCCGGGCCCAGGAGCTGCTGCAAAGCGGCGCGATAGGAGGCGTAGCTTCCCGGCTCCTCCAGCCCGCCCGTCGGCGCCCCCGACCCTGGCGCCAGGGGCGGCACGGCGATGGTCCGCCCGTTCATCGCTTGCAATTGCTGCTGGAGCTGGACAACGGAGGCGCGCAGTTGATCGATCTGCTGCTGTTGGGCGGCGGTCAGCCCCTCATCCGCCTGGGCCAACGCCGGTAGAACAAGGGCGCAGATGCCGACGGTCCATGCCGCCCGCCTCATTTCGGGCCTCCGCCGTCCTGCAGCCGCTGCTGCTGGTACCGCAGTTCGGCCAGGCGCTTCTGCAACCCGGCCAGACGCTGCTGCAGGGCCGGGTCGGGGGCGGCGGCCGGGGCGACCGGCAGAGGTGGGGGCTGCGGCGACGGCACCGCCTGCCCCTGGGCGGCGTCCTTGACCAGCATCGGCATGCGCAGCTGCTGCTTGACGAAGTTCTGGTCCTCCGGGCTGGAGGGCGCGGTGCCACCGGCCGAGCCGGCCGGTTCATCCCGGTCCTCGGCGCGCGGCTGGCTCCGGCGGTATTGCTGCAGCTTCTCCTGATAGGCGGAGAGTTCGGCCGCCGGCTGGGGCTGGGCGGCGGCCGGCGGCGCGTCCAGCGCCTGGCTCGGCGTCCGCGGCGGCGTCAGCACGCCCTTGATCAGCACGACGAGGCAGATCACCACCAGGAAGCCGCCGACCACGACGATGGCCTTGCGGATGTGGTCGGTTTTGACTTCCGCCTTGGCGGAGGCGCTTGCGGGTTCGGTCATGGCGCTCACCCCTGCCGTGTGATGTCGATCTGGTGGGAACCGAGGCGGACGCGCAGGCGGTCGTAGAGCCCCTGCACGGTGAAGACGCCGGTCAGGTCGTCATAGCTGTAATGCACCAGCACGTCCTTGTCGGCGAGGCTGGCCGCCAGCGAGGGAAGGCCGAAGGCGCTGGTGGCGATGCGCACATAGGTGAAGCGGCCGTCGTCATAGACGGCGCTGATCAGCTCCCGCTCGTCGGGGGAATTGGGATTGCCGGCCCAGGCATAGCGGGTGTTGATGGCGTACTGGAACGCCTTGATGCGGTCGCGCGCCTGGCTTTCGATCTGCCGGCGCATCTCGGCCAACTGCTGGGCGAACTGTTCCTCCTGCCGGGCCAGGAGCTGGGCGGTGGCGCGCGACGACAGGCGCGCGGGACGCCGGGGCTTGGGGTCGGCGGCGCGGACCGCGGCCGGCGCAGGGGGAAAATCGGCGACCAGCACGCAGCGATTGGGCAGTGCCTCGGTCCGCTCGACGATGAAGTCGAATTTGCGCCCGTTGGCCAGGAAGACCGAGACACCGGTGGCGGCGGCGTCGGGGTCGGTGGTCTTCGGCCGGATGAACAGGCTGTCGTCCTTGGCCGAGCCGTCCCACAGGCCGGGAGTGTCCACCTGGAAGGTCTTCACCTCGCCGGGAAACTGGATTCGGGTGCCGACATTGACATTGGCCTGGATGGTCTCGCGCGTTCCCGGCGGCAGCAGCACAACGCGGCAGGCGGCCAGGGTGCCGTGTGGCTGGGCCGGCATGGCCACCTTGGTCGGCACGGGTTGTGCCGGTGGATCTTTCGCCGGAGCGGGCGCGCCGGCCTGGCCGAAGGCCGGGACGGCGGCAAGGCACAGCAGAGCGGATAAAGCCAATCGCTTCATTTGCGGTTCGCCTCCGGAGCCAGGTCGTCAAGCTCCCGCTCGCCGATGATCTGGATGCCCAGCGGGTTGACCTTGAGCATGGCGAGGTTCTTCGTCAGCTCCGCCACCTTGCGGAGCGACCAGACCAGCTTGACGATCTTGTTGTGCGGCGTCGCAGTGCCGCCGCTGGTGAACAGCTGTTCGGTCAGATAGACCGTCGACTCATAGACGGCGGTCTCGGCATTCTTGCCGTCCGGGGTGACCATGGTGTCGTGGTCGACCGCCCGCACCGCCACGTCGACTTGGTCGCAGCTCGGGCAGGCCTCGAGTTCGGCGGCGACCTTCGGCGCGTTGAAGCCCTGCAGGAACTCGGTGCGCACCGGCTCGCCCATGAAATTAAGGGAAAAGCCGTAGTCGGCGCTGATGGTCTCTTTCCGCCGGCGGTAGCGGTGCTCGACGTAATTGATCAGCGAGGCGTTGACGGTAGCCTGGAAGAAGCGGTTGGCCGCGCCGCCGTCGTCGAAATACTGGACCTGCGAGGCGCCGTCAGGCGACAGCTTGACCCAGGCGACGCGGACGTTGTTGGCGAAGCGGTCGTCGGCGATCCGCCAGCCGACCACCGCGAAGGCGGCGATGCCCAGCGAAAGCACCGTCGCCAACCGCCAGAAGTTGGTGTTGGCGTAGGCGCGGGCCAATTCGGATTGGCTGCGTTTGACGGCCAGCGACTCCTGAAAGGCTGAGGGCACGAACATGCCGTCATGCTGATCGGGGTCGAGACCAAAGGATTCGGGCTTCGGGCGGGAGACGTTCATTTGGCGGCCCTCATCAATGCCGCAGCCGTCTGCGAGGCGCGCGCCAGCGGTTTGGAAATGCTGATGTTGGAGCCGCCCACGACCGCGGCGACGAATGCACCGGTGGCGAACAGCAGCAGGATCGACAGGCCGCCGACGGCGAACAGCACCGTCATTCCGCCGAGATCGGCAGGTTGCAGAACAACCGGCGACAAGTTCGGATTGGCACTGAAGGGAATGGAGAAGACGCTAGAAAACAAGATGGAGACGATGATCAAGCAGAGCCGCCCCAGGACCATGAAGCCCAGAGCGCCGGCGTAGAACCGCAGCCACCCGTCAAAGAAGGAACTCGTGCGCTCATGGAAAAGAAAGGGAAACAGGAACGGTCCGGCCAGTTTCGCCACGCCGTAGACCAGCATGGGCCAAGCGGCAGCGAAGAATGATGCGATGGCAACGATAATGAAGGTGGCGGTAAACAGAAAATCGAGAGCGATGGTCTCGACATTGAAGTTCCAAATCGAGCCGTTCTGCACTTGGAAGGAGCTGAATACCTTGGCGATGAAGAGGGCGGGGGCCATGATGTCGCGGCTGCCGAGCGCCTGTTGCTGGATTTGCAGCCCCAGCTCGAACGCGCCCTGAAAACAAACCCCGCTCCAGGTCGAATAGGTGGTGAAAAGGGCTGTGACGATGGCACCGCGCACCAAGATCGCAGCCAGGTCCACCACCCCGCTCGCGGCCATGGCATACTGTCCGAGCGCAGCGATGAAGGTGATAACGAACGCCCCCAGCATCAGATTGCGCGCCCACTGGATGTAGCTGCCGCCGCTCAGAATGGCGTTGATGGCGGTATCCAGGGAGGCGATGAAGCTGGCCCATGAATTGGTCAGGAAGCCATTGGTATCCAGTTGAGTCTGGGTGACAGCAGCCTGGACGTCGTGCGTAGCAGCGCCGATCACCGCCGCTGATACAGCAAAAAGAACGAGTGGCCGGCACCGATCAGACGGAAGCACGGATTACCTCTTCATTGAAAATGTATCGCGCTGGCCGGAAGCTCGGGCTCTGGACCATCCCGGAATTTCTGGCGGGCCTCGGTTGACTGCCGGCCCTGCTCCTCGATGCTCGGCAGGCCTCCCGATGAGATACCGGCACCTGAATTTTGCGGCGGCTGTCGACCGGAAATGACAACGCCGATAGCGAGGAAGGCAGCAGCCAACGCAAGCAGCCCAATCCCGCGAACCAGATAGTGGCGGTTCATTGGAAATTCACCGCAGCGACGGGAAGGCCCGGTTCGGCGCCATTCCGAAAGTTCATCCGCGCTTGTGTCGAATCCAGGAATTGTTGCTCGATGGCGGCGTCCTGCTCCACCTGCCGCAACTGATCCTGAATCTGCTTGTCCGCCTGCATGGCCTGCAGCCGCAGCAGCACATCCGTCTGCTCCTGAGTGTTGATCTGCCCCGCCACCAGCGCCTGGATCGACGCCGCCTGGTTGTTGTCGGTCAGCGTCTGTGCCGCAGCCAACTGCTGCTGGACGGCCTGGGCGCTCTGCTGGCGGTCGCGCAGCGCTCCGGTCACCACGTCGCTGTATTGCAGCGCCTGGCCGAGATCGCGGTTGGTGTGGTTGTAGGTCGCCGCCACCGTCGTCGCATCGCCGGGCGAATACATTCCGTTGATCTGGCTCTGCGCCGTCGCACTGGCCATCGGCAGTCCGTATTGCTGGCCGAGCAGTCCGCGGGCCTCGGCGGTGAAGTTCGGGTCGGTGGCGGTCAGCGCGTAGACGTCGTTGAACAGCAGGCTCAACTGGTTGGCCGAAAGCTGGGCCGGGTTGATCTGGTACTGGCCCAGCAACGCATTGAGGTTGGTCAGCGCCTTGGCGTTCTGCACCATCTGCTGGTACTGGGTGATCTGCTGCCTCAGCTGCTGGGCCTGGGCCGCCACCATCTGGATTTCCTGGGCGATGCTGCTGCCGTCGATCACCGCCAGCTGCGCCCGCGCCGGACCGGCGCCGAGCGCCAGCCAGGCCGCGCCGAGAAGCAAAGCCGTTCGCATCCGTCTCATGGAAGCTCCTCCCTGTCCGTGTCGTTATGGATCATTGGTCGATCCAGCGCCGCGATGGCCCGCCGCAGGCCTTCGTCGACGCCGTAATCGGCGATCAGGCGGTCGCGGACAGCCACCTCCTGCGGATGGCTGGTGTTGATGACCCGCTGTTCGGGCTCGGCCTGCAGGATGACCTTCTTGGCGACGCCGATTTCCGGCTGGACGATGAACGCCTCGCGCCGCGGCACCAGTTGGCGGATCGCGGCGCAGATGCCGTCGCTGATGCGGAAGGTCCGCTTGTACAGCTCCTCGTCCATCTGGCCGTCGGCGAGGAAAATGAACGTCGAGGCGGCGGTGCGGATGGCGTCCCAGCCGTCGATGGCCAGATAGTCGCCGGGCGACTGGGTCCACAGGGTGATCGAGGCGTTGAACTTCGCCCAGGTGCGCACCTTCTTCAGCAGGAAGCTGCGGAACGCCGGGATGGCCAAGGGGTGATGCGCCTCGTCGATGTCCAGCTGCTTCGGCCGGACGCGGTGCTCGGGCGCCTCGAACAGCCGGGTGACGCGGAAGAACAGGTCAAGGAACAGCGGCCGGAGGACGCGCAGATTGTCGCGATAGGCCTGCAGATTGATCACGCCGAGCGGCTTATCCAGCGCACCAACCCCGTCGACCTTGGCGTTGAAGATGCCGTCATAGGCGCCGCCGGCCGTCCAGCGCCCGAACTTCTCCTGGGTCTCGCGCGGCAGATGGGCGACCAGATGTTCCAGCGAGCGCATCTCCGCCGGCAGGCGCAAGGTGGCGATCACCGCCTGGTCGAAGGGGGCCTGCTCATGGCGCTCCAGCCGCTGGGTCTCCGGCGTGTCGTTGGCCTGCAGCAGGGCCTGGGCGAGATCGAGCATATGGGCGAGGAAGGCGCGGTCGTCGCCCTCCGCCGCCGCGACGAAGGGGTTGAGGCCCTTGCGCCGGAGCGGGTCGTCGGCGTCCAGCCGAACGATGCCGCCGGCCGCGCCGAAGGCGGCGGCCAGGGTCTCGGTGCCCGGATCAATATCCAGCGCCCGCAGGAAGCCGCCGTATTTGAGGAAATGCGCCGACAGCGTGTTCTTGAAGAAGGTCTTGCCGGAGCGGGTCGGCCCGACCGCCACGACGAAGGCGCGCCCCCCGACATAGGGCGAATACCAGAACGCCTGGCCGTCCACCGTTTCCAGGATGTAGAGCGCCTCCTCTCCCGCCAGGTCGGGCACCGTCGGCGACCCGGTGGCGCTTTTGGCCACCAGCGACAGGGCGGCGCAACGGCTGACGGTGACGGTGGCGTGCCGCACCGAATGGACATGGCCGCCCGCCTGCACCGCCTTATAGGCGCCGGGCAGGCCGGCCACCTCCCAGGCCAGCTCGGCGCCGCGCGCCGTGAGCGCCGTGTGCAGGCGGTCGCAGTCGGCGATCACCTGGTGCGGATCGGCGCCGAACACGGCGAGGCTGCCGAAGAACAGGCCCCAGCGGTCCTCGATCGCCTCGGCCCGTTCCAGCTCGGCCCGCTTCTTCTTGATCAGATAGCTGTCGTCCTCCGGCGCGCTCTCCTCGATCTGGTCGGCCATGAACAGCTTCTTCAGATCGAGCCGCATCCGCTCCAGGCTGTTGCGCGCCGCGCGGAAGCGCAGCGAGCGGGCGAACTCGGTGAGCGGCGAGAAATGGGCGGTCAGCAGGAAATTGCCGCGCGCCCGCACCGCCGCTTCGCTTCCCACCGACCACAGACCGATGGGATTGGCCGGAGTCTTGGTCAGCGCGGCGAAGCGGACGTACCGGCTGCGCGGGCCGCCGATTTTCAGCAGATCAACGAAATCGACCTGCACCGGCTCGATGTCGCCGTTGGGCAGGGCCACCGCCAGGTCGTCGGCCGGCACCACGGCGCGGCGGCCGGGGTCCAGATAGCCCGGGTCGAAATTGGCCAGGAACTTCATGAAGCGCCAGCACTCGGCGGGCCGCAGCACACGGGCCTGCATCGCCAGCGACCACTTGGCTGCGGCGTCCCCCACCACCTTGCGCAACTGCTGCGCCCGCTGGCGCAGCTCCTGCTCGCGGACCAGCAAAGCGGTCGGCGCCTTCAGCCGGGCCAGCAGGTTGCGCCGCGCGGCGCGGTCGAAGGCCAGCATGGGCAGCCGCCCCAGGACCGCCGCCATGCCGGCGTTGATCGCCGCCGGATCGGCGAAATGGAAGACATGGACCAGCCGCGCCGTGGCCAGCCCGCGGCGGTTCAACGCCGCCTCGCGGGCCTTGGTCAGGCGATGGGCGATCGGACTGGCCGGCCGCTCGCGCAGGGTGACGCGGGTGCCTTCGGCATGGACGTAATACTGGGTGACGCTGACGAAGGGCCCTGCCGAGCCGAGGATGTTGGCGGTCATCACCGCCAAGCGGGTGGCGTCGGCCCGGGTCAGGGCGTCGGGATCGATGCCCGACAGCTCGATGGCGCCGAGCAGTCCGCCGGTGCTGGTGAGGAAGAAGCCCTCGAACGGACAGACGACCGAATACGCCTCGTCCGCCGGGCGCAGGCCGAAGGCCATGCCGGCTCCGTCAATAGGTGAAGAATGAGATGATGGCGGTCAGGTTGAACACCACGACCAGCGCCGCCACCGCCCGCGCCGCGATGGCCAGCGCGCCGGAGCGCGGCGAGAACACCCACAGGGCGCCGGCAAAGATGAAGGCGACGATGACGATGAAGACGCCCAGCGGCTGGGAGACGAAATTGGCGATCTGCCCCATCGTCTGTTCGATATTGGCCAGGATGCCGCTGGAGCCCGAGCTGGGCAGGGTGTAGCCGGGCGCCGCCAGGGCGCCGGGGGTAGCGAGAAGGACGGCGGCGAGAGCGGCGACGGCCCGCGTCGCGGCGGTGCCTTGTCTGCCTTGGCGATCGAGCAACCGTTTCATGGTCGTTCCTCCCTTGAATTACAGCAACCGGATGGATCTCCCGGTCTTGCGGGCGGCCTGCCAGACGTTCACCTGGGAGCGCATGCGGTCGATCCACACGTCGACCGCCTGAGGATCGGCCTGATGGATGTGATAGAGCCCAAACAGCGCCAGGGTGGCGACGGCGAGGCCCAGCACCCACCAGACCATGAAAATCAGCGGAAAGGAGACGAGCAGCGTGAAGACGAAGTACGGCAGGGGAATTCCGAGCACGGCGATTGCGCCGCCCAACACGGTGACGTCCTGCGCCTTCTCCTCAAAGCTGTCCCCCATACCCCTCGGCCCCTTGTCAAGTTCAGCCGAAGAATGCTTTTACCACATCCGGTTGCGGCGATCGGAGCGCGCAAACAGCCTGTATCCACCGTCAGAATGAGCGGGCGATGAAGTATAACCCAAGTGCGGCGGTAATGGCGCACACTGACACTGTGCCGACTACTTTGCATAGACGACGTTATTCCATGCCAGTTCTGCGGATAAATAGGATGGAGACACGCAGTCCGAGCAGTTCGCTTCGGCGAATGTTCAGCTGAAAGAGGGCGCGAAGCTATTGCTTCGCGCCCTCTGAATGGAACCGAACCCTAATAAGGGATTTCTTCTTCAGCAAAGTCGGCGCCGGACGTCCGGTTCGCGGAGTCCGGCTCACCCTGATCCCCGTCCTCCGCTTCCGGCTTGCGCTTGCGCGCAATGATGCGGCGGTTGCGGGCGACGAGGGTCACGCCCTGGCGATAGTCATCGGTGCCCTCGATCCTGGCGCTCCAGGATTCGATGTCGCCTTTGAACCGCACCAGGTCGCCGACCTCGATGCCTTTCGCCAGATCCTCGAAGCCATCGAAGACGGTGATGGTGTGGAAGAAGGTCTTCTCCTTCCACTGCCGTTTTTCCTTCCAGCTTCGGGTCGAGGCGACGGTGACGAGATAGGCGGTGGCAAGGTCCCGGTCGGTCAGATCGGTGACCCGGGTGATACGACCAGTGATGTCAAAGTCGGCCCACATGCGCATATCCTTTCGTTAGGCTGCGCCCCCTCCGCCATGACGGCGCAGGGAATGCGCGTCATGGTTTCGGGAAAGATGAGCGTATCGAAAAGGCGGAGGAACCGGCAATTCACTCATGCGTTGTGGTGCGGCTATCCTGAAGTGGTTACAACGGATCGCAATTTCGTGGGCGGCTAACCTAAATGATTGCTTATTGGCGATCTCGGACGGTGACCCGCTTCCGAGATGGGTTACATATTTCGGCGAACGCGCCCAAGGCTGTTGCCAGTTCCTCGACTGCGCCGTCCCATCGATTGGGAGCGGGCTGGCGGAACAGCGTGAGGCTGGGGTACCAGGGCGAAATTGGGCCCTTGTCGAACCACCGCCAGTCGGAGGTGTAACGGAGGAGCAGGAACGTCGGCACACCCAGCGCACCGGCCAGATGGGCAATTGCGGTATCTATAGTCACGAGCAGGTCGAGCTGCTGGAGTACGGCTCCCGTTTCGGCAAAGTCGACCAGGGCCGGTGCGAGGTCGGTGACGAAGGCATCTGCGCCTAAGGCCTTCAGGTCGGCGGCCCGTGGCCCCACCTGCAGGCTGAACGCGGCGAGCCGCGGGTCGCCGAGCAAGGGCAGCAGCAGCTTCAACGGGATAGACCGGTCGCGCGGCTTGGTCTTGCCGGCCCAGACCAGCCCGAGTTTGAGGCGCCCGTCGTCCGGTAGAAGTTGCGCCGGGTCCGGGGCCGTCAGATAAGGCACCTTTGCCGGCAGCGTGTCCAGCCTCACCCTGAAGATGCCGGGCAGGCTGAGTAACGGCACGTAGACATCGCAGGCGGGGACCGCGCGCTCGCGCGGGATGACCGCATCGACACCCGGCGCCAGGGACAGAAGGCGCATCAGCTCGGGCTGGCATTCCAGCACCACCTTGCCGGCGCCTCGCCGCTTCACCTCGGGGATGAAGCGGGCGAACTGCAGCACGTCGCCGAAGCCTTGTTCGTCGGTCAGGAAAATATTGCGGCCGTCGAGCGGTGCGCCATCCCATAGTGGCATGGGCAGCTTCTTGGGCCGAGCACGTACAAGGCCCCAGCGTGCCTCGTAGGCCGAAAAGCCGTTCGCGTAGTCGCCGATCGCTAGCAGCGCGAGCGCCCGGTCCCATTTCACATCGTTATTGTCAGGATCACGGGCCAGGGTCTGTTCGAACAAGGCCAGCGCCTTCTCCGGCGCGCCCTTATCCCGTTGGATGACCCCGGCATTGTAGATCAGGCCAGAGTCGTTGGGCTTCAGGCTGGTGGCACGCGTCTGAAGCTCTTCGGCCTCGGATAGCCGCCCGAGCTCCCGCACGAGGTTACCAAGATTGGAGAGAATGCCGGCATCATCCGGATTGAGGGCTAGAGCTCGCCTGTAGCTCGCCTCGGCGGCAGCGAGCCGGCCCATATTGCGCAATGTCACGCCCAGATTGTTGAAGAGTTCGCTGATGGTGGCGTCCAGTGCTGCCGCCTGAGCGTAAAGCGCCAGCATCTCCTTTCCCTTGCCAGCCTTATGCGCCGCAAAACTGGCCTGGAACAAGGCTCGGGCCTGCAGCGCAGCGTCTACTGCTGGGTCGGCCGGCTGCTCCAAGCGGGGCGGCCGCGGAAGGCCATAATTGGCTTCCGGTTCAACCCCGCGGGCCAGTTCGATGATATTGCCGCGCCGCCCATCTTCGACGAAGGGTACCAGCGGCCCGGCCTGGTCTTCGGACTCGAAGCGCCAGGCGGTGAAGCCCAGCTTGTCGAAATAGGCGCGCAGCGCTTTCAGCCGCTTCTGGCCCGCTGGGTTCTCATACTCGATGCCGCGTTCCCAGACGACGGCGGCGACCCGGCCCGAGGCCAAGAGCTTGGCCATGCCGTGGACCACCTCGGTCTCGAAGCCTTCCACGTCAATCTTGACGATCACCCGCCCGCGCGCGTTGCGCGCGGATTCACCACTCGCTGGCGAAGCCAGCAGGTCCGCGAATTGCGGCCGGTCCGCGAGCAGGCCGTCGATGGTGACCACCGGGATCGACCCTGTTTTGGTCTTGAGCAGGCTGTGGCCCATGGTGCTCTCGGGCTTCAACTCGCCCTTGCCCGGGGCATCGGAGGCGGCAGCAGCGATGACCTCGACATGGTCGGCGACGCCATTCTCGTCGATCCATCGACGCAAATGCGGGAGGTTCCGGGGCGAAGGCTCCAGCGCCAGGGCATCGACCTTTTCTGGCCAACGGGTGACCGCCTGCAACGACATGATGCCCCAATGGGCGCCGACATCGATGAACAGGTCGTTTGGCTGCAGATGCGCGTCAAGAAAACTGCGGGTGGCGTATTCATAGCCGATGCCGGCACGTTCGCGATGGACCAGATATTTGATCCCCGGATCGGGCAGGAACGACCGCGACGCCGTCATGCGGAAGCGAGGTTTGCCGCCCGTGTCGGGGAAAATAGAATGGACGAGGATGTCGGCTTCTTCCGTGTCCGGCAAAGGGCGGGACTGCGCGAGGGCGGCCAGCTCATCCCGTAGTTTCTGGACGACGGATGCCCATTCGCCGGCGGTGTCCTGTCGGAACAGCCGCATGGTCGGATACCAGGGGCTGTCGGTCCGCTCCATCTGCCACCGCCAGTCGGGTGAGAACGGGATCAGCACCCAGACCGGCTTGCCCATGGCGCCAGCCAGATGGGCGACCGCGGTGTCGACGGTGATCACCAAGTCTAATTGCTCGATGATCCCGGCCGTGTAGGAGAACTCTTTGAGGGCTGGCGACAGGTCAGCGATCAACGCTGGATGAGCCATTTTGCCCAGATCGGCGGCCCGCGGCCCGGCCTGAAGGCTGTAGAAGGCCGTCCCGGGCACCCCCGTGAGTGGCAGGAGCGTTTCCAACCCGACCGACCGGTCCTCGTCATGGCCGTGTGTCGCACTGCCGGCCCAGACCAAGCCGACCTTGAGCCGTGTTCCCAATGGCCTCGGCAAAGGGGTGACCAAGGGCGTGGCGGATATGTACGGCACCTGGGCGGGGATGCTTTCCGGGGTTGTTCCGAAATGCAGCGGCAGGGTGAGCAGCGGCACCCAGGCATCATAGGCCGGCAGCGGCTTCCATACCGCCTGGGCGTGGGCGACGCCCTGGACCTTCTCGACCAGGCGCAGCAGCGATTTCTGGCAGACCACCACCACCCTGGCGCCGCGTTCCGCCAGCAGCGGTAGATAGCGCATGAACTGAATGGTGTCGCCGAACCCTTGCTCGGCATAGACGAGAATGGTCTTGCCGGCGGGATCGGAGCCATCCCACTCCGATCCCGGCAGCTTGGGGTAACGGCCCTCCGATTTCTTCCGACGCCACTCGTATTCGACCCAGCCGGCGGACAGGTCTCCCCGCAAAAGCAGCAGCCGGGCCAAGCCAAGATGGGCGTCGAGATGGTTGGCATCCAGGTCCAGGGCGCGCCGAAGATGCGGCTCGGCCTCCACCAACCTTCCGAGACTGATCAGGCATTGGCCGGTGCCGCTATGGGCCGAGGGCTCGGCGGGAACCGCCGCCCGCAGGGTCTCGAACTCGGCCAGGGCCGCCTCCGGCTTCCGCGGTTCCAACAGGCCGGCCAGCCGCAGACGGGCGGCGACGTTTTTCGGCGTCAACGCGACCGCCCGGCGAAAGGCCGCCTCGGCGGCGGCCTGCTGGTCATGGCGCAGCAGCACGTTGCCCATGGCCAGCCATGCCTCGGCCGTGCGCGGCTCGTTGCGCAGAGCGGTCTCGAGCACCGCCCGCGCCTCCTCGGTCCGTCCAAGGTCAAGCAGGGCGTTGCCGGCGTTGCACCGGGCTTCCAGGTTGTCCGGTTCAACCGCCAAGGCGCGCCAATAGCAGGCCATCGCTTCGGCCGCCCGGCCCAGGGCGCGCAGCGCCGCGCCTTTGTTGACCAGGGCGGCGATTTTGTCCGGCGCTGCTGCGAGAACGTCATCATAGGCGGCCACCGCCTCGGCCCATCGCCCCGCCTGATGATGGGCGAGGCCGCGGGCCAGGGCGTCCCGGGATTTTTGGGCGAGCGCGGTGGCACCCGCATTTCGAGTATCAATCGCGTGAAGCGATGGAGAGGTCGTCATCGGCAAAAATTCCCCTCAGAAGCCCCTTCTGTCTTGCTACCGCATCAGCCGGACAAACGCAATGGGATCGATGCGGCGCTGAAATTCTATTCATGGTGTTGCATACCGATCGAAATGAGCGTATGAACGGTTGGCTCGTTCCTGAGAATAAACTAGCGGGGGTTGCATGCCGGACGGGCAGCGGCAGTCAGGGGAGAATTTGTCGTCGGTCACCATGGACGAGGTGGACACGGGGCTCGGCTGCCTGGCGCTGTTGCTCGGCTTTTTCCGCAAACCTGTCGACCCCGAGCAGATCCGCCACGACTACGGCAAGCCCCAAGGGCCCTTCGATGCCGGCGATATCATCCGCTGCGCGAAGCGCCAAGGTCTGCTGGCCCGCCAGTCGAAGAGCCGTTGGGAACGGCTCGACCGGGCGCCGCTTCCGGCCATCGGCCAGCTGACGGATGGGACCTTCGTCATCTTCGCCCGTGTCTTGAAGGCATCTGACGGTGAGGCCAAGCTCCTCATCCACGATCCCCGTTACGCGGCGCCCGAATTGAAGACCCAGGCGGACATCGCGGCCTGTTGGGGCGGAAAGTTGATCTTCGTCACCCACCGCGAGGCCTTGGCCGGGCCGGCCCGCGGCTTCGACCTGTCATGGTTCGTCCCCGCGGTGGTGAGGTATCGCCGTCTGCTGGGCGAAGTGCTGCTGGCCTCGTTCTTCATCCAACTGATGGGGCTGGTGGCACCGCTGTTCTTCCAGGTGGTCACCGACAAGGTTCTGGTGCATCGGGGGATGTCGAGCCTCGAGGTGCTGATGATTGGCCTCGGCATCGTCTCGTTGTTCGAAGTCCTGATGGGGGCCGGCCGGGCATATGTGTTCAGCCACACCACCAGCCGCATCGACGTCGAACTCGGCGCCAATCTCTACCGCCACCTGATCAGCCTGCCCATGGCCTATTTCGCCGCCCGGCAGGCCGGCACCACGGTCGCCCGGGTGCGCGAGCTGGAGAATATCCGGTCCTTCCTGACCGGCTCCGCCGTCACCCTGGTAATCGACCTCGCCTTCACGCTGGTGTTTTTCGCCGTGATGTTTTTCTATTCGGCGACGTTGACCTGGATCGTGCTGGGCACCATTCCGTTCTATGTCGGCCTGTCGCTGCTGGTCACGCCGGTGCTGAAGCGGCGCATCGACCGCAAGTTCCAATATGGCGCCGAGAACCAGGCCTTCCTGGTGGAAACGGTGAGCGCCGCCGAGACCTTGAAGGCGATGGCGGTCGAGCCGCAGATGCAGCGGAAATGGGAAGGGCTGCTGGCCGCCTATGTCGAGGCATCCTTCAAGGCGCAGAACCTCAATGCCTTGGCTGCCCAGGTGGCACAATTCGTCTCCAAGGCCCAGGTCGTGCTGATCCTGTGGCTGGGGTCCGTGGCGGTGATGGACGGAGCGATGACCATCGGCGCTCTGGTGGCCTTCAACATGCTGGGCAGCCGGGTGGCGGCACCGATCCTGCGTCTGGCCCAGCTCTGGCAAGACTTCCAGCAGATGCGGGTCTCCGTCGATCGGCTGGGCGACATCCTCAACACACCCACCGAACGCAAGACGGCCAGCCATTCGACCCTGCCCGCCCTGCAAGGCGGGGTGAGGCTGCAGAATGTCACCTTCCGCTATGGGCCGGGGCGCGAGCCGGTGCTGAAGAATTTCAGCCTGGAGGTGTCTCCCGGCGAGACCGTCGGCCTCGTCGGCTCCTCCGGCTCCGGCAAAAGCACCCTGGCCAAACTGCTGCAGGCGCTCTATCCGCCGGAGTCCGGCCGTGTCCTGGTCGACGGCGTCGATCTGGCGCTGGTCGACACCGCCTGGTTGCGCCGGCAGATCGGCGTCGTCCTGCAGGAGAACGTGCTGTTCAACCGCACCATCCGCGAGAACATCGCCCTGGCCAATCCTTCCCTGCCGATGGAGGCGGTGATCGCCGCGGCGAAGATGGCGGCGGCTGATGAGTTTATTCTCGACCTGCCGCAAGCCTATGACACCATGGTCGAGGAGCGCGGCGCCAATCTGTCCGGCGGCCAGCGCCAGCGCATCGCCATCGCCCGGGCCCTGATCAGCAATCCGAGGATCCTCATCTTTGATGAGGCAACGAGCGCCCTCGACTACGAATCCGAAGCCGAGATCCGCCGCAACATGAAGGCGATGTGTGCCGGACGGACGGTGTTCGTCATCGCCCATCGGCTCTCCGCCGTCCGCGACTGCGACCGGATTGTGGTGCTGGAGAAGGGTGAGATCCTCGAACAGGACAGCCACGACGCCTTGTTGGGGCGAAACGGGCGCTATGCCCAGCTGTGGCGGTGCCAGGAGGCGGGCCATGTGGCGGCCTGAGGACATGCGCGACGCCCTGCTCATGCGCCTGGAACCGATCCGCCGCCATCTCGCGGTTTGGCAGGCCGCCTGGTCGCTGGAGAAGCTCCGCCCGCGGCTGGTCCCGCGGACGGCCGACGAGCGGGCGTTTCTTCCTGCCGCTATCGAGATCATCGAAACTCCCGCCTCTCCCCTGGGACGAGGGACGCTGTGGCTGGTCGTGGCGCTGTTCTCCTCGGCGCTGCTCTGGGCCTGCCTGGGCCAGGTGGACATTCACGCCACCGCCCAAGGCCGGATCATTCCCGGCGGCAAGACCAAGCCGGTGGCGCCCAGCGAAACGGCGAGCGTGGCCGCCATCCATGTGGCCGACGGCGACCACGTTACCGCCGGCCAAGTGCTGGTGGAACTGGATCCGGCGGGGCCGCAGGCCGATACCGCCCGGCTGGCGGGCGAGCGCCTAGAGCAGATCGTTGCAGCGGCCCGCTTGCGGGCGCTGTTGGAGGGCCGCGAGGACTTGACCTTGCCTGCCGGGGTCGAGGCGCCGCAGGCGTTGCTCGAGGTGCATCGCCAACAACTGCGGCAGAAACTCGCCGACCACCGCGCCACCATCGCGGCTCTGGAGGATGAACGCCGGCAGAAGGAAGCGGAGCACCGCGGCACCGCGGCGGACATCCAGCGGCTGGAGCAGACGGTGCCGTTGCTGACCGAACAGGCCAATGCCAAGCGCGAGATGGCGGAAAAGGGTTGGCAGTCACGGACCGAATACTTGAGGGTCGAGCAGGAGCGCATCGACCGCAAACAGGAGCTGGAGGGCGCACGCCACAAGCTGGCCGAGGACGAATCGGCCATCGCCAACGTGGCAGAACGGTTGCGTCAAGCGGAGGCGCAGTTTCGGGCGGACACCTATGCCCAACTGGCCGAGGCCGAACAGAAAGCGGCGAGCCTGGCGCAGGATCTGGCCAAAGCCGAAGACCGCCGCCGCCTTTTCCATCTGACCGCCCCGGTCTCCGGCGTCGTTCAGCAGCTCGCTGTCCATGCGCCGGGTGCCGTGGTCAGCCAGGCCCAGCCGGTGCTGATGATCGTGCCGGAGGATGAAGGAATCGCCGTTGAGGCGGCGCTGCCCAACAAGGATGCCGGGTTCGTGCGGCCGGGTCAGGCGGTGGAGATCAAGGTCGAGAGCTTTCCGTTCACCCGCTACGGGACGGTGCCCGGCATCGTGCAGACCGTGTCCGGCGACGCGGTGCAGGGGCCGGACAGCGATCCCACCCAACGCCGGCCGGCCAGCACTGGCGCCAGCAGCACGGGACAGACGCCGGAGGCGCAAGGGCCAGTCTATTCGGTGCGCATCAAGCCGTTGGCGCAGACCATTCGCGCGGACGGCAACGATGTCGCCCTGACGCCGGGCATGGCGGTGACGGCGGAGATCAAGACGGGCAAGCGGCGGGTCATTGAATATGTGCTCGATCCGGTGCTGCGGTATCGGGATGAGAGTTTGAGGGAGCGGTGAAAGAATCTGCGAGTTCGCGGATATTTCTGGGAAATCGTATAGATGGCAATTGGATCAAAATTTATAAATAACGTTCTGTTCCTGGCGTTGCCATTCATTTTGACGGCAATGGACATCATTGGACTGCGTTGCGGTATTAATAAGAACACACATGCGCACATAAATGTGCTGGCCTGGAAGATAGCTATAGTTACACTATTTTCCATCGTATCTATCATTTTTTTTATTTTCGACAAGGAGGTCTCCGCCCGGCTCGCGAGAAAGCACAAGGAGAAATTTGAGAGAAATGGGGTGGCATCCGAGTTGGGAAATTTAGCTGCGAGGTTAACAGGCTTTGCCGCGGCATTTTATTTTATATACATAAAATTTATCGCAACTGAGCCAGCAGGGAACAGTTTTGTATTGTCAACTATAAAGGCACTCGTCTTCGAGAATTTGCCCGCAGTCGTAGCGCTTGGGCTATTGTTTAATGTGTTTACGTTTTTCGTTGCACTCTCGCAATTTTATTTCTCTCGATCTAGGCGAAATCTGCAGGATAAGGGGGGTAGATAATGGTCGACATCCCGGAGCTTGTTGGTTTTGCCATTGATTCCGCAGCGTCTTTTGCTGGGAAGGAAGGTGCTACCGGAGTGCAAAGTGCACTCCAAGATCTTGGCCTGGGGGCGAATACAGCGTTTGCCGCAATAGAAGATAATCCAGCTGAGGCCGCCGCAGCGCTGACCCTTGCGCTTGCTGCTGGGGTCGTCTTGGGACCGGAAATAGCTGCCGGCGCGGCCGCGTTGGCAGCTGAGGCCGGCCTTGAAGGGGCTGCCGGTGTGGCTTTTGAAGCAGCCGTCGAAGCCTTCGGAAATGGTCTCGTTGGTGCTGGTGCAGCTGAACTTTATAAGGATATGAATTCTGTTTTAGGTAATATCGTCAATGCTGCAGGGCCAACAATATCGGATTTGCTACCCAAAGGGGTTCGCCCTGCCGACATCCCCCAACTCCTTTTCGGTCCGGGCATTTCTGGGCCTATGCCCTCGCCAACACTTGTTGGTCCCATTCCAGGGCCAAGCTGCCCTGGCGGTCTGCCAGGCTTCGGCGGCCCGCCCTCATCTCCTCCGGAATACTACTCGCCTCTGATCTTGGATCTCACCGGGAGCGGCGTGGCAACGACTTCGGTTTCTGATGGTGCCATGTTCGATCTGACCAATACCGGATTTCGGGTTGCCACGGGCTGGGCGGCACCGGGGGAAGGCATTTTGGTCTTTGATCCGTCCGGCGGCAATATCACCAATGGCAGCCAATTGTTCGGCACCGCCACACCCTTGCCCAGCGGCCAGTTGGCGGCAAACGGGTTTCAGGCGCTCGCCCAGTATGATTCGAATGGCGACGGCAAGATCGATGCCAATGACGCCGTGTGGTCCAGCCTGCGGGTTTGGGTCAATTCTGACGGCACCCCCGGCTCGGGCCAGTTGCTGACTCTCGATCAGGCGGGCGTTGCTTCGATCAGTCTGGCCTCCAGCACATCGAATTACATCGATGCCCAGGGTAATGCCCACGAATTCGTCGGCAGCTTTACCCGGACCGACGGTACGACTGCCGCGATGGACGATGTCTGGTTCCGGACGAACCCGATCTTCAGCACACCCGACACCACGGTGACGGTCTCCGCCGACATCGCGGCACTGCCGGATTTGCGCGGCTACGGCACGGTGACCAGCCTGCAGCAGGCCATGGCGCTGGACAGCAGCGGCACGCTGGAAGGCCTGGTCCAGCAGTTCGTCACGGGGACCACCGACGCCCAGCGCGACGCCCTGGTCGACCAGATCATCTACCAATGGGCCGGCACCGCCGGTGTCGACCCGGCCAGCCGCGGCTCTTACATCGATGCCCGGCAGCTCGACGCCATGGAGAAGTTCGTCGGCCAGAGCTACACCGATCCCATCACCGGCAGTTCCAACCCCGGCAGCAGCGCCGCGGCGGCGGTGTTCGACGTGGCCTATCAGCAGTACCATGACCAGGTCTATGCCGGGCTGATGGCGCAGACGGTGCTGGCGCCGCTGTTCCAAGGGGTGCAGTTGGCCTTCGACTCCACCCGCGGCAATTTCTATTGGGATTTCAGCGGGGCGGAGGCGACGATCCAGTCGGATCTTTCCGCCAACCGCAGCTCGGCTCTGACCCTGCTTTCCGAGTTCAACCGCTCCGTCAACGCCCTCGGGCTCGATACCGGCAGCGGCTACGGCGCCTTCCGCAGCGCCTTGGCGGCGCAGGGCACCGACGTGGCGGCCACCTTCCCTTACGGCACCGCCGTGGTGGAGGGGACGGTGGGCAACGACGTCATCACTGCCTGGGCGGGGAACCAGACAATCTACGGCAACGGCGGCAATGATACGCTGATCGGTGCGGCCGCGAACGAGATTTTCTTCGGTGGCGGCGGCGGCTCCACATTTATTGGTGACGGGCCGGGGAATGAAACGTTCCAAGGCGGTGGCACTGCGGGCGACACATTTATCGCCGAGGGCGGTGGCAATTATTATTTTATCGGTAATTTTAAACCAGACACTTACGTATTTAAACGTGGAGGAGGAAATGTAAGTATTTCTAACCTAAATGGCGATGGCGTGCTGGAATTCGGTAGCGGCCTAACGTCGGGTGACATCACGTTGACCCCGGACGGCCCAGATCTCGTCATTACCGATGGGAACAGCGGTGATCAAGTCGATTTAGTGCAGGAACTTTCCAATTCGAGTGGAGTAAAGTCTCTCGCGTTCTCGGATGGCACGACAATGAGCCTCGAAGGGCTCAAGTTAACCATGCCAGATGGTGCCAATGTTCTTTACGGAACACTTGGCGGAGATACGCTCATTGCCACGCCGGGCAATGAAACCCTAGTTGGTTGGGGCGGCGACACCTTTGTCGGAAGTTCTGGTGCGGAAACGTTTGAAGCAAATGGGACTCACAACGTTTTTTTAATTGGCCAAGGAAGCACAACTGTCTATGGAGGTCCAGAGGGAAGCAATATCTATTCTTATTCCGCAGGAGACGGAACTCTCACGATCATTTCCGGTCTCGAGGCCGATGCGATCGATCTGGGCACAGGGCTCACCCCATCCCAGATTTCACTGACCGTAGCCGGCTCCGATTTGTTGATATCGGACGGAACAGCCGGCGACCAAATAGATTTAAGCAACCAGCTTTCGGGTCGGAGCGGCGGGGCACAGACGCTGGTGTTCGCCGACGGCAGTACGATGAATTTAAAGGGTTTGGCATTGACGATGCCGGCTGGCAGCTCGGTGCTGAATGGCACTTCGGGCAACGATACGCTTATGGCGACGCTGGGAAACGAAACCCTCTATGGCAATGGCGGCAATGACACCTTTGTTGCGGCACCGGGCGCAGAAACGTGCTGGGGTGGCGCCGGAAACGATACTTATATCTTCGCGAGAGGGGATGGCAGAGAGACCATTTTTGAAACAGGTGGTACGAACACTTTGAAGCTGGCGTCCGGGATTACGTCTTCGAACGTCACGTTTGCGCTGTCATGCAATGGACAAGATCTTTTGGTTGGCGACGACTTGAATACTGATCAAGTAAATATCCGGAATCAATATGGGGGATTGCAAGTGCAGACCCTGGTGTTTAGTGATGGATCTACAATGAGTTTGGTTACGCCGCCAACACTCACACCGTCGGTCAGCCCAACGATCGTTTCTGGCAATGGTGGCGAGACTATCATTGCTGGAAGAGGGAGCGAGACGCTGGTCGGTGGTAACGAAGACGATAATTTTATTTTTACCCAAGGGGATGGCAGCGACACTATCATCACGACTGGTGGCACCAATACGCTGACGCTCCAAGGGAGCCTTACGCTTGTTGACCTGTCCTTTAGCAAGGGGGGGAGCAGCAGTAATGACCTGATCGTGTCGGACGGAACGACAGGTGATGAGATCGTCATTCAGAACCAATACGCTGGTTCACCTTATCAGGTGCAGTTCTTAGCCCTTGCCGACGGCAGCACGATGTCGCTCACCGGCGGCCTGCCGATCACCGCCTCGGGCAATGGCACTTTCACCGGCACCGGGCTGGGCGACACGCTGATCGGCGGCACCGGCACCGAGACGCTGAGCGACAGCGCCGGCAACAACACCTTCATCGCCGGCACCGGAACGGAGACGCTGAACGGCGGCTCGGGCAACAACCTCTATTCCTACGCGGGCGGCGACGGCAGTGTCACCATCATGGGCACCGGCGGGACCAGCACCTTGAAGCTGGGGGCGAGCCTGACCCTGGCCAACGTCGCCTTCGCCAAGTCGGGCAACGACCTGATCCTCACCGACGGGACGGCGGGCGACCGCATCGACATCCAGTACCAGTACAACTGCGGCCCCGGCTACGGCATCAAGACGCTGGTGTTCGGCGACGGCAGCACGCTGGACCTGACCGGCGGGCTGCCGATCACCGCCAGCGGCAACGGTTCATGGACCGCCACCTCCGGCAACGACACGCTGATCGGTGGGACCGGCACCGAGACGCTGAACGGCGGCGGTGGCAACGACACCTTCATCGCCGGCCAGGGAACCGACCTGCTGGTCGGTTCGTCGGGCAACGACACCTATGTCTACGCCCAGGGCGCCGGCAGCGACACCATCCAGGACACCGGCGGCACCAACACGCTGCAGCTGGGGGCGAGCCTGACCCTGGCCAACGTCGCCTTCGCCAAGTCGGGCAACGACCTGATCCTCACCGACGGGGTGGCGGGGGACCGCATCGACATCCAGTACCAGTACAACTACGGCCCCGGCTCCGGCGTGCAGACGCTGGTGTTCGGCGACGGCTCGACGATGAATCTCACCGGCGGTCTGCCGATCACCGCTTCGGGCAACGGGTCGTGGACCGGCACCGGGTTGGGCGACACGCTGATCGGCGGCACCGGCACCGAGACGCTGAGCGACAGCGCCGGCAACAACACCTTCATCGGTGGCACAGGGTCGCAGGTTCTAAGCTTCAGCGGCAGCAGTGGCAATAACACCTTCATCGCCGGCACCGGGACGGAAACGCTGGTCGGCGGCGCCGGCAATGACGTCTACGTCTATGCCCAGGGCGACGGTAGCGTCACGGTCCAGGATAGCGGCGGCACCAATACGCTGAAAC